>NZ_JADPSA010000016.1 GCF_017347085.1 Nesterenkonia sp. E16_10
CATCGCCATCGGCGCCCTGTCGGTGACCGTGTGGGCCCACCACATGTATGTCACCGGTGCGGTGCTGCTGCCGTTCTTCGCGCTGATGACCATGTTGATCGCGGTGCCCACCGGGGTGAAGTTCTTCAACTGGATCGGCACGCTCTGGCGAGGGTCGCTGACCTTCGAGGCCCCGATGCTCTGGAGCCTGGGCTTTTTGGTGACCTTCCTCTTCGGCGGGCTCACCGGTGTGATCCTCGCGGCGCCCCCGTT
The DNA here is from genome assembly GCF_017347085.1 of Nesterenkonia sp. E16_10. Classification (GTDB taxonomy): domain Bacteria; phylum Actinomycetota; class Actinomycetes; order Actinomycetales; family Micrococcaceae; genus Nesterenkonia. Next base: position 253 of record NZ_JADPSA010000016.1, read on the forward strand.
GAATTTCCACGTCTCCGACACCTACTTCGTGGTGGCGCACTTCCACTACGTGGTCTTCGGCACCGTGGTCTTCGCGATGTTCGCCGGGTTCTACTTCTGGTGGCCCAAGTGGACGGGCAGGATGCTCAATGAGCGTCTGGGCAAGATCAACTTCTGGATGCTCTTCGTGGGCTTCCACGGCACGTTCATGATCCAGCACTGGCTGGGCGTGATGGGCATGCCGCGTCGTTATGCGGATTACATGGTCGAAGACGGGTTCACCACGATGAACCAGTTCTCCACGGTGTTCTCCATGCTGCTGGGTGCTTCGCTGATCCCGTTCTTCTGGAATGTCTGGATCACCTCGCGCAAGGGCAAGAAGGTGCTGGTGGATGATCCGTGGGGCTTCGGCGGATCGCTGGAGTGGGCGACCTCCTGCCCACCGCCGCGGCATAACTTCTACTCGCTGCCGCGGATCCGTTCCGAGCGTCCTGCGCTGGATATGCACCATCCCGAGCTCGCGGACCGGCATACCCTGCAGACCCCTGCGGGGAAGATCTTCGGCCCGGCGGATCAGCGGGACAAGGAAGGCGTCTGACTCAGAGGTGATCCTGTCCCCGCAGGACGCCGTCGTGGCGTGAATCTGCGCGAAGCGTGACCATCTTTCTTTCGCTTCGGCGGCGGTGCTGGGTGCATCGCTGGCATCATGGGGCAGAGTTGCCGCAGAGGAGGAAGGACAGCCATGTCACTGCTGGTCATGGGATCGGTGAACCGGGACATCACCGCGCAGCTTCCCGAGTTCCCGCAGCCCGGGGAGACGCTGCTGGCCACCGGCTCGGAGACCGCCACCGGCGGCAAGAGCGCGAACCAGGCCGTGGCCGCAGCGCTGGTCGGCGCCCAGTCGCACCTGATCGCGCGCTGCGGGTCCGACGCCGCCGGCGCCGAGGCGGTGCGCTCGCTGCGCGAGGCCGGAGTGCACGTCGACGCCGTCACGCCGGGCCGCGCTGCGCAGGGGATGGCGTTCATCACCGTGCGCAGCGACGGGGAGAACACCATCGTGGTGGTCCCCGGGGCCAATGCGGAGCTGCGGGCGCAGGACTGCCCGCAGGAGCTGCTGGCCGGGGCCGGCTGGATCCTGCTCAGCCTGGAGGTCCCGCTGGACACCGTCCTGGAGACCGCGGCGAAAGCCCGCGCAGCGCGGGTCAAGGTCGCGCTGAACGCTTCGCCGCTTCCCGAGCGCACGTTGGATCTGCGCGATGTGGACCTGGTGATCGTCAACGAGGGTGAGGCCGCCGCGCTGCTGGAGCGCGCCGGCGCGGCGGAGCCGGGTTCTCAACCTGAGGACCTTGCCGCGGCGTTGGGCATCGAAACACTGATCGTCACCCGCGGGGCGGCCGGTGCGAGCATCCACGCTTCCGGCCACGCCACGGTGTATGTGCCCAGCGTGGAGGTGCAGGCCGTCGACACCAGCGGCGCGGGGGACGCCTTCGCCGGGGCTCTGCTCGGGCGGATCACCTGCGGGGACAACCTGGAGACGGCAGCAGCCATCGCCGCCCGGTTCGCCGCCTCGGCGACCACCCGCGTGGGCGCCCAGGCCTCCTACCCGCGGGACTTCCAGGTCGAGGAACCGCCGGTCTTCAGCGTCGCGAGAGATTCGTGACCGCAGGTCCTTCCAGCAGCTCCCCGTCGGCGGCGAAGCGCGAGCCGTGCAGCGGGCAGTCCCAGGACAGGGCCGCGTCGTTCCACTTCAGCACCCCACCCAGGTGGGGGCAGACGGCGGAGACCTTGCAGGTCTGACCATTCACCGTGGAGACCCCGACCGGTGTCCCGTGATCGCGGCCCACCTGGCCCTCGCCCTCGGCGGGGACGTCCTCGGGCAGGGCATGCAGCTCGGCGCCGACCCAGCCGGCGACCAGTGTTCCGCCGACCTCGAGGTTGTCCTTGATCCCGGTGAACACATCGGAGGGTGTCACGGCACGTGCGCTCAGCGTCTCGGCCCATTCCATATGCCCGCCGAGGATCTGCGCGGAGATGGCCAGGGCGGCGGCCACCGCGTTGGACATGCCCCACTTGTTGTACCCGGTGGCCAGGTAGATCTTGCCGCCGCCGCGGGGCAGGGTGCCGAAGAACGGGACGTACTGCGCGGTGCGGTAGTCCTGGGCGGACCAGACGTGGGTGCGCTGGGCGCCGGGGAAGTGTTCCTGCGCCCAGGCCTCGAGGTCATCCACGGCGGCGCGCTCCGAGGGGGATCGGCCGACGACGTGGTCGTTGCCGCCGATCAGCAGCAGCTCCTCGCCGTGGACCGGGACGGTGCGCAGCGTCCGGCCGGGGGTGTCCGCGCTGAGATACATGCCCTTCGGGATGCTGACCGGAGCCCCGGGCACCCGGTAGGTCATCGCGTAGGAGCGGTTGGGTTTGAGCTTGGCGAAGTAGCCGCCGCGATCGAGCACCGGGACCCCGGTGGCGAGCATCAGCCGTCCCGCGGTCACCGGTCCCTGTGATGTCTCGATGGTCAGCGGCGCCTCATCCACCGCCGGGTCCAGCGGGGAGCCCTCGGTGTCGTCCTCGGCAGAGGCTCGCGGAGTTCCCGAATGGGATCCCGCGGCGGCAGCTGCGCCCGCCGAGTCACCGTCAGGCCCGTGCGAGGTCGCCCCGGTCACCCGCACGCCATCGATGAGTTCCCCGCCGCGTTCGCGCAGCTCGGCGGCCAGAGCGGCCAGCACCTCCATCGGGTGGAACTGGGTCTGCTTCTCCAGGGCCACGGCCCCGCTGACCTCGAACGGCAGATCGGTCTGATCGGTCCAGGTCACCGGCAGCCCAGCCGCTTGGCAGGCGGCGAACTCCTGGTTCACGGCGGAGAGGCCGGATTCGGTGGTGGCATAGGTGTAGGCCGTGCGCTGCTGAAACGGCACCCCGTGTTCCTGCATGTAGCGCACCAACCAGGAGACGCCCTCATGGTTGCCGTCCACATAGGCCTGCAGCACCTCATCCGAGTGGTGCTTGCGGATGCTGGAAAGGGTGGTGCCCTGCAGCAGCGAGAGCTTCGCGGTGGTGTTGCCGGTGGCGACCACGCCGACCGCCCTGGCCTCGAGCACCGCGACCTTGTGCCCGGCCCGGGCCAGGAGCACCGCCGTGGTCAACCCGGTCAGCCCGGCTCCGGCGACGACGGTGTCATAGTGCGCACCCTCGGTGAACGAGTCGGTCGGGATGGACTCGGGGGAGTAGCTGTCCAGCCAGACCGAGCGGTGCGTGTTTGAGGGCTCATGGGCGGTGTGCGGGGTCTGCGAGTTCACAGGTGGTCCTTCCTCAGGGGATGCCGGTGGCCGGGAGCTGACATCTGGCAATGCTCCTCATCCTGGTGGCTGGACCTGGGAGTATCCAGGATCGCCGCCCGCGCCGCAGCAGTTGGAGGCTGCCCGGATCAGCCCAGACCAGCCCGGATCAATCCGGATCAGCCGCGCATGCCCAGTGCGAAGGGCAGCACCTCGGCCGCCCCTGCGCCGCGCAGCTCTCGGGCGGCCACGGTGAGCGTCCAGCGCGAGACGACCTCGTCATCGACCAGCAGCACCGCGGCGCCGTCGATCTGTTCGGCAAGCGCCGAGGGCACCGCGAACTTCCCCAGCAGTCCGGCCAGCCGGAACGCGCTGTTGGTGTCCGGGGTGCTCGTGGGACCACCCTCGGCCCACTCCAGCGCCCCCGCGTAGGGGAGCCGCCCGACCTGGGCCAGCGCCCGGGCGGTCGAGTCCACCAGCAGCGGATGCCTCCGTGAGGGCATCGAGACGACGACGTCGGGTCGCCGCGACCAGCCCCATTCGGCCAAGACCCGGATCGCTCCGCGCACCAGCTGTTCGGAGACCTCGGCGTCGGCGCCCTGGAGCGCCTCGCGCACCGGGGTGCCCCAGCCGAGGTCGCTCAGCCGGGCGAGGGCCCGTCCGGGCTGGGCCTGCGCCTCGGCGGGCAGCTTGCCCTTGAGATCGATCCCCAGGGCGTTGAGCCCGGTGGGCCACTGCTTGCGCGGGGCGATCTCCAGACCGACCCGGTCCAGGCTGTCCTTGGCCTCGGAGAGCGCGGACTGGGAGACATCGTGCGGGAACCAGGTGTCTGCGCAGGTGTCACAGCGCCCGCAGGGCTGGGCCTCCTCGTCGTCGAGGGCATGGGCCAGGAAGACCATCCGGCAGACCCCGGCGGGGAGCCGCTCGTAGTCGAGCATGAGCTGCTGCTCGGCCCGGCGCATCGCCAGGATGGTGTCATAGCGTTCGGCGTCGTAGGTCCAGGGGCGACCGGTGGAGAGCCAGCCGCCGGAGACCCGGCGGACGCTGCCGTCGACCTCTAAGACCTTCAGCAGTAGCTCCAGCGGGGAGCGGCGGATCTCCACCATGGCCTCGAGCTTGGCGACCGATAGCGTGGTCTCCGGAGACAGGGCGCCGAGCACGGCGTCGGCGCGCTCCTGGGTGGGCATCGAGGCCTGGGCGAAGTACTCCCAGATCCGGATGTCCTCCTTGCCGGGCATCAGCAGCACGTCGGCGCTGTCCACGGCGCGTCCGGCACGGCCGATTTGCTGGTAATAGGAGACCGGGGAGGAGGGAGCGCCGAGGTGGACCACGAACCCGAGGTCGGGTTTGTCGAATCCCATGCCCAGCGCGCTGGTCGCGATCAGCGCCTTCACGGTGTTGTCCTTCAGCGCCTGCTCCAGCTGCTGGCGCTCATCCGGGTCGGTCTGCCCGGTGTAGGCGGCGACCTGATAGCCGTGGGCATTCAGATGCGCGGCGAGATCGGTGGCCTGGGAGATGGTCAGCGCATACACGATCCCGCTGCCGGTGAGGTCCTTCAGGTGCTGGGTCAGCCAGGCGATGCGCTGCTCGGAATCCGGCAGCGAGAGCACGCCCAGGCGCAGGGATTCCCGGCTGAGCGTGCCGCGCAGCACCATGACCTCCTTGTCTGGACCCTCAGCTGCGGAGGCTTCCCCCGCGGGGGCGAGCTGGGCGGCGATATCATCGACCACCCGCGAGTTCGCGGTGGCGGTGGTGGCCAACACCGGGACCTCGGCGGGGAGGTTACGCACGATCTCCCCGATGCGCCGGTAGTCCGGCCGGAAGTCGTGACCCCAGTCCGAGATGCAGTGCGCCTCATCGACCACGAGCATGCCCATGCGCTGCAGCAGCCCGGGGAGCACCTCGTCGCGGAAGCGCGGGTTGGCCAGGCGTTCTGGGGAGATCAGCAGCACGTCGAGCTCGTCATTGCGCAGGGATTCCATGATGGAGTCCCACTCGTGGGCGTTCGCCGAGCTGACCGCCTGGGCGCGCACCCCGGCTCGGGTGGCGGCGGCGATCTGGTCACGCATGAGAGCGATCAGCGGGGAGACGATCAGGCTGACCCCGCGTCCGCGGCTGCGCAGCAGGTGCGCGGCGAGGAAGTAGACCGCGGACTTGCCCCAGCCGGTCTTCTGCACCACCAGCACCCGACGTCGATCCTGGACCAGCGCTGAGATCGCCTCAAACTGGCCGTCACGGAAGTCCACCTCGGCTCCGGCCAGAGCGGCCAGGCGCTCGCGGGCCTCGGTGTAGAAGGCCGGATCGCGCTCGGCGGCGGAGGAGTCAGGGCGGGCTGTGTTCGTGCTGGAGATGCTCACGAGACCACTCTGTCACAGGGGTGGGACACGGACGCGAGCCTCCGAGCACGTCGACTTCAGCGCCCCAGGACATGGGTCCGGGGACGCGGCGTGATCAGCTCGGCGCGTCCTCCGCGCGCAGCGCGCGGGTGATCTCGACCCACCGTCGCAGGAACGCCGGCTCGTCGAAGCGCCGTCGTCGGATCCAGGAGGTGACCTCGTCATTGGACTTGCTCGCATTGCAGGACGCGCAGGCCGGCACGACGTTCTCGAGCGTGTAGCGACCGCCCCGTGAGATGGGGGAGACGCAGTCCTTCTGGAGCGGAGCGCCCTCGGCCCCGCAATAGGCGCAGCACGCCCAGGCCTCAAGGATGCGGAACCACTGCTCCTGGGTCAGGTCGCTGCCCGAGGCGGCGACGCGTCTGCTTCGCCGGCGCGCAGCGCGGGCGCGGCGAGTGTGACGAACCGGCATGGCCTGAGATTAGCATCGCGCAGTCTCCGAAGCGGACGCGGCTGGGAGTCGACCAGCAACACCCAGCCACCGGGCAGTGCGGCCTGGTAGCGTTCCGGCTAAGCTGCCGCGCCAGGTCTACCAGGAGGCATTATGCCGATCTTCGAGTACGAGACCCACCTGCCCTTCTCCCGTGAAGACGTCTTCGACTGGTACGCCCGTCCGGGTGCGCTGGTGCGGCTGCATCCGCCCTTCGCCGGTCGGGTGATCGAGGAGCCCAGCAACGGTCTGCAGGACGGCTCGGAGTCGGTGCTCGGGATCAACATGCCCAGCCTCTTCGGCACCACGCTCGCCGGGCTGATGGACATGGCCGGCTCGGCCAGCTCGCTGCCGATGCGCGGCTACACCAAGTGGCGCTCGCGGCACACCAACTTCAAGGCCGGCCACAGCTTCTCCGATGAGATGATCTCCGGCCCCGCGAAGTCCTGGCGGCATGACCGCAGCTTCGAAGACGACGGCGCCGGCATGGTCCTGCGCGAGAAGGTCACCTACGAGCTGCCCGTGGTGGACCGGCTCCCCGCCGCGGTCCAGAAGGTGGTCGCCCGCCAGTTCGAGACCGAGCTCAACCGGATCTTCGCCTACCGCGGCCGGCAGAGCAGCGATGACCTCGCCTTCCACCAGTCCCATGGCCGTCTGGCCTCACAGCTGAACCAAGACACGAACCACCTGCCCGAGGCCGCCCCGATCAAGGTCGTGGCCGTGAGCGGCGCCTCCGGGCTGATCGGACGTCAGGTCTGCGCGCTGCTCGGCGGCGCCGGCATCGAGGTCCGCCGGATGGTCCGCGGCAGCGGAAGCTCCTCAAGCAGCAGCGCCGGGGAGATCGCCTGGGATCCCGAGGCCGGCACCCTGGACCCCGAGTCGCTGCGTGACGTGGACGCCGTGATCCACCTCGCCGGGCACCCGCTGGCCGCCCGCTTCACCGAGGAGCACAAGAAGAAGGTTCTGGACTCCCGCGTGGAGGGCACCTCGCTGATCGCCACCACGCTCGCGCATCTCGAGGAAGCTGACCAGCGTGGCCGGGTGCTGATCAGCAGCTCCGCCATCGGCTACTACGGTGCGACCCCGGAGGACCGGTCCCTGCGCAGCGCCATCCTCACCGAGGACTCACCGGCCGGCACGGACTACCTCGCCGAGGTCTGCAAGAAGTGGGAAGAGAGCACCGCACCGGCCAAGAAGGCCGGCGTCCGGGTTGGCATCGTCCGCACCGGGATCGTGCAGACTCCCGCCGGCGGCGCCCTGTCCCAGCTGCTCCCGCTCTACACCGTGGGTGCCGGCGGGCCGCTGGGAGACAAGGAATGGCAGAGCTGGATCAGCATCGATGACATCGCCTCGCTTTTCGTGCACCTGGCGCTGAACCCACACGCCGAAGGCCCGGTCAACGGCGTGGGCCCGGAGCCGGTCACCGCCAAGCAGTACTCCAAGACGCTGGCCGCGGTCATGCGTCGCCCCTCGGCGATCCCGGTGCCGGCCTTCGGCCCGAAGCTGGTCCTCGGTGAGCAGGGCGCCAAGGAGATCGTCGGCGCGGATCAGCAGGTGACCTCGGTGAAGGCCCAGGCCCTGGGCTACGCGTTCCGGCACCACACATTGCAGGAAGCCCTCGAACACGTCCTGGGCAGCTGAAGGAGATCGAACCGATGGCAGCAGAGACCAAGATCCGGATGTTCGGCGCGCAGTGGTGCGGGGACTGCCGGCGGACCAAGGCCCAGCTCGACGCGCTGGAGCTGGACTACGACTACATCGACCTGGAGCAGGACGTGGCCGCCGCAAAGGTGGCCGAGGAGATCTCGGGGCGCAGACGGATCCCGGTGGTCGTCTACCCCGACGGCTCACACCAGGTGGAACCCTCCAACGCGGACGTCGAGGCCAAGCTGCGGGAGCTGGAGCTCTAGTTCATCAGGGCGATGTAGAAGTTCAGCGTGGAGGCATACAGCGTCCAGGCGAGGTACGGCAGCAGCAGGTAGGCCCCGATCCGGGAGATCGGCCAGAACCGCCAGATGGTCAGCGCGATCGCGACCATCAGCACCACGATGAGCACCATCGCCGCCCAGAGCGCCGCAGTGCCGAAGATCGGGTAGCCGCCAAAGAACAGCGGGGACCAGATGCTGTTGAGCACCAGCTGTCCCACGAAGAGCGCCAGGGCCGGGGTGGCGTTGACGCTGTGCCGGCGTCGCCAGACCAACCAGGCGCCGACGCCCATCAGCAGATACAGCACGGTCCAGACCGGGCCGAATACCGCATCCGGCGGAGTCCAGGCGGCCTTGTCCGCCTCGGCGTACCAGCCGTCGGTCTGATCCGAGGTGAGTAGGCTGCCCAGGAATCCCACGGCCTGCGGGATCCCGACGAAGAGGATCAGCACGATCAGCTGCTTCACCGTGGAATCCGGGGAGCCATGTGGTTCGAGCCAAGTTTCGGTGCGTGCCTGAGGTGTCATGTCATGGTCCTTCCCGTACCCAATTGATGCACCCGACCATACACTTGGGCCTATGACCTCCACAGCTTCCGAGCAACGCCGAGCCCTGGCCACTGCCCTGCGCAGTGTCTCCGCAGATGCCCCCACGCTGTGTGAAGGATGGGCGGCAGAAGATCTTGCGCTGCACATCGTGATCCGGGATTCCCGCCCGGACCTGATGATCGGTCCGAGCCTCCCTGTGGTCGGAGACCGGGCGAGCAAGGCCCTGCAGAATCTGCGCAGCACCGGGTACGAGTCGTTGGTGGAGCGGGCACAGGCCGGGCCGCCGTCGTACTTCCCGCAGAACTTCCCGCCGCTGAATGACCTGATGAACACCGCGGAGTTCTACATCCACACCGAAGACGTGCTGCGCGCGCAGCCGGACTTCGACCCGAAGCATCCGCGCAGCATCTCCGAGAAGCTGCGCCGGCGACTGTGGAAGCAGGGGTCGATGATGTTCCCCATGGCCGCCCGCTCCGCGAAGCAGCGCATCACCTTCGTCAGCCCCGGCTACGGCTCGACGACGGCTGGCCCGGCCTCTGCCCCGAAGCGCACAATCACCGGGGCACCCGAGGAGCTGCTGCTCTGGGCCTTCGGCCGTAAGGAGAAGGCCCAGGTCAGCATCGACGAAGCCTGACCCTCAGGCACGCACCGGTGACTACACAGTCGTGCCCCGAACGGAGGATTCCATTCGGGGCACGATCGTCAGTGGTTCTCCGCTGGCGTGTGAGGAGAGGATCGTCTGCGCGTCACCACTCCTGAGGTGACGCCGAGCGCGACCATTGCGGTTGTCACGACCAGGAGGGTTCCCTCGCCCTGCGTCAGGCGGACGACCACAGCCCACGTGACAGCGCTCCAGACGAGGAGCAGTGCCACTTTCTCTCGGGACTTCATAGCGCTCCCTTCCGGCCTCCGGCAGATCATGCGCAGTCTAGAACGGGTAGGGAGCGATCTCCGAGCGCACGGTCAGCCACTGGGTCTCGGTGAAGGACTCGATGTTCGCGCTCGCCCCGCCGACCCGGGAGCCGGTGCCGGAATCGCCGACCCCGCCGAAGGGGGCATTCGCCTCATCGCCCACGGTCTGTTCGTTGATGTGGACCTTGCCGGAGTCGACCTGGTCGGCGATCTTCATCGCCAGACCCACATCACCCAGCACACCGACCGAGAGTCCGTAGTCGCTGCCGTTGATGATCTCCACGGCCTCTTCGATGGTGGAGAAGGAGATCACCGGGGCCACCGGGCCGAAGATCTCCTCGGCCCAGGCCGGGTTGTCGATGCTGATCCCGGAGATCACGGTGGGGGAGTAGAACAGGTCGGTGAACTCGCCGCCGGCCTCCACCGTGCCACCCTGCGCGGCGGAGTCTTGGACGATCGAGTGGATCCGGTCGCGCTGCTTGGCATCGATAATCGGGCCGATCGCGATGCCCTCCTCGGCGGGGTTGCCCACGGGAAGGTGCTTCGCCTTCTGGCTCAGCTTCGCGATGTACTCCTCCTTCAGCGACTCGTGCACCAGGTGGCGCCCGGTGGTCATGCAGACCTGACCTTGGTGCAGGAAGGAGCCGAAGGCCCCGGCCGAGGCGGCCTTGTCCAGGTCCGCGCCGGGCAGGATGACCAGGGCGTTGTTGCCGCCAAGCTCCAGGTGCGCGCGCTTGAGCAGCCTGCCGGCGGTCTCACCGACCAGGCGTCCGGCCGCGGTGGAACCGGTGAAGGAGATGATGCGCACCTCAGGGGCCTCGGTGAGTGCCTTGCCCACGTCTCCGCCACCGGGCAGCAGGTGCAGCACGCCGGCGGGGAGGCCGGCCTCTTCGAAGATCCGGGTGATGGCCACACCGCCGGAGACTGTGGTGCGCGGATCCGGCTTCAACAGCACCGCGTTGCCCAGCGCCAGCGCTGGGGCCACGGACCTGATGGAGAGGATCAGCGGGAAGTTGAACGGAGAGATCACCGAGACGACGCCGGCCGGGCGGCGCCGCGCGAAGGACCAGCGCGGCTGCTCGGTGGCCAGCACCTCACCGGAGGGCGCCGAGGGCAGCGCGGCCGCCTCGAAGCACTCGGCCGCTGCGACGTGAGTCTCCAGGGCTGCCTTGGTCGGGACGCCGCCGGTCTCCCGCACAATCCAGGTCTCGATCTCCTTGGCGTGTTCCTCGAAGAGGATTCCGGCGCGGCGCAGCACTGCGGCACGCTCGGAGTGCTTCATCGCGGCCCACTGCTTCTGCGCAGCGGCAGCGGCGGTGGCGGAATGCTCGACGTCGGCCACGGAGGCGCCGCCGGCAGTGCCGAGGCTCTCGCCGGTGGCGGGCTCGGTGATCGGGATCAGCTCACCGCCGCCGGTCTGCCATTCGCCGGTGAAGATCTTGCTGTCCCAGCGGGAGTCGTCGAGGAGGGTGGTGGTGTCAAGGGTGGAGATGGTGGACATGGGTGTGACCTCTCAGGAGGGTGAAGGCTGCACGGCGCAATTGCCTATCTCCATAGTGATCTGTGACACAGATTTACTCAAGTGTCGTGGCCGAATATGTCGATGCGTATGTGGCTCGAGGTCTTCACTCTCCAAGTGCGGAGCTGGGTGAGCCCGAAGCGGACTCACCCAGCTCCGCGAAAGAGATGGCTACTGCGCGACCCACTCGCCGCAGTCGCTGGTCTCAAAGGCGACGTCAGTCTCCGCGATGGTGACGAACCCTTGTCCCTCAGGAATGCCGTTGGTGATGATGTCGTCGAACTCACCGCTGAGTCCCGAGAGCCGGGCCCAATAGCAGAACCCCGAGGTGTCCTCGGTGCGGTAGGTGCCAGGCTGGATCTCCTCGCCGATGAGGAAGGTTCCAGAGCCTGGGATGGAGCCTGAATCCGAGACTGACGTCTCTTCCTGGTCAGCTTCCTCTGTCTGGGCCTCTTCCTCGGCCTGGGATGCCAGCTCTTCTTCGCGGGCGTCCAAGGTCTCTTCGCGATCGTCGAGCTCCGATGCCCGGGTCTCGAGCAGTTCTTCGTCCTCGGCAATGGCCTCACGGCGCTCCTCGAGATCCGCCGGTTCGACTTCTACCTCCACCTCGACCTCCTCCGTGATCGTCTCCGTCTCGGTCTCGGTGACGACCTCCGGTTCTTCCTCTCCACCGCTGCCGATTCCAACCCCAGCGAGCAGCGCGACGACGATCCCAGCGATCCACGGCCAGCGCCGCCGCTTCTTGGCTGGTGCCTCCCCGCCAGCCGCGGCGGGCGGGTAAGGCTGATACTGATCGTTGGAATACTGCGTATTCGGGTACTGGTCGGTGGGGTGCTGATCCTGGTGCGAGTGATTCATGGTGTCCCTTTCCCTCGGGCGATCCACTGGAGATCCAGTGGGCTGACGCAGAGAACAAAGCGTGTTCTGCGGCAGTGAAGATCACCCTAGATGTGACCACGGACATGAATCTCGGGTCACCAAGAACACCATCTACCCCAGCTCGTCCTCCGAATACCGCCGCTGAGACTCACGCTGGCCATGGGTGATGCGGCGGATGTCCATGCTGGAGTCGAAGGTGGAGCCTACGGCTCCGGCCACGACCCCCATCGCCGCACTGAGCCAGGCGATGTCCAGGTAGTTGAAGAAGCTGATCTCGCTGCCGATGAGGTCCGCCAAGAAGTCAGGGTCTATGACCACGAGCGCGCCGATGAGAATGGTCACCACCAAGGCCACGTAGAGCATCGACACCGCGATCAGCAGAGTCAGCACGGTGGACCCGTTGGAGAGCCAGACGACCCGTGCCAGATCCTGGTTCGTGGGTTTGTCCCAGAGCCGGTTGGTGAAGATCAGCCAGACCACCATGCTCAGGATCACCGCGACCCCGATGGAGAGCAGGCGCGCCGTGCTCAGGGCATCCGCCATCTCCCAGATCGAGTAGTAGAAGATGCCGAAGGCGCCCACCGCGGCTGCGCCGGCGAGAGCACCGGAGAGCTTCGGCGCGGTCCGGAAGGGGTCGTTGGCGACGGTCATGCCGACGAGCGTGCGCACTTCGCCGGTGCCAGGGTGGGCGAACAGGCGGTGCCGTCCGCTGGGCTCGACCGGCTGCCAACGGGTCCATCGCTATCGGTACTCCTTCTGCAGCGGCCCGTGGGAATCCGGCAGCAGCCGCAGCAGGCAGTCCATGAAGATCTCACGGATCCGCCGCTTGGTCGAGAGCACTCCCAGCGTCGGGTAGGAGATGACCGCGGTCCGGCTCTTGGCGAGGATCTCCGCCACCAGAGGTCGTCCTTCGATGTGTCGCGGGACCTCGGTGAGCATCAGCACGGCATCGGCATCGAGGTGCTCTTCGTCGAGCTGTCTCAGAGCCTCGATGTCGAGGCTCCCTGCTGGGGTGATGCGCAGACTTCGGATCTCGATCTCCACCGTGACCTCGTCGATGAAGACCTCGCGTGCCTCGGCCGCGAACGATTCCTCGATCTTCTTGATTCGGCGGGCGGCCACGCCGGGATCCGCGAGCAGCATCACTCGGATGGGGGTGTCGGAGGATGACATGTGTGGTGCTCCTTCTCTATCCCCGTGCGGACCCAGGCCCGTATCGAGCAGGCATCCATGGGAGGCGTCAATCCGAGGGTAACGCTCGCGATGCCCCAGCAGAATGTCGTTGTCCTCAACGCTGGTCTGTGATGGACTCGAAGAAGACAGTTCCGACCACCAGAATGGAGGCTGACATGACCCGGATCGTCGTGCTGGCCACCGGGGGAACCATCTCTTCCCGTCCGAGCTCCGAGGGCGGCTCCCGCGCCAAGGACAGCGCCGCCGACCTGATCAGAGGTCTGGAGCTCCACGGACTCGACGACTTTGGTGTCGATGCCGACGGAGCCGGCGTCTCGTTGGAGTCCGAGGACATCGCCGTGCAGAATTCCTTCAACTTCAGCTTCGCCGACCTCTCTCGGATCGCCCATGCGGTGGCGCGGATCCTGCGCCGGGCGGACGTCGACGGCGTCGTCGTCACTCATGGCACCGACACCATGGAGGAAACCCTCGCCCTGCTTGGGTTCACCCACGATGATCCTCGGCCGGTGGTGTTCACCGGAGCCCAGCGCAGCCCCGACCAATTCGACAGTGACGGTCCCCGCAATCTGCATGATGCCATCCGCACCGCTGCCTCCCCGGCGTCAAGAGGTCAAGGCGTGCTGCTGGTCTTCGGCGGCGAGATCCACAGTGCACTTGGACTGCGCAAGAATCACACACTGGCCCCTCAGCCCTTCGTCCATCGCAGCGCCGGTTCCCTGGGCGTCGTCCTCGGCTCGGGACCGCGCTACTTCGCCCAGGCGCTGACACCCGACCCGCTGCCGCTGCCGAATGAATCCTTCGACACGCAACGGGTGGACCTGGTCCTGGGTTACCCGGGAGCCGACGCCGCGTTGATGCACGCGGCCCTGGAGGCAGGTGCCACCGGTGTGATCGTGCTCGGTGCAGGCGCCGGCAACCCCGGCGTCCAGCTCACCGACGCCATCGCGCAGGCCACCGCTCAGGGAGTCCTGGTCGGACTGGGGACCCGCACCGGGACCGGACCGGTCGCGGTGATCTATGGCGGCGGGGGAGCGGTGGACGCCGTCGCCGCCGGAGCGGTCCCGCTCTCCGACCTGCCCGCCACCCAGGCCCGGATCCTGATGGCGCTGCTGCTGAGCACACATGCACCCAGCCTGGCGAAGGAGAAGCTCCAGGCGCGGCTGGGCGACCACAACTAGAACTTCACAGAGGTACTGCACGACACAGGAAAGAGGGACAGATCATGGCCAAAGAGATCTACGTAGCACTGGGCATCGACGTCGACGCGGTGGGCGGCTGGCTCGGCTCCTACGGCGGCGAGGACTCCCCGGGCGACATCTCCCGCGGCATGTTCGCCGGTGAGGTCGGAGTTCCACGACTGAACAAGCTGCTGGCGAAATACGACCTCCCCTCCACCTGGTTCTGGCCCGGGCACTCCATCGAGACCTTCCCCGAGCAGTTCGACCAGGTGGTGGCTGCCGGCCACGAGATCGGGGTCCACGGCTACAGCCACGAGAACCCGCTCGCGATGACCCGGGAGCAGGAGACCGAGATCCTGACCTATTGCATCGACCTGATCGAGAAGCGCGCCGGCCGCCGTCCCACCGGCTACGTCGCTCCGTGGTGGGAGTTCTCTACGGTCACCAACGAGCTGCTGCTCGAGCAGGGCATCAAGTATGACCACTCGCTGATGCACCGGGACTTCGAGCCCTACTACGTGCGGGTCGGGGACAAATGGGAGCAGTCGAAGATCGATTATGACCAGCCTGCCAGCTCCTGGATGAAGCCGCTGATCCGCGGCGAGGAGACCGACCTGGTCGAGATCCCGGCGTCCTGGTACCTCGATGACCTGCCGCCGATGATGTTCATCAAGTCCAGCCCCAACAGCCACGGCTTCGTGAACCCTCGCCAGCTCGAAGAGATCTGGCGCGACCAGTTCGACTGGGTCTACCGCGAGAACGACTACGCGGTGTTCACCATCACCATCCACCCCGACGTCTCCGGACGCCCCCAGGTGCTGTTGATGCTGGAGCGGCTGATCGAACACATCAACTCCCATGAGGGCGTGAAGTGGGCGCAGTTCAACGACATCGCCGATGACTTCCTGCGCAGGTCACCGCGCACCACCGACTGACATACTTGCCCTGAGACTGCCCGCCGGCAAGCCGCCCGCCACAAGGAGACACCGTGTCCAAGAATGAGAACAACGCACACCGGCTCGATGTCCCGCTGGATGGTGTCCGCGGGCCCAAGGGCGCGAAGAAGACCCCGTTCGACGGCGACCCCCGTGCGCTCTGGCGGGTGAACCAGTACCCGTCCCCGTTCACGCTCGCAGACGTTCCGACCCGCGAGAAGATCGGGTTCAAGGGCAAGAAGGACGACGGCGAGGACGCGCTCGTCGAACGCTCGGCGATGCTCGCGGATCTGCAGGAGCTCATGTGGGCCCATGTGGTCGCCGCCTCCGAG
The DNA here is from genome assembly GCF_017347085.1 of Nesterenkonia sp. E16_10. Lineage (GTDB taxonomy): Bacteria > Actinomycetota > Actinomycetes > Actinomycetales > Micrococcaceae > Nesterenkonia. The sequence goes on from NZ_JADPSA010000016.1 coordinate 15,752, forward strand.
ACGGATCAGTGGGAGGTGGCCAAGGCCATCGCCGGACGGGTTCCGCGCCGGACCCCGCAGGAGAAGGCCCGCCGCGAGGAGCTGTTCTCACCTGAGGTGGAGACCGCGTTGAACAACCTGGACCGGGGTCCGAGGGTTCTCTTGGTGCTGCAGGGCATGGATGCCTCCGGCAAGGGCGGGGTGGTCAAGCAGGTGGTCAGCTCCATGGACCCGATGGGCATCGAGGTGGCCGGATTCGGCAAACCCACCCCGGCGGAGCAGCGCGAGCACTACCTGGAGCGGGTCATCCGGCGCCTGCCGCGGCCCGGGCACGTGGGCGTCTTCGACCGCTCCCACTACGAGGACGTGCTGGTGCCCAGCATCACCGGCAGCGAGAGCCCGGAGGAGATCGAGCGTCGCATCGAGGCGCTGATCCTCTTCGAACGCGAGCTGGTCCGGCTGGGCTTCGTCATCATCAAGGTCAAGCTGCTGATCTCCCAGGAGGAGCAGCTGGACCGGCTGGTCTCGCGGCTGGATCGCAAGGAGAAGCACTGGAAGTACGACCCCTCCGACGCCGACGCGCGGGCCGAGTTCGACACCTACCAGGAGCTCTACTCGCGGGTCATGGAAGCCACCGACGCCGACCACGCCCCCTGGCATGCGATCGGCGCAGACCGTAAGTGGTACTCCCGGCTCGCGGTCCAGGAGCTGCTCATCGCGGCGTTCTTCGATCTGAAGCTGCGCTGGCCCGCGGCGGACTACGACGTGGAGGCCGAGCGGGAGCGGCTGCTGAAGTCCTGAGACTCCGCTGACCGGGTGGCGCCTAGGGGAGGGGCCGCCCGGCGTCCGGGTTCGGGTGGTGGGCCTCGAGCGGGTACTCCCATTTGGGGCTTCGCCTGTCGAGGCGCGTGGGCAACAACATCAGGATCAGGGCGGCGAGGGGGCCGATCACAGGGACAAGGGCCACGAAGTACAAAGGCACAGGGAATCCGGCATCGTGCAGCCTGCGCCAGCTCAGGGCGAGCATCGGGAGAAACGTGACTAGGCTCCAGACGAGGGTCGCCAGCGAGCTGGCCAGGACCAGTCCCTCGACGTTCCCGGTGCCCTGAGTCAGGTCGAAGTATCCAAGAGCAGGGCCACATGGGCGCAGGTAGGGAGCGAGATCAGCCCACCCACGACGGTCACGAGGAGCCGAACCCACCAGTATTGGCTGCGCAAGGCGTAACCCTTGAAGTGCGCATACCTCCCGAAGAAGCGCCCAACGGCTTGGCCCAGCGTGGCACCGTAGAGCGGCTCATTCAACGGGGGGACCGAGGTGGTGCTCTGTGATGGATCGGTACTGCAACTGCTCACGATTGACTCACTCCATACGGATGCGTGTGCCTAGTCAGCTTTCAGGACTCACTGACGTTTGCAGGCCTGCTACGCGGCCGGCAGGACCAGACCGGTTCCACGCGCGAGCACCGCAATGGTCTTGGATGGGCGGTAGGCCGTCTCCCAAGGACAATCCAAGTCACGTGTCAGTTAGCCACCATGCGAACTATGTCTTCGAGCTGAGCGGTGAGTTGCTCCCACGGCTGCCCCAGGTCCAGTGTGCGAGCGCCGATCCGGCTTCCCTGGACCACAACATCTAGGTCAGGCTGTCGAGGTGCTTCGGTGCGTGCGTACAGCAGTAGGCCACTGACTGAGCCGTCGCGGTCCACATCGGCATTCTTCACGTACGTCACTAGTTGGTACAGATTGGCTGAGTGCACGGTCGCTTTGCCCCACCTGCCGGTCTGCATTGACTTGCTGTAGTACTTCGCGTCGATGATGAGTGTGTGTCCTCCCCGCAGAAGAGTGACGTCGGTGCGCATCGCAGGGAGCTGAGCGGCTCCTAGGGCGCTCGCGTAGTCGTAGTCCCAGGCAATGGTGGACGCGTTCGGTGAAAGGTCTGGGTAGTGGACCTTGAAGTACTCAAGCAAGAACCGCTCGAACAAACTACTCATCACTTCATCCGAGACCCACGAGGTGAGCTTGCTGGTTCCAGCATCTTGTGTCGGTAGAAGCCCTCGGACGACCAGTTCGCAAACGCCGAGGAGCATTCGGTACGGCGCGTTGGCGCGATGGTAGGTGAGGGCGTCCCAGCGGATCGATGTCGGTGCAACCAAAGTCACTGCATCCAGATAAGGCAATAGTCGGCGCAGGGCGTCCTTTCGAGCGCTGTAGACATCGCCGTGGCGGATCAGGAGCACTATGACCGACTTCAGCGCTTGGTTATGCGGCGTGTCGGGGTCGTACTCGTCGAACTCACACACGAGCTTTCCTCGGAGCGTCGAGCGGGTGGCGACGGTCCGAGTGATGTCGATGCGGCTTCGAACGGTGGCGAGCTCCTCCCTGTGAAGAAGGTAGTCGCGGTGGAGACCGCGTTTGACCTGGGTGCCGACACCACGAATCAGCATCTCTGCGAACAAATCGTGGAGGTGTTCGAAAGACTCGGTCGCTACGCGATCGTTGCCTACGTTGCGGAGCCCCCGAAAAGCGTAGGCCATCATCACATAGACATTTCGTATCGCAATGGTCCGGGCCGTCATGCAACAGCCGCCCGGAGTCTGGCCGACCACTCCTCGGACTTGGCTGGTTCATCAAACCAATACTCATGGATCAGAGGTATGAGCTCATCGTCGACGACAGACAGCAGCGACGCCTCGTTGGCATCACCGTTCGAAGGCCGAGCCAGGAAACTGTGTCCGATGGCGAAACCTTGGCCTAGCGCTGGGTCGTCGGCAATGGCCTGATTCAGGCTCGTGACAACCTTGACGAGATCATCGAGAGTCGGGTTGTCCGCCTCCTGAAGCCAGCGGATGAATCCGGCTGATTCGAACCCTGGAGTCATCTCGAAGAAACCGAAGCGACGGCGCAGGGCGTAGTCGAGTACGGCAAGACCACGGTCCGCAGTGTTCATCATGCCAATAATGTGGACGTTGGGTGGAACGGAGAATGTTTCGTTCTTGTACAGGAGGCGCAACTCTTGTCCGCGTTTGTCGGCTTCGATCAGCATGAGCAGCTCACCGAAGATCTTCGAGATGTTGCCACGGTTGATTTCGTCAATGATGAAGAAGTAAGGACGGTCGCTGTCGTCGGCTCTGGCTTCGTCGCAGAACCGGTAGAACGGACCTTCCGAGAGGGTGAAGCCACCGGTCTCGGTGGGTCGGTACCCCATCATGAAGTCCTCATACGAGTAGCTCTGATGGAATTGGACAGTCTGCACTCTGCTCGGGTCCTTCGCGCCCATCATGGAGTACGCCAGGCGCTTCGCGGCGAAGGTCTTTCCTACACCGGGCGGGCCGGCCAGGATCACATTCTTCTTCCGGGTGAGCAGCGATGCCAGTCGGTCGTAGCGCTCTTCCGAAAGGTATACCTCACTGAGGAATGCCTCCTTGCCGTAGGAGCTAGGACGTTCTGGAGTAACTGGTAGTCCTGGTTCTGCTTCGTCAGTAACGAGCGCCTCGAGCTTCTCAACATAGTCGTGGTAAGTCGTGATGTCGGTAAGCGTCTTGGTGGCGGCATCCCCGGGGTGCTCCCACGACCCCACATGGGTCCATCTAACCGACCGGACGTGATGGTACGTGGCGCGGTCCGGCTCGAACCTGGCGTCCGAGGTGACCTCGCCACGACCAACAATTTCCCGTCGTCCACGCTTGGCGTAGACGATGTCGCCTACCGAGATCTCATTCTGAAACTGCCATGCTGCCAGGACGTCGTTCCTGAGCGATACGCCGGTCCCCTCAACGTCAAGTGCCCGACGTATGGCATCGCGGCTAGAGTAGGTAGCGAGGTCGTCAAGATCGTCCCAGCCGATCGCCATGATGTCCTTAGACGCGAACTCGTCCCACTTCAATGCCTGAGGCCCAGGAGAATAGAGCCAGTAGTGGCGTGGGCGTGGCTCGACCAAGTCTGCGCTCTGAGAGACCGGAGTGGCGGATTGGTCGAGAGATCCGTCCCAGAGCTCTGCCACCCCTGGCGTCCAGAACTGGAAGGGTCCCTCAACCTCGCGAGCGATCACAGCGCGGATCGACAGAAGGTCATGATCGATTGCAGCAGCGGTGTTGCCCGTCGTCCCGCCAATCTTGCTGGCTAGACGATCGCGGATTTTTGCTTTCATCGGTTTCGAAGTGATTGGTTCGAAGGTGTCTGGCCGGGCGAAATACTCCAGCATGTGGCGGAAGTCGGATCGATCGCTTCCAGAGTTGAGCATGACTCGCTGCAACTCCCAGGGATCTGTCCGGGCTGCCTCACGCTCGTCGTCCGACAGGTCATTCCAGTGGCGCACGAAAGTTGATGCCCAGATAAGGTGCCGCCACAGCGCCCCGTTGTACCAGGAGCCGGGTTCGAAACCTGCAGTCCCCGCAGGTCGAGACAACCAGGTCGACATTGGCTCCGGGATCGTGGTGGGGGAGTCAAGCTGTGATAGGACCCGCTCGACATGTGTTCGGCGGGTTTCAGGGCGGGCGGAACGCAGCGGATGTTCCCGGAGAAAGACGAGTTCGGCAGCGAGCAGGACGACTTCCCGGGCCGCGCCCTCGAGTTGTTGATCGAGCTTCTGCCACTGGCCTTGGTCCGTCCCGATGATGGGGTTGTCTCCGATTCTGGATCGAAGGTCCTCGGCCGACTCGGCGGTCCAGATCGTTGCCGACGTGTCGATCACGGATTTACCGTCTCCGAGCATGTGAGCGATGATCTCGCCTGCCTCATTGGCGATCGCCATGTCAGGAGCTGGTCGCGACGCTTCGAGTTCAGCGTCCGCATAGGTGTTTAGGGCGTCGTTGATCATGTCTTAATTCTGCCCTTATTCTGCCCGTGCAGTCCACGCTTCTCTCTGCAGAAATTACTTCAGGTCATGGGGTCAGCGAGTTTTCGATTCCAACTTGTCTTAGCGCGATGGAAAATGAGGCTGGGAATCGTTCTCTCATTCTTGGGTGAGCCGACCACTTTGGAGGTCCCGCAGGGTCCGGACATGGTCGTGCTGGACGCTGGACGCTGGACGCTGGACGCTGGGACACTCGAGAACCTGGTGCCAGGTAAGCGGTCGCGGGATGATGTGGACACCGAAGACGCCGAGGCTAAAATCACTGGACGAACTCTGAACCACCGGGGCGCGCTGCCTGGTCGCGGAGAAAGCGGCCGAGGAGGTCCCCCGACAGGAGCAGGGCGAGGCGGCGTTGACCGAGCTGTTCGAGGCCTCCAGGTTATAGGGTATGCCCATCAGCGCGGTCAAAGTGGTGGCTGACATCGACGATGTGGTGCGCGGTGTCCGGCTTACCGGGTGGCAAAAGACGAAGTCTGGGGATCGGCAGGTCCTCAAGGAAATGTGCAAGGCCCATTGCGTCAAACACAAGAACGGCGGCAAAGGCATCTTTACCCAAGCCCACGGCTACATCCGCGAGGAGTACTGATGTCGGACCGTCCCATAGAATAAGTGGATTCTGGTGAGAGTATTTAAAAGAGCTTTAAAATGACAAAATAGCTACAAGTATAGTATTTAGCGACGATCTTTCTCGTCGTGGCACTAACCGCGAAGAGGTGTTGGCTTGGATCTGAACCTGATTCGAGTATTTGTAGCCGTCCACGAAGAGGGCTCAGTGACTGCCGCCGCAGAGCGTCTTCACTTATCCCAGCCGACTGTTACCCAGGCGTTGAATCGCTTGCGTCGAGAGACCGGTGAAGAGCTTTTTATTCGTGTCGGTCGTGGTATCGAGCCCACTCGCTCTGCGACTGAGCTCTATGCAAAGGTCGGCCACATTCCGGGCGCCGTGGACGCTGCGGTGCGTGCTGTATCGCACTTCGACCCAGCAACTACGGTAGAGACCTTCAGAATGGCATTGACGGATCTTGGCCAAACGATATTCCTGCCTACGCTGGTCCCTGCTCTCACTCGGGAAGCCCCACACGCGACCCTCGAGGTCTTGAACCTAGACGTCGATAGCGCTTCCGAAGACTTAGCTGCCGGGCGAATTGATCTGGCCGTTGCTTCGACGGTCCTGCCGGGCAAGCTCCGCAGCTCGGTCGTCCGCCCTGACCTGTATTGCTGTGTTGCAAGAAAGGGTCGGTTCGGGAGCGGGAGTCCTACCTTCGAACAGCTGTCGCAATTACCAAGAGTGGTTGCCCGCAACACTTTGGGGCACACGCTCGTGGAATCGCTGTTGCCAGAACCGGTGGAGGGATCGGTGTATCTGCCCGCCTTCTCGGCGATTCCAGCGATCGTCAGTGCATCCGACCTCATAGCCTTCGTGCCACACGCAATTATTGGCGCGTGGAGCTCTCTCTGGGACATAGAAACGTGGCCATTGCCGCAAGGCACATTTACCGCACTGATTCGAGCGCATACGGCTTCCCATCCAACCTCCGCAGCCAATGCTTGGTTCACGCAGTGGGCCACCACCAGGATGCAAAGAACTGCCTGAACGACACGGAAAGCACAGGAAGCTCCAGGTCGACTCCACCTATAGTCCTCGTCTATAGGTAAATCGCTAATCATTTATTGGTTTTGTGTGATCTGCGTCGCATACGGTGGTGATGCACCCAGCATAGGCAGCGTCTTGAGGGACGCAGCGACATACCAGGAGTCACAGCATGAGCTCGAATATCGCCATCCGCGATGCCACCACTGCGGTCGTTGAAGGACTCAAAGCCGGTTGTTTCATCGGGGGAGAGTGGAGGGACGGTGCCTCCGAACGTGCCATCAGTATCACTGTTGCAGTAGATGGTAGTGAGCTTCGAAGTTTCCCAGGAGCATCCACCGGTGACGTGGATGAAGCTTATGAAGCCGCAGCCCTCGCGCAACGGGAGTGGGCCAGTGTTCCCCCCGGTGAGCGGGCCATGGTCGTTGCACGGGCCGCCGAGATCTTGGAACGTAGACGGTCCGAAATTACTAGCTTGCTCAGGATCGAGGCGGGCTCTTCGGCGCTCAAGGCGAACATTGAAGTGAGCTCCGCAATTGGCATCACACGAGAAGCGGCGACTTTCCCCAACCGTTCCCACGGAACTATTCAGCCTTCGGCTTTTCCTGGCAAAGAGAATCGCGTGTACCGCGAGCCGCGAGGCGTTATCGGTGTGATTTCTCCTTGGAACTTTCCCCTGCATCTGTCTATCCGCTCAGTTTCACCTGCTCTGGCACTCGGAAACGCTGTGGTGCTGAAGCCGGCCTCGGATACGACGGTATCGGGAGGTCTCATCGTTGCTGAGATCTTCGAGGAAGCCGGTCTCCCGGCAGGATTGCTGTCGGTCGTAGCCGGCGCTGGTTCTGAGATAGGAGACAGGATTGTGCAGCATCCTGTGCCGTCCATGATCTCCTTCACCGGTTCCACGCCTGTGGGTCAGCGGGTAGGTGCGCTGGCCGCCCAGGGCTACATGAAGCACGTGGCATTAGAGCTCGGGGGTAACGCGCCACTAGTCGTGTTGGACGACGCGGACCTTGACGGCGCCGTCAATGGTGCGTTGATGGCTAAGTTCCTTCATCAAGGTCAAATCTGTATGGCGGCAAACCGAGTCATTGTAGATGCGAAGGTGTACGACGAGTTCGTTGAAAAGTTTGCGGCGCGGGTTAGTGAGCTAGTGGTGGGCGACACAACAGATGAATCAGTTCTCCTTGGCCCCATTATCAACGATGCACAGACCTCATCGGTTGTTCAGCTCATAGATTCGGCGCGGAGACAAGGCGCTCGGGAAGTCTATGGGGGCCACGTGGATGGTCGAACGGTCGGCCCTCACGTATTTGCAGACGTGACAGAGGATATGCAAATTGCCGTCGAAGAGATCTTTGGCCCGGTGATTGGAATTATTAAGGCAGAAAACGAAGATTCGGCCCTGAAGATGGCAAACAATACCGAGTTCGGACTTTCCTCAGCAGTGTTCACACGCGATATCGAACGAGGCGTGAGGTTCGCTCGAAGTGTCAAAGCTGGAATGACTCACGTCAATGATTCGACAGTCAACGACGAGCCGAACATCATGTTCGGCGGCGAAAAAAATTCAGGAATAGGACGCTTCAATGGCGATCAGGCGATTGATGATTTTACGACCCTGCATTGGATCGGCGTCCGCTCCGCAATGGGTCCAGTGCCCTTTTAGCGGACCGCGGCCGCCGTTGGTGATCTCACAGCGCGCCGCCCGTGGCTAATTCAGTCTTGGGCATCGAAAGACTGGTCCAGTTGTGCGACAAGATAGGGCGTGTAAATAGTATATGAGCGAAAAAACTGTCCTCGAGTCAAGTCTGAATGTGCTTGAATCTCACGGAATTACCACCATATTTGGCAATCCAGGATCGAATGAAATACCATTTCTAGCAGGGCTAAGTAGCAAATTTAATTTCGTTCTAGGTTTGCACGAACAAGTAGTCGTGGGGCTAGCCGAGGGGTACGCACGTGCGACCGGTAAGCCTGCCCTCGTTAACCTGCACGCTGCCTCTGGGTCCGGTAATGCGATGGGGGCTTTGACCAACGCTAAATATGGACACACGCCAATGGTTATTTTGGCAGGTCAGCAGGTTCGTCGCACCGTGGGTCAGGAGTCGATGCTCGCCAATGTGGATGCTTCGATTCTGCCTGCCCCGCTCGTTAAATATTCCCACGAGCCACTGTCTGCCGCAGACGTTCCTCGCGCCATATCCCAGGCCGTACTAGAGACTTCGACCCAACCCTGTGGCCCCGTTTACCTATCGGTTCCGCTTGATGACTGGGCAGAGCCTGCGCTTGAGGACGATGCACTTTTGACTGCCAGGAGGGTAACAACCGGCCAAGCGCTGAGCGAACAACAGCTTGAGGGCCTGGTATCGGTCCTAGATGCTGCGGAGAGTCCTGCGTTGGTCGTTGGGCCCCAGTTAGACGCGGCCTCAGTGAACGACGTGCGCGTCCATCACGCCGCAATGGAGCTAGCTGAGAAGCTAGATGCTTCTGTATACGTCGCCCCGTCACCTTCTCGAGGACCGTTTCCAACGACACACCCGAACTTCAAGGGAGTGATCGTTCCCGGTATCGAGTCAGTACGGGACAGCCTAGCGGGGCACGATGTCGTCCTAGTGCTGGGGGCGGCCATGTTCAGATACCACCGATGGGAGCCAAGTAACTATCTCGAGTCCGGGACGCAGATGCTTCACGTCACGCAAGACGCACGAGAAGCCACACGGGCCTCGTTCGGTAGCTCGGTGGTCACGGATGTGGCTTGGGCGACCAAGTCGTTGGCTTCGAAAGTCACAGATCGAGGTGCTCGTCGGGGTGATCGGGGCTCACGGCAGTTACCCGCGGCAAGAACTTCTCCTGAAGGAATGACCGGCACCGAGATACTTGAGGTACTCAACGCTCATGTGAATGAATCCGTGTGCTATGTCAACGAGACCACGACTCTGGATCTGGAGTACCTCGAACGGATAGCGATCGAACGCCCGGGGATGTATCACTTTCCGGCTTCGGGAGGGCTCGGTTTCGGGCTTCCCGTGGCGGTGGGGATGGCTCTCGGCGACCCCTCAAGGACGATCATTGCCACAGTCGGCGATGGCTCCTTCAACTACGGAGTCACTGCGCTCTATACGGCAGCGAAACATCAGACTCGAACAATCTTTGTGGTCGTCAACAATTCTGGGTATGGCGCACTCGCTGGTTTCGCTGAGCGGATGGGCTCACCTGACGTGCCCGGATTGCATCTCGACGGGATCGATTTCGTGTCTATTGCTGAGGGCTATGGAGTTCCGGGCAAGCGGGTCTCCACCCGCGAGCAGTTTGAGGCCGCGTACTTGGAGGCTCTGCGCTCTTCTGGCCCGCTACTTCTCGACGTACAAGTCGTCTAGAAGCGTCGCAGTCCCGGGTTGCCCGCCGTTGCTGCCCTCCACAATCATCTCAAAGTTAGATTACGCATCTTAGGAGAATCATGTCGTTAAAAAACATTAAGAGTGCCCCTAGGGCCCGTGGGGCTCAGGTTGCCGCCGGAGCAGCGGTTCTAGCTTTGGGGCTCACCGCCTGCGGTGGGGCCAACAGCGGCGACGAGAGTGCAGTGGAATTGAACGTGGCTTCATGGGCTACTCCCGATAGCGTCTCGGAGAGGATGGCGGAATGGTGGTACGACGAGATCGAACAGCGTAGTGATGGCCAGATCACGTTCAATATCGCCGCAGCCGACTCACTCTGCAGCGCATCTGAAATCCCGGAGTGTGTTCGCGACGGACGCGCAGACGTTGGCCAGACCATCACGGATTACTCGTCTCAGCTCTTCCCTCAGGCGACCATATCGAGTATTCCGTTCCTCAATCCCAACAGTGAGGCTGTCACGTTGGCGGTTTATGAATTGAGCACTGAGCATGACGGAGCAGCGCAACTGTGGGAGGAGAACGATTTGCATCCAATTGCTCATGTGCCTCCCGGCCGGATGCTCCTAGGAGGTCAGGACGACCTGTCCTCTATTGATGAACTCGAAGGCCTGCGACTGCGAATGTCGGGCCAGTATGCCCAGCAGGCAGTAGACGCAGCAGGCGCAAACTCAGTGACGCTAACAGCGCCGGAAACCTATGAGGGCCTGGAGCGAGGAGTGGCCGACGCTGCCGGCTTTCCCTTGGACGGCACCGTTGCCTATCAGTTGAAAGACATTCTTCCGGAATGGACGGACCCAGGCATTGGAACGTACACCACGATCGGGATGTGGATGAATGCCGGCGTCTACAGCGATCTCTCAGAGGAACACCGTGCAGTGGTCGACGAAGTCACAGAGGAATACAACGGAGAGCATGCTCAGCGCATCTACGACGAGGTCACCCTCGAGCAGTGTGACGAACTCCTGGAGACTATCGGCGATTTGAAGCAGTGGGACGAAGCCGATACCCAGCGCTGGAACGACGAACTGGGCGACACCCTGGAACGACAGTGGGTTGAAGACGCGGAGAGCAATGGTCTCGAAGACGCCGAGGGATACCTCACCACCTACAAGGAGAAGCTTGCCTCCTACGAGGGTGAGGTTCGTGAAGACCCGACGGTGGTCTGCGCCGAACGCAGCTAACCTAACCGGTCCCTCAACTTCGAGTCGGTGGTGGGCGCCGTGTAGGGCGCCCACCACCGAAGAACCTAGGACATGCCATGTCTTTGAACCAACCTAGCAAGTTATCCAGTCTTCTTCGTCGAGGCACCTTGAGACTGTCGGCGCCCCTCGGGATACTCGCATCGACGGCGACTGTCGCGATCATGGTGGCGGTGACCGTCGATGTTCTCGCTAGGAATGCGTTGGGCAGCTCTGTCCCAGGCTTATTGGAGATGAGCGAGAGTGCCCTCGTCGCCACCGTCTTCTTGGGTCTTGCCTATACCGGCACTACCAATTCACACGTTTCCGTGGACCTATTAACTGAAAAGCTCCCCCGTCGTATGGCTCGGAAGATCGCGGGAGTTGTCTGGTTGCTGGGATCCCTCATGGTCACATGGTTCATCTACGCAAGCTTCGAACGAGCAATGGAGAGTACAGCGTCAGGCGAGATTACCGTTGGCCTGATGGACTGGCCCCTCTGGCCCGCGCGGTGGCTCATCGTTATTGGCTACGTTGCTTTTCTGCTGGTAGCACTGGTCAACACGTACTTGTCTTTCCGTAACGAACTGCTGCTGGGCGAAGAAAATGACTCAAATCATCTATCTATAGACGAAGAGAATAGTACTGAAGAGAATGCAGAAAATGTTTCTAAAGATCGTCCTAGCCAAGGGGAGGTAAAAGCATGAGTGTCAGCTTGGTAGTACTCCTCGTTATTGCTATCTTAGTTGGATTGCTTTTAACTCGCATGCCAGTGTGGATTGCACTGGCGATCTCAGGCAGCGTTGGCCTCCTGGTCCTTCGGGACACGACGTTTGTAACGCGAACTCTGGCTTCGACGTCCTTCGAGCAGACTTCGACCTTTAGTCTGACCATTATTCCCATGTTCATTCTGCTCGGGATCTTTGCCGTCAGAGCTAGAATCGCGGAACAGGTTTTCACGGTGGCGCGGCGTGCGATCCGGAAACTGCCTGGAGGGTTGGGGATCGCGACGGTGGCGGCCTGCGCGGGCTTCGCCGCCGTCTCAGGGTCCAGCATCGGTACTGCCGCCACGATGTCGAAACTGTCGATTGGAGAAATGCGCAAGGCCGGATACCCGGTGAGCCTCGCCGGCGCTCTGGTCGCTGTGGCCGGAACATTGGGGGCAATGATTCCTCCAAGCCTCTTCCTGGTGCTCTATGCGATTCTCACCGGCGAGTCGATTGGCAGAATGTTGGCTGCAGGCATAGTTCCCGGTGTCCTCTCGGCCCTTTCGTACGCGATGTACATCCTGATCAAAACTAGGAAAATGACGCTGGTAACAGCAGATAGTGCTTCGAGTGATCTAAGTGGTCGTTTGAACTCCGAAATTAGCGAGTCCAGGAGTCGACAGAAGAGCAGTTCGCTTCCGTGGCGGGGCGTGTTTCGACTAGCGATCATTTTCGCGATCATTATGGGTGGTATATATTCAGGAATTTTCACCGCAACGGAATCAGCCGCCATCGGGGCAACCTTTGCACTGTTTATGGTTGTGCTCGAATACCGGCGGGATGGGCTTCGAGAGATCGGGGCTCAGCTCGGAGAGGCTCTGAAGGAGACCGCAAAGACTACGAGTATGGTGTTCGCCATCATCGTCGGTTCGGGAATCCTCTCACTGTTCTTCGTGGTGGCTCGAGTGCCACAGTCAGTGGCTAACTCACTCACGTCGCTGGAACTCCCTGATTGGTTGATCTTGGCGCTCTTGCTCGCACTACTGATTCCACTGGGTATGGCCTTGGAGTCGATCTCGATCTTGGTCATCACGGTTCCGCTGATCTATCCCGTAGCCACAGAGATGGGCTTCGATGGAATCTGGCTAGGAATTCTCATAGTCAAATTGATTGAAATTGGGATGGTCACACCGCCCGTAGGGATCAACTGTTTTGTCGTCGCAGGCGCTGCGAAAATAAGAACATCTGATGTTTTTAGGGGAGTTTGGCCGTTCGTTGTACTAGAGATCTTAATGATCGTGTTCTTCTTCGCATTTCCTGATGTCGTACTTTGGCTGCCATCACTTGTGGACTAATTGCAGTGCGACTGCTGAGGCGTCGAGTCGCGTGGCAGCTTCGCCCGTCACCACTGAGAACAAGTTCTTCTAGAGTGGAACACCAGCAGGAAAAATGTCGTTCCTTACGGGTTAGCAATCGAAAGAGATTATCCGCAATGTCAGAGAATGTCCCGACCGTGCCGGAATTAGAGTTCCTCTGCCGGTTCGAAATCCTTGTAGGCCAGCCTATCGAAGTCGGAACTACCCATGCCGGCGGGCGACGAGTGATCCCAATTCTTGGGGGTAAGGCAACCGGCCCAAAGCTTAGTGGGAGTATTCTCCCGGGCGGAGCAGACTTCCAACTTCTTCGCTCTGAAACGGTCACCGACCTCGATGCTCGGTACGTGATCGAGGCTGACAATGGGGAACGAATTTATGTCACGAACCAGGCACTCCGAAGCGGTTCGGCGGATGACATATCCTCCTTGGTCAGAGGAGAGCACGTTCCGGCAGAACGCATCTATTTTCGCTGTTCGCCACGCTTCGAGGTTGCGGGGCGGGAGCTGGCATGGCTTGAGTCCACAGTGGTGGTCGGTTCAGGCGCCAGGAACCCTGGCGCGGTCGTTATAGATCTCTGGGCGCTCCGCTAACAGTTGGAAGAGGGGCCTCTCTGGCGGCCTACTCAACATGGCCTGCGGATTGTAATTGATTATCTATTTCCCGAGATGATGAATTTATCAGGTATTCGGGTGTTACACGTGTCGTCTATGGCCGCTCTACACTCATCTGGAGGAACTTCAGTGCGAATCGCGATTGTCGGCGCAGGCGCCATGGGTCAGTTATTTGGTGCCAAACTTACGGCGTGTGACAACGACGTAGTCCTCATCGACACCTCGGAACCTACGATTAGCGCATTGAACCAGAGTGGAGTAACAGTACAGACTCCAGTCTCTTGCATTCAGACGTCAGTGGATGCTGCGCTGGCCATGGACGTGAAAGAGCCGGTCGAGTTGCTCATGATTTTCACCAAGGGGTGTCACACCAGGGCGGCCGTCTCTTCAGTACGTCACCTGATTCGCGACTACACAATTGGGTTAACCCTGCAAAACGGCTTGGGTAACGAGGAAGCCCTCTTGAAGCTCCTGGGCCCCGGGCGCACTCTGGTCGGTGTGACGGACTTTCCCGCGAACAGACTGGGGGAGACCCTGATCGGTTCTGCAGACGGCCACGTAACCCTCGGAGACACGTTGCCGGGCCAAGGCATCTCGCCAGCCGCCGAGACGGTGGCGACAGCGCTAAGTGACGCCGGATTGAATGCAAGCGCCCATATAGAGGTCCGCGTGCCAATCTGGGAGAAATTGATTTTCAACGCGGTCGCGAACACCATTGGTGGCGCAACCGGACTTACGGTCGGCGCTACAGGCACACGGGAACCCTCGCGGCGGCTGGTGGACTCCGTGTTCGAAGAGGCTGTCTCGGTGGCACGCGCTAGTGGCATAGCCGTCAACAGCGACAAGGTTTGGTCCTCCCTTGAGAGGGCTTTTGTCCGGCACGCTGCGCATAAGACCTCAATGACGACGGATGTCGAGGAAGGTCGTCGAACTGAGGTCGACACGATTGGTGGTGCAATTGTAGCCGCGGGTCACCAGATCGGGTTGGCTACTCCGGTTCTGTCGGCCCTCTGCGACGTTGTCAGGTCACGGACTTAGAGGCAAAGTCGAGCGACATCCAAGGCATGGGTGTCGATGGGGAAGCGTCCTAGAAAGCAGTGCGTTCATCTGTGCCGGTAGTACATGATTGGAAGCGGAGCTGTGACACTCAATTTCGGAAATGAGAAGGGGCGAGGAACCGAAGTTCCCCGCCCCTATTCAAAATCTGAGCCGCTTACAGCTCCACGCGCCCCTGGTCGCCCATGTTCGGGGTCTCCGAGGAGAGCGAAGCCTTCGCCATCTTGACCAGTGCCGCAGCCTTGCCCGGGCCCTCCCAGTACTGGGCGGTCTCCGGGGTCACCTCAATGAGCACCGCGTTGGGATCCTCAGGGCCGCCCTCGAAGTAGGCCTTCGGGCCCAGGTCCCACAGCTCCTTCTTGCGCTCGAGATCATCGATGACCTGGGCGCTACCGGCGATGGAGACCCAGGTGTGTGAATCCACGAAGCCCAGGTTGACCTCGCCCTCACCGATGATGTCCTCGACCTTGTCCGAGTTCAGTGGGGTGAAGAACCAGAACTTGTGCTGGTCGTCGATCTCGGTGACGCCCATCGGACGGGAGACGATCCGGTGGTTCTGATCCACGGTGGTGAACATGCAGGTGCCGATGCTGTTCAGCTTCTTGACGAGCTCGTTGGCAGTCATATCAGTCATATCGTTCTCCTGTGTTGGGTATGTGCGTCTTCATTCGCAGTCTACGGATCAGAGGTTTTGAGTACAGCGCGTACGCGCTGAGCAAAGTTCAGGGCCCGCTGTTCGTCCGAACGCCCCTCCATGTGGGGTGGCGCAGCCGGTTGTCCCTGGTCACCCCAGAGTGGCGCACCTCGGCAGTGACCTTGGGTGTCACCCACGTGGCGTCTGAGGAATCCTCGGCGGGTACGTCATCCACCGGGGCGGTCTTGCGGACCAGCTTCTCCAGCTGGGCGCGGAGATCAGTCAGTTCCACGTCGCTGAAGCCGGTGCCGACCCGCCCGGCGTAGCGGAGCTCGCCGTCGTCGTCGGTCATGCCCAGCAATAGCGAGCCGAAGGTCTTGGCGCGCGCACCCTTGCCTTGGCGCCAGCCGATGATCACGACGTCGGCGTGGCTCTCGTGCTTGAGCTTCACCCAGTCCTCGGAGCGTCGCCCCGCGCGGTAGGGACTGTCGGCGCGCTTGGCCACGAGTCCTTCAATCTTGAGCTCCAGGCTGACATCCATGGCCTCGTCCAGGGAATCACCCAGGTCGCCTGGGACCTGCACGTACTTGCCGCTCTCGGCGAGCTCCTCCAAGATCTCCCGGCGGCGTACATAGGGCTCACCGGTGAGGTCGCCATGCTCGGCGGTGTGCAGTACGTCGAAGAGCATCAGGTGCACCGGGATCTTCTTCGCGGTCTGCTCGATCTCCTTCGCCTTGGTCAGCTTGCCCCGGCGCTGCAGTAGACCGAAGTCTGGGCGACTGCTCGAGTTCAGAGCGACGATCTCACCGTCGACCACGGTGCCTGCCGGGACGAGGTCCGCGATCTCGGCCAGTTCGGGGAAGACCTGGGTGAAGTCCTTGCCGTTGCGGCTTCGGATCTCCACCCGGCCATCGGCGTGGACCGCGGCGATGGCGCGGTAGCCGTCCCACTTGCCCTCCAGCACCCAGCCCTTGCCGCGGATGTCGGTGGGCTTGCCGGGGGAGGCGAGCATGGGGGAGGGCAGCGGGTCCGGAAACTCGGCGTCCTCGTCGGACTTGCCGCGCTTGCCAGGCCGCTTCGTGGACTTCTCCGGTGAAGACGAGGTACCTGAGGACTCCCCAGCCTTCGGCTGGTCCTTGGTCAACCTGATCAGCCAGTTCTTGCCCGCCTCATCGGTCTGCACCAGCGCGTAACGGCGCGGAACCCCACCCAGGCCTCCCTCGGGCTGACCGTGCAGGACGAAGACCACCTTGCCGGAACCCTCGGCCTGCTCCCACTTCTCGATCTCCACGGTGCCGGTGTCCCAGATGGTCACCTCACCGCCGCCGTATTCGTTCTTCGGGATGGTGCCCTCGAACTCGGCGTATTCGATCGGGTGGTCCTCGGTCATCACTGCCAGCCGCTGCTGGCCGACATCCAACGGAGGCCCCTTGGGCACCGCCCAGGAGACCAGCACCCCGTCGCGCTCCAGCCGGGTGTCATAGTGCAGCGCGGTGGCGTGGTGCTCCTGGACCACGAAGATCGGATCCTCGGTCCGGGACGCAGGTGAGTCGGAGGGGACCGGCTCGGGGGTCTTCGCGGCATCGCGCATCGACCGGTAGGTCGACAGTGCATCCTGCGTCTCCGGCAGGGCGTCCGCGGCGTCGTCGTCGGGCGTGAAGTCAGCCAACGGGTCCGTGCCCGAGGCGATCCGGCCCATGACCTGGTGCATTTCCAGCTGGGCGAGGTCCGGATCCTCAAGCTCCTCCCAGGTCCGCGGGGCGGCAACATACGGTCCGTCGGAGGATCCGGGGCGGCCGCGCAGTGAGTAGGGGGCGATGGTGGTCTTATTGCGGTTGTTCTGCGACCAGTCGATGAGCACCTTGCCCTGGCGCAGCGACTTCTTCATGTCGCTGACCACCGCATCCGGGTGATCGGTCTCCAGGGCCTTGGCCAGCTCATGGGCCACCTGGGAGACCTGCTCCGAGGTGTAGCTGCCGTTGAGCGCGGCGTAGAGGTGGATGCCCTTGGACCCGGAGGTGACCGGGACCGAGGGCAGGTTCATCTCATCGAGGATCTCGCGGCACCAGCGGGCCACCTGCGCGCAGTCGGCCAGCTCCGCGCTGGGCCCGGGATCCAGGTCCAGCACGAGCCGGTCTGGGTTCTGCGGCTGACCTTCGCGGTTGAAGCGCCACTGCGGGACGTGGATCTCCAGTGCGCCGACCTGTCCGAACCAGGCCAGCACGGCGGGTTCGTTGGCGAGCGGGTAGATGTTGCTGTGATCCGAATGCTCCAGCTCCTGGCGCGGGACCCACTTCGGGGCGGAGTCTTCGAGGTTCTTGCGGAAGAACGGCTCAGGGGGCTTGTCTTCCGAGCCGACGCCATCGGGCCAACGCTTACGGGTGGCGGGCCGGTTCTTGGTGTGCGGGAGCATCGCGTCTGCGACGGTCTGGAAGTAGTGGACGACCTCACCCTTGGTGGTGCCTGAGGCGGGGAAGAGGACCTTGTCCAGATTGGAGAGCCGGAGCTTATGACCGCCGACGGTGACGGTCTGCTGCCGGTTGCTTGCCATGGGTCAACCCTGCTGGGGGAGGCTGGGCGTTGGCTGGATGTTAGGTGGGCCTCGGAGGGCACCAGACACGCCGATGGCGGGCGTCCCACGAGGGGACGCCCGCCACCAGTCAGCCACGGTCGCCGCGTCAGACCGACGGAAAGCCTCGGTGGCCCGAAGCCGCCGCCCCGGCAGTCCGGTTACAGCGAGGGCGCAGCCGGGACGTCCAGCTCGGTCTTCACCATGTGGTTGAAGTAGTTGGTGTAGAGGTTCAGCGCCACATGGCTGGTGAGCTCGGTGAGCTCCTGGGTGCTCCAGCCGGCGTCGAGCGCGGCCTGCCAGGTGGCGTCCTGGACGTTGCCCTTCTCCGCGGCCGCCTCGCGGGCCACCTGCAGCAGGGCATGCAGCTTGGGGTCGAAGTCCACGTCACCGCGGCGGATGGCCACGGTCTGCTCCTCGCTGAGGCCGGCACCCTTGGCGCCCTGGGTGTGCGCGGACTGGCAGTACGTGCATTCGTTCACGTTCCCGACGGCCAGCGCGATCGCTTCGCGGGTCGGAGCGTCGAAGGTGCCGTAGTCCTCGATGACCTGCTGGATCGCCACGTAGGTCTGCAGGACCACCGGGGAGGAGGCCATCGCGCCGTGGATGTTCAGGACCTTGCCGAACTTCTGCTCCAGGTCCTTCAGCTCGGGCGTCACGCTCTCCGGCGCGGATTCCACGGTTTCATTGGTGACTCGTGACATGGTGATGCCTTTCTCTCATACGGGTACCGCCGCCCGGACAAAGATGGGCGGCGGAAGCTTCTAGGCGGTCATGCGGGCGGCGGTCCGCAGACCCTGCGCATCCTTCACGGTGATCCGGCCGCGGGCCTGCCGGATGTATCCCTGCGTGGCGAACTCGGAGAGCACCTTGCTGGTCCCCTCACGGGTAGCTCCGAGCAGACCGGCGAGCTGTTCGTGGGTGATCCGGATGGTGCCGCTGTGTCCCAGCCGGGAGCTCAGCGCGGTGGTGGGCGCCGTGCGGGCGAGGGTGAGCAGCGTCTTGGCGGTGCGGGCCGCCAGCGGGCGCAGCGCCAGGTCCGTCAGCCGTTCCTCCAGGCGCGCCACCTGATCACCGAGCAGCTTCGCGATCCGCAGCGCGATGCGCGGATCCGCCACCAGGTGCCGCTCCACGTCCTCGGCCGTGAGCTGGCAGATGACCGACTCCTCGATGGCCTCGGCATAGTTCTCATACATCCGCTGACCTACCAGCAGCATCTCCCCGAAGACCGCGCCGGGTTCCAGGATCGCCAGGGTGAGGGTCTTCCCGTCCTCGGCCACCCGGAAGACCCGGACCCGGCCTGACTTCAGCACGAACAGCGCGCTGACCGGCTCGGACTGGGAGAACACCAGCTCCCCGGCGCTGAATCGGCGCTCCGGGAGCATCTGGTCCAGGGCCGTCATCTCGGCAGGACTCAGGTCTGCGAAGAGGTCCACCTCATTGAGGCAGGTGAAGTCATCGGTGGCGAAGCTCAAGGGCTCTCTCTCCCGTCTCTGTGGCGACCATGGCTGATCACCGCAGGTTGAAGCATGGGTCAGGTGATGCACGCATGCGTTGGGTGTCTCCATCATGGACATCTCCTGCTCCCTTCTCCAACTGTGACAGCGCCCCGTGGTGAACGCACTGACCACGGTAGGAGTGCCAGGCCAGCCAGGTCTGCAACCCAGCACACAGTTCGGAGGGCCCGGGCTCCTCGAGCGCTACAGGGGCACCACCCAGCCGACGACGCCGCCCAGTGCCACTCCGGCAGCATCTCCGGGGCGCAGCGCGGGGGTCCCGGTGACCTCGATCGCCACGGTGACCGGTGCTTCACCGGGGCCCGGCTCCAGCTCGACCCGGACCAGGCTGTGCGCCCCGGAGGGCCGGACCTGGGTGACGGTGCCGCGGGCACCGGGGCGAGCGTCGTCGTCGGTCGTGAGCTGGAGCGACTCCTGCCGCGGCATCAGCAGCCCCGGACCTTCCGGGGTGTCCTGCGGGACCGGGATCCGGCCCAGGGGTGAGTGGTGCGCCCCGGCGCGGACCACCCCCGGGACCTCGTTGAGTCCGCCGAGGATCCGGTTCACCGCCGGCGAGGCCGGCTGGTGGTGGATCCGGGCCACCGGGGCGTGCTGCAGGATCCGCCCGTGGTCCAGGACCGCGATGGTGTCCGCCAGGATGGCGGCCTCCCGCCGGTCATGGGTGACCAACACGATGGTGGGGCGCAGCTGGTCCCGGATAGAGTCGATGAGGTCATACATGTCCTCGCGCAGCCGCAGATCCAGCGAGCTGAAGGGTTCATCCAGCAGCAGGATCCGGGGCTGCCGGGCCAGGGCGCGGGCCAGGGCGACCCGCTGCTCCTGCCCGCCGGAGAGCTCCCCGGGCATCCGCCGGGCATACTCGCCCAGCTGCACCAGCTCCAGGTACTCCCGGGCCTGACGCCGTGCCTCGGCCTTGGTGCGCCCCGCCATCCGGGCGGCGAAGGCCACGTTGTCCACCACGCTCAGATGCGGGAACAGCAGCGGGCGTTGGAACATCAGCCCGGACTCGCGGTGCTCGGCGTCGAGGGCCGTGACGTCCTCACCGTCGATCAGCACCGCGCCCGCGGAGGGGTCCAGCAGACCGGCCGCGATGCGCAGCAGTGTGGACTTCCCGCTTCCGGAGGCGCCCAGCAGGGCGACACAGCTGCTCTCCGGCACGGTCAGCGTGATGTCATCAAGCACCTGCTCGGTGCCGAAGCGGTGGGAGATGGACTCGAAGCTCAGGCTCGAACTCATTGCGGGCTCCTTCCACGCTGGCCCCAGCGGGCCAAGAGGATCAGCAGGATCACGGGCGGGGCGATCATCGCCAGGGAGAGTGCGGCGGTGAGCTGCTCGCCCCCGGTGGTCGAGGCGGCCGAGCCCAGCAGCATCGGCAGCGTGCGCAGCTGGCCACCACCGATGAGCACCGTGGTGATGTAGTCGCTCCAGCCCACCAGGAAGGCGAGGAACCCGGCGCGGGCGATCGCCGGCGCCAGCAGCGCCATCCGCACGCTGAGCAGCACCCGGGTGGGGGAGGCGCCCAGGGTGCGGGCCACCTCCTCGAAGCGCCAGTCATAGGAGGCCAGCGCGACGTGGAACATATAGGCGGTATACGGCAGCGCGGTGACCGTGAGCACGATCAGCACCGCGGCGAAGGTGGGCACTCGGGCGGAGAGCAGCAGCACGTTCGCGCCCATGACCAGGGCGAAGGGCGGGATCGCCAGCGGGGCCAACAGGATGAATCCCAGGATTCGTGCCTGGGTGCGCGGAAGCTGGCGCAGCCCGAAGGCGGCCAGGGCTCCCAGCACGGTGCCGGTGACCGCCACGCCCAGGCCCAGGGCCGCCGAGCGCAGTCCCGCCTGCAGGACCTCGGGAGACACCAGGGTGGTCAGTGCCTGGGACGACCATGCCTCCGGCAGCACCGCCGGGGCCCGCCATTCTCCGGCCACGGACCACAGCGCCACCGGGACCAGCGGCAGCAGGACCCAGATCAGCAGCGCCGTCCCCAGGACCACGGGGAGGACCCGCCGCAGGGATAGCGCGGCACGTGGTCGCCGGGAACCCATGCGGGCGGGCCCACTGGCGAGCGCGCTCATGACCCGGCTCCTGATCGGCGGCTCGAGGGAAGCTGGGAGTGTTGTTGCGAGCGGCGTGGCGAGCGCCGTCGCGAGCCGCGGGCGAGCAGGGCCAGACCGAGCACTCCCAACCCGATCACGGCGACGGCGATCCCCACCGAGGTCAGAGCGGTGGCCATCGCCTCGGGTCGGGCGGCCAGATCCACCGAGCCGAAGAGCCGCACGGCGCGCACCGAGAGCGGCTCCGGGGCCACCGGGCCCAGCAGCCAGGGCGCCTCATAGGAGCCGAAGGTGTAGACGAACACGACCAGCCCGGCCACGCCCAGCGGCAGCCGGGCCAGCGGGAGGATCACATGGAGGATCCGCTGCCGGGCCGAGGCGCCCAGGGTCGCGGCGGTCTCGCTCAGCGCCGCCGCCGAGCGGGAGATCCCGCCGAGCACCACCAGGGCGACGAACGCGGATTCCTTCCACGCGAACTCGAGGATCGCCGCGGTCCACCAGTCGGTGCCCACCAGCTGCGGGAACCCCTCGGGCATGCCGAGCAGCCGGGCCAGGAACCCGGCATCGGTGAGCAGCAGCCCGATGGCGCCGGAGGCCACCAGGTGCGGGATCGGGATGGTGGCCGCGCTCAGCGCCGCAATCAGCCGACCTCCGCGGCCCGCGGTGAGCGCATAGGCGGCGATCAGAAACCCGACCACGACGGCGAGCAGGGTGGACGTCGTCGCGATGTAGAGGGAGACGCCTGCCGATTCGACCAGAGCCCCGCCGTCGGTCCAGGCCGCGGTGCTGAACTCCGGTTCCCCGAAGAGCGGCAGGAGCCCCAGGCTCTGCAGCAGCGCGGTCAGCAGGGCGGCGCCGAGCACCAGTACCACCAGCAGCACCGCCGGTGCCGCGAGCAGCGCGGCCCGGCTCAACGCCGTGCCACGGATTCTCGCCAGGCCTCATCCAGGGCGGGGACCCAGTCGAAGTCCAGCTCCGGATGCGCGTTGCCGGAGAGCTCCGCATAGTCCGGCACCACCGGGGAGCTCGGAAGCTCCTCGAAACGGTTGCGGTCCTCGGAGTCCAGCCGCTCGGCGTCGAGCACCGTGAACTGGCCCCAGACCTCCGGGTCCGCCTTGATCGCCTGCTGGTCCGGAGACATGGCAAGGTTCGCCACCGCTATGGCACCGGCGGCGTCCTGGGCGTTGGCCGGGATCGCCAGGAAGCTGGCGTTGCCCACGGTGCCCTCCTCTATTGGCATGATCCGGGTGGAGTCCGGCAGCGCGCCGGAGTCCACGAGTTCGGTCAGCCGTGCCGGGCCGTAGGTCATGCCGATGTCCACCTGGCCGTCGTTGAACAGCTGGTTCAGCGCCTGCTCGTCCCGCGGGTAGGTGGCACCTTCGCGCCAGAGCGAGGGGGCGAGGGCCTCCAAGGTCTGGATCGCGGCTGGGGAGTACTCCTGGAAGTTCTCCTCGCTGAACTCCAGCGGTATCTCCTCGGCGCCGCCGGCCTGGGAGATCATCACCTCGCGCAGGAAGACGCTTCCGGTGAAGTCCGGGGGACCGGGGTAGCTGAACCGGCCGGGGTTCGCCTCGGCCCAGTCGAGCAGCTCCGGCAGCGAGGACGGCGGCTCGGCCAAGGTCTCCGAGTTGTAGAAGTAGCTGAACTGGGCCTTGTGCCAGGGCGCCTCACAGCCGTCCACCGGGGTGCCGAAGTCGTCGGTCAATAGCGGATCTTGCGGGTCGGTGAACTCCATGTTGGGCAGCATCTCGGTCCAGCCGCAGCGCCACGCCTCGGCCTGGCGCCCGGTGCTGAAGGTGGGCCCGTTGACCCAGACCAGATCCACCGAGCCGTCCTCCCGCCCGGCCTGCTGCTCATTGAGCACCCGGTTCAGCGCGTCGGCGGTGTCGGTCACCGGCACCCGGCGCAGCGTGACGCCCAGTTCCGCCGCCGCCGGTGCCAGCTCATCATCCACATAGGCGTTGCCCTGCTCGTCCCCGCCGTACATCCACAGGTCCACGGTCTGACCCTCTGCGGCGTGCAGCACGGCGTCGAAGTCGGCGAACTCTGCGGTCTCGATGGCGGCGCCGCTGGCGCAGGCCGAGAGCAGCATCGCACCGGCCGCCACCGAGGCGAGCGTCACCCGGCGCGTCCGCCGACGGATCAGTGGTCTGTGACGGGTCATCGGTTCCTTCTGAGGTGTGGTCGGCGTTCACGTAGGGTCATGGGGTGAACGAGATCGAGCCTGAGAGCCAGCGCGTGCCGGCCGCGCGCGGCCAGGCCCCTGGTGCTGGTGGCGCGTCGACGGCGGGTAGCGAGGCTCCGGCTCCAGATGGCACGCACCCGGCTGCTGCGGGTGGCACGCACCGCAGGGCCGTGGCCAAGGCGGTGGCTCTGGGGATCGCGCTGATCCTGTTCACCGTTGCCGCGCTGGTGCTGCCGATCCCGGGCGTGGATCAGATGCGCAGCACCGTGGCGGAGGCCGGCTGGTGGGGGCCCCTCGGGTTCGGAGTGGCCTACGCCGCGCTGACCCTGGCCCCGGTGCCAAAGAACGTGCTCTCCATCGCCGCCGGGGTGCTCTTCGGATTCGGGCCCGGTCTGCTGATCGTCTACACCGCCGCCATGGCTGGCGCCGCCGGTGCCTTCTGGCTCGGACGCGCCCTGGGCCGGGAGGCTGTGGAACGCTTCACCGGCACCCGGGTGGCGAAGGTCGAAGACCTCCTGCTGCGCCACGGCTTCCTCGCCGTGGTCGGGGTGCGGCTGGTGCCCGTGCTGCCGTTCACCGCGATCAACTACTCGGCCGGACTGACGAGTCTGGGCTGGTGGCCCTATGTCCTGGGCACGCTGATCGGCATCATTCCTGGCACCGCGAGCTACCTGGCACTGGGCGCCTTCGGATTCCAGCCGGGTCTGCAGGCCGAGCTGGCCTTCGCGGTGCTGGTCCTGCTGACCCTGGCCGCGACCGCCTACCTGATCCGCGCTCGCAGACGGCGAGGCGACGTAGATGTTTGACGCCCGGCTGCGCACCACACTGGCCCCCGCACTGGACAGGGCGGCGGGATGGCTGGATGTGCCCTGGGTGACGCCGAACCGGCTCACCGGGCTGAACCTGATCGCGGGTCTGGCCAGCGCGGTGTTGGCCGCGACCCAACTGTGGATTCCGGCGCTGCTCATGTGGCTGCTCTGCCGCGTGGCCGACGGCCTGGACGGGCCGCTGGCGCGCCGTCGTCGTGCCCAGGGGTCTTCGCAGGGGTCCGCGCAGGGTTCAGCCTCGGGCGCACCGGGATCGCCGCCGGGCTCATCGCAGAGCCCCGGCCAGGGCGGGTTCTTCGACATCTGCGCGGACTTCATCGTCTATGGCGCGACCGTGATCGGCGTGGCGATCGGCGCCACCGCAGCCTTCGACGCCCCCTGGCTGCCGTTTCTGCTGGTGCTCTTCGCCTACTACATCAACGGCGGCGCGTTCCTGGCGTTCTCCTCGATCGCTGAGAAGGAGGGCAAGACGCTCGACGACGGGCGCTCGCTCTCCTTCCTCGGCGGGCTCGCCGAGGGCGGGGAGACGGTCCTGGTGCACAGCCTGTGGCTGATCTTCCCGGCCGCCGCGGTGTACATCGCAAGCGTCTGGGCGGTGCTGGTGTGCCTGAGCGCGGCCCAGCGCATCCTGGCCGGCTTTCACGCGCTGCGCTGAGCCCGGTCACCCGGGGCTCGGTCCTGGGTTCGGGTCTGCTCACCTCTGGTGTCCCGGTAGCGGGCGACGGCGGCCAGCCCCCGGGTGAGCGTCTTGACCACGGGGGAGCCCAGCGCCTGCCGAGCATGGACGACGGCGGCGTTCCACAGCGCATCGTTATAGGTCGGGTAGGCGTGGGTGACACCGGCCAGCTGCCGGGTGGTCATCTTCTGTGCGACGGCGAGCGAGAGCTCGCCCAGCGATTCCCCCGCCCGCGGGCCCACGATCGTGCCGCCCAGGATGCGTCCCCGGCGGTCGATCACCAGCCGGACGAAGCCTTCGCGGGATTCCTCGGTCACGGCGCGGTCGGTGTCTTCCAGGGAGACCGTGGAGGTGGTCATCCCGGGGCCGGTGGCCTCGGTGAGCCCCACGGTGGCCACCTCCGGGGAGGTGTAGGTGATCCGCGGGACGGTCTGGCTGATGCTGCGGCGCAGACCCAGCACGGCATTGGACGCGGCAGTGCTGGCGTGGACCCCGGCGAGGTGGGTGAACTTCGGGTGCGTGGTGACATCCCCGGCGGCCCAGACCGAGCGGTTGGAGGTGCGCATCGAATCGTCCACCAGCACCTGGCCGCGCTCGTCAAGGTCCACCCCGAGGTGCTCCAGGCCCAGGGAGGCAGAGCGCGGGGTCCGGCCGGTGGCGACCAGGATGACCTCTGCCTCGAGCTCGCGTCCGGCGCTGGTAATGATCAGGGAGCCGGCTGGGTTCTGGTCTGCTGAACCCTGGCGGTCTGGACTCTGCCGGATGAGGCTTGCCTCGTCGTCGTCGATGACCTGCACCCCGTCACGCTCCAGGCTGGCCTGCACCAGGGCGGCGGCGTCGCGGTCTCCCTTGGGCAGCAGCCCGGAGCGCGCCAGGATCGTCACCTGGGAACCGAGTCGGGCGAAGGCCTGACCCAGCTCGCAGGCGATGGGACCGCCGCCGAGCACCACCAGACGGGCAGGCAGCGAGGTCAGCTCCCAGACGGTGTCGGAGGTGACGGTCTGGGCGTCATCCAGGCCCGGGATCGAGGGCACGGCAGGCGCGCTGCCGGTGGCGATGAGCGCCCTGCGGAACCGCACCGGGCGCCCGTCGATCTCCGCTTCACCTGGGCCGGTGAACCGGGCATGACCGTGCAGCACGCTCACTCCGGCGCGCTCCAGGGCCTCCGGGGAGTCCTCGGGTTCGATCGTGGCGATGGCGTCGCGGATTCTCTGACGCACCTGCCCGAAGTCCGGTTCCGAGTCGCCCGTCTCCCGTGCCTGGGCGGCACGTGCCGCGGCGGAGAGGATCGTCTTGGAGGGCACGCAACCGGTCCAGAGGCAGTCGCCGCCGGTCCGGTGGGCTTCGACGAGCACGGTCCGGGCACCCAGCTGCGCGGCGGTCTTGGATCCCACGATCCCGGCAGTGCCGCCGCCGATGACCAGCAGGTCGATCGGGTGATCCATAAACGGTTCCTTTGCGCAGGTCAGGTGGGAATGGGGCAAGCTTAGGGGCGCCGATCTGAGCGGTCTGTAAACCAGGACACGTTCCTGTGCGACCGGAATGAGTACAGTCGGAGGAGCAGCCGAGACGCGGCTCAGATCAACAGTGTCATCGTACGGGGAAGGATCAGCGCCATCGAGAAGTACAGCGCCTTCGCGCCGCTCTATGACCTGCTTTCCGCGGAGTACCCCGTCTACGGGGCGGGCCGGGCGCGGTTGATCGAGCTGCTGGAGCTGACCGCGGGGGAGCAGGTGCTGGATCTCGGATGTGGCACCGGGATGAACTTCCCCCTGCTGCAGGACCAGGTAGGTCCTGGCGGGAGGATCGTCGGGATCGACCGCAGCGCCGACATGCTCGCCCAGGCCCGGAAGAAGGCCACACGCCAGGGCTGGGACAACGTGATCCTGATCCAGGCCGACGCCACCACTCTGGATCCCGCGAAGATCTCCACCCAGATCACGCGCGCCGGGGGAGAGGCGCTCTCCGAGGCGGCGCTGACGACCTACGCGCTCTCCCTGATGCAGCCCTGGCAGGCCGCCTGGGCGCACATGCGCAAGCTCACCGTGGAGCAGGCCCGGCTGGGCGTGCTCGACATGCAGCGGCCCACCGGACCAAGCTCGGTGCTGACACCCCTGGCGAGGGTCGCCTGTTGGATGGGCGGCGCCGACATCGACGCCCATCCGTGGACTGCGCTGGAACGCGACTGCACCGACGTCCGTGCCACCTCGGTGCGCGGCGGACACCTGCAGGTGCGTGTCGGGGCGAAGACGTCCGACGCCATGGGGTCTCCACGCTGAGTCCCAGCTCACCGAGGAACCAGGAGTCGCCACCATGACCGAGCATCGAGAGACATCAGAGGCTGATCAAGGGTTCGCAGGGCTGAGGGCGGTGTTCTTCAACTGCACGCTCAAACGCAGCCCCGAGCTGAGCCACACCTCCGGGCTGGTGGAGCTCAGCGCCGGACTGATGCGCGAACAGGGCGTGGAAGTGGAGGTCATCCGCTCCATCGACCATCCGATCGCCACCGGGGTGTACCCGGACATGACCGAGCATGGATGGGAGCAGGACGCCTGGCCGGAGCTGTTCGAACTGGTGAAGGCGGCTGACATTCTCGTCATCGCCGGACCGATCTGGCTCGGGGACAACAGCTCGGTCACCAAACAGGTGATCGAACGTCTCTACGCCATGTCCGGGATGACCAACGACGCCGGCCAGTACATCTACTACGGCAAGGTCGGCGGCGCACTGGTCACCGGCAACGAGGACGGGGTCAAGCACTGCGCCATGAACATCCTCTACAGCCTCCAGCACATCGGTGTGACGATCCCTCCAGCCGCTGATGCGGGATGGATCGGCCCGATCGGCCCGGGTCCGAGCTACTTGGACCCCGGCTCCGGAGGCCCGGAGAGCGACTTCACCAACCGCAACACCACGTTCATGGCATGGAACCTGATGCATATGGCCAAGCTGCTCCATCAGGCGGGTGGGATCCCGGCCTGGGGCAACGTCCCGGAACAGTGGGACTCGGGGCAGGACCTCGGGCTCTGGCCCAACCCCGAGTACCGATGAGGTGGCGCGAAACGAGTTCGTGCCACCTGATCTGAGGAGAGTGGCAGCCAGGCTCGCTCGGGGTGTGATGCCGAGCGAGCCTGGCTGCTACCTGCTTCGGTTCAGTGCCGCGACGCCTGCCACGCCGAGGATGAGGCCGTAGATGAGGTGACCCATCAGGCTCCACAGCGCTGGTGCATCGAGGGTGAAGACCGGCATCCCCATCAGCAGCGGCATGATGAGCAGCGGGCCCAGGACCCACCAGAGGGCGCCGTAGAGCAGGCCCACGATCGCTCCGCGACCGTAGCTCGAGAGCGTGTGGCCGAGAAGCACCGTCAGGCCGAGTCCGATGAGGACCGAGATGACGAGATGTACGCCGAAGCCGACACCAGCCGAGGTGCTTCCGACCAGGGAAGCGATCATCGGCAACATGTCCATCATGGCCATGAGGGCCCCGAAGGCGAGCCCGCCTGCCAGGCCGCCTACGATCCCGGCAGAGACCTGATGTCCGATCGAACGGGTGTTTCTTGCGGTGTGTGGTGTTCCGTGTGCTGCAGTGGGGGCAGACATCGGATCGTCCCTTCTTGAGGTGAGAACCTACGACCTCAATCTAGAACGGGTTGCCGGACCGATTCTGTGATCCAGGACACACTTGTCAGACGTCTTGACGGCACCTGACGTTCGGCGTTTCCAGCTGGGTGTTCTATGCCCGGCGGGTGATCGCCAGTTCGATCTCATCAGCGCGGACCGTGCGGTCCACTGAGGAGTCCTCGGAGGCTTCCTCGGCCCATCCGGTCAGCAGGGTGCAGTACCGGTCATAGACCTCGGGGACCCAGACGTCAGTGGTGGCATCCGGCCAGGCGTCGCGGGCGAGGTTCGCGGCAATGTCGCGATCCAGGCTGAGCAGCTTCGGCTGCGCTGCCGCGCCCTGGGCGAAGTAGAGGAACTTCGTGGAGAACGCCGGCCCGAACCACGGAATCCGGCCAGCGCCGTCCTCGGTGGTCAGGATGCTGAAGGCATCCTTGGCGAACTCTTCGCTGCGGGCTGCGTTCCATGCCGAGACGAGCAGCTCGGAGGCCTCCTCGCGGTGGGAGGCGAAGTTGTCCAGCCGGTGGTGCAGACGCGGGACCTTGGGTCCGAGCCCCCAGGACAGCGAGTAGTAGAAGAGCTGGAAGGCGTTCTCGGGGGTGCGCTCGCGGTCACCGATCTCGAACACGTCGCGGCGAGTCAGCGACACCTTGTCCAGGCTGCGGAGCATCCCGGTCAGCTCGGGGAGTCCGCGCTTGGAGAGTTCGGCGCGCCAGCGGGCGGCGTCGACAGCGACACCGTCCTTCATCACCGCGTTGGAGCCGGGGAGTGCGTGCAGGATGTCCTGGGGCAGTCGTGCGTCTTCGTTGATCATGTTCCAACCCTAATGGGCGCAGCCGGCTGCGGCCCCCACCTCTCGGCGCAAGCATCCGCAACGGGGGTGGAAGTGGCGAAGATCGCAGGGGGCACCGGGGAGCCACTCAGCGGCGCTGCTGGTCGATCATGCCGCCGCGACCCGCGAGTGCCGGGTGCTCGAACGCCCCTGACGCAGGACCAGGACCAGGCCGATGATCGCGACGACCACCACCGCGTACTGGAACAGCGCGAGTGCGGCGAAGCCCGTGGCCTCACCGGTCGAGGCTCCACCGACGAAGGTGGAGAAGTCCCAGAAGGCGTGCACCAACATGCAGATCACCAGGGTTCCGGTGACTCGGCGCACCACGTAGAGCGCGCTGCCGATCACGAAGGCAAAGACGATCTGCTCCAGGGTGGCGGCCGCTGACTGCCCGAAGAACACGTTGAGCGCGTGCAGCAGGGCGAACAGCAAGGAGCTGAAGAACCAGACGCCGACTTCACCGAAGGATCCGCGCAGCGCCACCACGCTCACCCCGCGCAGCGTCAGCTCTTCGCCGAAGCCCACCAATAAGGTGCCCAGCGCGAGCGTGAGCACCAGCTGGGCCTCGATCCCCTCGAAGCCGTGGCCGAGAAGATTTCCCGCGGCCGTCAGCACGAGGAAGATCGGCAGCAGCAGCAACCATCGGGGACCCGCGGGGGTGTCGCGGAGAGCAGGCCCCCACCATCCCAACCAGTAGGTCACCGCGGCGGTGAACAGCGAGGCCAACGCGACCGGCAGAACTATGCCTTGCATCGCATTGGCCGCGGTTGATCCGACCGTCTCATAATCGGTTCCCGTGAAGAACCACGTCAGACCCATGATCGCGGCGTAGCCCGCGACGACGGCGACCGCGATCCACGCTCTTGGTTGAACCCGCATGACTGCCCCCTGAAACTGAACCCAGAAGCGCTGCACCTGAGCACGAGGGTCCCACCAGCTCCGGAGGCTGTCCATCTCTGATGGACCACATCTTTTCGGAAGGCTCTCCGCCTGCCGTTCCCACTCAGAGTGGGGTTTGACACACTGAGGAGATGAAACGCTTTCTTGCCCCATTGACGCCCGATCTGGCCCGGGCCGCCCGCGCGCTCACGCAGGTCTCGGTCGAGGAGATCAGTGAGGCCGCTGCGCTGGATCCCACGCGGGTTCGCGGTTTTGAACACCGAGGATCTGGACTGGACCAGGACTCCAGGAGGAAGCTGCGGTCTGCGCTGGAAGAGTTCGGCGCCGTCTTCTTCGATGAAGACGATCAGGGCGGGTACGGCGTCCGGCGCAAGTACAACGCGGCCAAGACCCGGCAGCTGGATCGATGGGAGGGCGAGGGCGGACCTGCTTATGAGGACGACATCTGAGCAGCGACCGGTGATGGGGCTGCTGCCTAGCCCCAGAAGCTTCCCGCAGGAGGTGAATCGCCTCAGGGCCGACTCTATGCAGAGTGGCCAAATGGCTGACCCCTCGCTCAGCGCCGTCGGGCCAGGAAGATCAAGGCTGCTGGAATCGTAAGACAGACGTAGAGGAAAGCGCTGAGACCCAGAGCAGAGTCGATACCAGACCCCAGGTCGTCATTTTGGGCGGTGCTGAATTCCAGGGCAAGCACACCGAGAATGGCGATGCCCATCCCCGCACCGAGGGCGAAGGCGCTCTCCTGAATCGCGCCGGCATCTGCCGTACGCGTCGGGGGAGCGGAGCCCATCAGCGCGTTCGAAGCGATGGCCATCACTGTGCCGGCACCCAGTCCTAGGAGCATCAGCCCACCAGCGTGGGCGGCCTGCGGCACGGAGAACAGCAGCAGGGATCCGGCGGAGGTGAAGATGAACCCTGCGGCCAGGAGATTTGGCTCGGAGATCCATCGCTTCAACCCGGGACTCAGCACGCCACCCAGGACGCTTGCCGCGGCCAGAGGCAGCAGCACCAGGCCAGCTTCGACGGCGGAGCGACCCTCCACGAGCTGCAGCTGCTGGGTGAGCAGGTAGAGGGTGCCGTTGAACACTCCAGCGGTGGCCGCGATGCTCAGCGCCGAGACCGCGAGCACCGGCTTCTGGAACAGCCTGACATCCAGGTACGGACGGCGCAGTCGAGCTTGCCGCAGAGAGAACACCGTCAGGGCCACAGCGCCGCCGCACAGCAGTGCCGGTGCGATCAGCGCGGAGTCTTCCCGCGGCATCGACTTCAGCGCCAGGATCAAGGCCGCGATCCCGATCGTGGAGGACGCGATGCTGAATGGGTCCAGGCCAGGGGGTTCAGAGTTCCTGGATGTGGGAAGCACCATGACCGCCGCGATCAGGCACAGACCCAGCGCCGGTGCGTTGACCCAGAAGATCCACGCCCACGGCAGATGCTCCACCAGGACGCCGCCCAGCAGTGGTCCGAGACCGACCCCGGCACTGAAGCTGGAGACCCAGAGGCCATAGGCGAAGGCGCGAGACCTCTCGGTGGGGAATGACGCGCGAATGATCGCCACCGTCGCCGCGATCAGCAGCGCGGATCCGATCCCCTGACCGATCCGTCCGATGATCAGCGCTGTCGGATCCAACGCGATCCCGGCGAGCAGGGCGCCGGCGATGGCGACGGTCAGCCCTGCCAGGTAGGCGAGTTTGCGTCCGTAGCGGTCAGCGAAGACCGCGCTTGGGATGATGGCGATTCCCGTGGTGAGAGCGTAGGCATCGGCGGTCCACAACACCTGTACTGGGCTCAGTGAGAGTTGTTCGGTGAGTTCAGGCAGGGCCACGGCGACCTTGGTCATATCCGTTCCGCCGAGGAGCAGTACCACCGTGAATACCGACAGGATGCCCGTCAGGCGGGCCAGTGAGATCGGCGGGTCGTGCGGACGTGAGATGGCGGTGGTTGTGGCATGCGGCATTGGCCCAGTTCATCGAACGCCCAAGCCTGCGTCCAGGTTCACAGAGTCCACATGATCGTGCACTATAAGTGCATGATCGATTCACGCCTGCAGCTCTTGGTCGCCGTCAGCGAATATGGGACGGTGACCGCAGCAGCTGAAGTGCTCTTCCGGAGTCCCTCCGGGGTCTCGCGGCAGATCAAGCAGCTCGAGGCGGAGATCGACCTGGACCTCCTCGAGCACGAGGGGCGGCGGGTGAAACTGACCCCGGCAGGCCAGCGACTGGTCGAACACACTCGGGCTTTGAATGCCCAGTGGGAGTCAGCACTCAGCGACACCGCGTCGGCCGCCACCGAGCTCTGCGGCCCGGTGTCCATCGGCGGTTTCGCCACCATCCTGACCTCGGTGGTGACGCCTGCCGTGGTGCGGCTCCGTGAGGACCACCAGATGCTCCGGCCCATGGCCAAGGAGATCTACTCGCAGGAGATCACCCGAGCCCTCGAGACTGGGGCGATCGATGTGGGACTCTTCGTGGCTGATGAATCGACGAGCCGGCTTCCCTCCTACCTTGAGGTCGCCGAGTTCATGGACGATCCCATCGACCTCTTGGTGCACCAGTCCCATGCCTTCGCCGCGCGGGACGAGGTGCGTCTGGAAGAGGCGCGCCAGGAGGAGTGGGTCACCGGCCTCCCGCACCAGGACTCGTATAAGGAGCTCTACGCGGCGACCCGTTCAGCCGGGTATGCGCCGCGGTCCAGTCATTACGCGCAGGACCTCACCGCGACGGCCGCGCTCGTGGCCGCAGGGCTGGGGATCTCAGCGGTGCCCAGGATCGCGCAAGAGATCTCGCATCCGCAGGTCCGGCGCGTTCCCCTTGCCGGCGAGCACCGTCCACACCGGCGCATCATGCTCACGTTCCGGGGCGGCTCGCGCGGCAATCCGCGGATCCGCGCCGTGATCGACGCCCTGGAACGGGCTCGCCCGAACGAGCTGCGCTGAAGGGATGAAGCGCTCGCCGGAGAGCAGCAATATGCTGGAGGAGTCCGGAGCGCGCGTTGATCAGGAGTCTTGTGGAGCAATCCTTGCAGCACCTCGAGACCGCGGTCACCCGTCTGGCCGCAGATCAGCCCTTCGCGCTCTCCTGGGAGATCCGCCCGATCGGCACCGGTGAGGCGATCGGCCAAGACGCCACCCGCGCCGTCGCCTCCTTCAGCACCCGCAAGGTCAGCGTGCTCCTGGCCTGCCTGGCATTGGTCGAGACGGGCGAGCTCAGCCTCCAGGACCGCTCGGTGATCACCGAGCACATGAAGGACGGCGTCCAAGCCGGGATCATGCGGAACCTCTCCGCCGGGATCTCACTGAGCCTGCGCGACTCCCTGCTGCAGATGATGAGCACCTCGGACAACATCTGCACCCAGCTGGTCTTCGCCGCCATCGGCTCGGTCCGCCCGGACCCGTTGCAATGGGTCAACGACTACTGCGCCTGGATGGGCCTGCACGCCACCCTGCACCGCGAGATCTTCCCCCGCACCGGCGACCTCACCTGGAGCCATTCCCTGGAGACCCTCACCACGACGACGGCGCGGGATCAGTCCCGCCTGTTGGAGAGCTTGGGCCGCGGTTGCGTGGATGACACCGCCGCCGCCCAGCTGATGGTCTCTCGCGAGCTGTGTGAGTTTGCGCGGGACGCGATGCTTGGACTCTTCACGCCCGCGCTGGGTGTGGCCTGCACCGAAATCCGATTCGCGGAGAAGAACGGACGCGGGCTGCGCAGCCTCTCCCAGGTGGGGCTGGCGCTCACCGACACCGGAGCTCCGCTGGCTGCGGTTGCGGCCTACGCCGAGAACATTCCCACGCAGCTGCCCTCGGGGCTCCCCGGCCGGGTGGCGGTCTTCGACCTGTTCGCCGAGCTCGGACTTGCCGTGCAGGAGTGGGCTCATGGTCGCTGAGGTGGAAATGTTGACTCTGGAGGAATGCGCGGCGGCGTATCCGCAGCTGCGGTTCGCGGTCGGCTCCGCCCGATTTCCCGGGCTGGTTGCCGAAGCCCAGGCGGACGAGCCGCAGGACCTCGCAGGCATCGGAAAACTGCTGTTCGGGCTGACCCTGGCCCACCTCGATGAGCGGGATGAGGGGTTCCTGGCTCGTCCGCTCAGCGTCACCGCGGGGCACCGCGCCGCGGCTCAGACCGGTACGCTGCGGCTGATGTCCGGGGAGCTGCGGCTCAGTGCGGAGGACGCGGTGAGCCTGGTCTTCTCCACAGGTGACGGCGCCTGCGTGCTCGCACTGCTGGATTTCGCGGCCGCAGAAGGAGTCGACCTGCTCTCCGAGGCCGCACGTCTCACGACCTCGCTCCGGCTCGACGCGGTACAGCTGTCCGGGCTCGAATCCGACGAGTCCTGGGGCGAAGGGCTGCTGGGGTCCGCCACCACCGCCTCAACGTGTCAGCTGCTGCGCTCCCTCGGAACCCCCGACGACCCAGAGGGCGATCCAGCGGTGGTTGCGGGAGTCTCCTCCGGGACTCGGCGCCGGATCCACGGCTGGATGGGCAAGGTCTTCGAACCCGCCGGTCTCGCCTCGGCCCTGCCCGGGTATGGACCCCGCCGAGTCCCGCATCAGACCCTCTCCGGCATCGAGCTCACCACGGCCGGCGCGCAGCGCGGATACAGTTCCGTGCTCTCCCTGCCCAATCAGACGGGGGAGTGGGTCCATGTGGCTGCCCACCTGCCGCCGTCGTCGGCTGGCGCTCACTCTCCACGGGATGTCTCAGCCGTGCTGGGCACTTTGGGCCTGGCGGCGTACGACTCCTCAGGCCGTTGACTAGAGCTTTTGTGGAGCCTGGAACATCCGGCACCAAGGCAGCGCGGAGGAAACGATCATGGAATCACCAGGCGCCACCCATAGGTTCGAGTCAGGTGCCAAATTCTTTCGGGTACTGACAATGATTCGATGTGAGGAGTCACATGCTGGCCACACTGCATAATCTCGGTTTTCGTTCAGAGTACGCCTACAATGCCGCGTTGGCCTCTGTAGCGCTGTCTTTCGGAAGCTGGACCGCGTCCCGCTTCAAGAAGGATGATTCCAAGCCGCAGGCCGACCGCTGGGGCATCTTCGTGGGCCACTGGGCCCCCACCTTCTTCGGTCTGGGCCTGGCGCTCTCGCAGTACGAGAACAAGGGCAAGAAGCGCTGATCTCAGAACTTCTCAAAAGGGGCGTCACCGATCATCGGCGGCACCCCGCTGTGCGTGGATGAGCTTTGACTCCTCATCGAGGGGTGGTGGCTCGGCGATTGCCTCACGGATCTACGTACTTTCTTGGTCTTTACGTAATCACGTGATTGAACTAGCGTGTGGTCATGGATGATGATCACTCCTTCCGAGACCTGGCTGAGCGCCTCGCGGCGGTCGAGGAGCGGCTTGCCGCCCTCGAGTCACCTCCGGCGGCAACGTCGGCCGCGGACCAGGACGAGGTCTTCTGGGCGCTGGACGGCCTCAAGCAGCGCACGACGGATGCGGCCGGCGCCGTGCTGATGACCGGCGCGGTCACCGTGCCGAAGGGGCATCACGCTCAGTGGCAGATGCAGGGCTCGGTGCAGGAGATGTTTGCCACCGACTTTGCCTCGCGGGCAGAGCGGCTCTCAGCAGTGGCGCACCCGGTTCGGCTGCAGCTGATGCAGCGGCTGCTCACGGACGCTTCCACCGTCGAGGAGATCCGTGAAGCCGGAGAGTTCGGCACCAGCGGGCAGGTCTACCACCACCTGCGCCAGCTGGTCGCCGCGGGGTGGGTCACAGCGCTGGGTTCAGGGCGCTACGAGGTGCCACCGGCAAGAATCGTGCCGTTGCTGGTCACCCTGTTGGGGGTGGATCGCTGATGCGGCGGATCATCTCGCGCCTGAAGCCGCTCTGGCTGGTTTTGGTCTTCTTCGGCGCGACGCTAGGTGTCCTCTCACTCTTCGGCGCCGTGCCGGGCTTCGTCGAAGCACTACCGTCTCTGGTGGTGATTGCGATGATCGCCCTGGGCGTGGTGCTCTCGGCCGTCCACCCGAAGGCGTCGGAGCATGAACCCCATATGATGGCCGCGCCGGTCCGAGGCCGTTGGGCCGCCCTGAACACGCCAGGTCAGCAGCTTCCGAGCCATGGTTCCAGGTTTCTCGGGCAGTACGCCGCGATCGATATCCTGCAGCCCACCACCGCCGAGACCCCGCCCAAGGTCCAGAAGGGCTGGCGGAACTCACCTCCGCAGAAGTATCCGTGCTTCGGGGCACCGGTGTATGCGATGGCCGACGGCGTCGTCACCGGTGCGTGGTCTGGAGCGCGAGATCACCGGGCTCGGAACACCTGGCAGGGCCTGATCTACATGATGACCCTCGAGGGCATGATCCGTTCGGTCGCCGGTCGGGGTGCGATCTTGGGCAACCATGTGATCGTTGCGCACGACGACGGGACTGCGGCCGTCTATGCCCACTTGCGGATGCGGAGTCTGCGCGTGGAGATCGGGCAGCGGGTGAGTGCGGGGGAGCAGCTCGGCGAGGTCGGCAACACCGGAAACTCCTCGGAGCCGCATCTCCACGTGCACCTGATGGACCGCGCCAACCCCTACGCGGCGGCCGGTCTGAAGATGGCCTGGGAAGACATCGATCGTCCCGGGGAGATCGAACCGTCCTTGAAGGAGATCGCGAGGGGGCCTGCGCCGAACGCGGTCCGGTCCATGCCGCGCAACGGAGAGATCTTTGAGGTGTGACGCCTGAGACAGGGGCGGTTCGCCGGGTGGCATCCACCTCTGCGAGTCACCGTGGAGTTATGAGTCGCAGAGGTAGATGCCGCTCCTTGGCCGCTGGGGGAAGTTTTCGGTCAGCGGAGACGGGGGTCGTCCCTAGACGAGGGAGTCTGCGATGCCCTGGAATTCGTCCTCGCCGATGACGACGTCGTCCTCCGGACGTTCTGGCTCCGCGACCTCGTTCCAGTCGCTAAAGGTCACCACCGTCTCCTCGCCCGCTGATTCTGAGCGAATCTCCATCAGGAGTGGCTCCTGCTCATCCGCCAGCACGATGAACTCGACCGTGGCCCCATCGTTCTCACTGGAATACACCCACACATCCTCACCTTCGTGAGTATCTGTTGCGGCGTCGGCCTCCCACGCGGAGAGATCCTCCACGCCAGCCGAGGTAAGGATGCTGCTTCGGAGATTCTCGATGAACAGAGCCGGGGTTTCCAACTGGTTCGCGAGGCTCGTCATGTCCACCCATTCACCTTCCGGTTCGAGCGCTTCTCGAAAATCTTCCGGAGTGACTCCCTGGATGTCGACCTGATTGGCTGCGTATTCTTCGATCACGGAATCTACCGATTGGACTGCCTGGTCGCTGAAGATCCGGTAGTCGCCCATGGTCTCGTTGAGCGTGTAGGTGTAACCATCGCCCGCCATGTCACCGGAGAGTACAAGCCGGACGATCTCTGTTTCGACATTGATGTTCTCGTCGACGTGTTCAGCAGCGTCGCCCAAGGGGTTGATGGGAATGACTGCGTTGATGGTGACGGAGTCCTGATCGAGGGAGGACTGCCAGATCGCGTCTTCTGCTTCGCCGATCTCTGGGGCATCGGGAACCTCCTCCTCGGTGGGCTCATCAGCGGGTTCTGTATCGGTGCCCGCTTCCTCGTCGGTGTCCGCCTCGACCTGATCGGCATCGGCTGCCTCGGCAGGTGCAGCTTCGTCGCCGCCGCAGGCCGTGAGGGCCAGCATTGCTGCCCCCAACAAGCCGGTGGTCTTGAACATCGATTCTTTGAGGGAAATCTTCTCAGGTGCCGTTGCCACGACTTTCTCCATCCTGTTTTCGTTCCCACCGTGGGTGGTCGCGGTCTATTCCTCGGCGATCGCCTCAGACACAACATGCATGCTGGCCAACCGGTTCAAACTCTCCGGCGATGAACAATGACCTTAGAGGCCAGAACGTAATTGGAGTCTACATAGAACATAGAAAAGTGTGTTATCGCCGGGTCCTCCTGGCTGGGTGTGGCGCAGAAGAGGACGAACGTTGCGAGGTTCTGTCTGGTCCATCGGTTCCGAGAATCTGTCTTCTTGACCCCGGGAATCACCCGTCAGTGATTCCTGGTCCCGGAGTTCCCAACCGTTGTCCGCACCGCTACTCGGTGTTACTTTATGCTGGTAGTCAATAACACTGGGTAGTGAGAAGGGGGGGAGTCGTGGGCAAGCAGGCGACAGAGATGCTCAAAGGGACTCTCGAGGGCATCGTCCTCGCGCTCTTGGCCGATCGCTCGGCGTACGGCTACGAGATCACCGGCTGGCTGCGCGAGCAGGGTTTCACCGACATCGCCGAGGGCACCGTGTACGCGCTGCTGGTCCGGATCGAACAACGCCGACTGGTGGACGTGGAGAAGGTTCCCTCCGCCAAAGGTCCGCCGCGCAAGGTCTACTCCATCAACGCCGAAGGCCGGGAATACCTCGATGAGTTCTGGAGGACCTGGAGCTTCCTCGCAGAACGCCTAGACCAGCTCCGCAAAGGAGAGAAGTAGCCATGGCACCACGTTGGATTGAGAAGGTCACCGGATCGCTGGAGGGCAAGAAGCGCTACCGGCAGTACAAGGCCCGCCGCGATGAGCTCCCGGGTAGCTACCGCACTGGCATCGAAGCAGTCGAGCGCTATCTGATGTACGCCGGGGCGATCACCACGGGCGAAGTCCTGGTCCAGATGTTGGAGGACCTCGTGGACCTCTTCGAGCAGAGCGCCGCTGACGGCACGCCGCTCAACGCCGTGGTGGGGCAGGATCCGGTGGAGTTCGCCGAGACCTTCCTCGCGAACTACTCGGATGGTCGGTGGGTCAACAAGGAACGGGCACGCCTGGTGGCCGCCATCGAGACCGCCGAGACCGAACCCGCAGCAGAAGCACCGCAGGAAGGCCGAGCGAACAAATCCTGAGCACCCAGACAGCCGGAGCGCCGCGTCTCCGCGCCGAGCCCGCGTCGTCGTCGTCGGCCGTGGTGTCTGTTGCCCGGGCTGTCCTGGCCCCTGCGGTTGTGGTGTCATAGGCGCACAAGATGTAACGACTCAACCAAGGAGTGACCCATGCGGGCGATCTGGTCTGGCGACGTGTCCTTCGGCCTGGTGACGGTCCCGATCAAGCTGTATTCGGCCACCCGCAGTCATGATCTGTCTCTGCATCAGGTCCACGACGACGACGGCGGCCGGATCCGCTATGAGCGCCACTGCGAGGTCTGCGGCGAGAAGGTCGATTACAAGGACATCGACAAGGCCTATGACTCCGGGGAGTCCACGGTGATCCTGACCAAGGATGAGCTCGGGGAGCTGCCCGCGGACGACTCCAAGGAGATCGCGGTGGAGCAGTTCGTGCCCGAAGACCAGATCGACTCCATGGAGCTGGACAAGTCCTACTACCTGGAGCCCTCGGGGAAGTCCGCGAAGGCCTATGTGCTGCTGCGCCGGACCCTGGAGGAGTCCTCCCGGGTGGCGATCGTGACGTTCACGCTGCGCTCAAAGACCCGCCTCGGGGTGCTGCGCGTGCGCGGGGATGTGATCGTGCTGCAGGGGCTGCGATGGGCCGATGAGCTGCGGGACCCGGAGTTCGACGTCCCCAAGTCGCGGCTGACCAAGAAGGAACAGGAGATGGCCAGCTCGCTGGTGGACTCCTACGCGGAAGACTTCGACCCGGAGCGGTTCAAGGATGAGTACCAGGACCAGCTGCACACCCTGGTGGAGGAGAAGCTCGCCCACGGTGAGGACATCGACACCGAGGCGACCTTCGGCGAGGTCGAAGACGATGAGGAGGGCGACGGCAACGTCATCGACCTCATGGAGGCGCTGAAGCAGTCCGTGGACTCCCGGCGGAAGAGCTCAGGCAAGGGGTCCGGGGAGTCCGGCGGCACGAAGGCGAAGGGCGCCAAGAGCTCGGGGTCCAGCTCCAAGAAGAAGGCCAGCTGAGACGCAGGAGGAGGGTCAGCGCACCGGACGCGACGGTGGCTGCTTCGTCGTGAAGGTGATCGTGATCCAGCTGTGCGGATCGTCGCCGTCCAACCGTGTCCGGGTCTCGTCGCGCACTCGGTCCCAGTCCTCCAAGGACCGAAGCCCCTGATCTTCTGGAACATAGAACACCACGTCGATGGTGCGCGCTCGGCCCTGCTGGGAGGCATAGACCCGGTAGTCGAAGAATCCTTCAGCCTCGGCGATGTCCTGGGCCGCTGCCTCGGCGCGTCCCTTGAGCTCAGGTGGGGTGACCAGCGAGATCTCCGCCACGGCCTTGCGCAAGGTGGAGAAGGGCACGGGCAGCAGGATCAAGGCGACCAGCGCCAACACCGCCGGGTCTACATAAGGCATGGCCCACTCCGCCGCCGTGCCGTCGATGAGCATCCCGATCAGGAACGCGGCCAGCAGGGCGCCGGTCACTCCGCCGGCCATGATCCAGCCCTTGACGTCCATCGCGACCAGAGCGGAATCGATCTTCTTATTGGCGCGGTGTTCGATCAGTGCGATGACGAAGCACAGCACCGCCACGACGGCGGCGTAGAGCACCGCCGGACCGAATTCGACGTCGCGGCCGCCCGATGTCAGCGCCGCGATGGCCTGGAACAACGCGTACGCGGCCACCGACATCATCAGCAGCGCATTCACCGCCAGGAGCATGGGCTCGAAATGCCAGAACCCCATGGTGAACCGATCCTGGGTTCGCCGGGAGAGCGCGTTGGATGCGGACTTCGCAATCAGGCCTGCCAGGGTGATGGACACCACGGACATCACGGCGTCGACCAGCGAGAAGACGCCGTCGAAGAGGATCGCGAAGGATCCCGACACGAGACCGAACCCGATTCCGAGGGTCGCGACGATCAGGATTCCGATGAGGGAGACCTTCAGAGTCTGCTGTTCCGTGCGCATGGAGAGTGTGGACCTTTCGGGGGCGGGACGGTCGCGAGGTGCACCGCCACTATATTGCGGCAACCGGCCGGGCAGCGCTCCGTCCTCGGAGGAAGCTTGCGCTGGGATTCGCAGGTGACGCAGGTGCGGATCAGCCCCCTCGCTAGGCTGGCCGGATGTACACCCCGCAAGCGCCTGATGAGACCGGCCTGCTGACCATGAGCGATGGTCAGCGCGTCTATTGGGAGGAGTCCGGCTCTCGGGCCGGAATTCCGCTGCTGTACCTGCATGGCGGACCTGGCGCGGGCTTAGGGGGTCGTGGCTATGCGACCAAAGCGGACCCCGGCCGATTCCGGGTCATCGGTCTCGATCAGCGAGGCTGCGGCCGGTCAGCGCCGCTGGCGAGCGATCCGGAGCATGACTGGGAGGCCAACACCACCTCCAGGCTGATCGCCGACCTCGAGGAGCTGCGCGAACATCTCGGCGTGCAGAGCTGGGTGCTCAATGGCGTGTCCTGGGGGTCCACGCTCGCCATCGCCTACGCCCAGGCTCATCCGGCGCGGGTGCGCGGGGTCGTCGCGATGGCGGTGACCACGACCTCCCGTTGGGAGGTCGAGTGGATCACCGAGACCGTCGGGGCGCTGTACCCGGAGGAGTGGGAGCTCTTCGTCCAGCACGCCGAGCGGGCCGGGCTGGGATATCGACGCGGGCAAGGACGCCTGGTGGAGGCGTATCGGGACCTCATGCGGCACCCCGACCAGGCAGTGCGCGACGCCGCCTCGCTAGCGTGGGCGCGATGGGAAGACGCTCATATCGCCATCGGCGCCGGCGGGTTCCAACGTGACCCACGGTGGGAGGATCCAGAGTTCCGGAACAACTTCGTCGCCCTGGCCACCCACTACTGGGCCAACGACGGATTCTGCGATCCACCGCTGCTGGACCGCAAGGATCGGCTCGACGGAATCCCGGCGGTCCTGATCCACGGACGACTCGATGTCAGCGGACCGCTGCGCACGGCCTGGGAGCTGCATCGTCGGTGGCCCGGCAGTGCTCTGGTCATTGAGGAGCGTGAGGGTCATGGAGGCGGGGCGATGGTGGATGCCTGGCGACGGGCCAATGATGAGCTGGCCTCGCGCCTGGTCTTCGACCCGCAGTGACCTGAGTGGCCAGGGTTCCTCGTCGAGCTCTGGTGATGGGTTGGTGCTCGGCGGGATGCTTGGCGTGGTGCGTGGACTACTGCCAGGGACGGAAGAACTCCCGAATGCCCCGAAGCAGCAGCTCAGGTTCCTCCAGCGCCGCGAAATGACCCCCGCTCCCGGGGTGCTCGGTCCAGCGCACGATGCTGTTGGCCTGCTCGGCGAATGAGCGGATGCCGATGTCGTGGGCGAACTGGATCGCCGCGGTGGGCACCCCCGAGCTCTCCGGGATCACATCCCAGGGCTGATCCTGGGCGTAGCCGACGTAGGCGGCGGATCCGGCGCTCGCGGTGAACCAGTAGAGCGAGGCGTTGGCGAAGATGAAGTCCTCGCCGAGCAGCTCGTCTGCGGGGGTCTCGGCTGGGTGGCTCCAGGCCTGCAGCTTGTCGAGGATCCAGGCGAACTGGGCGATCGGACTGTCAGCGACCATCGCTCCCAGCAGCCCTGGACGGGTGGATTGCAGCGCGA
Organism: Nesterenkonia sp. E16_10; assembly: GCF_017347085.1. Taxonomy (GTDB): domain Bacteria; phylum Actinomycetota; class Actinomycetes; order Actinomycetales; family Micrococcaceae; genus Nesterenkonia. The sequence goes on from NZ_JADPSA010000016.1 coordinate 58,787, forward strand.
TGTAGCCGAACTCGGTCTGCATGAAGTCACCGATCCGTCGCATCCTGTCCTGCTCCACCGCAGACATCGCCGCCAGCGTCTGGTCATCGACCTCGGGTTGGAAGGCGCCGAGCGCGCCGTTGACGTGCACGCCGATCACTCGGCTCGGCACCACGCGCCCGATCTCCGGCGCCACTGACGCGCCGAGGTCCCCGCCCTGCACGGCGAACCGGTCATAGCCGAGGCGGGTCATGAGCTCGGTGAACGCGGTCGCGATCCGATGGGTGGACCAGCCGCCGTCGACCAGCGGGGTGGAGAATCCGAACCCTGGAAGCGACGGGATGACGAGGTCGAACGCGTCGCCGCTCTGACCACCGTGGGCAGCGGGATCGGTGAGCGGGTTGATCAGGTGCTCGAACTCCAGGAAGGATCCGGGCCAGCCGTGGAGCAGCATCAGGGGGATGCTGTCCGGCGCCTGCGACCGGATGTGCAGGAAGTGGATCGTCTGCCCGTCGATCTCGGTGCTGAACTGGGGGAGCCGATTGAGCCGATCCTGGGTGGCCGCCCAGTCGTGGTGGCGCCAGCGTTCGGCATAGTCGCGCAGGGTGGCGATCGGGACGCCGTTGCTCCAGGCGTCGTCGGGGAGCGGATGGGAGAGACGAGTATTAGCCAGGCGGGACTGCAGCTCGCTGACCTGGGCGGGATCGATGTCGATCTGGAAGGGGAGGATCGGGTGTGCGTGATGTGAGTTCATAGCTTCAGTCTCACCGTGATTGCGGCCACAATGCGGCCGGAATCGGGGTGATACTTGGACCATGTCGAGGACCACCGGGCGCACGCTGGAGCTGCTGGGTCTGCTTCAGGCGCGGTCCGCGTGGACCGGGGCCGAGCTGCGCGCCCGGTTGGAGGTCAGCGATCGCACGCTGCGCCGAGATATCGAGGACCTGCGCAATCTGGGCTACGGAATCGAGGCGACCCGAGGCGTCGGGGGCGGCTATCGGTTGGGAGCCGGTGCGGTGGTGCCGCCGCTGACCCTGGCGCGGGACGAGGCCGTGGCGATCGCGGTCGGGCTGCGGGCCGGCGCATCCGGAGTCATCACCGGGATCGAGGACTCCGCGGCGCGCGCGCTGGCGAAGCTCGAGCTTTCGTTGGCCCCGGTCACGCGGGATCAGATTGCTGCGGTGGAGCGGGCGATGGTTCCCCTGGTGGCGGCGCGCGGCGACGTCGACGTCGAGACGGTGATCGCTCTGGCGCGGGCGATCGCTGACCGGCGCGAGATCCGCATCCGCTATCGGAATCACGCCGGGGAGCATTCCGAACGCACGGTGCAGCCGCACCGGATCGTGCACACGGCGGAACGCTGGTATCTGATCGCGTGGGAACCGCAGCGCCTCGTGTGGCGGACGCTGCGAGTGGACCGGATCGAGCGCGTGCGTCGCGACGAGGAGAACTTCGAGCTGCGTCAGATCCCCGATGATCTGTTGCGGCAGGCCACGACGCGGGCGATCAGCACCGCTCCCTACCCGGTGCGCGCCCGGGTGCTGGTTCACGCGCAACCCGAGGTGGTGCGCGCGACCTTCGGCCCGACGGTGGCTGAGGTGTTCGACGCCGGGGAGGGGACGTCGGTGCTGGTCACCGGTGCCGACCGGGCAGAGGTCATCGTGATGTATCTCGGGACCAGCGGGCTGCACTGGGAGCTGCTCGAGGGTGATGAGGTGCGTCAGGCTCTCCTCCGCCTCGCCGAGGAATTCTCGGCGGCTGCCCGGCGCTAGGGCTGGATGCCGCGAGGGTGATCGGCCCAGGGTGCTCGCGGTGCGCGCAGCTCTCCGGCTCCGGTCCGCACTGCGTGCAGCGCCAAGATGCCGGTGACCGCGCTGGGGTTGCGGATCTGACCGGTGAGCACCGCCTGCACGGCGTCGGTCAGCGGGACCCACGCCTTCTCGATCTCGGCCTCCTCGCCCTCCCGTGCGTGCTGCTCATGTTCTGGGGTCTCGGTGATCCCCGAGGCGAGGTAGATCCGGATGGCTTCGTTGGAGGCGCCGGGACTGGTGTGGAAATCCGCCAGGGTGTGCCAGGTGGCGGCACTGATATCGGCTTCCTCGTGGAGCTCCCGCGCTGCGGCGTCGAGCATCGGCTCGCCCTCGGCGTCGAGCAGGCCAGCCGGGATCTCCCACATGTTCTGGCGCAGCGGGTGGCGATACTGGCGGATCAGCAGCACTCGGTCCTGCTCGTCGATCGCGAGCACGGCCACCGCACTGAGGTGCTTGAGGAACGCGCGGGTCAGCGTCTCACCGGCATGCCCGAAGCTGAAGGTCTCTTCGACCAGGTCATAGATCGGGGTCGACTGCAGCGACTTGGCCTCGAGGATGGGGTGCTCGGCGGGGGAGTCGTGGATCGGCATGGGGCCAGCCTACGTGGGCAGGCTGGCCCACCGGCGTAGGGGCCCACCGGCCTACCGGCCGGGCCGCCGTCGTCGTTCCCTGCGTGACCTGTCCCATAGGCGCATTCACCGAGGAGTTCTAGAATGCGGAGATACGCGCCGTGGCCTGTGCGCAGGTGGCGGCGACTCTTTCGGGAAGGACGTCATGCCGACAGTCGCACGGAACATCGTTGATACCTTGCACGCCAGCGGAGTCGAGCGGATCTATGGGATCTCCGGGGATTCGCTCAACGGACTGACCGACGCGCTGCGCGCGGCGGGGACCATCGAGTGGGTGCCGACCCGGCACGAGGAGGCCGCCGCCTTCGCCGCCAGCGCCGAGTCCCAGGTCACCGGGGAGCTCGCGGTCTGCGCGGGCAGTTGCGGACCGGGCAACCTGCATCTGATCAACGGGCTCTTCGACGCTCAGCGCTCGCGGACTCCGGTGCTCGCGATCGCGGCGCACATCCCCAGTGAGGAGATCGGGTCTACCTACTTCCAGGAGACCCATCCGCAGGAGCTCTTCCGCGAGTGCAGCGTCTATGTGGAGCATGTTGCCCACGCGGACCAGATGCCGCGGCTGCTTCGTGTCGCCATGCGCGAGGCCATCGAGAAGCGAGGGGTCGCCGTGCTGGTGATCCCCGGCGATGTGGCGCTCGCCGACGTCCAGGCCGAGGCGGAGAGCATCCGGCCGATGCTCTCCCGGGTCATCCCGGCCGAGGCGGACCTCGACCGAGCGGCCGAGGCGCTGAACACCTGCGAGCGCGTGACGATCCTGGCCGGGGCCGGGACTGCCGGAGCTCACTCCGAGCTGCTCGAGATCGCTGAGCGGCTGCAGGCGCCGATCGTGCATGCGCTTCGCGGCAAGGAGCACGTGGAGTGGGACAACCCCTACGACGTCGGGATGACCGGGCTGCTTGGGTTCTCCTCCGGGTACCGGGCGATGGCCGCCTGCGAGACCCTGCTGGTGCTCGGTTCTGATCTGCCGTATCAGCAGTTCTATCCCGAGCATGCGAAGGTCGTGCAGGTCGACATCCGCGGCTCCCAGATCGGCCGACGCACCCCGGTCGATGTTGGACTGGTCGGCTCGGTGAAGGACACCGTGGAGGCGCTGCTGCCGAAGCTCGACGTGCATCAGGACTCTCGGCACCTCGATGGGGCGACGAAGCACTATGCCAAGACCCGCAAGGACCTCGACGCGCTGGCCACCCCGTCCAAGCGGACGATCCATCCGCAGTACCTGACCAAGCTGATCAACGATGCCGCCGACGACGACGCGATCTTTTTGCCCGACGTCGGCTCCCCGGTGGTCTGGGCCTGCCGGTATCTGACCATGAACGGACGACGTCGGCTGCTCGGCTCGTTCAGTCACGGGTCCATGGCGAATGCGATCTCGCAGGGGATCGGCGTGCAGATGGCCGAGCCGGAGAAACAGGTGATCGCGCTTTCCGGTGACGGTGGGCTGGCGATGCTGATGGGGGAGCTGCTGACCATCACGCAGAACGAACTGCCGGTCAAGACCGTGGTCTACAACAACTCCTCACTGAACTTCGTCGAGGTGGAGATGAAGGCCGCCGGCATCGTCAATTTCGGCACCGAGCTGAAGAACCCCAACTTCGCGAAGGTGGCCGAGGCGATGGACATCAAGGGGATCCGAGTCGAGAAGTCCGAGGATCTTCCTGCGGCCGTGGAGGAGTTCCTCGCGCACGACGGCCCTGCGCTGCTCGATGTCGTCACCGAGCGTCAGGAACTCTCGATGCCGCCGAGCGTGACCGCTGAGCAGGCGAAAGGCTTCACGCTCTACGCGGTGCGTACGGTGCTCAGTGGCCGCGGCGATGAGCTCGTCGACCTCGCGAAGACGAACTTCCGCCAACTGTTCTGATTCTTCGCTCGTCCACAGAACCGCCCCGGCCCTGTTGCGCCGGGGCGGTTCTGTCTAGTGTGTGCTTCAGCAGCACTGACGCAATGGACGGGACAGGTTCATGAACACTTCAGCGGGTCGGCTTGGTGTGGTGAGTGCTGTGCTGGTTCTCGGGTGCCTCCTGAGTTCCTGCGGCGGTAACGATGCCGGACCTGAACTCGGCGGGTCCGATGTAGAGCCGAGCGCGGAGGAGACCTCACCGGAGGATGGAGCTTCGGATCCAGAGGAGCCGGGTGATGACGCGGAAGCCACCGCGGAACCTGAGCCGTCACCGACGCCGGTCCCTGCGTCCTCGGACGGTCCCGCGCAGAACTGGCCTGAGCCTGAGATTCCGGCGGAGATCTATGAGGAGACTGAGGAGGGGGCGCTGGCGGCGCTGGAGTATTGGTTAGAAGCTAGGACATTCCTCCAACTCACCGGCGATGCTCGTCCACTACTGAGTGCATCCTCGGAAGATTGTGCCTTCTGCGCAGTTGCTGTCGAACAGTACGAATACGTATATGGGGACGAATCCGGCTGGTACGTGTCGGATCGATCCACTGTCGAGGATGCCAAGGTCTCAGACGTTCGCGAGGGGTTCGATACGGGCGTCTTCTTTGATCTACGCGAAGCAGAATTCAGCGTGTACGACCAAGCGGGTGAGGTCCTCGGTTCGGGAGGCGGCGAAATAGTCTCGAACGTGGAAGCCCACGTTGAGTACGTCGAGAGTCAATGGATTGTCCTCGATATCTACGCTCCATCGAGTGGTGAGTAAGAGGCCATGTGGCGTCTGATTGGGTTCGTCTCGATCGGGGTGTTGGTGGCTTTGCTGTTGGGCACGGTGTTGCCCCCTGCCGCTTATGCGTCACGGGATGAGGATCGCGCAGAGGTGGATGTGGGTGCGGGTTTCAGCGATCAGGCGGTTAAGGCCGAAGTCGAGAGGGAGAGTCTCAGATCCGGGCCTGGCCGGCTCGACTGGCCACCGGTGCCAGACAGGGACTGGGGCGCTCCCGCTGGATCTCGCGACAACGTGGACGAGAGTGAGTCCACGACGCGCGAACGTTCTTACGCTTTTTGCTCCGGCGCCGGTGGTTCGTTAGCTAGTGAATGCAGACAGGAGATTGTCTCGAATTGCGACGCTTACGACCCAACGGCTTCACTTCTAATCGAAATGGGCGCTGGCGAACTAGGCTACGCGTGTCAGTACGAACCCGAGATCGAAGAGATCGAAGAGGCTGCCGGTCCGGAGGTCCCAGCACAGGATGATTTGGGCGAGATCCTGGAGCGACTCCCCGGAGAAGTTCAGCGGGCCTTCGCAACCCTCCCTATCGCCGGGGGATCCGTCGAGTTTGAACCCGACCTCCTCGGCTTCGGCTACCGGAACCGGCACACGCATATGTTCGCCGACGTCGAGACCCAGACCCTGAACCAGACTCTTCTCGGCATCCCCGTGGAGATCCGCGTGAACCCGCCGAGCTTCCAATGGGACTACGGCGATGGCGCCAGTCGCGTCACCTACGAGCCCGGACAACCAATGCCCGAGAGCTGGCAGGGCGAGACCGTGGTCAAGACCAATCAGGAAACCCTCACAAGTCACGTCTATACCGAGACCGGGCGCTTCCCGGTCAGCCTGACCACCACCTTCGTCGGGGAGTATCGCGTCGGCGGCGGACCCTGGATCGTGATCCCCGGCTCGGTGGATGTCCAGGCCTCACCGGGGGAGGCAGATATCTGGCGAGTCGCCGCCCGCAACGTCTCCGGCTCCTGCCGCAACACCGTCGACTGGGGCTGCAACGGACCCGTCACCCTTGAACCGGGTGACACCCCACCTAAGATCTTCGCCGACCAGTACGACGCCAACGGCAACTGGCTGGGGGACTGAACTACCCGGGGAGGGTCAGCGGAGAGGGAGGTGGTTGCCGGCGATCATGCAGCGCACCGAACCGCCCGCGGACTCCAGGGTGGGGACCTCCACCGGCACCAACGTGCAGTGTGCCGAGATCGTCTCCCGCTGCTCGTCGGTCAGGCTCGCCTCGGCGGTGGTGGAGAGCACCAGGTAGCGTCCATCGGGCCCGGCGAGTTCCAGGCAGTTGCCGGCGAAGCGGTTGACCTGGGATTCGCTGAGTCCCACCACGGTCCGGCCGGAGTCGCGCAGCACCTCGAGCACGTGCTCGCGCTGGGCGAGGTCACGGATCATCGCGCTGCTGATCAGGGCGAGGTCTGTGCCCACGGACATCATGACGTTGGTGTGGTAGACCGGCACCCCGTCGCCGTCGGTGGCGTCGAAGAGCACCGGGGTGTAGCCGAAGTCCCGGCAAAACTCTGCGAAGAGTCCACCGGAGAGCCGCCGGGACCGGCAGGCGTAGGCCAGGCGCTCGCGGTGATCCAGCACCATCGAACCGGTGCCCTCGAGGTACTCCCCGAAGCGTTCAGCCGAGGAGTAGTCCACCACCCGGCGGACTCGATGGGTCTCCTGCAGGTGCGCCAGAATGTCCTCGCGCCGCTCGGCCCGGCGGTTCTCCGCATACATCGGGTACAGCGTGACCGTGCCGTCAGGGTGGGTGCTGAACCAGTTGTTCGGGAACACGCTGTCCGGCGTCTCCGCGGAGGAGTCATCGAAGAGGTTCACTCCGATGCCCAGACCTCTCAGGGTGCGCCCGAGCTCGGTGACCTCGGCATAGGCTGCGGCCGCTACTGCACGGGAGGCCTCCCGGGCGGCTGAGGGCACCAGTGCCTGGAGGATGCGCTGCTGGAAGCTGTTGTCCGCCGCCGTCTCAGGATTCGGTGTGAAGTGGTGCGGTCGCACCAGCACCACCCGGGAGGGGGCCTGCTCGGTCACCGAACCGGCGGCCGAAACACTCGCCTCCTTGCCCGGTCCCAGGTTGAATCGTCCCGCCGGGGCCTCAAGCACTTCAGTCATGGAGGATCACCCCACCGGCTTCATCGAGCTGACCAGGGAGAACAGGTCCTTGGGGTCCTCGGGATCGGCGACCAGGTCCAGCGAGGTCTGCAGATCGGTCCCGGCGGTGGCATCACGGACGAAGCGCAGCGCCGAGAGGTCAGCGATCGCGAAACCCACCGAGTCGAAGATCGTGATCTGCTCCGCGGACTGCCGCCCGGCCGCGGCCCCGGTGAGCACCTGCCAGAACTCGACCACTGGGAAATCGGGCTCCATCTGCTGAATCTCGCCCTCGATCCGGGTCTGCTCCGGGTACTCCACGAACACCCGGCCGCGGCGCAGGATTTCGGCGTCGAGCTCGGTCTTGCCCGGGCAGTCTCCGCCCACGGCGTTGATATGCACGCCGGGGGAGATCTGCGCAGAGCTCAGGATGGTGTCCTGCGCCTTGTCCGCGGTGCAGGTGGTGATGATGTCGGCGCCCGCGACGGCCTCGCTGGTGGATGATGCCAGGGGGACCCGGAAGCCGAGCGGCTCAAGGTTTCGACGCAGCTTCTCCATCGCCGCCGGGTCCACGTCGAAGACCTGCAGGTCCTCGATGCCCAGCGCGGAGCGGATCGCCAGCGCCTGGAACTCGGCCTGGGATCCGGCGCCGATCAGCGCCATCCGCTCGGAGTCCGGGCGAGCGAGCGCCTTCGCGGTCATCGCCGAGGTCGCGGCGGTGCGCAGCGCCGTGAGCAGGGTCATCTCAGCGAGGAACGTGGGGTAGCCGTTGTCCACATCGGCGAGCATCCCGAAGGCGGTGACGGTCTGGAAGCCGCGCGAGGGGTTCAGCGGATGGCCGTTGACGTACTTGAACGAGTAGGTCTCCATATCCGAGGTGGGCATCAGCTCGATGACACCGAATGGGGTGTGACTGGCGATGCGCGGGATCTTGTCGAAGCTCTCCCAGCGCCTGAAGTCGTCCTCGAGGTAGGCGATCATCTCGGTCATCAGGTGCTCGACCCCATCGCGCTGGATCCAGCGGGCCATGTTGCCGACGTCGACGAACTGCGTCATGAGGAACTCCTTCAGGGGTGGGGCGTGAAGCGTGTCGGGGTGATGGGCCTCAGCCTAGAGATCTCGATGTGTACATGTAAGAGCAGTTATGTTGAAATTCGGGTTGATCAAGTGGCAGTTTGTCAGGGTGCGATTAGCATGATGTACATGCCGCGACTCACCGATCTCGACCGCCGCCTCATCTCCGCGCTGCGCAAGGACGGCAGGGCGCCGGTGGCGGCGCTCGCCGAACAACTCGGGGTCGCCCGCGCCACCGTGACCAGCAGGATTGAGAAGCTCAAGGCCCAGGGGGTGATCGTGGGCTTCAGCGTGCGGGTCCACGACCACAACGAGACCGGAGAGGTCCGCGCGATCTCCTTCATCGAGGTGGTCGGGCGCACCACCGATCACGTGATCGCCGAGCTGCGCGGCTTCCCGGAGATCATGGCGCTGCACACCACCAACGGCGGCTGGGACCTGGTGGCGGAGATCTCCTGCGAGAACCTGCGCGACTTCGACGAGGTGCTGCGCCGTGTCCGCGGGATCAAGGGCGTGGTCAACAGCGAGACCAGCCTTCTTCTGAGCTCCGTGGTCCGCTGAGAGCCGGGGTCGGGGCGGGCCCGGGTGCGAGCCGGGGCCGGGATCAGGGGAGCTGAGCGCTGGGGGCTGCGCCGTCGTCGGCGCCGGCGCCGTCGTCGTTCTCCCGCCAATCCTCATGGGTGGTTGAGTTCTCCGGCGGATATGTCAGTGCCGGATATCTCAACCACCCAGGTAGATTGGGTGGCTATGCGCGTCACCATTGATCCCCACACCGAAGGCGTCCTGAACAACGACGCCGGCTCCACCGTCCGCCGCTCCGTGCTCCCCGCCGGGGTGCGGGTGCTCACCGAGGAGATGCCGGGCCAGCGCTCGGTCACCCTGGGCTTCTGGATCGGGGTGGGCTCCCGCGACGAGGCCGCCCATCAGCACGGCTCCACCCACTTCCTGGAGCACCTGCTCTTCAAGGGCACCAAGACCCGCTCCTCGCTGGAGATCGCCTCAGCCTTCGACAGCGTGGGCGGTGAATCCAACGCGCTGACCGGCAAGGAGCACACCTGCTACTACGCCCGCGTGCTCGACACCGATCTGCCCATGGCCGTGGAGGTGCTCACCGACATCGTCACCTCCGCGCTGCTGGACCCCGCTGAGATGGAGATCGAGCGCGGGGTGATCCTCGAAGAGCTCGCCATGGCCGAGGACGACCCCGAGGACGTGGTCCACGAACGGTTCGGCTCTCAGGTCCTCGACGGTCACCCGCTGGGCCGCCCGATCGGCGGAACCCCCGAGGAGATCAACGCCGCCAGCCGCGAGGACGTCTTCAACCACTACCAGCGCTGGTACCGCCCCGATGAGCTGGTCATCACCGCCGCCGGCGGACTCGACCACGACCACGTGGTCTCTCTCATCGCCGAGGCGCTGGAGAAGTCCTCCTGGGACATGAGCGTCCCCGGCTCGCCGGCGCAGCGCAGAGTCGGACAAGAGACCGAGATCCCGGTCCGCGCCGGCACCGAGACCATCATCAAACCGGTGGAACAGTCCCAGGTGATCCTCGGCGGACGCGGCATGGCCGCCTCGGACGAGGACCGCTTCGCGCTCTCGGTGATGCACGCGGTGCTCGGCGGCGGCATGTCCTCCCGGCTCTTCCAAGAGGTCCGGGAGCGCCGCGGGCTGGCCTATTCCACCTACTCCTTCTCCTCGGCGATGACCGACGCCGGCTATTTCGGGCTTTACGCCGGCTGCCTGCCGAACAAGGTCGCCAAGGTCACCGAGGTCATGGCCGCCGAGCTCGACCGGATCGCCACGGATCATGTCAGTGCCGAGGAGCTGACCCGCGCGAAGGGACAGCTGCGCGGCGGCACCGTGCTGGGCATGGAGGAGACCTCCTCGCGGATGTCTCGGCTGGGCCGGGCGGAGCTGGTGCGCGGGGAGTTCGTCGACATCTCCGACACGCTGGACCAGATCGACGCCATCACCGCCGAGGACGTGCGCAAGGTCGCCGCCAGGCTGGCCGGCTCGCCGCGAGCCGTCACGGTGGTCGGACCCGCCTGAACCGGAGGGTGACGCTGCAGTCCAGACCGAGGGGGCCTCATGCACCACAGGCATAGCCGCGGAGATCTCCGACGAGTCGGTGCCGTGGTCACGATGCTCGGCCTGTTGCTGCTGACATCCTGCGCCGGGGATTCAGATGCTATCGGGGCTGAGAGTCCTGACGATCGGTCCACCAGCGCTCCTGCGGCGACCTCCCCGGCGGAAGGGCTCGACGACGGCGGCGGTGGCAGCCCCGAGATGAAGCCCACCCCGGTGCGTGAGACCTCGGAGCTGGTGTCCGAGCACCTCTCCAGCTGGCAGGAGTACAGCACTCCCTCGGAGACCGAGCTGCAGATGGCCTTCTACAGCGGCAACCCCGCCTGCTATGGCGTGCGTGCGGTGGTGGAAGAGACCGACACCCAGGTCCGGGTAGCCACCATCTCAGGCACGCTGCCCGATGCGATCAACTCCGCCTGCACCCAGGAGGCCCGCTACGTCGCCCTGGTCATCGAGCTCGACCAGCCGCTGGGCGAGCGTGAAGTCGTGCCGCTGAACGAGGTCGAGCTGACGCGCTGACCGGCTTGTCCGATGTCCGGTTGACCCACTGCCCGACTGGCGCGATGGCCCGTCGGCCCGCGCCTGACCCTCTGTGGCTCGCACGTTCAGTGCGGCCCGGACCAGATCTGACTCTGGGCAGCCCCAGTGGCTTCGACCCCGCCGAAGTAGACCTCGATCTGGGTGATTTGCCCGTCGACCACCTTCATGATCTCCACGTTGCTGAAGGGCTGCTCGTTCGGCAGCTGCGCGATGTAGCGCAGCATCACCGTGCCGGGTTCGATCTCCAGCACCGTGGTGATCTCCTGGCGCAGGAACCGCTCTGCGGTGGGGAAGCAGGTGTCGAGAAACGTGGATTTGCCCACGTGGTCATCCTGCGGTGAGTTGAAGGTCATGTCATCGCTGAGCAACATGCGGGCTGCCCGCCGGTCTCCAACTCGGTAGGCGGCGAACTGCGCCAGAACCGTCTCCATCGGCGTCCTGATCATGCTCCGGAATCTACTTGAGGGTCCCGTGGCATGTCAGCGGCTCGCGGCCCCAGATGCTTCGGTCAGCCGCCGGCGAAGGGCGGAAGCACATCGAGCTGGTCCCCGGGACGCACTCGGGAGGTCTCCGTCCGGGCCCTGACCCCATTGATCAGGACCGAACTGCGCGCGCAGACCTTCTCCAGGCTGGGAGCGGTCGCGTCGGAGCCGGCGCCGGCGTCGGTGCTGGCACCCTGCTCCCGGACCATCCGCGGCAGGTCCGCCAGCAGCTCCAGGACGGCTATTCCCTCTGCCGGGACCGGCAGTCGCAGCTCCTGCGCCCCGGCCGCTTCGGCGGCGGCGGCGAAGAACCGTACATGGATCGGCGCAGGGGTCGTCGCGGCGGAGGTCTCGGTCATCTGGTTCAGCCTCCGATGGCGGACATGGAGCGGTCAGGGCGGTGGAAGCTGGCCAGATCGAAGCCGGGCCGGTCGGTGCCGTGGGCCGCGGGCTTGAGCCACATCGCTTCGGCCCAGGCCTGGGCGATCTCGGCGTCGGTGGTGTTCGGGTTCCGCAGCAGGTGCATCAGGTCGAACTCCTCGTTGGAGAACAGGCAGCTCATCACCCGGCCCTCGGCGGTGAGGCGGGTGCGCCGGCAGTCCGCGCAGAACGGCTCGGTCACCGAGGCGATCACACCGACCCGGCCCAGCGGCTCGCCCGCCAGCCCGTCCAGGATCGCCTCCGCGGTGGTGCCCAGCGGATAGACGTCGAAGCGTTCCGCTGGGGCTCCGTCGCGGTTCTCCGGCGTCGGGCTCAGCACGAACCGTGCCGAGAGCAGCTCCCGGGTCTCCGCCGCGGAGATGGTGCCTTCCTTGTTCCACTGCTGGTCCCCGTCCAGCGGCATCTGTTCGATGAAGCGCAGCTCGAAATCGCGCTCGATCGACCAGGCGAGCAGGTCTGCGGCGTGGGCGTCGTTGATCCCGCGCATCAGCACGGCGTTGATCTTCAGCGGGGTCAGCCCGGCCGCGGCGGCGGCCTCGACCCCGACCAGCACCTTGTCCAGGGAGTCCCGGCGGGTCAGCTGGGCGAAGGTCTCCCGGTGCACCGAATCCAGTGAGATGTTCACCCGGGTCAGTCCGGCCTCCGCCAGGGCGGCGGCCTTGCGCTCGAGCCCGATGGCATTGGTGGTCATCGCGATGGGCAGCTCCGGATGGTCCGCGCGCAGCGCCGCGATGATGTCGACCAGATCGGCCCGGACCAGCGGCTCGCCGCCGGTGAGCCGGAGTTCGCGGACCCCGAGGGTGTTGACCCCGATGTCCACCAGCCGGCGGATCTCCTCGGCCGAGAGGAGCTGATCCTTGCTCAGCCAGGGGAGCCCCTCGGCGGGCATGCAGTAGGTGCAGCGCAGATTGCACTTGTCGATCAGTGAGATCCGCAGGTCCGTGGCGCGCCGGCCGAAGGAGTCCATCAGCCCGCGGGCCGGATCGGCACCGCTGGTGTCCGCGGCAGCCGCTGCGGATGAGCTGTCACGGCCCGAAGCCCGCAGACCGGAGGATCTCTGCTGCGAAGGCAGGCCGGGCATGCCCAGCGAGACCGGGGCGGAGGCGCCCGCGCGCACCGGGGCGCTGCTCGAGTCGCCTCGTGCGGGGGAGTGGTCAGCTGAAAGCTGCTGCATCTGGCCATCGTAGCCCCGCGGCCTGTCATAAGGAGATGTCAGAGCCACTGCGTAGACTGGGAACCATGTCAGAGACCACCCCCCGCGTACCCGTCGAAGAGCACATCAGCCGACTCAAAGAGGTGCTCGGCGCCGCACTGGGCGCCCGTGCCGCCGAGACCGTCGAGGTCTCCTCCGGGGGAGTCGCCGGCCGGATCGTCGCGGAACGCCTGGTCTCCGAGGTTCCCCTGCCCGGGTTCGACAACTCCCAGATGGACGGCTTCGCGCTGCGCGCCGCCGACCTCACCGTGCGCGACGGCGCGGCCACCCTGCCGGTGGCCGGCACCACCGCCGCCGGTCAGGAGCCCGCTCTGCTGCCCCTGGGCGCTGCCTTCGAGGTGATGACCGGAGCCCCGGTCCCGGCAGGTGCCGATCTGGTCATCCCGGTCGAGTTCACCCAGGGCTTCGGTGCCGAAGAGGTCCGGTTCACCGGGCTCACCGAGGCTGACGTCGTCCGCGGCCGCTACATCCGGGCAGTGGGCTCCGACATCGAGGCCGGCGCCCTCCTGGCCGAGCCCGGTGACGTGATCAGCCCGGCCCAGCTGGCGGTGCTCGCCGCCTGCGGCTTCTCCGAGATCAGCGTGCTGGAGCCGATCCGCACCCTGGTGGTCTCCACCGGGGATGAGATCCGCCGACCCGGCTCCGAGCTGCGCCCCGGCCAGCTCTACGACGCCGACACTCCGCTGCTCGGGGCGGTGCTGGAGACCTTCGGCCACCAGGTGGAGACCTCCCGGATCGGCACCGATGATCCGGCCTGGTTCCTGGAGGCGCTGGATGCGCTGGTCGCGGTGCATCACCCGCACCTGATCATCACCGCCGGGGGCATCAGCAAGGGCGCCTACGAGGTGGTCCGCCAAGGTCTGGGACGACGCGGGATCTCCTTCGGCGTCGTCGCGCAGCAGCCCGGGGGCCCGCAGGGCTGGGGTCGGCTCGAAGGTGACCTCGAAGGCCGTGGGCTGCTGCACTGGCGCGCCCAGAGCGACGATGCCCGGGCGCCGATCGCGGTCATCGCGCTGCCTGGCAACCCGGTCTCCTCCGCAGTGAGCATGGAGACCCTGGTCCGCCCGGCGCTGGCCGCGGTGGACCCCAACTGTGCTCCGCCGCGTCGGATCACCGTGCGCACCACCGAAGACATCAGCTCCCCACCGGGCGTCCGGCAGTTCCGCCGGGTGCGGATCCTTGACGACGCCGCCGCCGAGACCGGCGCGGTGCCCGCCGTGGCGCTCGAGGGCGGACCTGGTTCGCACCTGCTGGGCCACCTGGCACGGGCCGATGCTCTGCTGGAGCTTCCGGAGGACGACGTCGAGATCCCGGCCGGCTCCCAGCGGCAGGCCGTGCTGATCACCGGTCGCGGGGTCGGCACCCGATGAGCGATCAGCCCACGCGTGACATGGAACAGCCCGGGCAGAGCGCCGGGCACCGCCTGACCCACGTCCGCGGCGACGGCAGCGCGCATATGGTCGACGTCTCCGGCAAGGAGGTCACCCAGCGCGTGGCCCGGGCTCAGGCCGTGGTCAACACCACCGCCGAAGTCACCGCGCTGCTCGCCACGGACGGACTGCCCAAGGGTGACGCGCTGGCCACCGCACGGATCGCCGGAATCATGGCGGCGAAGAAGACCCCTGAGCTGATCCCGCTGTGCCACCCGCTGCCGGTCGCGAAGGTCACCGTGGATCTCGCGGTCGATTCCCCGGCTCCTGGTTCGGTGCTCATCACCACCGAGGTGAAGACCACCTCGCGCACCGGCGTGGAGATCGAAGCATTGACGGCGGCCACCGTGGCGGCGTTGACTCTGTACGACATGATCAAAGCCGTGGACAAGGGCGCCGTGATCACGGATCAGATGGTGCTCTTCAAGACCGGCGGCGCCAGCGGAGCATGGTCCAGGACTGAGACGGAGACTCGATGACCGACACCCCGCACGCCACCCCGCCCGTGGATGACCCCGGAGCCGAGCTGCCGGATCTCGGCGAGACCGACTACTCCGACGCCGAGACCGCCCGCATGATCGCTCCGGTGATCGTCTCGACCCGTGCGGCCACCGGGGTCACCGAGGATCGCTCCGCGCCCGTGATCGCGGAGTTCGCGCGCAAGATCGGCTTCTTCGCCCGCCCCCCGGTGCTGATCCCCGACGGGGAGGGGGTCCTCGCGGCCCTCTCCGAGCTGCTGGTGCAGATCGAGCCCGCGGTGATCATCACCTCCGGCGGCACCGGGCTCACCCCCGATGACATGACCCCGGAGTTCACCAAGCCGCTGCTGGACAAGGAGATTCCCGGCGTGATGGAGGCCGTGCGCGCCCACGGCCGGGCCAAGAACCCGCTGGCCTCGCTCAGCCGCGGAGTCGCCGGGGTCACCGGCAAGACCGTGATCGTGAATCTGCCCGGCTCTCCGAAGGCCGTGCGTGAGGGCATGGAGGTGCTCATCGAGCTGCTGCCCCATCTGTGCGACCAGGTCGCCGATATCCGTGACCACGAGGCCTGGGGCAGCGAGGAATGAGCTCTGAGGCACCCCGTGAGCTCAACCAGGCAGGCCTTGCCGCCGATGAGCCCTTCGAGTTTCCGCAGGATCGGGTGATCCTCGCCCGGCTCAGCGCCGAGCCGCTGACCCCCGCCCAGGCGGAGGCAGAGGTCTGGGCGGAGCGGGCCGGCGCCGTCGTCGGCTTCTCCGGGATCGTGCGCAACCACGACCAGGGCCAGCCGGTGCACCGGCTCAGCTACACGGCGCACCCCTCCGCCGCCGAGGCGATCGCCCAGGTCGCGGTCGAGGTCGCCGCCAGGTTCCCCACCGTGCGGGTCTGGTTGGCGCACCGGGTCGGCGAGCTGGGCATCGGGGACCACGCGCTGGTCGCTGCGGTGGCCTCCGCGCACCGTGCCGAGGCGTTCCAGGCCTGCGCGGAGCTGGTCGAAGCGACCAAGCAGCAGGTCCCGATCTGGAAAGAGCAGTTCTTCGCCGACGGCAGCAAGGAATGGGTCGGACTCTAGCCTGCTGGTGGGCTTCCGGGATCAACGCCCTCAGGGTGCGGCTGCCCTGGTCCGGCGGCCCTGGTCCGGCGGCCCTGGTCCGGCGGCTACGATCCGGCGGCCCTCAGCGGAGGATCAGGACCTACCGGCCTGAGCGGTCGGACTTCTCCATGGCGATGGCCTTGCGCATGTTCTTCCTGGCCCGGGTGCGATCCCCGGCGATGTCGTAGGCGATGGAGAGCCGGAACCAGGAGCGCCAGTCTTCTGGGGCGGCCTCGGCCTCGGCGGCGTAGATCTTGAACTGCTCATCGGCCTGTGCGCGGTTCGCCCGGCCTCCGGCGGAGCGCTCCACCGTGTCCTCGGGCAGCCCGCCCTCGGTCTCCAGCTTCCGGCCCAGCCGCTCGGTGCCGATGCCGAAGAGCAGCTCCCGGGCCAGCACCCAGACGCCGAGGATCACGATCAGCATCGCGCCGGCGCCGATGAGCTGCGCGGCGAGGTCATCGACCCGCAGGAACCGCCATGCGGAGGCCCCGGCGCCGACCAGCATGATGGCGAGCAGGACGATGACCAGTCCGGTCCAGAACTTCGTCTTCATCCGGGTTACAGCCCCAGATCCAGGTAGCCGTCGAGCCCGTGGGTCAGCCCGGGGCGTGAGCCCACGGTGCGCAGGCCCAGCAGCACGCCGGGCATGAAGGAGGCCCGGTCGAAAGAGTCGTGGCGGATGCTGAGCTGCTCGCCGGCGGAACCCAGCAGCACCTCCTGGTGGGCGACGAGCCCGCGCAGCCGCACCGAATGCACGTGGATCCCCGCCACCTCTGCGCCGCGGGCACCCTCCAGAGCGGTCTCGGTGGCATCGGGGGAGGGGCCGACGTCGGCGGCCTCCCGCGCCTGGCCCATCAGCTCCGCGGTGCGCACCGCGGTGCCGGAGGGGGCGTCGACCTTCTTGGGGTGGTGCAGCTCGATGATCTCTGCGGAGTCGAAGTACTGCGCGGCCTTAGCGGCGAAGGCGGTGGCCAGCACCGAGCCCAGGGCGAAATTCGGGGCGATCAGCACCCCGACGGAGGCGTGCTGGGCCAAGAGCTCCTCCAGCGCCTTCAGCCTGGCGGCATCCCATCCGGTGGTGCCGACCACGGCGTGGAGGCCATGTTCCACGGCGAAGCGCACATTGGCCTCGGTGGACTCCGGAACGGTCAGGTCCACCACATGGGTGGCGCCTGCGGAGAGCAGCTCGGGCAGCTCGGCCCCGCGGCCCAGTGCGGCGACCAGCTCCATGTCCGGCGCGTTCTGCACGGCCTCCACGGCCTCGGTGCCCATGCGTCCGCCTGCGCCGAGGACGGCGACTCGAATCTCTGCTGTGCTCATCTCCCCAGCCTATCGCTCACCCCGCCGGCCCCGGTGACCCGCTCGGAGGCGGGTCCAGGGGTGTTGGAAAGTGTTTGCTTGTGTTTGAATATGCGTGACCGTTCGACAGGAGAGGAGACGTCCATGCTGGCAGCCCAGCGCCGCACCGGAATCGTCTCGCTGCTCGAGGCCTCCGGGGCGGTGAGCGTCAGTGAACTCGCCGCACGCTTCGAGGTCTCGGACATGACCATCCGCCGGGACCTGGACCACCTTGCCGCCCACGGACTGATCGCCAAGGTCCATGGCGGGGCCGTGACTCCGGACGGGTCCTCCACCAGCCTCTCCGCGCGACGCACCGAGGAGCCAGGTTTCCAGGCGAAGTCCGCCCAGTCCCGGGCCGAGAAGCAGGCCATCGCCGCGGCCGCCATGGACCTGGTGCGGCCGGGCATGTCCATCGGCCTCTCTGCCGGCACGACCACCTGGGCGTTGGCGCACCAGTTGCGCGGGATCGCCGAGCTCACCGTGGTCACCAACTCCCCGCGGATCGCGGAGATCTTCCACCGCGGCGCCGATCAGGCGCCGGTCGAGGGCGCGGCCACCGACCAGACCATCATCCTCACCGGGGGAGTGCGCACGCCCTCGGATGCGCTGGTCGGTCCGATCGCGAACCAGGCGCTGCGATCCCTGCACCTGGACCTGGTCTTCCTCGGCGCCCACGGCTTCGCGCTGGACGCCGGATACACCACCCCGAATCTGGAGGAGGCCGAGACCAACCGCACCTGGCTGGCGACCGCGCCGCGCGCCGTCGCGCTGGCCGATCACAGCAAATGGAACACCACCGCGCTGGGCACCTTCGCCGAGCTGGAGCAGATCCCCACACTGATCACCGATGCCGGGCTCGCGGACGCCGCAGGCGAGGCGCTGCGCGAGCGGCTCGAGTCGCTGATCCTCGCTGAGCCCACCGAGACCAGGAGCCCCCGATGACCACCCCCGACAGCGCAGCGCAGCGACCCCCCTCCGAGGAGCCAGCCGGCGCACCCACCCTGCCGGCGGCGCAGCGCACCCGCGCCCAGCTCGCCGACGGCCGGGAGATCTTCTTCTTCGACGACGCGCCCCGCCGACGCACCGTCCAGGACCGTCGCGAGATCTCCCGACCGGTGGGCGGCAACGAGATGCGCTATGACCCGCTGCTGCGGGAATGGGTGGCCATCGCCGCCGCCCGGCAGCACCGCACCCACCTGCCCGCCACCGCGGAATGCCCGCTGTGCCCCTCCACTCCGAAGCGCGCCACCGAGGTCCCGCAGGACCAGTACGACGTCGTGGTCTTCGAGAACCGGTTCCCCTCCTTCCGCGGCGACATTCCGATCCCCGAGGACCTGCTGAGCACCAGGACGGCGGCGCAGGAGACCGCCGGGCTGCGCCAGCCCGGATCCGGGCGGTGCGAGGTGGTCTGCTTCACCGACCAGCACAGCTCCGCGCTTGGACAGGTCAGCCTCAGGCGGATGCGCACGGTGCTCGACGCCTGGGCGGACCGCACCGCCGCGATGCTCGCCGAGCCCGGCGTCGAACAGGTCTACTGCTTCGAGAACCGCGGCGAGGAGATCGGGGTGACGCTGAACCACCCGCACGGGCAGATCTACGGCTACCCCTTCATCACCCCGCGCACCCGCACCCTGCTGGACTCCGCTGCGGACTTCCGCGCCCGCCGGGGAGCCGATCTCTTCGCCGAGGTCCTGGCCGGCGAGGTCGCCGACGGTCGCCGGATCGTGGCGCGCACCGCCCACTGGACCGCGTTCGTCCCAGCCTGGGCACGCTGGCCGGTGGAGCTGCACATCTATCCGCACCGTGCTGTGGAGCGGCTGCCTGAGCTCACCGACGCCGAACGCGATGACTTCGCCGCGCTCTACCTGGATCTGCTGCGCCGCGGAGATCAGCTCTTCGACGCACCCCTGCCCTATATCTCCGGTTGGCAGCAGGCCCCGGCCTCGGCCGAACCTGGACTGATGCGGCTGCACCTGCAGCTGTTCTCGATCCGCCGGGCGGAGAACAAGCTGAAGTACCTGGCCGGCTCCGAATCCGGCATGGGCGTGTTCATCAATGACATCGCCCCGGAGGAGACGGCACGCCGACTGGTGGCGATCGGGCCCCAGACGGCAGAATCAGGGTCGGCAACACCCACAGACACAGAGGAGACACCATGAAGCTGCTGGTCACCGGCGGTGCCGGGTATATCGGATCCGTGGTGGTCCAGCGGCTGCTCGCCGAGGGTCACACCGTGGAGGTCCTGGACAACCTCAGCACCGGCCACGCGGACTCGGTCCTGGAGGGGGCGCGCTGGCATCAGGCCGAGCTGCTCGAGGTCGGTAAGATCCTGGACGCCAGCTTCGACGGCGTGGTCCACCTGGCGGCGCGTTCCCTGGTGGGGGAGTCGGTGAGCCACCCGGAGCGTTACTGGCATGGCAACATCGTGGCCACCCTGGCGCTGCTGGACGCGATGCGCTCGGCAGGGGTCCGCCGACTGGTGTTCTCCTCCACCGCCGCGGTCTACGGCGAGCCCGCCGGCGCCAGCATCGCCGAATCCGATCCGACCATGCCGACCAACCCCTACGGCGCCTCGAAGCTGGCCATCGATCACATGCTCACCGCCGAGGCCCATGCCCACGGCCTGGCCGCGATCAGCCTGCGCTACTTCAACGTCGCCGGGGCCTCGGGGGACCTGCGGGAACGCCACGACCCGGAGACCCACCTGATCCCTAACCTGCTCAAGGTCGCCGCCGGGGAGAAGGAATCTGCCAGCATCTTCGGCACCGACTATCCCACCGAGGACGGCACCGCGGTCCGTGACTACATCCACGTGCTCGACCTCGCCGAGGCGCACCTGCGGGCGCTGGAGGCCGCAGAGCCTGCGACCCACGAGATCTACAACCTCGGCACCGGCACCGGCACCTCGGTGCGCCAGGTGATCGACGCCGTCCGCGAGGTCACCGGCGCGGAGGTCCCAGCCGCGCAGGAGCCCCGCCGCGCCGGAGACCCGGCGGTGCTGGTCGCCTCCGGGGCCCGCGCGCTGGAACGTCTGGGCTGGAGCCCCACCCGAGAGGTCCGCGAGATGGTCGCCGACGCCTGGGCCGCACTGGGGCATGAGGTCAAGACCCCGCACCCGAGCACCCGAGCCCAGGCCTCGGGAGACCCGGCATGAGCCCCGAGATCGATGGGCTCGAAGGGAGCGGGCTCGAAGGGCGCGGGCTCGAAAGTCTGGCCGAGCGCTTCCACGCCGTATATGGCAGACCCGCCGCCGGGATCTGGGCCGCCCCGGGACGAGTCAACCTGATCGGGGAGCACACCGACTACAACGGCGGCTACGTGTTGCCCTTCGCGCTGCCCCAGGTCAGCAAGGTGGCCGCCGCCGCCCGTGAGGACCGCACGGTCAAGGTGCGGTCGCTGCTCAACGGGGAGACCGCGGAGTTCAGCCTGGACGGGCTGGCCCCGGGCGTCGTCGAGGGCTGGGCCGGCTACGCCGCCGGGGTGCTCTGGTCCCTGGAGCAGGCCGGACACCGACTTCCGGGCATGGATCTGCTCATCGACTCCAACGTCCCGGTGGGCGCTGGACTCTCCTCCTCCGCCGCCCTGGAATGCTCGGTGGCGCTGGCCGCCACCGAGATCGCCGGCGTGGTGCTGCCCGCCGCAGAGCTGGCCCGGCTGGCTCAGCACGCGGAGAACGACTTCGTGGGCATGCCCTGCGGGATCATGGACCAGATGACGGCGGTCGCGGCCGAAGCCGAGCATGCGCTGCTGCTGGACACCCGCAGCATGAGCACGGAACAGGTCCCGTTCACCCTGGCCCAGGACGATCTGGCCCTGCTGGTCCTGGACTCCCTCGCCGAACACCGCCTGGTGGACGGGGAGTACGCCGCCCGCCGAGCCCAGTGCGAGGCCGGCGCGCGGATGCTGGGGGTCACGAGTCTGCGCGAGCTCACCGACGACGACGTCGCGCCCGAGGATCTGCTCGCACGGATCACCGATGAGGTCATCCTGCGTCGGGTCCGGCACGTGCTCACCGAGAACGCCCGGGTGCTCGCGGCCCGGGAGGCGCTGCGCACCGGGGCCTACGCCCAGCTCGGCGAGATCCTCTCCGCGGCCCACGTCTCCGCGCGGGACGACTTCGAGATCACCGTGGAGGAGACCGACACGATGGTGGAGACGCTGCTCACGGTCCCGGCCTCGGTCGACGTGCAGCCCGCGCTGGGCGCCCGGCAGGTGGGCGGCGGCTTCGGCGGCTGTGTGATCGCGCTGATCCACGCGGACTCCTTTGACGGGCTGCTCGCCGCGGTGCAGGAGAATGCCCGCCGACGCGGCTTCACCGAGCCCACCGGCTTCCTCGCCCGCGCCTGCCCCGGCGCCCGACGTCTGGCCTGAGAACCTGCCGCGGCCCTAGCGGCCGGCGGCGGCGTTGCCCGCGGCATGGGCCAGGGCCTCGAGCGGGCCGCGGCGGCGCAGCATGAAGCGCAGCAGCCCCGCACCCAGGGCGCCGATGACCATCAGCATCAGCATCTGGGCCGGGGAATACTCGGTGAGGAAGGTCAGGAAGTCCGGCACCTGGGTGCCGCGCCAGAAGTGGAGCACCACCAGGTGTGCCACGTAGAGGGTCAGCGGCATCGCACCCGCCCCGATCAGCGGAGCCAGCAGCCAGCGCAGCTTCTCTGCGGCGAGCAGGCATACGCCCAGCACCAGCATCGAGGTGCCGATGGTGTGGATCAGATCCATCGTGGAGCCCTGATGCGGAGTCCCCAGCAGGAACCACAGATCCTCATTGACCAACGGGATCTGATAGGTGCCCACCAGAAGCTCGGCGCGCACCTCGGCGCTGGACCAGCCGTAGCGCGCGGCGAGCTCGGGGATCAGCGTGGACTGCCAGAGCATCCACAGGTGCACCGCATAGCTGACCACTGCCAGCCCCAGCCCGATTCCGGCCAGCTTCAGCGCGACGGGGGCCCGCTGCAGCTGCAGCCGACCGATCGCCATGCCGGTGAAGAGGTAGGCCGGCCAGATCAGCAAGGGGTAGTAGCCGGTCAGCGCCAGGTCCATGCCCAGCACGGCGGGATTCGCCAGGTCGGCGACTCCGGGGGAGTGCCAGAGCCGCCACATGTCGGGGAATCCCTCCCAGGAGCTGCGCAGATCATTGTGCAGCCACCAGAACGCCGCTGGGGCCGCCGCCACCCAGGCCCCGGCCAGGGCGAACAGCGGCACCGCGCCCAGACGCAGGAACGGCAGCGCCAGCAGGAAGAGCAGTCCGTAGTGCACCAGGATGATGGCCACCCCGGAGTTCAGCGCGGCCACCAGCAGTCCGATCACCACCACGATCAGCGCACGCACCGCGATGGCCTTGCGATCACCGGCGAGCTGCGCCCCGGAGTGAGCCCGGCCGCCGCCGCCGGTGAGCAGCGAGAGCCCCACGCCGGCCAGCATCGCGAACAGCGCCGAGGGGCGCCCGGTGAAGAGCAGGCCGGTCCAGCTGGCGTCGTTTGCGGGCTCGGAGATGGTGGGCAGCACGTGGACGGTCATCATGCCCAGAAGCGCGAGGCCGCGGGCGGCATCGACTCCTGAGATGCGCCGCAGGCGTGAGGAGGTGGGGCCGGCTTTGATCACCGTACGTACGTTACTGCCTCGCCCACCGAACCGGAGTCGAGACCCGACCGGAGCAGCCGACCGGGCAATTCACGGGCAGCTCACCGGCCGCCTCCCCGGGCACCGGGAAAACTCTTCGCACCCGGTGCAACCTTTTCTCGGCCCCGGCGGTAGTACTGGTGTGAGCACAAAAAGTGATCACCATCACTGCCTTCAGGCACCCTGAAAGGACATCGCCATGCGCAAGTCACTTCCACTCGCCACCACCGCGCTCGTCGGTATGGCCATTGCCGCCACCGCAGTCCCCGCCTACGCCGCCGAGGAGGGCGAAGCCTCAGCCCAGCTCTCGGTGCTGCATGCCGTGCCAGATCTTCCCGTAGACGTCTACGTCAACGGTGAACTGACCCTCGATGACTTCAACCCCGGCGACCTCGCCGGGCCGCTGGAACTGCCCGGCGGCGACTACTCAGTGGCCATCACCGCCGCCGACGCCGAAGATGATTCGGATCCGGTGCTCGGTCCCGTGGACGTCTCCCTGGAGAGCGGCGGGAACTACACCGCAGCGGCCCACCTCGACGCCGACGGCAACCCGACCGTGACCGCCTTCGGCAACGACACCTCGGAGCTCGCAGCCGGTGAGGGCCGCCTCACGGTGCGCCACGTGGCCGCCGCCCCGGCCGTCGACGTCTGGGCCAACGGCGAGGTGGCCGTCGAGTCGCTGTCGAACCCGGACGAGGCCTCGCTGGACCTGCCTGCCGGCACGCTTGAGGCCGCCGTGTCTCTGGCCGGCGAGTCTGACCCGGTCATCGGCCCGGCCGACGTCGACGTCGCCGAAGGCGTCAACACGATCGTCTACGCCTGGGGCTCCGCCGCGGACGGCAACCTGGCGCTCGCCACCCAGACCGTGGACGCCACGCACTCCTCGCCGGACGGCGTGCCCACCGGCAACTTCGAGGTCGTCGCCGGCCAGTCCACCGCCGGCTGGGTCGCCGGCATCGGCGTGCTGGCTCTGATCGGTGTCGGCACCGTGGCGATGGGTGTTCGCGCCAAGAGCCGCGTCTGAGATGAACAACCACCGTCGTCGCCTGCGGGCGGGTCACTCCGCCGGCCTGGCTCTCGTGCTCAGCGCTGCTCTGGTCGCAACAGGGTGCGCCACCTCAGCTGCTGAGCGCCCCGAGGGCCAGGCGGCGACGGTCTCGGCCTCCGGAGAATCCCAGGAGCCTTCGGCGTCTTCCCCTTCGCCGGAGGCCCCTGGGTCTCCGGAGGCCACCCCATCGGTTCTGAGTCCAGGATCCATCCCGGTGCAGCCTGCCGACCAGGGGCAACAGGAGCCCACCCCTGAGCCCACGCAGCTGCTCTACCCGGGCATCGATGCGGATATCCCGGTGGAGCCGCGCGGCGTCGCCGAGGATGGTCAGATGGACATCCCCGACGACGCCGCCCAGGCGGCCTGGTATGAGTACGGAAAGGCGCCGGCAGATGAGGTCGGGACCACCGTCATCTCGGCTCACGCCGGTTCCCAGGAGACCCCCGTCGGGCCGCTCTATGCACTGAAGGACTCCCGGCCAGGCGAGGAGGTCACGGTCCTTGACGAAGCCGGCGTGGAGCACCACTATGAAGTCACACAGGTGGAGCAGCTCGGCAAGGACGGACTGGACTTCGCTCCGTACTTCGAGCGAGCCGGAGAACACCGTCTCGTGCTCATCACCTGTGGGGGTCAGTGGATCGACGAGCGCAGCAGCTATGCGGACAACATCATTGTGGTCGCTGAACCCCTCGACTGAGCAGGCGAGCGCCCCGGCTGCGGGGACCGCGCCCTTGCCCTCCGACGAAGGAGACGCCCTGGATCAGCAGCCTCTTGCGACGCGCTTCGCGGCCGGGGAACCCGCAGCCATGCATGACCTCTACCAGCAGCACGCGAGCTTCGTGTTCTCGCTGTGCATGGTCGCGCTGCGGCATCGTCAGGACGCAGAGGATGCCACCCAGCAGGTGTTCACCCGCGCCTGGCGCTCGCGGGAGAGCTATGACCCTTCCCAGCCGACCGGCGCCTGGATCACCGGGATCACCCGCCGGGTGATCGCTGACGTATTCGCCCGGCGCGAGCGCGATCAGCAGACCGCCGAGGCCGGGGCCGATGTGATGGTGCGCAACGGCGCGACACGGCCCACCGACGCCGTGATCGATCGAGTCGTGGTCCAGCAGAGCCTGCGACAGCTGGGTCCGCCGCAGGATGAGATAATTCGCCTGGCTTATTCCGAGGATCTTCCGCTCAGAACGATCGCGGAACGCCTGGAGATGCCGCTCGGCACCGTGAAATCCCATGTCCATCGGGGCCTGGCACGCATGAGAGAAAGTCTGGAGGTGCATAGTGACTGAGCAGATCCCACCGCGGAACGGTTCCAGCTCGGATGGGCACCTCACAGACGAGCACCTCGCGATCCTCGCCGACCCCCGGCTCGGCCGCACCGAGCCCACTGCTGAGCCCGCCGCCGGGCAGGCGCACCAGCTGCGGCCTTCCGTGCAGCGAGAGCACCTCACGCTGTGTGGACCCTGTCGCGCGGCATTCGAGGCCACCGAACGCGCCATGGAGGCGCTGCGGGATCCCGCCGCACTCCACGAGCCCCCCGCCGAGCTCTGGGACCGCATCGCCGCCGAGATCGCCGCGATCTCGGAAGAGACCCGGGGTGCCGGCCCGAGCCCCTCGGGCCGAGGCCGCCCGGCGGAGGACCGCTCGGACAGAGACCGCCCAGCGGAGGACCTCCCGATGGAGGACCGCTCGGGGGAGGACCGCCTGGACGGAGGCCGCCCGATGGCCTCGGTCAGCGAGCTGGGCTCCCGCCGGCGCCGGCGGGCCGGCACCGCGGAGCATCCTCCTCGTCGGCTCTGGGTTCCGCTGGCGGCGGCCGCCGCGGGTGCCGTGCTCGGCGGTGCGGCGGTGGCAGCGCTGCTCGCCCAGAACGACCCGGCGGAGGTCCAGCCCCCCGTGGCGGTGACCACCGTGGTCGGCGACGCCACCCTGGAGCCGGTGGCCGCAGAGGACTTCACCGGCCGCGCCGAAATGGTCGAGACCGAGGCCGGGGACCTGGAGCTCACCGTGGAGATCTCAGCCGCCCCGGACCCGGAGGCCGGGTACTTCGAGGTCTGGCTGCGTGACGCGGAGGGCACCCAGCTGATCTCGCTCGGCTCCGCCACCGCCGGGGCCACCACCTTCACCGTCCCGGCGGGGATCGATCTGAGTCAGTATCCCGTGGTCGACGTCTCGCACGAACACTTCGACGGCGACCCCAGCCACAGCGGCACCACCTTGGGCGCCGGGCCCATGGAGGAGCCAGACAGCTGACCGCGCGTCCAGGTTCCCGCCCGTCGCTGGCCCCCGGGCGGGACCCAGGCGGTAGGCTGTTGCCCATGGCAAGCGACAATGAGCCCACACACGAATTCGATCCGCACCTCACCGAGGGGCAGGTCCAGCACCCGGATCAGACCGACCCGTTCTTCGGGCACCTGATCACGGCGATGGTCACGCCGTTCACCCCGGATGACAAGATCGATTTCGATGCCTTCGAGGCGCTCGCCGTGCGACTCGTCGAGGAGGGCAACGACTCGCTGGTGGTCTCGGGCACCACGGGGGAGACCTCCACGCTGGAGGACCACGAGAAGGAGTCCCTGGTCCGTGCCGCGAAGTCCGCCGTCGGGGACCGGGCCAAGGTCATCGCCGGCACCGCGACCAATCACACCGACCACGACCTGCTGATGGCCAAGCGTGCCGAGCGCGCTGGGGCCGACGGCCAGCTGGTGGTCACCCCGTATTACAACAAGCCCAGCCAGGACGGCGTCTTCGCGCACTTCACCGCGGTGGCCAACGCCGCGGACCTGCCGCTGATGATCTACGACATCCCCGGACGCACCGGCATCCCGATCGCCACCGAGACGATCCTCAAGCTTGCCGAGCACCCGCACATCATGTCGCTCAAGGACGCCAAGAACGACATCACTGCCACCACCGAGGTGCTGACCAAGACCGACCTCGAGGTCTACTCTGGCGATGACCAGAACGTGCTCGCCTGGATGGCCATGGGCGCCGCTGGCGTCGTCTCGGTCACCGCCCACGTGGCCTCCCCGACCTTCCGCCGGATGATCGACGCGGTGCTGAACTATGAGCTGCGCGAGGCCCGCATCGCCCACGGCGAGCTCGGCCCGGTGATCCGCGCGATGATGACCCGCGTCCAGGGCGCGGTCTCCTGCAAGCAGGTGCTCAACTGGCTCGGCACCGGCATGTACCCCGGCGTCCGCCTGCCCCTGGTGCAGGCCAATGAACTCGAGAAGCAACTGATCATCGCCGACCTGCGCGAGGCAGGCTGGCAGCTCTGAGCCATCCGTCCGAAGCACGGGCGGGCAGCAGGAGCGCAGCACACAACCACTACACAATTGAGGTCCCCACCGGGATCTCTTGAGGAGGAATCTCACCTTGGCAGCACAGCGCCTCATCACTCCACCGAAACTACGCCGCGGCACCCTGCGCACGGTCGCTCTGGGCGGCCTGGGGGAGGTCGGGCGCAACATGACGGTCTTCGAGATCGGCGGCAAGCTGCTGATCGTCGACTGTGGCGTGCTGTTCCCCGAAGAGGAACAGCCCGGCGTTGACCTGATCCTTCCTGACTTCAGCTATATCGAGAACCGCCTCGACGACGTCGTCGGCCTGGTGCTCACCCACGGCCACGAGGATCACATCGGCGCCGTCCCGTACCTGTTGCGCAAGAAGCCCGACATCCCCCTGATCGGCTCCACCCTGACCCTGGCCTTCATCGAGGCCAAGCTCACCGAGCACCGGATCAAGCCCTACACCCTCGAGGTCAAAGAGGGCGACGTCGAGGACTTCGGTCCCTTCCAGTGCGAGTTCGTCGCGGTCAACCACTCCATCCCGGACGCGCTGGCGGTGTTCATCCGAACCGAAGCCGGTTCGGTGCTGCACACCGGTGACTTCAAGATGGACCAGCTTCCGCTGGACGGGCGGATCACCGACCTGCGCCACTTCGCGAAGCTCGGCGAAGAGGGCGTGGACCTGTTCCTCACCGACTCCACCAACGCCGATGTCCCCGGCTTCACCACTCCGGAGAAGGAGATCGGTCCGACCCTGGACCAGCTCTTCGGCACCTCCAACCGGCGGATCATCGTCGCGTCCTTCTCCTCCCACGTGCACCGGGTGCAGCAGGTGCTCAACGCCGCCCACGCGCACAACCGCAAGGTCGCCTTCGTGGGCCGCTCGATGGTGCGCAATATGGGCATCGCCTCGAAGCTGGGCTTCCTGGACGTGCCCGAGGGCATCCTGGTGGACATGAAGAAGGTGGACAACTACCCCGACTCCGAGGTGGTGCTGATGTCCACCGGTTCGCAGGGCGAGCCGATGGCGGCGCTCTCGCGGATGGCCAACGGCGACCACCCGATCCAGGTGGGTGAGGGTGACACCGTCATCCTGGCCTCCTCACTGATCCCGGGCAACGAGAACGCGGTCTTCCGCGTGATCAACGGGCTGCTCAAGCTCGGCACCGACGTGATCCACAAGGGCACCGCGAAGGTCCACGTCTCCGGGCACGCCTCCGCCGGCGAGCTGCTTTACTGCTACAACATCGTCAAGCCCAAGAACGTGATGCCGGTCCACGGCGAGACCCGCCACCTGATCGCCAACGGCAAGCTCGCCGAGGACACCGGGGTCCCCAGCGACCGGGTGATCCTCGCCGACGACGGCACCGTGGTGGACCTGCACCAGGGCGTGGCGCAGATCGTGGGTCAGGTCGAGTGCGGCTACGTCTACGTGGACGGCTCCTCCATCGGTGAGATCACCGACAACGACCTCAAGGACCGTCGGGTTCTGGGCGAAGAGGGCTTCATCTCGGTGGTCGTGGTGGTCAACCGGCAGACCGGCAAGATCATCTCCGGTCCCGACATCCACGCCCGCGGTGTGGCCGAGGAGGATCAGGTCTTCAAGGACATCAAGCCCAAGATCTCCCGCGCGCTCACCGAGGCGATCCAGGACAACAAGGAGCACACCACGCATCAGCTGCAGCAGATCGTGCGTCGCACCATGGGCTCCTGGGTGGCGCGCAAGCTGCGCCGCAAGCCGATGATCGTCCCGGTGGTCGTCGAGACCTGATCCCACGTGGATCGTCTCCACCCCCCTCACCACGCCGCTGGGCCTCGCATCGCGCGGGGCCCAGCGGCGTATCCGGGCCCAATGGCACCGCGGGTGCCCCTGGTCCCGGGGGAGCCCGCAGCCTCCCCGGGACCAGGGCCTGGCCCGGGTGAAAGGTGTGCCGATCGGTGACCGGACCCGGCATCGAGGGTAGGTTAGCTTCTATGGCGACACGTACTTCCCCCGCTCGAGCCGCCAGCACCAAAGGAAGCAAGACCTCCAAGAGTGCATCCGGCCGCGCGACGACGTCGAAGAATTCCTCCAACCCACCAGCAGAGGCCCCTCGCGGGAACCTGCTGGCCTCCGCCGCGCGCGGCTTCTGGCTGGCCCTGGCCACGCCTGTGGCCTCTGCCGTGCGCGGGATCGGGCGGCAGGTGAAGGTTCATCCCGATGATCGCCGCGACGGCGCCGGGCTGGTGTTCTTCCTGCTCGCGCTGCTCACCGCGGTGGTCGACTGGTGGGGGGCCCGCGCCCTGGATCACTGGGCGCTGAACCTGGTGCACACCTCCACGGCAGGCACCTTCGGCTGGGCCTCGGTGATCCTGCCGCTGATCCTGTTCATCGCCGCGGTGCGCTACTTCCGCGCACCCCAGGACCACTCCAGCAACGCCCGGATCGCCGCGGGCAGCGCGATCATCCTGGTCGCCTCCGCCGGTGTGGTGCACCTGGCCAATGGCCTGCCCAGCATCAACGAGGCCTTCACCGTCGGCGAGGACGGCAGCTTCACCGCGCTGCTGAACTCCGGAGGAGTCATCGGCTACCTGGTCAGCGTCCCGCTGGCCTCCCTGGTGACCGTCTACCCGGTCTGGGCGCTGCTGATCCTCGCGCTGCTCTCGGGACTGCTGGTCCTCACCGACACTCCGCTGCGCCGAGTGCCCGACCGGGTCGCCGTCGCCAAGAGCTTCCTCGTCGGGGAGCGCCGCGAACCGCTGGAAGATCCGAATCTGCCCAGCGGCGGGGCTGCCCAGCAGTCCGCACCGGCGCAGAAGTCCGGGTCGAGGTCCGGGTCGAGGTCTGCGGCCGCCGCAGCGCCCGCCGCCCCCTCCAGCTCCGAGGACGACGCCGCGGCCCGCCCGCTCCGCACCCCGCGCCACGCCGAGGACGGCTCCGCCGAGGGCCACACCAAGAAGTCTCTGCTCTCGAAGATCATGGGCTCCAAGCAGGACTCCGAGGACTCCGACATCGAGTCCTTCGGCCACGAGGACCCCGAGTCGAAGCGAGCCACCGAGGGAGCCTATGAGGACCCGGTGCTCGAGGAGTCCGAGTCCTCCAGCTCCCCGGCCGTGCCTGCCGGGGTGCGTCGCCCCACCGCCCAGGAGCGCGCCATCCAGCGCGCCCGGGACAAGGCTGACACCGCCGCAGCCCAGGCGGCCCCTGCCGCGGCAGCGGCTCCTGCCGTGCCGCCGTCGGGCGTTCCGTCCTCCGCCGCACTCAAGCGCAACCCCGACCCCGAGGCGCCCGCCCCGGCCGCCGCCATGCCGGTGCGCTCCGAGCAGCTCACCCTCGGTGGCGACGTCACCTACACCTTGCCGGAGCAGGGTCTGCTGCCCTCGGGCCCGCCGGCCAAGGAGCACACCGCCGCCAACGATGAGATCGTCCACGCGCTGAACCAGACCTTCCAGCAGTTCAAGGTCGAGGCCCAGGTCACCGGGTTCTCCCGCGGTCCCACCGTCACCCGCTACGAGGTGGAGCTGGTCCCGGGCACCAAGGTGGAGAAGGTCACCGGTCTGGAGAAGAACATCTCCCTTGCCGTGGCCTCCAACGAGGTCCGGATCCTTTCCCCGATCCCGGGCAAATCCGCCATCGGCATCGAGATCCCGAACAAGGACAAGGAAGTCGTCGCCCTGGGCGACGTGCTGCGTTCCAACGCTGCCCGCAAGACCGAGCACCCGATGGTCATGGGTGTCGGCAAGGATGTGGAGGGTGGGTTCGTCGTCGCGAACCTGGCGAAGATGCCGCACCTGCTCGTCGCCGGCGCCACCGGTGCGGGCAAGTCGGCCTTCGTGAACTCCATGGTCACCTCGATCCTCATGCGAGCCACCCCCGATGAGGTGCGCCTGGTCATGGTGGACCCCAAGCGGGTGGAGCTCACCGCCTACGAAGGTGTCCCACACCTGGTCACCCCGATCATCACCGACGCCAAGAAGGCCGCCGAGGCGCTGCAGTGGGTGGTCAAGGAGATGGACAACCGCTACGACGACCTCGCCCACTTCGGCTATAAGCATGTCGATGACTTCAACAAGGCCGTGCGCAACGGCGCGATCCAGCTGCCCCCGGACTCCAAGCGCGACCTGCGCCCCTATCCGTACCTGCTGGTGATCGTCGACGAGCTCGCCGACCTGATGATGGTGGCCCCGCGCGACGTCGAAGACTCGATCGTGCGCATCACCCAGCTCGCCCGCGCCGCCGGCATCCACCTGGTGCTGGCTACCCAGCGTCCCTCGGTCAACGTGGTCACCGGCCTGATCAAGGCGAACATCCCCTCCCGGATGGCCTTCGCGACTTCCTCCTCCACCGACTCCCGCGTGGTGCTGGACTCGGTGGGTGCCGAGAAGCTGCTCGGACAGGGCGACGCCCTGTTCCTGCCCGCCGGCCGGCCCAACCCGATGCGCGTGCAGGGTGCCTGGGTCAACGACTCCGAGGTTCACGCGGTGGTCGAGCACGTGAAGTCCCAGCTCAAGGCCCAGTACCGCGAAGACGTGGTCCCCGAGAAGGTCTCCAAGAAGATCGACGAGGACATCGGCGACGATCTCGACGTGCTCCTGCAGGCCACCGAACTCGTGGTGACCACGCAGTTCGGCTCCACCTCGATGCTCCAGCGCAAGCTGCGCGTGGGCTTCGCGAAGGCGGGTCGCCTGATGGACCTCATGGAATCCCGCGGTGTGGTCAGCGCGTCCGAGGGCTCCAAGGCCCGTGACGTGCTGGTCGCCCCGGAGGAGCTTCCCGGTCTGCTGGCCATGATGCGCGGCGAGGAGCCGCGCGCGGCGGCGCCCAGCGAGGACGCCCCGGAGGCCTATGACAACACCGGCATCGAATACGAGCCGGGCCAGTCGGTGCAGACCGCGCCCAGCGGGATCGTCGGCGGCGCAGCTCAAGGTGCTCCCACCGCCCCGAGCCCCGCACCGGCCGCAGGGCCCGGTTCTGCGGCTCCCGGCTATGCAGCGGTCTCCTCGGCCTCTGCCGTCTCTGGCGCCTCGGCCCCGTCCGGTTATTCGCCGGTCTCGGCCGTCTCGGCGCTCTCGGCGGATTCGGCACCAGACCCGGTGGGCTACCCCGCCACCCAGCCCACCCAGGTCCAGCAGGTCCAGGCGCGCGAGGTCGAGGACTACGCCGCACGCCGCGGCGCGGAGCCCACGCAGACCGAACCCACCCAGGCCGTCGGTCAGCGCCAGGTCAGCCGGGCCTCGCTCTCCAGCGCCGATCTGATCGCCCGCGATCTCGCCGAACGCACCGCGGCCCTGCCCGAGGCGAGGGACTATCATGACGGGCACGACTCCACGTCCGGCGAGGACATGTGGGAACTGACCGGACGCTGAGAGACTCATGACTGACACACCGCGTGAACCAGCTGCACAGACCGGGCCACCGGTCGAACCGCCGCTGCTCAATATCGCCAACATCCTGACCATGCTCCGCATCGCGCTCGTCCCGGTCTTCATCTGGTTCCTGGTGCTCGACGCCCAGGGAGAGGTGTTCGGCGGCTCCGGGGAGGCGACCAACGGCGGCTGGCGCTGGGCTGCGGCCGGGGTGTTCGCCCTTGCGGTGCTCACCGACAAGATCGACGGCGATCTCGCTCGATCTCGGAACCTGGTCACCGACTTCGGCAAGATCGCCGATCCGATCGCCGACAAGCTGCTGATCGGTGCGGGCCTGGTCATGCTCTCGCTGCTCGGGGAGCTGCCCTGGTGGGTCACCCTGGTGATCCTGGCCCGCGAGCTCGGTGTCACGGTGCTGCGCATGGTCGTGATCCGTTATGGGGTGATGCCGGCCTCCCGCGGCGGCAAGCTCAAGACCGTGCTGCAGTCCGCAGGCCTGCTGCTGATGCTGCTGCCGCTGGTGGTCATCGCCACCTGGCTCGCCGACGTCGCGTTCTGGATCATGATCCTCGCCCTGGTCGTCACCGTGGTCACCGGCGTGGACTACCTGATCTCCGCGATCCGGATGCGCCGCCGAGTGCGGGCGGACCGCGCCGCCCCGCAATCTGAGGATCCGCTCCGGGGCCGCGATCATGACTGATCTCACCCAAGAGCCCGACCCGGCATCTGGCACTGAGCCCGACCCCGCATCTGGCAAGGTGTCCGGCCGCGCCGGGGAGGTGGCGCGGGCCGCCGAGCGCCGGACGGAGCCGCGCACCATCATCCAGAGCCTGGGTCACCGCGACCTCACGCTGGCCACCGCCGAGTCGCTGACCGCCGGCGGCCTGTCCTCCCGCATCGCCGAGGTGCCCGGCACCTCGGTGGCGCTGCTGGGCGGCGTGGTCGCCTATTCCAGCGCCGTAAAGCGTAATGTTCTCGACGTCGATGCGCAGCTTCTCGAGGATCGCGGGGCCGTGGACCCGGACGTCGCGGCAGCCATGGCGCGCGGCGTCGCGTCCGTGACCGGAGCCGATATCGGCATCGCCACGACCGGTGTGGCCGGCCCCGAGCCGCATGAGGGCAAGGACGTGGGCACCGTGTACCTGGGCCTGGCCTGCAGAAAGACCTCTGCCGAGCGGCTCGGACTGCACCTGCCCGCCGGTGCCGAACCTGCCGCGGCAGGGCTGAACCCGGAGGACGCCCAGACCTGGCTCTCCGGCTCCCTGCTGCTGGACCTCCACGGTGATCGCGCGGAGATCCGGGCAGCCTCGGTCGAGGGCGCATTGAAGCTCGTCGAAGACTTCTTGCGGACCGAACCTCACGGCATCGGGGATCGCGACTAGAGTAGGAGCGTAGGTACCTTCAGCCGCCCCGGGAAGAAAACACCTGCGAAGACCGTTGATGACAGGTGGAACATACCGAAAGAGGAGTGAGTCCATGGTGAGACAACCAGTCACCGTCAACGGCGTGACCCGTTGGAAAGATATGGACGTCGACGGCGTCGCCACGACCCAGCCGCGAGAGTCCAAGGGCGTGGTCCTGCGCCAAGAGATCGGTGACGTCCTGCGCAGCATCCGTCAGGCCGAGGGCCGCACCCTGCGCGATGTCTCTCATGATGCGCGAGTGTCCCTGGGCTACCTCTCCGAGGTGGAGCGCGGACAGAAGGAAGCCTCTTCGGAGCTGCTGGCCTCGATCTGCTCGGCACTCGAGGTGCCCCTCTCCACGATGCTCTCCCAGGTCGCGGAGCGCATCGCCACCGCCGAGGGCCTGCATGTCCCCGACACCGTACCTACCGAGTTCCAGCGCGAGTTCGGCGGCGGTGTCGTCCCGGACCGGGTGCCCGACGCACTGACCCGAGAAGAACTCGCCCGCAGCGGGTCCTGAGGGCTTTACACCGGAGCCGTATGGGTCCGCCCGGCATGAGCGAGCAAGAAGACGACTGACCGAAGCCGTCTGCGAACAGGCCGAGACTCAGCATCGGAGGGCTGCCCTATAGGGCGGCCCTCTTCTGCTGTCTTAGACTGTTGCTCATGGAAAGTTTTGATCGACGCGCGAAGGTCCACGAGCTGGAGCAGGAATTCAACCGACTCTTCGTCCGGCGACGATTCAACGCCCTGCAGCTGGCGCGCCAGATCGACTCGGAGATCGAGCCGGCCTCCTATTCCGTGCTCGCCACGCTCCAGCAGATGGGCCCGCAGCGGATGACCGCCATCGCCCGGCACCTGGGGATCGGCAAGCCCACGCTCTCGCGTCAGCTCAGCACCTTGGAGCACCGCGGCTTCGTGGAGAAGGCCACCGACCCCGCCGACGGTCGGGCACAGATGGTCTCGCTCACCGAGGAGGGCCGCGCCCGCCTGGAGGCTGCCCAGGCAGACCGAGCCGAGCGATACCTGCAGATGCTCACCCCCTGGCAGGAGCTGGAGATCCAGACGCTCTCCAAGCTGCTGGCCAAGTTGAACCAGGCCTATACCGACTTCGACGCCGAGCAGGACCCCGCGCTCACCCAGGGCGCGGAGATCCCAGGAGCAGTGAGCCTCGCCGGGCCCGAAGAGCCCTCGGCCGGATCAGCCGCGCCCCAGGGGACCGCAGACAGCACCGACAAGAGGATTTCATGAGAGAAAGTCGATTCTGGTTCCTCATGGAGGGCGAGTTCGGACCGAACTATGCCCACGTGCTCGCCGACTCACTGGTGCTGAGCCAGTATCAGCTGACGGTGAAGTCCGCGCTGCAGGCCGGAGTGAGTCCCCGCGACGTCTGGGACGCCGTGTGTGACCAGCAGGATGTGCCTGCTGATCGGCGGCTCGGACGGGACATCGCGCCCAAGAGCTGAGCCGGTCCCCGGAGACGGGGCAGCCGCCGCGAGGACCCGGCCGGACACGCCGGGCGGCAGTCGAAGATATGTTCGATTCGATGCGCTAGAGTTTTCCCCAGAGGGCCCGAGCTGCGGAGTCGATCCGGTTGGATGCACATCGTCTGCCCGTGCACGAGGGCATGTCAGAGGGTCCGCCTAATCTGACACCACATACATACAACGAGTCATCGAGGTGAATCATGGCAGTCAGCAAAGATCGTGAGAAGGCGCTTGAAGCAGCGCTGGCACAGATCGACAAGCAGTACGGCAAGGGTTCGGTCATGCGTCTGGGTGATGAGACCCGAGCGCCCATCGAGACCATCCCGACCTCCTCGATCGCCATGGACGCCGCACTCGGCATCGGCGGCTTCCCCCGCGGCCGTGTCGTAGAGATCTACGGCCCCGAGTCCTCCGGCAAGACGACCGTGGCCCTGCACGCAGTGGCCAACGCCCAGAAGATGGGCGGCATCGCGGCCTTCATCGACGCCGAGCACGCCCTGGACCCGGTGTACGCCCAGAAGCTGGGTGTGGACACCGACGCGCTGCTGGTCTCCCAGCCGGACACCGGCGAGCAGGCGCTGGAGATCATGGACATGCTGGTCTCCTCCGGATCGATCGACATCGTCGTGATCGACTCCGTCGCCGCGCTGGTGCCGCGCGCCGAGATCGAAGGTGAGATGGGCGACTCCCACGTGGGTCTCCAGGCTCGCCTGATGTCGCAGGCGCTGCGCAAGATCGCAGGCCGACTCTCGCAGACCAAGACCACCGCAATCTTCATCAACCAGCTGCGCGAAAAGATCGGAGTCTTCTTCGGATCCCCGGAGACCACCTCCGGCGGCAAGGCGCTGAAGTTCTATGCCTCGGTCCGCGTGGACGTACGCCGCATCGAGACCCTCAAGGAGGGGACCAACGCGGTGGGCAACCGGACGCGCGCCAAGATCGTGAAGAACAAGATGGCCCCGCCGTTCAAGCAGGCCGAATTCGACATCATCTACGGCGAAGGCATCTCCCGCGAGGGTGGCCTGATCGACGTGGGCGTGGAGAACGGTCTGGTGAAGAAGTCCGGCGCATGGTTCACCTACGACGGAGACCAGCTGGGCCAGGGCAAGGAGAAGGCTCGAACCTTCCTCAAGGACAACCCCGATCTTGCTGATGAGATCGAGCGTCGTATCCGTGAGAAGCTCGGTCTGCTCGCCCCGCTGGAAGAAGAGGGTGGACCCGCGCTGAAGGCCGTCGACGCCTGATAGGAGGCGACTATGGGTGATCAGCAGCAGAAGATCGAAGCGCTGCGGGCTGCCATGACGAGCATCCAGGAGCGGGACCCGGACGCCCCGGTTCCCGACTTCCTGGTGGTGGACACCTCGGTGTCCGTCGCGCCGGCCGAGGTGACACCTGCTCGGGCCGAGTCCACCGGAGCCAGCTCGGTTCCGTCAGGCCCAGGAGCCGCCGCCGGCGCTGACTCCGAGCCTGCTGCTTCTGGGTCCGCGACCTCCGCCCCCGCCACCTCTGGGGGCGCTGGCGAATCTGGTGAGGATGAATCCACCGACCCGGAGTTCCTGGATCCTGAATCTGACGCCCCGGATTTCGAAGATCTTGAATCCGGTGACCTCGAGTTCGTAGCCTCCGCCGAGGCGCGTCCCCTCATAGAGCCGGAGAAGCTCTCGGAGGATCCCGTCTCGTTCTCGGCGGGGGAGCCCGTCGGCACCGGGGTCCAGGCCGAGGCTCGGTCGGGGACCGGGGCTGGGACCGAAGTGGAGACTGGGCCCGAGACTGGTGCGCGCGCGGCGTTGCCCGTCGAGGCGGAGGCTGAGTCGCCCGTCGACGAGGCGGAGGCTGAGTCACCCGTCGAGGCGGAGGCTGAACCCGCTGCGGAGGGAGTGGCCGCACTGCCTCCGGAGGAGCAGTACGAGAAGGCACGTGCGGTCGTGCTGCGCCGACTCACGGGATCCCCTAAGTCGCGGCACCAGCTCGCCGTGGCGCTGAAGGAGAAGGAGTTCAGCCCAGAGGTGATCACCCGGGTGCTGGATCGGATGGAAGAGGTACATCTGGTCAATGACACCGATTTTGCCCAGACCTGGGTCAGGGGTCGTCACGAGCTGAAGAACCTCGGGAAGTCTGCGCTGCGCCGGGAACTGCGTGAAAAGGGCATCAGCGAGCTGGTGGCCCAGGAGGCGCTGGAGCAGATCAGCCCTGAGGATGAAGGTGCTGCGGCGCGCGAACTCGTCCGGCGCAAGCTCCAGGGCAGACCCGTGCCCACCGGCCCCAGCCCGGAGGAGCGCGCCGAACGGGACAAGGTCACCCGCAGATTGGTCTCGATGCTGGCCCGCCGAGGCCACTCCCCAGGGGCGGCGTTCCAGATCGTCCGAGAAATGATCCAGGAGCACTCGGGCGAGTAGAATCCACTGCAATGAGTGATGCACTGATGGACCGCGCCGAGACCACCGCAGCAGATCCCGACCGAGTCGAGGCCTCTGCCGCAGACGCGCATTCGGCGGCGACGCGCCGACGCACCTACGAGGTGCGCACCTTCGGGTGTCAGATGAACGTGCATGACTCCGAGCGGATGTCCGGGCTTCTCGAAGATGCCGGCTACGGCCCCGCGCAACCGGGTGCCACGGCGGACCTGGTGGTGTTCAACACCTGCGCGGTGCGCGAGAACGCGGACAACAAGCTCTACGGACATCTCGGGATGCTCCGCCAGACCAAGGCCGAGCACGAGGGCATGCAGATCGCCGTCGGCGGCTGTCTGGCACAGAAGGACCAGGAGACCGTCCAGAAGAAGGCTCCCTGGGTCGACGTCGTCTTCGGCACCCACAACATCGGCTCGCTGCCGACGCTGCTGGAACGCTCCCGTCACAACGCCGAGGCCGAGATCGAGATCCTCGAATCCCTCGAGACCTTCCCCTCGACCCTGCCGACCAAACGCGAGTCCGTGCACTCCGGCTGGGTCTCCATCTCGGTGGGCTGCAACAACACCTGCACCTTCTGCATCGTGCCGGCGCTGCGCGGGAAGGAACGCGACCGTCGCCCCGGAGAGATCCTGGCCGAGGTCCGCGCGCTCGTCGCCGACGGTGCCGTGGAGGTCACGCTGCTGGGCCAGAACGTGAACACCTACGGCGTAGAGTTCGGCGACCGCGGTGCCTTCGCGAAGTTGCTGCGCGCCTGCGGAGAGATCGAAGGACTTGAACGTGTCCGGTTCACCAGCCCCCACCCGGCGTCGTTCACCGATGACGTCATCCACGCCATGGCCGAGACGCCGAACGTCATGCCCCAGCTGCACATGCCCCTGCAGTCCGGTTCGGACAAGGTCCTCAAGGACATGCGCCGCTCCTACCGATCCAAGAAGTTCCTCGGGATCCTGGAGAAGGTGCGCGAGTCCATGCCGGAGGCCGCGGTGACCACCGACATCATCGTCGGCTTCCCAGGGGAGACCGAGGCCGACTTCGCTGACACCATGCGGGTGGTGGAGGCCTCCCGTTTCGCCTCGGCCTACACCTTCCAGTACTCACCCCGCCCCGGCACCCCGGCAGCCACCATGGAGGATCAGATCCCCAAGGCGGTCGTGCAGGAACGGTTCGAGCGTCTGTGCGCCCTGCAGGACCGCATCGGCGCCGAAGAGAACGCCAAACTCGTCGGCAGCTCCCAGGAGCTGCTGGTCACGGCCGACTCCGGGACGAGATCCCGCGAGACCGGACGACTCAGCGGGCGGTCGCGGGACAACCGACTGGTGCATTTCACCGTGCCCGCCGGAGCCAGCTCTCCGCGTCCCGGGGACTTCGTCACGGTCACCATCACCGAGGCCGCCGGGTTCCACCTGCTCGCGGATCCGGCAGGGCCGGGAGACTACCGACTTCGCCGCTCACCCGCCGGGGAGGCCTGGGACCGCTGGCAGGCGGACTCCTGCGGAGTGGGCACCACGCAGGTGGGCGGACCCACCCCGGCGGTCTCCCTCGGCATGCCGACCCTGCGTCCCGCCTCCTGATGAGCGCTGCTGAGCTCGCGCCGCTGACCACCACGGAGGACTCTGCAGCCGCAGCGCCCACGGCCCCGCTGATCGTCCTGGTCGGCCCCACCGCCTCCGGAAAATCCGCCTTGGGCATCGAGCTGGCAGAGCGGCTCGACGGGGAGATCATCAACGCCGATTCCATGCAGCTCTACCAGGGAATGGACATCGGCACCGCAAAGATCACGCCGGACGAGGCTGGGGCCGTGCCGCACCACCTGCTGGACGTCCTCGACGTGACCCGGGAGGCCTCGGTCGCGGACTTCCAGGAACAGGCGCGCCAGGTCATCGGTGAGATCAGGGCCCGTGGCAAGACCCCGATCATGGTCGGAGGCTCGGGGCTCTACGTGCGCGCCGTGATCGACGTCATTGAGTTCCCACCCACCGACCCGGAGCTGCGCAGCCGCCTGACCCGGCGACTCGAGGAGGAGGGCGCGGCGCCGCTGCGTCTGGAGCTGCGCGACCTGGACCCTGAATCCGCCGCGGTCATCAAGGATGACCGTCGCCTGATCCGCGCCCTGGAGGTGGTGCTGCTGACCGGACGGACCTTCTCCTCGTTCATGCCGCAGCGAATCCACGAACCCAGCCTGGAACCGGTGGTGCAGCTCGGACTCGACGTGGACCGGTCCCTGCTCCACCAGCGCATCGCCCACCGTGTGCAGCGCATGGCCGAACAGGGTCTGCTCGAGGAGGTGCGCCAGCTCGACGACGCCGGGCTGCGCCGCGGACGCACCGCACCTCGGGCCATCGGATACCAGCAGTTCCTTCAGGTCCTCGACGAGGAGCTCACCCTGGCCGAGGCGATCGAATCCACCACGACGGCCACCCGCAGGTTCGCCCGCCGGCAAGAGACCTGGTTCCGTGCCGACCCCCGCGTGACCTGGTTGCACGCGCCCTCCGAAGACCTCTGCGGGCAGGCCCTGGAAGCGATACGGCAAGCCCAGCGTTGAACACCTCAGCAGCAGATACCCGTCCCAGCAGCACCGAATCCCAGCAGCAGCGCACCGACGCAGCAACGAAGGAGAACCGCGTGGCCCATCACCTCACCGGCCTGGAGGCCCTGCGCGGCACCGCAGTCACCAAGGCTCACGCCACCGGCAACGACTTCGTCATGATCGCGGACCCCAAGGGAGAACACACGCTCGAGGCACACCAGGTCGCCGCGCTCTGCGACCGGCACCTCGGCATCGGCGGCGACGGGCTCATCCGGGCGGTCCCCGCGCATCGGGTGGCCGGCGACGCCATGGTCTCCCGACTGCTCGCCGAGGACCCCGAGCTGAGCAGCACCGACGAGGCTCCGCTGTGGTTCATGGACTACCGGAACTCCGACGGCTCGGTGTCCGAGATGTGCGGCAACGGCGTGCGCGCCTTCGCGCACTTCCTGATCCATCAGGACCTGGTGCAGCTCCTCGAGGGTCAGCAGCTGCCGGTCCTGACCCGCGCCGGGCTGCGCAGCGTGCGCAAGGTGCCCGAGGGTTACGCGATCGGCATGGGCGTATGGTCCTTCCTCGACCCCGACCAGGCCGCCACCAACGCCTCTGACGCGCTGGTGATCGCCGCCGGACTGGAGGAGCCCCGGCCAGCCCTGAGCATCTCGATGGGCAATCCACACACCGTCGTCGCCCTCGGAGACGAGACCACGCTGCAGGACCTCAACCTCCACGAGGCGCCCAAGGTGGACCCGCTTCCACCCGCGGGGACCAACGTGGAGTTCGTGGTCCCCGCCGAACCGCTGGTCACCCCGGATGCGGACGGTCAGGCCGTGGGGCGGGTGCGTATGCGCGTACACGAACGCGGGGTCGGGGAGACCATGTCCTGTGGGACCGGCGCCTGCGCCGCGGCCGCTGCGGTCCGGGTCTGGGCCGCAGATGACACGGTGAACCTCTGGAAGGTCGACGTCCCCGGCGGACAGGTCACCGTCCGGTTCACCGCCCGTGAGGACGGGGCCGAGGATGTGGAGCTCTCAGGGCCGGCTCAGCTGGTGCTGACCGGGACCCTCACCTGAACAGGCGCGCCTTCCGCTCACCAGGTCGGTGAGCTGGCGTCCCCGGAAGGGCGATGAGCTGACAAGCCCTGCACTCAGCTGCGGGTGATCCGCAGCAGCCGAAAGCCCTTCGCGGTCTCGGCGCGCCCGCTCCGGAACTCTCCGGCGACGCCGGCGAGCATCGTGGAGATCCAGGACAGCAGCGAGTCTGCCCCGAGGTTCTTCTGGACCACCAGCCAGGCCTCGCCCCCGGAGCTCAGCCGCGGCAGCCAGTGCTCCAAGATCCCGTGAAGCACCTCCTTGCCCACACGGATCGGAGGATTGGACCAGATGGTGTCGAACTCGATGTCCTGGGGCACCTCCTCGGGCGCCAGCACCCGCAGGTTGCTCAGGCCCAGCGCCGCCGCGTTCTCCGCACACAGGATGCGAGAACGTTCATTGACGTCCACCGCCCAGACCGTGGCTTCCGGAGAGCGCATCGCGAGAGTCAGCGCCAACGGACCCCAGCCACATCCGATGTCGAGCAGGTGGCCCTGGGCGGCCGGATCCGGAGCATGCTTGAGCAGCACGGCCGTGCCCTTGTCCACGCCATCGGGGGAGAAGATCCCCCCGGCGGTGGACACGGAGACCTCGCTGCCGCCCAGGGTGACGCTCATGGATCGGCGGGTGAAGGGCCCCTCGGGGGAGGCGGAGAAATAATGCTGGGAGTTCACAGGGTGAATCGTAGTAGACTCATGCGCATGTGGATTCACCTGACGTACTCCCGCCCGCGCGGTTGAGTCACCCCTTCGCCATCTGGTCGGCTCGCTGAGCCGGCAGTGCCGTTCGACGCCGACGCCGCGCGTCCGCCGGACTGCGCCGTCTCGGATCCCTCCTGCGGATCCGGGAACTGGCCGAACGGACACCATCCACACCCCCGGACAAGTCCCGCCCGATCTCCAGAGCCGCCCCGCACACTTAACCGTGTCCAGGGTCGAACGTAGGATGGAGATCCACGACGGGCAGGGCCAGCCCGAAAACTGGTCCTAAGGAGATCATGACCAAGCAGAAGCACACGCCCGCACCTTCCGGGGAGACCCCGGAGGACGCCACGACGCCGGCCGCCGAGCAGTCCTCCGTCGATGCGACCATCGAACGGATCCTCGCCGCTGATCGCGCACGCGAAGACGCGCCGAAACGGACCACCCGCTTCGAGGCTGACTCGAGCTTCAAACGCCGCGGCATCCTGGGCGAACAGGCCCGCGAGATCGCCGGTGAGACCGCGCACTCCGAGTCCGACGGCGAGCAGTTCGAGCTCATGGAACGCCGCTCGCTGCGCCGCGTCGATGGGCTCTCCACCGAGCTCGAGGATGTCTCCGAAGTCGAGTACCGGCAGCTGCGCCTGGAGCGCGTGGTGCTCGCCGGGCTCTGGGGCGAGGGAACCGTCGCCGAGGCAGAGTATTCGCTGCGCGAGCTCTCCGCCCTCGCGGAGACCGCGGGCTCCACGGTGCTCGACGGCTTCCTGCAGCGCCGTGCCAAGCCCGATCCGGGCACCTTCTTCGGCTCCGGCAAGGCCGAGGAGATCCGCGTGGCCGTGGCCGACCTCGGTGCCGACACCGTCGTGGTGGACTCCGAGCTCGCCCCCTCCCAGCGCCGTGGCCTCGAGGACATCGTCAAGGTCAAGGTCATCGACCGCACCGGGCTGATCCTGGACATCTTCGCCCAGCACGCGAAGTCTCGGGAAGGCAAGGCCCAGGTGGAGCTGGCCCAGATGGAGTACATGCTTCCCCGG
Organism: Nesterenkonia sp. E16_10; assembly: GCF_017347085.1. Lineage (GTDB taxonomy): Bacteria > Actinomycetota > Actinomycetes > Actinomycetales > Micrococcaceae > Nesterenkonia. The sequence continues at coordinate 102,113 of NZ_JADPSA010000016.1, forward strand.
CTGCGCGGCTGGGGCGAATCGCTCTCCCGGCAGGCCGGCGGCCAGGTCGGCGGCGCGAGCGCCGGCATCGGATCCCGCGGTCCCGGTGAGACCAAGATCGAGCTCGATCGGCGCCGGATCAACGCGCGCATGGCGAAGCTGCGCAAGGACATCGCGGCGATGAAGCCGGCCCGCGATGCCAAGCGGGCCAACCGCAAGCGCAATGCCGTGCCCTCCGTCGCGATCGCCGGGTACACCAACGCGGGCAAGTCCTCGCTGTTGAACCGGCTCACCGACGCCGGGGTCCTGGTGGAGAACGCCCTGTTCGCCACCCTCGACCCCACCACCCGTAAGGCCGTCACTCCCGATGGGATCGGCTACACGCTTTCGGACACCGTCGGCTTCGTCCGGCAGCTGCCCACGCAGCTGATCGAAGCCTTCCGCTCGACCCTGGAGGAGGTCGCTGATGCCGACCTCATCCTGCACGTGGTCGACGCGTCGCACCCCGAGCCCGAGAGCCAGATCAGCGCGGTGCGCACCGTGCTCGCCGAAGTGGACGCCCACGAGGTCGATGAGGTCATCGTGCTCAACAAGGCCGACGTCGCCGACTGGGACGTGGTGGAACGCATTCGTCGTCGTGAACCGCACACCATCGTGGTCTCGGCCCACTCCGGGCAGGGGATCGAGGAGCTGCGCGAACTGATCAGCAGCTCCATCCCGCGGCCCAGCGTCCCACTGGAGCTGATGGTGCCCTACGCCCAGGGCGACATCGTCTCCCGGCTCCACGCCGAGGACGCCGAGATCCTCTCCACCGAGTATCAGGAGGAGGGCACCCTGCTGAAGGTGCTGGTCCGCCGAGAACTGGTGGGAGATCTCGCCGAATTCCAGGTCAAGGCAGAGCCGACGCCTTGAGCGTGAGCACCAGCCGGTCCACGGGATACCGGGAGACCACGGACCTGCTCGAGCGCGCGGTCACCGCCATGGGTGGGGTCAAGCGCGAAGGTCAGGTGACCATGGCCGAGCATGTGGCCATGGCGCTACGCAAGCGCCGCCACCTGCTGGTCCAGGCCGGCACCGGCACAGGCAAGTCTCTTGCCTACCTGGTGCCGGCGGTGGTCCACGCCTTGGACGCGGAGAAACCGGTGCTGATCTCCACCGCCACCCTCGCGCTGCAGGCCCAGATCATGGGCCGAGACCTGCCGCGGCTGCTGGAGAACATCGCGGAACATGTGGAACGTCCGGTGGACGTCGCCCTGGTGAAGGGCCGGGCGAACTACGCCTGCAAACACAAGATGGACGGCGGCTTCCCCGAGGACGACGACGAGCAGGCGCTCTTCGCGTTCGCCGATGAACCCACCGGCGGGGTCACCGCCTTCGAGCCCGGCTCCCAGCTGGGCAAGGAGATCGTGACGCTGCGCGAGTGGGCCGAGGTCACCGAGACCGGAGATCGCGACGACCTGCCCCAGGGGGTGACCGACCGGGCCTGGCGCCAGATCTCGGTCAACGCCGTGGACTGCATCGGGCCGCGCAAATGCCCGATGGCCGCCGAGTGCTTCTCCGAGCGCGCCCGCGAGAAGGCCAAGGACGCCGACCTGGTCATCACCAACCACGCCATGCTCGCCATCGACGCCTTCGAAGGCCTCGACGTGCTGCCAGACCACGACGCCGTCATCGTCGATGAGGCCCACGAACTGGCCGACCGGGTGACCTCCGCCGTCACCGCCCAGCTCTCGGCGCAGATGATCAAGGCCGCAGCCTCCTCCGCAAAACGTCACACCGCGATCAACGTCGAGGCGCTGCAGAGCTCCGCGGTCGCCGTGGAGGCGGCCTTCCACCGAGTCGACTCAGGTCTGCTCGCGCGGGGTCTCAACCCCCAGCAGCGCGAGGCGATCGAGCTGGCCCGCAACGCCGCGCGCACCGCGCTCTCCGACTCCAAGCCCACCGGCGACGCCGAGGCCGATCCTGGTCGCAGCACCGCCAGGTCCCGGATGCAGGCCGTGCTCGACACCGCCAACCGGATCCTCGACTCCCCGGAGACCCCCGATGTGGTCTGGCTGAACCGCCCCGGCGCGTTCGTGCCGGGACGGGGCTACCAGGAGGCCGATCTCGAGGAATCCCCGCTCATCTACGTCGCGCCCACCTCCGTGGCCGGGCGGCTGCGCGAAGGCCTCTTCGGGGATCGCACCGTGGTGCTGACCTCCGCCACGCTGACCATCGGCGACAGCTTCGATCCCGTGGCCGGTTCACTGGGGCTGGCGGGGGAGAAGGCCCCGGCCTGGGACGCCGTAGACGTGGGAAGCCCCTTCGACTACCCCAAGCAGGGGGTGCTCTACGTCGCCAAGCACCTGCCGCCGCCGTCGATGAAGACCGCGCAGGCCCAGCGCGATGAGCTGGCCGGCCTGATCGAAGCCTCGAAGGGCGCGACCCTGGCGCTGTTCTCCTCCCGTCGGGCGGCCGAGGAGGCGGCCGAGGACCTGCGTCAGCGTCTGGACCTCCCGATCCTCTGCCAGGGTGATTCCACCATGTCCTCGCTGGTGCGCGCCTTTGCCGAGGATGAGGAGACCTGCCTGTTCGGCACCATGAGCCTGTGGCAGGGTGTGGATGTGCCCGGACGCTCCTGCCGACTGGTGGCCATCGATCGGATCCCGTTCCCCCGCCCGGACGACCCGCTGGTCAGCGCGCGCAGCCAAGAGGTCACCCGGCATGGCGGCAACGGGTTCATGCAGGTCGCGGCCACCCACGCCGCCACCCGGCTGGCCCAGGGCGCTGGACGACTGATCCGCACCTCCCAGGACAAGGGGGTGCTGGCGATCCTTGACTCACGCCTGGCCAACGCGCGCTACGGCGGCTTCCTGAAACAGTCGATGCCAGATTTCTGGCCCACCGTGAACGGGGACCTGGCCCGCGGGGCGCTCGCCCGGCTCGCCGAGCTGGAGAGCTAGCCGGACCGCGGCGATACGGCAGGTGTTGCCGATGGTGCAGCGCCGCCGAGGTGGGACCGCAGAACTCGGATCGATCCAGCACGATGGTTGGCCACGAGAGGCCGGTAGACGATGACAGATTCCACAGGTCCAGCGGGCCCGGCAGGTCCGGCAGGCCCAGCGGGACTAGGACGCCCGGGAGGCATAGGACGCCCAGCAGTTTCGAGGCGTCCCAGCGCCGCAGTCGCCTTCGGGCTGTTCGCGGCAGCGTTCATCCTGACCGGCTGCGGCGTGGGCGTTGATGACGACGACGCCGGCTCAGCCCCCTCTGAGGTTTCGAACTCCCAGCCGCCGGGCACCGACCATGAGGAAGCCGACCCGGGGGAGGCTGGCGGAACTCCCACGGAGACTGCTGAGCCGTCCACGGAGGAGTTCACCATCGCCGGCGCCGGGGACGTGCTCCTGCACGGCCCGGTGCTCGATCAGGCGGCCGTCCTCGCCGATGACGCGGACTACTCCTTCGCGCCGCTCATGCGAGGAGTCGAAGACCTCATCGGCGGCGCGGACCTCGCGTTGTGCGGACTGGAGACCCAGATCGCTCCCGAGGGCGTGGAGCCCGCCGGATACCCGGTGTTCGCCGCACCGCCGGAGATCGCCGCCGACCTCGGCGAGGTCGGCTTCCACGGCTGCTCCACGGCGAACAACCATTCCTTCGACCAGGGTCGCGCCGGGCAGAAGCGCACGCTTGACGTCCTCGATGACGCGGCACTGGGTCATGCGGGCACAGCACGGACCGAGGCCGAGGCGGAGCAGCCTCAGCTCTACACCCTGGAACGCGGCGGACGCGAAGTGACCGTGGCGCACCTGGCCACCACCATGCTGCACAACCAGGCCGCCCCGCCGCCGGAGGACGAGAGGTGGCGGGTCGCGGATGTCTCTGCCCAGGAGCTCACCGACCAGGCGGCCATGGCGCGGGAGGACGGCGCCGACGTCGTGGTCGCCTCCGTGCACTGGGGCGAGGAGTATGCCCATGAGCCGGCCCAGGAACAGCGAGCCTATGGAGAGGCGCTGGCCGCCGGTGGCGAGGTCGATGTGGTGTTCGGCAGCCATTCACACACGCCGCAGCCGTTGGAGCGTCTCGAGGGCGGCCCGACGGATGAGGGCATGTGGGTGGTGTGGTCGATGGGGAACTTCCTGTCCAACCAGGACGAGGCCTGCTGCGTCCCGGAGACCGCCAGCGGGACCGTGGTCTACGCCACGGTGGAGGTCGACGAGGATGCCGCGCGGGTCAGCGGCCTGGACTGGCTGCCCGTCACGGTGGATCGAGGTCCCACCGATGAAGAGCCGCACCGGGGAATCTGGCCGCTGCGCGACCTCACGCAGGGGAAGACTCCCTCGGGCGTTAAACTGAGCCCGGGAAGGATCGAGGACCGGTGGTCACGGATGCTCGACGTCATGACCGAGCAGCAGCTTCGTGAGGATCCACCCGCGCCCACGGGGGACGAACCAACGGTGGTGCAACGAAGTCACGAGAGCGCAGCGCCGAGCCAGGACCACGGGTGAGCGCAGAGCCGAGGCGCCGAGAGCGCGACTGGCTCAGAGGCTGCGCAGCACCGTGACGACCTTGCCCATGATGGTGGACTCGTCACCGAGGATCGGCTCGTACTGTCGGTTCTGTGGCAGCAGCCAGACGTGGCCGTCGCGGCGCTTGAGGGTCTTCACCGTGGCCTCGTCCTCGAGCAGTGCGGCAACGATGTCCCCGTTCTCCGCGGTGCTCTGCCGACGCACCACCACCCAGTCGCCCTCGAAGATCCCGGCCTCGATCATCGAGTCGCCGCGGACCTGAAGCATGAACAGCTCGCCCTCGCCGGTGAGCTGGCGCGGCAGCGGCATGATGTCTTCGACCTGCTGATCGGCGAGGATCGGTCCGCCGGCCGCGATCTGGCCCACCACAGGGATCTCAGAGATCCGGCTGTCGGACTGGGTGCGGTAGCCCTGCAGATCGACCACCGAGTCGCGGGCTGCGGCCTCCTGGGCCTGTTCGCTGAGCACCGGAGTCCCGGCTGAGTCCCGCAGCACCTCCATGGCGCGGGGCCGTCCGGGCACCCGTCGGAGATAGCCCAGCTCCTGGAGTCGCGCCAGCTGGTGGGTCACCGAGGAGAGCGAGGCCAGCCCGCAGGAGTCACCGATCTCACGCATGGAGGGCGGGTAGCTGCGCTCAGCCAAGGATTCCTGGATGACGTCGACGATCTGACGCTGCCGATCGGTGAGTCGCGGCGCTGCCGATGAGTCCCTGGTGTTCTGCGCCATTGCTGCCTCCATATGTTGTGCCGAGCGTTCTGCGTCCCACGCCGATGTCCTGCTGCCCCGGTGGAACTGGAGCCGCGCCGGGCCCGGTCTGGTCTTGCTGGACCGGTCTGGAGCTGCGCCGCCCAGGACCCATGTCGGCATCCATGTCAGAGCCTGCTGATGGACTGTTCCCTGTGAGATTCGCTTCGAAGATCACTTCGAACTTGGCGCTCAGGTTACTCGAAATCGTAGAGAGATTCCATTGATTCTGCGGCGAGTCTGGTCAAGTTTCGAATCTATGTGCTAGAAATAGTACACACGTTCGAATGAGAGGTTCTTTCCCATGAGTACAGCGCAGCTTGCACTTGCACCTGTCGACTCTGCACCCGCCTCGGCGGTGCACCTCACTCGCCGCGGTCGTTTCCTCCTGCTAGGTCTGCCCGCGCTGGCCGTCCTGGCGGTCGCACTCTTGGGGGCGCTCCTGCTCGCCACCTCCCTGCTCAACCAGGCACAGGCGTCCTCCGGCGGGGTCCCCGGCGTGGACGCCCAGGTCGTCACCGTCGGCGCGGGGGACACCCTCTGGAGCGTGGCCGCCTCTGTGGAATCCGAGGAGCACACTCAGGTCCTGATCGGCCAGATCGCTGAGCTCAACGGCCTCGACGACTCGGCACTCACCCCGGGCCAGGAGCTGTTCGTCCCGCAGGACTGAGCCGGCCCACGGGGCGCTCGGGTCGGTGCACGTCACCGGGCTAGAATGACCCGGTGACTTCATCCCGCTCCAGGAACCTGTCCAGACTGCCGCTGCGCGAGGAGCTCCAGGGTCAAGAGCCCTACGGAGCCCCGCAGCTGAGCGTGAAGGCGATGCTCAACGTCAACGAGACCACCTATGACGTCCCCGCAGATGTGGTCGACGCCATCGGCAAAGAGGTCCGACTGGCAGCCGCCCAGCTCAACCGCTACCCAGACCGTGAATTCTCGGTGCTGCGGGAGAAGCTCGCCGAATACCTGAACCGAGATCTCGTCTCGGAGAGCGAGCCGGCCGCCCTCACGGCCGAGAACATCTGGGCCGCCAATGGCTCCAACGAGATCATGCAGCACATCCTGCAGGCCTTCGCCGGGCCGGGCCGCTCCGTGCTCTCCTTCCCGCCGACCTACTCGATGTATCCGCTCTACGCCCGCGGCACCTACAGCGAGTACATCGCCGGCACCCGCGCCGCGGACTTCACCCAGAGCCCCGCAGATGTCGCCGCGCAGATCCGTGAGCACCGCCCGAACGTCGTGATCCTGTGTTCGCCGAACAACCCCACCGGCACCGCGCTGTCCCTGGAGACCGTGGAGGCCGCCTACGCCGCGGCCGAGGAGTCGGACACCATGGTGGTGGTGGATGAGGCCTACGGAGAGTTCCGACAGTCCGGCACCGGATCGGCGCTGGCCCTGCTGCCGGGACGAGAGCGGCTGATCGTCTCCCGGACCATGAGCAAGGCCTTCGCGCTGGCCGGGGGCAGGCTCGGCTACCTCGCCGCGGCCCCAGAGGTCACCGACGCCATGCGACTGGTCCGACTGCCCTATCACCTCTCCGCGGTGACCCAGGCGACAGCCATCGCCGCCCTGGACCACTCGGCGACCCTGATGGCCAACGTGGAACGCATCAAGGACCAGCGCGATCGGATCGTCACCGCTCTGGAAGCGATGGGGCTGCGCCCGGCGCCCTCGGACGCGAACTTCGTCTTCTTCGGCGGACTCGACGATGAGAAGGCCGCGTGGCAGCACCTCCTCCAGGACGGGATCCTGATCCGCGATGTCGGGATCCCCGGGCATCTGCGGGTGACCGCCGGGACCGAGCCGGAGACCTCCGACTTCCTGGCCTCACTGCAGCGCTTCATCACCAGCACCACCGCGTAGACTTAGATGTTGGCGTACCCCACCACCAAGCAGGAGTTATGGGAGCAGAATTGATCTCTGGGCGCATCGCCCGGATGGAACGTGTCACCAGCGAGTCCAGCGTCAAGGTCCGGATGGACCTCGATGGCACCGGGACCTCGAACATCAGCACCGGCGTGCCGTTCTATGACCACATGCTCACCGCGCTGTCCCGGCATTCGCTCATCGACCTCGACGTGGAGTCGTCCGGCGACATCCACATCGATGTGCACCACACCGTGGAGGACACCGCGATCGTGCTCGGTGAGGTGCTGCGCGTCGCGCTCGGGGACAAGCGGGGCATCCGCCGGTTCGGCAATGCCACCATCCCGCTGGACGAGGCGATCGCGCAGGCCGTGGTCGATGTCTCCGGCAGGCCCTACCTGGTGCACTCCGGGGAACCCGAAGGTCAGCAGTATCACCTCATCGGAGGGCACTTCACCGGTTCCATGACCCGCCATGTCTTCGAGGCGATCACGTACCACTCCGGGATCTGCCTGCACATGACCCTGCTCGGCGGACGCGACCCGCACCACATCGTGGAGGCCCAGTTCAAGGCCTTCGCCCGGGCCCTGCGCGAAGCCGTGGAGTCTGACCCCCGCACCGACGAGATCCCCTCCACCAAGGGTGCCCTGTGAGCGGCAGGCCCGACGTCGTCGTCCTGGACTACGGTTCAGGCAACATCCACTCCGCGGTCCGGGCGCTGGAGCGCGCCGGCGCGGAGGTCACCCTGACCAAGGACACCGACGCGGTGCTCAACGCCTCCGGACTCGTGGTGCCCGGTGTGGGCGCCTTCGCCGCGGTGATGTCCGCGCTGCGCGAGATCGATGGACCCCGCTGGATCGGACGCCGGATCGCCGGCTCCCGCCCGGTGCTCGGCATCTGTGTGGGCCACCAGGTGATGTTCGACCGCGGAGTCGAGCACGGAATCCCCGCAGAGGGCCTGGGGGAGTGGCCCGGTGAGGTCACCGCACTGCCCGCTGACGCCGTGGTCCCGCACATGGGGTGGAACACCGTGCGTCCTCCCGAGGACAGCGTGCTCTTCGAGGGGCTTGCCGACGAGCGGTTCTACTTCGTGCACTCCTATGCCGTGCAGTCCTGGGACTTCGATCAGTCCGTGCAGTCCATGCACCCGCCGAAGGTCACCTGGAGCCACCACGGCACCGACTTCGTCGCCGCCGTGGAGAACGGGCCGCTCTCGGCCACCCAGTTCCACCCGGAGAAGTCCGGCGACGCCGGGATGCAGCTGCTGCGCAACTGGATCCTGAGTCTCTGACCGGAGTCCCCGAAGCCCCGGCGGTGACCTGCGGGTCCGCCGCCGGCGCATCTGATCCACCCAGACATACCTCCCGATAAGCCCCACCACCAGCCGAAAGTTGATCCATGACTGAGTCCTCCGCGACCACCGCCCCCGTTCCCGCCCTGGAGCTGCTGCCCGCCGTCGATGTGGCCGACGGTCAGGCCGTGCGACTGGTCCAGGGTGAGGCCGGCTCCGAGACCGGCTACGGCGACCCGCTGGAGGCGGCACTGAACTGGCAGCAGCAGGGCGCGGAATGGATCCACCTGGTGGACCTCGACGCCGCCTTCGGTCGCGGTGACAACCGGGACATCATGGCCCGGGTGGTCAGGGAGCTGGGCGTGAAGATCGAGCTCTCCGGCGGCATCCGCGACGACGAGTCCCTGGACCGCGCCCTGGAGCTCGGCGCCACCCGGGTCAACCTCGGCACAGCCGCGCTGGAGGACCCGGAGTGGACCGCCCGCGCCATCGAGCGCCACGGCGACGCGATCGCCGTGGGCCTGGACGTGCGCGGCGAGACCCTCGCCGCCCGCGGCTGGACCCGCGAGGGCGGCAACATCTGGGAGGTGCTGCAGCGCCTCGAGGACGCCGGCTGCCCCCGCTATGTGGTCACCGACGTCACCAAGGACGGCACCCTGCGCGGCCCCAACACCGAACTGCTCGCCCAGGTCTGCGCCAAGACGCGCAAGCCCGTGGTCGCCTCCGGAGGCATCTCCTCGCTCGAGGACGTCGCCGCGCTGGCCAAGATGGTCTCCCTCGGCGTCGAGGGCGCCATCATGGGCAAGGCGCTCTACGCAGGGAAGTTCGAGTTCCCTGAGGCGCTGAAGGTGGCCGCAGCCTCCGCATGAGCCAGAACGCCGCCAGCAAGGATCTTCCCGGACATATCGCTGCCCTGCTGCAGCGTGCACCTCGAGACGCGCAGGGTCGCCCCGCGGACTCTGCCGGGATTCCCTGGGCGGATCGCGATCTCTCGGCGGAGGGCAACCCGCTGCACACCTTCGACGGCGACGACGGCCTGGCCACCCCCGCGGTCCGCTCCGCCCGGGAGCGGCTGCTCGCCGGGGAGCTCGACGAGGCAGGATTTGTCAACGCCCTCATCGGCCAGCGGCTCTTCGTCCCGGTCCTCGCCGAGCTGGCCGAGGAGGCCGAACCGGTCCCGGCCAGCGGGACCGGCGAGGAGAACGCCCCGGTGGGGGACAAGCAGGCCGATATCACCCTGATCAGCCTCACCAACCGCGACGGCCGGACCACCATGCCGGTGTTCAGCTCGGTGCAGGCGCTCACGGCGTGGCACGAGAAGGCGCGGCCCGTGGCGGCCGAGACCGAGCGGATCATGCTGGCAACCCTTGCCGAGGGTGCCGAGCTGGCGGTGCTGGATCCGGGTGCGGAGCTGACCTTCGTGCTGCGCCGCCCCGCGGTGGAGGCTCTGGCGCAGGGGACCCGTTGGTCGCCCTCGTATCAGGACCCCGAGCTGGCCGAGGCCCTGACCGGAGTCCTGGATCTGTGCCCCGGAGTCACCCAGCTGCAGCTGCAGCCCGGTGAGGGAGTGGGGACCCGCACCGCGACCGGGGATCCTGTCGCCGGGGGCGGCAGCGGACCGGAGCTGAGCATCGGCGTCGTTCTGCGGCCCGAGGCCGATGAGGTGGATGCCCGGCTGGCCCTGGCCAGTGTGCAGACCGCCCTGGAGGATGTCCAGATGCTGCGCAAACGTGCCGACTCGGTCCAGCTCAAGCTGGTCCGCTGAACCGAGGCCGTTGGACTCCGGGCTTCGGGGCAGAGCCCGTCTCGCAGCCTGAGCTCAGGCCCGGTCTGCCGCCGCCACGGTGTCCTTGATCTGCTCGCAGATCTGTCGCAGCGTATCCGCCTCGGCGTCGTCCAGTGCAGGGTGGAAGAGCTGCTTGATATGGGTCGCATGCAGCCGGGAGGCCTGTTCGAAGACGCGGTGGCCCTCTTCTGTGAGCTGGGCGGTCATGCCGCGCCGGTCCTCGGCGTCGGCGAAGCGATCGATCAAGCCGCGCTTCTGCAGCGACTTGACCTGGTAGGAGAGCCGAGAGGGAGAGAAGACCATGCCTTCGGCGAGTTCCCCCATACGAAGCTGATGGTCCTCGGCCTCGGCCAGAAGCAGCATCAGGTTATAGTCGCTGAGCCGCAGCCCGGTGCTGGTGTGCAGCCGCTTCTCCATGCGGTCGCTGATGATCGCGGAGGTCTCGAAGAAGGACCGCCAGGCGCGGGCCTTGGGAGAGAACCCGGTGAGGTCCTGCCGGCTCCGCGGGTCCTCGAGCTCCGCGGTGCTCTCGGCGGCCTCGGCGGTCGCCTCCTCGGGTGCGCTCTGCCCGGACGCGTCCGCGGCGTCACCGGTGGTGTCACTGTGGCCTGCCGTCACGGCGCCACCCCTTCTCTGCCCTCGTCAACTGGTACTGCAATCAGCCCATTCTATGTCAGTCGTCACCGTTCGCGACCTCGCCGGTAGCCACATCCACGTAGACCTCGGTGCCGTTGTCGAGCTCGATCTCCCAGGTCACCGCGCCGTTCTCATCATCGAGCTCGGCCTGTTCCGGGGTCCCGCCGCCTTCTTCGGCGGCGGTGCGCAGTGCATCGGCGAACTCGATCTCCACCGCGTCGGCATTGCGCTGATCATCGGAGTCGAGGTCGTCCTCCTGGGTGTTGCTGATCTCGAAGCTCTCCCGGTCGACGTCCAACTCCCACTCGGAGCCGCCGTCGAGGATCGTGAACTCGTAGTAGCTGGACTCGGTGTCGAAATCTAAGACGACGGCCTCGGGGTACTCCTGCTTCACGGCATCCACGGCCTGATACAGCGGGTCATCGCCCTCGGCGTCACCGGCCTGCGGGCCATCGGTCTCGGTGGCCTCCGCCTCCGGGGATCCAGTGGGGTCCTCGGTCGGTTCGGCGTCTGCGGTGGCGTCCTCGGTGGCCTCGTCGGTGGTTTCCTCCGTGGCTTCGGCCTCCACCGTCTCGGTGACCGTGGCGGTCGGCTGCGCGTCGTCGTCATCGGAGTTCAGCTCATCGCTGGCGCAAGAGGTCAGGGCCAGGGCCGAGACGGCGGCCACGGAGAGCAGTGCGGAAGAGTTGTTCCATCGGGAGATCATCGCGGTGTCCTTCGTGTGGGGGCCTGGAAAGTCTTGAGCTCCCAGTGATAGCCGCCCTACCTGCGTAGACGCTGAAAGCGGCGCCTGCCTCGAAGCCGACTCCGGTGCTTCTCTCCACGCCGGAGCCCAGCCGTCGCCGGGCCCGGTGGCTAAACTGGAGGCGTGCCCTTCACCTTCTGGCGCGGCATTCCCTTGGACCTCGTGATCGCTGCACTGGTCACCGCGGTCATGATCTTCGCCGCCATGGAGTCGACCGATCAGCCCGCGCGACAGGTTGATGCCACGGTGATCGAGATCCTGCTGTTCGTCGGAGCCTGGACCGCCATCGCCCGGCGGGCCCCGCGGACCGCGGTGATCGGTGCCAGCGTGAGCTTCTACGCCGCCCTGAGCGTCGGAGTCCCCAGCTTCACCCCGGTCCTCGCCATCGGTGTGCCGGTGCTGATCGCCGCCCGGAAGGGTCACCTCTGGTGGGCGCTCTCGATGGTTGCGCTGGCGGGTCTGATCAGCGTCCCGCACAGATTGAGCGGGCCCGGGGCGGAGCCGCTGGGCCAGGTGGCGCTTAGCAGCCTGTTCGACATCTCGCTGCTCCTGGTGATGCTGCTGCTGGGCGAGGCGATGCGCAGCCGCAGCGCGGCCCGCGAGGAGTCCGCGCTGCGACTCAGACTGGCCGAACAGCAGCAACAGCGTCAGCTCGTCGAGGAGCGGCTGGACGCAGCCCGGGACCTCCACGATGTCCTCACCCACACGGTGGCGGTGGTGGGCCTCCAGGCCAGCGTGGCCGCCCAGACCATCGAGAGTGATCCGGAGATCGCTAAGCAGGCGGTGGCGCGGCTCCGGGCCGCGCATCAGGAGGCCACCGTGGATCTGCGCAGCACCCTCGCGGTGCTGCGGGAACACGACTCCGCAGCACCCACTGAGCCCGCGTTCGAAGGGCGTCAGATCGAAGAGCTCATCGACGCCGTCCGGGCCTCCGGACTGGACGTCTCGTTCAACGTCCAAGGCGACCTCGCCACCCTGCAGCCCTCGACGGAACTGGTGTTGCATCGCATCATGCAGGAATCCCTGACCAATGTGCTGCGCCACTCCACCGCGGAGCGCGTGGAGGTCGATCTGGACCTGCAGGCCGATGCGGTCGAGGTGGTCATCCGTGACCGCGGCGGCCTGCGTGGGGCCTCCGCGGTCCGGCCCGAGACCCGCAGCGCGGGCCTGCAGGCGTTGGCTGAGCGGATCGCGTCGGCAGGAGGTCGGCTGGACTACGGACCAGCCGACGACGGCGAGCCCGGCTACCGCGTGGAGGCCCGGCTTCCCACCGGTGTTCCGCGGTGAGTCTGCGACCCCGGTTCGCCCACGCGCCAGGCAGACTCGCCGGGTCGGGCCGGACGTCATGGCAGCTCAGGGTGTCGCCACCACTGAATGATCCGAGGCTTCTCGGGACCGATCCAGACTGCCCGACCCGGCGTGAGTCGGCCCAGGATCGGGATGGAGATCCCGAATGCGTCCCCTTGTGAGCGGCTCAGCGGGCTGAGCACAAAGTTCGCGGAGCCGGTGCGGGCCCGGTAGCCCCACGGTAGCTGGCGGAAGACGTTCATGCTCGGTTGCGCCGTGGCCAGAACCCTCCCTCCGGATTCCAGCCACGCCTCGATGCTTCGATGCTGCTCGGGAGTGCACCGATCGGCGTCGTCGACCAGCAGCAGCTCGGCGCCCTCGGCGGCGATGTCGCCTCGATCACCGGGTGGAGAGAGCTCGGCGATCGTCAGGCACCGGCGCTGGGCCGACACGACATGCAGCGCGTTGGTCTTCCCGGTCTGGGAGGTGCCAAGCAGCAGACCGACCTGCCAGGAGTGGTCCTCCAACCGGGCGGGCAAGTGGGTGAACTGGCTCAGTCCCAGCAGCAGCGCCCCCGATTCCCGTTCCAGCGCCGGGAGCTCCACCGAGTCCGGCAGGGGCTGCACCCGGAGCATGGGCCTGCTCACCGGTGGGATCAGCTCGGTCGCCGAGCTCTCCGATGACTGTTCCAAGGTGCCGGTCACCAGCTGGAGGGTCAGCCCCGGGGCCGGCACATCAGCGGTGATCAGCACCCCGCGCCCGGCCAATCGATCGGTGACCCGCAGCTTCGGCCAGAGATGCCGGACGTCCTCAGAGACGCCGTAGGGCAGGTAGATCCTGCGCGGGAGTCGCGAACCCAGCCTGCCCAGGGCGAGCTCGCGACCGCCCGCGATCAAGACGCTGAGGCCGTAGCCGATTCCCTCGCTGATGAGCGCGCCCAGATCGTATTCAAGATCCCCGCCACCCGCTGCGTAGGCCGATCCATGCCACCGTGAGTGCCCCGTCAGGACGAGGACCAGCGGGAAGCGCTCTCGCGAGGGGTCGACACGCCGTCCGACCACGAGCCGGTGCAGTTCGCTCACGAGATGGGCCGCCTCCTGCAGGTGTTCCGTAGTGACCCAGGAACCTACCCGGGGATGGGACCGGAACCCTTGAAGCGAATGATCGCCGTCCAGGAGATAGATGTGGACCGGCCCGGGGCGCGCCAGGAGCTGGCGGACCAGCGAGTCCACGCATACGGTGCCGCCAGAGCCTGCCTCGCCGAGCAGGGCGACGCCCTCACCGGCACTCAGATCGAGGTGGAGGAGGCGTTGTGCCTGCTGGGCCGGGTCGTCGAGCAGACCTAACAGAATCTCCTCGGCGGGGAGCGGCGCTCGCAGCAGCTCAGGCAGGGGTGGGAGCAGCGGAGTGTGCGGTCGCCGGACCTGCCTCCGACGGATATGCGCGTCCAGCGCCTTCACCAGCTGCGGGGTGGTCTCCCGCCAAGCTGCCCCTGCGGGCCGGGGCGCCCGTTCAGGTCGCGCGGTGAGCTTCTCGGAGCGCTCGCGCAGCTGCACGGCGTGAAAGGGCGCCGGTGGCTCTCCGGGGCGTTGGATGACGCCGCGCCCTGGCAGCCCCCGCGGAATGTGTGCCGGCTCGGCGGTTCCCACCAGTTCCCGCGCCTCGTCATCGCTGCGCAGCCGCAGACAGATGATGCTCCCGATGTTGGCACGGATGTCTGCCGTGACCACCCCCTGTGGGCGTTGGGTGGTGAGGATCAGATGCAGGCCCAGGGATCGACCAAGGGTAGCCAGGCGCAGGAGCTCGTCCATCGCCGCTGGAAGCTCCTGCGTGAAGATGCGGAACTCGTCGAAGACCACGAGAAGGCGAGCCAAGGGTCGGTCGGGCCGAGAACGGCGAAAATCTGCGTAGTCGGTGGCGCCGGACTCCAGGAACATCCGTTCCCGCCGGGTGAGTTCCGATCGGACGCCCTCCAGCGCGCGATCGGCCTGAGCCTGGGTGAGGTCGGTGACCAGACTCAAGGTGTGCTCCAGTCGCGCCAGGTGCTGGAAGCTCGAGCCGCCCTTGAAGTCGAAGAGCAGGAAGTTCAGCTCGCTGGGGTCGTACCTCGACGCCCAGCCGAGCAACATCGACTTCAGCAGTTCGGACTTGCCGGCCCCCGTCGTTCCGGCGAGCAGGATATGCGGGCCGTCTTCCACCAGATCCAACAGCTCCTCGCCCGCGGCCCCGCGGCCCAACAGCGTCTCCAGCCGCAGATGCGCGCTGCCAGCCATCAACGGGTCCGGCACCGCGGCGGTGCACTGCATGGGGACTGCGGTCTCCGCAGCTTCCCCCGAGATCCGGGGGAGCCCCAGTCTGAGGTGGTGATGGAGTGTTCGTCGGGACAACCCATCAGGCACCAGCCCGGTCGCGACCCTCCGTGCAGCGCCTGCCTCGATCCGGTGGATCTGCCCCGACACAAGGTCCACCTGCCACCCGTCGGAAGCCCTGGGGAGGGGCGCCTGCTGTTCCGAGGCTCGATTCGTCGAGTCCTGGGCCCGCGCAGGCTGGGCCGGGACGATCACATGCCACCCGGCGTCGAGGGCGGCTCGGATATGTACCGGGTCAAGCTGGGCTGGACTGAGCAGCACCGGTGCAGTCCCCGCGGCGGGCCTGAGCCCTCGCGTGGTCAGCGTGGTGTGAAGGTTGTTCCGCGGCACTACGCTCACGTGGGTGTAGTCGCGCAGCTCCGTGACAGAGAGAAGGTCCGCCGACTGGGCTCCGGCGATCTGGTCGGGACCTGCTGCGAGCACCACTTGGGGCGCCGTGCCGAAATGATGGGTGAGCTGGGCCAGAATCCAGCGAAGGACGCTGAGCTGCTCCCGAGAGGGGCCCAAGAGAACGGTGCATTCCGACCCGCGAAGCGCCAGGGCCGTCGCGGTGGAGACCGAGAGCTCGGGCAGATCGACCAGCGCCTCGGCATCACCGGGGCCCTGCAGTTCAGCATCGATCTTCGCTTCGCCCACGGTCACCACGACGCCACCGTCCTCTGTGCAGGTGAGCGAGCTCCGTGGGTGGGACCGCGCTCGCAGTGCCCTAATGGAGGCGCCAGGAGGGGCCAGAAGATCTCGGCGCTGGCGGCCCCATGCGGCGGCGCCCGCGCGGACGGTACGACGGAACCGTCTGCGGTGCCGGTGCGCCACCAGGAGTGTGACCACGGCGATGAGCGCGGACGCCGCGCTGAACAGCAGGAAGATCCACATACCGGTGACCAGTACCAGCACGATTCCCACGACAAGCGGCGCCAGAGACATCAGCAGCATCGTGCGGTGGCGTCCGGCGGGGGCCTCTTGGCAGACATGCACGGGAGGCAGGGGCCAGGTCCGCGGGAGCGCCGCAGGCGGCACGTCCTGGACGAGCTCCACGCGCGACCCGCCGACGCTGACCGGCGCGTCGGTGCGGAGTACCTGCGGGGCGGTCCCCGGGCGGGTGAGCATCACCTGTTCTGCGCTGACCGTGATCGAAGCATGGCAGGGTTCCAGGCGCGGGTCGTTGATCCGGATGTCTGCCGTGCCGCGGTGCTGCGTCCCTCGGCCCAGCACGTGGACTCCTCGCGGGATCCTCACCATCCACCCGGAGTCCGGCCCGGTGCTGAGACAGAGCCGCAGCGGAGGTGGTGCGGGGCTGGCTCGCCGCGTCGGCCGGGACCGAGCGTGCAGCACCACGACCATGCCCTGATGTATGGAGACAGAGTCTGCGGCATGGTCCGCCAAGGGCCGTTGGTCCAGGACCGCGACCCATGAGCGGTCGACGTCCACATCGGAGCCCGGGGCCCCAGGGAAACCAGCAGTCCTGACGCTGCGGACCCAGGCATGCAGCGCGTCATCGATCTGCGTCCCGCAGGGAGCGGTGGCGCCTTCGAGGAGGATCCGCAGTTCATGGACGTGCGCGCCACCCGCGGCAAGGCGCAACAGGTTCCACAGTGACTCAGAGACCGAGCCCGGAGCGTGCACGACCGTGCAGGCCAGAGTCATCGGCGGTGCCAGGCTCATGTCGTCTCCTCCTGGTCCTCAGGGTGCGCAGAGCTCTGAGCAGCCTCTGCAAGGTGCGCGCGAGACGCCCCGTCGTGGGGTGTGCTGCATCGAGGCTATGTCAGCATGAACCACCGCCCGGTCAGCGCCTGCCCGCTGTGGAGGACCTGTGATCACCGCCTATTTTCCACAGGATGTGAACAATCGCTGGTCACCTGCTGAGGAGCTGGCTATCGTGAGCTCACCACACTGGAATCAGGGATGAGGCCGAGCCTGTGGATGCTTTGACGATCGTTGAAGACGAGGTGCGGGAACAGATCCGGCACCGCGGGCTCGATCCTGCGGAAAATCCTACGGGCGTTCGGGAGCTGGTCGAGGCCGCCGTCGTCGAGTACGACCGTCGGTCGATGGTGACCGCGCTGCCCCTCATCGGCCCGGTTCAGCAGGCGGTCAAACACCTTGTGGATGCACTCGCCGGCTTCGGGGAGCTCCAGCCGCTTCTCGAGGACCCCTCGGTGGAGGAGATCTGGATCAACAGCCCAAGTGCGGTGTTCGTGGCTAGGGCGGGCCGGTCCGAACTGACCTCGTTGACCTTGAGTGAGTCGCGCGTCCGCGACCTCGTGGAACGGATGCTCAAGAGTTCAGGTCGCCGCCTGGATCTGTCCTCACCGTTTGTCGACGCGACCCTGCCGGACGGGTCGCGCCTGCACGTCGTGATCCCCGACATCACCCGGCGCCATTGGGCGGTCAATATCCGCAAGTTCATCGCGCGAGCCCATACGCTCGAGGACCTGGTCCACAGGGGGTCTCTGAGTGTGGAGGCTGGCGAGTTTCTGGGCGGGTGCGTAGACAGTGGATTGAATATCCTCGTATCGGGCGCGACCCAGTCCGGCAAGACGACCCTGCTGAACTGTCTCTCCTCGGGAATCGGCCCGAGAGAGCGGGTCATCACGGTCGAGGAGATCTTCGAGCTTCAGCTGCCGCTGCGTGATGTGGTGGGGCTGCAGTGTCGACAGTCCAACCTTGAAGGCGAGGGCGCGATCCCTCTGCGCCGGCTGGTCAAGGAGGCGCTGCGCATGCGCCCCGACAGGCTCATCGTCGGGGAGGTCCGCGAGGCCGAGAGCCTGGACATGTTGATCGCTCTGAATGCAGGCTTGCCGGGAATGGCCACCGTTCACGCCAACAGCGCCCAGGACGCGGTCACCAAGATCTGCACCCTCCCGCTCCTGGCAGGTGAGAACATCTCCCGCAGCTTCATCCTGCCCACCGTCGCGTCCTGTCTGGACCTGGTGGTTCACTGCGTCCGGGAGCGTGACGGCAGTCGGCATGTGGGACAGATTCTGGCTGTGGGCAGCCGAGTCGAAGCTGACACGATCGAGACGACGCTGCTCTTCGACGCGCCGGACGGCAAGCTGGAGGTGACCGAGTCAGCGGTCTTCGATCTCCCCAAGCTCTCGCGGGAGCACCGGGCCAGATTCGCCCGGGCAGGGATGCCGGGATGAGTCTGCTGCTGGGATTGGGACTGGGGTTCGGGCTGCTGCTGATCTACGCGTCCTTCTGGTCCCGTCCACCCGGAGCCCCTGGGGCCGTACGCACACGCCGTCGGAGGCTGCGGAAGCTCCTTGATGAGGCTGGGCATCCCAAGATTCCGGTCACCGGGGTACTCACCGCGGTCCTGGTCTGCGCGGTCGCAGCCTTCTTGGCGATCCTGGTGTTCACCGCGGCGGTTCCGGTGGCGCTGTGTTTCGCGCTCTTCGCCGGGACGGTGCCGGTGCTGACGCTGCGCTGGCAGGCGGGCAAGCGCCGCGCCCTGCTGCGCGGCATCTGGCCTGATGCGGTGGATCACCTGCGGTCGGCCGTCCGATCGGGGATGTCCCTGCCGGAGGGGCTGATCCAACTGAGCACCTCGGGGCCGGAGCCGCTGCGTGAACCGTTTCTGGAGTTCGCGAAGGACTATCGAGCCGGGCAGACCCTCGGGGTCGCGCTGGAGAGATTGAAGCTGCGCCTCGCCGATCCCGTGGGGGACCGGATCGTAGCGGCCCTGCTGATCACCCGCGAAGTAGGTGGCTCGGATCTGGGCCGGCTGCTCAGCACCCTGGCCGAATTCCTGCGCGAGAATGCCCGGACGCGCGGCGAATTGGAGGCTCGCCAGTCCTGGACGGTGAACGCCGCGAAGCTCGCGGTGGCCGCGCCCTGGATCGTGGTGCTGCTGCTCTCCCTCCAGCCGGAGGCGGCCGAGGCATACCGCGGGGCAGCCGGCATGCTCGTGCTAGGTGCCGGGCTCATCGTGTCCCTGGTCTGCTACCGCCTGATGCTCCGCATAGGTGCCCTGCCCCCGGAAGCGCGGGTGCTCGCGTGAATGAGGCGATCCTCGGCTGGGTGCTGATCTGTGGGCTCGGCCTGGGCCTGGGGCTGGTGACCATGTTGCGCGCACTGCCGGTGAACAACCAGCCGAGCTTCTCGGCTCGGGTGGCACCGTATCTCCGCTCCACGGACTCCCGGTTCGCGCTCGCAGACTCGGTCTCGGAACCCACTCGCGCTCTGGGCGTCATAGCCAAGATCATGGCCCCGGTGCTTCGGCAGGTGCTGGGTCAGCTCGATCGCTTCAGTCTCGACACCCAACAGCTCAGTCATCGGCTGGAGCAGGCCAATTCGAGAGTCAGTCCCAATGACTATCGCCTCCAGCAGCTTGGTCTCGGGGTCCTCGGCGCCCTGCTGGGAACACTGGCGAGCCTGCTGGGTGTCTGGGCAGGCAGCCTCAACGGCTTCTCGGCCTCGGTCATCGTCCTGGGGCTGGCTGGGCTGGGCGTCGCGCTGCGCGACAACCTGCTCACCAGTCAGATCCGGCGCAGACAGGCGCGCATGCTCACAGAGTTTCCCACCATCGCGGAGATGATCGCGTTGGCGGTCAGCGCCGGGGAAGGCGCTCCCGGAGCATTCTCCCGCGTGGGACGGCTGGCGCGCGGTGAACTTGCCTTTGAGCTGACCCGGGTGCTGCATCAGACCCAGGCCGGGACCAGCTTCTCCACGGCACTGAAGCAGATGTCCACCCGGGTGGGCTCGGCGCCGATCTCCCGGTTTCTCGAAGGCGTCATCGTGGCGATGGAGCGCGGGACGCCTCTGGCCGAGGTCATGCACGCTCAGGCTCTGGATGTCCGGGAGCTCGCCCGGCGCGAGCTCATCGAGACCGCGGGGAAGAAGGAGATCGGGATGCTGGTGCCGCTGGTCTTCGGCGTGCTGCCGCTGACGGTGCTCTTCGCGATCTACCCGGGCCTCTCGCTGCTGGAGATCGGGATCTGACCCACCGCCGCCCAGAAGAGTCCACCACTGCACCACCCGAACAACCACACCACTGATTAGGGGTAGAACATGTTGCACATCGAGAAGATCGTTGACCAGGCGGCCTGCGCCGCAGTCGTTCTCAAAGAGGAGGAGCGGGGTGACGTGCCCGGCTGGGTGATGATCACCTTGATGAGCGCCGTATTGGTGGCAGGGCTGCTCGCGATCGCTCAACCAGCCCTGCAGGGACTGTTCAACGATGCCATCAACCAGGTCTCGCGCTGATCCGCACGGTCCGCTGAGCCGTGCGCGGGTCCGACCGACAGGCGAGGAGCGCGGCGCCGCCACGGCTGAGTTCGCCATGGTCTCCGCGCTCCTGGTCCTGCTCAGCTTCGCGATCCTCCAGCTGACCCTGATGGTGCACGTGCGCAACACCCTGATCGACGCCGCGTCCACCGGAGCCCGCTTCGGCGTGCTGGAGGACCGCACGGCCAGCGACGGGGTTCAACGCACCCGCGACCTGATCGAATCCTCGATCTCCTCGCGCTACGCCCAAGGGGTGGGCTACGAATACGTGGCCCAATCGGAGGGCCAGACGCTGCGCATCACGGTCCAGGCTCAGGTACCGGTGCTGGGGCTGTTCCCGGGGGTCGGCAGCCTCGAGGTGACAGGCAGTGCCTATGACTTTGAGTGAGCGCCTCGCCCGGGGGCTGCGTCAGGGTCACGACGAGTCGGGTTCCAGCCTGGTCGAGTTCATCATGCTCGCCGTGCTGGTCCTGATCCCAGTCATCTACTTCATTCTGGGCGTTGCGGCGGTCCAGGCCGCCGCCTATGCCAGCCTGGGTGCCTCCGATCAGGCGGCCCGGATGTATGTCCTGGGCGGAGAGGACCTCGGGTCGGATGAGCGATCAGCCCGAAGCCAGGCTGCGGTCACGACGGCGCTGGCCGATTTCGGCATCGGCCCCGAACAGGCGGAGATCACCATGTCCTGCCCTGCAGGCAGCTGCGAGGACGACGGCGACGTGGTCGCCTTCACCGTGGAGGTCCGGGTCCCGGTGCCGCTGATCCCTGAGTTCGGGAGCTGGCGGTCCACCCTGGTCACGGTCTCCTCCACCTCGGCCCAGGTCCAGGCAGGTTGAGATGCCCATCAGCGCTCCGGGCACTCCGAGAAACCTGACGACCCCGAGGAACCTGAGAAGCCCAGGAGGCATAGGAGGCCTGAGAGGCCCGAGACACACGAGTGTGGAGGTTCGTTCCCGACAGAGCGGGGTCAGCGCCGTGAAGCTGCGGCGGCTGGAGCAGGAGGACGCCGGACAGTCCAGCATCCTGATCCTGGGGATGCTGCTGGTGGTGCTGCTGCTCGTCTCGGTCATGGCAGGCGCCACCGCGGTGAACCTGGAGGCCCGCAAGCTGCTCTCTGCCGCCGATGGTGCCGCCTCGGCCGCCGCGCAGGCAGCTGAACAGGGTGCCTCCGGTGCCGGCCCGCGAGTCAACAGTGACCAGGTGCTCGCTCAGGCGCAGAATTATCTGGCCGTCTCCGGAGCCGATCGTCGTTTCAGCGACCTGGCCGTTTCGCGGACCTGGGTCACCGACACGGGGGAGACCGCGCACGTGGAGCTGGCCGCCGTCGTGGACCTGCCGCTGGTCTCGGTGATCCTGCCGGCCCAGGTTCCGATCACAGTGGAGTCCCATGCCCGGGTGAGTCTCAACCGGTGAGCGGCTGACCCTTACCTTCCGGGGTCGCCAGGCGCGACGATGGAGCTCCGATACATCACCTGCTGGCAGGGGCCCCTGATGGACACCACCTTGACCGAGCGGTACACCATCGCCGCGACCAGACATCTGCCCCCGAAGGTGCGGGAAGAGTCCCGGGCCAACCTCGAAGCGTCCATCGGCCAGGCGATCGCCCGCCGCGTCGACAGCGGGGAGGAACCGACCACGGCCGAACGTGCCGTGTTGACCGACCTCGGCGACCCAGCCGGTCTGGCCGCCGGCTACGCGCACCGCCCGCTCCATCTGATCGGACCACGGTATTACCTCACCTGGTGGCGTCTGCTCCGGACCCTGCTCGCCTTCGTGCCGATCTGCGCGGCAGGAGGAGTCGCCCTGGGACAGACGCTCGACGGGGCCGGGATCGGCGCGATCCTCAGCGCCTCGATCACCGTCGGAGTCTCGTTGATCGTGCATCTCAGCTTCTGGGTCACCCTGGTCTTCTTCATCCTCGAACGCTCCGGGGTGGCGATCGACGCAGGCTGGGACCCCGACGAACTTCCCGTGCCGGGGGCAGACAGCGCCAGATCGGAGCTCATCGCCACACTCGTCTTCCTCGGGCTGGCCGCCGGCGCGGTGTTGTGGGACCGATTCCGTGGATTGGCTCTGGTCGACGGCGAGGCGCTTCCGATTCTGAACACCGCCCTCTGGCCCTGGCTGCTGGGACTGATCGCGCTGCACGCGATCTTCGCGGTGGTGCTGCAGCGGCGGGGTCGGTGGGACGCTCGACTGGCGGTCGCCAACACCGTGCTCGGGCTGGTGTTCGTGAGCCTGATCCTGAACCTGCTGGTGCGCGGGACCCTGGTGAGTCCACAATTCCTCGACTCTGGAGTGTTCGAAGCAGAGACGCTGCGCACTCTCGGGATCCTGCTCGGGTTCGGCGTGGTCGGTTTATGGGGATGGTCCATCCTGGACGGATGGCTCAAGCGCCGCCGCGATGCCCCCTGACGTCCGGCCGGGCGCCTCACCCGTCAACCCAGCTTCCTGCGATCGATCCCACGGCCGTCGGGTGCTCAAACAAGGGGGTCGATCACAGCGGAGTCCCATGCCCGGGTGAGCCTCGACCGGTGAGGGCGCAGACGACGGTACTGTAGTCCTGTTATGGCTGAGACTGATTTCCCCACCGCACTTCGTGACCTGCGCAATACGCTGCGCCGCATCACGGAGGTCACCGACGTTGAAAAGCTCAAGGCGCAGGTCGTCGAGCTCAGTGATATGGCCGTGGCGCCAGACCTCTGGGACGACCAGGCCAACGCGCAGAAGGTCACCTCCGAGCTCAGTCATCGGCAGTCCGAGCTGGAGCGCCTGGAGCGGCTCGAGACCCGGATCGACGACGTCGAGATGATGGTCGAGATGGCCAAGGAAGAGGGCGACGACGAGGTGCTCGACGACGCCGTCCGCGAGGTCGCCTCGATCCACAAGGCGCTGGAGTCCCTGGAGATCGTCACCCTGCTCTCGGGGGAGTACGACGAGTACGACGCCGTGATGACCATCCGCTCCGGCGCCGGTGGCGTGGACGCCGCAGACTTCGCCGAGATGCTGCTGCGGATGTACACGCGCTGGGCCGAACGCCGCGGCTGGAACGTCAAGGTGCTCGACACCTCCTACGCCGAGGAGGCCGGGCTGAAGTCCGCCACCATCGAGATCAACGCCCCCTACGCCTTCGGCACCCTCTCGGTCGAGGCCGGCACGCACCGGCTGGTGCGGATCAGCCCCTTCGACAACCAGGGCCGCCGGCAGACCTCCTTCGCCGCCGTCGAGATCATCCCGCTGCTTGAAGGCACCGAGAGCATCGACATCGACGAGAACGACCTCAAGATCGACGTCTTCCGCTCCTCCGGGCCCGGCGGACAGTCGGTGAACACCACCGACTCGGCCGTGCGCATCACCCACCTGCCCACCGGCACCGTGGTCTCGATGCAGAACGAGAAGTCCCAGATCCAGAACCGCGCCGCCGCGATGCGGGTGCTGCAGTCCCGGCTGCTGGTGCTGAAGAAGGCCGAGGAGTCCGCCGAGAAGAAGGCGCTCGCCGGAGACATCAAGGCCTCCTGGGGTGACCAGATCCGCTCCTACGTGCTGCACCCGTACCAGATGGTCAAGGACCTGCGCACCGAGCACGAGGTGGGCAACACCCAGGCGGTGCTCGACGGCGACATCGACGGCTTCATCGACACAGGAATCCGCTGGCGCAACGAGACCGCGGCCGAGGACGACTGATCCATGATCCGATTCGAACAGGTCACCCGTCGCTACGAAGCAGGCGGGCGGCCCGCACTCGATGACGTCACGGTGGAGTTCTACCGCGAAGACTTCGCCTTCCTGATCGGGGCCTCCGGCTCCGGCAAATCCACCCTGCTGCGGATGATCCTGCGCGAAGGCCTGCCCCAGCGCGGCAAGGTCACCGTGGCCGGTCAGAACCTCGGGCTGATGCTGGACCGCCGAGTCCCGGATTTCCGGCGCAGCATCGGCATGGTCTTCCAGGACTTCCGGCTGCTGCCGGACAAGACCGTGTTCGACAACGTCGCCTTCGCGATGCGGGTCCTGGGCGCCAAGCGCAGCGTGATCCGCAAACGGGTCACCAAGGTCCTGGACAAGGTCGACCTCGCCCATCTGGCCAAGCGCTATCCGCATGAGATCTCCGGCGGCGAGCAGCAGCGCGCCGCCATCGCCCGCGCCATCGTCAACGACCCGGCGATCCTGCTGGCCGACGAGCCCACGGGCAACCTGGACCCGCGCGCCTCCGCCGAGGTGATGAAGGTGCTGCGCTGGATCAACGCCTCCGGAACCACCGTCATCATGGCCACCCACGACCGAGCGATCGTCGATCAGGCCGAGACCCGGGTGGTGCAGCTGCACCACGGCCGCGTGGTCCGCGACGAGCCCCACGGCTCCTACGACGCCCCCGAGGGCTCCGAGGCCTGGGACGTGCTGGCCCGTGAGGAGAGCGAATCGGGACTGCGCGCCCATGATCCGGCCCCGGCCAAGACCGGCATGCTCCCCGTCATGGGCAGCAGCGATGAACACCAGAGTCAGGAACACCAGAGTCAGGAAGACCAGGCCCAGAAACACCAGACACAGGAACACCACACCTGGGAGCCCGACACCGAGGACCACGACTTCGTGGAGTCCCGGGATGACGCGATCGATCACGTCGGTGATCATCCTCAGGACCAGGTGATGGCCCCCGGTGAAGACCCCTCGGTGCTGGCCTACGACGAGGACCCGGTGCTCCGGGAGACCGCCCCGGTGGATTCCACCGAGGAGCTCGCCGCGCTGGATCTCGACGACGAGGCCCACCAGGAGGAGCCGGTCGCGGAGCATCCCTCCGAGCACGAGCACGAGCACGAGCACGAGCAGGACTTTGCCGAGGAGGACCCCGCACCGGTCGAAGATGTCGGTCTCCAGGTCACCTGGCCGGAGCACCTGCGCGACGATGCTCAGGGCCACGACGTCCCGGAGCTCCACGGGGACTTCGACGGCACCGAGATGCCGGACCTGGAGCAGGACGGCTATGCCGAGATCGAGGACGGACCAGGGGGCGTGCCCGAGGACGAACTCGCGGCGGAACCCGCGCACGAAACCGAGCCTGATACGGCGGAGGAGACCCCGAGCGATCATCACCTCGAACCTGAGGATGCCGACCGCGGGCTGATGGAGCCGCCGACCGGGGATCGACTGACCGGGGACTGGCCGACCGAGGAGTGGCTGAACGAGGAACCGCTGGACAAGGGATCGCTGTACGAGGAAATCTCGACTGAGGAAGCGCTGACCGGGGAGTTTCCCGCCGTGTCCGAGCCGGACGTCACCCCCTTCGCCGCACCGGACCAGTCACAGTCGGAACAGCCGACGCCCTCGGCCCCCGGGTCCGACGGCGATGCACTGGACCCGGTGGCCCCCGGGTCCGGTCAGCCGGCCCGCCCGCGGCTTTCCTGGCTCGCGCATGCCGACGAGGACGCCGGGTCGCAGGCTGCCGCACGGCAGCCCGCCCGGCCGGCCTTCACGCTGGACCCCCCGACGCGGGAGCCCTTCACGCAACAGGCTTCACGCCCGGAGCACGTGACATTGCCGGAGGAGTCCCTCACACCAGAGCCCGAGCCAGTGCCAGAGCCAGCGCGCGAGTCAGAGTTCGAGCCTGGGCCCGAGGTTGAGACCCAACCGCAGCTCCCGTCCGAGCCTGAGGAACCCCGCCCGGTGTCCCCGCCGAAGTCCTCGGCATCACAGTCCACCTCCACCGAGGCGCGCAGGACCGCCGAACAACTGGGTCTGCCTCGTGCACGCCGATCGATCATGCGCCGACTGAGGAGAGACCGATGAACCGCCTCCTCTACATGCTCGGTGAGACCTTCAGCTCGCTGCGTCGCAACGTTGCCATGGTCGCCTCCGTCATCCTGGTCACCTTCATCTCGTTGACGTTCGTGGGATCCGCCGCGCTGATGCAGACCCAGGTCAACCAGATGACCGACGACTTCTATGATCGCCTGGAGCTCTCGGTGTTCCTGTGCACCGAGAACTCCCCGCAATCCTCCTGTCCCACCGGAGCGGTGAGCGCAGATCAGCGCGACTCCCTGGAGCACACGCTCTCCGACGGCGCGGCCAGCCAGTATGTGGCCAGCTATCGCCACGAGACCCAGCAGGAGGCCCTGGACGACTTCTTGGACACCCGCGGGGAGAACTCGCGCACCGCGTCGCTGACCGCCGCCGACATGCCGGAGTCCTACCGGGTGCTGCTGCACGAGCCCGAGGAGTTCCCGGTGGTCACCGAGCTGTTCGGCTCCGCACCGGGGGTGGAGACCGTGGCGGATCAGCAGGAGGTGCTCGATCAGATCTTCGGCATCCTCAACGGGCTCACCATGGTCGCTCTGATCATCGCCGGGGTGATGATCGTCTGTGCGCTGCTGCTGGTGGCCACCACGATCCGGCTCTCCGCCTTCAGCCGGCGCCGCGAGACCGGAATCATGCGGCTGGTCGGCGCCTCCAAATCGATGATCCGGATGCCGTTCGTCTTCGAAGGCGTGATCGCTGCCTTGATCGGTGGCGTGCTTGCCTGCGCGGCCACCTGGGTGGTCGCGGAGTTCGTCATGGGCCAGTGGATGGCCCGACAGGTCCCGAGCATCCGTTTCATCGACTCCGCCGAGGCCTGGATCATCATGCCGGGGCTCTTGGCGATCGCTGTGGTCCTGGCGATCGTCGCCTCATGGGTCACGGTGCGCCGATACCTGCGTGTATGATCGAAGGTCGGCTCTTCTGGCCACTGCAGAAGATCGCCGAGATCAGCGACCCAGCGCGGAGGTGACACGGTGGCGAAGAAGAAGGGCGCGAAGAAACAGCGCGATCCCAACAACAGCGTCGTGGCCACGAACCGCCGTGCCCGGCACGACTACGAGATCCTCGACAAGTACGAGGCCGGAATGGTGCTCACCGGCACCGAGGTGAAGTCGCTGCGCGAAGGCACCGCGAACCTCACCGACGGTTTCGGCGGCTTCTCCAGCGGGGGTGAGCTCTGGCTCGAGCAGGTCACCATTCCCGAGTACCTCAATGGCACCTGGACCAACCACTCTGCGCGCCGCAAGCGCAAGCTGCTGCTGCACCAGAAGGAACTGGTGAAGATCTCCCGCCAGATCGAGGACCCGGGCCTGACCATCGTGCCGCTCTCGCTCTACTTCAAGGACGGCAAGGCCAAGGTCGAGATCGGCGTCGCCCGCGGCAAGCGGGAGTTCGACAAGCGGCACACCCTGAAAGAGAAGCAGGACAACCGCGAGGCCCAGCGCGCAATGCGCTACCGGAACCTGCGGTCGTCCTGAGCCTCTGCGCCACCGAATCCTCGGTGGGCTGAGTCACTGCCGCGCGGTTGCGCTGCTCAGTCGAGCAGGCCGGCGATGTAGCCCACGAAGATCAGCAGCACCACCACGACGATCGCGATGATCGCCCCGGTCATCACCAGGTTGGACTTCGGCGGCTTCGTCGGGGAATCCTGCTGGGGCGAAGCCGTGGCGGAGTTCGAATCGGGGGGAGTATCGCCGGGCTTCACGCCGCCGCCGGACTCCAGACCGGGCGTCTCGGTCGGCTCGGGATCCAACCCGGGGTTGCGTGCAACCTCATCGCGGTGATGCTCACCGTGACTGCTCTGGTTCCCGCCGTCGCGCTGGTGCGGCGGAGTGTCCAGCGGCTGACCGCCGTTGACCTCGGTGTGGGCACCTTCATGGGGCTGCTTGGAATCGTCGGGCCGGTTCTGGTCGGTCGTCATCTGACACCTCAATCTGTCGTAGTGTTTGGTCTCCACAATAGTCAAAGGACCATTAGGTCCTGTCCTTGGGAGCTGGACGTCAGCTGACTATTCGCCGATCTTCGCGGCGATCTCCCGCTTAGTGGTCGCCATGATCGACCGGTCTGCGGCGCTCATGCGTTCACTGGCCATATCGGCCTGGTGCCAGAACGGGTAGGCCAGGGATGGCCGGCCGGCGTCGTCGATGGCTTGGGCGTCCTCCGCGTCCAGCGCGAGCTCGAAGGTGCCGAGCAGGTCGTTCCACTGCTCGAGGCTGCGCGCACCCACGGCGAGGTTGGTGACCCCGGGACGCTTCAGCAGCCAGGCCAGCAGGACCTGAGGGATCGTGGCGTGCTTGCGCTGGGCCACCTCGTCAAGGACGTCGACCACGTGGTAGAGCTTCTCCCAGTCCGCGACGCGCATCTCGGAGCCATCGCCGTCGACCATCCGGGCCCCCGACTCGGGGCGCCGGTCCCGGCGGTACTTGCCGCTGAGCAGGCCCATCCCCATAGGGCTCCACACCTGGGTGCCGATGCCCTGATCGATCCCAGCGGGGATCATCTCGTATTCGGCCTCGCGGGAGTACGGCGAGTAGTGGATCTGCTGGACCACCGGCTTGATGAAGCCGTTGACCTCACAGACCTTCAGGGCCTTCATCAGCTGCCAGGCGGTGTAGTTCGAGACCCCGTAGTACCGGATCTTGCCAGCGCGGACCAGGCCATCCATGGTCTGCAGCGTCTCCTCCAACGGAGTCTCCCCGTCCCAGTGGTGAAGATAGAACAGGTCGACATGATCACGGCCCAGTCGGTGCAGGGACTTGTCCAGCTCGTTGAGCAGGTGCCAGCGGGAGGCGCCACCGTCGTTGGGGCCGTCTCCGATCACCATCCGGGCCTTGGTGGTGATCAGGAAATCGTCGTAGCGGCCGCTGCGCGCCAGGGTTTCACCCAGGACCTCCTCAGAGACGCCGCCCGAGTAGAGGTTCGCGGTGTCCAGCAGGTTGATCCCCGCGTCGAGCGAGCGGTCCAGCAGCACGGCAGCCTCGTCGGGGCCGAGGTTTCCCATATGGCTCATGCCGTTGTCCCCGCCGAAGGGCAGGGTGCCCAGCGCAAGCGGGGAGACTCTGAGGCCGCAGGTGGGGGAGAGGGGGCGGTAGAAGGGGGTGCTCATCGGGCTCCTTCGCAGAAAGACGGGACCTGCCGGATACTACTCCGAGTTCCCGAGGACGGGCTGAGCAATGCAGTCTCGCAGAGTCCCTGGAGCTGGGGTTATCCTGGCGCGATGACCGATCCCGATCTGGTGCTGCGCGTCGGCCACGAGGAACTGGTGATCCGGCGACGCTACGAGACCCTGAGCATCGCCAACGATTTCCTGATCGCGCTGGCCTTCACCGTGGGCAGCGTGTTCTTCTTCTCGGAGTCCACGATGACCGCCGGCACCTGGCTGTTCCTCGCCGGCAGCCTGCTGCTCATGGTCCGTCCCACGCTCCGGCTGCTGCGGCGCGTCCACCTGGTGCGCGTGGGTGGGCCGATGGCGGAATCGGCTCGCGACTTCTGAGCGGTGCTCCACCCATGCGTCCGGCCGCCCTGGCCGAGGCTGGGGGCCGCTGGAGGACAGGCCTGCGGTTCACACAACGGGGACGCGGTCAGAGGCGCGCCGGGTCCGCATGAGGGCACAGAGATGCCCGAGCAGGCTTAGCGGCCGCGCCGGCCACTGCCCCTTTGACAGCGTCGTCATCGCTGGCGGTCGAGCAGGAGGCCATCGACGCCGAGGAGCTGTCTTCGGCCCTGCAGACGATGTTTGAGGACATGCTGGTCGTCGATGACGAGCAGGGGGTGGTCTCCTACGACGAGGCGGCGGCCATCGACCTGTTGGGCGCCGAGACCGCCGGTGAGCTCGGTGGGCAGATTGCTGCGGCCTCAAACGCCCCGACTTCTCGGTGTGTTCTGACCGTTTCCCAGTCGCCCGAGCCATGACACGCTGAACTCGTGCCCCCGACGGAACCCACACCAGCCGATCGTCAGGCTCATCGTGACTCTGTCCAGCTCAGTGATCCTGACCTTGTCCGCAAGCTCGGGGGGCTTGGGGGTTCAGCTCGTGGCAGACATTGGGCCAGCTGAGGAGACCCGTGCGGTTCGTCACTGGGTTGACGGGGAACGCCATCCCTCGGCCGCCACGATGGCTCGGCTCCGCGGCGCCTACCTCATTGCGGCACTACTGCTCCACCATCATCCCACCTCACTCATCCAAGCCTGGTTTTCCGGGCTGAACCCTGAACTCGACGACTCCACCCCGGCAGTGCTTCTCCGCGACGGGCCACTCGAGCAGACGGGTCCGGCGGGACCTGCGGCGGCACGCATCTTCGTTGCCTGAGATTGAGCCGACGTCCGTCGTTCAGAGTAGCGAGATCCACCGAGCACCAGCCACGGTCCCGAGGTCCGCGCGACGCACTCATCCATGGTTCAGCTACGCAGTTCTTTCTGCCCCTGGTGGGCACCTCCTGATCGAGCAAGGGACGACCGGAGGCACCGTGCTCGACTCGCGGCACCTAATTGGAGCGGATTTCGACGATGAAGGTCTCGTGGATTCCTGATCTATCAGTAGCTTCGAGAACGAGCAGCATCAATGCCGCCGCTGCTGCTGGTGACCATTCAGGGGTGGTGAAGGTGATGGTACCGAGGTGTTCGGGGGATCTGAGGCTCCATCGATTATCAAAGCTCTCCTTTGCAGAGGCACTCGATATCGCCACGGAGGTGAATGGCTCAATATGAGTTCGAGCGAACCAGTCGGTCGTACTATCGACCCACTGGCGACGCTTCTCTGAAAAGAGAATCCTGACCGTCGCGGTTGTGTGTGACCTCACCTCGGCGAGTCCCGTGAACTGGTCAAGAAGGTCTTGTCGGACAGAATCGCTCATGGCGTGTGTTGCCGCTGGAAGCTGCATCCGTATTCCACCGAGGTCATATTTCCCCAACTGCTCGATCGAGCGTGAGGCGGCATGGACTAGCAATGCGACGGGCAGCGGCACAGTCGACTTGGTGTAAACCCCCGCTTGGAACCAACCGAGTTCTCCAGAGATCAGGTCGGCTGCGGAGAGCCCATCGAAGTTCCAGAATCCCTCGTGGGGCTGGACCTCTTCTTCGCTTGTGGTGTCTGGTGCCAGGCTATGAATCGTCCCGGCGAAACAGGCGAATGCGCCATCAGATTCCAGTTCACCGGAATGTATTGCCGACGCCACGGCCCCGGACACCGGCACGGAACCCATAATGCTGACGATGAATGGGTCACGATCTGGAGTCACAGAGTGCACCGCAGGGTGCGGGCACCCGTGTAGGCCTTCTCCGGCGTGTCTATGTATCCGATGAGATCGACGTCTACCCAGCTTCGCCACTGCTTGCTCGCTGTAGATCGGCATGTGATCCGCGCATTCGCGCGCTTTGCAGTACCGGGCTTAATGACCCGGACGCCTGCGGTCCCCCGGTTGTTCCAACTTGAGTTCTGCTTTGGCTTGTACTGCAGCTGAACGGTCACCTTCGCCGTGAGCGCCGGCGAGGAGCCTCTGACCCACCAACCGTGTCCCGACGCCTGACCTCGAGTCACGTGCACGTAATCGCCTCTTGTAAGAAATGCACCGACAGCTGCGGTGGAGACTAGTGGATACGCGGTATCCGCAGTGGGGTATACCGTCTGGACCAACTCACCTTCTACCACCGAGTACGACGAATCGACAACGTCCCCGTTTTGGTCGTGCGCTTCAGGATGTTCAACGATTCCTACCAATACATCGTCTTCATAGAGGGCCACTGCACCCGTGTCTTGCACAACTGGAACGACCCCTGGGGTCAGCGTATAGGCAGAGCTATGGTCCGACTGTGGCGATGTGGTGACTGCACTGAGGCTAATGGACCCACCGTCCAGGACTTGCAACGCGTACGCGTCAGCCGACCCCTCCACGGGGAACACGGTGGTCCCCTCCGGGGTAGATTCACCTTCTCCGAGAACCGTGCTTGCAGACACCCCTAGGCCTATCTCCATCTCTCCGTCGATATTGATCGTTGCCGGGTTTGAGGGATCACCTGGAACGGTGGTGACTATGCCGTCGTCTTCCCAGACCAAGCCCTCCTCAGCGAGAGTGGACCCCTGGGCCAAAGCGGGAGCTCCAGGGGTCGCTGCCAAGACCTCCTCCACCTCATCAGCCCCGGTAACGCCTGCTGGGGAGGTCGGAGGCGCGATCAATGTGGTCGTCGGCAAGAGCAAAGAAAGCGTGAACGCAGCGGCGACGAGCGGAACGGTTGTACTTGACATCGAGAGGATTCCTTTCAGAAATCTCAGTAATAAACCACGTTAATATGGCCGTATTTATAGATGCCTGTTTACCGTTTGCATTCAGTTTGGAATTTTCTGCCGTTCAATATTATCGGAGCAACGACTCCTGAAACACGTGCCGAAGGCTACAGTAAGCCTTGCTTGACGAACATGTAATAGCAACTTTTGGATACATTTTGGTCGCCTGCCTTGATATGTGAAGGCGACGGCTTTTGGGTCTACCGAGTCGGCACCTACCGGGTCATCTGCGACATCCAACGAGGACAGCTGATCGTGCCCGGCGCGGTGACGTGGCGGGGTGCGTGTTCCACCCCGACCGCGGATTGCAGTTTAGAGCCAGAAAACTGGTGCGTGCTCTGAACCGGCATGACCTGGTCGGATCGATGGGCCGAGTCGGCACCGCCGGGGGAATTGCAGCGATGGAGAGCTTCTTCTCGCTGCTCCAGAAGAACGTCCTAGATCGACGGTCTTGGCAGACCCGGGATCAGCCGCGGATCGCGATCGTGACCTGGATCGAGCGGACCTACCACCGCCGCCGACGGCAGAAGCGTCTCTCGGGATTGACCCCAGTGGAGTACGAAGCGATTATGAACACCGGCGTCGCCCTCACGGCGTGACATTAACTGTCACCTGTTAATGCGGCAGGCCCTATGGCGCTGACGGTCGGGACCGATGTGCGTTGCCTGCAATTTTCCGCTGGCCAGTTTCCGGACGGTTCCGAAGTCTGGACGCTTTGCCATGTGTGCATTCCGTGCGCTCTGCGTGCACTAACGGGAGTGCACGCGGGTCTATCAGTGTCCACTTCTGTGTACAGCCTGATCCTGCAGCCAATGGACCAGATCCCAGTGTTGACCCGGGAAAAGGGCACAAAAATGCCCGAGCAGGCTCAGCCTGCTCGGGCAATCTGTGGAGACGGCGGGAATCGAACCCGCGTCCGATCTGGATTCACATGGGCTTCTCCGGGTGCAGTCTGCTGATAGATTTTCTCGGCCCCAGCCGTCACGCAGACAGGCGGCTGACGGGCCCAGTCGTGTGAATTGTCGACCCAACTCCCCACGACGAGGAGTTGGAACCAGTGGCTATCTAGCTGATGCCAGGATCTGGGTCGATAGCAGACCCAGGCTGACAGACTCGCGTCGCTGCTTAGGCAGCGAGGGCGAAGTCAGTGCGCTTAGTTTCGGCACTTATTGTTTTGCAGAGAAGTATTTACGAGGTCACTCTGCATCCTCGACCCGCTTCACCATGATCAACTCAGATCGTCGAAACCGATCGTCCCCATATTGTGTTGTCAATGAGGCCACTCGGACCTCTTCCCCTCGCATGTTGCTCACGAGCGGACTTTTCAGTATAGACCCGACATTCGAGACAGCGCAATGCCCAGGGCGGCCGCAGCGAAGCCGAAGCCCACGTGGGCGGCCCAGGTGCCCACAGCTCGCAGGTGACGGCCAGCCATCCAGGTCTGGGCCGCTCGCACCGAGACGGTGGCGAAGGTGCTGAGCGCGCCGAGGAGACCGAAGATCAGCACCGTGGACACCGGACCTGAGAACAGGCCTTCGGGCTCTTCCACGCCGTTCTCGCTCAGCCAGGTGAGCTCCCCGAGCAGGTACCCCAGCACGCAGCAGCCCAGCGTGTTCGCCAGCAGCAGTCCCACGCGCAGATACCGATCGAGCAGGAAGCGCACGATAGCGCCCACGGAGCCACCCAGTGCGACGCCGAGCGCGATGGTGAGGCTGATCTCAGGAGTCATGGCGACCCTCGCTGCTCACACCGAGGTCGGCGGATTCGGCGCCGAGCTGACCGAACAGCGCCCGGCTGATGGTCAGTCCCGCCGCCGCCGCCGCCGTGCAGCCCAGGATGCTGAGAAGGAGGTAGGTGAGCATCTCCATCGCGCCCGGGCTGACGTAGGTCACTGCCGCCAGACCGTCGTAGGCCGAACCGGGTATCGAGGGCATCACGGCGAGGATCACCGCGGAGAAGGTCGTATAGGAGGCCAGCAGCCCGGTGCCGAAGGTGGGCACCACCCAGTCCGGGGTGCGCGGTCGTGACATCGCGGCACCGATGAGCAGCCCCAGCAGTCCGGAGCCGCTGAGGTTGATCGCCAGGGTGGTCCACGGGAACTTCATGCCCTGCTCGGGGATGAGCTCTCCGATCAGCAGCCGCATCAGTGCTCCGCAGGCGCCGGCCAGGCCTACCAGCAGGATCAGCACCGGCAGCGGCGTCGCCGGGCGTCCCGGACGTGACCTTTGGCCGGCGGCACTGGATTCGGAGGAAGACACCAGTACAGGATACGTGCGTGCCGGGCGGCCTCAGCGGACCACGCTCACGCGCATGGCGTGGGCCACCTCATGGGGCAGCCGGATGCTCGCCCCCATCGGGCTGTCACCGTTCTCCGCCGAGGAGGTCCCCGAGCCCTTCTGTCCTCCCGGGCCGTCGGTGGTCAGCACGACGGCGCCATCCGTCGTGGCCGCCACCGTGACCTGGGCGCCGAGGGGCACCCCGTGGGTGTCCAGGGTCGAGAGCGCGTCCGGGACGGCGTCGTCGACCTGCTCCAGGCGCACCTGGACCGAGGCCGGCACCCGGCAGAGCAGCTGGGTCTCCGGATAGTCCAGCTGCAGATCCGGTCCGGGGATCGGATCCCCGTGCGGGTCCACCCGCGGATGGCCCAGGCGCACATCGAGGCGGTCCACGAAGATCTCCGAGACGGCGTGCTCGAGCCGTTCGGCCTCCTCATGGACCTCCTCCCAGCCATAGCCCAGCTCGCGCACCAACCAGGTCTCGATCAGGCGGTGTCGGCGCACCATGGCCAGGGCCAGCTGACGACCGGCCTCGGTCAGGGCGAGCGGCGCATAGGGCCTGTGCTCCACCAGACCCAGCTCGGACATCTTGCGCATCATGAGCGAGACCGAGGGGTTCGAGACGCCCAGGGTCTTGGCCAGGGCCGAGGCGGTCACCGAGGCGCCGTCCCATTCGGCGAGGCCGTAGATGGTCTTGGCGTAGTCCTCGACCGAGGTGGTGGCGGTATCGATCGCGGTGGAACGGCCCTGTGCTGAGGTCCGGGGGGTCATCTAGATAGGGTCCTTCACGTCGAGGAGGGTATCGATCGGGCGGGTCGGGCTCACCCGGTCCGAAGCCGGCCGCTGCCGCCGCTGTCGCAGCCGCGGGATCATCCCCTTCACCGGGGCGAAGAGGTAGGCCAGCGCGAACTGGCCCGACTGCGCCAGCACGATCGAGCCGCCGGTGGAGATGTCCAGCCAGTAGCTGGCGTAGACCCCGATCAGCGCGGAGATCGCCGCGCTGGTCGCGGCCACGGCGAGCATCTGGCCGAACCGGCGGCACAGCAGCAGCGCGGTGGCGCCTGGCACCACCAGCATAGCGACCACCAGCAGGATCCCCAGGGTCTGCAGCGAGGTCACCGTGGTCAGCGCGAGCAGCGCCAGCAGCAGGATCGACAGTGCCCCGGAGGAGATCCCGATCGTGTGGGCGTGGACCTTGTCGAAGGCCAGCAGCACGAAGCTGCGCCGCAGCGCCAGCAGCACCGCGACGGTGGCCAGGCCCAGGCCGGCGGTCTGCAACAGGTCCTGCTGTGAGATGCCCAGCACGTTGCCGAAGAGGATATGGGTCAGGTGCGTCTCGCTGGGGGTCCTGGAGATCAGCACCAGGCCCAGGGCGAAGAGCGAGGTGAACACCACCCCGATGGAGGTGTCATGCTTCAGCGTCGATCCGCCGCTGATCCCGCCGATCAGCAGCACCGCGAGCATCCCGAAGACGAACGCGCCCAGCGCCATCGGCAGCCCGAAGATCTGGGCCAGCACGATCCCGGGCAGGATCGAGTGCGCCACCGCCTCGCCCATCAGCGACCAGCCCATCAGCACCAGCCAGCAGGAGAGCAGCGCGCAGACCACCGAAGAGATGATCGCCGCCGCCAGTGCATGCTGCATGAAGGGAAACTCCATCGGTTGAGTCAGCAGCTCCCACATCAGTGTGTCTCCCTCATCGCTGTGTCTCCCTCATCGCTCGGCCCCGCAGGTCAGTTGGTCGGGCATCTCAGCCGGTCTCACGCAGCACGGCGCCGAAGCTGCGTCCGATCTGCTCCTCGGTGAGCACCTCCGTCGGGCGCCCGGCGGCGAGCACCCGCTGGTGCAGCAGCACGACCTCATCGGCGAGGTCCTCCACACCGGCCAGGTGATGGGTGGAGATCAGCACGGTGGTGCCGGAGGCGTCGCGCAGCCTCCTGAGCACCGTGCTGATCAGCTCCTCGGAGCCGCGGTCCACCCCGGCGAACGGCTCATCGAGCAGCATCAGGGGAGCCTGCTGGGCGATCGCGCGTGCCAGGAAGGCACGCTTGCGCTGTCCTCCGGAGAGCTCACCGATCCCGCGTCGGCGCAGCTCGCTCAGGCCCACCTCCTCCAGCGCCTGGTCGCAGGCCTGCTGGTCGGCGGGGCGGGCGCGTCGGGTGAAGCCCATATGCCCGTAGCGGCCCATCATGACCACCTGCTCCACGCTGACCGGGAAGCTGGTGTCGACCTGATCGTGCTGGGGCACATAGCTGACCTGGTTGCGCCGTCGGGCCGTGCTCGGCTCGTGGCCGAAGAGCCGCACCGTTCCCGCGGTGGGACGGTGCAGTCCCAGCAGCGCCTTGAACAGGGTCGACTTCCCGGACCCGTTGGCGCCCAGCAGCGCGCAGATGCTTCCGGAGTCGACGGTGATGCTCACCTCGTCCAACGCCCGGACGCCGGGGTAGCCGGCGCTGAGCCGGTCGACGACGACGGCGGGGGGTGCGGTGTGCGTCCGGGCCGGGCCGGGGAGTGCGTCTGGGCTCATCGCTGGGCTCCTTCGAGGATCAGGTCAAGATCGTGTTCCAGCAGTTCCAGGTAGCTCGGGGCCGGACCGTCGGGCTCGGTGATCGAATCCACATGCAGCGGCTCGCCCAGCGTGGCGCCGGTGGTCTCGGCGACCTGCTGCTGGGCGGAGTCGTTGACCGTGGACTCGCAGAAGATGGTGGGCGCCTGGTGCTCCTGGACGTAGCGGATCTGGGCCTCGACCTGCTGCGGACTACCCTCATCCTCGGCATTGAGCGGCCACAGATAATGCTCGCCCAGATTCAGGTCCTCCGCCAGATAGCTGAAGGCACCTTCGCAGGTCACCAGATGGACCTCACCGTCTTCCTGCAGTCCGGCCAGCCGCTCCTCCGCCCGGTCCCAGATCGCCTGGATCTCTTCGCGGTAGCTCTTCGCGTTCTCGGCGAATGCGGCGGCATGAGCCGGAGCGAGCTCGCTCAGCGCCGCCTCGATGTTCTCCACATAGACCATCGCCTGGGCCGGAGACATCCAGGCATGCGGGTTGACCGGCAGCTCGGCGGTCTCGGCGGCGGAGGCTCCCGGCAGCCGGGTGACCGGCAGCGTCTCGACGGACTCCGTCAGGGTCAGCACCTCCGCCGCGGAGTGGCTCAGGAACTGTTCATACCAGGCCTCGAGGCCCAGCCCGTTGAAGAAGATCAGATCCGCCGCAGCGGCGTCGCGCAGATCACCGGGAGTGGGGGAGTACTCATGGACCTCCGCGCCGGGCGGGGTGATGGAGCGGGTGTCCACGAGGTCTCCGCCCACGGCCTCGGTCATGTCCGCCAGCACCGAGAAGCTGGTCAGCACCACGGGGCGCTCGTTCTCAGCGGAGGGGTCCTGCGTCCCGGAGCCCGCCGCAGAACAGCTGCTCAATCCGAGGACGCAGAGCACCCCGGCGATGGCGGTGGGGACCCGGGTGGTGCGCATGCCCACAGTATGATTTAGGCACACCTAAAACTGCAAGTGGGTCGGGCAGGAGGCGGCCCGGGGATCTGGCGCGGAGCCCATCATCCGGGCCTGGGCGCAGAGCCGAGCATCCGGGCCTGGGTACTGAGTCCAGCAGCGGGGGCCGGGCTCAGAAGGGCGCGGGGCGGTCTGCCGCGAGCGCGCCCAGTGCGGCGTCGTGGAGCAGGCCGTTGGTGGCCAGCCCGTTGCTGCCGGTGCATCCGGGCTCACCGTCCAAGGAGGTGAACACGCCGCCGGCTTCGCGGATGATCGGCACCAGGGCCGCCATGTCGTGCAGGCTCAGCTCCGGCTCGGCGGCCATGTCGACCTGACCCTCGGCGACCATGCAGTAGGACCAGAAGTCGCCGAAGGCGCGGGTGCGCCAGACGGTCTCGGTGAGCTCCAGGAAGTTCTGGCTGCGACCGATCTTCCGCCACCCGGCGAGCGAGGAGTAGGAGAAGAACGCGTCCTCGAGCTTGGGCACCTTCGAGACCTGCAGCCGCTTGGCGGAGGCCAGGGACTTGCCGGTATAGGCGCCGCCGTTCTTGGCCGCCCACCAGCGCCGGCCCAGTGCCGGGGCACTGACCAGCCCGACCACCGGTTCGCCGTCGTCGACCAGGGCGATCAGCGTGGCCCAGGCGGGCACGCCGCGGATGAAGTTCTTGGTCCCGTCGATCGGGTCGATGATCCACTGGCGCGGACCGGATCCGGTCGAGCCGAACTCCTCGCCGAGGATGGCGTCTCGGCCCCGCGCCCGGCTGAGCTGGCCGCGGATCAGCTCCTCGGCCTGACGGTCGGCCTCGGTGACCGGGGTGAGGTCGGGCTTGGTCTCCACCTCGAAATCCATGGAGGAGAAGTAGGACATCGTCTTGGCGTCCACGGAATCGGCGATCATATGCGCCAGGCGCAGGTCATCGGTGTAGGCGCTGGTGCTGTGGCTCATAGCGCCACGCTAGCAATCAGCGAGCGGCGGGACCCGCATTCACGCGGTTACGCGCCGAGCCGCTTCTCTTCCGGTCCGTCCTCGGTCCCGGCCATGGATCGGATCAGTCCGCGCAGCGAGGCCAGCCGGGCGGCGCCGTGATCCCCGGCATGACCATCGGCCACCCAGGCGTCCAGGGCGCAGCCGCCCTCGGGGGAGACGTGGGCGCAGCCGGGTTCGCAGGCGGCGGAGCCCTCGACCAGGTCGGAGAAGGCGCCGAGCACATCGTCGGGCGCCACATGGGCCAGCCCGAAGGTGCGCACACCGGGGGTGTCGATGATCCAGGAGTTCCGCGCCGCGGCGACATCGAGGGACTCTGCGGGCTCCAGGTTCAGCGCGACGGCGGAGGAGGAGGTGTGCCGACCGCGACCGGTGACCGCGTTGACCCCGCTGGTGGCCCGATCCGCACCGGTCAGCGCGTTGACCATGGTGGACTTGCCCACCCCGGAGTGCCCGATCATCGCGGTGACCCTTTGGGTCAGCGAGCCGCGCAGCGCAACCACGGCTGCAGGGTCCAGGGACGGGTCCCCCGAGGCGGTGCCGCTGGCCTGCCGGGAGACCACGATCTGCAGCTCCAGCTCGGCGTAGTGGCTGATCAGGCCGGCCGGATCCTCCGGGTCCTCGACCAGGTCGGCCTTGGTGACCAGCAGGATCGGGGTGATCCCGGCGTCATAGGCGGCGACCAGGGCTCGGTCGATGAATCCGGTGCGCGGGGCGGGGTCGGCCGCGGCCACCACGATCAGCAGCTGATCGGCGTTGGCGACGATCACCCGTTCGGCGTCGTCGGTGTCCTCGGCGCTGCGGCGCAGCAGCGTGGTGCGCTCCTGGATCCGGATCAGCCGGGCCAGGGAGCCGGCATCGCCGGTGGTGTCACCGACCAGGCCCACGATGTCACCGGGGACCACCGGGGTCCGGCGCATGGCGCGAGCACGCACCGCGGAGATGATCCGCTCCGCGCCCTCCGAGTCCTCCAGTCGCACCGTGTAGCGGCCGCGGTCCACGGTGACCACCCGGCCCAGCTCGGCGTCGGAGTAGTCCGGGGACTCCTTGGTCCGGGGACGGGTGCCCTTCTTGTTCGGGCGCACCCGGACCCGGGACTCGTCCCAGTCGGCCCAGCGGCTCATGGGTGCGCCTCCGGGGCCGGGGCCAGCAGCCCGGCCCAGAGCTGCGGGAAATCAGGCATGGTCTTCGCGGTGCAGGAGATGTCTTCGACCTCGACGTCCTCGAGCACCAGTCCCAGGACCGCACCGAAGGTCGCCATCCGGTGATCGGCATAGCTGCGCACCAGGCCGCCGTGGGTGACCGGGGCGGTGACCTCGAATCCGTCCTCGGTCTCCTCCGCGGAGCCGCCGAGCCGGCGGATCTCGGCGACCAGGGCGGCGATCCGATCCGTCTCGTGGCCGCGCAGATGACCCACCGAGGTGAACCGGGTGGGTTCCTGACACAGCGCGGCGAGCGCCGCCACGGTGGGGGTCAGTTCGGCGGTGCCGTCCACGGTGCCCGGGGTGCGCAGCTGCGCCCCGCGGACCCGGAGCGTCACGGTGCTCGCCGTCTCAGGCTCGGTGACGATCTCGGCACCGAAGGCGGGCAGCAGCTCGGTCCAGCGGCGCCCGATCTGGGTGGAGGTGATCGGCCAGCCTCGCATGGACACCTCTCCGCCGGTGACGGCGGCGGCGCAGAGGAACGGGCCGGCGTTGGAGAGGTCCGGCTCCACCCGCACGCTGAAGGCGGAGATCTCGCCGGGCTCCACCCGCCAGGTGTGCTTCGCGGGCGAGCTGACCTGCACGCCGACCTCGGTGAGCACCTGAAGCGTCATCTCGACATGCTCCAGTGAGGGGACCGATTCACCGACGTGGCGCAGCGTGAGTCCATGCGGCATCCGGGCCGCTGCCAGCAGCAGTCCGGAGACGAACTGCGAGGAGGCCGAGGCGTCGATGGTGATCTGGTCCCCGGTGATGCCCTGCGGGGCGTGCACGGTGAATGGGAGGTGGCCCTCCTGGCCCGGTTCCGGCGCGCCTGGACCGGTGATCTCGACGCCGAGATCACGCAGCCCGTGCTGGACTGCGCCCATCGGGCGCGCGCGGGCCTCAGGATCGCCGTCGAAGTGGACCCGCGCCCCGGTCAGCGCCGCAACGCCCGGCATGAACCGCATCACGGTCCCGGCCAGTCCGCAGTCGATGCGCAGCTCCTCGGCATGCTCTCGGCGGCCCTGCATGGCGGCGCCGGCCGGCAGCGGGGTGACCCGCA
This sequence comes from Nesterenkonia sp. E16_10, assembly GCF_017347085.1. Classification (GTDB taxonomy): domain Bacteria; phylum Actinomycetota; class Actinomycetes; order Actinomycetales; family Micrococcaceae; genus Nesterenkonia. The sequence continues at coordinate 143,608 of NZ_JADPSA010000016.1, forward strand.
CGGCGGGGACTCCGGAGTTCTCCCAGTCAGGGACGTGCTCCACGGTGCAGCCCAGTGCCGCCAGGGCGTCGAGCATGAGCCGGGAGTCCCGGGAATGCAGCGGGTTGATCACCAGACTCGGGCCGTCGGCCAGGGCGGCCAGGAGCAGATAGCGGTTGGTCAGGGACTTCGACCCGGGAACAGTGACCTCTGCGCGCAGAGGTGCCCCCGCCCGTGGCGCAGGCCACGGCTGCGGGGGCACCGATGCAGCGGGTGTAGATGTAGTGCTCACGTCGCTAGGTACTAAGCTCCGACCTTCTTCTTCGCAGACTTGGCACCCTTGTTGGCACCCTTGGCGGCGTTGTTGATCGCCTTCAGAGCGTCCTTCTCGGCGCGCTGGAAGTTCTTCTTGGCGTTCTTCTCGAAGTCGCGCACCTTCTTGGAGGCGTCGCTGCCGAGGTCGTCGGCCCACTTGAAGGTCTTGTCGCCGAACTTGGCGCCCTTCTTGCGGGTGGTCTTGGCCAGGTGCTCGGCGCGCCAGCCCAGCGAGGGCTTGCCGTCGAGGTCGACCATGGCCAGGGTCAGGCCGCCCAGGACGGAGGCGTTCTTCAGCAGCGTCTTGCGCTGGGCGGTGACATCGGAGTCGTTCTCGATCTCAGCATTGCGGTACTCGGCGTAGCTGTTGAACTTGTGGACTCCGGTCAGCATCAGGGCCGAGGCGCGCGGGAATCGGCCCAGGGCCAGTGCGGCGCCGGCGACGACCTCGACGCCGCCCAGAACCTGGGTGGTGAGCTTGGGATTGGAGACCAGCGGCTCGGCCTGGGGGAAGAATGAGCCGATCTCCTCGAGGGTGGACCCGATCCGCGCCGAGGCATCATCGGTGTTGCGCAGGCGGTCGACACCGCTGGCGATGAAGCTCGCGCCCAGCAGTGGGCGGGCGAATTTACGAAGCAGAGACATAGTGTCCTCCTGTAGGAGTGTGGCGCTGAAGCATCGTTCAAGGTCCAATCTACCCAATCAGGGCTGTCTCGGGAATCGGCAGGCCTGATGAGCGGTGGGCACGGCGCAGACGGGTGGCGGCCGACGCCGGGCAGGAATGCACAGCGCGGCGTCGTCGTTGTGCCCGGTATGACCACGCCGACACTCAGCCCGATGCGCGTCCGCGCTCCCACGCGTGACGTCCGACGGCCGGTCCGCGCTGTGCGAGTAGACTCGTCAGTGATGGAAAAGCCCGCAGCCACCGGCCCCGACGCTGATTCAAGCAGCGTCGACGTCGCCGAAGAGACCGAACAGCAGCGTCGCGTGCGTTTTGAGAGCGAGGCTCTCCAGTACGTGGACCAGCTCTACTCCGCCGCCATGCGGATGACGCGCAATCCGCAGGATGCCGAGGACCTTGTTCAGGAGGCCTATACCAAGGCCTACTCCGCGTTCCACCAGTACAAGCCCGGCACCAATCTCAAGGCCTGGTTGTACCGGATCCTGACCAACACCTATATCAATATCTACCGCAAGAAGCAGCGGCAGCCGCTGCAGGCCAACACGGACACCGTGGAGGACTGGCAGATGGCCCAGGCCGCGGAGCACACCTCCTCGGGTCTGCGCTCGGCCGAAGCCGAGGCGCTGGATCATCTGCCGGACTCCGACGTGAAGAACGCGCTGCAGCAGATTCCCGAGGAGTTCCGCCTGGCGGTCTACTTCTCCGACGTCGAGGGCTTCGCCTATAAAGAGGTCGCCGAGATCATGAACATCCCGATCGGCACGGTGATGTCACGGCTGCATCGCGGGCGGAAGCTGCTGCGCGAACTGCTCAGTGACTATGCCCGCGAACGGGGCTTCAAGAAGCAGGAGGCCAAATGATGAATGACCAAGATCGCAACCAGGCCACCGAGGTCAGCCCCGGCAAGTGGCTGGATGAGAACTGCAAAGACGGTGACTGCACCGAGAAGCAGACCCGCATGGAGCGCATCTATGAGTACGCCGACGGTGCGCTGAGCCGGGAGGACATCGGTGAGGTCGAGGCCCACCTGCATGCCTGCCCGGAGTGCGCCAACGACTACGACCTGGAATGCATCATCCGCACCGTGGTCCGTCGTTCCTGCGCCGAGCGCGCCCCAGAGACCTTGAAGGTCACGATTCTGGAGCGGATCAGCCAGATCCGACTCCAGGCCGGGCACCAGCAGGACGACGAGCAGCCCTGACTCTGACCCGGCGCTGAACCCGCGCCCGGTTATCCGGGCCCGAGCACGACAGAACCCCTGCAGAGAAGCTCTGCAGGGGTTCTGTGTATTCTGCGCCGCCGCTTGGATCGCGTCAGCCGCAGCAAGAGCCTCGGACCACTGAGATCAGGAGTTGGGGCGCTTGCCGTGGTTGGCGTTCTTCTTGCGACGAGCGCTGCGCTTGCGTCCACGCTTGCTCATGATGAACTCCTTTCGTCGGCTGGGGTAATTCTAGGCCACGGGCTCCTGGAGCCCTAACCACGGATACCACCCGCGGTGCAGCACCAGCCAGGCGACCAGGCCGTATCCGGCCTGCCCGGGCAGACCGCCGTTGCCGGCGAGGTCGCTGCGCCACTGTTCGTGGCCGACCAGGGGAGTGTAGGCGTCCACGTAGACATGGGACCGACGAGAGGCCACATCCCGGTAGGCGGCGTTGAGCTCCGAGATCCTCTGGTTGCGCTCGGCATCCAGGGTCGGGACCGGCCCGAGCACCAGGCACCGGATGCCCTCCTGGGAGGCCCGGTCCAGGATGTTGGCCAGATTCAGCCGAGACCGAGCCGAGGAGGTCGCGCTGTAGAGATCCGTGTCGTTGAGCGCGATGACCAGATGGCGCTCCGGGGTGCCGCCGTCGGCAGTGGCACCGGAGAACCGGGCGACGGCCTCGTCCTGCCACCGCTCGGAGAGCGCCTCGGTGCCCTCACCGGGCATGGCCAGGGCGTAATGCTCCAGGGTGATTCCGTCGATCGGGGTCTTCGAGATGACCCGACCGAACCACCCCAGCGCGCGGGGGTCGCCGACGCCGCTGAGCAGCTCGTCGCCCAGGGCGACGATGCGCACATGGCGCCGGTGACCGGAGGCTGCGGCTCTGAGATCCTGAGTGGAGTGTTCCATCCGGTTCACAGATCCAAGTGCGGGAAGGCCTTGCTGAGCAGGCCCTCCAGCTCCTTGGCGTGGCGCTTGGCCTGCCCCACCGAGGTGGCGGCGGACTCAGCGCGCGAGACCAGCTTGAGATCCTGCTTCAGCAGCGGACGCAGGTTCATGCCGAGGAACGGCCATGGACCCTGGTTGACCGGCTCGTCCTGGGCGTAGACGACCTCCTCGGCCGAGGAGTAGCGGTCCAGCTCGGCCTGCAGCTCCTCCACGGGCATGGGGTAGAGCTGCTCGAGCCGGACGATCGCGGTGGCTTCGTCCTTGTGCTTGTTCCGGGTGGCGATCAGATCGTAGTAGAGCCGGCCCGAGACGATCAGGACGCGCTTGACCTTCGACGCGTCCACGTCCCGGTCCGGGATCACCTCCTGGAAGGTGCCCGTGGTGAAGTCCTCCACCGAGTTCGCCGCAGCCTTGAGCCGGAGCAGCTGCTTGGGGGAGAAGACGATCAGCGGACGACGCGGACGCGCCACCGCCTGCCGCCGGAGCAGGTGGAAGTAGTTCGCACCCGAGGAGGGCAGCACCACGGTCATGTTGTCCTCCGCGCAGAGCTGCAGGAAACGTTCGGGGCGACCTGATGAATGGTCCGGTCCCTGTCCCTCATAGCCGTGCGGCAGCAGCATGACCACCGAGGAGTTCTGGCCCCATTTCTGCTGGGCCGTGGCGATGAACTCATCGATGATGATCTGGGCGCCGTTGACGAAGTCGCCGAACTGAGCCTCCCAGAGCACCAGTGCGTTCGGGTTCTCCACGGAGTAGCCGTACTCGAAGCCCAGCGCGCCGTACTCAGAGAGCAGCGAGTCATAGATGAAGAACCTGGCCTGATCCTCGGTGAGGTTCTTCAGCGGGTACCACTCGTCGCCATTGACCCGGTCGTGGAAGACCGCGTGGCGCTGCACGAAGGTGCCGCGGCGCGAGTCCTGGCCGGCCAGACGCACCTCGGTGCCCTCCATGAGCAGCGAGCCGAAGGCCGCGACCTCCGCGAAGCCCCAGTCGATGCCGCCTTCGCGGGCCATCTTGGCCCGCTTCTCCAGCAGCGACTTCAGCTTCGGGTGCGGGGTGAAGCTCTCCGGGATGTTGGTGTGGACCTCACCGATGTGCGCGAGGGAGTCCTCGCTGATCTTGGTGTCGTCACCGGCACGCTCCGGGGTGCTGGTCTCGTCCTCCGAGGCGGTCGGGGCCATGCCCCGGGTGCCGGAGGCATCGGGGTCGGCCGTGGAGATCGGCTGGGTCTGGGCGGCGTGGGTCTCGGTGAAGACCCGCTCCAGCCGCTGCCGGAAGTCGCGCAGCGCCTGATCGGCCTCTTCCTGGGTGATATCGCCACGTCCGACCAGCGCCTCGGTGTAGAGCCGGCGCGTGGTGCGCTTGGCCTCCACCAGGTTGTACATCTTGGGCTGGGTCATCGAGGGATCGTCGCCCTCGTTGTGGCCGCGTCGGCGGTAGCAGACCAGGTCGATCACGACGTCCTTGTTGAACCGCTGGCGGTACCGGAAGGACAGCTGGGCCACGCGGGCCACGGACTCCGGATCATCGGCGTTGACGTGGAAGATCGGCGCCTGGATGGCCTTGGCCATGTCCGTGGAGTAGGTCATGGACCGGGCCGCCGAGGGTGCGGTGGTGAAGCCGACCTGGTTGTTGACCACCACGTGCACGGTGCCTCCGGTGCGGTAGCCGCGCAGCTGGGACATGTTCAGCGTCTCCGCGACCACGCCCTGGCCTGCGAAGGCCGCATCGCCGTGGACCAGCAGCGGCATCACGGAGAAGGAGTTCAGCGCATCTGCGCCCTGGTTGATCCGGTCCTGCTTGGCGCGGACCACGCCCTCGAGGACGGGGTTGACCGCCTCCAGGTGCGAGGGGTTCGCGGCCAGGTACACGCTGGTGGAGTTGCCGCGGTCGGAGGTGAAGGAGCCGCGGGTGCCCAGGTGGTACTTCACGTCGCCGGAGCCGGTGCCGGCCTCGCGGCCCTCGAACTCGCGGAAGACCTGGGCGTGGGTCTTGCCGGCGATGTTGGTGAGCACGTTGATGCGTCCGCGGTGGGCCATGCCGATCGCGACCTCGTCCAGGCCCTCATCGGCGGCCTCGGAGAGGATCGTGTCCAGCAGCGGGATCAGCGATTCGCCGCCCTCGAGCGAGAAGCGCTTCTGCCCGACGAACTTGGTCTGCAGGAAGGTCTCGAACGCCTCGGCGGCGTTGAGCCGGCCCAGGATTCGGAACTGCTCGTCCCGGGTGGGCTTCTCGTAGGGGTGCTCGATCTCGTCCTGGAACCACTGGCGTTCCTCGGGGGACTGGATGTGCATGTACTCCACACCGGTGCTGCGGCAGTAGGTGTCGCGCAGCACGCCCAGGATGTTGCGCAGCGGAAGCATCGACTTGCCGCCGAAGCCGCCGGTGGGCCATTCCCGGTCCAGGTCCCAGAGGGTCAGGCCGTGGGTCTCGATGTCGAGGTCCGGGTGGCTGCGCATCTGGTACTCCAGCGGGTCCACCGAGGCCATCAGGTGACCGCGCACCCGGTAGGAGTGGATCAGCTGCTGGATCCTGGCGACCTTGTTGATCTGGTCCTCAGGGTTGACCTGGATGTCGGCGGACCAGTGGATCGGCTCATAGGGGATCCGGAGCGCTTCGAAGATCTCCTCGTAGAACCCATGCTTGCCCAGCAGGTACTCGTGGATGGTCTTGAGGAACTCCCCGGACCCGGCGCCCTGGATGACGCGGTGGTCATAGGTGGAGGTCAGCGTGATGACCTTGGAGACCGCGAGGTTGTTCAGCGTCTTCTCCGAGGCGCCCTGGAACTCGGCGGGGTACTCCAGGGCACCGACGCCGACGATCACGGCCTGGCCCTTGGAGAGCCGCGGCACCGAGTGCACGGTGCCGATCCCGCCGGGGTTGGTCAGCGAGACGGTGGTCCCGGCGTAGTCCCCGGGGGTGAGCTTGTTGTCCCGGGCGCGCTTGACCACGTCGTCGTAGGCGGCCCAGAACTCGGTGAAGCTGAACTCCTCCGCGGCCTTCATGTTCGGCACCACCAGCGCACGGGTGCCGTCGGGGCGGGGCATGTCGATGGCGAGGCCGAAGTTCACATGGGCCGGGTGCACGGCCACCGGCTTGTTGTCCTGCACGTCGTAGGTGACGTTCATCGACGGGTGCTCGCGCAGCGCCTTGAGCAGCGCGTAGCCGATCACATGGGTGAAGGAGACCTTGCCGCCGCGGGTCCGCTTGAGGTGATTGTTGATCACGGTGCGGTTATCGATGAGCAGCTTGGCCGGGACCGCGCGCACCGTGGTGGCGGTGGGCACGGTCAGCGAGGCATCCATGTTCGCCGCGATGGCCTTGGAGATGCCCTTCAGCGGCATCACCTTCTCCTGCTTCTCCTCCTTCTCGCTCGAGCCGGCCTTGGCGGCTGAGGGCTCGGAGGGAATCGGAATGCTGGAGGAGCCCTCGGACTTCTTCGTCGTCGGAGTCCGCGGTGCCACCGGCTTGCCGCCGGAGGGGCCCTTCTCGCTGGCGGGCTTCTGCGAAGCCTCCGGCTCGGCAGGCTTCGCCGTGGACGGGGTGGTCTCGCCGGTGGACGCGCGCTGGTTGTCGGAGCTGGGATTCGAGTCCGCAGCCGCCCGAGCCGAGGACTTCGAGGCAGAGTTCTCGCGCGAGCCGGAGTCCGCCTTCGGCGCACCGTTGCTGCTGGACTCGGCCTCGCCGGAGTCGGAACCGGCCTTCGGCTCGCCGGAGTCGGAACCGGCCTTTGCCTTGCCGGAGTCTGAACCGGCCTTCGGCTCGGCGGGGGTGGCCGCCGTCGGCGCGGGAGCGGAGGAGGTGCCGGACGCACGGAAATCACCGTCGCCCTCGAGCTCACGGAAGATCTCAGCCCACTTCCGATCCACCGAATCCGGATCGTCCTTGAACTTGTCGTATATGTCGGCGACCAGCCATTCGTTTCCCGGGAATTCCTCGGCAAGACGGCTGGACGTTAGCTCTGGCACTGTGGATACGCCTCTTCCATTGTGTTGTGTAGTTATCCGGCACAGCTCCGTGCACGTGGATCTTCACCTCGTCCAAGCATAGTGACTTTGTGCACCGTGTCGCCACCGGCCACGGTATCGTGTCAGGGGCCGCTGACTCAGCGCCCCGCCGCGGCGCGGCAGCCCCGCCGAACCGACCGTGAGCATCCTCACCAGCACTACGAAGGGCGCGGATCCCCGTGAGATTCCTGAACGAACCGATCACCGATCTGACCTACTCCGATGTCTTCTTAGTCCCTTCGCGCTCCCACACCCAGTCCCGGATGAGCGTGGACCTCTCCGCCGAGGATCCCACCGGCTCCACCATCCCGGTGGTGGCCGCGAACATGACCGCCGTCACCGGGCGCCGCATGGTGGAGACCATGGCGCGCCGCGGCGGACTCGGCGTGCTGCCCCAGGACGTCCCGCTCGAGGTCATCCGCCAGGTCACCGACTGGGTCAAGTCCTGTCACCCGGTGCTGGAGACCGCCCTGAAGGTCCAGCCCACCGACACGATGCTCGACGTGCTGCACCTCTTGGACAAGCGCAACCACGACGCGGTCTGCGTGGTCGATGAGGATCTGCGTCTGGCCGGGGTGGTCACCGCCCAGGATGGACTCGGGGTGGACCGGTTCGCCTCCGTGGCCTCGGTGATGCGGATGCCTCCGCTGCGCGTGGCCGCCGAGGAGGTGCTCACCGACGCCGGTCTGGAGCAGGCCTTCACCGCGATGGACGCGGCCGGGGCCGACTACGCCCCGGTGACCACCTCCGACGGCACCCTGGTCGGGGCGCTGACCCCGCGGGGAGCGCTGCGCTCCACGCTGTACCGGCCCAACCTCGACGCGGACTCCCGGCTGAAGGTCGCCGCCGCGGTGGGCATCAACGGCGACGTCGCCGGCAAGGCCGAGGCGCTGCTCGGCGCCGGGGTCGACGTGCTGGTGGTCGACACCGCCCACGGGCACCAGCAGAAGATGTTCGAGGCGCTGGGCATGGTGCGCGCCGCGGTGGAGGCCTCCGGGCTGCGCATCCCGATCGTGGCCGGCAATGTGGTCACCGCGGACGGGGTGCGTGAGCTCATCGAAGGCGGCGCCGACATCGCGAAGGTCGGTGTCGGGCCCGGCGCGATGTGCACCACCCGGATGATGACCGCGGTGGGACGCCCGCAGTTCTCCGCGGTGCTCGAATGCGCCGCGGCCGCTCGCGAGCTGGGCAAGCATGTCTGGGCCGACGGGGGAGTGCGCTACCCGCGCGACATCGCCCTGGCCCTGGCGGCCGGGGCCTCCCAGGTGATGGTCGGATCCTGGTTCGCCGGAACCTACGAGTCCCCCGGCGACATGCTCACCGGAATCGACGGACGCCGCTATAAGGAGAGCTTCGGGATGGCCTCCTCCCGGGCCGTGCAGAACCGCTCCGCCACCGAGAGCGCCTTCGCGCGCGCCCGGAAGTCGATCTTCGAAGAGGGCATCTCCACCTCCCAGATGTACCTGGACCCGGCGAAGCCCGGCGTCGAGGACCTGTTGGACTCGATCACCGCCGGGGTGCGCTCGGCGATGACCTATGCCGGAGCCGACTCGCTGCATGAGTTCCGTCAGCGCGCCGTCGCCGGGGTGCAGTCGGCGGCCGGATACGAGGAGGGCAAGCCGCTTTCCGGTTCCTGGTGATCAGGATCCCGGAGAATCAGGCGGTAAGCTCTGAGATCTCATGGAGCATCGACAACCTGGCCGCGGCCCGCACCTGATCCACACCCGTCACTCGATCCGGGCCCTGCCCTCGCGGCCGCGCCTCGGCCGGAGGTGGCTGCGCTAAGTGGACCTGTTGCTTCTGGGCCTCGGATTCCTGCTGATCCTGGGCACCGGGTTCTTCGTCGCCGTCGAATTCTCACTCGTCGCCCTGGACCAGCCCACCGTGGCGCACGCGATGGATCGCGGTGACAAGTCCGCCCCGGCGGTCATGCGCTGCCTGAAGTCGCTCTCCACGCAGCTGTCCTCCTGTCAGCTGGGGATCACCCTGACCACGCTGCTCACCGGCTACGTGGCCGAACCTGCGCTGGGTGCGCTGCTGGCTGGCCCGCTGGACGCCCTCGGCGTGCCCGAGCGGGCGCTCTCCGCGGTCTCGCTGACCCTGGCCCTGATCATCGCGACCATGGTGACCATGATCATCGGCGAGCTGGTCCCGAAGAACCTCGCGATCGCCGAGGCCTACCGCGTGGCCCGGGTGCTGGCACGCCCGCAGCTGGCGTTCACCGCAGTCTTCCGGCCGCTGATCACCGTGCTCAACGGCTTCTCCAACAAGGTCTTGCATCGCTTCGGCCTGGAGGTCAAGGAGGAGCTCTCCGGTGCTCGCACGCCTGAGGAGCTGTCCTCGATGGTGCGCCGCTCGGCCATGCTGGGCACCCTCGAGGAGGGCACCGCCACCTTCCTGGACCGCACGCTGCGCTTCTCCGACCAGACCGCCGCCGACGTGATGACCCCGCGCCCCCGCATGGCCAGCGTCGACGCCGACGCCTCACTGGAGACGCTGATCGATCTGGCCCGGCAGACCGGGTTCTCACGCTTCCCGGTCCTGGGCGAGAGCGTCGACGACGTCCGCGGGGTGACCCACGTGAAGAAGGCCGTGGCGGTGCCCCGGGAGAAGCGCCAGGGCCTGGTCGCGGCCACTGTGATGTCGGAGATCACCCGGGTCCCGGAGACCATCCACCTCGATGCGCTGCTCCCGGTGCTGCGCGAGGCCTCGCTGCAGGTGGCCATCGTGGAGGACGAGTACGGCGGCACCTCCGGGGTGGTGACCCTGGAGGATCTGATCGAGGAGATCGTCGGCGAGGTCGCCGACGAACATGACCGGATCGCCCCCGGGGTGCTGCAGAGCGCCTCCGGCGACTGGTTCTTCCCCGGGCGGCTGCGCCCCGATGAGATCAACGCCCAGATCCTGGAGCTCTCGATCCCCGAACATCCGGCCTATGAGACCGCGGCCGGGTTCATGCTGCTGACCCTGGGCCGGGTGGCCGGACCGGGAGACGCCGTGGAGGTCGACGGCGGCAGGCTGGCCGTGGTCGGGGTCGACGGCCGCCGGATCGACCGGATCTGCTTCACCCCGGACCCGCAGGCCCGCGACGCCGCGCTGCAGCAGGCCGCCGCGCGGGCCGAGAAGCTCGCCGAGGACCGCGCGGACCATGTCCGTCATGCCCGCGAAAGGGGTGGACGACGATGAACCCCGATCTGATGGGCATCCTCTGGCTGGTGGTGCTGCTCGCCGCCAATGCCTTCTTCGTCGGCGGCGAGTTCGCGGTGATGAGCGCCCGGCGCAGCCAGATCGAGCCCAAGGCCGAGGCCGGATCGGCCCGGGCCAAGACCGCGCTCTACGCGATGGAGCACGTCTCGCAGATGCTCGCCATCGCGCAGCTGGGCATCACGGTGTGCTCGCTGCTGATCCTGATGGTCTCTGAGCCAGCGATCCACCACCTGCTCACCGACCCGCTGACCTCGTTCGGGCTGAGCTACACCGCCGCGAGCGTGATCGCCTTCGTCATCGCCCTGGCGCTGGTCTCCTTCCTGCACGTGACCATCGGGGAGATGGTGCCCAAGAATGCCGCGGTCTCGGTGGCGGACCGGGCGGTGCTGCTGCTGGCCCCGCCGATGGTGTTCCTCTACCGGGTGCTGATGCCGCTGATCTGGGTGTTGAACCTGACCGCGAACCTGGTGCTGCGCGCCTTCGGGATCACTCCGCGCGATGAGGTGGTCTCCACCTTCACCTTGGAGGAGATGGAATCGATCGTGGCCGAGTCCAAGCGCGGCGGCACGGTGCGCGACGACGCCGGAATCATCGCGGGGGCCATGGAGTTCAGCGACTACACCGCGGCCGAGGTGATGATCCCGGTCGACGAGGTGGTCACCCTGCCGGCGGACGTCACCCCGCGCAAGGTGGAGAAGGCGGTGGGGCGCACCGGGTTCTCCCGCTTCGTCACCGCCGACGACCAGGACGTCTACACCGGCTATGTGCACCTCAAGGACGTGATGAGCCTACCTGCGGCGGCCTCCGCGGAGCCGATCCCGGTGACCGTGGTGCGTTCCCTGGGCAATATGGGCCTGACCGACGAGATCGAGGACTGCCTGGCCCAGATGCAGCGCACCGGCTCGCACCTGGCGCGCGTGATCGACGACGAGGGCACCACCCGGGGCATCCTGTTCCTCGAAGACGTGCTGGAGGTGCTGGTGGGCGAGATCCACGACGCCACCCAGTCCTGGGACTCCCGCCGGCGGCATACGGTGACTGTCGAGGAGAGCTGAGCTGTCGAGGAGAGCTGAGCCGCCGAGGAGAGCTGAGCCGCTGCTGGCGGGTGGCGCACCCCGGTCTAGTTGAGATTTGTTCTCAACAAAGTCTAGACGTACGCTGTTCTCACCTGCTCGTTCCGCAGCGTCTCCCCATGAAGAAGGTACGACCTATGCCCGCCTCCCGTCTGCTTCCCTCCGCCGCCGTCCTGGGCGTTGCGACGCTGCTGCTCAGCGCCTGTGCCGGCTCTGCAGGATCGACCGAGGACGAGGGCTCCTCGGCAGATCCGGGCGGGACCCTGAGCGTGGTCACCTCCACCGACGTCTATGCCGACCTTGTCCAGGAGATCCTCGGCGAGAGCGCCGAGGTCACCGCGCTGGTGGACAACCCGGCAGCCGACCCGCACTCCTATGAGGCCACCCCGCAGGATCGACTCACCGTGGACGGCGCCGACGTCATCGTGGCCAACGGTGGCGGATACGATCCCTTCCTCACCCGACTCGCCGCCACCTCCGGGAAGGATGATGCGGTGTACCAGCTCATCGAGGGCGAGAACGCCCACATCCACGCTGAGGATGAGCATGCCGAGGATGAGCACGCTGAGGATGAACACGCCGAGGATGAGCACGAGGGCGAGGAAGACGTCCACGAGGGCCACGACCACGCTGCCGAGGACGAGTCCGGCGGCTTCGTCAACGAGCACATCTGGTACGACCTCGCCGCGATGAGCGACTTCGCCGAGGACTTCAGCGCGCACATGGCAGAGATCTCCCCGGAGAACGCCGAGCTCTATGCGGACAACGCCGCCGCCCTGGCCGAAGAGATCGACGCCCTGGATGACCGCAACCGCGCCATCGAGGCCGAGGGGATGAGCTTCCTCGCCACCGAGGCCGTCTCGCAGTTCCTGCTCACCGACGCCGGCTTCGAGGACGCCACCGATCAGCAGTTCCTCGCCGCGGTGGAGCACGGCGACGACGTCTCGGCCCGGCTCTACCAGCAGGCGCTCAACGCCGCGGCGGACCAGGAGATCGACCTGCTCTCCTATAACCCGCAGACCGAGACCAACCAGTCCGCGCAGATCCGAGAGGCCGCCGAGGGCGCCGACGTCGCCGTCCTGGACTTCAACGAGACCATCCCGGAGGAGCATGGCTCCTATCTGGAGTGGATGGAGGCCAACATCGAGGCCGTCGAGACCGTGGTCGAGGAGTCGCGTGGCTGAGACACGTATCTCCGAGCTGTCTGACCCCGAGCGGCCCAGGACCGCGCCCTCCGAGCTCGCGCTGTCCAAGCCTGAGCCCGCCAAGCCTGAGCCCGCCAAGCCTGAGCCCGCCAGAACCGGGCAGCTGGTGCGGCTGCGCGACGCGAGTGTGGGCTTCAGCGGCCGCACCCTCTGGGAAGGACTTGACCTCGACCTCGCGCCGGGGGAGTTCCTGGCCGTGCTGGGGCCCAACGGCGCCGGCAAGTCCACGTTTCTGAAGGTGCTGCTGGGCCTGACCCGACTCAACTCGGGAACCGCCGAGATCGCTGGATCCCCGGTGCGCCGCGGGAGCAGCAGGGTCGGTTACATCCCGCAGCAGCAGACGATGCCCGAAGAGACCCCGCTGCGCGCCCGAGACATGGTCGCCCTGGGTCTCGACGGGCACCGATTCGGCATCCGGATGCATCCCCGCCGACTGCGCCGCCGGGTCGATGAGCTGCTCGAGGCGGTGGGCGCCACCGCCTATGCGGACATGCCGGTGGGTCTGCTCTCCGGTGGTGAGCAGCAGCGCCTGCGGGCCGCCCAGGCGCTGGCCTCGAATCCTGCTGTGCTGCTCTGTGACGAGCCGCTGCACTCGCTGGACCTGAACCATCAGCAGGCGGTCACCGAGCTCATCCGCCGCCAGGCCGTGGAGCGCGGTTCCGCGGTGGTCTTCGTGACCCACGAGATCAATCCGGTGATCGAGCACGTGGACCGGGTGCTCTACTTCGCCCGCGGCCAGTACCGGATCGGGACCACCGCCGAGGTGATGCGCTCCGAGGTGCTCTCCGAGCTCTACGGCTCCTCCGTGGACGTCATCGAACACAAGGGCCGGCTGCTGGTGATGTCCACCCACGACGAGAGCTGCCATTACCACCCCGAGGAGCTGGCGCTGCCATGATGGAGACGCTGACCAGTTCGTTCACCACCGAAGGCTACTGGGAGCTGTTCTCGCTGGTCCGGAACTCGGTGATCACCGCCGGTGTGCTGGGCCTGATGGGCGGCCTGATCGGGGTGTTCATCATGCTGCGCCGAACCGCCCTGGTGGTCCACGGCATCGCCGAGATCTCCTTCGCCGGAGCGGCGCTGGCCCTGCTGATCGGGGTGGACGTGGTCGCCGGGTCGGCCATGGGCGCCGTCGCAGCCTCGGTGCTGATCGGGGTGCTCAGCCTCAAGGACCGCGACACCTCCGCGGTGACCGGCGTGCTGATGCCCTTCGGGCTCGGCCTCGGCATCCTCTTCCTCTCGCTCTACCAGGGACGCAGCGCGAACAAGTTCGGGCTGCTCACCGGACAGATCGTCGGGGTGGACGATATCCAGACCCAGACCCTGGTGACCGGCGCCGTCGTGATCAGCATCGCGCTGCTGCTGATCTGGCGCCCGCTGATGTTCGCCTCGGTGGACCCGCAGCTGGCCCGGGCCCGCGGGGTCCGGGTCAACCTGCTCTCCATGGTCTTCATGGTGCTGCTGGGCGTCGCGGTCGCGATGTCGGTCCAGGTGGTCGGCGCACTGCTGGTGCTCGCGCTGCTGGTGGTGCCCGCGGCGGCCGCGCTGAAGGTCACGGTGCGGCCCTACCTCGCGGTGCTGCTCTCGATGCTCTTCGCGCTGATCTCCTCGGTGGGCGGGATCATGCTCGCGATCACCGGCACCGTGCCGATCAGCCCCTACATCACCACGATCTCGTTCCTGATCTATGTGGTCTGTGTGCTCATCGGTCGGGGCGGACGCACCCGCCGCCGCGAAGCCGTCGCCGCGCTGACCGCCTGAGGCTGGTCCGCGGCGCGCTCAGCTGCGCGCGATGGCGGCGCAGCTGGCGCAGAGTCCGAAGATCTCCAGGGTGTGCCGGACCTCGGTGAAGGCGTGCTGCTGCGCGAGCTCGGTCGCCCAGTCCTCGATGGCGGGGGCCTCGAACTCCACGGTCAGCCCGCAGGAGCGGCACACCAGGTGGTGGTGGTGCTCCTCGCGCTCGCAGAGCCGGAAGATCGCCTCACCGTCATCGGGGCGCAGCACATCGACGAGTCCCTCCTCCTGATGCGATTGCAGCACCCGGTACACCGTGGCCAGGGAGACCTTCTCGCCGCGCCCGTCGAGGATCTTATGCAGATCCTGGGCGCTGACGAAGTCATCCAGGGAGTGCAGGGCCGCCCAGACGGCGCGCTTCTGACGCGTGGATCGGCCGCGGGCCGGAGGGGTGGAAGTGTTCTCGTTCATGCTCGCTCCAGACTAGCAGTCGCCCTTAGAGTGGAGGCATGAGCACAGTCTTCAGCAAGATCATCGCCGGTGAGATCCCAGGTCGCTTCGTGTGGCAGGACGAGACCTGCGTCGGCTTCCTCTCCATCGCGCCGCTGGCCTACGGCCACACCCTGGTGGTGCCGAGGCAGGAGGTGGACAAGTGGACCGAGGCGGAGGGCCAGCTCATGGCGCACCTGTTCCAGGTGGCCCACCGCATCGGCAAGGCCCAGGTCCAGGCCTTCGGCTCCGCGCGGGCCGGACTGAGCATCGCCGGCTTCGAGGTGCCCCACCTGCATCTGCATGTCTGGCCCTCGAACTCCATGGCCGATCACAGCTTCGCCCAGGCCGAGGAGGATCCGGACCCGGCCCGGATGGAGGAGTCTGCCGAGAAGCTGCGCGTGGCGCTGCGCCTGATGGGCGACGCTGCGCACGTGCCCGCCGAGCAGCACTGAGCCCCCGGAGCCCCCGTGCTCAGCGACTCGAGGTCTTGATCGCCCGGCGGATCCGCTTGACCGAGACGGTCTGCGCGGTGCCCAGCTGCTGGGCGAAGAGGTTCACCCGGAACTCCTCGATCATCCATTTCACCGCAGCCAGCTCGGCGGGCACCGGCAGCTGCGCGGGCACCGCCTCCAGCGCGGCGTCGTACTCATCCTCGAGCTCCTGGACCGTGGCCATGTCCTGGGCGTCCCGGGTCAGGTTCTGGCCGGACTCCAGTCGATCGAGTCGGGTCTTGACCGCCTGCAGATAGCGCGGCATGTGCTGCAGCTGCGCCTGCCCGGTGGCGGTGACGAAACCGGGGTAGACCAGCTGCTGCAGCTGGGCGGTCATATCGCTGCGCGCGGCCTTCAGCGCCGCGGAGCTGACCCGCTCCAGGCGGGAGCCGAGCTCCGTGGAGAGGCTCAGCACCTGGGCCAGCACGTCGGTGAGCCGCAGCACGGTCTCGATCAGCTCGGCCCGGCAGCTCCGGGCGATCACCTCGAACTCCGCCTCGCCGAAGGGCAGCTGCGCCGGCACCAGATGGGCCAGCGCAGCGGTGGTCGCATCGCTGACCAGCGACTCCACGGTGCCGTGCGGGGACTGGCTGAACGCCAGCCGCTCCCGGTTGCTCAGATGATCCAGGACATAGCGCTGCGGGGAGGGCAGCACCTCGCGCAGCAGCGCGACGACGCCGGCGCGGTGCACCCGGGACTGCTCGGCGGCCGAGTCCTGGATCGTGTAGGAGACGCCGCTGCTGGCCGGCGCCAGGGCCGGATAACCGGTGATCTGGCGCCCGGAGACCACGGTGGTGATCTCCCGGGGCAGATCCCCGAAGGTCCAGGAGGTCTGCTGCTGCTTGCCTGTGGCCTCGGAGGAGGCGGGGGTCTGCTGCTGCTTGCCGCGGCTCGTCTGAGACCTCGCGCCAGCCCCGGAGGCGGACTGGGCCGTGTGGGGCTGGGCGCGCGAGGCACCCCTGGGGCGTCCCGGCTGCGGCGCCTGCCGTGGTGCATCGGTGTCGCCCTCGGCGGCGAGGCTGCGCCCGATCGCCTCGCGGTTCTCCCCGGAGAACCGGACCTGCAGCTCGCGCAGATCGAAGCCGCTGTCCAGCACCCGACCGCGCTCACTGATCACCGCGAAGGTGAACCGCAGGTGCTCCGGCAGCGCGCTGGTGTCGAAGACCTCCGGGTCGAGGACATGTCCCTTCAGCTGCCGCAGCACCGCGGCCAGCGAGCCGGTCAGCGAGTCCACGCCCGGAGTGAAGTCCCGCTCCAGCGCGGTGCGGGCCTTCGCCGCGACGTCGGGGGCCGGAACGAAGTTCTTCCGGACCGGCTTGGGCATATTGCGGATCAGCGCAGTGATCAGCTCGGTGCGCAGCCCGGGGATCAGCCAGTCGAAGCGCTCGGGCTGCAGCTGGTTCAGAAACACCACCGGGACCCGGACCGTGACGCCGTCGGCCGCCGCGCTGGGAGCCGAGCCGGACTCGGCGGTGTAGCGGGTGGGGTTGAACTCATACTGCAGCTCCAGGGCCAGCCCGTCGTGGTCGAAGTGCTCCGGGTAGGCGTCGATGTCGAGCTCTTCGGCGGCCTGTGCCATCAGCTCGACGTCGGTGAGGTCCAGCAGCTCCGGAGTGGCCAGCCGCTGGTTCTTCCACCAGGAGTCGAAGTGCCGCTGCGAGACGATGTTCTCCGGGATCCGGGCCGCGAAGAAGTTGAAGAGCTCCTCATCGGAGGCGCGCAGGTCCTTGCGCCGGGTGCGGTTCTCGAGCTCGTCGAGCTCCGCGAAGCGCTCCCGGTTGCGCCGATCGAAGTGGTGTCGGGTGGACCAGTCGCCGTCGACCAGCGCGCGCTGGATGAACAGCTCGCGGCTGTATTCCGGATCGACCTTGGAATAGAGCACCTGCCGGTCCGCGATCACCGGAACCCCGAAGAGGGTGACCTTCTCGGTGGCCACCACCGCGCCCTGCCGGGAGGACCAGCGCGGCTCCGAATGGCTGGTCTTGACCAGGTGCGGGGCGAGCTCCTCCACCCACGCCGGATCGATCTTCGCCACCGAGCGGGCCCAGAGCCGGGAGGTCTCCACCAGTTCGCTGGCCATCACCCAGTCGTGGTTCTTCTTGAACAGGTGCGAGCCGGGGAACACGGCGAAGCGGGTCCCGCGGGCGCCCTGATAGTCCCGGGTGCGGGGGTTGTAGAGGCCCACATGGCTGAGCAGCCCGGAGAGCAGCGACTGGTGGATCGCGTCATGCTTCGCCGCAGGGTCCACCGTGGGCAGCTTCTTGCCGCGGCGCCCGGAGGAGCCCCGGCGTCCTCCGGCGCCCTTGCCGCTGAACTGGACCTGCTCGGCGATCTCGGTGAGCTGGCCGACCAGCTCCTGCCATTCCCGCACGCGCAGGTAGTTCAGGTGCTCACGGTGGCAGAGCTTGCGGAACTGGTTGCCCGAGAGCTCGGTCTGCTTCTCCTGCAGGTAGCGCCAGAGGTTCAGCAGCGCCGAGAAGTCCGAGTTCTCATCCTTGAACCGGGAGTGCAGCTCATCGGCCTGCGCCCGCTTCTCCGCCGGACGTTCCCGGGGATCCTGGATGGAGAGGGCGGCGGTGAGCACCGTGACCTCGGGCAGGCAGTCGCGCCGAGCCGCCTCGACCATCATCCGGGCCATCCGGGGGTCCACCGGCAGCTGGGCGAGCATCCGGCCCACCGGGGTCACCGCGCTGGTGCCGGATCGCTTTCCGGTCTGTTGAGGCTTCCGGCCACCGGCCCGGGACCCGGATTCCGGGTTCAGGCTCAGCGCACCGAGCTCGGTGAGCAGCCGGACGGCGTCGTTGACCGCCTTGGAGTCGGGCTTCTGCACGAAGGGGAAGTCCAGCAGATCCTCGGGGGTGCGGGTGATGCCCATGGAGGACATCTGCAGCAGCACCGAGGCCAGCGAGGTGCGCAGGATCTCGGGGTCGGTGAATGCCGGCCGGGAGTCGAAGTCCTCCTGGGAATACAGCCGGATCGCGATCCCGTCGCTGGTCCGTCCGGAGCGGCCGGAGCGCTGATTCGCGCTGGCCTGGGAGATCGCCTCGATGGGCAGCCGCTGCACCTTCGTGCGGGTTGAGTAGCGCGAGATCCGGGCGGTGCCGGTGTCGATCACGTATTTGATGCCGGGCACGGTCAGCGAGGTCTCGGCCACATTGGTGGCCAGCACGATCCGACGCCGGCCGCCGGGGGAGAAGACCCGCTTCTGCTCGGCCATGGAGAGCCGACCGAAGAGCGGCAGGATCTCTGAGCCGCGCAGCCGTCGGTCCGCCGCGACGGTCTCGGTGAGCGCCTCGGCGGCATCGCGGATCTCGCGCTCCCCGGGGAAGAAGATCAGCATGTCGCCGTCGGGTTCCGCGGCGAGCTCCAGCACGGCGTCACTGACCGCGTCCAGCAGGTCCCGCTCCTCCTCGGCGGCCGCCGGAGCTTTCGAACCGGTCCTGGCGGCGGTCTGGGCACCGGAGCTCGGGCTGCGCTGAGCGCCACCCTGAGCGCCACCCTGAGGGCCGCGCGCGCCGCCGTCCTCGGTCTCGCCGAAATGCTCGGACTCATCGAAGTCCTCGAGCTCGGCCTCGGGGTTCACCGGGCGGTAGCGGACCTCCACCGGGTAGGTGCGTCCGGAGACCTCGATGATCGGCACCTCGGAGGTCTCCCGGGTCCAGTTCTCCGGGTCCGGGCTGAAGTGCCGTGCGAAGCGCTCCGGGTCGATCGTGGCGGAGGTGACGATGACCTTCAGGTCAGGCCGGGAGGGCAGGAGCCGACGCAGGTAGCCCAGGATCACGTCGATGTTGAGGCTTCGCTCGTGAGCCTCGTCGATGATGATGGCCGAATAGCGCTCCAGGTTCGGGTCGCGCTGGATCTCGGCGAGCAGGATGCCGTCGGTCATCAGCTTGACCGCAGTGGACCCGGAGACCTCGGCGTTGAACCGGACCTGATAGCCGATGTCGCGACCCACCGAGGTGCCCAGCTCCTCGGCCAGGCGCTCGGCCACGGTGCGAGCCGCCAGACGCCGCGGCTGCGTATGCCCGATCATCCCCTCACGGTGCAGCCCGAGCTCCAGCACCATCTTGGGCAGCTGGGTGGTCTTGCCGGAGCCGGTCTCTCCCGCCACCACGATCACCTGGTGGTCCGTGAGCGCCTTCAGGATCTGTTCGCGCTCACCGCTGACCGGAAGTGCGGGGGGATAGGCGAGGTCCTCGGCGGACCAGGTCTCACGGCGGGCTGTTCTGGGCTCAGACATAACCCTCCAATACTAGGGTTGATGGGCCGCGCTGGGCGCACCGCTCGACGGGCGCTCTCCGGTGAGATGCCCAGGGACCCTGCACGGCTTCGACGATTAGGCATACCGTCCGGGATGTGGGTACTATTATTCTCGCTGCCGGGGAGCGATCACCGGTTGCGAGACAGGTCCGAAAGGGCCTGAACAGCAGGTATGCGCGAGTGGCGGAATAGGTAGACGCGCTGGCTTCAGGTGCCAGTGCCTTCACGGGCGTGGGGGTTCAAGTCCCCCCTCGCGCACAGGATATGCAAGAAGCACGGCAGGCCCCGCTTCGGATGATCAGGATCATCTGGAGCGGGGCCTTTCTGCGTCTCCGGAGGGTTCTGCGCGGAGCGGATCGCGTCCAGGATCTGTCCGCGCCCGCGCCCGCATCCGCTTCCGCGTCCGAGTCCTAGTCGGCCGAGGAGTCCTCGATGCGGCGCCCGCTGTGGTGGCGCAGCGACTTGCGCGCGGCCTTGGCCTCGGCCTTCTCCGCCTCCAGCTGACGCTTCACGTCCGAGGCGTAGACATCCACGTACTCCTGACCCGAGAGGCGCATGATCCGGTACATGATCTCGTCGGCCACCGCGCGCTGGGCGAAGCGATCCTCGGCGTTGCCGTAGTAGGACTCGAAGGTCATCGGTTCACCCACGATCATCCCCACCCGGCCCAGCCGGGGGATGTTCTTCCCGATCGGCTGGACCTTATCGGTGCCGATCAGGGCGATCGGGATCACCGGAGCCTGGGCGTTCAGCGCCAGCCGGGCGATCCCGAGCTTGCCGCGGTAGAGCCGCCCGTCCGGGCTGCGGGTGCCCTCGGGGTAGATTCCCAGCACCTCGCCGTCGCGCAGCGCCTGCTCCCCGGCGTTGAGCGAATCCTGGCTGGCCTGGCCGCCGGAGCGGTCCATCGGGATCTGACCCGAGAGGTCGAAGAACTTCCGCATGCCCCATCCATAGGCGCCCTGCTTGCCCCAATAGTCGTCCTTCGCCATGAAGTGCACCTGCCGGGGCACCTTCACCGGCATGAACACCGAATCGGAGAAGGACAGGTGGTTCGACGCCAGGATCGCGGGACCCTCGCTGGGGATGTTGTGCAGGCCGCGGACCCAGGGCCGGAACACCGTGTTGACCACCGGGGCCACGACAAAGTTCTTGGCGACGCTATAGAACGACACGGTGATGGGGGGTCCTTTCAGGCGGCTGAGCTTGGAGACCACTGTAAAGGCAATAGAGTGACGGAATGGACATGTCCGGCTTCGGAGTTTCCGTCTTCCACGGATTCACCTCCACGCCCGCCTCGATGCGACCGCTCGCCGACGCCCTGGAGCGGGCCGGCTTCACCGTGGACCTTCCGCTGCTGCCGGGGCACGGCACGTGCTGGGAGGACCTGGCGGGCACCCCGCGCTCGCAGATCATGCGCGCCGCGCTGGCCAGCTATGACCGGCTGGCGGCCCGCTGCTCCCGGGTCGCCACAGTGGGCCTGTCCATGGGAGGCTCGCTCGCGCTGCATGTGGCCGCGCACCGACAGGTCGACGCGGTCTCGGTGATCAACCCCGGACTCCGGCTGGCCCCGCTGACCGGACCGAAGGCCTGGGTGCTGGGCAGGATCCGCCCCTCGGTGGCGAGCATCGCCGGAGACATCGCCAAGCCCGATGTGGTCGAGGAGGCCTACGCGCAGACCCCGCTGCGCGCCGTCGTCCAGCTCGACCAGCTCTTCGCCCAGGTCCGCCGCGAACTCCCGGAGCTCGCTCGGCGGCAGACCCCGGTGCTGCTCTTCCGCTCGGGCGTGGACAACGTCCTGCCCCCGTCCTCGGCCGCTACGCTGGGCAGGACGCTCTCGGAGGACCAGCTCGAGATCGTCGAGCTCACTCGCAGCCAGCATGTGGCCACGCTCGATCACGAGGCCGAGACCATCCATGAGCAGCTGATTGATTTTCTTCACCGGCGGCATCAGGCCGCCGGGCCCCCAGAGAGGATGGCGCCATGAGCACCTATCGCGACGACGAGCCCAGCAGAGTCTTCGGTCGAGGCGGTCGCTCCCGGCCGATGCCCGGACAGGGTGGGCCAGGCCAGGGCGGCCCTGGCCAGGGACACGGGGCCGCAGGACCGGGAGTCCCAGGCCAGGGTCCGCGCGACTACCGGGCGGATGACGCGGCGTGGGAAGAGATCGATGACTTCGAGCCGCCGAACCCGAAGAACCCGTTGGCCGGGGCCAAGCCCGCCGTGGTGCTCGGGGCGGTGCTGAGCATCGGGGCGATCCTGGCGCTGATCGTGGTGCCGTTCCTGCCGCTGAATGCTCCGAGCTGGACCGTGCCCGCCCTGATCGGCGTGGTGCTGGCCGGGCTGGTGATCCTCTTCCTGCAGATGCCGCGCAACCGCTCCGGATCCGGAGACGGCGCACAGGTCTGAGCAGGTTCTCCACGAGGACACGGATCATCCAGCTACCGTTCAGTAACGGGCTGTGACATCATGATGTGAGATGGCACACACGATGGAGGAGCCCCCGTGAAGGAAATCGCAACACCGCCCGCAGTCGAGGTCCCCGCCGAGCTGAACATCACTGATCTGCTGGAGCGTCAGTTCATCGCGGACCCGCAGAACATCCTCTTCGGCCGGCAGCTCAGCCCCGGCGAGTGGACAGACGTCAGCACCGCCGAATTCCGGGATCAGGTGATCGCGCTGGCGAAGGGCATCATCGCCTCCGGCATCGAGGTCGGTGATCGGGTCGCGATCATGGCCCCCACACGCTACGAGTGGACCCTGCTCGACTTCGCGATCTTCTACGCCGGAGCCGTGACCGTGCCGGTCTACGAGACCTCCTCGCCCTCCCAGGTCGCCTGGATCATCGAGGACGCCGGCGTGAAGCTGCTCGTCGCCGAGACCCCGGCGCACCAGAAGATCGTCGAGCGCGCCGTCGCTCAGGAGAGCCTCACCGGGCTGGGCGGCGTCTACACCATCGAAGGCTCCGGGCTGGATGAGCTGCGCGCCAAGGGCGCCGAGGTGACCCAGGAGCAGGTCGACTCCCGGCGCAGCGCCGCCGTCGGCGCCGATCTCGCGACCATCATCTACACCTCCGGGACCACCGGACGGCCCAAGGGCTGCGAGCTGACCCACTCGAACTTCACCGAGCTCTCGCTCCAGGCGCTGGGCTCCTCACTGGGCACGGTGGTCAACAAGGACGCCTCCACGGTGATGTTCATCCCGCTGGCCCACGTCTTCGCCCGCTTCATCTCGGTGCTCGCCGTCGCCGGCGGCTCCCGGGTGGGGCACACCTCCGACATCAAGGAGCTGGTGGACGACCTCGGCACCTTCCGCCCGACCTTCCTGCTCGCCGTGCCGCGGGTGTTCGAGAAGATCTACAACGCCGCGATGCTCAAGGCCGAGGGCGACGGCAAGGGGGCGATCTTCGAGAAGGCGGCCAACACCGCCATCGCCTGGTCCCGTGCCAAGCAGGAGGGCAAGGTCCCCTTCACCCTGGGGCTCAAGCACACCGTCTTCGACAAGCTGGTCTACTCCAAGCTGCGCGCCCGGATGGGTGGACAGGTGGCCCACGCGGTCTCCGGCGGGTCCCCGCTGGGGGAGCGGCTGGGGCACTTCTTCTACGGCGTGGGCGTGCAGATCCTGGAGGGTTACGGCCTCACCGAGACCACGGCGCCGCTGACCGTGAACACCCCGGAGCTGAGCAAGATCGGCACCGTCGGGGCCCCGCTTCCCGGATGTGCGGTGAAGATCGCCGAGGACGGCGAGATCCTCGGCCGCGGCGTCTGTGTCTTCCGCGGATACCACAACCGGCCCGAGCTGAACCAGGAGATCTTCACCGAGACCGGCTGGTTCCGCACCGGCGACGTCGGCACCCTGGACTCCGACGGCTGCCTCACCATCACCGGTCGCAAGAAGGAGATCCTGGTCACCGCGGCCGGAAAGAACGTCTCTCCGGCTCAGCTCGAAGACCTGATGCGCTCCGACGCGATCGTCTCCCAGGCCGTGGTGGTAGGCGACAACCGGCCCTTCGTCGCGGCACTGATCACCCTCGATGAGGAGACCCTGCCGCAGTGGCTCGAGCGCAAGGGACTTGACCCCAAGACCCCGGTCGCCGAGCTCGTCCAGCACGAGACCATCCTCACCCATGTGCAGGCAGTGGTGGACCGGGCCAACGAGTCGGTCTCTCGCGCCGAATCGATCCGAGATTTCCGGCTGCTGAACACCGACTTCACCATCGAGTCCGGTCACCTCACCCCGTCCATGAAGATCAAGCGCCCGCTGGTGATGAAGGACTTCGCCGAGGAGGTCGAGGCGCTCTACACCGAGGCCGCCGCCAAGAAGCGCTGAGCCCGAGCGCGGGGCGGATCCGCTCACGGCGCAGATCCGCAGACCTCGCAGGAGGAAGAACCACCGGGAGCCCGGAGGCGAACACCGCCTCCGGGCTCCCGTCGTCCGCATAATGGACTGCCGCTTCGGCATTAGGCGCGCCCGGGCGTGGCGGACTACCCTGAGAGGGTGACCACCACGCCAGAGCCCAGATCCGACGCCCCGCTGACCGCCCCCGGAGAGATCCTCCATGTAGGGGCCGCAGACTATCCGGGCCTCGACGAGTGGCGTTCGCTGCCACTGAGCCAGCAGCCGGACTGGCGAGGCCACGAAGACTTCGACTCCGCCTATGCGGAGCTCTCCGCGCACCCGCCGCTGGTCTTCGCCGGAGAGGTCGACAAGCTCAAGCGACGCCTGGCCAAGGTCGCCAACGGTGAGGCCTTCCTGCTCCAGGGCGGGGACTGCGCCGAGACCTTCGACGGCGTCACCGCCGATCGGATCAGCGCCAAGATCAAGACCATCCTGCAGATGGCGGTGGTGCTCACCTACGGGGCCTCGCTGCCGGTGGTGAAGATGGGACGCATGGCCGGCCAGTACGCCAAGCCGCGGTCCTCCGACGTGGAGACCCGCGACGGCGTCACGCTGCCGACCTTCCGCGGGGAGATCGTCAACGGCTTCGAGTTCACCGAGGAGTCCCGGGTCCCCGACCCGAAGCGGATGGTCGCGGCCTACCACAAGTCCGCCGCCACCCTGAATCTGATCCGGGCCTTCACCGAGGGCGGCTTCGCCGACCTGCGTGCGGTCCAGCAGTGGAACAAGGGGTTCATGCAGAACCCCGCGCACGCTCGCTACGAGCAGCTCGCCGGAGAGATCGACCGCGCCGTCCGCTTCATGGAGGCCTGCGGCGCTGACTTCGAAGGGCTCAAGCGCACCGAGTTCTACGCCGCCCACGAGGCGCTGCTGCTGGACTACGAGCGCGCGCTGACCCGCATCGACTCCCGCACCGGCAAGCCCTATGTGACCAGTGGCCACTTCGTGTGGATCGGCGAGCGGACCCGTGAGCTCGAGGGCGCACACATGGACTACCTCTCCCGGGTGCAGAACCCGGTGGGGGTCAAGCTGGGCCCCAGCACCACCCCGGAGACCGTGCTGCGGATCATCGAGAAGCTGGATCCCGAGCGGGAGCCAGGGCGCCTGACCTTCATCGTGCGGATGGGCGCCTCCAACGTCCGGGAGAAGCTCCCGGCGCTGGTCACGGCGGTGCGCGACTCCGGTGCCAAGGTGGTCTGGGTGACCGACCCGATGCACGGCAACACCATCACCGCCGACAACGGCTACAAGACCCGGCGCTTCGATGACATCCTCGACGAGGTCCGCGGCTTCTTCGAGGTCCACCGTTCCCTGGGCACCTACCCCGGAGGGCTGCACGTGGAGATGACCGGCGACGACGTCGCTGAATGTCTCGGCGGCTCCGACGTGGTCGACGAATCGGCCTTCGACCAGGGGTACGAGTCCCTGGTGGACCCGCGGCTGAACCATAAGCAGTCCCTGGAGCTGGCGTTCCTGGTCGCAGAGTCCCTCACCCAGGTGAGATGACGCTGCGCGCCCGGCCCGGTGGTGTGAGGCTGGAACCGCTCAGCCGCACAGCATCACGACCGGCGGCGCTGGTCCTCAGCCCCCGAGGCTGGGGATCAGCCCACTGACCCCGATCCACCCGGCCAGCAGCACCAGCAGCGCACCGCCGATCATGATCGCGGCGATCATCAGCCAGATCCGGGTGGCGCTGGCGCCGGCGAGCTCCACGGTGGGGCGCTGACGCTCGCGCTTCTCCGTGCGCACCCGCTCCACCGGCCGGCGGGAACCGACGGAGGGCTGGATCCCGGTCACCGGCTCCGCGACGCTGAGTCGAGGTGGTCGCAGCTGCAGACCGCTGGTGGGCACCTCGGTGACCAGCTGGCGATCCTCCTCGGCCAGGCTTGAGGGACGCCCGTGTGCGGCATGGCGATGCTCGGCCTGAAGATGTGTGGTGCGCGCATTGCCCAGTGCCGCGTCGATGTCCTCGTCCCAGGGTTCGTGGTCCACGTCCTGGCCCTCGTGCTGCTCCGCTGTGGAACCATGTGCCGGTGCCGGTGCCGGTGCCGGTGCCGGTGCCGGCGCGGCCGCGGTCTCCAGGAATGTCTCGCTGGAGTCCCCGGGAAGCATGGTGGTGGACCGCTGGCCCGGCGTCCCGGACTCACGCAGCGCTTCCCGTCCCGAGGCGCCCATGGCAGGGATCGCCCGTGTCGCGGTGAGCGCGCCGTCGAAGTCGAGCTCGGCGTCTCCGAGCAGGCCGCGGGTCTCACGCAGCATCTTCAGCAGCTCGTCGGCGTTCTTGGGCCGCAGCGCCACCTCGGGGCGGGTGGCGATGCTGACCAGGTCGTCGAGCTCGCGCGCGAGACCGCTGACCTGCGCGGAAGGCACCGGTACGGTGGAGTTCACGTGCTGGTAGGCCACCCGCACGGGGGAGTCCCCGGTGAAGGGCTGCACCCCGGTGAGCATCTCGTAGAGCAGGATGCCGATCGCGTAGATGTCAGCGCGCTCGTCGGCGCTCTCCCCGGAGAGCAGCTCCGGAGAGATATAGGCCACGGTGCCCATCAGGGTGGAAGTTCCGGAGTGATGCGTCGCGGCGCGGGCCAGCCCCAGGTCAGCGAGCTTGATCCGCCCGTCATGGGAGACCAGCACGTTCTCCGGCTTGATGTCCCGGTGGACCAGGCCGGCGCGGTGCGCCGCGGCCAGGCCCTGCAGGATCGAATCCATGTAGGTCAGCGCCAGCCGAGGGGTCATCGCCCCCTGCTTGAGCAGCGTGCGCAGCGTCGCACCGGGAACGTACTCCATCACCAGATAGGCGGTCTCCCGAGCCTGGCCCTGATCCAGGACCTGGACCACATTGGGATGCGCGATCAGCGCGGAGTTCCGCGCCTCCTGCTCGAAGCGGTCCACGACCTTGCGATCCTCAGCCATATGCGGGAACAGCACCTTCAGCGCGACCTCGCGGCCGAGCCGCTGATCCTGTGCGCGGTAGACCGTGGACATGCCGCCACGCGCGATGCGCTCATCGATCACATAGCGGTCATCGATCCTGGAACCAATCCACGGGTCAGTCTGTTCGGAGCTCACAGCCCCAAGGGTATCGAACCCGCCCAACTCCGGTCGCTGCGGCGCGCGTCGCTCAGGGTCGATGCCCGGGTCGAGCGTGCAGCGGGGGTGAACCCGGACCGTGGACCCTAGACCGTGCGCAGCACCAGGTTCCCGCGCAGCTGGTCGAACTCCCCGAGGACCTCCGCGGAGACGCCGAGCTCGACCAGATCCTGGGTCCGGGCGACGCTGTCGCCGGTGAGCTCCTCGATGCTGTGCTCCACCTCGTCCACGGCTCCGGACTCCAGCAGGATGGCGCGCGCCCGGTCCACCTGCGCCTCACTGAGCGACGGGTCTCCCAGCATCTGGGTCAGCTCCTGGGCCCCGGCCGCGCCGGAGCGGAACAGCCCATAGGCGATGAGCTCGGTGCGCTTGCCCTCGCGCAGGTCATCGCCGACCGGCTTGCCGGTGGTCTCCGGATCTCCGAAGACCCCGAGCAGATCATCGCGCAGCTGGAAGGCCTCGCCGACCGGCAGCGCCGCCGCGGCGAAGGCATGGCACAGCTGGTCCGAGCCGCCGGCCAGCGCAGCGCCGAGCACCACCGGGTACTCGGTGGAGTATTTTGCCGCCTTATAGCGCAGCACGCCGCGGGCGCGGGCCACCGCCTCGGCCTCGGTCTCGGCCGGAGTGCGCACCTCTTCGAGCACATCGAGGTACTGCCCGGTGATGACCTCGGTATGCATCCGGTGGAAGGTCCGCGCTGCGAGCATGTTGCTGATCAGCCCGTCCTGGGCTGCGGTGCTCTGGGCGAGGAAGAACGCCTCCGAGGCCCAGGCCAGCGAGAGGTCCCCGGAGAGGATCGCGCCGGTGGTGCCGAAATGGCCACAGTCCCCGGCGAAGCCCGACTCCCGATGCAGCTGTTCGAACCCGATGTGCGCGCTGGGCCGGCCGCGCCGGGTCGCGGACCGGTCGATGACGTCGTCGTGGACCAGGGCGGCCGCCTGGAAGAGCTCCAGCGCCACACCCAGCTCGACGACGGCCTCGCCGCGCCCGGCGGCTGCCTGCCAGCCCAGCCGGGCCAGCGCGGGGCGCATCTTCTTGCCACCCCGGGTCAGTGTCATCAGCGCGGTCACAAGGGGCACCGCGTGCTCGGAGACTGCCTGGACCTCTGCGTGACGGGCCTGGAGGAAGCCGGCGCACCTGGTGTTGACCTCGCTGATGAATTCTTCGCGCTTCATGGCGGATAGCCTATCGGTATGGCACCGTCCCGACCGGCTGATTCACGCGTCCTCGCGCATGTGGACATGGATGCCTACTACGTGGAGGTCGAGCTGCTCACCCGGCCCGAGCTGCGTGGGCGCAAGATCATCGTGGCGCAGGACTCGGGACGCTCCGTGGTGCTCTCGGCCTCCTACGAGGCCCGGGCCGACGGAGTGCGCTCGGCGATGCCGCTGTCCCGGGCGCGGCAGGCCAGCCCCGACGCCGTCGTGATCTCGCCCAGCATGGAGCGCTACCGCGAGTTCTCCCGGCGCATCATGGCCTACTTCGACACGATCACCGACTCGGTGGAGCAGCTCAGCGTGGACGAAGCCTTCCTGGATCTCACCGGGTCTCGCCGACGGCTCGGCGGACCCGAGCAGATCGGAGAGAAGATCCGACGCGAGATCCGCGAAGAGTTCTCGCTGCCGGCCACGGTGGGGATCGCTGATCGCAAGTTCATCGCCAAGATCGCCTCCACCCGGGCGAAGCCGGACGGGCTTCTGCTGGTCCCGCCGCATCGGCGGCTGGAGTTCCTGCACGGCCTGCCGGTCACCGCGATGTGGGGCGTCGGGGGAAAGACCGCCGAGTCCCTGAAGGCCTTCGGGATCACCACGGTGCTGCAGCTCGCGCAGACCCCGGAGCCCGCACTGCGCCGGCGATTCGGGGTCACCGGCACGGCGCTGCACCGACTGGCCTGGGGAGAGGACGCCCGTGAGGTCCAATCACACCGGATCGAGAAGTCCATCGGCGCCGAGGAGACCTTCGCGGTGGACGTGGAGGACGAGGCGACGCTGCGAGCCGAGCTGCTGCGGCTCAGCCATCGGGTCGCCGCACGCCTGCGCGAGTCGGGGGTCTCCGCGGAGGGCATCAGCCTGAAGCTTCGCTACAGCGACTTCGAGACGCTGACCCGGTCCTCCACGCTCTCGCATCCGACGCATTCGGCGCTGGCCATCTACTCCCGGGTGCTCGGGCTGCTGGAGCGACTGGGGCAGCGGGCCCAGCCGGTGCGGCTGGTGGGAATCCGAGCTGAGCGGCTGGTGGACGAGGGCGGCTCGCTGCAGCTGAGCTTCGACCGCACCGAGACCAACTGGCTCGACGCCGAGACCGCGCTCGACGCCATTGCGAAGAAGTTTCCACAGATCCAGACGGCTCCGGCCGCGCTGCTGCGACCCCGCCGCGAGGATCCAGGACTGGAGAGTTCCTGAATGTCAGCCCAGAGATCACCCCAGGCCTGAGGTCGGGCTAGGTCTGGGGTGCCGAAACCGCTAGACTATACACCCAGGCGTATCCGTATCTTCCATCACGCCACACGACGACCGCAAGGAGCTTCACGATGCCACTGTCGGAGCGTGAACAGCGCATGCTCAAGCAGCTCGAAGAACAGCTGCAGTCGGAGGATCCGAGCTTCGCCAGCTCCATGCAGGACTCCCCGAGCGGGTCGCTCAACGTGCGCAACATCGTGCTGGGCGCTCTGGTCGCCGTTCTCGGAATCGTCGTGCTGCTGCTGAGCATCTACAACCAGTGGATACCCGTGGGTGTGATCGGCTTCCTGATCATGGGCGCAGGTGTCTACTACGCCACCACCGGAGGTGCTTCGGGGAACTCCCGCGGCAACGGTGGAGGCGGCAACGGCGGCAACGGTGGAGGGGGAGGCGGCGGTGGACCCCGCAGCTCCGCTCCGAGCCCGTCCGGGAACTTCATGACCGGACTCGAGCAGCGCTGGGAAGAACGACGCCGGCAGGACTGACCCGCCACGCACCACAGAGCTTCGAAAGGCCCCTCTCCGGAGGGGCCTTTTTCATGTCCGGCCAACGCCCCGGCCCGCACCGCCGCAGGGCGCCCCACTGCCCACCACCGCAGGGCGCCCCACTTCCCACCACCCGAGCGCCCCACACTCCTCCCCGGGCAGCGTCGCCGGTCACCACGCCCGAAGGCCACCGACGCCGCAGCCCCGGAATTCCGGGGATTTTCGGTCTCGAGCCGAGCATCCTGCCCAGGTCTCCGTCTCACGCTTGATGCACTCGGCAGCGCCCGGTTCGGTCAAGCCCCTCCACCGCCCTCCACCTGCACCTCAGCGTCATCCCTCCAGGTCAGACGGTCGACGGCGGCGCCACGCAACAGATTCCGGCCGCGGCACGGCAGAATCTGGTTGCAAGTGGGGGGAAGTGGGGTAAAGTGGAGCTCGGTAGAGGGAGAAGGAATGATTCTCCTCAACAAGTGAGGTGGTGAGTGTCCTTTGTTCCTGGGCACATACACGCCTCGCATGGATGAGAAGGCTCGCCTGATCCTTCCCGCGAAGTACCGCGAGGAACTGGCCAACGGCCTGGTCCTCACTCGCGGGCAGGAACGCTGCATCTACGTGTTCAGCACGGAAGAGTTCAAGAACGTGCACCACCAGATGCGGCAGGCTCCTCTGACCTCACGCCAGGCACGCGACTACATCCGCGTATTCCTCTCCGGGGCCTCCGACGAGATTCCGGACAAGCAGGGCAGGATCACGGTTCCTGCCGCGCTTCGGGAGTACGCCGGGCTGGACCGCGATGTCACGGTCATCGGAGCGGGAGACCGCGCCGAGATCTGGGACACCACGGCCTGGAACGAGTACCTGGAGGCGAAGGAGTCGGAGTTCTCATCCACCGATGGGGAAGCCATTCCCGGCCTCTTCTGAGCACCGAAGCCGGTTGGCACGACACGCCGAACGAAAAAGTACGACAAGTGAAGACGGTTCGAACACTTCAAGGGGATCCTTGGGTGAGTTCTTCCGCCGCCCCGCCGCATTCCTGACTTATCTTCCCCGATGTCAGGCAGCAGGTCGGAGCGGAGGAGGAGCTGGTCCAAGGATCCTTTCCCATGACGGAGGCAGTATGGCGCAACGAGAGACAGCAGACCGGCACGTGCCGGTGATGCGAGATCGCTGCATCAGGCTGCTGTCCCTCGGAGTCGAGAACATCCGAGCCGCAGGCCACCGGCCCGTGGTCATCGACGCCACCCTGGGCATGGGCGGCCACGCCGAAGCCATGCTCGCAGCCGACGCCGAGGTCCTCGTGCTGGGCTTTGACCGGGACCCTGAGGCGCATGCCCTCGCCGCACAGCGCCTGAGCTCCTACGGCGACCGCTTTCGCGGCATCCACACGGTCTATGACCGGGTGGACGAGGTCGCCGCCGAGGAGCTGGCCGAGGATCAGCGAGTGGCCGGCGTCCTGCTGGACCTCGGCGTGTCCTCGCTGCAGCTGGACGAGGCCTCCCGCGGCTTCGCCTACTCCTATGACGCCCCGCTGGACATGCGCATGGACGCCTCGGAGGATTCCCCCGATGAATCGGTGGCGGAGCTGCTCGCCCGCATCGAGGTCGGCGAGCTGAAGCGGATCCTGCGCGAATACGGCGAAGAGCGCTTCGCCGGGCGCATCGCCAGCTCCATCGTCGCCCGTCGCGAGGACCGGCCCTTCACCACGACGGCGGACCTCGCCTCCGTGGTGGACAAGGCGGTCCCGGCGGTGTCGAAGCGCACCGGGGGACACCCGGCAAAACGCACCTTCCAGGCGCTGCGCATCGCGGTCAACGCCGAGCTCGAGGTCCTGCAGCGCACGATCCCGAATGCCCTGGACGCCGTGGCGCCGGGCGGGGTGATCGTGGCGATGAGCTACCACTCGCTGGAGGACCGCATCGTCAAGCAGGCCTTCGCGCGACGCACCAAGTCCTCGGCGCCTGCGGGCCTGCCGGTGGAGCTCGAAGAGCATAAACCGACCTTCAGATCCCTCACCCGGGGGGCCGAGCTGCCCGATGAGGCAGAGATCGCCGAGAACCCCCGCGCCGCGTCAGCGAAGCTGCGTGCAGTCGAGAAGCTGACCGAGTCCAGGAGAACCGCCGTATGAGCGCAGAAGCCCAGCCCCTCGCCCCCGCACCTCGGGGACCCCTGGCCCGGAGCCGCGTTCTTCCCGAAGGCGACGACGCCGGCTCGGCACGGACCTCGCCGATGCTGCGGGCCCTGCCCAAGCTCCGGCAGCGGCAGAAGGGTCTCATCGGCGGGATCATCGCCCTGCTGGCGCTGGCCCTGACGGTCGTGCTCGCGGTGAACATCCATATGGCCAACTCGCAGTACACCGTCGTGGAGCTGCAGAACCAGCATCTCGCCCTGGTCCAGTCGAACCAGGCGCTGACCGAAGAGGTCCAGCACCTGCAGTCCCCGCAGTCGCTCTCCAACGCCGCGGTCGGACTCGGCATGGTCATGCCCGCCGAGGCGGCCGCGCTCGAGCTCAGCGACGGGGAGGTCGTCGGCACCGCCGAGGCGGCCGACAGCGGCGACCGCCCCTCCAGCTTCGTCGCCGCCCCCGCGGTGCCCGGAGGCGACGCCGCCGCGCCGCTGAACGTCTCCGAGTCGGTGACCGGTGCGCCTTCAGGCATTCTCGGCGCAGGCGCGTTGAACACGCTCATCGAGACCCCCAGCGGGCAGAATGGGCAGGAGACATCCGCAGGGACGCAAGACCAGTTCAGCCCCACTGAGCTCAACGGCGGGACCATACCGGCGCCCTCATTCGACTGATCGACCCGTTGGGAGAACGCTGACGCCATGGCAGCCGCTCAGAAGCAACGCGCAGAACGGGTCCTCTCGTTCCGGATGCGCATCGGACTCACCCTGATCCTGGTGATGCTGCTCCTGCTCGGAGGACGCCTGTTCCACGTGCAGGGCCTCGATCCGGCAGGAAACGCCGAGGCGGCCGTCTCCGAACGGCTGCGCAGCGTCCCGCTGCCCGCCCACCGCGGGGACATCCTCGACTCCCAAGGCCGGGTGCTCGCCACCTCGGTGAACCGCTATGACCTGGTCGTGGACCAGGCGGTGGTGGAGGACTTCGAGCGCAGCGACGAGGCCACCGGGCTGCGCGAGGAGGTCACGGTGCGCACCGGCATCGCCGAGCTCGCCGAGGTGTTGGACCGCAGCACCGAAGAGCTCACCGAGAGCATCGTGGGCGAGAGCCGCTACTCAGTGGTGGCTCGGTCCCTGACCCCCGAGCAGAGCGAGCAGGCCGTGGACATCGGCCTGCCTGGCCTCTACGCCGAGCCGGTGTCCCAGCGCAGCTACCCCTCCGGAGCGGTGGCAGGCTCGATCATCGGCTTCATGGGTGCCGACGGCCCGCTGGAAGGGATCGAAGCCGCCCAGGATGAGGCGCTCAGCGGGGTCGACGGGGAACGGATCTACGAGGTCGGCGGCGACGGCGTGCGGATCCCCGTGGCCACCTACGAGGAGCTCCCGGCCGAGGACGGCCAGGATGTGCGCCTGACCATCGATCAGGACCTGCAGTGGTTCGCCCAGGAGTCGATCGCAAAGAAGTCCAACCAGTACAACGCCGCCTGGGGCAACGCCACCGTCCTGGACCTCACCACCGGGGAGATCCTGGCCATGGCCGATTCCGAGACGGTCGATCCGGCCGAGCCGGGGGAGACCGAGGAGCTCTTCCGTCGGCCGCTCGCGCTGACCCAGGACTTCGAGCCCGGCTCCACCGGCAAGGCCATCACCTTCGCGATGGCGCTGGAGGAGGGCACGCTGAACCCCACCGACGGCTTCACCGTGGACAACCGCTACGAGGTCGACGGACAGACCATCAGCGACGCCACCCGTCACCCCACCCTGGACATGACGGCCGCAGGCATCTTCGCCCGCTCCTACAACACCGGCACGGTGATGATCGGTGGCGAGATCCCGGAGGAGACCCGCTATGACTACATGCGCCGGGTCGGCCTCGGCGAACCCCTGGACATCGGACTCGGCACCGAGGCGAACTCGGTGCTGCGTCCACCCGAGGAATGGGATGCCCGCCAGCACCTGACCACCCAGTTCGGCCAGGGCTACACCACCTCGGTGCTGCACAGTCTGCAGGCCTTCCAGACCATGACCAACGGCGGAGTCGACGTGCCGCTGCGCCTGATCGACGCCTATGTCGACGCCGACGGCACCGAGCACCCGGTCGAGACCGAACCGGGCGAGCGGGTGTTCTCCGAGGAGACCTCCGAGGAGATGCTGCGCATGTTCGAAGGCGTGGTGGACTACGGCACCGGCTCCGAGGCCGCCGTCTCCGGGTACCGCGTGGGCGGCAAGTCTGGCATCGCGGAGGCCGCCGGTGCAGGCGGAGGATTCGACGGTCACACCCAGTCCTTCATCGGCATGGCTCCCTTGGACGACCCGCAGTACCTGGTCTCCGTGACCGTGCACCGCCCGCAGGGCTATTGGCGCGACTGGGAGGTCACCGACACGTTCCGTGAGATCATGTCGTACGTGCTTAGCAGTTATGACGAAGCGCCCAGCGGGGCGAAGAGCGAGGCCTACGACGGCTTCGAAGGCGAGAACCAGGATCAGCCCTGGTGAGCGCGGCAGCAACAGGACTCAGCGTTGCGGCTCAGGACCGGGTGTTCCGGCCACACACCGTGGCCGGCACCAGTGTGGAGCAGCTCGTCGCCGAGCTCGCCGGCACCGGCTATGACCCGCTGGTGACTCCCGTGGGTCGTGCCGCGAGCGAGGTTCGGCTCACCGGTGCCGCCATGGACCCCAAGGCCGTGGGCCCTGGTGACCTCTTCGTCGCCGTCTCCGGCTCGCGCGCCCACGGGGCGGACTTCGTGATGACCGCGCTGGAGTGCGGCGCCGCAGCGATCCTCACCGACGTCGCCGGGGCCGAGAAGGTCCGTGAGCGCGTGGGCTACCGCATCCCGGTCATCGAGGTGCGTCGCGTGCGCGAGGCCGCGGGCCCCTCGGCGGCGCTGATCTATGGCAACACCGCGACCTCGGGGCCGGCGCTGTTCGGGGTCACCGGCACCAACGGCAAGACCACCACCACCTACTTCCTGCGTTCCCTGCTGGACACTCTGCTGGCGCCGCACGAGCGCGCCACCGGCCTGATCGGGACCATCGAGATCGCCTCCGGGGAGGCGAGGATCCCCTCGAAGATGACCACCCCGGAGGCCGTGCAGCTGCACAGCCTGATGGCGCTCTTCCGCGAGGCCGACGTGGCGGCCGCCGCGATGGAGGTGTCCTCCCACGCGATCTCTTACGACCGCGTCTCGGGACTCTTCTACGCCGTGGCCGGTTTCACCAACCTGACCCAGGACCACCTGGATCTGCATGGCTCGATGGAGGAGTACTTCGCCGCGAAGGCGGCGCTGTTCGCCCGCCGTCGGACGCGCAGCAGCGTGGTCATCGTGGATGACCCCTGGGGATGGCGGATGGCCCAGACCGCCACCGGCCACGTCGTGACCCTGGCCACCGAGGAGACCCCCGACCCGGCCGCGGACTGGAGCGTCACCCAGGTCTCCCCGCACCTGCTCGGCAGCGCCTTCACGCTGCACAATCGGCACACCGGGGAGAACATCCGCTCCCGCACCGGTCTGCCGGGCCGGTTCAATGTGGCCAACGCGGCCCTGGCCGCCGTGATGGTGCTCACCGCCGACGAGTCCACCGCCCTGGGCGTCAGCCGGGAGGAGATCATCGCAGCGCTGGAACAGGCCGACCCCTTCACGATCAGCGTTCCCGGCCGGATGCAGGTGATCGGCACCGCCCCCGCCGCCATCGTGGACTTCGCGCACAACCCCGACGCCATGATCCGCACCCTTGAGGCCGCCGCGAGCACCTCAGAGGGCAAGACCATCCTGGTGATCGGCGCCGCGGGGGAGCGCGACAGCGCCAAACGCCCGTTGATGGGCGCGATCGCGGTGCGCATGGCGGATCACGTGATCATCAGCGACGACGACCCCCACGGCGAGGACCCAGCCCAGATCCGGGCCGGGCTCCTGGAGGGCGCCCGCGAGGCCCTGGCCACCGAGGACCTGGACACCACGCTGGAAGAGATCTCGCCCCGGATCGATGCGATCGTCCGCGCCGTCGAGGTCGCAGCGCCCGAGGACACGATCATCCTGGCGGGCCGCGGACACGAGGTCCACCAGGACTTCGCCGGGACGAAGCACCCGATCGATGACCGGGTGGAACTGGCCCGGGCGCTGCGCCGGCGGGGTTTCCCCACCGCCGACGACGCTCCTTCGACGGGCCCCGATCCGGACACCAGGCAGACCCACAGAACTTCCACCGCAGAAGGAGGCGACCAGGCATGATCGAGCTTTCAGCCGCAGAGATCGCCGAGATCACCGCAGGGACCCTGCACGGAGTCCCGAACCCCTCGGACCTGCGCGTGCGACACGCAGACACCGACTCCCGCAGCATGGCCGCGGACTCGATGTTCATCGCCAAGCCGGGGGAGACCACCGACGGTCACCACTTCATCGACGCGGCCCTCGCCGCCGGGGCCACACTCGTGCTGGCCCAGCGCGCGACCCAGGCCCCGGATGGTGCCGCGCACCCCAGCGTGGTCGTGCCCGACGTGGTCAGCGCCATGGGCCAGATCGCCGCGGCGATCCTGGACCGGGTGCGCGCCCACTCGGTCACCACCGTCATCGGCATCACCGGATCCGCCGGCAAGACCACCACCAAGGACCTGCTGAAGTCGATCCTGGAGCCCGAGGGCCCCACCGTCGCGCCGCAGGGCTCCTATAACGGTGAGGTCGGCGTGCCGCTGACCATCTTCACCGCCGAGCTTCAGACCCGGTTCCTCGTCGTGGAGATGGGCGCCGACGCCCCCGGCAACATCCGTGATCTCGCGCAGATGGTCCGCCCCGACATCGGGGCGGTGCTGATGGTCGGCTCCGCCCATGCCGGCAAGTTCGGCGGCGCGGACAAGATCGCCGCCGTCAAGGCCGAGCTGGTCGAGGAGATCGGCGCCGCCGGCACCGTGGTGCTCAACCGCGACGATCCCCAGGTCGCCTCCATGGCACCCTCCGCCACGGCCCCGATCACCTGGTTCAGCGAAACCACCGGTCAGGCCTCGGAGAACGAGACCGCCCCGGGCGCCGGCCTCGACCAGGCCGTCCCAGATCAGGTGCGCGCGCTGGACCTGAGCCTCGACGAGGCGGGTCACCCGCGGTTCCAGCTGCGATTCACCGAGTCTGGCGAGGAGTTCCCGGTGGTCTCCGGACTCACCGGGGCCCACCATGTCTCCAACCTGCTGGCCGCGGCGGCCTGCGCGCTGCGCGCCGGCGTCGCTCCGGCGGCCATCGCCCAGCGCCTGAACGGGCTCGGCCCGGCAAGCCGCTGGCGGATGGAGCGCACCGAACGCGCCGACGGCGTCACCCTGATCAACGACGCCTACAACGCCAATCCCGAGTCCATGCGGGAGGCGCTGCGCACCCTGGCGATGCTCACCCGGCCCGGCCAGGGCCGCCCGGCACGCCGCTCGGTGGCCGTGCTCGGCGCGATGCTCGAGCTCGGCGAGGTCTCCATCCCCAAGCACACCCAGCTGGGCGAGACCGTGGTGAGACTGAACATCGACAAGACGCTGGTCGTCGGGGATCTGGCCTACCCGCTCTACCGCGGAGCCATCGCCGAGGGCAGCTGGGGGTCCGAGGTGCACTGGGTCGCCACGGTCGAGGAGGCCGAGGCCTACCTGGATCAGGAGCTCGCTCCCGGGGACATCGTGCTCTTCAAATCCTCCAACAGCGCAGGGCTTAGACTCCTGGGTGACAAGATCGCCGCAAAGGAAGGGGCCCTGTGATCGCTGTAGTCATCGGTGCCGTCTTCGGCCTGGGACTCACCCTCGTCGGGACACCGTTGTTCATCCGCTTCCTGGTGAAGCGCGGATACGGCCAGTTCATCCGTGACGACGGCCCCACTACGCATCACGTGAAGCGCGGCACCCCCACGATGGGCGGTGCGGTCATCATGATCGCCGTGGTCGCCGCGTATCTGTTGACCCACGGGCTGATGCTGCTCACCGGTGACGGCTCCGGTCCCACGGCCTCGGGACTGCTGCTGCTGCTGCTGATGATCGGTATGGGACTGGTCGGCTTCGCCGACGACTTCGCGAAGATCAGCAAGAAGCAGTCGCTGGGCCTGACTCCCTGGCGCAAGATCGCCGGGCTGGTCATCGTAGGGGTGCTCTTCGCCGTGCTGGCGCTGAACTTCCCCGATGCCGACGGACTGACCCCCGCCTCCACGAACATCTCCTTCGTCCGCGAGACCGTGCTGGACCTGGCCTTCGCCGGACCGGTGATCGGCATGATCCTGTTCGTGATCTGGGCGAACCTGATCGTGACCGCGACCACCAACGGGGTCAACCTCACCGACGGCCTGGATGGGCTCGCCACCGCGGCCACCGGCATGGTCACCGCCGCCTACACGATCATCTCCATCTGGCAGTTCAACCAGGCCTGTGGCAGCGGCAGTGCCGTGGAGAGCGTCTGCTACCAGGTGCGTGACCCGATGGACATGGCCATGATCGCCGCGATCATCACCGGCGCGCTGATCGGCTTCCTCTGGTGGAACACCTCACCGGCGAAGATCTTCATGGGCGACACCGGCTCCCTCGCGCTGGGCGGCGCTCTGGCCGGCTTCGCGATCCTGACCCACACGCAGCTGCTCTTCGTGATCCTCGGCGGCCTCTTCGTGCTGATCACCCTCTCCGTGATCATCCAGGTCGGCTACTTCAAGCTCTCCGGCGGCAAGCGGATCTTCCTGATGGCCCCGCTGCAGCACCACTTCGAGCTCAAGGGCTGGGCCGAGGTCACCGTGGTGGTGAGATTCTGGATCATCGGCGCCCTCGCCGTCGGCATCGGTCTGGCGCTCTTCTACGGGGAATGGGTGATCACCCAGTGACCGCCCAGGATGCTGGCCAGCCGCAGATGTCTCGGCAGCTGCAGACCCGTCCCGAGCTGCGCGGCTGGGACGGTCCCTGGAAGGGACTGCGCGCGCTGGTCACCGGGCTGGGCGTCTCCGGATTCGCCGCCGCCGACACCCTTGCGGAGCTCGGCGCGCGCGTCGTCGTCGTCGATGGCACCGATACGGCCAAGACCCAGCGCGACGCCGAGACGCTGCGCCTGGTCGGTGTGCAGCAGATCCTGCTGGGTCCCGAGCACCTCTCCGGGCTGCCGCTTCTCGACGGCGAGCTGCCCGAGATCCTGGTCACCTCTCCGGGGTGGCGGCCCGACTCCGCGCTGATCCGAGCTGCCCGCGCCGCCCGGATCCCGGTCCTCTCCGAGGTGGAGCTGGCCTGGCGGCTCGGCGCCCGCCCGGGCGCCCGGGAGCCCAAGTGGCTCGTGGTCACCGGCACCAACGGCAAGACCACCACCGTGACCCTGCTGGAGTCCATGCTGATCGCCGATGGGCAGCGTGCCATCGCCTGCGGCAACATCGGCGTGCCCGTGCTCGACGCGATCCGTGACCCGCAGGGCTATGACGCGCTGGCCGTGGAGCTCTCCAGCTTCCAGCTCGAGTACACCGAGCTGCTCTCTCCGGTGGCTTCGGCAGTGCTCAACATCGCCGAGGACCACGTGGACTGGCACGGCAGCTTCGAGGGCTACCGTGCTGCCAAGGCGAAGATCTACGAGAACACCGAACTG
Organism: Nesterenkonia sp. E16_10; assembly: GCF_017347085.1. Classification (GTDB taxonomy): domain Bacteria; phylum Actinomycetota; class Actinomycetes; order Actinomycetales; family Micrococcaceae; genus Nesterenkonia. Next base: position 183,311 of record NZ_JADPSA010000016.1, read on the forward strand.
GCCTGCGTCTATAACGCCGACCAGCAGATCACCGAGGACATGGTCGCCGAGGCCGACGTCCAGGAGGGCTGCCGCGCGATTGGCTTCACCACCGGGTCGCCCGGGCTCTCGATGCTCGGGGTGGTCGAGGACCTGCTGGTGGACCGCGCGTTCCTCGAGGACCGGGCGCACCAGGCGCTGGAGCTCGCAGGGCTCGAGGACTTCGGGCCGCTCGCCCCGCAGCACCTGATCGCCAACGCGCTGGCCGCCGCGGCCCTGGCCCGCGCCGCCGGTGCCGCGCCGGAGGCGATCCGTGCCGCGGTGCAGGGCTATGAGGCCGGGGACCACCGGATCCAGCCGGTGGCCAAGGCCGATGACGTGCTCTGGATCAACGACTCCAAGGCCACCAACCCGCATGCCGCGGCGGCCTCGCTGCGCAGCTTCACCGACGTCATCTGGATCGCCGGGGGACTGCCCAAGGGGGTGCTCTACGACGAGCTCATCGCCGAGGTGGCGCCCCGGCTGCGCCGGGTGATCCTCATCGGCACAGACTCCTCCCAGCTGAGGTCCAGCCTCGAGCGACACGCGCCGGGAGTCCCGGTGATCGGTGGACGCCTGCGGGAGGATGAGAGCCGCAGTGCGGTGGACGCCTCGCTGGCGGACGAGGACGGGGCGCGCGCCATGCGGGCCGCCGTGGCCGAAGCCGCCAAGGCGCTCGCCCCGCACCACACGGTGCTGATGGCTCCCGCCGCCGCCTCGATGGATCAGTTCGCCTCCTACGCAGCCCGCGGGGAAGCATTCATCGAAGCAGTCACCGAGCTGATGACCGATTGATCATAGAGGTGGCCCCGCAGGGGAGCCCACCAGGAGGAGGACTTGATGGACAAGCGGAGACCTCGAGTCCCAGCCTCCCCCGAACAGCGCAGGTCTCAGCTGCGTGCCGTAGAGGATTCGACCGCCCCGGCGCAGCCGCGACCGGCGCAGCGTGCCTCCCAGGAGCGTCCGGCCCAGGAGGCTGAGGACTCCGACGGCGCCGCAGGTCGTCGCTGGAAGGCGGAGCGGACCAGCTCCCGGCAGAACCGGGTGCAGCGCTTCTGGAGCTTCCTGGAGATCGGGAACCCCTACACCACCTTCTGGCTGGTGCTCGGCTCCACTCTCGCCCTCGCCGTCATCGGGTTGACCTTCGTGCTGTCCTCGACCTCGGTGGACCCCACCGGGGGTGCCTTCACCACGGTCTCCCGGCAGGCCACCTGGGCCGTCATCGGGCTCCTCGGCATGTTCGTCATGATGATCCTGCCCACCAGCTGGCTGCGAGCCATCGGCTGGTTCCTGATGCTGGCCTCCATGGTCATGCTCGCCCTGGTGGCGTTCACCCCGCTGGGCCACACCAGCGGCGGCTCCACGAACTGGCTCCGGATCGGACCGGTCCAGGGGCAGCCCTCCGAGGTCGCCAAGCTGGGACTGGTGATGTGGGGCGCGGCCGTGCTGGCCAGGAAGGGTCCGCTGCTCTCTCAGTTCGCGCACTGGGTCACTCCGTTCGTGGCCCCCGGCGCGCTCGCCGTGCTGGTCCTGGTGCTGGCCGGCGGTGATCTGGGCACCAGCCTGATCATCCTCCTGATCGTCGGCACGCTGCTCTTCGCCGCCGGTGTCGCCATGCGCTACTTCGTGATCGCGGCCAGCCTCGCCGCGGTGATGGTCGCACTGCTGATGCTCCTGACCCCCTACCGCATGATGCGCGTCTGGGCCTGGCTCGGGGTCAACTGCGACCACCCCACCGACCCCTGCCACCAGATGCAGCAGGGCTATTACGCCCTGGCCTCGGGCGGCTTCTGGGGCGTCGGCCTGGGCCAGTCGCGGCAGAAATGGGACTACATCCCCGAGGTCCACAACGACTTCATCTTCACCATCATCGGTGAGGAGCTGGGGCTGCTGGGCACCTTCACGGTGCTGGGCCTCTTCGCCGTGCTCGCCGTGGGCATGTTCCGCGTGGCCTACAACACCGAGGATCAGTTCACCCGGCTGGTCTGCCTCGGGGTCGTCGCCTGGATCAACGGCCAGGCCTTCATCAACATCGGGATGGTCACCGGGGTGCTCCCGGTGGTGGGCGTGCCGCTGCCGTTCATCTCCTCCGGCGGCTCGGCGATGACCGTGACCCTGATCGCCGTCGGGGTGGTGCTGAACTTCGCCCGCCGCCAGCGGCAGCAGGGTCCGCCCCGCCGCGGGCGAACCGCGCCCTCGAAGGCCGCCGCGACCGCACACCGCACACCGATATCCGCCTGATGGCGGCCGAAGGAAAACCCATGAATGAGCTCTCCATTGTTCTCGCCGGCGGCGGCACCGCCGGCCACGTCAGCCCGATGCTGGCCGTCGCCCGCGCCCTCGACCGGCTCGCCCCCGAGGTCCGCCAGACCGTGATCGGCACCGCCGCCGGACTCGAGACCCGGCTGGTGCCCGAGGCCGGCTACCGCCTGGAGACCATCGAGAAGGTCCCCATGCCGCGCCGGCCCTCCCGCAACATGCTGCGCTTTCCCTCCCGGTTCGGGCAGGCCGTGCGCGACGCCGCCGGGATCCTGCGCGCCGAGCAGGCCGACGTCGTGATGGGCGTCGGCGGATACGTGTGCACCCCGGTGTTCGTCGCGGCCCGCCGGCTGGGCATCCCGGTGGTGATCCATGAGGCCAACGCGCGGCCGGGCCTGGCGAACAAACTGGGCCACCGATTCGCCGCATTCACCGGCGTCGCCTTCGAGAACACCCCGCTGAAGGGCTCCGAATGGGTGGGCATGCCGATGTCCCGCGAGATCTCCCAGCTCGACCGCGCGAAACAGCGAGGACCGGCCCGCGAAGCCCTGGGCCTGGACCCGGAGAAGGTCACCCTGGTCGTCACCGGCGGGTCCTCCGGGGCGCTCTCGCTGAACCTCTCGATCAAGGCGGCGCTGACCGAGCTGCTCGGCACCGGAGCCCAGGTGCTGCACCTGACCGGCCGGGACAAGGCGCTCACCGGTGAGCACGGCGCACTGCTGGAACACCCCGGCTACCACCAGCGGGAATACCTCGACGGCATGGAGCTCGCCTATGCCGCGGCGGACCTGATCATCGCCCGCGCCGGCGCGGCCACGGTCAGCGAGATCGCCGCCGTGGGACTGCCCGCCATCTTCGTCCCGCTGCCGGTGGGCAACGGCGAGCAGGAGCTCAACGCCCGGGAGCTGGTCGCCGCCGGCGGCGCGCTGCTGGTCAAGGACGAGCACTTCAACAGGTCCTGGATCCGGCGCAACATGGTGCCGCTGCTCGAGGACCCGCGGCTGCTGGCCAACATGGAGCAGCAGTCCGCCGCCCGCGGGATCACCGACGCCGACGACCGGATGGCCCGCGCCACCCTCGCCGCCGCCGGTCATCCGATCAGCACCTCCGAGACCGAGAAGTGAGGGTTCCCGCCATGAACCACGCCACCACCGGGACCCCTGATGCCAGCGCGGCGCCTGACACCGGCGCGCAGAACACCGGCGCGCAGGACACCGGCGCGCAGGACACCGGAGCGCAGGACACCGACGCCGGGCTCGGGCATGTCCACTTCCTGGGGCTCGCCGGCGTCGGCGTCTCCGCGGTGGCCCGCCTGATGGCCGCCGACGGGGTGCCGATCTCGGGAACCGACGCCAAGGAGCTTCCGGTGCTCGAGGAGTTCCGCCGCGGCGGAGCCGCCGTGCACGTGGGTTACCGGGCGCAGAACCTGGCCGCCGCCGAGGCGCAGCTGGGCCACCCGATCACCGCGGTGATCGCCTCCTCCATCGCCGCCGAAGGAAACCCCGAGTACGACGAAGCCGTGCGCCGCGGACTGCCGGTGCTGCACCGCTCGCAGGGCCTGGCCGCGCTGATGCGCACCCGCCGGGCGGTGGCGGTCGCGGGCACCCACGGCAAGACCACCACCTCGTCCATGGCGACGGTGCTGCTGGAGCAGGCCGGACTCTCCCCGACCTTCGCCGTGGGCGCCAACGTCGCCGGACTCGGCGTCAACGCGGCCACTGGCACGGGGGAGTGGTTCATCGCCGAAGCCGATGAGTCTGACGGCTCGCTGCTCAACTACGCCCCCGAGGTCGGGGTGGTCACCAACGTCGAAGCCGACCATCTGGACCACTACGGCACCGCCGAGGCGGTGGAACAGGTCTTCGTGGACTTCATCGAGCGCATCACCGACGGCGGGTCGCTGATCATCTGCACCGACGACGCCGGAGCCCGTGCGCTGCTGGCGAAGGTCGCCGAGCCGCTGGCCTCCCGCGGGGTCAGCATCACCAGCTACGGCACCGGGCAGGACGCGGACCTGCGTCTGAGCAGCGTCACCCGCGAGGGCGGCACGGTGCGTGAAGGCGTCGAGGAGGCTCAGCTGCGGCTCGCCGTGCCCGGGGTGCACAACCAGCTCAACGCGCTGGCGGCGATCGCCGTGGGCCGTCAGGCCGGCCTCTCGCTGGCCACCAGCGTCGAGGCGATCTCGCACTTCCAGGGCACCTCCCGCCGCTTCGAGCTGCGTGGCGAGGTCTCTGGGGTGCGCGTCTATGACGACTACGCCCACCACCCCACCGAGGTCGCGGCGGTGCTGCAGGCGGCCCGCGCCTCGCTGAGCGCCGATCAGGGGCAGGTCCACGTGATCTTCCAGCCGCATCTGTTCAGCCGCACCGCAGCCTTCGCCGAGGACTTCGGCACGGCGCTGACCGCCGCCGACACCGTGGCCGTCCTGGAGATCTACCCGGCCCGGGAGGAGCCCATCGAGGGCGTCACCGCCGCCCTGCTGGGACACCCGGTGCGCGGCGCCGCAGAGGCCGTGGCAGAGGTGGCCTCGGCCGCCCGCCCCGGGGACCTGATCATGACCCTCGGGGCCGGTGACGTCACCGCCCTGGGCGCAGACATCCTCGACGCGCTCACGGCGCGGCGATGAGGCTGCGGCATCCTCGCCGCGCCAGGGACCGCGCTGGCGACCGCGCCGGCGACAGTGCAACAGGCGGCGCCACGCTCTCGGAGGCGGAGACCGACCGGTCTGCCCAGGAGTCGCTGCTGGACTTTCCTGAGCCTGCCGCGGTCACGGACAGACGCCGCCGTCGTCGTCGGATCCTCACCGCTCTGATCGCGCTGGCGGTGCTGCTCGGCGTGGTGGCCACGCTCTATTTCTCCCCGCTGCTGGTGGTGCGCGCCATCGCGATGCAGGACAACGACCTGCTCACCGATCAGCGCGCCCAGGAGCTGCTCGCTCCGCTGCACGGCACACCCCTGGCCCAGATCAGCCAGGGCGACGTGGAGGGGCTGCTCGAGGGGGAGCGCGCGGTGGATGAGGTCATCGTCGCCGCCCGGCTGCCCGAGGGTCTGGACATCGTGGTGATCGAGCATCCCCCGGTGGCCGAGGTCCACGTGGAGCAGGAGATCCTCTTCTACAGCCAGGAAGGCGAGCTGATCAGGACCTTCGACGAGGACCAGCGCGAGGATGCGCAGGGCTACGCCACTCCGGTGATCTCCGCGGAGGCCGCGCTGGAGAATGAATCGGTCTTCAAGACCATCGTCTCGGTGCTGGGCCAGCTGCCCGAGGGCGCCCGTGAGTCCCTGGACTCCGCCACGGCGGAGTCCCGAGACTCGGTGCAGCTCGAGCTGCAGGACGGGCGCACCGTGGTCTGGGGCAACGACGAGCGCGGAGACGAGAAGGCCGCGGTCCTGGAGGCGATCCTGGGCTCCCCGTCGGAGGAGTTCGACGGCGTCGAGGTGCTCGACATCTCGACTCCGAGCGCGCCGGTGACGCGGTGAGCCTCTGTGGCGCGTAGGCTTATGACCGAAAAGAACATCAGATAGGGGACGCCTCTTGAGGATCCTCTCAGGTTCAAGTAAAGCTTGAACCTTGCTGTTGGTTCGCAGGCAACAGAAGAATGTCTCAGGTATGGAGGCTCCCGTCCGCTGAAGAGCCGCTGCGACGTCACGGGCTGCCGCCCATGATCGAACCGATGTACCCGCGAATGACATCGGCACGATCAGGTGGCCCGAGACGGGTGAAGACAGTGAGGAGTCGCGTTGCGGCTTCGGAAGCGACGGGGGTCTCCGTGCATTTGAGACCAGAGACGAGCAAGGGACACACAACGTGGCATCACCGAACAACTACCTGGCCGTGATCAAGGTCGTCGGCATCGGTGGCGGCGGCGTCAACGCCGTCAACCGCATGATCGACGTCGGTCTCCGTGGCGTGGAATTCATCGCCATCAACACCGACGCACAGGCGCTGCTGATGAGCGACGCCGACGTCAAGCTCGACGTCGGCCGTGAGCTGACCCGTGGACTGGGCGCCGGTGCGAACCCCGAGGTCGGCCGACAGGCTGCCGAGGACCACTCCGAGGAGATCGAAGAGGTCATCCGCGGCGCGGACATGGTGTTCGTGACCGCAGGCGAAGGCGGCGGCACCGGAACCGGTGGCGCCCCCGTGGTCGCCCGGATCGCCCGGTCGCTCGGCGCGCTGACCATCGGCGTGGTCACCCGCCCGTTCACCTTCGAGGGCCGCCGGCGCGCCGGCTCGGCCGAAGAGGGCATCGAACAGCTCCGCGACGAGGTCGACACGCTCATCGTGATCCCCAACGATCGGCTGCTCTCGATCTCGGACAAGAACGTCTCGGTCCTGGACGCCTTCCGCTCCGCGGACCAGGTGCTGCTCTCCGGCGTGCAGGGCATCACCGACCTGATCACCACACCGGGCCTGATCAACCTCGACTTCGCCGACGTGAAGTCCGTCATGCAGGGTGCCGGTTCGGCCCTGATGGGCATCGGTTCGGCCAACGGCGAGGACCGGGCGGTCAAGGCCGCCGAGCTGGCCATCGCCTCGCCGCTGCTGGAAGCCTCCATCGACGGCGCCCACGGCGTGCTGCTCTCCATCCAGGGCGGCTCGGATCTCGGACTCTTCGAGATCAACGAGGCCGCTCGCCTGGTCCAGGAGGTCGCCCACCCGGAGGCCAACATCATCTTCGGCGCCGTCATCGACGACGCCCTCGGTGATGAGGCACGGGTCACCGTGATCGCCGCCGGCTTCGACCAGGTCGACGCCACCTCCCGGCCCGCGCAGCCGCTGCAGAACCAGGCGCCGGCACGCAGCGTCGGCTCCGCATCACCGGCCGCACGCACCGCTCCTCCTGTGCCAGGGACCGTGCCCGGCACGATTCCGATGGGCGCAGGCGCGGCACGCAACGCCGGGTCCCAGGACACGGCCCCGCAGCAGCGGTTCGAGCAGTCGCGGCGTCGTCACGAGAACGACGAGCAGCAGGACATCCCGGACATCGTCGAGTCGGACTACACCGGAGGCCGCAACGACGACCTCGATGTGCCTGACTTCCTGAAGTGATCCCGGCCCCCACCAGCATGGGGGCCGGCACGGCCGGATCCCCGTCACCGTTCTGGTGGCGGGGCCGGGCCGGGGACTCCGTGGAGCTGGGCTTCACCTCCGTGGAGGCCGGAAATCTGGCGGTCCACGCGGGCCCCCAGTCCCAGGTGCCCCAGGATCGTCGAAGGCTCGAGGCCGCCATGGGCGTGCCGAAGGGATCCCTGCGCTTCCTGAACCAGGTCCACTCGGCCGAGGTGCTCGACGCCGCGAGTTCCGCCCTTGAGCAGCCCGCCGGGCAGACCGAACTCGACCCGAGCGCGGTGCCCACCGGGGACGCCTGGGTCTGCGCCGATGGGTCGGTGCCGCTGACCATCATGGTCGCCGACTGCCTGCCGGTGCTCTTCTACGGGCAGCGCGCCGCCGAGGACCCTCAGCATCGGGTCCCGGTGACCGCGGCCGCCCACGCCGGGCGCCCAGGGCTGCTGGCAGGGATTCTGGAGAACACGGTGGCCGCGATGCAGGACCGCGGAGCCGTACGGATCACCGCCTGGATCGGTCCCGGCGCCTGCGGGGCGTGTTACGAGATTCCGGACCAGATGGTCGCCGAGATCTCGCCGGGCCGGCCCGCCATCGCCTCGACCACGAGCTGGGGCACCAGCGCGCTGAACCTGCGCGCCGAGGCCCAGGCCGTGCTCGCCCAGCGTGGCGTCACCGTCGAGGAGCTCGTCGGCTGCACCATCGAGGACGACTCGCTGTTCTCCCACCGCCGCGACCCCGATCGCGGACGCTTCGCCGGGGTGATCTGGAGGCCGCAGACCGCCTCCGCAGCGGCGCTCCCGACCGAGCCTGCGGCTCGATAGGCTGTCCCTGTGCAGACCAGTCCAGAACCAGCCGGCCCCGGGCCCGCTGGCCCCGAGCCTTCGAGCCCCGAGTCTTCGAGCCCCGAGTCCGGGAGCCCAGGGCCTGCCGCCCGGGACGCGCGCAGCCAGGAGCTCGCCGCGAACCTCGACGCGGTCCACGCCCGGATCGACCGGGCCATGGCCGCGGTCGGGCGCCAGGACCGGCCGGAGCTGATCGTGGTCACCAAGTTCTTTCCTGCCGCCGACGTGCTCCGGCTGTATCGGCTCGGCGTGCGCGACGTGGGGGAGAACCGGGACCAGGAGGCCGCCGCCAAGGCTGCGGAGGTCGCGCAGCTGCTTCTCGGAGACGCCGGCGCATCCACTGCCGTTGACTCTGCTGCGGGGGACTCTGTCGCGGCCACAGGCCGCGGTTCGGCCCCTGCCCAGGACGGGTTGCACTGGCACTTCATCGGCCAGCTGCAGTCCAATAAGGCCCGCTCTGTCATCGACTATGCCGATCATCTGCACTCCGTGGACCGGGCCTCCCTGCTCAAGGCGCTGGTCAAGGCCGCGCCGGCGCGGGACGGGCTGCCGCTGACCTGTCTCATCCAGGTGGATCTGCGTGACCCGGTGCCCACCGACGGCAGGGGAGGGGCCGACCCCGCGCAGATCCCCGAGCTGGCGGAGCGCATCGCCGAGGCCCCCGGGCTTCAGCTCGGCGGTCTCATGGCGGTGGCCCCGCTTCATCAGGACCCCGCCCCGGCCTTCCGCCGACTTGCGGAACTCTCCGCGCAGCTGCGTCTGGCCCACCCCGAGGCCCGGATGATCTCCGCCGGAATGAGCGGTGACCTGGAGGAAGCCGTGGCCCACGGTGCGACACACCTGCGAGTCGGTCGAGATGTCCTGGGTGAGCGTCCGCTTCAGCGATAGTCTCGAGACCGCGCAGTGACAATTCAAACTTCCCCAGGAGAACCCTCATGGCCGGTGCCTTCAAGAAGACCATGATCTACCTCGGCCTCGCCGACGGAGACGACTACAGCGAGGACAGCTTCTCCAAGGAGCCCTCCTCCACGACCCGCAACACCCAGGGCTCAGTCTCCGAGCCCAGCTCGGTGAGCCGCAGCTCCTCGACGACCGGTTCGATCCGCGAGACTCCGGCGCCGACCAGCGCCACCTCCTCCGCTCGCAGTAGCGAGGTCGTCTCCCTCGGGATCGATCACGCCGAGGACCCCTCACACACAGGCCAGTACAACAGCTCCAACTTGGCAGTGGCCCCGGACTATCGTGCTCCGGTCACCCCGATCAAGCGAGCTCCCTCATCCCGGGATGAAAGTTCACCGATGCGAAAAATCACCACCGTGCACCCGCGCTCCTACAACGACGCGAAGGTCATCGGCGAGTCCTTCCGAGACAACATCCCGGTGATCATGAACGTCACCGACATGGGCGAGGCTGAGGCCAAGCGACTGGTGGACTTCTCCGCCGGGCTGGTCTTCGGCATGGGCGGCTCCATCGAGCGGGTCACCAACAAGGTCTTCCTGTTGACCCCGAAGAACATCGAGGTGCTGGCTGAAGAGCGCGCCGCGGCGGAGACCCCGTCCTCGGCCCAGTTCTTCAACCAGAGCTGAACCAAGTACGCTTTGCAGCTGTGGACCTCTTAACCGCACCCCTGTACCTGCTGCTGACCATCTACCAGTTCGCGCTGGTGGTCCGCATCGTCTTCGACCTCACCCAGCAGTACGCCCGAAGCTGGCGTCCCAAGGGCCTGCCGCTGATGATCGCCGTCGGGGTCTACACCATCACCGACCCGCCGATCCGGTGGATCCAGCGCAAGGTCCCGCCGCTGAACCTGGGCGGCGTATCCCTGGACATGGGCTTCCTGCTGGTGTTCCTGGTCGTGGTGATCGCCAAGATGGTCCTGCGCGGATTCGCCTGACCCACGGCGCCTGACCCACGGCGCTTGAGGGCACCGGCACCGCGCCGCGCCGGGACCGTCGGCCGCCCTGGGGCTGCGTGAAACCCGCACTTGAAGGTTGACGTCGAGGGCACCGAATCGCCACGGGTATCCTGGACGTTGATCCGAAGACCAGCTTCTCAGCTTTCCCAGCCACTCGATGAGGTGACACCGCATGGCCCTGACCCCCGATGACCTCCTGAACAAGGAATTCCCCGAGACCAAGTTCCGTCCCGGTTACGACAAGGACGAGGTCGATGACTTCCTTGACGAGGTGGTCGTCGAATGGCGGCGCCTGGCTCAGGAGAACCAGGACCTCACCGCCAAGATCGCGGCCCTTGAGGAGCAGATCGAGGAGAACCCGGCGAACCTGGAGCCCGATGAGCTCAAGGACGCGGGTCTCTCCGGCTACGCCGGGACCACCTCGACGATGGCCGGCTCGCTGGAGTCGACCTCCGAGGATCACGAGCTCGGCTCCGATGCCTCGGCCACCGCCCATCCCGAATTTGCGCTGGGCACCCGTCCCGCGCAGGAGCGTCCCGCCGCCGAAGGCGCGGCCGCAAGCGACCAGGCCACCTCGGCCACCGGTGTGCTCGCGATGGCGCAGAAGCTGCATGACCAGTACGTCTCCGAGGGTGAGCAGACCCGCGCGGCCTACATCGCCGAGGGCGAGGCCAAGCGCACCGAGTACATCACCGAGGGTGAGCAGACCCGCGATGCCTACATCGCCGAGGGTGAGCAGACTCGGGACGCCTATGTCCTGGAGGGCGAGACCCGCCGCGACGAGCTGGTCAGCACCGCGGAGGCCACCCATGCCCAGCTCCTGGCCGAGGCCGAGCGTCGCCGCAACGAGATCGTCACCGAGGCCGAGACCCGCGCCGAGAACACGATCGAAGAGGCGGAGCTGACCTCCACCCGCACGCTGAACGCTCTGGAGCGCAAGAAGGCGGACCTGGAGTCCAAGGTCGGCGAGCTGACCAGCTTCGAGCGGGACTACCGGGCCCGACTCCGGGACTACATCGAAGGTCAGCTCGGCGAGCTCAACAGCCGCGGCTCGATCGAGAAGGAAGCCACCGTCAGCTGATCCCGCTGGCCGACGCCGAGGCGTCGGGAGGACGCCTGGCCTGTAGAATCCAACGGTGTCGAAACAGCTCTCAGCAGACCCTCAGCGGTCCATGCGAACCCCGTCCCGCCGAACTGCGCTCATCGTGGCAGCGGCCCTGGCGGTGTTCGCCTGGGCCGCTGATCAGTTGACGAAGATCTGGGTCGAATCCACCATGACCCTGGGGGAGCAGACCGAGGTGCTGCCGCCGGTGCTCTACTGGCGCTACCACCTGAACCCCGGGGCCGCGTTCTCGATGGGCACCGACTACACCTGGGTCTTCACCCTGATCATGATCGGGGTGCTCGGCTATGTGGCGTTCAAGAGCCGCGACCTCGGGGGCTCCTGGCTCTGGACCCTGGGCCTGGGCGGCCTCGCCGGCGGTGTCGCAGGGAACCTCACCGACCGGATCTTCCGTGCCCCGTCGCTGACCGAGGAGGGCTTCAACAGCTTCGGACAGGGCCACGTGGTGGACTTCATCGCGGTGCCGAACTTCGCGATCTTCAACATCGCAGACTCCTTCATCGTGTGCTCGATCATCGCCATCTGCACCATGATGATCTTCGGACTCAACCTCGACGGCACCCGGGAGCACGACACCGCGAAGCCCGACGCCGCGGAGCACGACACAGCGAAGCCCGACACGGCGAAGCCCGCGTCGAAGCGACCTGCCACCTCCACCCCCGACGCTGCGGAGACCGACGTATGACCCCTCACCAGATCGCGGTGCCCAGCGAGCTCGACGGCGGGCGGGCCGACGCCGTGCTGGCCACCCTCTTTGAGATCTCCCGAGGGGAGAGTGTCCAGTGGCTCCAGGAGGGGCTGGTCACCTGGGCGCAGGACCGCACCCAGGGCCGCTCCGCCGGGCAGAAGGTGAAGAAGTCAGACCGGCTTGCCGCCGGGACCGAGCTCGCCGTCGTCGTGCCCGAGAAGCTGGACCCCCTTGAGGTGAGGATCGAAGCCGTGGAAGACATGACCCTGCTGCACCAGGACACCGAGATCGTCGTGGTGGACAAGCCGGTGGGCGTCGCCGCGCATCCCTCGCCCGGCTGGACCGGACCCACCGTGATCGGGGGACTGCTTGCCGCCGGGGTGGAGATCTCCACCTCCGGGGCACAGGAGCGCCGCGGGATCGTGCACCGCCTCGACGTGGGCACCTCCGGAGTGATGGTGGTGGCCAAGACCGAGAATGCCTATTCGGTGCTCAAGGACGCGTTCCGGGAGCGCACCACGCATAAGAGCTATCACGCCCTGATCCAGGGGCTGCCCGATCCGGTGGACGGCACCATCGACGCCCCGATCGGCCGGCACCCCGGACACGACTGGCGCTTCGCGGTGCTCGACGGCGGCCGCGACTCGCGCACCCACTATCGGCTGAAGCAGGCCTATGGCCGGGCCAGCCTGATGGACGTCACCCTGGAGACCGGACGAACCCACCAGATCCGAGTCCACTTCTCCGCACTGGGTCACCCCTGCGCGGGGGACCTCACCTATGGAGCCGATCCGCAGCTGGCCGCCGACCTCGGCCTCACCCGGCAGTGGCTGCACGCGGTGGAGCTGGGCTTCCACCATCCCGGCAGCGGCGACTGGGTGAGCTACCGCACCGACTACCCCGCGGACCTGGCCCAGGCCCTCGAGATCCTGGAGAACGGCTGAGCATGGCGACCACCGGCGATTTCGTCCACCTGCACAACCACACCGAGTACTCGATGCTCGACGGCGCCGCGAAGATCGGCGAGCTCTTCGAGCAGACCCAGAAGCTCGGCATGCCCGCCGTGGCCACCACCGACCACGGCTTCCTCTTCGGCGCCTACGAGTTCTGGAAGACCGCCCAGAACTACGACGTGAAGCCGATCATCGGGCTCGAGGCCTACCTGTCTCCCGGCACGCACCGCTCCGACCGCACCCGAGTGAAGTGGGGCGACGGCGTCATCGGGGAGAAGGACGTCTCCGGCGGCGGCGCCTACACGCATATGACCATGTGGGCGGAGAACACCACCGGGATGCACAACCTGTTCCGGATGGGCTCGCTGGCCTCGCTGGAGGGCTACTTCTACAAGCCGCGCATGGACCGGGAGCTGCTGCAGACCTACGGCAAGGGCATCATCGCCACCACCGGCTGCCCCTCCGGAGAGATCCAGACCCGGCTGCACCTGGGCCAGTACGAGGAGGCGAAGAAGGCCGCAGGGGAGTACCAGGACCTCTTCGGGAGGGAGAACTTCTACTGCGAGCTGATGGACCACGGCCTCGACATCGAGCGCAAGGTCAAGGCGGACCTGATCAAGCTCGCCCGCGAGCTGAACATGCCGATGGTCGCCACGAACGACCTGCACTACACCCACCAGCATGACCACAAGGCCCACGGGGCGCTGCTGTGCGTGCAGTCGAACTCCACCCTCGATGATCCGAACCGGTTCAAGTTCGGCTCCGAGGAGTTCTACCTGAAGTCCGCCGCAGAGATGCGCGACCTCTTCCGCGACTTCCCCGACGCCTGCGACAACACGCTGGCCATCGCCGAGCGCTGCCAGGTCGAGTTCAACGAGTCCGCCTCCTATATGCCCCGATTCCCGGTGCCCGACGGCGAGTCCGAGGAATCCTGGTTCATCCAGGAGGTGGAGAAGGGGCTGCACTACCGGTTCCCAAACGGCATCCCGGACGAGGTCCGCAAGCAGGCCGAGTACGAGATCGGCGTCATCACCCAGATGGGCTTCCCCGGCTACTTCCTGGTCGTGGCCGACTTCATCACCTGGGCCAAGGAGCAGGGCATCCGAGTGGGACCCGGCCGCGGCTCCGGTCCCGGCTCGATGGTCGCCTTCGCGATGCGCATCACCGACCTCAACCCGCTGCAGCACGGGCTGATCTTCGAGCGCTTCCTGAACCCGGACCGCGTCTCCATGCCCGACTTCGACGTCGACTTCGATGATCGGCGCCGCTCCGAGGTCATCCAGTACGTGGTCAACAAGTATGGCGACGAGCGCGTGGCCATGATCGTCACCTACGGCACGATCAAGTCCAAGCAGGCGCTGAAGGACTCCGCCCGGGTCATGGGTGAGCCCTTCGCCATCGGCGACCAGCTGAGCAAGAAGATGCCGCCCGACGCCATGGGCAAGCCGATGCCGCTGGGTGACATCTACGACCCCAAGTCCTCGCGGTACTCCGAGGCCGCTGAGATGCGCGAGTACGTCGATGCGGACCCGCGGATGACCGAGATCTTCAACCTGGCCTCGGGCCTGGAGGGGCTCAAGCGGCAGTGGGGCGTGCACGCGGCGGGCGTGATCATGTCCAGCGACCCGCTGATCGACATCATCCCGATCATGAAGCGCGAGCAGGATGGCGCGATCATCACGCAGTTCGACTACCCGATCTGCGAAAACCTGGGTCTGATCAAGATGGACTTCCTGGGTCTGCGCAACCTCACGATCATCTCCGACTGCCTGGAGAACATCGCGCTCAACAAGGGGATCACGATCGACCTCGAGAACCTCGAGCTCACCGACCGGGCCGCCTACGACCTGCTGGCCCGCGGCGACACGCTCGGGGTCTTCCAGCTCGACGGCGGCGGCATGCGCTCCCTGCTGCGCCTGATGCGCCCGGACAACTTCGAAGACATCTCCGCCGCCCTGGCGCTCTACCGTCCGGGGCCCATGGGCGCGAACTCGCACACCAACTACGCGCTGCGCAAGAACGGGCACCAGGAGGTCAGCCCGATCCACCCGGAGCTGGAGGAGCCGCTGAGCGAGATCCTGGGCACCACCCACGGGCTGATCGTGTATCAGGAGCAGGTCATGGCCATCGCGCAGAAGGTCGCCGGCTACTCCCTGGGCCAGGCCGACATCCTGCGCCGCGCCATGGGCAAGAAGAAGAAGTCCGAGCTGGACAAGCAGTACGTGAACTTCTCCGGCGGCATGGAGGCTCACGGATACTCCGCCGCTGCGATCAAGGCCCTGTGGGATGTCCTGCTGCCGTTCTCCGACTACGCCTTCAACAAGGCCCACACCGCCGCCTACGGGCTGATCGCGTATTGGACCGCCTACCTCAAGGCGAACTACCAGGCCGAATACCTTGCCGCCCTGCTCACCTCGGTGGGGGAGAACCGCGACAAGCTCGCGCTCTACCTCTCCGAGTGCCGCCGGATGGGGGTCACCGTGACCTCCCCGAGCATCAACGAGTCCGCGCTGACCTTCACCCCGGTCGGCGACGACACCATCCGCTTCGGCATGGGCGCGGTGCGCAACGTCGGCTCCAACGTGGTCGCCGGCATGGTCTCGGCACGCGAGGAGAAGGGCCGCTATGAGACCTTCGCGGACTTCCTCAAGAAGGTCCCGATGCAGGTCTGCAATAAACGCACCATCGAATCGCTGATCAAGGCGGGCGGGTTCGACGAGCTCGGGCACACCCGGCGGGCGCTGGTGACCATCCACGAACAGGCCATCGACCAGGCGATCTCGGAGAAGAAGGGCTCCCAGGCCTATGAGACCGACCTCTTCGGCAGCGCCGACATGGAGCTCGGCGACTCGCTCTCGGTCAGCGTCCCGGACCTGCCCGAGTGGGAGAAGATGGACAAGCTCTCCTTCGAGCGCGAGATGCTCGGCCTCTACGTCTCCGACCACCCGCTCCAAGGCCTGGAGCGGATCCTGGCGCACCACGCGGATCGCTCGATCTCCTCGGTGATGGGCGAGGACGGCCCGGCCGACGGCGCCGGGATCACCATCGCCGGCATGATCACCTCGCTGCAGCGCCGAGTGGCGAAGTCCTCCGGGAACCCCTACGCGCGGGCCGAGATCGAAGACATGGCCGGGACCATCGAGGTGATGTTCTTCGGCAAGACCTATCAGGCGGTCTCGATGATCCTGGCCGAGGACCTGGTGGTCTCGGTGAAGGGCCAGATCGATCGGCGCGAGGACGGCAGCGTCACGCTCAAGGCCATGGACGTGACCGTCCCGGAGATCAACGAGGACGGCAACGCCGGCCCCGTGGTCGTCTCGGTCTCCGCCCAGCGAGCCTCGGAACACCTGGTGCTGGAGCTGGGACGGGCCCTGCGGGCGCACCGGGGAAACTCCGACGTGCATGTGCGGCTGCTCTCCGGAGACAAGATCGAACTGCTTCGGCTGGGCCACGAGTACCAGGTCAGCCCCTCGCCGGCGCTCTTCGGAGATCTCAAGGTGCTGCTCGGCCCCGGCTGCCTGGAGCTCTGAGTTCGGGGCCATACCTGGTCCACGCTCCACGCCGAAAGCCCGGGAGTCACAACATCTTGTGGTTCAAGATTTGAAGCGCACTATATGTGGTGGGTAGACTTGAAGCATGTACTGCCCCTACTGCCGCCATGACTCCTCGCGGGTCGTCGACTCCCGCATGCTCGACGACGGCTCCGGGATCCGCCGACGTCGGCAGTGTCCGCAGTGCTCCAAGCGGTTCACCACGATGGAGACCACAAGCCTGAACGTGATCAAACGCTCCGGCGCCGCCGAGCCCTTCGACCGGTCCAAGGTGATCAACGGGGTCCGCAAGGCCTGTCAGGGAAGGCCGGTCTCCAACGACGACCTCGCCGTGCTGGCCCAGGAGGTCGAGGAGAACATCCGCGCAGCCGGCAACGCCGAGGTTGACGCCAACGACGTCGGGCTTGCCATCCTCGGACCGCTGCGTCGCCTGGACGTGGTCGCCTATATGCGCTTCGCCTCGGTGTATCGCGGCTTCGACTCGCTGCAGGACTTCGAGAACGCGATCGCGGAGCTGCGCCGGGAGGAGCTCCACGGACCTTCAAGTTCAGGTGCAACCGTGGTGCAGCCCAGATTCGGATTCCGCTAGACTGAGGGCTGTACCGGTGGTGCTCTCTTCTGGGGAAGGTTGAGAGCGCCACCGGTCTTCTCGTCTGCAGGGCTGGTTCAGCCCGCGCCGGTCCGTGAGGGCCGTGCGGTGCAAGACGCACGGCCCTCACGGAGGGGCTCCCCTCGCGGGAGAGCTCAGGCAACGGCCCCGGACGCACTGATGGTCCGGAGAGAACCCCCTGAACTTTCTCTCCGGACCACCTGTGCCTCCGAGGAGGCCCTTCCATTACACGCTCCCTGCGAGACCGCACCGCGCAGATGTCATAAAACCACGTAGTCTGACCTGGGAAACCCAGTAGAAGATACGGGCCGGTAGAGTTCCGAGAATCTGGTCCAGCAGCTAAGGAGCTCACGGTGCACCCCAGTGACCCTTTCGTGGGCAGACGCGAGGAGATCGAACTGATCCGCCGGGCGGCTGATCGCGCGCAGATGGGCAAGGCGCAGTTCGTGGTCATCGAGGGCTTCACCGGCTCCGGGAAGACCCGTCTGGTGCACCAGGCGATGGAGCCCTATTCGGAGTGGAACGAGCGCACGATCCTGCTGGATGAATCCTTCAGCCACCGCGCGAAATCGGGGATCCGGCATCTCCTGGGCACCGGCTTCACCGGGCCCACCGAGTTGGAGGACCTCCTGTCCAGCGGCTTCGACGCCGCGCAGAACCTGCAGCGGCCCTACCTGGTGAGCGTGAAGAACCTTCATCTCATCGACGAGGTCTCCGCCGAGGCGCTCTGGCGCGGACTGAGCATCTTCCAGAACGGACCGGTGCTGGTGGTGCTCAGCACCCAGGGTTCGGTGCGACCTGAGGTGCAGCGGCTCATCAGGCTCGCTCAGGCCAGTCCGCGCGGGACCTACATCAGCCTGCAGCCGCTGCCGCTGCGAGAGGTCGGTGAGCTGCTCGAGGCCTACGCCGAGCTGCCGATCGCCACCTCGGTGGCGGCCCAGGTGCTGCGTGAGACCGACGGCTACCCGGGCCTGGTGGAGCAGGTGGGGCGCTGGCTCCGGCGGGTCCCCGCCGGCACCCGCAGCATCGACCAGGCGCTGGCCGCCACGGTGCGGTCCTCGGACTACAGCGGGATGCACCGCGACGTGGTGACCCAGATGAGCGGGCTCAGCGAGGTCGACCGTCGCGCCGTCGCACTGCTGGCCGCCGCCGACACCTCGTTGAGTCGTCCGCAGCTTGAATCCGCGCTGGGGGCAGCCGTGGACCCGGCCGCACTGTTGGGCACCGCGCTGCTCAGCTGGGAGGAGCTCACGGGCCGCTACGCGGTGCCGCGCCGTTCGCTGAGCCGAGCCGTGCTCAGCGGCACCACAGAGGTCGAGCAGGCCCAGCTGCTGCTGGCTCTGGCCGGAGTGCTGGAGGGGGAGGAGTCGGTGCGTCATCGCGCCGAGGCCCTGCGACGGGACCCGTCGCTGGGGGGCCGGGAAGAGGTCATCGATGCGCTGCACGGCTACGCCCGGCAGGCCGCCAGGCGCCAGGACTTCCATGAGGCCTTCGATCACGTCATGGCCGCCGTCTCGATGGCCCTCGAGGACGTGGAGTCCCTGGACCTGCTCGCCGGGCTGGCCGTGCGGACCAACCGGGTCTCGGCCCTGCTGGCGCTGGAACCCGTGATGCGCGCGATGCCCGAGTCGACCTGCCGCTCCGGGATCCTGGCGCTGATCATGTTGGAACATTCCGATGTCGACGCCGCACTTCAGGAGCTCGAATCGGTCACCGCGTCTCCGGACCGGGGACTGCCGGTCTACGCCGAGGCCGTCATCGAGGTCAATGCCCGGCTCTACGCTGCCGCGCGCCGCCAACGGGTCGCCGCGCTGGCAACACGGGTCTCCACGGCGCTCGGCGAGATCCTGAGTCGAACCGATGGCCTGGACCTGGTCGGGGACATCTGGGACCTGGGCCAGCTGCAGGGCATGGAGGCGCTGAACCAGCTCTGGATGGGGCTCTCGGCGGAGGATCCCGCGGACGCCGCCGCGATGATCGACCACGTCTCGGCGGCGCTGGGGCAGCTGCGCGGCCGGGCCGGCGTCGAGCGTTTCGAAGGGGCGATGCACGCGGTGCGCGGCGGGCTGCACCGGCAGGTCGGCCGGATGGACCGCGCGTATCGGGACCTCAGCGTCGCCGCCGCGCAGGACGGCACCAGCAGCTACGTGATGTATGCCCGGTCCCAGCTGGCGCTGCTGCTGTTCAGCTCGGCGTACTGGGAGGAGGCGCAGCAGATGGCCGATCGCGCGGCCGGGGAGGGCCTGGCGCGCGGCGAGAACGCCGTCTCCCATGTGGCCTGCGCCGTCTCGGCCGTGGTCCCCGCCGCACGCGGGGAGATCGAGAAGGTCCGGCAGCGGCTGAACGTGCTCCATGAGAGCCAGTTTGCGAAGGGGCCGCTGGCCACCGGCACCATCGACTGGGTGGAGGCCTCCCTGGCGGCCTCTCAGGGCGATTTCCGCGGAGTCGCACGGAACCTGTTGAGCATGCGCAACGACGGCACCGCATGGTGGGCGATGGAGCCGCAGGCGGTGAGCATGCTGGCCCGGGCGCTGCACGTGAGCGGGTGGTCCGCGATGCTGCCCGCCCTGCTGCGCAGCGCCGAGGGTGAGTCGGGCATCGTGGACTTCCAACACCATCTGACCACCCCGTTCCTGCGGGCCTTTGAACGGTGGGGCGCGGGCGCCCCGGTGGAGGCGATGAACAGCTTCCTGGAGGTCCTGCGCGGCTACGACGCGGCGGAGGCCATCCGACCCACCCAGCCTCCCGGGGAGGGTGGCGGTTTCAGGATCTTCCGGGCCATGCTCAGCATCGACATCGCGACCCTGACCACGGCCTACCCGCAGGAGCTGACCCGGCATCGGGCCACGGCCCTGGAACTGGCCGTGTGGGCGGCCTCGGTGCTGCAGTCCTGCGGCGCGGAGGCGCAGCTGGAGCGTGCCAATCAGCTGATGGAGACGCTGCGTCCGCGGCTCCTCGCCGAGCCGCCGCGCAGCTCCGGAGCCGCCGCAGCCGGCGGCCCAGGACCCGCTGCGGCGGGATCCGGGCACACCAGGTCGCAGGGGCCACCGACACCGGATCCTGCCGGCAGGTCCGGCCTCGCAGGGTCAGCGGCGGCCTCGGCCTGGCCTGCCACGACGGCCTCGGGTGGGGGAGCGTCCGGCGCCGTGCCCCCGGTCGGGCCGCGGGGCGCCGAGGCCCGGCGAGTCGCGCGGGCCGCCGCAGGTCCGGTGGCGCCCTCGGAGCCGGCGCTGAGCCTGCGCGCCGAACAGGCGCTGCACGGTCTCTCCCGACGCGAGCGGCAGGTCTCGCTGCTGGCCTCGGAGGGCCTGACGAACCGCGAGATCGCGGGGCAGCTGGTGCTCTCGGTGCGCACGGTCGAATACCACGTCGCCAATGCGATGACGAAGCTGGAGATCCACTCGCGTCGCGAGCTCCGAGGAATCATCGGCAGCTGAGCTCGCGGGCCGTCACCCGCCGGGTCAGCTGGCGAGTCGGCGCAGCTGCGCGATCGCGGCGGCGGCATCCTCGGCCGAGTAGACCGCTGAACCGGCGACGAAGGTGTCCGCGCCCGCCTCCGCGGCGCGCTGGATCGTCTCGGTGCTGATGCCGCCGTCGACCTGCAGCGCCACGGTCCCACCCAGGTCGTCCACGGCCTGGCGGGCGCGCCGGATCTTCGGCAGGATCAGGTCCAGGAAGCTCTGGCCGCCGAAGCCTGGTTCCACCGTCATCAGCAGCAGCATGTCGAGCTCCCCGAGCATGTCCAGATACGGTTCGATCCCGGTGGCCGGCTTCAGCGCCATCGCCGAACGGGAGCCTTGGGAGCGCAGCTCGCGGGCGAGCCGGATCGGTGCCTGCGCCGCCTCCGCGTGGAAGGTCACCGACTCGCAGCCGAGCTCGGCGTACTGCGGCGCCCAGGTGTCTGGGTCCTCGATCATCAGATGGATGTCCATGGGCAGCCCGGTGGCTGCGCGCAGCGATTTCACCACCGGCAGACCGATGGTCAGGTTCGGCACGAAATGGTTGTCCATGACGTCCACATGCACCGCATCGGCGGAATCGATCCGGGACAGTTCGCTGGCAAGGTTCGCGAAGTCGGCGTTGAGGATGCTGGGGTGGATGCGCGGGCTGATCACAGGCCGATCCTACCCGCGGGAGGTTCCGCGACGGCGTCGGACTCGGCCGAGACCGATTCATGCTTCGCCCCCACCGGGCGCTGGAGCAGGGCGAAGAACATCGCGTCGGTGCCGTGGACATGCGGCCAGAGCTGCACGCAGCGCGCGGCGGTCTCGCTGACAGCACTTCTCGGCGCATCGCCCAGCAGCTGCGCGCCCGCGTCCTGGGCGGCCGCGCGCATCGGTTCGTAGGCATCACGCAGCTCCAGCTCCGGGTGGCGGCGCAGCAGGTCATCGACCTGGATCACGGTCTCGGCCATATGTGGGGAGCAGGTGACGTAGGCCAGCAGCCCTCCCGGGGCCAGGGCCTCGACGGCGGCGTCGAGCAGCTCCTGCTGAAGCGCGGTCAGACCGGAGAGGTCTCCGGGGGTGCGCCGCCAGCGGGCCTCGGGTCGGCGCCGCAGCGCGCCGAGGCCGGTGCATGGGGCATCGACCAGGATTCGCTGGAAGCCGGTGCCGGCCGGTTCCGCGGCGATGGTGCGGCCATCGCCGGTGCGCACGGTCCAGGCCTGGTGCTCCACGGGCTCCAGAGCCTGGGTCACCAGCTTGGCACGGTGTGCCGCAGGCTCGTTGGCGAGCACCGTGGCACCGCGCTGGGCGGCCAGGGCGGCCAGCAGCGCGGCCTTGCCGCCCGGTCCGGCGCACAGGTCGAGCCAGCGCTCTGCGGCCTCGCCCTGATCGGGGAGCTCCGCAGCGGCCAGCGCCCGGGTGACCCACTGGGAGCCGATGTCCTGGACCCGCAGCTGACCCTCGCGGGTGCCGGGCAGACGGGCGATGTCGCCGCCGCGGAAGATCGCGGCTCCGGTCAGCGCGCTGGAGGCCACGGCACCGGCCTCCTGGGCGCTGCGCAGCCGGGCGCCCTCGACCGGGCTGGTCCCGGGAAGCTCCACCAGGTGGACCTCGGGGGCGGCGTTGTCGGCGCGCAGCAGCGCCTCCAGCTCGTCGCCGCGGCCATGCAGGCGCAGTGACTGGCGCAGCGCGCGCACCACCCAGGCGGGATGGGCATGGGTCAGCGCGAGCGCGTCGTCCGCGCTGAGCTTCCGATCGCGGGCGAGCTGCTCGGTCCACTCGGTCAGGGTCTTGGCGCTGACCTTGCGCAGCACGGCATTGACCAGTCCGCTGGGGCCGGCCCCGATCTCGGCGCGCACCAGGGCCACGGTCTCGTCCACTGCGGCGTGGGTCTCCACCCGCATGTTCAACAGCTGGTGAGCTCCCAGGCGCAGCGCGTCGAGGACCGGGGCGTCGAGCTCGCCCAGCGGACGATCCACGCAGGCGGCGAGGATCGCGTCATAGGTGCCGGTGCCGCGCAGGGTGCCGTAGGTGAGCTCGGTGGCGAAGCCGGCGTCGCGCTTGTCCAGGCGTTTCCGGCTGATCTCGGCCGGCAGGGTCAGGTTGGCGTAGGCGTCGTCGCGGCTGACCGCGCGCAGCACGGTGAACGCGGTGAGCCGTGCCGGGTCCGCACGACGTTTGCGCTGCGCCGGAGCGGCGGCGCTGAAGCTGCGTGTCGAGGCATTGCTGCCCGACTTCCCCTGACCTGGCTGGCCCTGACCCTGCTGGCCCGGACCTGCGGTGCTCTTTCCGCCCCGGTTGCGTTCCCGGCCCTTCTCGTTGCGGCGGCTGGGCGGCTGGCTGGCGTCTCGGGCGCTGGGGCTCATCGGGTGCGGTCTTCCATCGGGGTCGGGGGAGTGCTGGGGGTGCCGGGTGCGGCGGCGGGGGCGGCGGCCTCGGTCGGTGCGGGATGGGCCCGGGTCGATTCGTGAGGGACCTGCTCAGGTCGTTGATGCTCCGGGCCGCCCAGGAGCACGGTCTCCTGCAGGCCGCGGTACCAGTCGGCGGCGTTGAGCATCTGCTTGCCGGAGGGCTGCACGCTGGTGAGCACCACATCGGCGCCGTCGCCGGCGCGGAACCCGATCAATGGTCCGGCACCGGGGTGCTCGGGGTCGAGCTGGCGCACCGCTCCGACCTCGACGCGCGTCTCGGGGAGGGCCGGATCGCTGGCCCGGAGCTGGTCCGAGGTCGAGTCGGCCGGCGGCTCGGGGCGGTAGAGCCGTGCGACGCCGAGCTTGATCCGCTGGTCCCCGCTCAGCGTCCAGGCGCCGGGCTCCGGGATGGTCGCGTTGATCCGGTGGACCAGCTCCGCGGCCGGATGGCGGGGATCGATGAAGGCGTCCTCGGAGGTGAGCTTCGGCGCGTAGCTGGGGTCCCCCACCTGCTCCTGAGCGGTGGAGCGACCGGCGAGCAGGTCCGGGAGCAGCACCACGAGCAGGGAGGCCCCCAGCGCCGTGAGCTCCTCCAGGACCGTGCCGGCGGAGCTGGCCTCGGCGATCTGGTAGCTGCAGGTGCCATGGATCGGCCCGGTGTCCATCCCGCGTTCGAGCTGGAACACCGTGGCGGCGGTCTCGGTCGCTCCGGCGAGCATCGTGTGTGGCACCGGCGCGGCGCCGCGGTGCAGCGGCAGCTGGGAGTAGTGCAGGTTCACCCAGCCGCGGGCGGGGGCTTCAAGTGCGGGCGTCGGCAGAAGCGCACCGTAGGCGACGACGACGCCGAGTGTGGCCTCGAGGCCGGTGAGCTCGGCGGTGACCTCGGCGTCGACCCGGTCGGCCTTGATGACTGGAATGCCGGCCTCCTCGGCGACCTGCGCCACCGGGGAGGGGGTCAGCTTGCGCCGTCGTCCCACCGGCGCATCGGGCCGGGTGAGCACTGCGGCCACCTCGGCGCCGGAGCCCAGCAGCGTCCGCAGCGCGGTGGCGGCGATCTCCGGGGTGCCGGCGAAGATGATCCGTCCCGGGCCGGGACCGGTGCCGCGCGTCTCGGCTCGCGCCGCGGCCAGCGTGTCTTCGGTGAACTGCTGCATAGTCTGGATCGGCCTTTCAGGAGGCGAAGAAGCTGCTGTGGCTGGTTCTGCGGGAGCCGAGGGTCTGATCGATGGCCTGGGCATAGTCTCGGGAGCGCAGCGCGCGTGCCGCGGCGGCCTTGTCCTCGCCGGTGAGCCGGTCCACGAAGAGCCGGCCGTCGAGATGGTCCACCTCATGCTGGAAACACGCCGCGAGCAGTCCGGTGGCCTCGAGTCGGAGCGGCGCGCCATCGGCTCCGGTGCCGGTGAGCAGCACCTCTTGGTGGCGCAGCACCGGGGCGTAGATCTCGGCCACCGAGAGGCATCCCTCGCGGAGCAGGTTCTCACCCTCTGCCGCACCGCTTTCCGGCTCGCGCGCGGTGAGCCTGCGCTCACCGAGCAGGGTCAGCTCGGGGTTGATCACCGCACCCCGGTCTCCCGCCACATCAAAGGTGAAGATCCTGCGGCTCACCCCGATCTGCGGAGCCGCCAGACCGATGCCGGAGACCGCGTCCATGGTCTCGAACATGTCGGCGATCAGCTCCTGCGTGCGGAGGTCCAGGTCCGTCACGGGTGCCGCCGGGGTGCGCAGCACGGGATCGCCGATCATGCGGATGCTCAGGACAGTCATGGGAGACATTCTGTCATTGTTCAGCCTGAGCCCCGGCGGGTGCGGGCAGCGGCGGCGGGGCGATCGGACGCAGCGCGGTCCCCGCAGACTCGGTGGCTCGGCTGTGCTCCCAGACCTGGCGCAGCGCCCAGAACTTGTGCCAGTGAGCCTTCAACACTGCCGGACTGGCCTGATTCGGCACCACCTCCGCCTCGGAGACCGCCACCGCCAGCAGGACCGGGTCGGTGCCGTAGGGCCAGGGCTTCCACTCCCCGGACCGGGCGTCGAGCAGCATCTCCTCGGCCTGCATGCCGGCCACCAGCTGCATCACCACCGAGTCGCTCAGCGGCTTGGACCGCCCGTCACGGGTCAGTCCCTTGGTCTTGAAGTCGATGATGCAGGTGCGTCCGCCGATGTCCGCGACGAGATCCAGCGTGCCGGCATAGCCCAGCGTGTGGTTCCAGACGGTCACCTCCGCCGCGAGCGGGGTCACGCCGTAGAGCCGCCACCATTCGTCGAAGCGATCGGCGAAGCCGATCTCACGGTGCTCGGCCAGCGCCGCGCGGGCCTCGCCGACGTCGTGGCGCAGACCCAGGGACTCCAGCGCGACCTGCTCGGCGTAGTGGTGGACTCGATCCCCCCGGGCGGCGGCGGCGTCCCGGAAGCGCTCGGCGGCCGAGGAGGCCTGCCGTGCCAGCCGCTTGAGCTCGGCGGGGGAGCCCACGGCGCTGGCCAGCCGGACATCTCCGGCGAGCTCCGCGCTGGCCATATGCCCGGCCCAGCCGGTCAGGTCCTTGTGCTCCTGGCCGATCACCGTGGTGATGGAGGGCACCTCGGGGGAGCCGCCGATGGAACGTGAATACATGCGGCCGTGATCTGTGGCGTGCGCGAGGCTGGGCTGTGTCATCGGCTCCAGTCTGCCACTGCCCACGGACACGGCTCGCGGCGCGGCCCGAGGGCGAAGCCCTCGATGAGGTCGCGGCGGGGCCCTCGATGAGGTCGCGGCGGGGTCGCGGCGGACTCCCGGGAGCAGGCCCGGCCAGCGGGCTGAGGACGGGGTTCCGGAGCCCGATTGGACGAGCGGGCGAGACCTGCGCTATCGTTTCAAGTCGTTGAAACGCCGCAGAAAACCGCGGTCGGGACGGCACTGCGGATGTAGCTCAGCTGGCTAGAGCATCACCTTGCCATGGTGAGGGTCGCGAGTTCGAATCTCGTCATCCGCTCGTAGGACCAAGTACGTGTGTATGAGAGGATTCATGACGAACTCCTTTCAAGATGTGAGGGCCTGATCAGGCCTTACCACTGAATGTCGACCGAAAGCCAGAACAGGCCGGAGATCGACTGCGGTGGGGTGGCCGAGTGGCGAGGCAGCGGCCTGCAAAGCCGTTAACGCGGGTTCGATTCCCGTCCCCACCTCGCAGGTGCATCCGGTTCGCCGGAAGCAGCGATTCAGGGTCAGCTGTGACAGAGTGGCACTGAGGCAGCAGCGAAGCAACAGAACGTCGAGTACAGCAGAATAAGCAGGACACGCCAGGGTGGTGGAGACATCACCTTCATCGGCGCGATTAGCGCAGCGGTAGCGCGCTTCCCTGACACGGAAGAGGTCACTGGTTCGATCCCAGTATCGCGCACTGAGTCCAGCAGAAGCGGTCGTCCTTCACGGAGGGCCAAGGCTTCTGGACTCATGCGGATGTAGCTCAGCTGGCTAGAGCACCACCTTGCCATGGTGGGGGTCGCGAGTTCGAATCTCGTCATCCGCTCAGATGGGTCGCCCGGCAGGCGGCAGCAGAAGCGGGCTCGAGACCACCAGGTCTCGGGCCCGCTTTCTTTCTGTGCCCGCCTTCGTCGCCGGGCCGGCCGTGGAAGTCGGCGCGGCTCAGATGAACCGACATTTCACCCTCAGCGGCATCGAGCCCGTGCGTGGCGCGCATGTGGCACACTTAGTGCTACACATTTCGTGCTCCGGGATCGGTGAAAGTCCGAACCGGCGGTCATAGTCCGCGACCCGAATCATGCGCAGCCCGCTGTGCATGGCTTGGTTGAACCGGTGGAATTCCGGCACCGACAGTCACAGTCTGGATGGGAGAAGCACGAGAGTCCGTGTGGCTGTCCCCGCGACCCCGCGAGCCTGCCATTCGTTCTCGACCGACGCCGCCGCGGCGTCGGCCTCCCCGGAGTGCGTCGACACGCTGGGAAGGACGATGCGGTGCCAGACGAAGCTGTGATGCAGCAGGCCCTCAGGGCCGCTCTGCTCGGCGTTCGGGGAGCCAACCCGCTGGTCGGAGCGATTCTGGTCTCCGCCGAGGGCGAGGTGCTCAGCACCGGGCACCACCGCGGCGCCGGCACCTTCCACGCCGAGCGCGACGCCCTGGACGCCTTCGCCGGGAAGCACCCCGCATCGGCTGACCTCAGCGGCGCCACCTTGTACTCCACGCTGGAACCCTGCCGGCACCAGGGCCGCCAGCCTGCCTGCACGCAGCTGATCCTTGAGGCCGGGGTGGGCCGTGTGGTCCATGGCGCCTCCGACCCCTCGAGCAACGGCGGGGGAGCCGAGGTCATGCGCCGTGCCGGCATCGACGTGATCTCAGGGGTGCTGGCGCAGCAGTGCGAGGCACTGAACCATCGCTGGGTCGCCGCGGCTCGGCAGGCCCGCCCCTTCGTCACCGCGCACCTGGCGCAGAGCCTGGACGGCCGGATCGCCGCCGCAGACGGCACCAGCCAGTGGATCACCTCCAAGACCGCACGAGACCACACTCATATGGTGCGCAGCCGCGCCGACGCGATCCTGGTCGGGACCAACACCGTCGAGGTCGATGACCCCCGGCTCACCGCACGCACCCCTACCGGTGAGCTCACCCTGCGTCAGCCGCTGCGTGTGGTGATGGGGATGACTCCGGTGCGCCCGGGCATGAAGCTGACCCAGGGCCGCCCCGAGGGCGACGGCTGGCTTCAGTTGCCCACCCGGGATCCCCTCGAGGCCCTGCAGGAGCTCGCCCAGACCACCCACGGCGGCTATCCGATCAAGCATGTCCTGGTCGAGGGCGGTCAGAGCGTGCTCTCGGCTTTCTTCGCCGCCGACCTCGTCGATGAGGTCTTTGCTTACCATGCGCCGCTGCTGCTGGGAACCGGACGCGACAGCATCGGCGACATAGGTGTGAGAACGCTGAGCGAGGCGCCCCGCTTCGCTCTTGACCCCGCGGAGAGCGGGCCGGTGCAGATCATGGACTCCGATGTCTGTGTGCACCTGCAGCCGAAAGGAGACACATGTTCACCGGAATCGTGACGGGTTTGGGAGAGGTCCTGCAGCGACGGTTCGATCCGGCCAAGGGCGCGGAGCGGCTGAGCTTCGCCGCCCCGGGTCACACCGAGGGGCTCGCCCTGGGCGGCTCCATCGCGGTCAACGGTGTCTGCGTCTCGGCCGTCGCCATCGAAGGTGAACAGGTCAGCGTGGAGCTGATCCAGGAGACCCTCTCGCGCACCACTCTGGGTGCGCTGAAGCTGGGGGACCCGCTGAACCTTGAACGCTGCCTGCCCTCCGGTGCCCGTCTGGACGGGCACGTGGTGCAGGGCCATGTCGATGGGCTCGCGCAGCTGATCCACGCGGACCCCTCCGACGGTCGGCACCGCTTCCTGATCACCCCGGAGCTGGCGCCCTACATCGCCGAGAAGGGCTCGATCGCGATCAACGGGGTCTCACTCACCATCACCGCGGTCTCCGCCCCCGGCTCCGCCGACTCCTGGTTCGAGGTGGGACTGATCCCCACCACGCTGGCCGAGACCACCCTGGGCAGCACCGGAATCGGGGAGCAGGTCAACATCGAAGTCGACGTGCTGGCGAAATACGCCCGTCGGATGCTCCAGTTCGACCGGCACCTCGCCGCCGACCCCGCCGCTGCCCCGGCCGCCGAGCCCGCCGCCCAGCCGGCCGTGGCCGAGCAGCAGCCCGAGTCGGTGCCTGCCATCTTGCAGCCGGAGACTCCGGCTCCGGTGCTGGACCGGATCGATGTCGCGCTCAACGAGCTCGCCGCCGGACGTCCGGTGATCGTCGTCGACGACGCCGATCGGGAGAATGAAGGCGACATCATCTTCCCCGCGGCGGTGGCCACGCCTGAGCTGATGGCGCTGACCATCCGTCACACCTCCGGGGTGATCTGCACCCCGATGACGGTCGAACGCGCCGAGCACCTGGGGCTGCCCCCGATGGTGGTGCAGAACCAGGATCCCAAGGGCACCGCGTACACGATCAGCTGTGACGCGACCACCGGAGTGAGCACCGGGATCAGCGCCGCGGACCGGGCCCTGACCGTGAAGGTCCTGGCGGACTCGGCGAGCACCGCGGCAGATCTCAGCCGCCCCGGGCACATCTTCCCGCTGGTGGCCGACCCGCAGGGCGTCCTGGGCCGTGACGGGCACACCGAGGCCGCGGTGGACCTGTGCCGGCTCGCCGGGCTCCCCGAGGTCGGGGTCATCGCCGAGCTGACCCACGACGACGGCCGGATGATGCGCCTGCCCGCGCTGCGCGAGTTCGCCGACCAGCACCAGTACGCGCTGATCTCCATCGCCGATCTGATCGTCTACCGCGGCGGGACCCCGAAGCCGGGCACCGCGATGGATTCGGTCGCCGCGAGCTGGGAGGCCCCCGGGGACGAGATCTCCAAACTGGTGACACCGGGCCCCGTGGTCACCCTGCCCACCGACCACGGCGTCTTCGCCGCCCAGGTCTGGACCGAGCACCGCACCGGACACGAGCACATGCTCATCTCGGCACGCTCGGAGGCCCCCGGTGAGGGCAAGGTCGCCACCGAACGGCCGCTGATCCGGATGCACTCGGAATGCGTCACCGGAGACGTGCTGAGCTCCCGGCGCTGCGACTGCGGCACGCAGCTGGCCTCGGCGCTGGAGTCCATCCAGCGCGACGGCGGACACCTGCTGTACCTGCGCGGCCATGAAGGCCGCGGCATCGGGCTGGCGAACAAGATGCGCGCCTATAAGCTCCAGGAGCAGGGTGCGGACACGGTGGAGGCCAACGAGATGCTCGGCCTGGCAGCGGAGCTGCGTGACTTCTCCGGCGCCGCGGCGATCCTCTACGCCGCCGGAATCCGCCGCCTGAGCCTGATGACGAACAACCCGCTGAAGGTGCAGAGCCTGCGCAGCGCCGGGCTCGACGTCGAGCTCGTGCCCTCCACCGGAGTGGTCCACGAGACCAACCGCCGGTACCTTCAGACCAAGCGTGACCGGATGAACCACACCCTGGACCACCTGCAGCTCCACGAGCAGTGAGATCTGCCCCACGGTGACTCCCTGATCGGCTCCCCACCAGCATCCCCACCAGCACGCCCAGAAGCACCCCGAATGACACCCACCAGCACAGCAGAGGAGACCGCATGAGCGGCACCGGAACACCCCAGATCGAGGCCGCCGAGCTCGAGGCGCTGCGCGCCGCCGCGGCCGAGCAGAACCTGCGCGTCGCCGTCGTCGCCTCACGCTGGCACCAGGTGGTCATGGACGGGCTGATCGCCGGCTCGCGCCGGTTCTGCGCGGAGATCGGACTCGAGGACCTCACCGTGGTCCGGGCGCCGGGATCCTTCGAGCTCCCGGTGATCGCCTCCCATGCCGCGAAGCACTTCGACGTCGTCGTCGCCCTGGGCGTGGTGATCCGCGGCGGGACACCGCATTTCGACTACGTCTGCACCGCCGCCACCGAGGGACTCGGCCAGGTGGCGCTGAGCACCGGCACCCCGGTCGGCTTCGGACTGCTGACCTGCGACGACGAGGCGCAGGCGCTGGATCGCGCCGGCCTTCAGGGCTCCAAGGAGGACAAGGGTTTCGAGGCCGCCCACGCCGCCGTGGCCGCCGCCGTGGAGATCGCCGCGCTGAGCCGGTGAGATACCCTGAAACGGTGAAAACCTTCGACCAGCTCTACGCCGAACTTGCCCAGAAGGCCGAGACCCGTCCGGAGGGCTCCGGCACCGTGGCCGCACTCGATGCCGGCGTCCATCAGATCGGCAAGAAGATCGTCGAAGAGGCCGCCGAGGTCTGGATGGCCGCCGAGTACCAGTCGGATGCGGAGGCCGCCGAGGAGATCTCCCAGCTGCTCTACCATCTGCAGGTCATGATGATCGCCAAGGGCATTGCCCCCGAGGACGTCTACAAGTACCTCTAGAACCTCCCGGTCGAGTTCACCGATACCGCCATCACCTGCACACGAAAAGACGAGATCCCTATGCTGCGCATTGCTGTTCCGAACAAGGGCGCCCTCTCCGAGGCCGCCATGGAGATGCTCTCCGAGGCCGGCTACGTCCAGCGCCGCGACCGGCGCGAACTGGTCATGCTCGATGAGCAGAACGGGGTGGAGTTCTTCTACCTGCGGCCCCGCGACATCGCCGTCTACGTCGGCGCCGGCACGCTCGACGTCGGCCTCACCGGACGCGACCTCTTCCAGGACGCCCGGGTCGACCACGGCGCCGAGGAGGTGCTCGGCCTCGGATTCGGCAAGTCCACCTTCCGCCTGGCAGGGCCCGCCGGGCGCTTCCACAGCGCCGCGGACCTTGCCGGGACCCGGGTCGCCACCAGCTACGACGGCCTGCTCGCCCAGTGGTTCCAGGACCAGGGCGTGCCCGACGTCGAGGTGGTGCACCTCGACGGCGCGGTGGAGACCTCCGTGCGGCTCGGCGTGGCCGACGCCATCGCCGATGTGGTGGAGACCGGCAACACGCTCAAGGCCGCCGGGATGGAGACCTTCGGGGAGCCGATCATGGAATCCGAGGCGATTCTGATCTCCGGCCGCGGACAGCACCCCGAGGGTCTGGACCGGCTGATCCGCCGCCTGCAGGGCGTTCTGGTCGCCGCCCAGTACGTGATGATGGACTACGACGTGCACCGGGACCTGCTCCCAGCGGCCTCCGCGATCACCCCGGGCCTGGAGTCACCGACCATCTCGCCGCTTGCCGATGAGAACTGGGTCGCGGTGCGCTCCATGGTGCCGGCGAAGAAGACCAACCAGCTGATGGACGAGCTCTACGAACTCGGCGCCCGGGCGATCCTGGTCTCCTCCATCCACGCCTGCCGGATCTGATCGCGGGGCCGCCGATGACACTTGCAGTCCGAGTCATCCCCTGCCTCGACGTCGACGCCGGTCGGGTGGTCAAGGGGGTCAACTTCGAGAACCTCCGCGACGCCGGAGACCCGGTGGAGCTGGCCCACCGCTACAACCGGGCCGGCGCCGACGAGCTGACCTTCCTCGACGTCACCGCCTCCTCCGGCGACCGGGAGACCACCTACGACGTGGTCACCCGCACCGCCGAAGAGGTCTTCATCCCGCTCACCGTGGGCGGCGGCGTCCGCTCACCCCAGGACGTGGACCGGCTGCTGCGTACCGGGGCCGACAAGGTCTCGATCAACACCGCCGCGGTCTCCCGCCCCGAGGTGATCAACGAGATCGTCGGCCGCTTCGGCAACCAGGTCCTGGTGCTCTCCCTGGATGCCCGGCGCAGCGACGCCACCGACTCCGGGTTCGAGGTCACCACCCACGGCGGGCGCACCGGCACCGGGATCGACGCGCTGAACTGGTGCCGTGAGGCCGCCGAGCGCGGAGTCGGGGAGATCCTGCTGAACTCCATCGACGCCGACGGCACTCGGGACGGCTTCGACACCGAGATGATCTCCGCGGTGCGCGCGGTGACCCGGGTCCCGCTGATCGCCTCCGGCGGCGCCGGGGTCCCCGCCCACTTCCCGCCCGCCATCGCGGCCGGCGCCGACGCGGTCCTGGCCGCCTCGATGTTCCACTTCGGTCCCGATGACATGATCGCCCAGGTCAAAGACGCCATACGATCCGCCGGACACCCGGTGAGATGAGGTCCGCATGAGCAGCAGCGAAGACACCGAGACGCCGGTGCCACCAGAGTCGATGCTTCCAGAGTCGATGCTTCCAGCGTCGGTGCTTCCAGACTCGGTGCGCGAGGCCGTGCGCTTCAACGCCGATGGCCTGGTGCCGGTGATCACCCAGGACGCCGAGACCTCCGAGGTGCTGATGCTGGCCTGGATGAACGCCGAGGCGCTGGGGATCACCCTGGCCACCGCCCAGGGGGTGTACTTCTCCCGGTCACGCCAGGAGCTCTGGCGCAAGGGCGCCACCTCCGGCAACGTGCAGCAGGTGGTCTCACTGGCCCTGGACTGCGACGGCGACACCGTGCTGATGCGGGTGCAGCAGTCCGGACCCGCCTGCCACACCGGCACCACCACCTGCTTCACCGGACGGGAGATCACCGATGCATGACCTCGGCACCGTGGTTCCCGGACCCGAGGAGTTCCTCGAGCTGGCCCACGACCACCGGGTGATCCCGGTGACCATGACGCTGCTCGCCGACTCCCACACCCCGCTGAGCATCTACCGGGCGCTGGCCACCGACGCCGCAGGCGCCGCCCGCCCCGGCACCTACCTGATGGAGTCCGCCGCCCCCGGCGCGGCCTGGTCCCGGCACTCCTTCATCGGTGTGCGCACCTCCGCCACGCTCAGCGAACGCGACGGCGCGGCGCACTGGATCGGCGAGCCCCCGGTCGGGACCCCGCGTGAGGGCACCACCGCCGCGGTGCTGCGCGACACCCTGGAGTTCCTGGCCAGCCCCGCCACCATCGGCTCTAGCGCCCTCGGTGCTGACGCAGCGCGGCCCGACCGCAGCGTGCCGGGCCGGCCCTTCATCGAGGAGCTGCCGCACCTGACCTCCGGACTGGTCGGCTACGCCGGCTGGGACGTGATCCGGCACTGGGAGAAGCTGCCCCACCCGCCGACCGATGACCTGCACATCCCCGAGATGGCGATGAACCTGGTCTCGGACCTCGCGGTACACGACAACCGCGACGGCACCGTGACCCTGGTGGCCAACGCGATCAACTTCGAC
Organism: Nesterenkonia sp. E16_10; assembly: GCF_017347085.1. GTDB lineage: Bacteria > Actinomycetota > Actinomycetes > Actinomycetales > Micrococcaceae > Nesterenkonia. The sequence goes on from NZ_JADPSA010000016.1 coordinate 216,835, forward strand.
GGCCAGGACACCGGCGCCGGACGCGCCTACGCCGACGCCGTCGCCCGGCTGCACCAGATGAGCGCCAAGCTCGCCGAGCCGGTGGCCCCGGTGATCTCCACCGCCCAGCCGAACTGGGGCGCCGCGGTCCAGCAGGACCTCACCGACCGGGTGATCCACGCCTGGGACCAGAACGAGTACCTGGCCACCCTGGGCAAGGCCAAGCAGGCGATCATCGACGGCGAGGTCTTCCAGATCGTGGTCTCCCGCCGATTCGAGGTCGAGACCGAGGTCGACGCCCTCGCCGTCTACCGGATGCTGCGGCTGCTGAACCCGAGCCCGTACATGTACCTGATGCACTTCGAGACCCCCGCCGGGGAGCCCTACCAGCTCGTCGGAGCCTCCCCGGAGGCCCTGGTCACCGTGGAGGACACCACGGTGGTGACCCACCCGATCGCCGGCACCCGACCCCGCGGGGAGACCCCGAAGCAGGACGCCGAGCTCGCCGAGGACCTGCTGGCGGATCAGAAGGAGCGCGCCGAGCACATCATGCTGGTGGATCTGGCGCGCAACGACCTGGCCAAGGTCTGCGTCCCCGGCTCGGTCCAGGTCACCCGGTTCATGGCGGTGGAGCGGTTCAGCCACGTGATGCACCTGACCAGTCACGTCCAGGGTGAACTGGCCCCGGAGCACAGCGCCTACGACGTGCTCTCCGCGACCTTCCCGGCCGGCACGCTCTCCGGAGCGCCGAAGCCGCGTGCGCTGCAACTGCTCGACGCCTGGGAGCCCACCCGGCGCGGGATCTATGGGGGAGTGGTCGGCTACTTCGACCTCTCCGGGCGCATGGACGCCGCCATCGCGATCCGCTCCGCGCTGCTCAAGGACGGCCGGGCCTACGTCCAGGCCGGCGGAGGCATCGTCGCGGACTCCGACGACGACGCCGAACGTGAGGAAACCGTGAACAAGGCCGCCGCCCCACTGCGCGCGGTGCTGGCCGCCGACCGTCTGGAGCACACATGAGCGAGACCACCCCGGCCCCGGAGAACCCCGGCCCCGAGCAGCGCCGCGGCTCAGGCCCCTCGCGCCTGCGCGGGCTCCTGGCCCGCCGCGGGGTGGTGCTGATGTCCCTGCTCGGCGGCGCGCTGCTGCTGATCTCCTCCACCATGACCTGGGTGCAGGCCTACGGCCTGGGCTCGACGTCCGCAGTCCAGGAAGTGGCCATCACCGGCGCCGACCTGGTCGAGACCGTCACGGCCATGGGCCTGGTCGGCCTGGCCGCCGGGATCGCGGTCACCATAGCGAAGCGGCTGGGCCGGATCGTGATCGGCGCGGTGCTCTTCGGCGCCGCCGGCATCGCGCTTCTCGCCATCCGCTCGGTGATCGCAGACCCGGCCAACGTCGCCTCCGCGGCGCTGGGGGAGATCACCGGCACCACCGCCGAGGCCGCGCGCTACGAGCTCAGCATGGCCGTGTGGCTCGGCTTCGCCGGGGCGCTGCTGCTGCTCATCGCCTCGATCGCGCTGCTGGTGGTCTCCCACCGCTGGCCCGACCGGAGGTCGCGCAGATACCAGGTCGCCACCGCCGAGGACGCCGCGACGGGCGGATCCCAGGTGCCCGGCGGCGCCCCCGGCACGGGGAACCGAACCGGAGCGGGGAACCAGCCCGGCCGACCAGAGACCGGTCCCGATGAGTTCGACCTCTGGGACGGACTCTCCGAGGGCCAGGACCCCACAGAACCGCAGCGCTGAAACCTCACCGCCGAAACCCGCGGCGGACCCGCCGAGCCAGGTTTCGCGCGGCGACGTCACCGAAGACGAGGCGCAGCCATACGTGGCAGAATGGGACTCAGAATCGAATGAGCACTGACGCACGTTCCAGAGAGGACCAGAATGGCCAACACCACTGCTCTGCGCGACACCGAGCCAGCCCCCGGCGAGAAGATCGATGACGAGTACATCCATCACGATCACATCGGCCACGGCTCCACGCCGGCAGCCTGGGCGCTGAGCCTCACGATCATCGTCGGCTCGATCATCGCCGGGCTCGGCATGGTGCTCGAGGTCTGGGTGCTGGTCTGGATCTCCATCCTGTTCCTCCCCTTGGCGATCATCCTGGGCCTGGTGCTCAAGGCCAAGGGCTACGGAGTGGAGATGGACTCCAACGCGGTGCTCAAGAACGGTGAGAGCGCCCGCGCCCACCAGGGTCCGGCCAGCCCGGACAACACCCGCGGCGGCAAGGACAAGCGGCGGCCCGAGACCGCCGCCCACTGAATGGTGAGCGTCCTCGACTCGATCATCACCGGGGTCCGCGAAGACCTCCAGGCCCGCCAGGCGCTGATCCCGCATGAGCAGATGGTGGCCGCAGCCGCCGCCGCGCCCCCGGCGCTCGACGCCCACGCCGCACTGCTGGCTGGGCGCGAGGACCCGCACGGCGTGCGGATCATCGCCGAGGTCAAGCGATCCTCACCCTCGAAGGGCGCCCTGGCCGAGATCCCCGATCCGGCCAGACTCGCGAAGTCCTACCAGGACGGCGGGGCCGCGGTGATCAGCGTGCTCACCGAGGGCCGCCGGTTCAACGGGAGCCTGGCCGACCTCGACGCGGTGCGCGCCGCAGTACAGATCCCGGTGCTGCGCAAGGACTTCATGGTCGAGGAGTACCAGTTCTACGAGGCCCGCGCCCACGGCGCTGACCTGGTGCTGCTGATCGTGGCGGCGCTCGAGGACGAGAAGCTGCGCGACTTCCTGGCCCTGACCCACGAACTGGGTATGGAAGCCCTGGTCGAGGCGCACACCGAGGAAGAGATCGCCCGCGCCGTCGCCCTGGGAGCCAAGATCGTCGGGGTCAACGTGCGCAACCTCAAGACCCTGGAGGTCGACGTCGCGCACTACTCCACGATGGCCCAGCACCTGCCCGCAGGTGTGGTGCGGATCGCGGAATCCGGCGTCACCTCCGCACAGGTGGTCGCCGACTACGCCGCCCAGGGAGCCGACGCCGTGCTGGTCGGAGAGGCCCTGGTCAAGGACGGAGAGCCGGAGACCGCGCTGCGCAGCTTCCGCTCCGCCAGCCTGGTCTGAGACCGCCGGAGCTCGGTCCTGGGACCCGAGCGTCGTTGCACCGAAGCCTTCGCCCACCTCGGGCGCCGCAGAATTCCACAAGCGCCGCACTGGAGGACCAGAGCGGCGCAGAACATCGAGGAGAGATCATGAGCGCTCCTGCTGAGGAGACACAGAAGTACCGCGACCACGAAGGGCCCTACTTCGGGAGCTTCGGCGGACGCTGGATGCCGGAATCGCTCGTCGCCGCCCTCGATGAGGTCGAGCAGACCTTCCGTGAGGCGAAGCAGGACCCCGAGTTCCTCGCCGAGGTCCACCGTCTCGGCCGGGACTACACCGGGCGTCCCTCGCTGCTGACCGAGGTCAAGCGGTTCGCCGCGGAGGCCGGGCCTGCCCGGATCTTCCTCAAGCGCGAGGACCTCAACCACACCGGCTCGCACAAGATCAACAACGTGCTGGGTCAGGCGCTGCTCGCCAAGCGGATGGGCAAGACCCGCCTGATCGCCGAGACCGGCGCCGGCCAGCACGGCGTCGCCACCGCCACCGCGGCCGCCCTGATGGGCATGGACTGCGTGGTCTACATGGGCTCCGAGGACACCCGCCGACAGGCGCTCAACGTCGCCCGGATGCGGCTGCTCGGGGCCGAGGTGGTCCCGGTGGATCACGGCGCGAAGACGCTGAAGGACGCGATCAACGAGGCGCTGCGCGACTGGGTGGCCTCGGTCGAGCACACCCACTACCTGCTGGGCACCGTGGCCGGACCGCACCCGTTCCCCGAGATGGTCCGCTGGTTCCACCAGGTGATCGGCGACGAGACCCGGGAACAGATCCTCGCCATGGAGGGACGCCTCCCCGATGCCGTGGCGGCATGCGTGGGCGGCGGATCCAACGCCATGGGCCTCTTCCACGGCTTCCTGGATGACCCCGAGGTCGCGCTCTACGGCTTCGAGGCCGGCGGCGACGGCGTCGAGACCGGCCGGCATGCCTCGGCGATCACGCTGGGCCGCTCCGGGGTGCTGCACGGCGCGCGCTCCTTCCTGATGCAGGACGAGGACGGCCAGACCGTGGACTCCCACTCGATCTCCGCCGGCCTGGACTACCCCTCGGTCGGCCCGGAGCACGCCTACCTGGCCGAGACCGGTCGGGCGACCTACGAACCGGTGACCGACGCCGAGTGCATGGCCTCCTTCGAGATGCTCTGCCGCACCGAGGGCATCATCCCCGCCATCGAATCGGCCCACGCCCTGGCCGGTGCCGCGCGGCTCTCCCGCAAGTGGGGCGCCGAGGGGGAGGGCAAGATCATCATCATCAACCTCTCGGGCCGCGGCGACAAGGACGTGGAGACCGCCGCCGAATGGTTCCGGATGCTTCCGGGCCAGGAGAACGACCCGGTGGCCGAGACCGAGACCGCAGCCAAGACCGGGGACGAGAGCCCGTCCCCGGCACCCGAGACGGGAGTCCAGGCATGAGCACCGAAGCCACCCCGGCAGAGCCCAGCACGCAGGCACCGAAGACCGGCTCCAAGACCGCCGAGGCCATCGAGGCCGCCCGCGCCCAGGGCCGGGCCGCCTTCATCGGCTACCTCCCGGCCGGCTACCCGGACAAGGAGACCTCCATCGCGGCCGCCATCGAGCTGGCCCGCAACGGGGCCGACGTGATCGAGATCGGCGTGCCCTACTCCGATCCGGTGATGGACGGCCCGGTCATCCAGCAGGCCACCACCGAGGTGCTGGCCCGCGGGTTCCGGCTCCCCGAGGTCTTCGAGATCGTGGCGGCCGTGGTCGAGGCCACCGACGCCGCGGTCCTGGTGATGACCTACTACAACCTGATCGACCGGATGGGCGCCGAGGAGTTCGCCCGGCGTCTCGCCGAGGCCGGCGGGGCCGGCGCGATCACCCCGGACCTGATCCCCGATGAGGCCGGGGCATGGATGGCCGCCACCGAGCGCCACGGACTGGACCGGGTGTTCCTCACCGCCCCGACCTCCTCACCGGAACGGGTGGCGCAGATCGTCTCGGCCTCCCGAGGCTTCGTCTACGGCGTCTCGGTGATGGGCGTGACCGGGGCCCGCGACCAGGTCTCCGACGCCGCAGAACGGGTGGTCAACGCCGCCCGCAGCGCCGGCGCCGAACGGGTCTGCGTGGGACTCGGCGTCTCCACCCGAGCCCACGTGGAGGAGATCGGCCGCTACGCCGACGGGGTCATCGTGGGCACCGCGCTGGTCGCCGCGCTGCGTGACGGCGGGCCCTCCGCCGTGGCGGCGCTGACCGCCGAGCTCACGGGAGCCGAGACCGGTCGATGACTCCGCGGCCGCCGACGCGAACCCGGGTCCGGGAGAGCTTCAACTCCCGGACCGTGTTCATCCTGGCGGCCGTCGGGTCCGCAGTGGGCCTGGGGAACATCTGGCGGTTCCCCTACGTCACCTACGAGAACGGCGGCGGGGCCTTCCTGATCCCCTATCTGGTCGCGCTGCTCACCGCCGGGCTGCCGATCCTGCTCTTCGACTATGCCCTGGGGCACCGGTTCCGCGGATCCCCGCCCCTGGCCTTCAGACGGCTGCACCGGCACGCGGAGCCGATCGGCTGGATCCAGGTGGGAATCTGCTTCCTGATCTCCATCTACTACGCCGCCATCATCGCCTGGGCCGCCATGTACACCTGGTATTCCTTCACCCAGGCCTGGGGTGAGGACGCCGAGAGCTTCTTCTTCACCGAATATCTGCAGTACGACGGGGCAGGCACCGAGGGCACGGGGCTCTCGATGGACTTCGTGGCACAGGTCGGATGGCCGCTGATCGCTGTCTGGGTGGTGCTGCTCGTCGCTCTGGGACTCGGCGTGCGGCGGGGGATCGCGCGGGTCTCGATCTACGGGATCCCGGTGCTGTTCGTCATGTTCCTGATCCTGGTCGGCTACTCGCTCAGCCTCGACGGAGCGCTGACCGGGCTCAACGCCCTGTTCACCCCTGACTGGAGCGCCCTGACCGACGGAGGCGTCTGGATCCAGGCCTACGGACAGATCTTCTTCAGCCTCTCGGTGGGCTTCGGAATCATGGTCACCTACGCCTCCTATCTGAAGCGCCGGTCCAACGCCACCGGCTCAGGGCTGGTGGTCGGGTTCGCGAACTCCTCCTTCGAGCTTCTGGCCGCAATCGGCGTGTTCTCCGCGCTGGGCTTCATCGCCGTCGCGGCGAACACCGCCGTGGACGAGGTGGCCTCCTCAGGGCTCGGCCTGGCCTTCGTGGCCTTCCCCACCATCATCAGCGAGGCGCCGGCCTCCGCGCTGCTCGGCGTGCTCTTCTTCGGCTCGCTGACACTGGCCGGCATCACCTCGCAGATCTCGGTGCTCGAGGTGGCGATCTCCTCGGTCAAGGACAAGACGGGATGGTCCCGCCCGGTCACCGTCGGTGTCGTCGGCGGGTCCAGCGCACTGATCTCCGTGGTGCTGCTCGGCGGGGTCTCCGGACTCACGGTGCTCGATGTGATCGATGCGTTCTCCAACAACGTGGGCATCGTCGCCGCTGCCTTCATCGCGGTCCTCGCCGTCACCTGGGGCTTCCGGCGCCTCGACGTGCTCGCGGCCGGGATGAACGCCTACGGTTCCATCCAGCTGGGACGGATCTGGAAGTCGCTGATCGGGGTGGTCATCCCGGTCGTGCTGGGCGTGCTGCTGGTGATGGACATCCGCGCGAAGGTCACAGAGGGCTACGGCGGCTTCGACACCTGGGTCGTGATGACCTTCGGCTGGGGAGCCCTCGCCTTCGTGGCGGTGGCCGCCGTCGTGATGACCACGCTGCCCTGGCCCGACGCATCTGCCCTGCACGCTGAGGCGCTCGAGGAAGAGACCGAGCCAGAGAGCTCCGAGCACCGGACGGGAGCCCGAGACTGATGGACACCGATGCCCTGATCATGATGATCGTGGCCCTGGCCACGGTATGGGGCGGCCTCGCGGCCGCCGTCGCCCACCTGAGGCGGCACCCGGACAGCTCCTGACCTCGTTGCCGAGGCCGGCCCGAGCGCTGGTCGCACGGAGGCAGGCTCAGGCCATAGACTGCATCGGATCCCGAATTCAGCCCGCCCCCAGCTCAGCAGGGGGAGGTGACTCCCACCGCGAGAGGACCCCGTGTTCAACACTTCAACTCCGGTCGGCGCCCTGCAGGCCGCCGCTGAGGCCACGGCCTCGGCGACGGCGCAGATCAGCGCAGCCTTTCCCTCCCCGCCCACGGACGGGATCGATCTCGTCGGCCCGCTGCGGATCGGGTTCTACGGTCTGGCGATCGGTCTGGGCATCCTGGTGGCGTACTTCGTCTCCAGCCGGCTCTGGAAGTCCCGCGGCGGAAGCCCCGAAAACGTCTTCGACGCGCTGATCTGGGCGGTGCTGCTCGGCATCGTGGGCGGTCGGCTCTATCACGTGATCACCTCCCCGGACGCCTACTTCGGTGAGGACGGCGACCTCTCGCTGATCCCGCAGGTGTGGCTGGGCGGTCTGGGCATCGTCGGTGCCGTCGCGCTGGGCGCCGTCGGCGTCTGGTTCGCCTGCCGGCGCTACGGCATGAAGTTCGGCGCCTTCGCCGACGTGATCGTGCCCGGCGTGATCCTGGCCCAGGCCATCGGACGCTGGGGCAACTACTTCAACCAGGAGCTCTACGGGGCTCCCACCAACCTCCCCTGGGGCCTGTCGATCGACACCACCCAGCGCCACCAGGCGCCGCCGCTGGGCGCCGGCGAGTCCACGCTGTACCACCCGACCTTCCTCTACGAGAGCATCTGGAACCTGATCGGGTTCTTCCTGCTGATCGCGCTCTACCGCCGCTTCGCCGTGAAGCAGGGCCTGATCGCCTGGACCTACGTGGCGTACTACTCGCTGGGCCGGTTCTGGATCGAGTCGCTGCGCATCGATGAGATCAACAAGTCCACCCAGTGGATCAACATCTTCGGCCTCGAATGGCGCCTGAACATGTGGATGTCGGTGTTCCTGTTCCTCCTCGCGCTGGGCATGCTGATCTGGCTCTGGACCCGACGCCCGCGCACCGAAGCGGCGCTGGCCGAGGAGCTGGAGATCTACCGTCCCGGGCAGGGGCCCCGAGGATCCGAGGACCACGCCGCGATGGCGGCCCGGTCCGAGTCCGGAGACGCCCCGCTGGTCCCGGCCGGAGCGTCGGAGACCCCCTCCGAGGACGCCGCGCAGACCGGTGAGCCGAGCCCTGCCAGCGCCGGTGAGAACCCCGAATCCGGCGAGGAACCGGCCTCTCCGACCGAGACGGACAGTCCCAAATCCTGAGATCGGACTTGCCACCGGCAGGTCAGGGTTGCAAGATTAATCTCATCGACTGGCGTCAGCCAGGACCACGACGGCGGCGCGCCGACCAACCCGCGCCGTGACGGTCAAGCGCAGGGACACACCCCGCAGAGCGCACAGGTGACAGCGTCATGCAGGACTGAAGACCGACGGATCCTGAGGACTTCCTCGCAGGCCGGGACGCACACCGTCTCGAAGAACTGGGAGAATAAGCTCAGTCTCCATGCACCAGAGATCCGAGCACAAGGGATACGTGCACCATAGAAGGGGCCGATGATGTCCCCTCCCCATGAAACGTCCGCATGCGGAGGAAGGAAGAGCTTCATGTCTAGTCTCGGATCACCGGGAACCGGTGCAGCTGCCACGGCAGACTCGCCCCAGATCATGAGTCCCTATCAGCGCTTTGCCGCTTTCCCTGAGAAGGCTGGTCTCTACGACCCCGCCAATGAGCACGAGAACTGCGGCATGGCCGCCGTGGCCACGCTGCGCGGAACCCCCGGCCACGACATCGTGGACCACGCCCTGGTGGCGCTGCGCAACCTTGAACACCGCGGCGCCGTGGGCGGCGACGTGGGCACCGGCGACGGCGCCGGACTGCTCACCCAGATCCCGGACGAGTTCTTCCGCGCGGTCACCGAGTTCGAGCTCCCGCCGATGGGGCAGTACCTCGCCGGCACCGCGTTCCTGCCGCAGTCACCTGCCCAACGCGAGACGATGTGCGCCAGCTTCGGCGAGCTCGCCGAGGAACAGGGCCTGATCGTGCTGGGCTGGCGCGACGTCCCGGTGGACGCCTCGATGATCGGCAGCCTCGCCAAGGAGTCCATGCCGTACTTCCGGCAGGTCTTCCTCGGCTTCGCGGCCGAGGACTCCATCGCCTACCAGGAGTCCGCCTCGGGCACGCTGGACCAGCGCGGATGGCGCCTGCGCAAGCGCGGCCAGAACCGGCTCGGCGTCTACTTCCCCTCGCTGTCCTCGAAGACCATCACCTATAAGGGGATGCTCACCACCGCGCAGCTCGAGCCGTTCTTCCCGGACCTCTCGGACGAGCGGTACAAGACCACCCTGGGCATCGTGCACTCGCGGTTCTCCACCAACACCTTCCCCTCCTGGCCGCTGGCCCAGCCGCTGCGCAACATCGCGCACAACGGCGAGATCAACACGGTCAAGGGCAACCGCAACTGGATGCGCGCCCGGCAGTCGGTCATGGCCTCCGAGCTGTTCGGCGAGGACCCGGAGTCGCTGTTCCCGATCTGCACCCCCGGCGCCTCGGACTCCACCAGCTTCGACGAGGCCGCCGAGCTGCTGATGCTCTCCGGCCGTCCGCTGGCCCAGTCGATGCGCATGATGATCCCTGAGGCCTGGGAGAACCACGAGACCATGGACCCCGATCTGCGGGCGTTCTACCAGTACCACGCCCAGCTCATGGAGGCCTGGGACGGCCCCGCCGCGATCGCGTTCACCGACGGCCAGCAGGTCGGAGCGATGCTGGACCGCAACGGACTGCGCCCGGCCCGCTACTGGGTCACCGACGACGGCCTGGTCGTGATGTCCTCCGAGGTCGGCGTGCTGGACCTGGAGCCCTCCTCGATCGTGCGCAAGGGCCGCGTCGCCCCGGGCATGATGCTGCTGCTGGACACCGTCGAGGGCCGGATCATCGAGGACGAGGAGATCAAGGCAGATCTCGCCTCCTCGGCACCCTGGGCCGACTGGGTCCAGGAGAACCTGGTCAAGCTCGGCGACCTCCCGGAGCGCCTCCATGTGCGCCACCCCTCGGAGTCTGTCCGGCTGCGCCAGCAGACCTTCGGCTACACCCACGAAGAGCTGCGTGTGCTGATCGGCCCGATGGCCACCGCCGGTGCCGAGCCGCTGGGCGCCATGGGCACCGACACTCCCATCGCGGTGCTCGCCGACCGGCCCCGGCTGATCTTCGACTACTTCGTGCAGACCTTCGCCCAGGTGACCAACCCGCCGCTGGACGCGATCCGCGAGGAGCTGGTGACCTCCCTGGGGCTGCACATCGGTCCCAGCGGAAACCTGCTCAGCAACGAACAGGTCCGCTCCCGGCAGGTCGCCCTGGACTTCCCGGTGATCAACAACGACGAGCTCGCCAAGATCGCCAACATCCGCAACGACGACGGCGCGAAGATCGCCCTGAAGGTCCGCGCGCTCTACCGCGCCGGATCCCGTGAGGAGGAGCTGCGCCAGCGGATCCGCGAGATCTGCGAGAAGGTCTCCGCCGCGGTGAACCGCGGGGTCAGCTACATCGTGATCTCCGACCGCGACTCCAACGCCCAGTGGGCGCCGATCCCCTCGCTGCTGATGCTCTCCGCGATCCACCACCACCTGCTGAAGTCGGCCAACCGCACCAAGGTCTCCCTGGTCGTGGAGGCCGGCGACGTGCGCGAGGTCCACCATGTGGCTTGCCTGATCGGCTACGGCGCCGCCGCGGTGAACCCCTACCTGGCCATGGAGACCGCCGAGGACATGGTTCGCCGCGGCGAGCTGACCGCGGTCGATGAGGAGCAGGCGGTGCACAACCTGCTCACCGCGCTGGGCAAGGGCGTGCTGAAGATCATGTCCAAGATGGGCATCTCCACCGTCGCCTCCTACTGTGGGGCGCAGACCTTCGAGGCCGTGGGTCTGGCGCAGAATGTGGTGGACCAGTACTTCTCCGGCACTCACTCGCCCATGGGCGGCGTGGGGCTCAACGTGCTCTCCGACGAGACCCTGGAGCGGCACTCCCACGCCTACCCGGCCGACGGCAACGACCTCGGCCGCGGCAACGAGCTCGAGATCGGCGGGGA
>NZ_JADPSA010000017.1 GCF_017347085.1 Nesterenkonia sp. E16_10
GCAGAAGAACAGGAAGGAGGTGATCAGGTACATGTACCCGATCACCTTGTGATCGGTGGTCGTCAGCCAGCTGACGACGATCTTCCCCTTGGAGCGGGGGACGACGCGCGAGACCTCACGCGCTTCGTCGGCTGTGTATTCGAGGGTCGCCACGTTCAGTCGTCCCCTTCAGTTCCGGCCACATTTTCGTGGAGATTTGGATTGCGGTCATACTCGTCGCCGAGCTGACCCTCGGGCAAGGTCTCGAGGTAGTCACGGAACTCTTCCTCGGTGACGACCTCCACGTTGAAGAGCATCTCCGAGTGGTACTCGCCGCAGAGCTCGGCACATTTGCCGTCGAAGCTGCCGATCTCCTGCGGGGTCAGGTGGATCTCGTTGGTGCGACCCGGAATCATGTCGCGCTTCTGCAGGAAGGCGGGGATCCAGAACGAGTGGATGACGTCGCGGGCGTTGAGCTCGAAGGTCACCGGCTCGTCCACCGGGAGGTAGAGGGTGGGCAGCGTCTCGCGGACACCCTCCTCACCGGTGAGCTCCGCCTGGACGCCGGCGAAGTAGCGCTCCTCGCCCTCGTAGTTGTAATTGAAGTCCCAGGCCCACTGCTTGCCACGGACGTCGATCACCAGGTTCGGATCTTCGTAGGGCTCATCGACCGAGCGCTGGACCTCGTTGGTGTAGAAGAACAGCACGCCCACCATGACCAGCGGAACGATGGTGTACATGATCTCCAGCGGCACGTTGTACGCGATCTGGCGCGGATAGCCGGTCTCACCCTTGCGACGACGGTAGGCCACCATGCACCAGAGCATCAGTGCCCAGGTGATCAGGCCGACGATCAGCGCCGCGATCCAAGAGTTGACCCACAGGTCAGTGATCTCGGCCGTGTTGCTGGTGGTGTCCCGGCTGCCCGGGAGCCATCCTCGTTGAACAGGCTGCTCTTCCGAGCAGGCGCTGAGCACCAGTGCCGCCGCGCTGGCCAGTGCAACTGACTTCAATGCACGGCCTCGGCTGCCGGTTCGTTTATGCGAACTCACAGACGGCCCTTCCTCTATCTCGATGTGCGAATGTTGCGTTCTCCGTGACCCGCTGACCGCGCTGTGCGCAGAGATCGGACCACCAAGGACGCTTCGCGCTCCAGACTACTACGTCCTGTAGAGGACGGGGAGGACGGACACCCGCCCTCGGCGCAACTGATCTGCTCCTTCCACGCTCCCGCCAAGCCCTGGAAACGAGAAGACTCCGCTTCTACCCCGTGTAGAAAACGGGAGAAGCGGAGTCTCGCTCGGGTCGGCAGACGGTGAATTCTGCCGCCGATATGACTGCTTTGTGACGTCGTGACCCGGTTGACCGGGCAGGAGTCCAGCCTCAGACCCCTATGGGGACGCTCGGCGTGACACTGCGGAACGTGATCAGTGGAAGGAGTCGCCGCAGGCGCAGGAGCCGCCGGCGTTGGGGTTGTCGATGGTGAACCCCTGCTTGGAGATTGAATCCTCGAAGTCGATCTTCGCGCCCTCGAGGTAGGGAACGCTCATCTTGTCCACGACGACCTCGACGCCGCTGAAGTCGCGCAGCGCGTCTCCATCGAGGACGCGCTCGTCGAAGTAGAGCTGGTAGATCAGTCCGGAGCAGCCTCCGGGCTGCACGGCCACGCGCAGCCGCAGGTCCTCACGTCCCTCCTGCTGAAGCAGCGAGGAGACCTTCTCGGCGGCGGTCTCGCTGAGTTCGACCTGGTGGGTCTTGAAGCCATCGACGGCGGATCCGGTGATCTCGGCTGATGCGGACTCAGCAGCGGATCCGGCGGCGGTGTCCTGGGTGGTGGTGCTCATGGCATACACCTCTCTCGTTGTAGCGGCAGGCCTGTGCTCTACGGTAACAACGCCAGGGGCCAGGAGGTTCATTCCCGCCGGCCCAGCACGTTGCAGGGTCCGACCCCATTATTCCCGCTACACTGGCGGGGTGCTAGGACGTAAGAGAAACTCCGCCGAGAAGATTGCCGAAGCCGAGGCCGCGGCCGCCCGCGAGCAGGCCCAGACCACCAAGCGTCAGCCTGAGAAGAAGGGCGTGCCCACCCCGAAGCGAAGCCAGCAGCAGGCGGCCCGCAAGCGGCCCCTGGTGCAGAACGACCGCAAGGTCGCCCGCGCCGCGCAGCGCCAGCAGATGGCCGATCAGCGGGTGAAGATGCGCCGGGCGATGGAGACCGGGGAGGAGAAGTACCTTCCCGCCCGCGACCGTGGCCCGCAGCGCCGCTTCGTCCGGGACTATGTCGACGCACGATTCGGCATCGGTGAGTGGATGCTCGTCCTGGTGCTGGTCTTCCTCTTCGCATCCTTCGTCATGAACCAGGAGATGCGCATCATCGTCAGCCAGATCCTGTGGCTCTTCGTGCTGGCCGTGCTCGTCGAGGCCGTGTGGGTCGGGCGCGTCGTGCGCAAGAAGGTCGATGCGAAGTTCGGCGTCGAGAACCGCGAACGCGGTCTTCCGTTCTACGCAGCGATGCGCTCGCTGCAGATCCGTCGGCTCCGGCTGCCCAAGCCCCTGGTCGCCCGAGGCCACTTCCCCGCCTGAGCCTGCCGCTGCGCAACCGCCACATCAGCCGTTGCGCAGCCCCGACACCAGCCGCTTCGCAACCGCCACATCAGCCGCTTCGCAACCGCCACATCAGCCGCTTCGCAGCAGGGTGCGCAGGTCGCGGTTGATCCGTCGGACCCAGAACGGGCCCTCGTAGACGAAGGCCGTGTAGCCCTGGACCAGGTCGGCTCCGAGTGCGAGCCTTTCTGCGACCTCCGCCCCGGTGCTCACACCACCGACGGAGATGATCGCGGTGGTGCGCGGCAGTGCGGCGCGCAGCCGGACGAGCACTTGCTTGGACCGTTCTGCGAGCACCGGGCCGCTGAGCCCACCGGCCCCGGCGGCCTGCACCTGCGCCGGGTCGCTGTGCAGCCCTTCCCGGGAGATCGTGGTGTTCGTCGCGATCACCCCGTCCAGTCCCAGATCGTTCACCAGCTCGGCCACCGCGTCGACGTCGGCGTCGGCCAGATCGGGGGCGATCTTCACCAGCAGCGGCACGTGGCGCTGCGCGGCCTCATCGGCGGCGGCCCCCACTGCGGCGAGCAGCGGGCGCAGCGAGGTGATGTCTTGGAGCTGGCGCAGCCCGGGGGTGTTCGGCGAGGACACGTTGACCACGAGGTAGTCCGCCACCGGCGCCAGGGTCCGGGTGGAGATCAGGTAGTCCTCGGTGGCCTCCTCGAGCGGGGTGACCTTGGTCTTGCCGATGTTGACCCCGATCACCGGCGCGTGGCGTCCGGCGCGCTTCAACTCGGCGATCTGGGAGCGGATCTCCTCCAGACGCGGACGGACCGCAGCGGCGCCGTCGTTGTTGAAGCCCATGCGGTTGATCAGCGCGCGATCTCTGACCAGTCGGAACAGCCGCGGGCTCGGGTTCCCTGGCTGCCCGGCGGCAGTCACGGTGCCGATCTCGATATGCCCGAATCCCAGGTTCGACAGCGGCAGCACCGCGGTGGCGCCCTTGTCGAAGCCCGCGGCCAGGCCGAAGGGTGAGGGCCAGACCAGACCCAGCGCTCGGACCTGCAGCGACTCCTGCGGGCGGCAGAGCCGCTCCAATACCCGGCCGGCCCCGAGGCGCGTGCCGAGCCGCAGCCCGGAGATCACCAGGTGATGGGCCTGCTCGGGATCGATCCGAGTGAAGACGGTCTTGAAGACGAAGCGGTACATGGCTCCCATCCTAGGATGCCGGTCCGCGCAATGTTGGCTCATAGGATGGGAGCCATGAACGAACTGCTCGAAGACTCCCCGGTGGGCGTCTGGTCTTCTGATCACCTCCAGGGCTGCAAGCGGTTGACGCTTCCGCTCGGTGAGGATGAGGAGGGACCGGTCAGTGCGACGCTGGTCAGCTACTCCCCCGACCCGGAACAGCAGGCGGTCCAGGATGAGCGCCCGGGAGAGGCCGAGGCCGTGGCCGCGGCGCGCAACACCCCGGCCGAGCCGGACCATCCGCCGGAGCTGGCCCCGGTGCTGCATATCCACGGCTGGGCCGACTATTTCTACAACATCCCGATGGCGCGCCGCTGGCAGAGCTGGGGTCGCCCGTTCTACGCGCTGGATCTGCGCAAGTACGGCAGGAGTCTGCGCAGCTGGCAGACCCCGGGCTACGTCGATGACCTGGGCACCTACGACGCCGACATCGACGCCGCGCTGGTCGAGATCCGCGCCCTGCACCCGCAGGCCCCGCCCCCGATCATCGAAGCCCACTCCACCGGAGGCCTGGTCGCCGCGCTCTGGGCACAGCGCAACCCCGGTCGAATCAGCGCGCTGGTGCTCAACAGCCCCTGGCTGGAGCTCTCCGGCGACGTCGCCGCGCGCACCGCCACCGAGGGCATCCTTGCCCCATTGGGCCAGTTCTCCCCCACGCGGGCGCTGAAGCTTCCTGCCATCGACAACTACTGGCAGACGCTCTCGGATCAGGCCCAGGGCGAATGGACGCTGCACCCGAAGTGGCGTCCACGCACGTCGTTCCCGATCCGCGTGGGCTGGATGCGCGCGGTCCTGGCGGGCCACCGGAAGGTCCACGAAGGCCTGGGGCTGCAGCTGCCGATCCTGGTGCTGCTCTCAGGGGCGACCGCCTACCGGCGACACTGGACCGAAGAGCTGCAGGAGTCCGACTCGGTGCTCGATGTCGAGCTGCTGGCTCGCCGGTCCGTGAAGCTCGGTGATCGGGTCACCGTGGTGCGGGTGCACGGGGCGATCCACGACGTCTTCGCCTCGGAGGCTGGGGTGCGCACTCGGGCGCTGGACGAGGTTCAGCGCTGGCTGCGGGCCTACGCGCCCGAGGCTGAGCGTCCGGCCGAGAACCTGTCCACCGCGGCCCCGTAGCGGCGGTCCCGGCGGGCGTAGATCTCCACCGCCTCCCACAGGGTGGTGCGGTCCACATCGGGCCAGAGCACGTCCATGAACACCAGCTCGGCGTAGGCGGACTGCCAGAGCAGGAAGTTCGAGATCCGCTGCTCCCCGGAGCTGCGCAGAAAGAGGTCGACGTCGGGCAGGTCGGGCTCATCCAGGTGTGCCGCCACGGTCTGCTCGGTGATCCGGCGCGGGTCCATCCGGCCGGCGGCGACCTCGGCGGCGATCAGCTTGACCGCGTCGGTGATCTCCGCGCGGCCGCCGTAGTTCACGCACATGGTCAGGGTGAACCGAGTGTTGTGCCGGGTCAGCTCCTCGGAGATCTCCAGCTCCTTGATCACCGAGCGCCACAGCCGTCCGGATTGACCGTTCCACCGGATCCGCACGCCCCAGGAGTTCAGCACGTCGCGCTGCCGGCGGAGCACCTCGCGGGAGTAGCCCATCAGGAAGCGCACCTCATCGGGTGAGCGCTTCCAGTTCTCGGTGGAGAAGGCGTAGACGCTGATGTGCTGCACCCCGATCTCCATGGCACCGGCGATCACGTCCATCAGCGCGGCCTCCCCGGCCCGGTGGCCTTCGGTGCGCGGAAGTCCGCGCTGGTTCGCCCAGCGGCCGTTGCCGTCCATCACGATCCCCACATGGGCGGGCACCAGCTCCGGAGGCAGCCGCGGTGCGCTGACGCCGTCGGGGTGCGGGGTGGGATCTTGGTGCATCAGCCGGGACATGGCGCCCATTCTTTCATGGCGTGCCGGCCGACCGGCGCCGTACCCGCTGTGCCGGACCCGCGGTGCCGAACCCGCTGTGCCGGACCCGCGGTGCCGAACCCGCTGTGCCGGACCGGCGGGTTCAGAGTCCCAGGGAGCTCAGCCGACGCTCCAGATGGTGCTGGGCATAGCTGATCACCACATTGGTGGCCTCATGCCGGATATCGCTGCGGAAGGACCGGGTCTGCTCCCAATGCCCGTGCTGCAGCGCGTGCAGCAGCTCCACCGTGGCCGGGTCCAGGCTCCGGGTGCCCGGGGGCCGGCAGTCGGTGCAGACCGGGCCGCTGGCGGCGGGATGGAAGCCGGTGTGCGCCCCGGGCTTGCCGCAGGCCACACAGGCGGTCCAGGTCACCGCCCAGCCGGCGGCGGAGAGCGCGCGCAGCAAGTAGGAGTTCAGCACGACGTCGGCGGGGTGGACTCCGCGTGCCAGGGCGGAGTACCCGCCGTGGAGCAGCCGGAACTGGGCACCGCCGAAGGCCGGATCGGACTCCACGTCCATCAGCCGCTCGGCGGTCTCGGCCATGGTGCTCGCCGCCATGTACTTGTCGTAGTCGGCCACGATCGGCGGCCCATAGGTGTTCTTCGAGGTGGCCTGGGTGACGATGTCCAGCGACCGGCCGTGCACGAACTGGATGTCTGCCACCATGAACGGCTCCACGGTGGCGCCGAACTTCGAAGAGGTGCGGCGCACCCCCTTCGCCACCGCCCGCACCAGCCCGTTCGCCGAGGTCAGCGCGGTGATGATGCGATCGGCCTCGCCCAGGTTCTGGGTGCGCAGGATGATCGCGGCGTCACGGTAGGAACGGGACGCGAAGGTGGAGCCGGCCATGGTGGCAGAGTACTACAGCGGCATGTGAGCGAGCCCGGGCTACGCCACCGGGGCGGCGTCGCGCAGCGCCCGGTTCACGGCCGAGATCACGGCCTGCAGCGAGGCCAGTGTGGTGTTGTGGTCCAGGCCCACTCCCCAGAGCACCCGCTCCCCGATCGCCAGCTCCACGAAGGAGGCCGCCTGGGCGTCCCCGCCCTGGCTCATGGCGTGCTCGGTGTAGTCCAGCAGCCGCACATCGACCCCGTCCTCGGCGAGGATCTTCAGCAGCGCCGCGATCGGACCGTTGGCGTGGGCTGCCTGAGAGGTGGAGTGACCCCCGGCCTGCAGCTCGACCTCCATGTGGAACACGCCCTCGGCGTTGGAGGAGGTGTTGACCTCGTCCAACCGGTAGTGGCCCCACTGGTGGTCCGCGGTGTCCACCGGCAGGTACTCGTCCTGGAAGATCTGCCAGATCTCCTCGCCGGAGACCTCGCCGCCGCCGTCGTCGGCCCGACGCTGGATGACTCCGGAGAACTCGACCTGCGCGCGGCGTGGCAGATCGATGCCGCGTTCGGCCTTGAGCAGGTAGGAGACTCCGCCCTTGCCTGACTGAGAGTTGACCCGGATGACCGCCTCGTAGCTGCGGCCGATGTCCTTCGGGTCGATGGGCAGGTAGGGCACGGCCCAGGTGATCTCGTCGCGGGAGGTCCCGGCCTGCGCGGCGCGGGCGTCCATGTGCTCGAAGCCCTTCTTGATCGCGTCCTGGTGCGAGCCGGAGAAGGCGGTGAAGACCAGGTCGCCGCCATAGGGCGAACGCTCCGGGACGCCCATCTGGTTGCAGTGCTCCACGATGCTGCGGATGGTGCTCATATCCCGGAAGTCCAGCTCCGGGTCGACGCCCTGGCTGAACAGGTTCATGCCCAGGGTCACCAGGTCGACGTTGCCGGTGCGCTCACCGTTGCCGAACAGGCAGCCTTCGATCCGGTCGGCGCCTGCCATATAGCCGAGCTCGGCGGCGGCGACCCCGGTGCCCCGGTCATTGTGCGGGTGCAGCGAGAGCACGATCGATTCGCGGTTGCGCAGGTTCCGGTGCATCCATTCGATGGAGTCCGCGTAGACGTTCGGGGTGGCCATCTCCACCGTGGCGGGCAGGTTGATGATCACCGGCTTCTCCGGGGTGGCGCCGAAGACGTCGACCACGGCATCGGAGATGTGTGCGGCGAAGTCCAGCTCGGTGCCGGTGAAGGACTCCGGGGAGTACTGGTAGACGATCTCGGTGGGGGTCTCCGAGGCGGCGTGCATGGCCTCCTCGTATTTCCGGCACAGCCGGGCTCCCTGGGTGGCGATGTCCACGACCCCGTCGCGGTCGGCCTTGAACACGACCTCGCGCTGCAGGACCGAGGTGGAGTTGTACAGGTGCACGATCGCCCGCGGAGCCCCCGCGATGGCCTCGAAGGTCCGCTCGATCAGGGCTTCGCGCGCCTGGGTGAGCACCTGGATGTAGACATCCTCGGGGATCTTGTCCTGCTCGATGAGCTGCCGGACGAAGTCGTAGTCGGTCTGCGAGGCCGAGGGGAAGCCGACCTCGATCTCCTTGAACCCCATGTTCACCAGCAGCTCGAACATCCGGTGCTTGCGATCCGGGGTCATCGGGTCGATCAGCGCCTGGTTTCCGTCGCGCAGATCCACGGCGCACCAGCGCGGGGCGGCCTTGATGGTCTGGTCCGGCCAGGTCCGGTCCGGCAGCGAGACGGTGATCTGGTCCTCGAAGGGGATATACCGGTGAAAGGGCATCGGGGAGGTCTTCTGGAGTTTGCGCATGAGAGCTTCCTTGCTGTGAACGAGCTGCGGGCGAGCGGTCGAGGCGGAGGAGCTCCGCAGCGGGGATTCGACCTGGAAGTGCTGCGCGGTGCTGGATCGACGAGCTTGACCGGAGAGGTGAGCTGGGATCAGACGCGCGCGAGCTCTTCCCCGCTGCGGCGGAGAAGCTCTAGTCGTAGGACTCGCTGGCGTATCGTCTGCACGCCATTCAAAATAGCACGCAGCGCCCGCCTGTGCAGTGGCTCACCCTGATTCTCATCATGTGGACGACGCCGACGCACCGGGCCCTGCGCCGGGCCGCTCAGAAGCCGAGCCGGCCGAGCTTCTTCGGGTCGCGCTGCCACTCCTTCGTGACCTTCACGTGGAGGTCCAGGTAGACCGGGGTGCCCAGCAGCTTCACGATGCCGGCCCGCGCATCGGTGCCGATGGCCTTGAGCCGGGCGCCGCGTCTGCCGATGATGATGGCCTTCTGCGAGTCGCGCTCCACGTGGATCGAGACTCGGACGTCGAGCAGCGGCTTGTCCGCGGGGCGATCCTCGCGGGGCACCATCTCCTCCACGACCACAGCAATGGAGTGCGGCAGCTCATCACGGACGTCCTCCAGAGCGGCTTCGCGCACCAGCTCGGCGACCATGACCGCCTCGGGCTCGTCGGTGAGCTCACCCTCGGGGTAGAGCGGCGGGGACTGCGGCATCATGGCGGCAAGCTGTTCCACCACCACCTCGGTCTGCTCCCCCTCCAGCGCGGAGACCGGGATGATCTCGGCGAAGCCGCCGGCCTGCTTGCCCTCCTGGGCGAGGTGCTCGCGACCCAGCTGGTCCACCGCCATGAGCTGCTCGGCGAGGTCCTCGCGGGAGACCTTGTCCACCTTGGTGACCAGCGCGATCACCCGCTTGTGCGGGAGCTTGGTGAGCTGAGCGGCGATGAACCGGTCGCCGGGTCCGACCTTCTCGTCGGCCGGGATGCAGAACCCGACCACGTCGACCTCGGAGAGCGTGTCGATGACCAGGCCGTTGAGCCGCTTGCCGAGCAGGGTGCGCGGACGGTGCAGCCCCGGGGTGTCGACCAGGACCAGCTGGAAGTCGCTGCGGTGCACGATCCCGCGGATGGTGTGCCGGGTGGTCTGCGGCTTGGAGGAGGTGATCGCGACCTTGTCCCCCACCAGCGCGTTGGTCAAGGTGGACTTCCCGGCGTTCGGGCGACCGACCAGGCTGGCGAATCCGGCGCGGAAGTTCTCGTCGAACGCGGCGAAGCCCTCCTGCTGCGGCGGCATCTGTGTGGGGCTCATCGTGGTGTCCTGATCCTCTCCTGCGTCGAGTCCGCGGCTGCGGCTCGATCCTGGTACGGGGCTGCGTCTCGTGCTGCGTCTCGTGCCGTGGGCTTGGTCGTGGGGCCGGGCCCGACCGGGGCCGGGGTTCGGGGAGCGGTGCGGTGCAGCGCGTCGGGCTCGGCGTCGGTGCCCAGCCCGGCCCTGGCGCCACGTCGTTCCTCGGCCTCCCAGGCGAGCACGTGGCTCACCCGGTTGCGGCGTCCCTGGAGCCGGTCGGCGCGCAGCACGACTCCGGGCCCGTGGCGGCGCGGGATCTCGACCTCGGATCCGGCGATCGCCACCCGGCCCAGGGCCTTGGCGAGCAGACCGCCGACGGTGTCCACCTCTTCCTCGTCATCGAGGTCGAGGTCATAGAGCTCAGCGAAGTCGTCCACCGACATCCGGGCCGAGATCCGGCGTCGTGCGTCGTCGAGGTCTTCGATCTCGGCGGCCTCGGTGTCGTATTCGTCCACGATCTCCCCGACGATCTCTTCGATCAGATCCTCCAGGGTGACCATCCCGGCGGTGCCGCCGTGTTCGTCCACCACGATGGCGACGTGGGTGGACTCGCGCTGCAGCTCGGAGAGGAACTCCGAGACCGGCTTAGACTCGGGCACGTAGCGCACGTCGCGCTGGAGCTCGTCGACGATGATCGAATCCGGGTCGCGGTCGGTGTAGCCGCTGAGCAGCTCCCCGCTGCGCAGCCGATGGTGCAGGAACGCGGCGTCCTTGAGGTAAATCATGCCGGTGATGTCATCGGCGGAGCCGCGGACCACCGGGATCCGGGAGTAGCCGGAGCGGAAGAACAGCGTCATGACCTCGGTGAGGCTGGTCCCGGACTCCACGGTGACCATATCGGTGCGCGGGACCATCACGGCCCTCACCCGGGTGGCGGCGAGGTCGAAGACCGACTGGATCAGCTCCGCCTCGGTGTCTTCGATGATGTCCGTCTCCGAGGCGCGGGCCACGAATTCACGGAACTCTTCGTCGTCGAAGAAGCCCTGATCGGTGTGCGCGGTGCCCGGGACGGTGCGCGCCCCGATGCTGCTCAGCGCCTCCGGAAGCGGTCCCAGCACCACCCGCAGGGTGCGCACCAGCGCGGCGGTGGCCGCGGCGACGAACAGGTGGTGGCCGCGACCGATCCGCCGCGGGGAGATCGCCGCGGCGATGACCCCGCCGATGAGCAGGATCGCGGAGCCGGCCACGGCGCCGGCGCCGAGTCCGTCCAGCGCGAGTGCGGAGGACACGATGACCAGCACGACCACGGCGGTGGTGAAGAGCCAGCGCCAGGTCTGCAGCGCGAGGGTGTGCGCCACCGGCTGGGCCAGGATCTTCTCCACGGCGGTGGAGCCGCGCTTCTCGGCGATCTCCTCGGCCTCGCGACGGCTCAGCCGCAGGAACGCGGAGTCTGCCGCTGAGAGCGCGAAGGCCAGGACGGCGCAGACCAGCGCCAGGATGATGAGGATCCCGAGGACCATGGTTCAGACCGTCGGCGTCGGGGCGGCGTGGCCGAGGAACTCCTCCAGGAGCACTCGCTGCAGGGTGAACATCTCTTCCCGGTCTGCCGGCTCGCCGTGATCGTGTCCGAGCAGGTGCAGCACCCCGTGGGTGGCCAGCAGCGCGAGCTCGGCGCTGAGCGGATGCCCGTTGGCGCTCGCCTGAGCGGCGGCGACGCTGGGGCAGATCACGATGTCGCCCAGCACGCCCTCGGTGACCGGGTCCCCGGCGGTGCCGGCGATCAGCTCATCCATCGGGAAGCTCATCACGTCGGTGGGTCCGGGCAGGTTCATCCAGTCCAGGTGCAGCCCTTCGATGGTCTCCTCGTCCACCAGGGTGATCGAGAGCGTCACCTCCGGGCCCAGGTGCAGCTTGGCGTAGAGGAACCCGGTGAGGTCCAGCAGCTCGGCCAGGTGCTCCCCGGAGATCAGCGCGGAGCCGGAGCTGTCCTCGACCGTGACCTGGACCTCGGTCATCGTCGTCCTCCGCGCCGGGTGCTGGGGGCGGCGGCCCGGTCCTGGTGGCGTTCGTAGGCGTCCACGATGCGACCCACGAGTTCGTGGCGGACCACGTCCTCGGAGCCGAAGCGGGAGATCTCGATGCCCTCGACGCCGTCGAGGATCTCGATCACGGTGCGCAGCCCGGAGTCGGTGCCGCGCGGCAGGTCCACCTGGGTGATGTCACCGGTGACCACGATCTTGGAGTTGAAGCCGAGCCGGGTCAGGAACATCTTCATCTGCTCGGCGGTGGTGTTCTGCGCCTCGTCCAGGATGATGAAGGAGTCGTTGAGCGTGCGCCCGCGCATATAGGCCAGCGGGGCCACCTCGATGATGCCGGACTCCATCAGTCGCGGGATCGAATCCGGGTCGATCATGTCGTGCAGCGCGTCGTAGAGCGGGCGCAGGTAGGGGTCGATCTTGTCGTTGAGGCTGCCGGGCAGGAAGCCGAGCTTCTCACCGGCCTCCACGGCCGGGCGGGTCAGGATGATCCGGTTGACCTCGCGGGCCTGCAGCGCCTGGACCGCCTTGGCCATGGCCAGGTAGGTCTTGCCGGTGCCGGCCGGGCCGATGCCGAAGACCACGGTGGACTCGTCGATGGTGTCCACGTAGGTCTGCTGGTTCTTGGTCTTGGGCCGGATGGTGCGCCCGCGGTGGGAGAGGATGTTGGTGGTCACGATCCGCGCGGAGTCCTGCGCGGCGTCGGCGCGGACCATGGTGGCGACCTGTTCGATGATCTCCTCGGTGACCGTGGTCCCGGAGGCGGCCAGGGTCTTGAGCTGGTTGAGGATCTCCACGATCCCGGTGACCTCTTCGGCGGGTCCGCCCACGGTGACAAGCTGGTCGCGCAGCCCGATGGAGGAGGCCGGGTAGATTCCCTGCAGGATGCGCAGCGCAAGGTCCCCGGCGCCGAGGCTTCGGAACATGGTGTCGGCGTCGGCGAAGTAGACCTGACGCTCGATGTTGCCCAGCGCGGCGGCGGTGGCGCCGCGGGCCGCTCCGGAGATGGTCGATGTGCTCGGGTTCTGCGAAGTCTCAGTCATTGGTCCTCAGTCTATGCGGTCTGTTCGGGGTGACCAGTCCCGGTGTCCCAGTCCCAGCGGCCCAGCAACAGCTGCGCGGCCGCCAGCGCCGCGGGCCCTGCGGTGGAGGAGCGCAGCACGGTGGGTCCGAGCCGGGCGATCTGCGCGCCAGCCCCGGTGAGGAGCTCGATCTCGCGGTCGCTGATCCCGCCCTCGGGTCCGACGACCAGATGCAGCTCCTGAAGCTGGTGCCCCGAGCTCTCCTGCCCCGTCCCGGCCTGCAGCGCGGCGATCGCCTGGGCCAGCGAGGTCTCGTCGGTCTCATGCAGCACCACGACGCCGACCTCGGCGCCGGCCGCCTTGATCGCCTGCAGGTAGCCGGAGGTGCTGTGCAGCGGGCGGACCTCCGGGATGGTGGTGCGTCGGGTCTGCTTCGCCGCGGTGCGCACCATCGCCACCCATTCGGCGTGCTTCTTGGCCTCGCGTCCGGCCTTCCAGCGGGCCACGGAGCGCTCGGCCTGCCAGGGGATCACCGCGTCCACGCCGAGCTCGGTGGCGGACTCCACGCCCTGGAGGTCCCGGCGATCCTTGGCCAGCGCCTGGACCAGGACCAGCCGGGGCAGCAGCCGCGGCTCCTGGAGCAGGGAGAGGATCTCCACCTCGAGCTGTCCGTCTCCGGCGGAGCGGACCCGACCCTGCGCGCGCAAGCCGACGGTGTCGGAGAGCAGCACCGGCTCGCCGGGCTGCAGGCGCATCACGGTGGCGGCATGGTGGCCCTCCGACCCGGCGAGCGTGATCACGTCGGCCACGCCGATGTGATCAAGCGCCCCCGGTTCGAGGTGGAACAGCGGTGCCGTCATCTCAGTGTGCGCATCTGATCGGGCGCATCTCTAGAGCGCGTCCCAGCGTTCGCGCAGCTTCGCGAAGACGCCACGGTGTTCGGTGGTGGACTCCCCGCGCTCCTCGCCGCGCTCCAGGGCGAGCTCGCGCAGCAGCTGGGCCTCGCGCTCGGAGACCTTCGTGGGGGTCTCCACCTTCAGGTGCACCTTCAGCGCGCCGCGACCGCCGCCGCGCAGGTGGGTCACCCCGCGCTCCTTGAGCGTGAGCACCTCGCCGGACTGGGTGCCCGGCTTGACGCTGAGCTCCTCCGCGCCGTCGAAGGTCTCCAGCCCGACCGTGGTGCCCAGGGCGGCCGCGGTCATCGGGATCGAGACGGTGGCGTGGAGGTCGTTGCCGCGGCGGGTGAAGACCTCGTGCTGCTTGACCTCGACCTCGATGAACAGGTCCCCGGAGGGTCCGCCGGCCAGCCCGGCCTCGCCCTCGCCGGCCAGGTGGATCCGGTTGCCCCGGTCCACACCTGCCGGGACCTTGACCTTCAGGGACTTGCGCTCGCGCACCCGGCCCTGACCGTCGCACTCCTGGCAGGGGTCCTCGATGATGTTGCCGAAGCCGGCGCAGCGCGCGCAGGTCTGGGTCTGGATGACGGTGCCCAGGATCGAGCGCATCGGACGCTGGACCTGGCCCTGCCCGTGGCAGTCCGGGCAGGTGGTGGGCGAGGTGCCCTTGCGGGTGCAGGAGCCGTCACAGACGGTGCAGGTGACCGCTGTCTCCAGCTCCACCTCCTTGGTGGTGCCGAACACGGCGTCGCGCAGGTCGATCCGGACCCGGATCAGCGAGTCCTGGCCGCGACGGGTGCGTGAGGCGGGCCCGCCGCCTCCACCGCCGAAGAAGGTCTCGAAGATGTCGCCGAACCCGCCGAAGCCCGCGCCGCCGGCTCCGCCGCCGGGGAACCCGGAGCGGCCGTTCTCATCGCCGGTGGCGTCGTAGTTCTGTCGCTTCTGCGGGTCCGCGAGCACCTCGTAGGCGCGGCCGAGCACCTTGAACTGCTCGGCGGCGTCGTCCGAGGGGTTCACGTCCGGGTGAAGCTTCCGGGCCTGTTTGCGGTAGGCCTTCTTGATCTCTTCGGTGGACGCCGAGCGGCTGACGCCCAGCGCCTCATAGTAGTCAGTCGTCATCTTCGTGGACGTTCACCCTTCGGAAAGAATTCGGGACAGGTAGCGCGCCATTGCGCGCACCGCGGACATGGTGGAGCCGTAGTCCATGCGGGTCGGACCGACGACGCCGAGCTTGGCACCCTCGGCTCCCGTATGGCTGCCGTACTCCGCTGCGACCACAGCGGTCTCGATCAGCGAATCATGGCTGGTCTCGTGACCGATGCGGATGGAGAGACCGCGCCGGTCCTGCTCCATCTCTGTCAACAGTCGAAGCAGCACGACTTGTTCCTCGAGCGCTTCAAGAATGGGGCCGATGGAGGGACCGAGGTCGCGACCTGACCTGGCGAGGTTAGCAGTCCCGGCCATGATGATGCGATCCACCCGAGAGGATTCCAGGATGGTCTCCACGGCCTGGGCCAGGATCGCCATGGACGGGCGCAGCACCGGCTCCACCCGGCTGGTCAGGGTGTCGGTGGGCAGCGGCAGCGCCGAGATGGAGCGCTGGTGCAGCTCAGAGGAGAGGACCTGGGCGAGCCGGTGCAGCGAGTCATCGCCGATCGCGTCGGCCAGGGTGACCATGCGCTGATCGACCTTCCCGGAGGAGAGGATCACGATCACCAGCGCCTTGTGCGAGGACATCGAGACGATGTCGACGTGCCGGATCTTCGCGGTGGAGCGCTGCGGATGCTGGATCACGGCGACCTGGTTGGTGAGCATCGCCAG
This sequence comes from Nesterenkonia sp. E16_10, assembly GCF_017347085.1. Taxonomy (GTDB): domain Bacteria; phylum Actinomycetota; class Actinomycetes; order Actinomycetales; family Micrococcaceae; genus Nesterenkonia. Next base: position 15,350 of record NZ_JADPSA010000017.1, read on the forward strand.
CAGCCGCACGGTGTGCTCGAGCATCGCGTCATGGTCATCGGCGGTCTCCAGCAGGGTGTCCATGGCGCGCCGCTCGGCGGCGGTGAGCGGACGGACCTCGGTGATCTTGTCCACAAATCGCCGGTAGCCGAGGTCGGTCGGGATCCGCCCGGCGGAGGTGTGCGGCGCGGCGATCAGGCCCTCCTCCTCGAGGTGGGCCATGTCGTTGCGGATGGTGGCGGGTGAGACCTCCAGGTCGTGGCGCTCCACCAGGGCCCGGGACCCGACCGGCTCCCGGGTATGGACGTAGTCCTCCACGATGGCACGCAGAACCTGCAGACGACGGGTGTCGGACATGTAAGCTTGGCGCCTCCTGAACCTCTGGCACTCTTCGAGTACAAGTGCTAATTCTACAATGGGTGATCATGAGCGCTCCGCACCTCCCCGACTGGCGTAACTCCTCCACCCCGAACTGGGGTGCCCAGGACCTCTCCCGGCTCCGCCAGAGCCAGCTCCGTAAGGTCTCCACGATGCCGGCCGACTATGGCGCCGTGATCGAGGAGGTGGAGTCCGGCTGGGTCGGCGCGATCATCTCGGTGGAGGCCTCCGGCGGGGTCCATGTGGTGAGCCTCGAGGACCGGCGCGGCAAGGTCCGCTCCTTCCCTCTGGGCCATGGATTCCTCCACGAGGGCCAACCGGTGGAGCTGACTCCCCCCACCCCCCGCGCCGGAGCCGGAGCTGTGAAGCCCACCCGCACCGCCTCCGGATCGGTGGCCGTGGCGAACGCGCCGGCCCGCGTGGCCCGAGCCTCGCGGATCTGGGTCGAGGGCACCCACGACGCCGAGCTGGTGGAGAAGGTCTGGGGCGAGGACCTGCGGATCGAAGGCATCGTGGTGGAGCCGCTCCATGGCGCCGATGACCTGCTCGGCGCGATCCGCGCCTTCGGACCCGGTCCGCAGCGACGGGTCGGGGTGCTGCTCGATCACCTGGTCCCGGGTTCCAAGGAGTCCCGCATCGCCCGCGAGGTCATGCAGCAGCCCGGCGCCCGGGGCAACATCGCGGTCCTGGGCCACCCCTACGTGGATGTCTGGCAGGCGGTGAAGCCACACCTGCTCGGGCTGCGGCGCTGGCCCGAGGTCCCACGCAGCCAGGACATCAAGGTCGGCACGCTGCAGGCCCTGGGCTGGCCGCACGCAAACCAGCGAGACATCGCACACGGCTGGAAACGGATCCTGGCCCAGGTCACCAGCTACGCGGACCTCGAGCCCTCGCTGCTCGGACGCGTGGAGGAGCTGATCGACTTCGTCACGGTGGAGCCATGAGCCGTCGCGCCCAGGCGCAGTGACACTGTGACGCTGGCACGCAAGCCGTATTCAACCGATCGTCGCAACAGTCTGTTGTTGCAATGAGCGTAGTTGATCGGCGAAGGCCTCAGCTGGGGTGCGCCAGCCCAGTATGCCTC
>NZ_JADPSA010000018.1 GCF_017347085.1 Nesterenkonia sp. E16_10
ACATGCTGGTAGGCCACCGAGACCGGGGACTCGCCCTGGAAGGGCGGACGGTTGGTCAGCAGCTCGAAGAGCACACAGCCGGCGGAATACAGATCCGACCGGTGGTCCACGACTTCACCGCGCGCCTGCTCGGGGGAGAGGTACTGGGCGGTGCCGACCACGGCGGAGGTCTGGGTCATGGTGGAGGCGGAGTCGGCCAGGGCTCGGGCGATGCCGAAGTCCATGACCTTGATCTGACCGGTCTGGGAGACCATCACGTTGGAGGGCTTGATGTCGCGATGGACGATGCCCTTCTCGTGGCTGTAGCCCAGCGCGCCGAGGATCCCATGCATGTAACCGGCCGTCTCCCGCTCGGAGAGCGGCTTGTTCAGCGCCTGGTCGATCTTCGACTGCAGCTGCGAGCCGACCTGCGCGGCGGGCAGGTGGTCCTCGCCGTCGTGAACCCGGCCGGTGTCACCCAGCGCCAGGACGTCTTCCTCGGTCTCACCGGGAGGCCCGGGCGGCTGTGCCTGGTTGGACTCCTCGGCGATCCGGGTCTGTTCATCGTCGACGTCGGCGGTGTCGGTGATCCGCGGCGTCCCATGCAGGATGTGACGCAGCGTGACCCCATCGACATATTCCATGACGATGAAGGGGGTCTTGACCTCGTGATGGGCCTGATCCTCGACCTGCGCGCGACCGGAGTCGTAGACCGCGACGATGTTGGGGTGGTTCAGCGAGGCCGAGGACTGGCCCTCCCGGCGGAAGCGCCCCTGGAACTGGGGATCACGGGCCAGGTCCGGGCGCAGCATCTTGACCGCAACCTGGCGATCCAGGGTGAGGTCGTGGCCGAGGTAGACATCGGCCATCCCGCCGCGTCCGATCAGCGAAGTGATCCGGTAGCGGTTGTTGAGGACGCGCTCAGCAGTCTCGGTCATATCTCGGTTCCTGTCTCCGATCCTGACCCATCCTCGGCTGAGAAGCCAGCCCGATCAGGATCCCCGGTGGTCTCGGCACCGGGTTCGCCGCCGGCCTGCCCATCCTGAGGCGCCTCGTCCTCGACCGCCTCGGGCGCGGTCGGCTCCGGCTGGGTGGCCGAGGGATCCTCCGCCTCGCCCTGGGTCTCCGGCGACGGGGAGGGGCTCGGCGTCGGGGCGGGAGTCGGGGTCGGGGAGGTGTCCTGCTCCGGTTCTTGCTGATCCTGCTGACCGGTGCCGGTCGGCGCTGCGCTCTCGGTCGGGGACTGCGCCCCGTCGGGCTGCCCATCGCCGTTCTGCTGCCCGGTGTCGCCCTGCTGGTCCTGCTCGGGACTCTCGTCGTCCTGCCCGGGAGCCTGGTCCTGGTCCTCCGGCAGGGTGTCGTTCGCCACGGCGGAGTAGAACACCGTGACGGTGGAGCCCACGGGGATGCTGCCCGCGGGGGCCACCCCGGTGACCACGCCCGCAGACTGGTCGGAGGCCACGGGCTCCGATTGGACCTCCAGCCCCGCCTCCTGCAGCGCAGCGGTGGCCTCCTCCACGGGGAGGCCGAGGAAGTCGCTCTCGTTGATCTCCACCATCTCGGTGCCGGGGGTGAAGGTCTCGGTCACGGTCGGCGTCGGGCTGGGCTCATCCTCGCCGCCGCTGCCGCCGAACTGTGGGAAGAGCCACGAGCCGAGCAGGGCCAGCAGGACCAGCACCAGCAGAGCGATGAGCGGCCAGTACCACCGGCGACCCCCGTGGAGCCGGCGCTGCTCCGCAGCCGCTTCGGCCTCGGAGCCGTCGGTGTCCGCACCGGGACGCAGGTGCGCGGCCCCGGTTGCAGCCGGAGCCGCCCCGTACTGGGCGGTGTGCTCCGCAGCGGCCGCGGGCTGTTCCGGAGTCCGTGCCGAGGGGGCTTGGCTGCCGGCCGGGACGACGGCGGTCGCCGCGGTGTCCGCCCGGGGGATGGTGGTGGTGGCGTCCTGGTCGGACTCGGCGCCGTCCATATGCGCTGCCATGGCGGGAACCGCCTTGAGCGCGGAATCGGTGTCGTGGCGCAGCAGCGCGTCGGCCGCCTCGGCGAGCTTGGTCGCGGTCAGCGGTCGCTTGCCCGGGTCCTTGTCCAGCATCGACATGATCAGCGCACGCACCGGCTCCGGCACGGTCTCCGGCAGCGCCGGCGGCGGCTCGTTGACCTGCTTCAGTGCAATGGCGATCTGGGATTCACCGGTGAACGGACGGTGACCGGCCAGCGCCTCGTAGCCGATGATGCCCAGCGCGTAGATGTCTGAGGAGCCGGTGGCGTGCTGACCGGTGGCCTGCTCCGGGGAGAGGTACTGCACGGTGCCCATCACCTGTCCGGTGGCGGTCAGCGGCACCTGGTCCGCGAGCCGGGCGATGCCGAAATCGGTGATCTTCACCCGCCGGGTGGGGGTGATCAGCAGGTTCCCGGGCTTGACGTCGCGATGGACCAGCCCCTGGTCATGCGCGACCTGCAGGGCACGACCGGTCTGGGCGAGGATCGAGAGCGTCTTCTCCCAGGACAGCGTCTTGTCCGTCTCGAGCAGGACCGAGAGCGGGCGCCCGGGCACAAGTTCCATGACCAGGTAGCCGGAGCCGGACTGCTCGCCGTAGTCATAGATGTCGGCGATGCCGGGGTGGTTCAGCAGCGCGGTGTGCCGCGCCTCGGCGCGGAACCGCCGCAGGAACGCCTCGTCCCCGGTGTACTCCTCCTTGAGGATCTTGATCGCTACGGTACGTCCGAGCACCTGGTCAGAGGCCTTCCAGACCTCACCCATGCCGCCGATGGCGATGCGTTCGGTGAGCTGGTACCGCTCACCCATCAGGATGCCGACCACGGGCCTCATTCGATCGCCGCCTCGAGCATGGTCAGCATCTGCGGTCCGGTCAGCGAGGAGCCGGTGTCGAAGTCGATCCGCTCGTAGGCCACGGTCACCGCGTACTGTGGATCGTCGGCGGGCGCGAAGCCGGTGATCCAGGAGTTCACCTCTCCGGTCTCGCCGACATCCGCCGTGCCGGTCTTGGCCGCGACCTGGAAGTTCTCGGTCTGCGCGCGTGTGCCCGTGCCGGACTCGACGACCTCGACCATCATCTCGGTGATCTCGTCGGCGATCTGCTCCGAGGTCACCTCGGAGAACGTCTCTGGCTCGGAGGTCGAGAGCAGCTGCAGGTCCGAGCCGCGGATCGCGTCGACCAGGTTGGGCTTCATCAGGGTGCCCTGGTTGGCGATGGCGGCGGCGACCATGTTCATCTGCAGCGGGGTGGAGGTGACGTCGAACTGCCCGATGGCGGACTGGGCCAGGGCGGCGTCGGTGAGGTCGGTGGGGAAGTTCGAGGTCTCCGGGCGCAGCGGGATGCTCAGGTCCTCGGAGTTGAATCCGAAGGCCTCGGCGCTGTCCCGGATCGGGCCCTCACCCAGGTCCATGGCGGCCTCCGCGAAGGGCGTGTTGCAGGACTGCGCCACGATCCAGGAGAGCTCCGCCTGGGAGCGCTGGGCGCAGATGCCGCGGTCGAAGTTGCGCAGCTCGGTGGTGGAATCGGGCAGCGTGATCGAGTTGGGGTTCTCCAGCACCGTGTCCGGCTCGTAGTCCCCGGACTCCAGCATCGCGACGAGGTCCACCAGCTTGAACGTCGACCCGGGAGCCAGGGTGGAGGAGATCGCCCGGGAGGTGTAGCGCAGGTCCGGGTCGGTCTCCAGCTGCGTCTGGTTCTCGATCAGCGCAGTGGAGTCCTGCACCGCGAGGAGATTGTTGTCATAGCTCGGCTTGGCGGCCATGGCCTTGATGTCTCCCGTGGCGATCTCGGTGACGATGATGCTTCCCCGGGTGCCGTCGGGGATCTGGTCGTAGGCGAGCTGCTGCAGCTCGGCGTCCAGGGTCAGCTCGACCTGGCCACCGTCCATCGAGTCCCCGGTGAACACCGAGGTGATCCGGTCGAAGAACTGGCTGTCGGACTGCCCGGAGAGGTACTCGTTCAGCGTGCCCTCCAGCCCGGTGGGGTTTGCGGCGATCGAATAGGTGCCGGTGATCCCGGCGTACAGCTCAGGCTCGTGGTAGACCCGCTGGTAGTCGAAGCTGGAGTTCTCCGAGGGGACCGATTCCGCGATGGCGGTGCCGTCCACCGTGATCGCCCCGCGCGGGGCGCCGCGGTCCTCATAGACCTGACGCACGTTGTTGGGGTTGGCGTTGAGCTCATCGGTCATAGCGACCTGGATGATGGAGAGCGCGACGAAGAGCGAGATGAACAGGCCGACGGAGACGACCCAGGTGTGACGGATGGCGTTGTTCACTGTGTCCCTCCCTGCTCAGCCGGGGTCTGGTCGATGTGCTCCTGGTCGCGGGCGTCCTCCTGGTCGGGGTGCCGCCGGTGCCCGCTGTGCCGGTGGATCGCGCTCTCCCGAGCGCCGGGGCCCTCGGAATGGAGTCTGGACTCGATGCCCGAGGAGGACTCGCCGGTGGCATTGACCATCGGTCCTACGATGACCGGCTGCCGTGCGGCGTGGGAGATCAGCAGCACCAGTGCCACGATCAGCCAGTTCGCCAGCAGGGCGGAGCCGCCGGCGGCCAGGAACGGCGTTGCCAGCCCGGTCAGCGGGATGACCCGTGTGATGCCGCCGACCACGACGAAGACCTGCAGCACCAGCACCACGGCGAGACCCACGGCCAGCAGCTTCCCGAAGGTGTCCCGGGTGCCTAGTCCGGCGCGCATGTACCGGCTGAAGAGCAGCAGGTAGAGCAGCAGCATGGCGGAGAGCCCGATGAAGCCGAGCTCCTCGCCGAAGGCGGCGATGATCATGTCGGAGTTGGCCAGCGAGACCATGTTCGGATTGCCCGAGCCCAGGCCGGTGCCGACGAGACCGCCGTGCGCCATCCCGAACAGTCCCTGCACCACTTGATGTGAGCCGCCGAAGGCGCGTTCGTAGATCTCCTGATCGAAGGCGTTGAGCCAGATATCCACCCGGTCCCGGAAGTGCGAGACGAACTGGTAGGCCAGAGCTGCGCCGATGAGCATGAAGACCGCACCGATGGCGATCCAGGAGAACCGGGAGGTGGCGACGTAGATCACCGCGACGAAGAGCCCGAAGAACATCAGCGCGTTGCCGAGGTCGTTCTGCACCACGAGCACGCCGATGGCGATGATCCAGGCGATGAACATCGGGGCGAGGTCACGCAGCCGAGGGAAGGTCACCGGGCCGAACTTTCGGCCGGCCAGCAGGATCAGGTCCCGGTTGTTCGCCAGGAATCCGGCGAAGAAGACCGCCAGCGTGATCTTGGCGATCTCGCTGGGCTGGAAGGACAGCGGGCCCAGATTCACCCAGATCCGGGCGCCCTGCAGCTCCTGGCCCAGTCCCGGAATGATCGGCATGAACAGCAGGATCACGCTGGCCGCCAGTGAGATGTAGGTCAGCTGGCGCAGCCGACGGTGATCCCTGAGCAGCCACAGCAGCGCGACGGCGGCCACGATCGAGACGCCGGTCCACATCAGCTGTCGATCGGCCACACCGGAGTAGGAGGGGGTGAAGTCCAACCGGTGGATCATCGCCATGCCGAGCCCGTTGAGGGTCACCACGATGGGCAGGATGAAGGGGTCCGCGTATTTCGCGCGCAGTCGCAGCACCACATGGAAGACGAGGACGAGTCCGGCGAAGACGGCCCCCTCCACGTAGTAATCGGTGGTGATCGGCTCGTCCAGGGCGAGCGCGACCAGCATCTGGGCGCCGATCCCCACCGTGAGGGCCATCAGAAGCAGCACCAGCTCGAGATTCCGGCGGGGCTTGTACACCTGCGCAGATGCTGTGCTCACTGGTCACCTCCCTGGTTCTCGGCTGTCTCGTCCGGTGCTGGCTGATCCGGTGCTGTTTCATCCGGGGCTGTCTCATCCGGGGCTGTCTGATCCGCGTCCGGCTCCTCCGACTCAGCGCCGGAATCCTCGGTCTCCTCCGCGTCGGTCTCCTCGGCGGGGCGGGGCTCGTCCTGGGCGGCATTGGCCACGGCCATCGCGCGCAGCTGGCTGACGATGTGCTCCGCATGGTCACGATCATCGGCGGCGATGCCTCGCTCCACCCGCTCGCGGTGATACGCGGTGAGATCCTCCAGGGCGATCTCGGCATGCTCGTCGACCTCGGAGAGCCTGATCGGTCCCAGGGACTGGGAGACGCCGCTGTAGATGGCGACCTCCCCCTGGTCTTCTCCGACGTAGTACTGAGTCTGGGTCCAGACGTAGCCCAGGAAGGTCACGACGGCGACCAGCACGGCCAGCAGCGCCACGAAGGTGGGCAGGAACCAGGAGCTGCGGCGTCGCGCGGTCTCCAGCGCCTCGAGCTCCTCCTCATCGAGGACCAGCTCTTCCTCCTCGATGCTTTCCGGCTCCTCGGCAAGGCCCGCACCGGCGCGGTGCGGCCCGGCATCGCTGGCGGTCTCCGCAGCGGAGGACTCCGGAGCACCCGGAGCTGGCGCGTCGGCGGAGGACCGACCGGAACCCGCCTCGGCGGCGTCATCAGCATCAGCCGGCTCGACGTCCCGGGTCGCGCCGCCGGGGGCGGCAGGGGTCTCCTCCGGCGCCCGACCAGTCGGGGCAGTGTCGCGCGGCTGCTCCTCGAGCAGCTCGGAGTAGGTATGGCGCACCGGACGCAGCGGCTGACCGGTCAGCAGAGAGGCCATCGGGTGCTCATCGACGTTGCGCGCGACCACCGGGATCGTGCCGGTGTCGGCTGCCTGGTTGGCGGCCCCGACCAGCAGGTGCGGGCGCGCGCCCAGCTTCTTGCGGACCATGGCGGCCGACACCGGGGAGAGCGTGTCGTGGTCGTCATGGTCGGAGAAGGCCTCGGAATTGACCACCGGGACCACATCGAGCTCTATGGTGGCGTCGGCTCCGCCATAGTCCGAGGTGGCCGCGGCCACAGCGGCCTCGCTGAGCGGCAGCTTCTTGCTCGGTGCGAGGTCGGCTTCGTCGGCCTCGACGACCTCCAGGCAGACCACGGTCACATTGTCCGGTGCTCCGCCGCCCAGGGTCAGCTCGACCAGGTCATCGACGATCGACTCCAGGCTCTGGGTGGAACGCAGCTTCTGCTCGATCAGCCGGTCGGAGACCACGGCGTTGAGCCCGTCGGAGCAGAGCAGCCAGCGCTCACCGGCCTCCAGCGGGAAAGAGGTGATGTCGAGCTCGGGGGAGGCGTCGACGTCGCCGAGCACGCGCATCAGCACGTTCTTGTGCGGGTGATGCTCGGCCTGGTCCGGGTCCAGCCGACCTTCGTCCACCAGACGCTGGACGAAGGTGTGGTCCTTGCTGACCTGGCGGAACCGTCCACGCTTGAGTCGGTAGGCGCGAGAATCACCGATGTGCGCGAACTGCAGCCGGTCCTGGGTGATCAGCAGCGAGGTGATCGTGGTCCCCATCCCGGCGAGCTTCGGGTTGGCCTGGACCAGCTTGTTCAGGAAGGAGTTCGCGGTCTGGATCTCATCGGGCAGCACCGTCTCAGGGTCCGCGAACCCGCGCGTGTCCAGGTGCGCGAGATCCAGCACCGTGGAGGCCGAGGCGACGTCGCCGCCGGCGTGGCCGCCCATGCCGTCTGCGACCACGGCGAAGTAACGACCCGCGTAGCCGGAATCGTCGTTCTTGGAGCGCACAGCCCCGGTGTCGGAGCGCGCTGAGAAGCGGAATACCAGGGGCACGGGCTAGGTCCTCAGCTCCAGGACGGTCTTGCCGATGCGGATCCGGTCCCCGGGCTCGACCGTGGAGGCGCGGGTGAGCTGATCCTCCCCGAGCCAGGTGCCGTTGGTGGAGCCCAGATCCTCGAGGAACCAGCGCGAGCCCTGCGGGAAGAGTCGGGCGTGCTTGCCGGAGGCGTAGTCATCATCGAGCACCAGGGTGCATTCCTGCGCCCGGCCCATCATGATCGAGGCGGAGCCCAGCGGGATCTCGGTCCCGGCCAGTGGGCCCTCGCTGACCAGCAGCCGCCTCGGACGGGGCCGCGGGGTGGGTCCCGAATGGTTCGCTCCGGACGGGGCGGGAGGCCCGCTGCGCGGCGCCGGGGCCGCGTGCGGGGCTGCGGCCCGGGCCCGAGACCGTTTGGAGATGGTCATGTCCCGGCCCTGCGCTCCGATGATCGAGAGGATCAGGATCCAGAGCAGCAGCAGCAATCCGAACTGCAGCACCGTGACAGCGAGTTCACTCATGTGTCGGGGTCCTTCAGCTCTGGCGGAAGCGCAGGCGCGCGTTGCCGAGCGAGATCAGGGCGCCGTCGACGAGCTGGACCTTCGGCGTGTCGCCGGTGAGCTGCTCGCCGTCCACATAGGAGCCATTGGTGGAGCCCAGGTCCCGGGCGTACCAGGCGCCTCCGGAGCGAAAGAGCTCCAGGTGTTTGCGAGAGACCCCGGTGTCCGGAACGGTGACGTCGGCGGAGGTGGAGCGCCCGATCACGGTGGAGTCCGGGCGCAGCGGGTAGGTCTGCTCCTCATATTCCAGGCTTGCTGCGGGCTGGCGGGCCGGAGCCGGTGCCGGAGCAGGCGGAGGGGTGACCGTGGGCTGGGACATGGTGGCTGGCAGCGGCGCGGCTGCGCTGGGGCCGGCGGCGGGGGAGGACTGCTGGGGAGCGACGGGACCGGACTGTGGGTCCTTGTCGGTGCGCGACTCGATGCTGAGCTGACCGCGCTTGAGCTCGGTGTTCTTCACGAAGGTCGCCTTCACCGGGCCCAGCAGGGTGTACCCCTGGGATTCGGCGTGGCGCAGGATCTCCTCGCAGAGCTCCTCGGCCAGGGCGACGCCGTACTTCTTGGCCTCGCTGAAGTCCTCACCGGCGAGCCGGATCTTGTACAGGTTCGGTGCCAGGTGCTGACCCTCAGCGATGGTCTTGGACTCTCGGTCCATGTGGCGGCGTACGGCGGTGGCGATCTCCACGGGTCCGAGACTCCCTCCTCGTCCTGAGAAGGCACCGCGGACGGCCTTTTCGATGCCGCGTTCCAGGTTGTCTAGCAGTCCCACCGGCACCTCCTTCTACTGATGAATGTGTGCCCAGCCTCGAGGCGGCTGCGTGGTGAGCTGGGCGATAAGTCCAGAGTCTACTGTCTCACCCCTGCGTCGTGCCGCCCACCCGGCCCCGCCGAGCGCGATCACGGCGGAGCGCCACGGCTGTGACCCTTGCCACACTCGTATCGGGGGTGCTACCTTTTGCTCACCGTGAGAGCGCTCTCATAAAGCACCGGGGACTCGCTCGCACCTCATATCGAAGGAGATAGCTGTGATGAGGACAACTGACCACGCGGAGGAGAACACCTCCGCAGCCGCCCGCCCGGGGCGGCAGCCCGCCCAGCGCCCAGGCGCGCACCGCCGGACCGCACTGCTGCGCGGCATCGCGCTCACCTCGGCCCTGACCCTGACGCTCACGGCCTGTGGAGGCTCAGCCGAAGGAGAGGACGACGGCGGGGCCGCCGAAGGAGAAGCGGTCACGCTCAGCGTGACCACCTTCAACGAGTTCGGCTACGAGGAGCTCTTCGAGGAGTACGAGGAGCTCAACGAGAACATCACCATCGAGCACAACAAGATCGACACCGCGGAGAACGCCCGCGACTCGCTGCGCAACAGCCTGGGTGCCGGCCAGGGAGCCTCGGACATCGAACCCATCGAGGTGGACTGGCTCGCAGAGTTCCAGCAGTACCCCGACCGCTTCGAGGACCTCACCGATCCCGAATTGGAGGACCGCTGGCTGGACTGGAAGTATCAGGACGCGGTCCTCGAGGACGGCAGCCTGATCGGCTACGGCACCGACAGCGGACCACAGGCCGTCTGCTACCGGGCCGACCTCTTCGAGGAGGCTGGACTGCCCACCGAGCGTGAAGAGGTGGCCGAGTTCCTCGGCGACTCCTGGGAGGACTACTTCGCCGCCGGCGAAGAGTTCGTCGCCGAGTCTGACTCCGCCTGGTACTCCGGCTCCGATAACATCTGGCAGGGCATGATCAACCAGGTCGAGGTTCCGTACCAGGACGAGGCCGGTGAGATCATCGCCGACACCAACCCCGAGGTGAAGGACCTCTACGACCAGCTTCTGGAGGCCTCGGTGGAGGACGAGCTCTCCGCAGGCCTCGCCCAGTGGAGCGGTGACTGGTCAGATGCCTTCCAGCGCGAGGAGACCTTCGCCACGATGATGTGCCCCGGCTGGATGCTGGGCATCATCGAGGGCAACGCCGCAGAGGTCGAGGGCTGGGACATCGCCAACACCTTCCCCGGTGGCGGCGGCAACTGGGGCGGGTCCTACCTGACTGTTCCTTCGCAGGGCGAGAACATCGAGGCGGCCAAGGAGCTCGCAGCCTGGCTGACCGCTCCGGAGCAGCAGCTCAAGGCGTTCGAGGTCGTCGGGGCATTCCCCTCCACCACCGAGGCGCTGGAGGCAGACGAGCTGCTCTCGGCCACCAACGAGTTCTTCAATGACGCCCCCACCGGCGAGATCCTGGCCGAGCGCGCTGATGCCGTGGAGACCCAGCCGTTGAAGGGCACCGAGTACCTGACCATCAACGTGGCGATCCAGGACGCGATCAACCGGGTGGACGTGGACGGGATCGATGACCCCGACGCCTCCTGGGAGAAGTTCGTCAACGACATGGAAGCGCTGCGCTGATCATGTCGGCCCCAGCTGCGCAGGTACCAGTCAGCACCGGACGCAGCGGCGGGTCCGCGCCAGAGCCGAGGACCGGTCGCCGGAAGCAAGTGAGCTTCCGGCACCGGGCCTCGGCCTGGGATCGTCGGTACTCGCCGTACCTCTACATCAGTCCGTTCTTCATCCTCTTCGCCGTGGTCGGGCTCTTTCCCCTGATCTACACCGCCTGGGTGGCCACCCACGACTGGGACCTGATCATGGGTCAGGGAGAGTTCATCGGTGGCGAGAACTTCATGGCGGTGCTGGGGGAGCGAGCCTTCTGGATCTCGCTGCGCAACACGCTCTCGATCTTCATCATGTCCTCGGCACCCCAGGTGGTGGCCGCGATCCTGATCGCCTACCTGCTGGACTACAACCTGCGTGCCAGGACCTTCTGGCGGATGGGCGTGCTGATCCCCTACGTGGTCACCCCCGTGGCCGTGGCGCTGATCTTCTCGAACCTCTACGGCGATCGATTCGGGCTGGTGAACTCGATCCTGGAGACCGTGGGCATCGACGCGATCGGCTGGCACTCCGGGACGCTGCCCAGCCACCTGGCCATCGCGACGATGGTGAACTTCCGCTGGACAGGCTATAACGCGCTGATCTTCCTGGCGGCCATGCAGGCGGTGCCGCGTGACCTCTATGAGGCGGCGGAGATCGACGGGGCGGGCAAGGTCAGACAGTTCATCTCGGTGACCATCCCGAACCTGCGTCCCACCATCATCTTCGTGATCATCACCTCGACCATCGGAGGGCTGCAGATCTTCGACGAGCCGCGGATGTTCGACCAGTACGGTCGTGGCGGCACCGACGGGCAGTGGCAGACCATGACCATGTACCTCTACGAACTCGGCTGGACCCGTTCGGACTTCGGTCAGGCCTCGGCGGTGGCGGTGCTGCTCTTCCTGCTGATCGTGGCCATCGGACTGATCAACTTCGTCATCACCCGCCGCATCTCAAGCTCGGAGGTCAAGCGATGAGCGCGCTAGAAGAGAAGCCGCTGCCGATCATCCCGCGCACGGGACCGGCCAGCGCACCGAAGAACGACGGCGACCCGTTCGGCCGCCGCGGATCCGGGGACGGGTCCAGACCTGGAGCACGCCGACGGCGGGGCGGCTCCCGCGGCCCTGGCCGTGGGCCCGGCTGGCTCGTCTACGGCTGCCTGGCGGCGGTGATCCTGGGCAGCATGTTCCCGCTCTGGTGGTCCTTCCTGATCGGCAGCCACGACTCCACCATCTTGTCCCGGGACTCCTTCCCGCTGCTCCCGGGTGGGAACTTCTTCTCCAATGCCGCTGAGGTGATCGACACCGTGCCCTTCTGGCGGGCCACGATGAACTCCATCATCGTCTCCACCGTCACCGCGGTCTCGGTGGTGTTCTTCTCCACCCTGGCCGGCTACGCCTTCGCGAAGCTGCGCTTCAAGGGCGCCGTGCCGCTGCTGGTCTTCGTGATCGCCACCATGGCGATCCCGACCCAGCTCGGCGTCGTCCCGCTCTACCAGGTGATGGCCCGGCTGGGCTGGACCGGAGAGCTGCAGGCGGTCATCGTGCCGGGACTGGTCACCGCTTTCGGGGTGTTCTGGATGACCCAGTACCTGCGGCAGGCGATCCCTGACGAGCTCATCGAGGCCGCCACCGTGGACGGGTGTTCGATGATCCGCACCTTCTGGCACGTCGCGCTGCCCGCCGCGAAACCGGCCGCGGCCATGTTGTTCCTCTTCACCTTCGTCCTGAACTGGACGAACTTCTTCTGGCCGTTCATCGTGCTCGGCCCGCAGAACCCCACCCTGCCTGTGGCGCTGCAGCAGCTGCAGGCCGCGCACTTCGTGGACTACTCGCTGGTCCTGGCCGGAGCCACCATGGCCACCGTCCCGCTGCTCATCCTGTTCATCTTCACGGGCCGTCAGCTCGTATCCGGAATCATGCAAGGAGCCGTCAAACAATGAATCCCTCAGTCGCCGCAGAAGTGGCCAGCTCACCGAGCACCGTGGCCTTTCCCACGGATTTCCTCTTCGGCTCCGCCACCGCCGCCTACCAGGTCGAAGGTGCCGTGTCAGAAGGAGGCCGCGCACCCTCGGTGTGGGACACCTTCGCCCACACCCCCGGAAAGGTCCACGAGGGAGAGACCGGGGACGTGGCCTGCGACCACTTCCACCGCTTCCGCGAGGATGTGGCGCTGATGAAGCGGCTGAACCTCAAGGTCTACCGGTTCTCGGTCAGCTGGTCGCGGGTGATGCCCGACGGGGTGACGGTGAACCCGGAGGGGCTGAAGTTCTACTCGGACCTGGTCGATGAGCTGCTTGCCGCCGATATCCTGCCCTGGCTCACGCAGTATCACTGGGACCTGCCCCAGGCGCTGGAGGACGAGGGAGGGTGGGCGAACCGACGGACCGCAGAGCTCTTCGCCGACTACGCCGTGGTGCTGCACCAGGCGCTGGGAGACCGGGTCCGGCACTGGACCACGCTGAACGAGCCCTGGTGCGCAGCCTTCCTGGGCTACGCCAACGGGCATCATGCCCCGGGACGGACCTCTCCGGAGGACGCCCTGGCCGCGGCGCATCACCTGCTGCTCGGACATGGGCTCGCGGTGGCGCGGCTGCGCCGTCGTGATCCAGATCTGGAGCTGGGGCTGACGCTGAACTTCACCGACTACCGACCGGCAGACCCGGCTTCCCCCGGGGATGTGGACGCCGCCCGCCGGCTCGATGGCAGCTTCAACCGATTCTTCGCCGCGGCGATCTTCGACGGGGCCTACCCGGCGGATGTGCTCGCCGACCAGGCTGGTCTGTGGCGTGAAGGGCTGGTCCAGCCCGGTGACCTGGAGATCATCTCAACGCCCATCGACGTGCTGGGGGTCAACTTCTATACCGGGGAGCTGCTCACCGGTGAGCAGCCCGATCGCGCCGCGGAGGCGGCGGCCACGGCCAGGTCCCAGGGGGCGCCGAACCCCAACGTGGGCTCCGAGCATGTCTCCTCGGTGCCGCGGGGACTGCCGGCCACCTCGATGGGCTGGGAGGTCTTCCCACAGGGTCTGCATGATCTGCTGCTGCGGCTGCACCGGGACTACACCGGTCCGGCCGGTGTGGCGCTCTACGTCACCGAGAACGGCGCGGCCTATCCCGATGCGCCCGATGCTGCCGGCTTCGTCCAGGACGACGACCGGCTCAGCTATATCCGCGAGCATCTGCGCGCGGTGCACCAGGCGATGGAGTCCGGTGCGGACGTGCGCGGATACTTCGTGTGGTCGCTGCTGGACAACTTTGAGTGGGCCTTCGGCTATGACCGGCGCTTCGGAATCATCCGGGTGGATTACGATACGCTCACGCGCACTCCCAAGGCTTCGGCACACTGGTACGCACAGGTCGCCGCCACGGGTGTGGTGGACTGAGGGCGGCCACGACGCTGTGATGATCACATCCGAGGAAGGGGAACCGATGCCGGCTCGGCGACTGCCGACCCTGGAGGATGTGGCGGCCAGGGCGGGTGTTTCCCGCGCCACCGCCTCACGGGCGGTGAATCTGGATCCACGGGTGCGCGCGCAGTCCAGGATCGCGGTGGAGGCGGCGGTGATGGAACTGGGCTACCGCCCGAACCGGGCCGCTCGCTCGCTGGTGAACCAGGAGGTCGACTCGATCGCCGTGGTGGTGCCCGAGGCCGAGGACCGGGTCTTTGCGGATCCGTTCTTCGCCTCGATGCTCGCGGCGATCACCCAGCGGCTGGCCGATTCTCCGGTGCAGGTGCTGCTCGCCATGGGTCAGCCCGGGGGCCGGCAGAAGATCGAGCGGTACCTGCGCGGGGGTTATACCGACGGCGCGATCATCGTCTCGCACCACCGCGACGACGACCTCTCCGATGTGATCCACGAGACGAAGCTGCCGGCGGTCTACGTCGGCCGGCCCTACGCCGGGGATGTCGGCATCCCCTGGGTGGATGTGGACAACAGGTCAGGGGCGGCGCTCGCGGCCGAGCATCTGATCGGTCAGGGACGCCGTCGGCTGGCGACCATCGCGGGTCCGCAGGATATGGCGGCCGGGTCGGATCGGCTCGCCGGCTGGACCGCGGCGCTGCGGCGCGCCGGGCTGGACTCCGGCCTGGTCGAGTTCGGTGACTTCACCTCAGCCTCGGGTGCAGCAGCGATGGAGCGGCTCCTGGAGCGCGCCCCGGACCTCGACGCGGTGTTCGTGGCCTCTGACCTGATGGCGGTGGCGGCGATGCACGAGGTCCAGTCGCGGGGGATCGATGTGCCCGGGCAGCTCGCGGTGGTCGGCTTCGATGACACCCATGCCGCGCAGCTGACCCGCCCGCCGCTGACCACCGTGATCAACCCCGTCGGCGAGCTCGCCGGGCGCGCTGTGGATCTGCTGCTGCAGCTGATGCGGGGCGAGCACGTGGAGCCGATGGTGCTGCAGACGGCCATGGTCAAGCGGACATCTGGATGACATTCAGGTGAACTGCTTCAGTTTTGAAATAAAGTGAGGCAGACTGCTGTTGTCACCATCGACCGACCACGATGACCCCGCGCGTTCGGCGCGGGGCCGCAATCCTTAGGAGACCTCTTCATGGCTAATCTGACCCCCGGCACCTGGAACCTCGACTCTTCGCACTCCGAGATCGGCCTGACCGTGCGCCACGCCGGCATCTCCAAGGTGCGGGCCATCTTCGAAGAGGCCGAGGCCACCCTCGTCGTCTCCGAGGGCGATGTGGCGACAGTCGATGCCCGCGTCAAGGCTGCATCCTTCAACTCCAAGAGCCCCGACCGCGACGCCCACGTCCGCGGCGAGGACTTCCTGGACTCCGAGAAGCACCCCGAGCTGACCTTCGTGGCGAACAACATCACCGCCAGCGGTGAAGAGTTCGAGATCTCCGGGGACCTGAGCATCCGCGGCGTCACCAAGCCGGTCACCTTTGAGGTCGAGTTCGGCGGCCAGGCCGTGGATCCCTTCGGCATGACTCGCGCCGGCTTCTCCGCCAACACCGTGATCTCCCGCAAGGAGTTCGGCCTGACCTGGAACGCCGCGCTTGAGGCCGGCGGCGTGCTGGTCGGCGACAAGGTCTCGATCGACCTCGAGGCAGCCTTCGTCCTGGCTCAGTGATTCGCGGCTGAGCAGTCGCTCAGCGCATCGGCGATCAGGTCTCAGATCCTGAGCTGCAGCAGGCCCGGTCCCGAGCCGTGGAGTTGATCTCCACTTCTCCGGGGCCGGGCCTTCCTGCGTCCAAGGTGCCGAGGCGCCGGTGGGGACCGGCGCCGTCGCGGCGGGCCCTGTGCGGGCACGATCTGCGATGGTCCGATTCTTACACCTTTTCTGATTCGTTTGTGGTGTCCTAATGCCAAGTGCATACCCCTGGTGGAACTCACTAGGTATCTGTGACCGAATAATTGAGAAAATTACTTCGATCGGCTTGAACTGGCATTTTTTGACATCGCCGCACCTCAGACCGT
Organism: Nesterenkonia sp. E16_10; assembly: GCF_017347085.1. Taxonomy (GTDB): domain Bacteria; phylum Actinomycetota; class Actinomycetes; order Actinomycetales; family Micrococcaceae; genus Nesterenkonia. The sequence goes on from NZ_JADPSA010000018.1 coordinate 16,030, forward strand.
ACCTAGCGACTTTCACTAGCTTCCGTGATGAATTTTGTCTTGTGCATATGCGAATCGCGCCGTAATCTCAGAAATTAGTGCCCCGGGTCTTCCATTTCTAAGTGAGTGGAGAATCTGTTGGTGCGTATGCGAACGTCAAGGTTCGATCAGTGCTAACTGGATTCCTTTCTGGGGGAAAAATGAATAAGACGACCGGCTCGGCTCGATCTGCGACAGCAGTCCAGCGGCCAGCCTTCAGTGCGCGGCTGAGACGTGGGCTCAGTGCCCTCCTCGTCGCGCTCATCGCTGCGGCAGTCGCGCTGTCGTTCTCCTCGGCGGCCACCGCCGCCACCTCTCCTGCGGGTCTGGGCACCGCGGGGTCCTACTCGGTGCTCGGCGGTGAGACCGTCACCAATACCGGCCCGACAAGTCTGAGCGGAGATCTTGGAGTCAGCCCAGGCAATGCCATCACCGGCTTCCCGCCGGGGGAGGTAGGTGGAACGACCCATGCGGGCGACGCGGAGGCGCTCCAGGCCCAGTCCGATCTCGTGACGGCCTATGACGATGTGGCCGGTCGGGCCCCCACGGAGAGCGTCGCCGGGGACCTCGGTGGACGAACCCTGGTGGACGGTGTCTACAATTCCACCGGGCCGCTGGGGCTGACCGGGACCTTGACGCTTGATGGTCAGGGAGATCCGAACTCGGTGTTCATCTTCCAGGTGGCCTCGACCCTGATCACCGCATCGTCGAGCAACGTCTCGTTGATCAACGGCGCCCAGGCCTGCAACGTCTACTGGCAGGTGGGCAGCTCAGCAACACTGGGCACCGGATCCAGCTTCGTGGGTTCGATCCTGGCGCTGACCTCGATCAGCGTCACCAACAACGCCACGGTCCAGGGCCGTGCGCTGGCCCGCAACGGTGCCGTGACCTTGGACTCCAACGTCTTCACGACCACCAGCTGCGCACCGACCCCGACTCCTCCTCCGACCGACACCGAGTCCCCGACTGCTCCTCCGGCGGATACCGAGTCCCCGACTGCTCCTCCGGCGGATACTGAGTCCCCGACTGCTCCTCCGGCGGATACTGAGTCCCCGACTGCTCCTCCGGCGGATACTGAGTCGGAGTCGCCTTCGCCGACCACGACTCCAACGCCAA
>NZ_JADPSA010000019.1 GCF_017347085.1 Nesterenkonia sp. E16_10
CCGATGGGCTATGCCGGGGCGATGGCCGCGCTGGTCTACGGCATCTGGTTCTTCCTGGCGATCGAGGGCGTCCCGCTGGCCGCCGAGGTCGAGCTCCGGCAGCTCCACGCCGTAGGCCGCATGCAGGCTGGCCAGGAAGCTGATGAGCTTCTGCGCCGCCAGCTCGAAACCGGCGGGTTCGAAGATCTGCGAGCCGATATGGGCGTGGATGCCGCGCAGCTCGACCCCGGGAAGCTCAAGGGCGCGCGATGCCGCGGTCCAGGCTGGGGATCCGAGGTAGGGGTTGGCCGGCGTCGAGTGGGCGCCGTCTGCGTCTGGGCCGGGCGCAGCGTCTGGGCTCGGCGCACCGTCTGGGCCGGGCGCGCTCGGGGTCAGCGAGAGGCCGAACTTCTGATCCTCGTGCGCGGTGGCGATGTATTCGTGGGTGGAGGCGTGCACGCCGGGGGTCAGCCGCAGCATGACCGGAGCGCGGGTGCCGGCCGCCACGGCGAGCCTGGAGATCCGTTCCAGCTCATCCAGGGAATCGGCGATGATCCGACCGATCCCGGCGTCCAGGGCGCGCTGGATCTCGCCGTCGGACTTGTTGTTCCCGTGCAGCCCGATCTTCTCCGGCGGAACCCCACCGGCCAGGGCGAGGGCGAGCTCGCCGCCGGAAGCGGTGTCCACGCAGAGGCCCTCCTGCACGGCCCAACCGGCGACATGGGTGCTCAGGAAGGCCTTGCCGGCATAGAACACGTCCACCTCGGCCTCTGGGGCGAAGGCGGCGCTGAAGGCCTCGCGGAAGCTGCGGGCTCGGGCCCGGAAGTCCGCCTCGGAGAGCACATAGAGCGGAGTGCCATGCTGGGCGGCGAGGGTCTCCACGTCGACTCCGCCGATGACCAGACGACCCTCGGCGTCGCGGTGCGCGTCGGCCGGAAGCAGCGCGGCCTCGAGATCGTCGGTGTCCCGGCGGGCGGTCAGCCACTCCGGGGCCAGCGGGTGCGCGTGCAGGGTGGGGTTCTCCAGTGCGGAGTTCCCCGAAGTGGGGTGGGACGTGGGTGAGCCGGGAGTCGTGATGAGGGTTCACATCCTTTCGGGTGCGGTGACGCCGAGCAGCGCCAGTCCGTTGCGCAGCACCTGAGCGGTGGCGTCGTTGAGCCAGAGCCGGGTGCGGTTGAGGTCGGTGACCGGGTCCTGGACGCCGTCGGGGCTGACGCTGGGCGCCATCCGACACACGGCGTACCAGCCGTGGTAGGCGCTGGCCAGGGATTCCAGGTAGCGCGCCACCCGGTGAGGTTCGCGCAGCTCGGCGGCCGAGGCGACCACGGAGGTGAAGCGCCCCAGCTGGGAGAGCAGCTCCTCCTCGGTCTCATGGGTCAGCAGGCCGGCGTCGAAGCCGTCCCGCTGGACCCCGGCGGCCTCGGCGTTGCGCGCGGCGTTGCGGGATCGGGCGTGGGCGTACTGGACGTAGAAGACCGGGTTGTCATTGGTCCGGGACTGCAGCAGCTCCGGGTCCACGTCGATCGGGGAGTTCGCGGGGAACCGGGCCAGGGTGTAGCGCAGCGCATCGGTGCCGAGCCATTCGATGAGGTCGGTGAGCGCGATGATGTTGCCGGCTCGCTTGGAGAGCTTTGCTCCGCGGATCGACATCAGCTGCCCGATGAGCACCTCGATGTTGCGCTGCGGATCGTCTCCGGCGCAGGCGGCGATGGCCTTGAGCCGGGAGACGTAGCCGTGGTGGTCCGCGCCGAGCAGGTAGATCTTCTCGGTGAAGCCGCGCTCGCGCTTGGAGAGGTAGTAGGCGGCGTCGGCGGCGAAGTAGGTGGGCTCGCCGTCGGCCTTGAAGAGCACCCGGTCCTTGTCGTCGCCGAAGTCGGTGGTGCGCAGCCAGACGGCGCCGTCGCGGTCCTCGATGTGGCCCTGCTCGCGCAGCGTCTCCACGGCGGCGGCGACCTTGCCCTCGGCGTGCAGCGCCTGCTCGGAGTAGAACACGTCGAAGTGCACGCCGAAGGCGGTCAGCGTGTCCTTGATCTGACCCATCTGCGCCTGGTAGCCCAGTTCGCGCACGATCGGCAGCGCCTCGTCCCGGGGCAGGTCCTTGACGTCGGGGCGGGCGGCCAGGATCTCCTGGGCGAGCTCGATGATGTAGTCACCGGGGTAGCCGCCCTCGGGGACGGCTTCGCCGTGGATCCGGGAGAGCACCGAGTGGCCGAAGACGTTCATCTGGTTGCCGGCGTCGTTGACGTAGTACTCGTTGGTGACCGTGGCGCCGGAGGCCCGCAGCAGCCTGCCGATCGCGTCGCCGAGGGCGGCCCATCGGGTGTGCCCGATGTGCAGCGGCCCGGTCGGGTTCGCGGAGACGAATTCGACGTTGACGCTGCGCCCGGCCAGCGCGGTGTTGTGCCCGAAGGTGTCGCCGGCTTCGACGATGGTGCGGGCCAGCTCGCCGGCCGCGGCGGAGTCCACGGTGATGTTGATGAATCCGGGGCCGGCGATCTCGATGCGCTCGATGCCAGGCGCCTGCTCCAGCCGGGCGCCGAGGATCTCGGCGAACCCACGCGGGGGCATTCCGGCCTTCTTGGCCAGCTGCAGGGCGACGGTGGTGGCCCAGTCGCCGTGCTCGCGATTCTTGGGGCGTTCGATGACGACGTTCTCGGGGAGATCGACGCTCAGCTCACCGGCTTCGACAGCCTCGGCGAGCACGCTCTTGACAACGGTGGAGAGTTCTTCGGGAGTCACCGGAACAGTCTACGGGGTCGACCCCGGGAGCCGGGTCTCGCCCGGCATGTGCCTTGAGGCCGATCGCTGGGCGCTTCAGCCCAGCAGTCCGAGCACGCCGGTGACGCTGAGGTAGACGCCGAGCCCGGCGAGGGTCAGGCCGCTGCCCATCTCGAGGCGACCGGTGACCACCGGGTTGGAGAGCCAGGTGTTCGCCGCGTCCACGAGCAGGACGACGCCGATCAGGTAGAGCCACATGCTGGCGGCCACCGTGCCGCCGAGCACGCCGATCGCGAAGGCTGGGGATGCCCCGACCGGCGTGAACTGCGGGAACAGTGCCAGGAAGAACAGGCCGACCTTCGGGTTGGTCATGCAGCTTGCCAGCCCGATCAGGAAGGTGCCGCGAAAGCTGGTGATGGCACGGCGCGGCCGCCGTCCCGCGGACCGTGGCGCAGCGGGCGCAGCAGGCGGCTTGGGATCATAGGGCCCACCGACCAGGGCGGGAACCCCGATCTCAGACCGGGCCAGCCGGTGAGCCCGCAAGGTGATCCGCGCGCTGCGCACCGCGCGGACGCCGAGGAAGATCACGTAGAGCCCACCGATCAGGCTCAGCAGCTCATATGCCACCGGGGAGGCCTGGAACAGCGCCGCCAGGCCGGTGGCGGCCAGTGCCGCCCAGATCAGCGCCGCCACGGAGGATCCCGTCGCGGCACCGAGGCCGGCCCGGCGCGAGAGCAGCGCGTTGCGCAGCGACAGCATCGTGTCCTGTCCCGGGGTGATGGCCAGGACGGCAGAGACGGCGAGGAGACCGAGGTAGCTGGAAAGTGTCACAGCACCATCCTGGGACACCGCATCAATCAGGACAAGCAGATAAAAACATAGAACTGTTCGGCATCGACGAATCGGGAGATACTGGTGCCATGTTGAATCCCCACAGGCTGCGCGTGCTGCAATCGGTGATCGCCACCGGCTCGATCCAGGGAGCCGCGCGCAGTCTGCACTACTCCCCCGCCACGGTGAGTCAACATATGAGCATCCTCGCGCAAGAGACCGGGCTGAAGCTCTTTGAGCGCAGCGGTCGAGGACTGACGCCGACCTCCTCCGCTCTGACACTGGCCCAGGGAAGCACCACCGTGCTGCGGGAGTTCGATGAGCTGGACCGCCTGGTGGAGGCTCTGCGCCGGGGGCGGTCCAGCCATCTGACGCTGGCCAGCTTCACCTCCGCCGCGAAGGAATGGCTTCCTCAGGTGGTGGCCACCCTGCGTGCCAGGGACCCGGAGCTCACCGTGCAGATCAGCCTCAATGAGCCCTACGCGGAGAAGACCGGGCACCCGGTGGACATCGACATCCGCAATGAATCCCCGCTGGAGCCCGAAGAGCATTTCAAGGGCTATCTGCGTCACCTGCTGCGGCACGAGGATTTCGCCGTCGTCCTGCCTGAAGACCACCCGCTGGCGGACTCGGAGACCGTGGAGGTCCACGAGCTCAGCGATCAGATGTGGGTGGACCATGACATCAAGGACAGCCCCAATGGGCGGATGATCCGCACCGCCGCTCAGGCTGCGGGGTTCGTGCCCCAGTTCGCCGCCAGACTGGATGATCACAATGCCGCCCTCTCCCTGGTGGCCGCCGGACTGGGGATCACGGTGCTCCCCCACCTCGCGCTGCGCGATCTTCCGCGCGGCACCGTGGTGCGGGCCCTGCGCAATCCCACCGTGCAGCGTCGGATCGTGGCTCATGTGAGACAGGACCGCGCAGGTGAGGAGCTGGTCGCCGCGGCACTGCAGGTGCTGCGGGAGGAATCGGAGAAATCACACGGTGCAGAACCCTTGACCTGAGCATCGGCCAGTCCTAATCTACAACCAAATGGTTATACGTCCTGAGTCTTCAACGCCCCCCGGTGACGCCCAGGTGGACCGGGTCTTCCGGGCCCTGGCAGACGCCACTCGCAGGGACATCGTCCGTCGCACCCTCGGCGAGGAGGCCTCCGTCTCCGCGCTGGCCGCGCTCTACGAGATGTCCTTCGCTGCCGTACAGAAGCACATCAGCGTCCTGGAAAACGCCGATCTGGTGACCAAGCGCCAGCAGGGGCGCGAACGCCTGGTCCGCGGCAACCCCCACACCATCCGTGAAGCCCAGGCACTGCTCGATGAGTACGCGCTCATCTGGCAGGGCCGCATCTCCCGCCTCGACACCGTGCTGGCGGAGACACCCACCGAAGAGAGCAGCAAGAAGCACTGACAGCAGAAAGGCTCGTCATGCCTATCACCTCGATCACCAAGGACACCGATGCATTGACCATGACCGTGGTCGCGGACTTCCCCGTGCCGGTCCAACGACTCTGGGACGCGCACGCCGACCCCCGCCAGCTCGAGCGGTTCTGGGGGCCCACCGACTGGCCAGCCACCTTCACCCGCCACGACTTCCACCCCGGGGGACGTTCGCATTATTGGATGACCGGACCCGACGGCACCCGAGCCGCCGGCTACTGGGAGTGCCTCGCGATGGATCCCGGGCGCTCCTTCGAGGTCACCGACGGCTTCGCCGATGAGTTCGGCACTCCGGATCCTGCGATGCCGGCGATGCGCCTGCGCCTGGTCTTCGAGGAGACCCACCAGGGGTCCAGGCTCATCTCGAAGACCTGGTTCAACTCCGCTGCGGACTATCAGCAGCTGCTCGAGATGGGCATGGAGGAGGGCATGACCTCCGCTCTGGGCCAGATGGACGCGGTCCTGCAGGACCTGACCTCCTTCGCCGCCGGCAGCGGCGTCAAGACCCAGGTGCTCACCGACACCAAGGTGCGCATCAGCCGGGTCATCCGCGGCACCCCGGCGCAGGTCCGGCATGCACACCTCGATCCCGATCTGCTGCGCCGCTGGCTGCTCGGACCCGACGGCTGGCGGATGTCGGACTGCCAGGTCGCGACCACGGTGGGAGACAGCTACCGCTTCGCCTGGGAGAAGGAGGAGGACGGCTCCGGGGGATTCGCGCTCTACGGTGAGCTCCTCGAGCTGGAGGAGCCCTACCGCGAGGTCACCACCGAATCCATGGAAGGCGTCCCCGGGGAACCCAACATCAATGAACAGACGCTGACGCCGATCGAGGGCGGCACGCTGCTCACTCTGATCATCACCTATCCCAGCGCGGAGGTCCGGGACATGGTGCTCGGGACCGGCCTGACCGACGGGATAGAGAGCAGCTATGCACGGCTGGAGGAGGTGCTGCCGGCCTCCGCTCGGGCCTGACCCCGCAGTCCCGACAGCACATCTGCCAAGCAGGAAGGATCCCTACCCATGCCGTCACCGTTCACCATCACCCTGCCGATCGCCGACCGAGGCCGCTCCCACCGGTTCTACCGGGAGGGTCTTGGTCTCGACCCTGTGGGCGAGGCGGCACAGGACGGCCTCCCCGAGCCGCTGCAGTTTCGGCTGTCCGGGGAGGCTTACCTCTGCCTGGTCCCCACGGAGGGACTCGACTGGGTCCTCGGTGACCGCGGACTCTCCCCCGCCGGGCTCAGCGAATGCCTCTTGGGGATCGCACTCACCGACGCCGATCAGGTCAGCACGATGACCGACCGCCTCCAGGCAGCCGGAGGCACGCAGCTGAGCGCGCCCACCCACCAACCCTGGGGCTTCGAATCGATCGTGGCGGATCCGGATGGTCACGCCTGGCAGCTCTACGTGGGCTGAGCTCGTCCGACGAACAGCGCCGCTGGAGACGCTGGCGGGCCCGGCTGCCGGGGCCCGTCTACCCTGCCCACCAACCGAAGGTCCGGTGCGCCGCGTAGAAGAGGAAGAAGACACCCATGGGTGGAGCCATGATGGCGGGCAGTATCAGGAAGGAGCCCTCCGGGGGCAGAATCTCTTTGTCTCCCACGAAGGGGGTACTGCGACGGATGAGCTTTGCCGCGCGATCGCGGTGGATGAACAACACAATGCCACCGACAATCAGAAATAGACCTGCGGCCCAAAGCATCCAAAGCGGCTCATCCATAGCTTCACGCTACTCGGATACCCGACGGTCTGTCTTATCAAAGCACCACTGCTCTTGATGTGGATGATTTGGCCTTCTAGGACGTGCCCTCGGGATTCTCGTCCTTATTCCTTTTCTTGCTGTCCTCGCTGAAGCCCGCCGCGAGGGCGATACCGATGGCCAGACCGAAAGCAACGCCGATGCCGATATTGTCGAAGACGACCATCCCGATGATCGCGCCAAACGGGACGCCAAAGGCGACGCCATAAGCGATGTGGTTCGAACTCACGTCTTCGGCCATATTGCCAGCCTAGACGTTGCGTGATGCAGAATCTTCACGTCCTGCCCCCGCGCTGCGCAGTGGTGACGGCGGCGCGACCATGATCATTGTTCTCGTCATCCTCGCCGCGGGGCCGACGCACCAGGAGGTAGGTCGCACCGAAGAGCAGCAGGCCGGCGCCGATGGCGGCGGGGATGGCCCACTCCTCGCCGACCAGGTCATCCAAGAACGACCGTGCCGGGGACTCAGGATCCACGAGCGCCACCACGACGAAGGCGGTCACCACGAATGTGGCCAGGATCGTGCCCAGGCGCCGCCACCACCGCGATGCTCCCACGTTCTGCAGCGAGTGGCCCGCCTTGGCCACCTGCTTGGCGCGCAGCACCCGCAGCGCACCGACGCTGCGCAGCAGACGAAGCAGCTGCATCGGGCCGATGCTGAAGACCACCCCGACGATGACGAGCAGGCTCAGCCCCACGAGCCACCAGTTGCGGAGCAGCCAGTCGATCTTCTTCGGCGAGACCAGGAACAGCACGATGGTCTCGAAGATCAGGACCACGCTGGTGACCCAGAGCCCCACGTGCCCGATCATCTCGAACGGCTCATCCAGCAGCGTGAGGAAGACGGCGGGCACCGAGATCACGGCGGCGATGAGCACCGGCCAGGCCAGCCGGTCTTCCCAGCGCTCCTCCAGCTCACGGGCCCGTTCCTCGGATGCTCTGCCGCTGGCCGTCTCGGCGAGCTCGCCGGCGGCGGCCGAGGTGCGCCGCCGCTTGGATCTGGATCCGCGCTCGTCGTCTTCGGTGGACGGGGATGCGGAAGTCATGGTTCCAGCCTAGAGGGGTTCTGAATCCCCCGAGCGGAGCTTCGGTCCGCCCAGGTGCGTCACGGCGCTGGCGTACTTTGCGGTGAGCCGCTGCTGTGTCGCCGAGTACAGCGCGGCGAGCCGCTCCGCAGAGGTGTTGTCCTGGATGTCGGCATGCTTGACCACCAGGGACACCTCGCTGAGCAGGACCCGGGCGTAGTAGTCCTCGGGGGCCTCCGCTTCTCGGCGGGTCAGGTTGTCCACGGGCTCGCTGACGGTGGGGCCGAAGACGGCTCGCAGGTCCGCCAGCGTCACCTCGGTGTCCTCGACGACGTCGTGCAGCAGCGCGACGGTGCTGTACGGGGGTCCATAGCCATGGGCTCGCACGATCCCGGCCACGCGCCGAGGGTGGTCGATGTAGGGATTGCCCGCCTTGTCCACCTGATCCCGGTGAGCGAGTTGGGCGATCAGGTCTGCGGCGGCGTCTTCCGCTGTTCCCGGTGCGGAGGAGTTCTCGATGCTCATAGCAATCGGTGTCCGATCTGTTGGGAGACTGGGGCTCAGATCAGGGGCCGCGGGTGGCAGCAGCGGCGTCCCGCCCGCGTTCTTCCTGACAGTCCTGAGACTCTCATGACCCTCTGACATGCCGGCCACGTGGCCGAGGTGGTGGCAGCGAGTCGATTCCAGCTCCGCTGTCCACAGGCACGAAAAAGGCCCGCATCCTTGTCGTGACAAGAATGCGGGCCTGATTTCTCTCTGTGCCCCCGGCGGGAATCGAACCCACGACTTTTGGTACCGGAAACCAACGCTCTATCCCCTGAGCTACGGAGGCCCGCCAGCTGTGCAATTCGAGGAACCGAGTTCCTCGAGCAACTGACCGATTTAGATTACCAGCATCCCACCGGTTCCACCTAGCCGGTCACCGAGGTCGTGTAGCTCCAGAGCTCTGCGGACATGCCCACGGGCTTCTTCGGCGCCTCACCTGCAGACGCCTCGGCACCGCTGTGCGACCTCTGGAAGTCCTGCGAGGTGCGCCAGTTCTCGAAGGCCTCCTCGCTGGCCCATCGGGTGATGACCAGCCAGGTGGTGCGGTCATCGGTGGGCTCGAGCAGTTCAAACCCTTCGAAGCCTTCGGTGCCCTCCATGGAGTCGCGGCGGGCGGCGAACCGCTTGCCAAGCTCGTCGCCGGAGTCGGCAGGGACGGTGATGGCGTTGATCTTGATGATGCTCATGGGGTCATCCTGTCAAAGTCCGCGGCCTCCGCACCAGGGGCCCGCGTGTCCGCCGCCATCGTCATCGTCCCGCCGCGTAGCCCTGGGCGCCGCGCGCGTTGGCGGCGGCGCGCAGCTGCCCGGTCTCAGGGTCCCGCGTGACGCAGGAGAGCCGACCCAGCGCCCAGTCTCCGGCCGCGGTCACCTGGTGTCCGCGTCGGCGCAGCCCCTCGATGAGCTCTGCTCCGAGTCGGTCCTCCACCACGGCCCCGCCGGGTTCCCAGGCGCGTGGCCAGAAGGAACCGGGCATCGACGTCGTATGCAGGGTTGGAGCATCGATGGCCTGCTGGGCGGTGTGCCCGCCGATGAGCATGCGCAGCAGCATCGGCAGCTGCCACTGATCCTGCTGGTCTCCGCCGGGGGTGCCCAGGGCGATCAGCGGGGCGCCGTCCTTGATCACCAGCGTGGGCGTGAGCGTGGTGCGCGGACGCCTGCCCGGTTCCAGCCGTGAGGCGGAGCGCTCGTCCAGCCAGGTCATCTGCAGCCGGGTGCCCAGGCAGAAGCCGAGCCCTTCGATCACCGGCGAGGACTGGAGCCATCCGCCGGAGGGGGTCGCCGAGACGATGTTGCCCCAGCGGTCCACCACGTCCAGATGGCAGGTATCACCCTTGGTCTCCCCTGACCTGGACACCGTCGGCTCTCCGACTCCGGCGCCCGTGGCCGCATCGGAGATGTGCACCAGGGCCGGCAGCACCTGCTCCACCCCGGGAACCTCGCCCGGGCGGAACTCAGCAGAGGCCCGCTCGCTGATCAAGCCGCGGCGCTGGGCGGCGTAGTCCTCGGAGAGCAGGTGCTCCAGGTCCACCGGGACATCTCCGTAGTAGGTGTCACGGTCGGCCAGGGCCAGCTTCTGCGCCTCCAGGATCAGGTGGGCGCCGGCCTCGGTGCCGGGATCCAGCTGCTCGTCCGGGTAGCCCTCGAGGATCTTCAGCGCCTGCAGCAGCGCGGGCCCCTGGCCCCAGGGGCCGGACTTCGCGATGGTGTATCCGCGGAATTCGATGGACACCGGGTCTTCGTAGCCGGCGCTGTGCGAGGCGAAGTCCTCGGCGGTGATCACCCCGGAGTAGTCCCCGCCGTCGGAGTGCCGGTGCGGGGTCTTGACGAACTCCGCCGCCGCCTGGGCGACCCGTCCGGTCTTCCACTCCCGCCGTGCCGCCTCGATCTGCGCGACCCGCCCCGAGGCGCCCTCACCGGCGGCGACGAGTTCGCGCAGCACCAGCGCGTACTCGGGGTTGCGCACGATCTGCCCCGGCTCGGGGACCTTGCCCTCAGGCATCCACAGCGCCGCCGAGGTGGGCCAGTGCTCCTGGAAGAGCTCGGCGACGGCGCGGATCGCTCGCGCCGCACCGGGCAGGATCGGGTGCCCCTGCTCCGCGTAGCCGATGGCGAAGTCGAGCACCTCGGCGAGGTCCCAGGTCCCGTGATCGCGCAGCAGCACCAACCAGGCGTCGACGGCGGCCGGGACGGCGGCTGCGAGCGCACCGGCGCCGGGGACGTTCTCGAGTCCGAGCGCCCGGTAGTGCTGGATCAGGGCTCCGGCAGGCGCCGGCCCCTGACCCATGAGCACCTGCGGGCTCGAAGGCTCCCCCGCGGTGGCGAAGATCCCGACCATGTCACCGCCTGGGCCATTGAGGTGCGGCTCCACCACGTGCAGCACGAAGGCCCCGGCTACCGACGCGTCGAAGGCGTTGCCGCCGCGTTCCAACACCGCCTGCGAGGAGGCGGTGGCGAGCCAGTGCGTGGACGCCGTCATCCCGAAGTGGCCCTCCAGCGTGGGCCGGGTGGTGAAGGTCTCGGCGTGGGTGAACGTCATGGGCACTCCTGAGGCGTCGGTGCGAGGATCGAGCAGACACCCATCCGTCGCTTTAGTTGCTTATGCAAACCAGACTACGGGATAGGGGCCGTCAGAAGAGCGCCGGCTGACTCGGCGCCGCGGCGGCGGTGGTCAGCGCCCCCTGGTGGGGCACCCGCTGGTTGGACGCCGCCTGATTCGTCGCCGCCCCACTGGGCGCCGGGGAGTCCGGGTCCTTGCGCTCGCGCCACATCAGGTCTGCGGGCTTGTCGAAGCCGTGACGACCCCGGGCGGCGCGCGCGGAGTCGGCCAGCCAGTGCCGGTATTCCTTCGACGCGTAGGAGCCTCCGCCGTAGATCCGGCGGTACTTCGCCACCAGGGCGGGATACTCTCGGGCCAGCCACGCCATGAACCACTCGCGGGCGCCGGGACGCAGGTGCAGCGCGCCGGTGGTGACATAGCTGGCGCCGGCCTCGGCAAGTGCCGCATGCAGGGTGTCGATGCGCTCCTCGCCGTCGGTGAGCCAGGGCAGGATCGGCATGGCCAGCACGGAACAGTCCAGCCCGGCATCGGTGATGGAGCGGATCAGGTTCAATCGCGCCCGCGGGTCAGGCGTTCCCGGCTCCACCTTCTGCTGAAGCTCCGGGTCCATGACTGCCAGGGAGACTGCCACAGAGACCGGCACCTGCTTGGCCGCCTCCTGGAGCAGCGGAAGGTCGCGCTTGAGCAGCGGCCCCTTGGTCAGAATGGAGAACGGCGTCCCGGAATCGGCGAGCGCCCGGATGATTCCGGGCATCAGCCGGTAGCGGCCCTCGGCGCGCTGATATGGATCGGTATTGGTCCCCAGCGCCACGTGCTCGCGCTTCCACGAGGGCCGATTCACCTCGGCGCGGAGGACCTCGGCGACGTTGGTCTTCACGATGATCTGCGTGTCGAAGTCCCGGCCCGCGTCGAGGTCGAGATACTCGTGGGTCTTCCGCGCGAAGCAGTTGTGACTGATCACCCCGTTGGCGATGAAGTCGCCGGTGCTGGTCGTCATGTCGATCAGAGGCTCACTTCGGCCCAATGCTTCGATCCCAGTGATGCCCAGGGCCTCACTGGTTTCCACGAGACTTCCCCACAGCCTCGCCTCGACCGCTGTCGGCTCCGGCGCTGAATACAGCTCGGGAGACATGCCAAGGCCGAATCCCATAAGTCGGTTGTTGACAGTCAGAGTGGGGCGCTGCGACCCATCCTCTGGCCGAGCCACGTACTTCCACCCACGCTCTGTCAGGAACCGATGATCCCCGCTGGCCACGATCTCCGTCCCATCACGGAGCGTGACGCGGAACGCAGGCTTCTCCGTCCCCCATTTCGCAGACACCTCAGAGCGGACGAACCGGCGGTACTTGCCGTCAAACTCGGTGCCGACGACGGTGTCGCCCACCAGGACGTTGCGCAGCAGCTTCTGACGGCCGTCCGCCATGAGAATCAGAGTCTCTGGGCTCAGGCAGTAGACGCACTGGTGGAGGCATCCCCGGGTGGGGTTCACGGTCCAGGAGAACGGCATGTTCGACTGACCAGGCACCTTGTTGAGCGCGGTCTTCGCTGCCACCTCGTGGAAGGTCACGCCTTCGAACTCCGGGGTGCGCACCGAGCGCATCAGCCCCTTGAGCGGGATGAGAGCCGCGCCCTCACCCTCTTGCACTGCCTGTCCCTGCCACCTCATGAAGCTATTCGAACATAGTTTCGAATGAGTGTCGAGATCAGCTCACCAGCAGCAGCACCGAACCCAGCCCGGTCCCCACCGCCAGGACCGTGCCGCCGGCGCCGAGCAGCAGCGCGGGACCACCCTCACGCAGCAGTCGTCGCAGGTCCACCGAGGCCCCGACGCCGACCATTGCGGTGGTCAGCAGCATCGTGGTCACGTCCGCTGCGAAGTCCAGGGTGGGTGCGGGCAGCTCGGTCACCGAGCGCAGCAGCATCATCGCCAGGAATCCGAGCACGAAGAGCGGGATCAGCGGTGGCCGGTTCCCGGCGCCCTGATGGTCGGCGGTGATGCGACGACGACGCCCGGCCAGGCTGATCCCGGCCACCACCGGCGCCAGCAGCACCACCCGGGCCAGCTTGACCAGGGTCGCGGTGGCCAGGGCCGCGGCACCGACGACTCCCCCGGCGGCGACCACCTGCCCCACCTCGTGGATGCTGGCGCCGATCCAGACACCGAGCTGTTCCTCACCGAGGCCCAGCAGAGCTCCCAGCGCGGGCAGGGCGAGCAGCGCCAGGGTGCCGTAGAGGGTGACCACGGCGACCGCGGCCGCGGCCGCGGACTGCACCGGGGCGCCGTCGTCGTCCTTGCCGTCGCCGCGGTCGATCGCGGCTGCGGCGGCGGCCACCGCCGAGGCGCCGCAGATCGCCGTGCCGGTGGCCAGCAGCGTGGTCATTCCCCGCGGGGCGCCCAGCAGCCGCCCCAGACCGAGCATGCCGAAGAAGGTCACCCCGACGGTGACCACGACGACGGCGAGCACCTGCCAGCCCAGGCCGAGCAGGTCTCCCAGCGCGAGCTGGAGCCCGAGCAGCACGATGCCCGCGCGGAGCAGCTTCTTGGCTCCCCAGCCGAGGCCCCGCTCCGCCCAGGCCGGCACCCAGCCCAGGCTGCGCAGCGCGATCCCGGCCAGGACGGCGATCAGCAGTCCGGAGACCACTGGGATCAGCTCGGCGATCAGCCGATGGGCGGCGATCGCGATGATCAGCGCCAGCGCGATCCCGGGGAGGATCAGCGCGGCTTCGCGCCAGACGCGCGCGAGCCTCGAGGTCAGGGCGGTGGTCAGGGCGGAGAGAGCAGGCACCGGATAAGCATAGGACCCTGGCCTAGACTGGGCGGGTGCCGAATCAGCTGAACACCGAGACCCCCTCCGCCGCTCCGCAGGAAAAAGCTCCACAGGAGAAAGCTCCGCAGGAAAAGGCCCCACACCAGGACGCCGTCCACCCGCAGGCGAACCGCGAGTCCTTCAGCTTCGAGGTCGAGTCCCGGATCGAGGGGGCACTGGGCCGCACCGGCACCATCCGCACGCCCCACGGGGAGATCAAGACCCCGGCGTTTATCCCGGTGGCGACCAAGGCCACGATCAAGACCGTGCGCCCCGAGGAGATGCTCGAGATCGGGGCCCAGGCGGCCCTGGCCAATGCGTATCACCTGAACCTGCAGCCGGGCACCGACGTGATCGACGCCGCCGGCGGACTCGGCCGATTCATGAACTGGCCGCTGCCCACCTTCACCGACTCCGGCGGGTTCCAGGTGATGAGCCTGGGCGCGGGATTCAAGAAGGTCATCACCATGGACTCCTCAGTGGTCCCCGACGACGCGGCCGTGGCCCCGAAGAAGGTGCGTCTGGCGCTGGTGGACGATGACGGCGTGACCTTCAAGTCCCATATCGACGGCTCCACCCACCGATTCACCCCCGAGATCTCGATGCGTCTGCAGCACGAGATCGGCGCGGACATCATCTTCGCCTTCGACGAGCTGACCACCCTGTTCAACACCCGCGAGTACCAGGAGACCTCCCTGGAGCGCACCCGGCTGTGGGCCGAGCGCTGCCTCTCGGCGCATCGCAGCCTCACCTCCGAGCGCAGCCACCGCCCCTACCAGGCGCTCTTCGGGGTGCTGCAGGGGGCCCAGTATGAGGATCTGCGCCGCAAGGCCGCCAAGGATCTGGGCGCCATGGAGATCGAGGGGCAGAGCTTCGACGGCTTCGGAATCGGCGGGGCCCTGGACAAGGAGAACCTCGGGACCATCGTGGGCTGGATGGCCGAGGAGCTCCCGGAGAACAAGCCACGCCACCTGCTGGGCATCTCCGAGCCCGAGGACTTCTTCACCGCGATCGAGAACGGCGCGGATACCTTCGACTGCGTCTCGCCCTCCCGGGTGGCGCGCACCGGGCGGGTCTATCACCCCGACGGGCGCTACAACATTCCGCAGGCCCGCTTCAAACGGGACTTCTCGCCCATCGATGCGGAATGCAGCTGCTACACCTGCGCGAACTACACCCGGGCCTACCTGCATCACCTGTTCAAGGCCAAGGAGATGCTCTACAACACGCTGTGCACGATCCACAACGAGCACTACACGATCAAGATGGTCGACGACATCCGGGCCAGCATCGAACAGGGCCGGTTCTACGAGTTCCGCGACGCCACCCTGGGTCGGTATCAAGCGGGGGCCACGCCGTAACCAGCGGGCCGACAGACAGACTCGGCACCCTGCGGGCCAGGTCAGTTCTCTGGTCTGGCTGAGCGCTGAGGAGGAGTCACTCATTCCTGCTCAGCGCGTCATGCGACCATCGGCCTGAAGTTGCACAATCGAACCACTTGAGGTGCACTAAGTCACAGCTCTTGGGCCTGGTGACCCTTGCGGCCAATGCCTCAGCACCTCAGGATCGATCCAGGCAGGACCATTGTGCGCCAACCCCCACCCGCGAGCGGTCACGCTCCGACCGCTGACCGCCACTCCGCCTGGGCGGGTCCGGAACGCCGCTACCGACCCGAGATCCACGGTCTGCGCGGCCTCGCGATCCTCGGAGTGGTGCTCTTCCACCTCTTCGGCGCGGGCAGAGTCTCCGGCGGCATCGATATCTTCCTGGCGATCTCCGGGTTCCTGTTCACCGCCATGCTGCTGCGCGAAGCAGTCGAGAGCGGCGGCACGATCCGCGTGGGCCGGTACCTGGCACGGCTCGCGAGACGGCTGCTTCCGCCGGCGGCGCTGGTCATCCTGGTCACCACCCTGGCCGGGCTGCTCCTCTTCCCAGAGACTCGGCATGCTCAGCTTCTGGCCGAGGCCCGAGCCTCCCTGCTCTACTTCGAGAACCTCGAGCTGATCCGCTCGCAGCTGACCTACGGGGCCGCCGGTCCAGAGACGAGTCCCTTCCAGCACTTCTGGTCGCTCTCCGTGCAGGGCCAGTTCTACCTCCTCTGGCCCCTGGTCGCGCTGGCAGCAGTGCTCCTGGCCAGACGGGCTGGACGCAGTCCGATCCTGGTCATGGGGGTGATGACCGGTCTCATCGTCCTGGCCTCGTTCGGCTACGCCGTCTACATGGGCGGGGCCAGTCAGGACGACGCGTATCTGATGACGCGGACCCGCTTCTGGGAACTCGGCTTCGGCGGGCTGCTGGCGCTGCTGGGCTCCACCCTGACGCTGCCGCGCCGCTGGCGCCGACCGGCCGGCTGGGGCGGCGTCGCCCTCATCATCACCACCGGATTCGTGCTCGACGGCGCGGCGCTGTTCCCCGGCCCGTGGGCGCTATGGCCGCTGCTGGGCCTGTCGCTGGTCCTGGCCGCCGCAGGTCCCGAGGGCGGAGCGAAGGACTCCGCCACGACGGCGACCCGAGCGCTCTCGGCGCCCCTCTTCACCTGGCTCGGGGATCGCGCGTACGCCCTCTACCTCTGGCACTGGCCGCTGCTGATCTTCTACCTCGAGATCAGGGACCGGCCTGCACTCGGGGTCCGTGGGGCTCTGATCGTTCTGGCCGCCTCTCTGATGCTGGCGGTGCTGACCCACCGGTGGGTCGAGCGCCCGGTGACCCGCGTCTCCGCCCGCATCTCCCCGCGAGTGCCCCTGGCGATGGCGGCGACGGTGCTGCTGATCGGCGGCTCCGCGAGCAGCTACGCCATCCACCAGATCGACCTCCAGCGCAGCGAGGCCCCCTCCCTGGCCGAGCTTGATCATCGGGACTATCCGGGAGCACTGGCCACGCTGGCCGGCACCGAAGCCCCGAGGAACGTGGACTTCGTCCCCGATCCGCAGACACTGGCGCAGAGCCGGCCGGACTACTACGGCTGGGGATGCCGACAGGAAATCGGCGACGGGCCCGGCCGCGGTGAGGTTCTGGTCTGCGAAGACCCCGACAGACCCGCTGACCCGGACCTGACCGTGATGGTCACCGGAGGCTCACATGCGGGGCAGTGGCACCACGCCTGGAGGATGTTGGCGGCGCAGAACAACTGGGAGCTGCTGATCGCCGATAAGTCGGCCTGCATCTTCACGGAGGCCTCGGACCCCGAGAACGACCAGTGCCACGAATGGAACCTCAACCTGCTCGACGTGGTCTCCGAACGTGAACCGGACCTGGTGTTCACCGCCGGCACCCGGGTGCCCAACGACGACAGCCCGGAGAGCATCCCGCCGGGGGCCCCGCAGAAATGGCAACAGATCATGGACCGCGGCTCCGAGGTGCTGGTGATGCGCGGGACCCCACGGCGTGAGGACTCGGTGGCGGAGTGTCTCGCCCAGGAGGCGGACGCCGAGGCCTGCGGGATGGACCCGATCAGCTACCGGGACACCAACCCGCTCACCGAAACCAACCTGCCCGAGGACTTGTTCACCGTGGACATGACCGAGCACCTGTGTTTCGAGCAGATCTGCCCCGCGGTGATCGGCAACATCGCGGTCTACTACGACAAGAGTCACCTTTCAAACCACTACGTGGAATCCATGGCGCCGCTGCTGGAGGAGAAGCTCCGTCAGGAGATGCCACACCTGTTCTGAGTCGCGCACACCCTCGTCGTCCTCCGCCGGACTGCATCTCTGCTCCGCCTCCTCGGTTTGCATCTTCCTGGGCCAACCCCTAAGTTGCAGCACAGAACGCATCATCCAGAGCGACTGAGAGACCTGGCTCCATGACGTCGCAGCAACCCCATCCTTCGGGATGAGCAGGTGCTACCGCCAGGATCGATGAAAGGTGAGATGTCCCATGCCCGAAGCGTCCTCTCGTGAACCACAGATCCGACAGAATCCGCGGTACACCGAGGCACCGTTGCGCACCTCGTCCAAGACGCTGCGGGTCGCCGGCAGATGGTCAGGCCCGGTGCAGACCGAACTGACCGTCCGCAGCTTCGGCTTCGTCTCAGACCAGCCCGAGGTGCGAGGCGGCAGCGATCAGGGCCCCTCGCCGATGGAGTACCTCGTCGCAGGTGTGAACAGCTGCATCGCTGTGGCGGTGGAACAGCTGGCCCGCAGGCTCGACCTTCCCCTCACCGACATCTCCACCTATACCCTCGCACGCCAGGACACCCGAGGTCTGGCCGGCCAGGCGGACGTCCAGCCCTACTTCTACGTGTACCGACTCCAGGTCGTCGTGGAGACCGCCGAGAAGGATCCCGCCGTCCTGACGGATTTCGCCCGCCGCGCCGAACACATCTGCCCCGCGATCAACCTGCTGCGCGACGCTCACATCGACCTTGACGTGGCGTGGGCGTTCGTCCGCAGAAACTCCCCTGACATGGCGGAAGCACTGGCCAACCGGGCCTGGGGATACGAGGTCCACGGACACCTCGATCCCGGGGACCTGGTCCTTGAGGTCATCAACGCCGATGCCCCGGCGGCGCAGATCGGGGTGAGCGCGTGACGACGGTCGGACTCTGGACCATCGGCCTGGCACTCGCCTACACGGCATGGCTCATACTGGGCAGCCGCATGGCGGTGGGCCGCTCAGGGCGCGGAGGATTCTTCGTCAGCGGTCGCAGCTTCACCCCGTGGACCGTGGCCTTCTGCATCACAGGACTGTTCTCCGGCTCCTCCTACATCGCCATCGTGGAACTGAGCTACCGGACAGGAATTTCTGCGGTCTGGTACGGCGTGGCCGAGACGGTACAGGTGTTGCTGATCGCCCTTCTGCTGGTCAAGCCGCTGCGCGAGAAGCTCGTGGTGACGGTCACCGGGATCATCGGGGACCGTTTCGGCCGGGGCGCCCAGGCCATCAGCTCGGTGATCACCGGATTGACCTTCCCGATGTATTCGGTGGCGACCAGCATCGCCTTCGCCTCCGCCCTCTTCGCGGTCACCGAGATCCCTCTGTGGCAGTGCATCGCGCTCACCGCGATCATCCTGCTGGCGTTCCTCACCTTCGGCGGGATGCGCTCCGTGGCGTTCAGCCAGACCATGAACGTCGCGATGATCTTCGTGATGTTCCTCGTCGGAATCTGGGCCTTCTTGGTCTCACCAGGTCCCAGCGGCCTCGAGACCCTGGCAGAGGAACGGCCCCAGATGTTCGACATCTCCAACGCGGGAGTCTCGCTGATCGTCGCCTGGTTCGGCACCTTCATCGTCAATGTCCCGCTCGCCCAGGCCGCCTTCCAGATGTCCATGTCGGCCCGCACCCCGGAGGATGGCCAGAAGGGCCTGTTCCTCGCGGCGATCATCGGTCTGCCCCTGATCCTGCTCGGAATCGTCGTCGGCGTCGCCGCCTCGATCGTGGTCCCGGATGCTGCGCTGCCGCTGGTCGCCATCGCGGAGTACATCTCCGGGGCGCTGCCCGCGTGGGCAGCAGCCGTCTTCTTCGTGGGCCTGTGGGCCTGCGCCCTGGGCTGGGCGGGGCCCTGCCAGTTCTCCGGAGCGACGTCGCTGGGCCGGGACCTCGGCAGCGCGCTGCGTCCCGCAGCGACCCAGGTGGAGCTGGTGCGCTACACCCGGATCGCGCTGGTGGGGCTAACCGTCGTCATGGTGCTCTTCGCGCTCATGCGTGCCGAGGAGTCTGCTTGGTGGAACGTGATGGCCTGGACGCTGCGCAACGGCGCCACCTTCGCTCCGGTGCTCGCGGCGTTCTTCTGGCCGCTCGCCACCCGATCTGCGGCCCTGACCGCGCTGCTCGCCGGCTTCAGCGCGGGACTCGGCTGGTACGCCCTATCAGGGTTCAGCGCCACAGACTTCTTCCTCGGCACCCACCCGGTCTGGGTCGCAATGATCGCCAACCTGGGCGGCATCGTGCTGGTCACCCTCGCCCAGGGCGGTTGGCGCCTGACCCTCCATGGCGCGCGGCGCAGGAACGGCGTTCTGGTGCTGCTGGCCACGGCCGCCGCGGCCGTGTTCACCGTGAACATCTCAGCATGGCTCAGCACCTATGGCCTGATCGGACTGGCGCTCTTCCTGGTCACCCTGGGGGTCTTCGCCGGCGCGGTACTGCTCGCCGAGTCGCCGACAGCGACCTACACGAGGACCCAGCTCTGGGGCGCCCAGACCGCACGCTCCACCACACAGAACATGTCGCCTCGCTGAGGCTGCCGGCGTCCTCCGCCGCTGGTGTTCGAGGATCGGGGACTGGTGAAGCGCCAGATCTAGAGCTGCGCCAGCAGCTCCCGCCAGACCGCCTTCCAGCGCTCGACCTCCTCGGGCGAACCCAGTTTGGTGTGCCCGACCCCCACCGAGGACTTCGTCACAGACTTCTGCGAGATGGTCACCGCGACCCGGGAGCCATCGGCCAGCCCGGCGCGCCAGTATCGCCAGCGCTCCGTGACTGAGGTGCCGGGCTCGCCCTGGACCGTGACGCCGCCGAAGGAGTCGCGTCCCTCGACCAGAGCGACCCAGGCCTCGAGCGCGGCATCCATGTCCCCTGGATAGGTCTTGGAGACCGAAGCCTGGAACTCCCCGGCCCGGGACTCCCCCGGCCGGCGCAGCGCATGGTGCTGTTCGTAGGCGACCGCCACGCTCTGGGCCCACCAGCCGCGATTCTCCACGTCCTCGGGCATATGGTCATAGACGATCCCGACGATCTCGCGGTGCGGCAGGGCCGCGGCTCCGGCGTCGTCGAGGTCGGTGACCCACTGCGCCCAGGCGCGTCGGGTGGTGCGTTCGATGGCTGCGGTGCTGTGACTCCGGACCATGGAATCGAGCCTACGCCGCTGGTGCCGGCCTGCCAGCCCCTGGCCGCCATCGAACCTGCCCCGGCGGCTCAGGCACCTCGGCCTGGGTCCTCAGCTGGCGTCGATCGCGTTGACCGGCATGTGGGGGAAGTACTCCCAGAGCTCGCGGAGTCTGCGGAACTGCAGGTCTTCATCGAGGCCTGCAAGCACGGTGACCACCGCGGGCCGCGCTCCGGACGCGGTGGCGGCTTGCACGAGGTCCCTGGGGACGGTGGGCTGAGCGGTGAGCGTGAATGCGGTCTTGACAGCTTCGACGACTTCTACTCGGGTGACAGCGTGCATGGTGTTCCTTCCAAGAGGGTTCTGCATGGGTTGCCCGCAGCCCTCGGCGATCGGTCACATCCGTGCGGAGACCGATGCGTTGATGCTTCCCGGAGGATCCGGGAGCAGGTTCGGATGGTCGCGCTGGACGGTGCGCAACCTCCACGGGTCTCTGAACAGCGCCACGGGGGCGCCGTCGCTGCGGTAGAGGACTTCGCAGTCCTGGCGACCGTTGAGGATCTCGGCGGCCGCGGCGTCGATGTCGCGGGCGACCGAGTAGTCCAGCGCGTCGAAGGACACCGAGGCGCCGAAGTCTGACTCCATCCGGGCCGAGACGACCTCGAACTGCATCGGACCCACGGCGCCCAGGACCGGGCGCTGCTGGCCGCGGCGCTCGGAGTAGAAGACCTGGATGACGCCCTCGCGGTCCAGCTGCTCGATGCCCTTGCGGAACTGCTTGTGCTTGGAGGCGTCCCCGGTCTTGCCGACCCGGAAGTGCTCCGGGGCGAAGGGTTTGAACGGCGGGAACATCACGGACTGACCGGCGAAGAGCGTGTCCCCGGGGCGCAGCGTGGAGGCGTTGACCAGGCCGACGACGTCGCCGGGCCAGGCGGTGTCCACGGTGGTGCGGTCTCGGCCGAAGACCTGCTGGGAGTACTTGGTCGGGAAGGGCTTCCCGGACTGGGCGTGGGTGGCGACCATGCCGCGTTCGAAGACCCCGGAGCAGATGCGCATGAACGCGATCCGGTCGCGGTGGGCCTTGTCCATGCCGGTCTGGACCTTGAAGACGTAGCCGCTGAAGTCAGAGGTCAGCTCGTAGGGGGTGCCTTCGGCGTCCGGGCGGGCCTGCGGCGGCGGGCCCTGCTCCATGATGAACTGCAGCAGCTCTTCGACGCCGATGTTCTGCACGGCCGAGGCGAAGAACAGCGGGGTGGCCTCCTGGGCGAGGAAGGCCTCGCGGTCGTAGAACTGGTCGTCGAGCTCCAGCAGCGAGGACTCTTCCACCGCGGTCTGGAACTCGTCGGGGTACTCGGCCTCGGCGGTCTCTGCGGAGAGCTTCTCGGCGAGGACCTTCTTCGCGCCGCCGGGGGCGCGGGTGTAGCGGTTCATGGTCATGGCATCGGGGTGCAGCAGCCCGAGCATGTGTCCGGAGTCGCCGACGGGCCAGTTGCGCGGCATCGAGCGCATCCCGGTGCGGGTGAGGATCTCATCGACCAGCTCCAGGGCGTCCTGGCCCGGGCGGTCCCATTTGTTGATCACGGTGATCACCGGCAGGCCGCGCGCCTTGCAGACCTCGAAGAGCTTCATGGTCTGGGCTTCCATGCCCTTGGCCGCGTCGATGAGCATGATCACCGCGTCCACGGCTGCCAGCACACGGAAGGTGTCCTCGGAGAAGTCGGCGTGCCCGGGGGTGTCCACCAGGTTCACGATCGCCTCGCCGACGGAGAACTGCAGCACCGCGGAGCTCACCGAGATTCCGCGGGCCTTCTCCATCTCCATCCAGTCCGAGACGGTGCCGCGGCGTCCGGCCTTGCCGTGGATCGCGCCTGCCTCGGTGATGGCATTGGAGTGAAGCAGCAGGGCCTCACTCAATGTGGACTTGCCCGCATCGGGATGCGAGATCACCGCGATGGTGCGGCGAGACAAGGCCTCCTCCAGGATCTGCTTGGTATCTGCTTCCTTCACACCTCTGACTCTACGCTTCCGCGGGGAGAGAGTTGAATTCTCCCCGGACCATGAGGGCCCCGTCACAGGCCCACGTGCCGATCAGCGTGGGAGTAGCGTGATGACCAGTACGTCGTCGTTATGACGTCCCTCGAAGAAGGAGAACCCTGTGAAGACCCACGCAGCAGTCGCCGTCGCCCCCGAGACAGACCTGGAGTTCCAGGAGCTCGCCCTCGATGAGCCCCGAGCCGATGAGCTGCGGATCAAGGTGGTCGCCTCCGGCGTGTGCCACACCGACGCAATCATCCGCGACCAGTGGTACCCGGTGCCCCAGCCAGTGGTCCTGGGTCACGAGGGGGCCGGAATCGTCGAGCAGGTCGGCGCTGCGGTGACTGGATTCTCCGTCGGTGACAAGGTCGTCCTGGGCCCGTCCTTCTGCAGCGAGTGCAAGCAGTGCCTGTCCGGGCATCCGATGTACTGCGAGGTCTTCTACGACAGGAACTTCGGGGCCCGGCGCAATGACGGTTCCACGGCCTTCAACACCGAGTCCGGCGAGGCCGTCGGCTCGCACTTCTTCGGCCAGTCCTCCTTCGCTCAGCACACCAATGTGCCGGCCCAAGGCGTCGTCAAGGTCCAGGACGATGCGCCGCTGGAGCTGCTCGGTCCGCTGGGCTGCGGGATCATGACCGGCGCCGGCGCGGTGCTCAACGTGCTGCGCCCCAAGCCAGGCTCCTCGATCGTGATCTTCGGGACCGGCGCGGTCGGCATGGCCGGGATGCTCGCCGCCAAGGCCGCCGGTGCCACGACGATCATCATGGTCGACATCGTCGCCGAGCGGCTCGAGTTCGCCAAGGAGCTTGGCGCCACCCACACGGTGAACTCCAAGGAGACCGATCCCGTGGAGGCGGTCCAGGAGATCACCGCCGGAGGCGCCGAGTACGCCCTGGACACCACGGGAGTGCCACCGGTCTTCTCTCAGATGACCAAGTCCCTCGGCGTGCAGGGCCATGGCGCTCTCGTCGGTGCTGCGAAGCTGGGCACCGAGGCTGCCTTCGACATCGGCACGCTGCTGGTCTCAGGGATCACCATCAGCATGGTGATCGAGGGCGACGCCGTGCCCAAAGAGTTCATCCCGCGCCTGATCGCGCTGTACCAAGACGGCACGTTCCCCTTCGACAAGCTCACCAAGAGCTACCCCTTTGCGGAGATCAACACGGCCTTCGCCGACTCTGCCGCTGGGACCACGCTGAAGCCGATCGTGGTGTTCTAGGACCGCGCAGGGAGCCCGATCATCGAGAGGAAGCGAAGCAGCTGACCCGAACTGGGACCGCTAGGCGAACGCCGTCCTGACCGATTCAACGATCTTTTCGTACACCGGCTCGACGACGTCGCGCCCGGCGCCGCCCATGTTGAACGCGTGGCCCACCCCGTGGAGATCGAGATGGTCGATCAAGGCGCCCTCCGTGCGCAGGCGCTGCGCGTATCTGGCGGCCTCGTCGCGAAGGATGTCGTGCTCGGCTGAGATCACGAGCGCGGGCGCAATGCCCGCCAGCGGCGCGGTGTCCTTGGCCCCGGCCGGAGACGCGAGCCGGTCGGCTCGCAGCCTGACATCGGGGCAGTAGGCAGAGTTGAACACCGGTCCCATCCGCACCAGGAACTTCTCCTGGCCCGGAGACCATTTCCGCGCTGCGGGGATGCTCAGGTCCAGAGCCGGGTACATCAAGACCTGCAGCAAGACCTCCGGGCGTCCTCCCTCTTCGAACGCCAGCCGGACCGCCGCCGCGGCCAGTGCGCCGCCCGCAGACTGACCTCCGAGAGCAAGCCTGCTTCCGTCCCAGGGCCGCTCCGGTGAGGCCACCCAGGTGGCGACGTCGTACACCTGCTCCACCGGGCCGGGGAACCGCGACTGCGGCGCGGGGACGTAGTCGAGGTTGATCACCGTGACGCCTGCATGAAAGGCGATGAACCGGCAGAGGGCGTCATCCTGCTCGGGGTGGCGGATCACGAACCCTCCGCCATGCAGGTTCAGGTAGACCCCGCGCCCGGCTGCACCGGACGGTGGGGAGTATCGGATCGCGCGCAACGTTCCATGCCGGGTCGGGACGTCGATCTCCTCGGTGGTGGAGGGAAGCTCGGCGAACGCGACCTCTGGGGGCAGACGAGCACCGCGGGGCGCTCGCTGAAGCAACTTGGCGACGCCGTCGGCGAGCCATCCGGGTAACACCATCTGCAGTCTCTCCTTTGACAGTTCTCCGCCTATTCTTGCCCCTATGCCTGTTCCTCCGCACACCGCCCGACTCAGGTTCCGGGTCATGACCGACGCTGACCTCGATGAGATGGCCGCGCTGCTCGGCGACCCGGTGGTGATGCACTACTACGCGGCGCCGAAATCGCGGGCGGAGGCTGCACAGTGGATCGAGCGGAACAAACTCCGCTGCGCCGAGCACGGCTACGGCCTCTGGATCATCGAGACGCTCGACGGTGAGTTCCTCGGAGATTGTGGGCTGACCTGGCAGTCCGTGAACGGGACCCCCAAGCTCGAGGTCGGCTTCCGAGTGCGGGCGCAGCAGCAGAACCGTGGCTACGCCACCGAGGCCGCGATCGCCTGTCTGAACTTCGCCCGCGAGCGCACCGAGGAGACCGAGCTGGTGGCGATCCTGCACCCGGAGAATCGCGCTTCGGAGCGGGTCGCCCAGAAGCTCGGGATGCACCGGGTGGCGGACGACCTCGCCGGGCCCATCCCTGTGCGCACCGTGTACAGCATGTCTCTCTGACGGGGGCGGCCCAGAGCGGCGCGGACACCCTCACTCGGTCCCCGAAGACTGGGGCTAGTTGCGGCGGGCGGCCCTGAGGACGACGTCGTGGATGGTGATCTGGGCGCCTCCGAGGCCTTCCATGGTGCGGCGTGACTCTTCGGCGGTCAGGATCTCCCAAAGCGCCGGATCGAGGCGTGCGGTCATGGTGGCTGCCGTGGCGCTGGCGGAGGCGGGCGGCTGGTCAGACTCATGTCCGTGGGCGCCTCCCCGCTTCCGATCATCGGCGGATTCCTCGCGATGCAGGTGTCCGACTATCAGGAGAGTGCCCCTGGGGGCCACCCATTCCGCGAGGCGGTCGTAGAACTCCAGCTGCGGCATCGCGGGGTGAGCGTAGTGGGTGGTGACGAGGTCGTAGCGCATCTGTGGCTCCCAGGTCGACAGATCGGCCGGCACCCACCGCACCTGCTCGGCCACGCCGGCGACGATGGCGCGCTCAGCGGCGCGGTCGAGTGCCGCGACGGCGACGTCGGCCCCGGTGACCTGCCAGCCGCGCAGCGCGAGCCAGATTGCCTCCGCTCCCGCGCCGCACCCAGCGTCGAGTGCCGTCCCAGGCTTCAGGCCTTTTGTCTCGCGCACCAGGTGAGGATTGGGCGGACTTGATCCCATGGCTGCCGCGCGGTCGCCGCCCCAGATCTGGTCCCAGTACTCGTGGTCGAACGTGTGCTCCATTGAAGCTTCTCCTTCAGGGCTTGATCCCGTGGCTGCCGCCGAGACGGCAGCAACGTGCTTTGACAGTGACTCCCAGCGCGCTGAGTTGCAAGCGGCGTTGCTGAATGGCAATCTCGAGTCATGGACAGCCCTGTTGATCGAACCCTCGACGCCGTCGGGCCCCGGCTGAAGCAGCTGCGACAACGGCGTGATATCACCCTGAGCGAGCTCGCAGAGGAGACCGGGGTCTCGACCAGCACACTGTCCAGGCTCGAGGCAGGACTCCGGCGACCCACGCTGGAACAGCTGCTGCCGCTTGCTCGGGCATACGCCGTCACCCTCGATGAGCTTGTTGACGCCCCACCGACCGGGGACCCACGGATCAACCTGCGCCCGATACCCACGAGCGACGGTCGAGTCATCCTGCCGCTCAGCCGCAGACCCGGGGGCATCCAGGCCTATAAGTTCATCCTCCCGACCGGACGCGACGACGCCGAGCCCGACCTGCGCGTCCACGAGGGGTACGACTGGGCCTTCGTCCTCAACGGCAAGCTCAGACTCGTCCTCGGTGAGCACGATCTGATTCTGAAACCTGGAGAAGCTGCCGAATTCGACACCCGCACCCCACACTGGTTCGGCGCCACCAGCTCAGGACCCGTCGAGTTCCTCAGCCTCGTCGGCAAGCAGGGGGAGCGCGCGCACGTGCGCGCCGGCCCCCGCAGCGCGACGCCCTCATCTGTCTGAATCGAGCGGCTCCAAAGTCATTGGCCCTGGACCCTCAAGCACCTCCCTGCACGCCGCAAGGCCTCAGGTCCTGACGAAAACCGTTTCTTATATGCGATAGTTGCACGGTGAATATCCGTCACCAGTTGCCTGTTCTGATCATTGCCATCACCGCACTCATCGGCATATCTGGCTGTTCCAGCCCAGCGGATCAGTATTCAGATCTGACCGAAGATCGCGACAGCAATAAACCCCTTCCTGACACGATCCGTGGCCAAGCCGTCGACACCCTCGATCCCGAGTCCACCCGGTGGGTGGGAGAGCACGAGGGCACCGAGTTATGGCTGGGCGTGGAACTCGAGGGTGCGGGCACGTGCCTGGTCGTCTATCCGGATGACGAGCGGTGGGTGACCGGCTGCTCCTCGGGCAATGAGGTCAGTCTCAGCAACGGCGACGGATGGGACTACCGCGTCCGCCCGGACAGCGCCGAACTTCCCGAAGGAGCCATCCAGGTCTCGCACAACGTCTTCGTCACCAAACGTTAGACCGAGACTCACCGGAGGCATACGACCGGGTAGACCTCGCCACCCCAGGTCAGCGTGCGCGCTTGGCGAGGTGCTCCGGGAAGTCCTCCTCGCCTATGCCTCCGGGCTCGTAGAACGAGGCGGCGAACCCGCGTCCTGCCTCCACCAGTTCCTCCCGCGTCATTCGCGCACCGAGAGGGGAACATCCCACGGTGAACCCGTAGGTGCCATCGGCGGGACCGTTGAGCCAGGCGAAGTCGTAGCTCATCCGCCCGTCAGGCTGAAACCTCTCGCTCACGCGGAAGACCTCGCCGTCCACGGCGAATTCAAAGGGACCCATGCCCTCAGTCAAGCACGGCACACCGGGGGTTGAACAGGCTGCCTCCCGACAGGATCACGAGCCGGAGCCGCGACGGCGGTGTCAGGTGCTTGCTAGCCTGAGCCCATGCCCGGTCGTCGAGCCGTCCTCGTGGGCGTTGCCCTGTTGTTGGTGCTCTCAGCCTGCACCAGCGAGGCACCGCAGGAGGACACCTTCCCCACCGTCCGGTTCCACCAGCCCTTGACCGCTGATGTCACGGCGGCGCAGCTGGAGGACTGGACGGCGCAGGGCCGACTGCCCGTGGCGCCGGCCCATGGCGGCGCCTTCGAAACGATGACCAGCGCCCTGCGTGCCGCCGACCCGGCGCCCGACGTGGTCATCTTCGGGGACTCCATGACTCAACAGGGTCTCGATCCGACCAAACTGGGGCATCTGCTCTCTGACGCGACTGGCGATGAAGTCTCGGTGTTCAACGGGGCGAGCAGCAGGGCTCGTTGGGGCATGAACCTGCTGTTCGCGCACTACGTGGTCGGCCTCGAGGACCCACCCTCGGTGGCGCTGATGGGCATCTCGACCCGCGCGGCCGAGCGAGACGACTTCTACACCACAGAGGGCGCGAAGTCGCCGTTCTCCTCGATGGTGGAGGGATGCGACCGGCCCCGCAGCGACTCCTGGGGTGACGCCGACGCCGCGAGGTGCGAGCGCGACGTGGCTGATCCACTGTTCCGATTCCGCACCGGCGGCGGCCAGATCGCGCGGGCTCAGGACGGTCAGGCGGCGCAGACCAGCCTTCGCATCGACGAGGACAGCCGGCTTCGTTCCGACGGATTCATGGTCCATCCAGGGGTCAGCGCGGCCGAGGCCGAAGAGATCAGCGACACCCGGATGGAGCGGGGCTTCCCGGGCTTCCCGACCGTGCACGATGAGGCTGTCGCCGACTTCGGCGAGGCCGCTGATCTGTTGCGCAGCCATGGCGTGACGGTCCTGGCCTTCGAGATTCCATACACGCCGGTCCACCAGGCGAACCTGGAAGAGGCAGGGCGAGACTACGACGCTCGTAGGCAGGAGGCGGCGCAGGCGCTGATCGCCCCGCACGATGTCCGGCTGTTCCCCGTCGACGAGTTCGGCGACTGGTGGGGAGACGGCGACAGCCGAGACGCCATCCATCTGGCCCCTCAGGGGGCGATGAAGTTCGCGCGCCAGCTCACGGAGGCCCCAGGGTTTCTCGAAGAGGTGGAAGCCGGACTCGCCGACTGAAGGATCAGTGCGAGAAACGGACCTATCTGAGCGACTCCGGAGACTCTCCAGGCGCGGCAGAGGCCCCTTGTGTGCGCGCCGCCGTCCAGCGCGAGAGCACCACGGTCACGACCATCGCGACCCCGATGGCCACCGCCCAGCGCAGAAGCATCGGCATATCGGTAGAGAGGTCGATGACGATATTGACGGCCAGGGCCACGACCGCACTGCAGGCAACCACCACATACTGACGCATAGACGCCATCGTTCCAGCCCAGCAACCTCCTGTACAGAACCGTGGCGACCCTGCCACAGGACACCCAGGCCCCTTCAGGTTGACGTGACCATATGACCTGCACCATAGTGTCAGAGTCACCTTAAGGAGGCCGTACCATGGCCGCGCCGTCGAACCTGCAGACCGAGCTCGCCGTGAGCACGGTGGTCTTCGCGCTGCGCCCGCACCCGGAGACCGGGGAGCTCACGCTCTGGCTGCCGCTGGTGCGCCGGATCCGTGAACCCTTCCTCGGCCAGTGGGCGCTGCCCGGCGGCCCCCTGGAACCCGAGCAGGACCTGGTCAGCTCGGCCCGGGCCACCCTGCTGGAGACCACCGGGCTGGCACCGCGGCACCTGGAGCAGCTCTACGCCTTCGGCAATGTCGACCGCTCCCCCGCCAGCACCCGGGTGGTTTCCATCGTCTACTGGGCCCTGGTGCGCCAGGACGAGGACACCGACGCCGTGGAGGGCGAGAACCTGGAATGGTTCCCCGCCGATGACATCGCCGAGGAGGCCGGGGTGCTGGCCTTCGATCACGGCGTGATCCTGGCCTACGCGCTGGACCGGCTGCGCGCGAAGGTCGCCTACTCCCCCATCGCCCATGCCTTCCTGCCCGAGAAGTTCCCGCTCGCCGAGTTGCGCCGGGTCTACGAGGCGATCCTGAACCGGGCGCTGGACCCTTCGAACTTCCGCCGCCAGATCCTCGCGCAGGACACCGTGGAAGACACCGGCGAGCGCATGACCGGCACCGCGCACCGCCCGCCGCGGCTCTACCGCTCCAACCCCCACCGCACCCGCTACACCCTCACCATCCAGGAGACACCATGACCGCCTCGGTCCATGATCTGATCAGCCTGACCCCGAAGGACAGCTGCAACACGAAGCTGGCCGACGGGCCCTGGGACTTCGACAACGTGCCGGGCTACGGGCCCGGCTCCTCACAGGCCGACCGGCTGCCGGACCCGGTCTCGCGCCCCGGGCAGCTGCCCGAGCGCTACCAGCTGATGCCGGAGCCCGAGCTGCATGAGCGGATCCTCGCCGCGAAGGCGACGCTGGGTGAGGAGCTGGTCATCCTGGGGCACTTCTACCAGCGCGACGAGGTCATCCAGCATGCCGATTTCGTCGGGGACTCCTTCCAGCTGGCCAATGCCGCGCTGAGCAAGCCGGAGGCGAAGACCATCGTCTTCTGCGGGGTCCACTTCATGGCGGAGACCGCGGACATCCTCTCCGCCCCCGAGCAGTCGGTGATCCTGCCCAACCTAGCCGCCGGCTGTTCGATGGCCGACATGGCTGATGAGTCCTCGGTGGAGACCGCCTGGGAGGAGATCTGCGAGACCTATGGTGTGGACCCGGAGGGCACCATCCCCGACGCCGCGGGCAAGGTCCCGATCATCCCGGTGACCTATATGAACTCCTCCGCCGCACTGAAGGCCTTCTGCGGCCGGCACAGCGGGATCGTCTGCACCTCGTCCAACGCCGCGACCGTCCTGGAATGGGCGTTCGAGCGCGCGCACCGGGTGTTGTTCTTCCCGGACCAGCACCTGGGCCGCAACACCGCCAAGGCCATGGGGGTGCCGCTGGAGCAGATGCCGCTGTGGAACCCGCGCAAGGCCCTCGGCGGGAACACCGCAGAGCAGCTGCGCGAGGCCAAGGTCCTGCTCTGGCACGGCTTCTGCTCGGTGCACCGGCGATTCACCGTGGACCAGATCACCGCGGCCCGCGCCGCGGACCCGAAGGTGAAGATCATCGTGCACCCCGAGTGCCCGATGGAGGTGGTCGACGCCGCCGACGCGGCAGGCTCCACCGATGCGATCCAGAAGTTCATCGCCGCCTCCGCTCCCGGGGACACGATCGGGATCGGCACCGAGATCAACATGGTCAACCGGCTCGCCGCACAGTTCCCGGACCGGACCATCTTCTGCCTGGACCCGGTGATCTGCCCCTGCTCCACCATGTACCGGATCCACCCGGGCTACCTGGCCTGGGTGCTGGAGGAACTGGTGGCCGGACGGGTGAACAACCAGATCAGCGTCGAGCCCGAGGTCGCCGTGCCCGCGAAGATCGCGCTGGACCGGATGCTCGCCGCGAAGCCGAAAGCTTGAAAGGACCCTGTGGACACCCAGCTCTCCACCCGTGAGATCGACGCGGTCATCACCCTGGCCCTGGCTGAAGACCTCCCGTTCGGGGATCTCACCAGCACCGCCTTCGTCCCGGCCGAGGCCACCGCGCGGGCCCAGCTGGTGGCGCGGGAGCCCGGCGTGCTGGCGGGCGGTGAGATCTTCGCCCGCAGCTTCGCCGCGCTGGATCCCGACATCCTCGTGCATCTCAACGCCGACGACGGCGCACGGTTCGCCCCGGGGGATGTCCTGGCCAGCGTGCAGGGCCCTGCCCGGGGGATCCTCGGCGCCGAGCGGGTGGCGCTGAACCTGATCCAGCGGCTCTCCGGGGTGGCCACCCTGACCAGTCAGTATGTGGCTGCCGTGGCGGGGACCGGGGTGCGGGTCACCGATACCCGCAAGACCACCCCGGGGCTGCGCGCGCTGGAGCGCTATGCCGTGCGCTGCGGAGGTGGGCACAACCACCGGTTCTCGCTCTCCGACGCAGTGATGGCCAAGGACAACCACCTGGCGCTGCTGGGCGACTCCCCTGAGGCGCTGCGCCAGGCGATCCTGAGCGCCCGCGAGCGCCTGCCCCACACCACCCATATCGAGGTGGAGGTGGACCGGATCGAACAGATCGCTCCGGTGCTGGCGGGTGGGGCCGACACGATCATGTTGGACAACTTCACCCTGGAGGACCTGCGCCGCGGCGTGGGGCTCATCGACGGCGCCGCTCTGGTGGAGGCCTCCGGCGGGGTGAACCTGGAGAGCATCGCGGCGATCGCGACCACCGGGGTGGACCTGATCAGCGTCGGAGCGCTCACGCATGGCGCTCGCGCTCTGGACCTGGGACTGGACATGGATCTGACCAAGGGTCTGGACACGGCTCTCGACACGGCACTGGATGGGCCGGAGACCTCGGGCTGATGCTCTACCTGGACGAGTCCGCGGCCGCGCCGGTCCGGCGCGAGGTGCTCGAAGCGATGTGGCCACACCTGACCGGTTATGCGAACCCCTCCAGCGTCCACGAGCCAGGGGCCGCGGCGTCGAGGGCGCTGGAGGCCGCGCGCGCCGAGGTCGCCCGGCACCTGAACGCGCGACCGGCTGAGATCATCTTCACCTCCGGCGGCACCGAATCCGACAATGCGGCGATCAAGGGCATCGCGCTCGCCGATCCCCGGGGACGCCACGTGCTGATCTCCGCGCTGGAGCACCCGGCGGTGAGCGAATCGGCCGCCTGGCTGGGCCGGCTGGGCTACGAGGTGGAGACGGTTCCGGTGGACACCGACGGCGTGGTCACCCCGGCCGCACTGGCCGCGAGGCTGCGCCCCGACACGACCCTGGTGTCCATCCATTACGCGAATAATGAGGTCGGCACCGTCCAAGACATCGCCGCCCTCGCCGCGGTCTGCGCCGACCATCGCGTGCCGTTCCACACCGACGCGGTCCAGGCGGCCGGGACCCTGCCACTGGATGTGCAGGCCCTCGGTGTCAGTGCGATGAGCCTTGCCGGGCACAAGCTCGGCACACCGAAGGGCACCGGGGTGCTCTACCTGCGCCGTCGGACGCCGTTCGAACCACTGATCCACGGCGGTGGCCAGCAGCGGGACCTGCGCTCGGGCACCGAGAACGTCGCCGGAGCCGTCGGGATGGCCACGGCGCTGCGGCTGGCCGCCGAGACCGACGTGGCGGAGATCGCGCGACGTCGCGATGGGTTCATCGACGAGGTCCTCACCCGGGTGCCCGGCGCGCAGCTGACCGGTCACCGCACCCAGCGCCTGGCCGGACACGCGTCCTTCGTGCTGCCCGGACGCAGCGGAGAGTCGGTGCTGCTGGACCTGGAGAGGCAGGGGATCTTCTGCTCCTCCGGCTCGGCCTGCGCCGCGGGCTCCAGTGAGCCCAGCCCCGCCTTGAGGGCGATGGGGTACTCGAAGGAGATCGCCCAGACCGCCGTGCGGTTCAGCTTCGGGGGTTCTGTGACCTCCGAGGACCTGGCCCACGCCGCAGCGGCGCTGCCGAATTGAAGAGCCCCCGCGCAGGCGTAAGGTGATCAAGGGCCGACCTGCTGTCTTCACCGGCGGGCCTGCCAGATGTTTCAGCCCCAGATGTTCTAGCCACTGACACTTTGATCTCCAGGAGCCACCATGTACGTTCCCGCAGAAGACCGTTACGAGAACGCGGAGTACCGCCGCGTGGGCCGCTCCGGCCTGGTGCTGCCGCCGCTCTCACTGGGGCTCTGGCACAACTTCGGCGATGACTTCGCCCTGGAGAACCAGCGCGAGATCATCCACCTGGCCTTCGACCATGGGATCACCCACTTCGACCTGGCCAACAACTACGGGCCTCCCCCAGGATCGGCGGAGATCAACTTCGGACGGATCCTGCGCGAGGACTTCGCCGGTCTGCGCGATGAACTGGTGATCTCCACCAAGGCCGGCTGGACCATGTGGCCCGGCCCCTACGGCGGCCCCACCGGCAGCCGCAAGCACCTGCTCACCAGCCTGGACCAGTCGCTGAGCCGGATGGGCCTGGACTACGTGGACATCTTCTACTCCCACCGTCCCGACGCCGACACTCCGCTGGAGGAGACGATGTCCGCCCTGGATGCGGCGGTGCGTTCCGGTAAGGCGCTCTACGCCGGGATCTCCTCCTACTCCGCGGAAGACACCATCAAGGCCGCCGCGATCCTGAAGGATCTGGGCACCCCGCTGCTGATCCACCAGCCCTCCTACTCGATGCTCAACCGCTGGATCGAGACCGAGGGCCTGCTCGACGCCGTGGAAGAAGTCGGGGCAGGCGTCATCGGCTTCAGTGCACTGGCCCAGGGCATGCTGACCGATAAGTACCTCGACGGAGTGCCCTCGGACTCGCGCGCCGCGACCAAGGGCTCGTTCCGCGATGACTTCCTCACCGAAGAGAACCTCGGACACATCCGGGCGCTCAACGAGATCGCCTCGAACCGTGACCAGAGCCTGGCGCAGATGGCGCTGGCCTGGGCGCTGCGCGATGACCGGGTGAGCTCCCTGGTGATCGGCGCCAGCCGGCCCGAGCAGCTCAAGTCCAACCTGGCGGCGCTGGAGAAGCGCTCGTTCAGCGCCGAAGAGCTGAAGGCGATCGATGAGCACGCCGTCGACGGCGGCATCGACATCTGGGGCTCGGCTCGGAAGAGCACGAAGGGCTGATCGCTCCATAAGAGTGAACCTGGCAGGTGGGGCGCAGATGCGTCCGCGCCCCACCCGCCAGAATCCGGCGTCGCAGGTCCCGCACCTGTTCTCGGACCTGATGCAGCATCGGCTGCTGAGCCCGATGCGCGCTTGAGCCGGATCATGCGGTAGACTTTCCTGGTGCTTCCGGCGAGTTTGCAGGAAACATTTCGGGCTATAGCGCAGCTTGGTAGCGCGTCCGTCTGGGGGACGGAAGGTCGTGGGTTCAAATCCCGCTAGCCCGACCAACACGAAGAGCCTCGGCTTCCTTCTAACCACAAGGGACCGGGGCTTTTCTCATCGTCCAATGAGCTCGATCTTGGCGACTCGCAGACACTTACTAGTGACTTTACAAGCGACTTAGGTCCGAAGTGTCAGAGGCCACATACGGCTACCTATGGCGCGCATACCTGCGGAATTTAGACACAGTCCGGGGCATATCCTAAGCAACTGACATCCTGGTCCCATGACCGCCCGCTCCCGGAACTTCTGATCTACGGTGAGCACTACATCACCCCGACGAGGCGCAGTCCACCCCGCACCGCCGCGAAACCTATATCCGTGGGGAGCTCCTGGACCTGGGCGCGGTCGACGCGAAGGCCACCCGTTGAACGGAGACCCGCGTGCTAATCCTGTGGGTGAATGCGGACCACGACAATCAGTCCGCATGGGTGCCGGCCGACTGGGTCAAGCGGATCGACCGGAGCGAGTCGCGATGGCAGGATCCGCATGATCTGGAGTAGCGCTCACACACGGAGCAGGGCTGCCTACTACTTGAGAAGCATCTTGAATCAGCATGTGATTCAAACGACACCGCTGTAGTATTGATCTCCAATTAGTAGATGAAGGGTCAACCTCTTGCCGCAATGGTCTCTCGCCGCATTCGGTGCGCGCTGGCTCCGCAATCGACGCCTCCTCTACGACATTGCCATCCGTTATGGACAAAGCCTTCAAGTGGATCCCCGCCGGAAAGTCACCGGCACTCTCATCGTGCTCGTGGTCACCGCGGGATGCGTAACGGGCATGGCCGCGACTCAGTTCGTCTGGAGTTATTGGTGGTTGTTCGCGGTCGGGGCGTTCATCGCCCAGATATGGGCCGCACTCCGAGAAGCCTGTGAAGCTTTCTACGAGATTGAAACTGAGGCGGATGAGCGCGTAGTGCGTGTTGCATCACGGTCGCTCTCCGAAAACTTGAGACAAGTCCAGTCGAAAGTGGCCGAACTCTCTCAGAAGACTCCCGCCAAGAGGCCGGAGTTCAGCGTCGAGGTAGCAAACCTGGTTGTGGGTACGATCCTCGGCACTTACAAGGACCTAAGCGGCGCTCGAGTGACGGTTTTCCTGATGGAAGAGAACCACTGGAGAACCGAACCCCTCGTCTCGAGAGGACGCGCAGACCAACCGCGGCCTTTTCTGAACAACACGGACGCTCGAAGCGAAGCGTTTTATGAGTGGGCGCTAGGAAACGACAAGAGCCCGCGGTTCGAGTCCGATACCGAACTAAGCGGTGGGCATCCGGACAAGCACCAGGGTGGTCGATACAGGACCTATGTGAGCGCGTTGATCTACAACAGCCTCGGCATCTATGGCATGCTGAGCGTAGACGCTGCAGCTCCGGCGTCTATCGATGAGGAAGATAAGCACCTCATACAGGCATTCGCTGGTGAACTCGCAACCGCGTTCACCATCCAGCGGCCTGACGCACTGCCTGCCAACACCAAAAGTCCTATCTCAAAAAGAAATAGGTGAACTCGATGACCCCTCCGAGGAAGCTCTCGACCACTGAGCTCAAGAAGGCCAGCGAGCAGCAGAAGCGTATTCGTGAGCAGCTAAAAGCGGAGCAGAAACGTAGAGACGCCGCACGCTTGCAACGAATGTCTGCCCGTCGCTCGCACGCCTAGCACCCCAATCTTTAGAGCACACGTGAACCGCCCCACCCTCAGTTGAGGATGGGGCAGTTCTGTGTGGTGCGGTGGTGTCAGCCGACGAGCTCGGGCCCGGATGTGTAGCCGTCCGGCTGGTTAACGGTCTCGTCGTCAGTAAGGTTCAGCAGATTCACCGAGCCGTCCATCGTTGAGCATGAAGCATTCGTAACATTCGCCGCCTGTGGCACAGGTGAAGCGCTCACTGTCTGTGGGGTGGTACTGGCGGGCAGTCCGCCACAGTTCCGCCTTCCTGTCGGTGTAGACCAATGGCGGTCTTCTAGGGGTACCGGACTGGATTGGCCTGCGCTTCTTGGACCACTTCGATCTACCCAGTGGGGCCCATATCCGGTGCGAATGATCCGCCGCACCCGGGGCATCCGCGATGATGGACGACGTGGAATCCAAGCGAAACGTCGGCCTGAAATCTATGGAGAGCCTTCGAATCTATTTATCTTGCGCCATATCACCCGTAACGTAGGGATTCATTCTCATCGAAAGGATAAATCCCTTGCTGTATCACCCAATAATGAACGGAAAATCCGGGGAACTCTTGGCCTGGAAGAACGCATCTCTTTCCTGCCGCGAAGTTACGGGGCCTCTCTTCGAGGTGCCGCTGACGGACGCCGGACCCGAAGAGAGCCTGACCAAGTTCGTGCGCAATCTAATGGACGCCAGTCGACCAGGCGACATAGTCGGGTTGGACACCAGCTTGTATTCCGACCCCAAAATTTCCAGCGCAGCCGAGTCTTTGAATGCTGCGGGCGTATCGGTTCGGTTCGTGATTCGTCCCGGTCAGGATCGTGACCTCGCCAGATCCCTGACGGAGTCATCGCAGGATGGACAGCCAATTCTTCGGATCGGAGGCAACGACTCTGACCCCGAATCTGATGAAGATGAGATCCAGGCCGTTCTTGAGGGTGTGGAATTGGACCCACGGAACGTCCATCTACTGATCGACCTTGGAGCTATCCATGGCACTCCCGTGGCCCCCGTGCGCGCTATAACTCGAGCCCACTTAACTCGCGCAATGGAACACGGTTCGTGGGCGTCCGCGACGCTGGCTTTGGGCGCGTTCCCTCAACAGATAACGGATGTTCCGAAAGGGCAGGTCAACCCTATCGATAGAGCAGACGCTCTAGTGTGGAATCAAGTACATGGCGCGTACGGTTCTCTGGACTTAAGATTTGGGGACTACGGAATTCGCCATCCAGAACTGCCAGTGAGTAGTCCCTTCACACGGGGACCGTTGCCGAACCTTCGATACACCGCAGAAAATGAGTGGATGGTGTGGCGCGAAGCCAAGATTACCGGCTCCGAGACGCAAGGGCCGAATGAATCCTTCTACACTGTATGCGCCAACGTAGTGGCCCTACCGGAGTTCTCAGGCCGAAACTACTCCTGGGGCGACGAGCAGATTTACGCCCGCCGCGGCGGGAGCGGCGGCCAGGGCACTGCTGTCCAGTGGATCGCCTACGGAACTAGTCATCACCTGGAGTTCGTATCAAACCGCCTGACCACGACGGGCGCTGCTTGAGGCGGTTGAGCACGACGCTGCGAAGCTCGTTCTTCGGGAGCTCACGCGAGAGTTCGGCCCACAAGCGATAGCGCGGTTTGGAACTCAGGCCGGCTTCCAGGCCGCGCAGCTTAAGCTCCTGCCATGTCTCATCTCTCCAAAGCAGCTGAGCGATGGCGAGTGGATCAGTGTTGCG
Source organism: Nesterenkonia sp. E16_10 (assembly GCF_017347085.1). Lineage (GTDB taxonomy): Bacteria > Actinomycetota > Actinomycetes > Actinomycetales > Micrococcaceae > Nesterenkonia. Next base: position 37,885 of record NZ_JADPSA010000019.1, read on the forward strand.
GTTGACTCGTGGGCGTCGTCTTTGGGTTAGCTTGACGGAATCCGAGCTCGTGACCATTGCCGCCTCGACCACTCCCCATTCTTTGGGTAGCAGCTGTTCCACCCGAGCTAGGAACTTTGCGGTAGTGACGATAGTGAGGTAGTCCATCACCTTCCCGAATGCTTCCGCTTGGTCGCCAAGGCGCGCTAGCGTGTCGCGGTCACTCTTGATCTCCCACCCGGCGAAGTGACCGTTGAGTACCGCGACATCCACCCGTCTTGCCCCGTTGTCAACGCCTAGTTCGTGACGGACAACAGCTCCAGGAACATCTCGATTGCTTCGGCGAAGTCGGGAATCGAGGGCTTGTCGAATTACGAGGTCATCGAGCATGGAGTCCTCACGAAAAGTCTCAGGCACTCAGACAGTATGCCACCGGCCCTCTTGCACGTGCGACAGTCTCCCGGGTGTTGCAGCGGTCAAGTGGTTGATGGCCCCCGTCAGGGTCGAAACGGCGAGATGGATCATGAATTGAAAGCTCGTTGTTCAACCAGGTGGCCGGGTGCGGGATGAACCGCCTCCCCCGGGAGATTGGGCCCCGAATAGGCCTTGGCCCCTGGACGATCCGCTCTGGGGCTGCGCGCTTCTCCTTGACTGTTTGCTTGAACGCCCCGCCCGGGGACGGAAGGTCGTGGGTTCAAGTCACGCTAGCCGACCGAACACAAGGAAAGCCTCAAACCCTCTGATGGTTTGAGGCTTTCCCTTTTCGCCTGCTTAGCTACGCCCCGCTATCACTGAGCCCGCTCATGGGCCTCATTGGCCAGGTCCACGAGCTGCTGCATGTTCAGGTTCTCCAGCTCGGCGAGATACGCATCCCAGTCATCGAAGGACCGCTGACCCAGGATGAACTGCGAGGAGGCGGTCTGCACATGATCCGTCAGCGTCGTCTGCAGCAGGCCAGCCTGCTCCAGCTCGAGATCGGTGAACGGATACGGCGGGGTCACCGGGAGCTCCTCCTTGTCATGCATCTTCTCCTGCCACTCGACCACGTGCGGGCGGAAGGTTGAGTGCACCAGCTCGGTGGTGGAACCCACCGCGTGGAGGAACGGCTGGTTGGAGAAGCCGTAGTCCCGCACCAGGTGCTCGTCGGCCTCGGGGTTCAGGCTGTTGAGGTCGATGTTCGAGTCCAGCTCGCGCTCGCCATCGGCGTTGAGCGTGTAGGTCTCTCCCTCCACGCCCCAGGTGGCGTACTCCAGGCCCTCGTCCGAGTAGTACAGCCAGTCGATGAACTGCAGCTTGGCGAGGAAGTCGTCATCCTCGGCGATGGAGGAAGAGATGGCGAGCCCGCTGTCGAAGCGTGCCCCGCTGTGTACGAAGTCCCCGTCCTCGCCGCCGGGGATCGGGATGAGCCGCGCCTCGGCACCCTCGGTGCCGAGCTCCTCGAATCCACGGGTGTAGATCTGGGTGGACTCGTCATTGCCCGCAATGGCCAGCGAGCTGCCCGAGGAGAACTTCTGCTCGGCCATGCGATCATCCTGAGTCAGTGTCTCTGAGTCCATCAGGCCCTCCTCGAGGAGGCCGGCGAAGAACTCCAGGAGTTCGCGGTACTCATCGGAGGCTCCGGCGTAGATGAACTCATCGGCCTCATGATCGAAGTAAATGCCATCCCCGTAGCCCCAGCCGGCAACGGTGTTGAAGTTGGCCGAGGCGAAGTTCAGCGTGCTCTGCAGCTCCCAGCGATCGGAATACGGGACCGAATCCGGGTACTCCTCCTTGACCTCGCGCAGCTGATCCGCAAACTCCTCCCAGGTCTCGGGATCTTCGAAGCCCATCTCGTCCCAGATGTCGCCGCGGACCACCAGCGAGAAGTGCTGGAAGGGATCCTCCAGCAGACCGGGAAGGATGTAGGCGTTTCCGTCCTCCTGGTAGAGCGCCTCATAGTCCTCACGCAGATCCCAGGCGTCGAGCTTCTCGGTGAAGTTCGGCATGTGCTCCAGATAGTCACTGACCGGCAGCAGCGCCCCGCCAGAGATATAGGGCACCTCCTGACCGGGATAGGTCACCGGAACGAAATCGGGCATGTCTCCTGCGCCGATCACCAGGGACCGCCGCTGCTCGAAGTCGCTCAGCGGCGCATCCACGATCGAAAGCGACACATTGTGGTTCTCTTCGAGGTGTTCGAAGAACATCCACTCGTCGTCCAACCCATGGTCGGGGTTGTTGCGGTAGAGCACCGAAAGCTCCAGGGGCTCGGTGGCCACAAAGCTGTCTCCGGCCCCGAAGTCGGCCATGGCCGCCAGGTCACGCTCGCCGGCATCTACGCCCGCATCATCGCCGGCGTCACCCCCGCCGCAGCTGGTGGCCAGCAGCGAGCCGGCCGCGATCAGCCCCACCACACCGGTCCGGGACCTACGGTTTCGATTTTTAGCTGTCATAGTCTGCACGCCTTTTCCCTCATACAGCTCACATGATTTTGTATCTTCGTGATACAGATCACACTCAGTATAGGGTCACACCATGCAACTATTTCAAGGGCCATCTTCACACCGGCGATTTTCACCGGTTCCCCACGCCGGCCAGACCTCCAGATCCACGGGCCTTGCCGTGCCCTGCTCACGCTCCTATTCTGAGTCCACCCGGAGATCTGGGCGCCTGGCGCGGGTGTGAGCCACCGCTGGCACGATTTGCTTCACACCCTCCTAGGGAGCCGCCATGTCGCAGAGTCAGATCGCTATCAGCGCGGAGGGTGTGGAGCGCCGGTTCGGAGACCTGCGTGCCGTCGATGGCGTCAGCCTCGAGGTCAAGACCGGCGAGATCTACGGGTTCCTCGGACCGAACGGGGCAGGCAAGTCCACGCTGACCCGGATCCTGTGCACCCTGCTCACCCCCTCGGCCGGTCGCGCCACCGTGGCCGGCTACGACGTCGCCGCCCAGCCCGGCGAGGTGCGGCTCCGCGCCGGGGTGGCCCTGCAGGAGGCCGCCCTGGACGATAAGCAGACCGGCTCCGAGATGCTCGCGCTGCAGGGCCGGTTCTATGGCCTCACTGCCAAGGCCACCAAGGCTCGCGTGGATCAGCTCACCAAGCTCGTCGACATCGGCTCCGCACTCGACCGCCGAATCGGCACCTACTCCGGGGGCATGAAGCGACGGCTGGATCTCGCGCTCGCCCTGGTCCATGACCCGGAGGTCCTGTTCCTGGACGAACCCACCACCGGTCTGGACCCGGTGAGCCGGGCGAAGGTGTGGCAGGAGGTGCGCAGACTCAACCAGGAGCTGGGCATGACCGTCTTCCTCACCACCCAGTACCTGGAAGAGGCCGACGAGCTGGCGGACCGGGTGGGGATCATCAATAAGGGCAAGCTGGTCGCCGAAGGCACCCCGGCCCAGCTCAAACGCACCATCGGCACCGATGTCGTGATCGTCACCGTCACCGGGGACGCGACCGACGCCGCACGGGCCCTGGAGACGCTGGAACTCGTTGAACGCGTTGAGGTCAACGGGCCGACGCTCACACTGAGCGTCTCCGACGGCCCCTCGGCGATCAGCCCGATCGCCGTCGCGCTGGCCCAGGTCCCCGACACGCAGGTCATCGAGCTGTCCCTGCGTCGACCCTCGCTCGATGACGTCTTCCTCTCCGTGACCGGGGAGCACATCACCGACCCCAGCGCGTTCATGGCCAGCGCCTCGGCAGCACAGAATCCCCAGGAGCCCCAGTGAACTCGTCCACCAGCACGATCACGCCCCCAGCCACCCGGATCGAAACCAAGAGTGCCGGGTTCCTGCGAGACCTCAGCTCCGTCTCCTACAGAGCGCTGCGCGCCATCCCCCGGGACCCCGCCGCGGTGATCCCGGCGCTGATCATCCCGCTGTTCTTCTTCGTGGTGAACATCGGCGCCCTGGAATCGGTGGCGGAAGGCATCGGCGTGGCCGACTTCCGAGCGTTCCAGCTCCCGGTGGCCATCGTCTTCGCCGTCACCGGCGTCTCCCGGGCCAGTGACCTGGTGACCGATATCAGCAGCGGCTACTTCGACCGGCTGCTGCTGACACCGATGAGCCGCACCGCCCTGCTGCTGGGCCTGATGGTCGCGGACCTGGTGCTGGTGATGGCCCTGTGTGTGCCGGTGCTGATCCTGGGCTTCTTCGTCGGCGTCGAGTTCGCCACGGGAGTCTCCGGCGTCCTGGCCTTCGTGCTCATCGGAGGTCTCTGGGGCCTGGCATTCACCGGGTTCCCCTACGCCATCGCACTGCGCACCGGAAGTCCGGCCGCGGTAAACTCCTCCTTCCTGCTGTTCTTCCCCTTCGCCTTCCTGACCACCTCCTTCCTGCCCCAGGAGGCGCTGACCGGCTGGCTCGCGACCATCGCGGACTACAACCCGATCACCTATCTGCTGGCAACGCTGCGTTCGCTGCTCTCCGAGGGCTGGGTCTGGGAGGACCTATGGCCAGGGCTCCTGGCGATCCTCATCGTGGGCTCGGTGAGCTTCACGATGGCATTCGGGGCGCTGCGCGGCCGAGTCTCCCGCGGATGAGACGCACGCCGCTCCCCCGGTGACACGCTCGGGTTAGGCTGGCGGGCATGACCGCGCCTGCTCTCGATGACACCGGCCCGCGGCTGCGCACCCAGGTGCCGCTGCGCTGGGGCGATATGGACGCCTATGGCCACATCAACAATGTCGAGGTGCTGCGGCTCCTCGAAGAGGCGCGCATCCGCGCCTTCGGAGCACCGGCGCATACCGGCAGCCCCGTGGGGGAACCGCTGGCGCCGCTGTTCAACGAGCTCCCCCGCGAGGCCCAGGCGCTCGTCGTCGAACACCGGGTGCGCTACCTGGCCAGCCTGGAGTATCGAGATGTCCCCGCACAGATCGATGTCTGGGTGACCCAGCTCAAGGGTGCCGGGCTGACCCTGGCTTATGAGATCCGCGACGGGGTGGACGGCAGCCGGTGCGTGATCGCAGAGACCCAGCTGGCCTTCTTCGACACCGGCACGAAGAGGCTGCTGCGACTGACGGCGCACCAGCGAGAACAAGCCTCGGCACACCGCGCAGCATCGCCGTTCCGCGCGACCTGAACTGGGTCACGGACTCGGTCACGGACTCGGTCACGGCCCGGGCTCGCTGCGCCGGTTGCCGAACCGTGACCCGAGGACCACCACGGAAATCCCAGATCAGACGATGATGCGTGGATACGATCGGCCTCATGCTTCCCCGCGAACACCTTCCCCGCCGTGCCCAGGGAGGCAGTCCCACTCGACGCCGCCTCGGGCACCGAGCCCTCGGGCTTGTCACTGCCACGCTCCTGATGACCGCCTGCAGCCCTGCCGTCTTCCACCCTGCGCCGGCTCATGAGACCGCCGGGCAGGCCGAACAGACCCAGCAGACCGAGCAGCCTGAGCCGACCAAGCATGCAGACCAGCACGGGGAGGATACGGAGGATGCGGCCCCGCTGCCGGCGCTCGCCGCAGAGGTGCAGAGCGCCAGGGAGTCCCAGCGCGAAGCGGCGGCCGAGGGCGCGTCTGCCCTGGAGGCCGCGCACCAGCAGCACCAGGCGGAGCTTGCCGCCGAAGAGGCGCGGCTTGCAGCGGAACAGGCCGAGGCCGAGGCGGAGATCGAGCGGCAGCGCCTGCAGGATCAGGCCGCTCAGGAGGAATCTCAGGATCAGGACGGGTCGAGCGAGGAGCCCGAGGACGACGCCGAGGCTGAGGCACCGACGGATGGGAGCACGCCCGCCGAGCCCGCCCCTGACGATACCGAAGAAGCAGACACCGCCGAGGAGGATGCTGGCGAAGAGGGTTCCAGCCCGAGCACGCCCTCCGCCGAAGAACCCTCCCCCGATGAGTCCGAGCCGGTCCGGCCCGAGGCTCCCACCGATGCCCCCAGCTTCACCGGTGATCTCGACGACTACCTGGAGCAGCTCGCCGCCCACTACCCTGGCGACATCTCGATCAGCGTGGCAGAGCTCGGCGGCGAGGGCCGCACCGGTTCCACCGCAGGCGGAGAATCCCGGGTCAGCGCCAGCACCTATAAGGTCTTCGTCGCGTACGGGATCCTTGATCGGGTCGAATCAGGCGAGATGGACTGGGATGACCCGATCGACGGCGGTCGCGATCGCGCCACCTGCTTCGCCGATATGATCTCGGTCAGCGACAATCCCTGCGCGGATGTCTTCCGCGAGGAGCTCGGCTGGGAAGCGCTGCGTGACATCGCCGCGGAGACCGGCGGCCCGGCCACGGACTTCATCCCGGCCTATGCTCGCACCTCCGTCAACGACCTCACCGCGTTCATGACCCGGCTGGAGTCCGGTGCGCTGGGCATCAGCGAAGCCAGCCGGTCGCGCCTGCTGGGCGCGCTGGAGTCCAACATCTTCCGCGAGGGCATCGCCGCCGGCAGCACCGGAGCGGTGCTGAACAAGGTGGGCTTCATCGATGGCTACTTCAACGACACCGCGATCGTGCGACACCCACAGGGCCGCTACGTCATGAGCATCATGTCCGAGGGATCGGACTGGAACGCGATCGCCAGCATCACCCGTGACATCGAGGCCGCCCTCTACTGACTGCTCCAGCAACACTGAATGATCCAGCAGCGGGCGACCTCGTCCTAGGACCGATGCGTCCCGCAGGCTAGGCTTGCGAAACCCTGTGGCCTACTTGCGCTTGCGCTTCTCGCGCACGCGCATGGACACCTCGATCGGTGAGCCGGTGAAGTCGAAGGTCTCACGCAGCCGACGGGTGATGTAGCGCCGGTAGCCCGGATCCAGGAAGCCGGTGGTGAAGAGCACGAAGCGCGGGGGCTTCGTGGAGGGCTGGGTGGCGAAGAGGATCCGGGGCTGCTTGCCGCCGCGGACCGGGTGCGGATGGGCCGCGACCAGTTCACCGAGGAAGGCGTTGAGCCGTCCGGTGGAGATGCGTCGGCCCCAGCTGGTCAGCGCGGTGTCCAGCGCCGGGGCGAGCTTGTCCTTATGCCATCCGGTCAGCGCGGACACGTTGACCCGCGGGGCCCAGGCGATATGCGCCAGGTCTCGGGTGACCTCACGTTCGAGGTAGTAGCGGCGCTCCTCGTCCATCAGGTCCCATTTGTTGTAGGCCACCACCAGGGCGCGGCCGGAGTCCACGGCCATCTGGATGATGCGCACATCCTGCTCGGAGACCGGCTCCTCCACCGAGAGCAGCACCACCGCGACCTCGGCCTTGTCCAGCGCGCGCTGGGTGCGCAGCATCGCGTAGTACTCGGAGCCTGAGGCCATGTGCTGACGACGCCGGATGCCGGCGGTGTCCACGAAGCGCCAGGTCTCTCCGCCGAGTTCGATGAACTCATCCACCGGGTCCATGGTGGTGCCGGCCACGGAGTCCACGACCACGCGCTCGGAGCCTGCCAGCTTGTTCAACAGCGAGGACTTGCCCACATTGGGCCGTCCCACCAGCGCCACGCGGCGCGGACCGCCGGTGGGGATCATCCCGCCATGCTCGGCGAACTCCGGCAGGGCCTTCACGGCGGCGTCGAGCAGGTCACCGGTGCCGGTGCCGTGCAGCGCCGAGACCGGGTAGGGCTCGCCGAGTCCGAGGTTCCAGAGCGCGTAGACCTCGCTCATGTGTGAGGGAGCGTCGACCTTATTGGCGACCAGAAGCACCGGCTTCTTCTTGCGCCGCAGCATCCGCACCACGGCTTCGTCCACGGCGGTGGCCCCGACGAGCCCGTCGACCACGAAGATCACGGCGTCGGCCTCGTCCACGGCCATCTCGGCCTGTTCGGCGACTCGCTTGTGCATTCCGCGGGCGTCCTGCTCCCAGCCGCCGGTGTCGACCAGGGTGAAGTCCTTGCCGTTCCACTCCGCGTCATAGGAGACCCGGTCGCGGGTCACGCCGGGCACGTCTTCGACCACGGCCTCCTTGGAGCGGGTGATCCGGTTGACCAGCGTGGACTTGCCCACGTTGGGGCGCCCGATCACGGCCAGGGCCGGCGGGGCCGCGACGTAGGGCTCGTAGTCCTCGTCGTCCTCGTCGTAGTCCAGGACCGCGGCGTCTTCCTCGGCCAGCTCATAGTCGGAGAGTCCGGCGCGCAGCGCGACGGCGCGCGCCTCGGCCTCCTCCTCGGTGATGGAGGCCAGCCGTTCGGCCAACCGGTCGTCCTCGACGGCCGGAATGTATTCCGGGGACTCGGAGGTGTTGTTCTCAGCGTGATTCGCCACGGGATGCTCCTGCAGATGGGATCGAGAGTGGTTCGGCGGAGGCCTGTTCCACGCGCTGGATCAGCGCGTCGATGGTCTCCTGAAAGGTCAGGTCCGAGGAGTCCAGCACGGCGACGCCGTCGGCCGCCTCGGTGAAGTTCGATGCGGTGGAATCCCGGGCGTCGCGGGCGATCACCTGGCGGTGCAGCGCCTCGGCGGTCTCGGTGCCGCCCAGCTGCAGGCCGCGGCGACGCAGCCGGGCCTCGGCGGAGGCGGTGAGCAGCACGCGCACCTGCGCGTCGGGGGCCACCACGGTGGTGATGTCACGACCCTCGGCCACGATGAAGCCGGAGTCGTCGATGATCCGGCGCTGGGCCGCGATCAGCAGCGCACGGGCCGCGCGGTTGGTCGCGATCTCGGAGACCCGCTCGGAGATCCGGGTCTCGCGGATCGCCGCGGTGACGTCGCTCTGCCCGACGGTGATGGTCTGGTGCTCGGGGTCGGTGGAGATGGTCAGCGGCAGCTCCCCCACGGCCACGGCCACCGCTCGCTCGTCGGCCAGGTCGATCCCCTGGGACAGGGCGTACCAGGTGGCGGCGCGGTACATCGCCCCGGTGTCCAGGTAGGCCGCACCGAGCTGGCTGGCCACCGCACGGCAGACGCTGGACTTCCCGGACCCCGAGGGTCCGTCCACTGCAATGATCAGGCGCTGTCTTGAATTCACGAGAGCACTACCTTCCATCCAAATTCCGTCATGGCCTCGGCGAGCTCATCGCGCCGGCCAGGCAGCACGGAGAGCTCGACCATGCCGACCTGGTGGCCGGCGGAGTGCTCCATGCGCAGGTCTTCGACGTTGACCCCGACGGTGGCCACATCATTGAGCACCGCGGCGATCTGTCCGGGCTTGTCGTCGACGATCACGGTGAGCACCGCGAAGGACTGCGGCGGGGCGCCGTGCTTGCCGGGCACCCGGGTGACCCCGGAGTTGCCCTCGGCGATCAGCTGGGCGATGTCGGCCTGCCCGCCTGGGGCCCGCGGAGCTTCCAGGGTGTTGATCAGGCGTTCCATGTCGGCGCGGAGTCCGTAGAGGATCTCCACCACCGGCCGGGCGTTGGAGGAGAGGATCTGCACCCACAGCCCTGGGTCGGAGGCCGCGATCCGGGTGACGTCGCGCAGCCCGTTGCCGGCCAGTGCGAGCGCCGAGACCGGCGCATCCTGCAGCCGGGAGGCCACCAGGGAGGCGGCGATCTGCGGCAGGTGAGAGATCAGGGCCACGGATTCGTCATGCCGGGCAGGGTCCATCTGGTGCACCGTGGCGCCGAGCCGGCGTCCGACCTCACCGGCCCATTCCACGGCCTCGGGGGCGGAGAGCTGGTCTCCGGTATCCGGGTCCACCGCGGGGCAGATCACCCAGGGCATGGAGGTGAAGAGCTCGCCGCGGGCGGCCACGGGTCCGGACTTCTCCCGGCCCGCCATCGGGTGGGTGCCGACATAACGGCTCAGATCGGCCCGGGTCAGCGAGCCGGAATCCTCCCGGGTGCGGTCCAGCAGCAGGCTGAGGATCTCGGACTTGGTGGAGGCGATGTCGAGCACGACGGCCTCGGGGAACCGGATCAGGGCGGCGGCGACCTCGGCAGCGGTGGCCTCCGGGGGCGCGGCGACGATGACGATCTCCGGGTCGCTCCCCTCAGGGGCCTGCTCCTGGATGATCCCGGCGCCGATGTCGGCAGCGATGGCCTGGGCGGTGGCCGAGGGGTCCGAGAGCAGCACCTGATGCCCGTCCGCGCGCAGGCCGAGCCCGATGCTGGTGCCGAGCAGACCGGTGCCACGGATCAGCACCGTGGGAGTCTGGCGCACACTGGCCGGTGTGGCGGTGAGCAGGTTCATCGCGGGCCGTCCCCGGTGTCGCTGCTGCTGGAGTCATTGCTGCCATCGCTGCCGCCGGTGTCGCGGCTGGTCAGCTCGAGCAGGTGGCCGAGCTCGAGCCGGCCCAGCGGGCGCACGGTGCCCTGCTGCTGGTTGCCGATCGTGATCTCGCCCAGCGCGGTGCGCACCAGGCGCAGCACCGGGTGCCCGACGTGATCGAAGATCCGGCGCACGATCCGGTTGCGTCCGGAGTGCAGGGTCACCTGGATCATGGTGCGTCGGCCGTCGCTGCCCAGCTGCCGGTAGTCGTCCACCGCGATGGGCCCGTCCTCCAGCTCGATCCCGGCGCGCAGCTTCTTGCCGACCTCCTTGTACACCGGTCCGGCGACCTCGACTACGTAGGTCTTGGGCACCTCGTAGGAGGGGTGGGTGAGCCTATTGGCCAGCTCGCCGTCGTTGGTCAGCAGCAGCAGGCCCTCGGTCTCGGCGTCGAGCCGTCCGACGTGGAAGAGCCGGGCGGCCTGCATCTCCTCGGTGAGGTAGTCGTTGATGCAGGGGCGGCCGTGCGGGTCGGACATGGTGGTGACCACGCCGGTGGGCTTGTTGAACATCACGTACTGGTGTTCGACGCTGAGCTGGATCCGCACGCCGTCGACGTGGATGGTCACGTCCTCGGGCTGCACGCGGATGCCCGGTTCGATGATGACCTTGCCGTCCACCGCGACCCGACCCTCGGAGATCAGGGCCTCGCAGACCCGCCGGGAGGCGACGCCGGCCTGGGCCAGGACCTTCTGCAGCCGGACGCCTTCGGGGTCGTGGACCGCGGTGAAGTTCTCCTCGGCCTCGTCGCGGCGGGGCTTGGCCCGGCTGGGACCGGTGGAGATCATCCGCTGCGGGTCCTCGGAGGAGAACGGTCCCCCGGACTGACCGGCCTTCGGGGTGCGGGCTGCCGTGGCAGCGCGTGGCTCCCGCCGCTGCGCCTCGCGCGCGCGGCGGTCTGGGCCCGAAGAATTCATGGTCTCCATTCTATGGGGAGTGTCCAATCGGTTCGGCCACTCAGCCCTGCGGGCCCAGCTCCTCGGCGGCTTCGATGCCGGGCAGGTGTGGGGAGAGCTGGGGAAGCTCCTGCACGGAGTTGATCCCGAGGCGTTCCAGCAGGTCAGCGGTGGTGATATACAGGGTCGCTCCGGTGAGCGGATCGGTCCCGGCGGTGTCCACCAGGCCGCGGGTGACCAGAGTGCGCACCACCCCGTCGACATTGACCCCGCGGATCGCGGCGACCTGGGAGCGGGCCACCGGCTGCCGGTAGGCGATCACGGCCAGGGTCTCGAGCGCGGCCTGGGAGAGCCGGGTGGTGGCTCCGCCGAGGACGAAGGCGGAGACCTGATCGGCGTGCTCGGCGCGGGAGTAGTACCGGTATCCCCCGGCGATCTCGCGCAGCTCATAGCCGCGCCGCCGGGAGCCCTCGCTGATCCCGTCGAGGTCCAGTCGGAGCGCGTCGAGCACCGCGACGACCTGGTGTTCGGGGATCTCGAGCACCTGGGCCAGCTCCCCGGCGGTGACCGGGTCCTCGGTGATCATCAGCACCGCCTCCGCGGCGGCGAGCAGGTCCTCGCTGATCGGCTCAGCCATGATCGGCGTCCTCCGTCTCGGGGGCTGGTCTCGGGGGCGTCGCGGGCTCCGGCTCGGCCCATTCTGCGGCCGCCCGGTCCAGCGCGGCGATCTCACCGCTGGCGGGCCCGGACCACAGGACGCGCAGCTCGCCCAGCGGCGCGTCCTGTTCGAACTCGACGTCGCGGTCGCGGTAGAGCTCCAGCAGCCCCAGGAACCGCACGACGACGACGAGCCGGCTCTCGGACTCGCGGATCAGCTCGGTGAAGCTGGCCGCCCCGGCCTCGCGCAGCAGCGCGGTCATCACCGCCATCTCGGCCCGGATGTCCACCGTCTGGGAGTGCAGGTGCTCGAACCGGATATGGTCCGGCTCCAGGGCCGGACGGGCGAAGGCGCGCTCGGCGATGGTCTTCAGGTCCTCCGGGGTGGTCTTGAAGACCAGCTCCGGGAGCAGCTGGGCCAGCTCGGGGTGGGTCCCGGGCCGGCGTGGGAAGCGGTCCGAGTGCGCCCGGATCTGCTCGGCGATGTGTCCGGCGATGTGTTTGAACGCCCGGTACTGCAGCAGGCGGGCGAAGAGCAGGTCGCGGGCCTCCAGGGCGGCGATGTCCTCCTGGGACTCGACCTCCCCGCCGGGCAGCAGCTGGGCCGCCTTGAGGTCCAGCAGCGTGGCGGCGATCAGGATGAAGTTCGAGGACTCATCCAGCGCCTGATGGTGTGAGAGACCGCGCACATAGCCGATGAACTCGTCGGTCACCGCGGCGAGCGCCACCGCGGTGACGTCCATCTCGCGCTTGGCGATCAGGCCCAGCAGCAAATCGAAGGGGCCGTCGAAGTTCGTCAGGGAGACGGTGAATCCGGGGGAATCGCGCCGGGAATCGGTCCCGAGCTGCTCCAGGCCCCCGGCTGCGTCGGCATCTGGACGCGCCGCGGCGCCCGCTGCCGGCTGCGCCACTAGGGCGATCCACCTCGAAGGATCAGCTCGCGGGCCAGCTGCCGGTAGGCCTTGGCGCCCTCGTGCTTATGCGCGTAGGCGGTGATCGGCTCCGCGGCCACGGTGGCGTCGGGGAACTTCACCGAGCGTTTGATGACGGTCTCGAAGACCTTCTCGCCGAAGGCCTCGACGATCCTGGCGATGACCTCCCGGGCATGCAGGGTGCGCAGGTCCACCATGGTGACCACCACGCCGTCGATCTCCAGGTCCGGGTTCAGCCGGTCCTGGACCTTCTCGATGGTGTCCACCAGCAGCGCCACGGCGCGCAGCGCGAAGTACTCGGCCTCCAGCGGGATGACCACGCCGTGGGCGGCGGTCAGCGCGTTGACGGTGAGCAGACCCAGCGAGGGCTGGCAGTCGATGATGATGACGTCGTAGTCGTTGCGGACCTGGCGCAGCGCACGATCCAGGACCTGTTCGCGGGCCACCTCGTTGACCAGCTGCACCTCGGCGGCGGAGAGGTCAATGTTGGCCGGGAGCAGGTCGATGTTCTCCACGTGGGTGGACACGATCGCGTCGCGGGTCTTGACCTCGCGCTCCATGAGCACGTTGTAGACCGTCGTCTCCAGCTCATGCGGGCTGGTGCCGAAGCCGGCGGAGAGTGCGCCCTGCGGGTCGAAGTCCACCATCAGCACGCGGCGGCCGTATTCGGCCAGCGCGGCGCCCAGGTTGATCGCGGAGGTGGTCTTGCCGACTCCGCCCTTCTGGTTGACCATCGCGATGACGCGCGCGGGCCCATGGCTGCTCAGCGGGGCGGGCTCGGCGAAGTCATGCTTCGGCCGACCGGTGGGGCCCATGATCGCGTCGCCGTAGATGGTGAAGAGTTCGGTCGGCTGGTCGGCCTGCGACGCGTTGACCTCCCGGTCAGGCGTTTCGCCCATCCGGGCACCCGGCTCGCTCACGTGATCCCTCATCTTCCTCCTGCGGACAACAACTTATCCAGGTTACCCCGTGTCCTGAGCCAGGCAAGATGCGCGGGCGAAGTAGCACTCGAAGGTTCACCGCACGGCCGGCTCAGGCGTCGGGACACGCCGCGGGACAGGCCTTCGGGCAGACGCCGGGTCAGGCGCTCAGGCCGCGCCGCCTCCGGAGCGGCGTCCGGCCAGCGGCACCCGCCAGCCGCGCCTGAGCGAGATCATCCGCAGCGTGAAGACCAGGCTGGAGACCACCAGTCCGGCCCAGATCAGCGGCAGCTCGTAGCTGAGCACGATCACCATGAGCCCGGCTCCGAACATGGCCGGCACGGCGTAGACCCCGCGCGGGTTGAAGATCTGCGGGGTCTCATTGGCCACCACGTCGCGCATCGCGCCGCCGCCGACCGCGGTGGTCACCCCCAGCAGCACGCAGGCGATCTCGTTGAGCCCGGCGTTGAACGCGATCACCGTTCCGGTGAGGCAGAACAGCGAGAGGCCGACGGCGTCGAAGACCAGCAGCGTCCGGCGCAGCCGGGTCTCGTGGAGCAGCCCGGTGAGCACCAGGATCACCGCGAGGAGCACCGGGGCCAGGTAGATCGGCTGCAGGAAGGCGGCCGGGGGTCCCTGGCCGATGATGATGTCCCGGGTGACCCCGCCGCCGAGTCCGGCCATGGAGGCCAGCAGCAGCGAACCCACGACGTCGAAGCCCTTGCGGGCGGCGAGCAGCGCCCCGGAGACCGCGAAGGCGAAGGTGCCCAGCAGCTCCACCGCCAACAGCGCCAGGTCCATCGCTCTCCCTCTGCGTCAGCCGGTGAACAGCTGCGCGTGACACCTCCACGGCGCCCAGGCTGCGGAGACTCTCCCGGCGCGCGGTCACGCGCCGCCGACAAGCCTACCGCCGGGGCCGCAGCACCGGGATCAGATCATCGAGCACCGAGGCGTCCTCGATGGTGGAGGGCACCCGGGCCTGCTCGCCGTCGGCGATCTGTCGCATGGTCTTGCGCAGAATCTTGCCGGAGCGGGTCTTCGGCAGCGCGGCGACCACCGCGACCGTCTTGAAATCGGCCACCGGACCGATGTCCCGGCGCACCAGGGCGGTCAGCTCGGCCTGCAGCGTCTTCGGATCATCGGTGCGTCCGGACTTGAGCACCACGAAGCCAGAGGCGCGCTGGCCCTTGAGCTCATCCTGCAGCCCGATCACGGCGCATTCGGCGACCGCCGGGTGGGAGGCGACCACGGCTTCTATCGCTCCGGCCGAGAGCCGATGCCCGGCCACGTTGATCACGTCATCGGTGCGCCCCATCACGAAGAGGTAGCCCTCGGAATCCAGGTAGCCGGAGTCCCCGGTGGCGTAGAACCCGGGGAACGCCGCCAGGTAGGAGTCGATATAGCGCTGGTCATCACCCCAGAGCGTGGGCAGGGTGCCCGGGGGCATCGGCAGCCGCAGCGCGATGTTGCCCTCCTCCCCCGGTGGCAGCTCCTCGCCGGTGGCGTCGAGGATCACCACGTCGTAGCCGGCCATCGGCAGGGTGGCCGAGCCCTCCTTGACCGCGAGCGCCTCGATCCCCACCGGGTTGGCCGCGATCGGCCAGCCGGTCTCGGTCTGCCACCAGTTGTCGATCACCGGGACCTGCAGGGCCTCGGTGATCCAGCGCTGGGTGACCGGGTCCAACCGTTCCCCGGCGGCGTAGAGGTGCCGCAGCGAGGAGATGTCGTAGTCGGCGACCAGCGCGGCCTCCGGGTCGGTCTTGCGGATCGCGCGCAGCGCCGTGGGAGCGGTGAACAGCGCGGTGACCCGGTGCTGCTGGATCATCCTCCAGAACGCGCCGGCGTCCGGGGTGCCCACCGGTTTGCCCTCGTAGAGCACCGTGGTCGCCCCGACCAGCAGCGGCCCGTAGACGATGAAGGAATGCCCGACCACCCACCCGACGTCGGAGGCGGTGAACATGGTCTCCCCCGGGCCGACGTCGTAGATCGCCTGCATCGACCAGCTCAGCGCGACGGCGGTGCCGCCCTGGTCCCGGACCACACCCTTGGGTCGGCCGGTGGTCCCGGAGGTGTAGAGGATGTAGAGCGGGTCCGTGGCGCGCACCGTGACGGGGGCGGCGGGCTGCGCCTGGGCGGAGCGCGCGGCCCAGTCGTGCCATGCCGCGGTACGATCCGCACTCTCCGTGCTCGCCGCGCTCGCCTGGTCTGCCGCTGAATCTGCGGGAGCTGCGGAACCTGGGGCATCTGAGGCATCAGCGGAACCCGAGGCGAACTCCTGCAGGCCGTGGACGAAGCCCTCGCGCTCCTGGACCACCACGTGGCGGACCCGGTGTGTGGCCAGGCGCAGCGCCTCGGCCACGGTGGGCAGGTACTCGACCTTCCGGGTGGGCTCGATGCCTCCGGTGGCGGTGAGCAGCACATCCGGCGAGGCGTCGTCGATGCGGGAGGCGAGTTCCTTGGCGGCGAACCCGCCGAAGACCACCGAGTGCACCGCGCCGATCCGGGCACAGGCGAGCATCGCGATGGGGGCCTGCGGGATCATCGGCAGGTAGATGATGACTCGGTCCCCGGCGCCCACGCCGAGCTCGGTGAGCATCCCGGCACACTGGGCCACCTCGGCGGTGAGCTCCGCGTAGCTGTAGCGGTGCACGGTCCCGGTCACGGCGGAGTCATAGATCAGCGCGGTCTGGTCCCCGCGTCCGGCCTCCACGTGGCGGTCCAGGCAGTTGTAGCTCAGATTCAGCCTCGCGTCGGGGAACCAGCGGTAGATCGGCGCCGCGGAGTCATCCAGCGCGCGCTCCGGGGCGCGGTCCCAGTGGATCTGGTCGGCGGCGTCGAGCCAGAACTCCTCGCGCTCGGCCAGCGATCGGGCGTGCAGCTCGCGATAGGACGGACCGGTCATGGGAATGCTCCTGCTCATCGACGGGGAGGCGTGACACCTCCAAGGGTATGACCTGCCTCACAGAAGGTAAAGACCTATGTATACAGTTCTCTCGCGTTCACCGGATTTTCACCCGGATCACTGTCTGGAGTCCGCATCGCTGTATACAATGAAGGGATGCGTGCCAGTGATCGTGCCTACGACACCCTGCGTCAGGAGATCCTCGACGGGGTGCTGACCCCGGGGTCCCTGCTCGGCGAGGTCGAGCAGGCCGAGCGGCTCGGCCTCTCTCGCACCCCGCTGCGTGAGGCGCTGTCCCGGCTGATCGCCGACGGCCTCGCCAGCCAGACCCGAGGGCGCGGCACGGTGGTCAGCTCGATCTCGGTGGCAGACGTGGACCTGCTCTTCGAGCTCCGGCTTCCGCTGGAGGTCCAGTCGGCGCGGCTCGCGGCAGAACGCGGAGACCCGGCTCGGTTCACCGCGCTCGCGGACCGCTTCACCGCCGCGGAGCAGACGCTTCGCGCGCGGCAGCGCGAGCGGGATCCGGCCCAGGCTGACGAGCGCTACTACGCGCTCACCGAAGAGCTGGACGAGGCGGTCTCCGAGGCGGTGGCCAATCCCTACCTGAGTCTGGCCCTGCGCAGCATGCGCGCTCACCTGGTCCGGGCCCGCAGGCTGTCTCAGCACGCACCGGAACGGCTGGCGGCCTCGGCCCGGGAGCACCGCGAGGTGTGCGCCGCCATCGCCTCCGGGGACCCCGAGACCGCTGGCGCCGCGATGCTGATCCATCTGCGCCGCAGCCTCGCCTACATCACCGCCCAGCACGAGACCGCTCAGCACGAGACACCCCAGCACCAGACCGCCCAACACGCCACCGCACAACACAGCAGCACCGACGCCTGACACCGAATCGAGAGGAACCACCAGCATGATCACGCATAACGTACGGGTCTACCGCAGCGACGAGAACCTTCCCCGGGCCGACCAGCTCGCCTGGAAGATCGCCCAGGTCGCCGTCGACCCTGTGGAGGTGGATGCGGAGGTCACCGAGATGGTGATCAACCGGATCATCGACAATGCCTCGGTGGCGGTGGCCTCGCTGAACCGGGCCCCGATCATCGCCGCGCGCGCCCAGGCGCTGGACCATTCGGTCTCCGCCAACGGTTCCGGTGCCTCCATCTTCGGCATCGAGACGAAGACCAGCCCCGAGTGGGCCGCCTGGGCCAACGGTGTCGCGGTCCGCGAGCTGGATTATCACGACACCTTCCTGGCCGCCGAGTACTCCCACCCCGGGGACAACATCCCCGCCGTGCTGGCCGCGGCCCAGCACACCGGAGCCTCCGGTCCGGAGCTGATCCGCGGCATCGCCACCGGCTACGAGATCCAGGTGGACCTAGTCAAGGCGATCTCGCTGCACAAGCACAAGATCGACCATGTGGCGCACCTCGGACCCTCCGCCGCGGCCGGCATCGGCACCCTGCTCGATCTCGACGCCGAGACGATCTTCCAGGCCGTGGGCCAGGCGCTGCACACCACCACCGCGACCCGGCAGTCCCGCAAGGGCGAGATCTCCACCTGGAAGGCCCACGCGCCGGCCTTTGCGGCGAAGATGGCCGTGGAATCCGTGGACCGCGCGATGCGCGGGCAGACCTCCCCGGTACCGATCTACGAAGGCGAAGACGGAGTCATCGCCTGGCTGCTCGACGGCCCGGAGGCCTCCTACGAGGTCCCGCTGCCCGAGCGCGGAGAGTCCAAGCGCGCGATCCTGGACACCTATACCAAGGAGCACTCCGCGGAGTACCAGGCGCAGGCCTGGATCGATCTGGCTCGCCGGCTGCATCACGCCCACCCGCAGGTCACCGACCCTGCGCAGGTGGACTCGGTGCTGATCCGCACCAGCCATCACACCCACTACGTGATCGGCTCCGGAGCGAACGACCCGCAGAAGTACGATCCCACCGCCTCCCGCGAGACGCTGGACCACTCCATCCCCTATATCTTCACCGTGGCGCTGCAGGACGGCGCCTGGCACCACGTGGACTCCTACACCCCGGAGCGCGCCCAGCGCGAAGACACCGTCGCGCTCTGGCACAAGGTCACCACCGAGGAGGACCCGGAGTGGACCCGGCGGTACCACTCCACCGATATCGCGGAGAAGGCCTTCGGCGGGTCCGTGGAGATCCGGCTGCACACCGGCGAGGTGATCACCGATGAGATCGCCGTCGCCGACGCCCACCCGCTGGGCGCCAGGCCCTTCGCCCGGGAGCAGTACATCGCGAAGTTCCGCACCCTGGCGGAGGGCGTGATCGCCGAGGCGGAGATCGAGCGCTTCCTCGGCGCGGCCGAGGGCCTGGAGACGATCCCGGCCGGTCAGCTCGATCAGCTCAACATCTTCGCGGCCACCGGGGTCATCGACCTCCACGCCGCACCGAAGGGACTGTTCTAAGCCATGCTGTATTCCACCATCACCCCCGCGCAGAAGCGGATCGATCTGCGCGCCATGCTCACCCCCGGGGCGGCGCGCCAGTTCCCGGGCACCTTCACCCCGCTCTCGGCCCCGCTGATCGAACAGAAGGGCTTCGACGGGATCTACATCTCCGGCGCGGTCCTGGCCAACGAGCTGGGCCTGCCCGATATCGGACTGACCACGCTCAGCGAGGTCGCCCAGCGGGCCGGGCAGATCGCCCGGGCCACAAATCTGCCGGCCCTGGTCGACGCCGATACCGGATTCGGCGAACCGATGAACGTGGCGCGCTCGGTCCAGGAGCTCGAGGACGCCGGACTCGCGGGCTGCCATATCGAGGACCAGTTCAACCCCAAGCGCTGCGGACACCTGGACGGGAAGAACCTGGTGGACCTGGAGACCGCCACCAAGCGGGTGGCTGCGGCCGCCCGCGGACGCCGTGATGAGAACTTCCTGATCATGGCGCGCACCGACCTGCGCGCCGTCGAAGGTCTCGACGCCGCGATCGAGCGGGCCAAGGCCCTGGTCGACGCCGGAGCCGACGCGATCTTCCCGGAGGCGATGAAGGACCTCAGCGAGTTCGCCGCGGTCTGCGCCGCGGTGGATGTCCCTGTACTCGCGAACATGACCGAGTTCGGGAAGTCCCCGCTGTTCACCCGCGATCAGCTCGCCGAGACCGGGGTCGCCATGGTGATCTATCCGGTGACCTCGCTTCGCTCGGCCATGGGCGCGATCGAACGCACGCTGGACACCCTGGCCGCTGAAGGTTCCCAGGAGGCCGCAGTGGATCAGATGATGACCCGAGCACGGCTCTACGATCTGGTCGACTATGAGGGGTACAACGCCTTCGACACCGGGATCTTCAATTTCGACGTCCCTGACGTGCACGAGCTGAACACCTAGAGACCCCGCAATGACCCGAGGAGGTCA
This sequence comes from Nesterenkonia sp. E16_10, assembly GCF_017347085.1. Lineage (GTDB taxonomy): Bacteria > Actinomycetota > Actinomycetes > Actinomycetales > Micrococcaceae > Nesterenkonia. The sequence goes on from NZ_JADPSA010000019.1 coordinate 57,669, forward strand.
CGCATGACCGAGCAGATCTATAAGGGACTGGCCGGTGTGGTCGCAGATCACACCGCCGTCTCGAAGGTGAACCCGGAATCGAACTCGCTGCTCTACCGGGGCTACCCGGTGCAGGAGCTGGCCGCGGCACTGTCCTTCGAGGAGGTGGCGCTGCTGCTCTGGAACGGCGAGCTGCCCAGCTCTGCGGAGAAGCAGGAGTTCCTCGACTTCGAACGCTCCCACCGCGCGCTGGACCCCCGGGTCCGCTCCGCGATCGACCTGCTGCCCCTGGACTGCCACCCGATGGACGTCGGGCGCACCGCGGTCTCGGTGCTCGGCGCGAACCACCCGCTCTCGGAGGACTCCTCACCAGAGGCGGAGCTGACCAAGGCCAAGGAGCTCTTCGCCGTCTTCCCGGCCGTGGTCGCCTATGACCAGCGTCGTCGGCGGGGCCTGGAGCTGGTCGAGCCGCGCCAGGATCTGGATTATTCACAGAACTTCCTCTGGATGACCTTCGGCGAGGAGGCCCCCGAGGAGGTGGTCGATGCCTTCCGGGTCTCGATGGTGCTCTACGCGGAGCACTCCTTCAACGCCTCCACCTTCACCGCCCGGGTGGTGACCTCCACCCTGGCGGACCTGCACTCGGCGGTCACCGCGGCGATCGGCGCGCTCAAGGGCCCGCTGCATGGCGGCGCCAACGAGGCGGTGATGCACACCTTCGAGGAGATCGGCATCGATCCGGCCGAGACCCGAGAGGACGCCGCGGCCCGGGCCAAAGCCTGGATGGAGCAGGCGCTTGCGGAGAAGCGCAAGGTGATGGGCTTCGGCCACCGGGTCTATAAGTCCGGGGACTCCCGGGTGCCGACCATGAAGCAGGCGCTGGACGCGATGGTGGAGTACTACGGCCGCGGGGAACTGATGGGCCTCTACGACGGGCTCGAGTCCGCGATGGGTGAGGCCAAGAACATCCTGCCGAATCTGGACTACCCCGCCGGGCCGACCTATCACCTGATGGGCTTCGACACCGAGATGTTCACCCCGCTGTTCATCGCCGCGCGGATCACCGGCTGGACGGCGCATATCGCCGAACAGCGCGCGAACAACGCGCTGATCCGTCCGCTGAGCGCCTATAACGGACCGGACGAGCGCCACCTCTGAGGGACCGCCTCGAGGAGCCCCCTCGAGGCACCCCCGTCCTGGGGCGCTAACGGGTGGAACGGTGCGCGAAACAGGCGTCATTCCACCCGTTGTCGCCCCACAGACGCCGTTCGTCGGGCGCGCGTCTAGCGGGCGCGCGGGTGGGCGGTGGCGTAGCTCTCCTGCAGCGCCTCGGCGGTGACCTTCGTGTAGATCTGCGTGGTGGTCACCGAGGCGTGGCCCAGCATCTCCTGGACCAGTCGGATCCCGGCGCCGCCTTCGAGCAGGTGGGTGGCGCAGGAATGGCGCAGCGTGTGCGGGGAGACCTCCTGGGTGATCTCCGCGGCGGCGGCGTGGGTCTGCAGCACGGTCCAGGCCGACTGCCGGGAGAGCCTGCCGCCGAGTTTGTTCAGGAACAGCCCGGGCGACGGCGCGCGGCCTCCGATCCGCGCGGCCAGGCCCGGCCGGCCGGCGGTGAGATAGTCGTTGATCGCCTGCTGGGCATAGCGCCCGACCGGGACCATCCGCTGCTTATCGCCCTTGCCGGTCACCCGCACGATCACCAGCCCATCTGTCCCGCCCGACCCATCCGTCCCGCCCGGCGCGGCTGGCGAGCCCGGCCCTGGGTCGGCGGCATCGACCGGTGCCGCGCGGATCTCGTGGATGTCATCGACGTCCAGGCTCACCGCCTCGGTGATCCGCGCGCCGGTGGCGTAGAGGAACTCCAGCAGCGCCCGATCCCGGCGGCCCAGCTCGGTGTCTCGGCTGGGCGCGTCGAGCAGGCGGGTCACCTCGTCCACGCTGAGCGCCTTGGGCAGGGACTGGCGCGGCTTGGGTGCGGCGACGTGTTTGGCCGGGTCGTGAGTGGTCCGGCCCTCCCCCGCCCAATACCGGTGTGCTCCGCGCACCGAGGCCAGCACTCGGGCCATCGAGCGCTGGGACAGGGCCGAGCCGCCGTCGTCGCCGGTGCTCAGCCGCTGCAGGAAGTCCGCGATCAGGGTCTCGTCGATTCCGCGCAGCGCGGTGATCTCGCGCTCGAGCAGGAAAGCCCCATAGCGCAGCAGGTCGTTGCGGTAGGACCTGAGCGTGTTCGCCGCAGACCCGCGCTCGATCCTCAGGTGGGTGAGGTAGTCCTCGATCTCGGCCCCCACAGACGAGGACGGCACCTCCGCGCGTCGTCGGAGGTGCCGTTCCCGTGCCGAATCAGGAGCGGCGGAACCGTCCTGGTCGGCCATGGCTCTAGCCGCGTCCGCCCTGGGCCAGCTGCCGATCCAGTCCTGCGCGGATCAGGCCGGCGAAGAGCGGGTGCGCGTTGGTCGGGCGGGATTTCAGCTCGGGGTGCGCCTGGGTGGAGACGTAGTACGGGTGCGTCTCCCGGGGCAGCTCCACGAACTCCACGAGCGTGCCGTCCGGGGAGGTGCCGGAGAAGACCAGCCCCGCCTCGGCGAGCTGCTCGCGGTAGGTGTTGTTGACCTCGTAGCGGTGCCGGTGCCGCTCGGTGATCTCGGTGCTGCCATAGGTCTCGGCGACCACGGAGCCCTCGATGAGCTTCGCCTCGTAGGAGCCCAGGCGCATGGTGCCGCCCAGATCCCCGGCGCCCTCGACGATGGCCTCCTGCTCGGCCATGGTGGCGATCACCGGGTAGGCCGTCTGCGGATCGAACTCGGTGGAGCTCGCCTCGCTCAGGCCCAGCACGTTGCGGGCGTATTCGATGACCATGGTCTGCAGCCCCAGGCACAGGCCCAGCGCCGGGATGCCGTGCACCCGGGCATGGCGCAGCGCGCCGATCTTGCCGTCGAGTCCGCGCACGCCGAAGCCGCCGGGCACGCAGATCGCGTCCACGCCGTCGAGCGCCTTGGCCGCGCCCTCCTCGGAGGCGCACAGGTCAGAGGCGACCCAGCGGATCTTGGTCTTGGTGCTGTGCGCGAAGCCGCCGGCGCGCAGCGCCTCGGTGACCGAGAGGTAGGCGTCGGGCAGGTCGATGTACTTGCCGACCAGTGCCACCTCGATCTCGTGGTCCGGGTTGTGCACCACGTTGAGCAGCTTGGACCACTTCGACCAGTCCACGTCCTTGAACTTCAGATCCAGCGCCTGGACCACGTAGGCGTCCATCGCCTGGCGGTGCAGGATCCGAGGGATGTCGTAGATGCTCGGGGCGTCGGCGCAGTTGATGACCGCGTCCTCGGCCACATCGCACATCCGCGAGATCTTGCCGCGGATCTCGGCGGGCAGCTCGCGGTCGCTGCGCAGCACGATCCCGTCGGGCTGGATGCCGATCGAGCGCAGCGCGGCCACCGAGTGCTGGGTGGGCTTGGTCTTGAGCTCCTGGCTGGGGCCGATGTAGGGCACCAGGGAGACGTGGAGGAAGAAGACGTTCTGCCGACCGATGTCCTGGCGGACCTGCCGGGCGGCTTCGAGGAACGGCTGGGACTCGATGTCTCCGACGGTGCCGCCGATCTCGGTGATGATCACATCCGGGGCGTCCTTGCCCTCGGCGGGCAGTCGCATCCGGCGCTTGATCTCGTTGGTGATGTGCGGGATCACCTGCACGGTGTCGCCGAGATAGTCGCCGCGGCGTTCCTTCTCGATGACCGTGGAGTAGATCTGCCCCGTGGTCACGTTGTTGAGCCCGTCGAGATTCTCATCGAGGAAACGCTCGTAGTGTCCGATGTCCAGGTCCGTCTCGGCGCCGTCTTCGGTGACGAAGACCTCACCGTGCTGGAACGGGTTCATCGTGCCGGGATCCACATTCAGATAGGGATCCAGCTTCTGCATGACCACGGAGAGGCCACGGGCCCGGAGCAGATGCCCCAGGGAGGAGGCGGTCAGACCCTTGCCGAGGGAGGAGACCACACCCCCTGTGACAAAGATCTGTCGACTAGTAGGGAGGCTGGTCTGGTTCCTGGAACTGTTTCTCTGCACCACGGAGTTCGATCCTAACAGTGAACGGGGGCTGAATGTAGTGCCACGGACGTGAGCTAGGGCGCAGCGGCTGCGCTGATCAGCTCCCGGGCGTGGGCGCGGGCCGATTCGGAGTCTTCCTGTCCTGCCAGCATCCGGGCCAGTTCGCTGACCCGCTGCTCCTCGTCCAGGGCGGTGACGTCGGAGGCGGTGAAGCCTCCGGAGGCTGAATCATCGCGCACCGAGGATTTGAAGACCCGGATATGGTTCTGCGCGTAGGCCGCGACCTGCGGCAGGTGGGTGACCACGATGACCTGGCGGTGCTTGGCGAGCATCGCGAGCCGGCGTCCGATCTGTACGGCCGCCTTGCCGCCCACCCCAGCGTCGACCTCGTCGAAGATGAAGGTCTCGGTCTCGGAGCCCTCGGCGAGGACCACCTCCAGGGCCAGCATCACCCGGGAGAGCTCACCTCCGGAGGCGCCCTTGCCCAGCGGCAGCGGATCGGCGCCCGGGTGCGGGGCCAGGAGCATCGCGACGGTGTCCGCGCCCTCGGGTCCCAGCTCGGCGGTCTCGGTGACCTCCAGGACCATCCGGGCCCGAGGCATGGCCAGCGCCGCGAGCTCTTCGCCGACGGCGGCTCCGAGCCGCTCTCCGGCCTCGGTCCGACGACGACGCAGCTCTCCGGCCTCGGTCCACAGCCGCCCCTGCAGCTCCTCGAGCTCGGCGCTGAGCTCTTCGATCCGGTCGGAGTCGGACTGCAGATTGTGCAGCCGGGCGCGGGCTTCCTGGGCCCAGAGCAGCACGGCGTCGATGTCGGGTCCGTAGAGCCGGATCAGTCGTTCAAGGTCGGCTCTGCGCTGGTGGACCGCGGCGAGGCGTTCCGGACCGGATTCATCCAGGTGCGCGGCGTAGATGCCCAGTTCGGAGGCGGCGTCGTTGAGCAGGCTGGAGACCGAGGAGATCTGTTCGGCGATCTCGCCGAGCTCCTGGTCCTGGTCGCGCACCGCGGCCAGGGAGGTGGCGGCGGATTCGACCAGTGCCACCGCGTGGGGCACGTCATCCAGCGCCTCGGCGGCATCGGGACCGGAGAGTGCCAGCTGGGCGGACCGGGCGGCCTCGCGCAGGCCCTCGACGTTCTCCAGCTTCAGCGACTCGGTCTTCAGCTCATGATCCTCCCCGGGCAGCGGCTCCACCGCGTCGATCTGTTCCAGGGCGAGCTGGAGCTGCTCGGCCTCCCGGCGTCGTTCACGCTCGTTGGTGGTGATCTCCTCGAGCTCGGCGACCTTCACCTGGTAGCCGGTGAAGCTCTGCTTGTACTCGGCGAGCCGCGCAGCGAATTCGGGTCCGGCGTAGCGGTCCAGGGCACGGCGCTGGGCGGCGGCGGAGCGCAGCCGCAGCTGGTCGCTCTGGCCGTGCACCGTGACCAGTGAGCTGCCGATCTCCCCGAGCAGCGCGATGGGCACATTGCGTCCGCTCACGCTGGCCCGGCTGCGACCCTTGGCGCTGAGCGTGCGCCCGAGCAGGATCTCGACCTCCCCCGGCTGATCCGCAAGGGTCGGATCCACCGCGTCTGACTGGTCTGCAGGGGTCTGATCGGCCGCGTCTGCGGGATCTGTGTCGCCGACTGTGCCTGCGGCCCTGGCTGTGCCTGCGCCGTCGGCTGCCTGCTCGGCGTGGGCGGTGGCTTCGGGGGTCTCCAGCCAGGCGCCGGCCTCGCGGGCGAGTCCCACGCAGCGGTGTGTGGCCGGCACGGTGATCCCGGCGTCCACCACGGCCTGCGGGGCGCCGGATCGGATGGCGGCGGCCTCGGCGCGAGCCCCGAGCAGCAGTCCCAGCGCGGTGACCACCATGGTCTTGCCGGCGCCGGTCTCACCGGTGACCACGTTGAGCCCGGCGTCGAGTGGGAGCTCGGCGTGTTCGATCACGCCGAGGTCGCGGATGGTGACGTAGTCGATCACCGCTTCGCCACCTCTCCGCGGTGGAACGCGTCGGGGGTCTCGACCTGGTTGGCCGGGTCCACGGGTCCGCGCCAGCCGCTGGTGGGCAGGTTGAACTTGTCGACGAGGCGTTCGGAGAAGGGGGTCTGGTGCACCCTGGCCAGCAGCACCGGTTCGGCGGAGCGGGTGACCTCCACCCGGGAGCCTGGGGGCAGCTCCATGAAGCGGCGGCCGTCGCACCAGAGCACGCCTTGTTCGTCCTCGCGCTGCAGGACCTCCACGGCCATGATGGAGTCGGGATCGGTCACCAGCGGGCGGGCGAACAGCGCGTGGGCGGAGATCGGCACCATCACCAGGGCCTGGACCTCGGGCCAGACCACCGGCCCGCCGGCGGAGAAGGCGTAGGCGGTGGAGCCGGTGGGAGTGGCCATGACCACCCCGTCGCAGCCGAAGGCGGAGACTGGCCTGCCGTCGATCTCGATGATGAGATCGATCATGCGTTCACGGGACTGTTTCTCGATGCTGGCCTCGTTGAGCGCCCAGCTGCTGCCCACGTGGCGTCCGGCGTGCCAGACCTGCACATCCAGCGCCATCCGGCGCTCCACGGTGTAGTTCTGGTCCACCACCCACTGCACGGAGGCGTCGAGTTCGGTGCGTTCGGATTCGGCGAGGAAGCCGACGTGGCCGAGGTTGACGCCCATCAGCGGCAGCCCGGATCCGCGGACCAGGTCTGCGGCGCGCAGGATGGACCCGTCCCCGCCGAGCACCATGCCGACCTCGCAGTCCGCCAGGGCGACCTCGCGTTCGGCCACGGCTAGCGGCACTTCGCGCAGCCGGTCTCCGATGACATGGTTCAAGGAGGCGATGTCCCGCTCCATCATCACGGGGCGCAGTCCGGCGCGGTGCAGCCGCTCGGCAACGGTGACCGCCGCCTCCACGGCGTCGCGCCGACCCGTGTGAGCGAGCAGCAGGATCTCTCTGGTCATGGAGCCTCCTTCAGTCGAACTCGACCGAGCCCAGCCTATCGCTCCTGAGCCGCTGCGCCTCGGCGGAGGCGGGCCCCGCATGTTCGCCCCGGCGCAGGTGCAGGAAGAACTCGACGTTTCCGTCCTGTCCTGGCAGGCCGGAGCGGTGGATCTCGATCAGCTGAAGCTGCTGGGCCTGCGCCGCGGTGAGCACTCCCTCGACGGCCTCACGGCGCAGCAGCGGGCTCGAGACCACCCCAGTGCGGCCCAGCCGCTCGCGGCCGATCTCGAACTGCGGCTTCACCATGAGCAGCAGGTCCGCTCCCTCGGCGGCCTGTGCGGCGAGGGCGGGAATCACCAGGCGCAGCGAGATGAAGGAGAGGTCTGCAACGATCAGCTCGAAGGGCTCCCCCAGGTCCCCCGGTCGGAGCCGGCGCAGGTTCAGACCCTCGTGGTTGCGCACCCGGGGGTCTGCGGCGAGCTGAGGGTGCAGCTGGTCGTGCCCGACGTCGACGGCGACCACCTCGCGGGCTCCGCGCTCGAGCAGCACCTGGGTGAAGCCGCCGGTCGAGGCCCCGGCGTCGAGACAGCGTCGGTCCCGCACGCCGATCTCCGGGGAGGCGGTGAGGACGCCGTCGAGCTTATGGGCCGAGCGGCTGACCCACGGGTCTTGCTGCGCGACCACGATGGGCTGGTGGGCCCTCACCGGGGTGGAGGCCTTGTGGATGACGGCTCCGTCCACGGTGACCTGTCCCTGGGCGATCAGTGCTCCGGCGCGAGTGCGGCTGGGGACCAGCCCTCGAGCGACCATGGCCTTGTCCAGCCGGAGTGCATCACTCATCGGCGGTCCTCCGCGGTCTGCTTGAGCCGCTGGTTCAGGTCCTGGACCAGGGCCTCCGCCTGGGCGATCTCGGTCTCGAGCTCCTCGAGGCTCAGCGTGGGCTCCTCGGGACTCTGCTGCTGGTCGTGCGGCTGCTGGTCGTGCTCCGGCTGCTGGTGCGGCACAGTCATGTCCCGGCGGGTTCCTGCAGCGACCGGTGTGACCCGTCGAAGAGCTGCCGGAGCTCCGTCAGGATCCAATCGGGCCGCATCGAGTCCCGGGCCTGCTCGGCCGCGGCCGCGGTGTCGATTCCGGTCAGCACCAGCGCGGTGTCGAAGCCGGCCCGGTTGCCTCCGAGGACGTCGGTGTCGAGCCGGTCTCCGATCACCAGGGGTCGCTGCATCTTCAGCGAGTCGGCCGCCTGGGTGAACATCACGGGCTCCGGTTTACCGGCCGCGGTGGGAGTCTGTCCGGTGGCGCGTCCCACGGCCTCGACCAGGGCGCCATTGCCGGGGGCGATCCCACGCTCACGGGGAATGCTGAGGTCCAGGTTGGTGGCGAACCACTGCGCGCCGTTGTTCACTGCGTAGGCGGCCTCCGCGAGCTCGGCCCAGCCCAGCATGGGATCAAAGCCCTGGATGACCGCGGCAGGATGATCCGCCGCAGACTCGGCGAGGCTGAATCCAGCCTCCTGAACCAGGGTGCGCAGGTACCGGCTGCCGGTGACCAGCACACTCGCGCCTGGCTCCAGGGCAGCACTGAGGAGGGCGATCCCTGCAGGGGCAGAGCCGAAGACCTCATGGGTCAGCGCAGGGATGCCCAGCTCGTTGAGATGGGTGGCGACCTGTTCCGCGGAGCGGGAGGCGTTGTTGGTGACGTATCCGCGAGGCACGCCCCGACTCACCAGCTGTTCCACCGCCTGTGCGGCCCCGGGGATCGCGTGAGGTCCGGCGTAGAGCACTCCGTCGAGATCGAAGAGCACTCCGTCATAGGAGTCCAGGAGACTCGGAGTCATCCACGTCCTCCGCGTCGGCGGTCCTGGTCCCGGCCCTGATCGCGACCCTTGGAACGGCCCAGGACGTCCTTGACCTTGGGCAGATCGGCAGGCTCATCGTCGAAGTCGAGGATCTCGGGATCCTCGAAGGCTCCGGAGCCCAGGGCGCGTTCCGCGGCGAAGGCCTGCTCGCGCCAGCGCTGGGCCTCCTCCTCGCGACCCACGGCCTCGAGGACTGCCGCGTAGGCGGTGAAGAGCCGGGGCGAGAAGCTGAAGGCGCGGTTGATGTCGAGCTCTGGAACCTCCAGCGCGGTCACGGCTGAGGCGTGGTCGCCCAGATCGGTGTAGGCCCCGGAGACGACCATGGCCATCTCGGCGCGCACCGGGCCGGTCAGTGCGGCCACCTCCTCGGACTGGGAGAGCTCGATGGCCTTCTCGGGGCGGCCAAGTCCGCGTTCGCAGTCGGCCAGGACCGGCAGGTGCGTCTGGTCTCCGCTGATCCGGCGGTAGGTGCGCAGTTCGCGCAGCGCCTCGGCGAAGTCCCCGGCGGCGTAGGCGGTCAGACCCACGGCTTCGCGGACGATGCCCAGGCGTCCGCCGCGGCGGGAGGCGGCGAGTGCGTGCTGGAACGCGAGCTCGGGGGCGATGTCGACCAGCCGGCCGGCCATCACCAGGTGCTTGGCCACCCAGGGGCGGTTCGTGTCGTCCAGGGTGCGCAGCTGCAGCAGGGCCGCCCGGTCCAGCTCTTTGCCGGTGACATCGTCGTCGATCTCCGGAGAACGCGTGCGATCCTCGCTGTTGGACCGACGGAGGTCGCGCGGGTTGCGCGGGGGCCTTGGGCGGTCGCCGTAGGACTCGTCATGCATAGGTTCTTGGTTCTCCTTGGATTACGTGCGCAGGGCCATCCCAGGATACCGCGTTCAGCGGCACCTACCATCTGGCAGCTGCTACGGGTGCGAAGCGCGGATCGCGCACGATCCGACAGGGCATTGAATGCGCCCTGAAACACAAAAAAGGCCGCACCGAAGAGTTCTCCGGGCGGCCGAATGAATGGACCACAAGCGATGCTTTGTTGATGGCGAACGCTCGCATTGTCGAGCAGCACGAGGTCGATCTGCTCAGGGCGATGACGCTGAGCTCAGCGCGATCATAAGTGCTCTGGATACAGGTCAAGCCCGGTCCCACACAGGGACCGGGCTTGAACCCTCTCTACCAAATAGTGTCCGGCGGCGACCTACTCTCCCACACACTCCAGTGTGCAGTACC
>NZ_JADPSA010000020.1 GCF_017347085.1 Nesterenkonia sp. E16_10
GCTTCTGGGTCATCCCGGAATCGAGCAGCTCCAACGCGGAGGCCTTGAACTCCTCGGAGTAGATCTTCGGCATGGGACTATCCTCTCTGCTTTCTTAGCAGTCAGGAAGTCAACCGAACCGTCAGCAGACCCCTATGAGCAATGGTTTACAGCTGTTTGACACAAGATAGGAGCATCTCACGACACACCCACGCTCAACTGCGGAGAGCCGGTTTAGTTGACCCAGCGCCGGGTGTCAACGTCGGGTGAATCTGGACCCCTTATCGACGTTTGAAAATGGACCCCCTCGCCATTGGTGTTACTTCCGGTGGGTGGTGTTGTGCTCGATGAGTTCTCGACGGGCCCTGGTCCGATACGACTCACCGTCCAGGGTCAGAACTTCAGCGTGATGGACCAATCGATCGATCATGGCCGCCGCGATGGTGTCATCAGCGAAGATCTCTCCCCACCGGCTGAAGGCTAAGTTCGAAGTGATCAACAGCGAGCCCTGTTCATAACGAGCAGCAACGAGCTGGAAAAACAGATTCGCCGCATCAGCGTCGAAGGGCAAGTAGCCCAGCTCATCGATAATCAGCATCCGGTAGCGGCGCAGCCGCTTGATCTCTGAGGCAAGCCCGCCGTGGCGATGGTGAGCTTCCGCGAGTCGATTGACCCAGCCAGCGGCAGTGTCAAAGAGCACCGGGTGCCCCGCCTGGCACGCCTTGATCCCCAGCCCGGTCGCAAGATGGGTCTTACCCACTCCTGGCGGGCCCAGCAGGATCACGTTGTTCGCCTTCGGAATGAAGGTGGTGGTCTCCAGGTGCGCCAGCAGATCCTGGCGCAGCGTGGGCTGGTAGTCGGTGTTGAAGTCCTCGAGGGTCTTCACTGCGGGGAACCTCGCGGTCTGGATTCGCAGAGCGGTGCCGTTGGCTTCGCGGTCAGCGACCTGTCGCTCCAGCACGGCGGCGAGATACTCCTCGTGGGACCAGCCCCGGTCCCGTGCGGTGTCGGCGAGCTGCTCGAAGACCCGACCGATGGTGGGGGTCTTCATCGCTTTGACCAGATGCGCCAGGGTCGACCCGATATCCTCAGTGCCCCGTGGTGAGCTCATGCTGCCTGCTCCCTCGGAGTCCGGGCAGGAGTGAGCCCGAAGAGCTCGTCATAGACCCCCAGGTCACGGCCGGGCACCGGGATCTCGCGGGGCCCCCGGCGCTGTGTGGCCCGGATCTGATTGAACTCGGCCCGCAGCGCCTTCGCGGTGTGCACGTGAGCGGGATCGGTGATCACCTGGGACTTCGCCCAACATTGGGCATGATCAGCCACGATGGCACCATCACAGCGGACCACCACACGGTCCACAGTGGCGGTGATCATCACCAGCCGGCCGATGACCCGCGGATCCACCGAGTAGTCGTTGGTGCCGAATCGCAGGTAGTAGTCCCGACCCAACCGGATCTGCTGGGTGAACCCCGTGCTCGGCGGCGCCGGCGGTAACGGGGTCATCGCCGCCAGATCGGAGCCCAGCACGTTGACCGGGCGGTCCCCGAGGCTGCGGATCATGCGCTGATTGGCCCGGCCGGTGATCCAGGTGTTGATCTGAATGTTGAAATCTTGCGGTGAAGCGAAGGATCGGCCGGGCAGGAAGCTGGTCTCGAAGTACCCGTTGTTGCGCTCGGTCATGCCCTTGAACTCCGGGTCCCTGGGCGGAGCGATCACCATCCTGGTCGCGGTGGTGCCTGCGAAGGCCTGCACCGGTGGTAGTGGTCTGCCCTTGGGCGCGATGGCAGCTTCACGATCCCAGATCAAGGACTTCGAGACTGCCCCGACCCCGCTGATCAGTTGCCACATCCCCTCGAGCAGATCCCCGGATTGGCGCGAGGGGACCATCGTGGCCGCCAAGAACCGGGAGAAGGTCAGGGTCATGACCAGCACTGGCAGCACCCGGGCCTGGCCGAATCCCACCGGGATTTCGGGCTCGGGGAACCATAGATCGAATTGGGCGGCTTCCCCGGGTCGGTGGACCAGTCGATCAGCGGGATCGACCCCGGTATAGAGGGGGCGCAATTCACGGACTTTGTCTTTGAGCACGGTCATGGAGTGTTCCCACCCGATCCGTTCAGCGATCACGGTCGCTGGCATCCTTGGGGTATCGGCGAGTAGTTTGCGGATCTCCGGGATGTAGGGGTCCACCAATGAGCCGGTGGGGTCCCTGCGGTATGCCGGTGGCTCGTCGGCGGCCAACGCTCGGCGCACGGTGTTCCGGCCGATCTGCAGCCGGCGAGCGATCTCCTTGATAGCCATTCCCTCGGCTCGGTGCAGCCGACGGATCTCTGCCCAATCTTCCACAGTGATCATGCCTCCTAGCTTGGATGAGGGGGTTCATTTTCATCCGTCGCTAAGGGGTACATTTTCACGCGGCGTCGACACCGGGAGGGTCACATCCTAGACACGCCCCGCTTCCTAAGGTTTACGGTGTGTAGAACAGGCCGTTCTAAGTGGTGGCTGTGGCGGGTCGAAAAGGGGATAGGGGGAGTCAGCGGGCAGTGATCTTGGGCCCCGTTTACTTATGAATTTCAGTGGAGAACGTCGTAGCGACACTGCCGAGTTGATCAGCGCAGAAGCCCGAGAGGTTCGGACACGCTGGGAAGCCCTGGGGCTGCCGGGCCTGGTCGATATCCATACCCACTTCATGCCAGAGTCCGTGCTGCGCAAAGTCTGGTCATACTTTGATGCCGTGGGCCCGACGCTCGGTCAAGACTGGCCGATCACTTACCGGCTCCCGGAGTCCGAGCGGATCGAGATCTTGCAGGGTTTCGGGGTGCGCACTTTCACGTCTCTGAACTACGCTCATCGGCCGGAGATGGCCTCCTGGCTCAATGAGTATTCCTCTCGGCTCGCCGGTGAGGTGTCTGAGGTCGCGATGAGCGCGACGTTCTACCCGGAACCGGCGGCTGCAGAGTATGTGGCACAGGCCCTTGACCGGGGGGCGCGGGTCTTTAAGGTCCATGTCCAGGTCGGGGCCTTTGATCCAGGGGATGCTTTGCTGGACCCGGCCTGGGAGATGCTGGCTGTTTCGGGCACACCGGTGGTGATCCACTGCGGATCTGGGCCGAGTCCCGGAGAGTTCACTGGACCTGTTCGTATTGAGCGGCTGCTGCGTCGATTCCCGGGGTTGCGCCTGGTCATCGCTCACCTAGGGATGCCCGAATACGCGGATTTTTTAGACCTGGCGGCGCGCTTCGACGGCGTGTACCTGGACACCACTATGGTGTTCACCGACTTCATCGAGGGTCTGCATCCGTTCCCCCGGGACCGACTCGGGCAGCTCAAAGAGCTGCAGGACAGCATTGTGCTTGGCACCGATTTCCCCAACATCCCCTACCGCTACGCCCATGCGCTGGACTCCTTGATCAACCTCGGCATGGGAGAGGACTGGCTGCGTGCGGTGCTGCACCACAACGGATCCCGCCTTCTCGGGACTGCTGGTGCTGCCTTGCCGGAATAGACAAGACAGCGACTCCTCAGTGTTCTAGTGACGGGGGAGTGGGCCTGAAGGTAGAGTCGCGCCGTCTGCAGGTTGCGCTACGCCGGTGCCCAATCGATCCTCGAGGAAGAGCGACCATGACGGTCACGGTGAAAGACTCTGTTGTTGTAGCGGCCCTGGTGGACGAGCACGAGCAATGTTGCCGTCACTTCTGAGTTGACTCCCTCAAAGTGCCTTGACTAACGGCGCCGCGTGCCGTGACACCGAAGCCTCCGACGTCGTCCAATCCAGGAAGGCGATCCCCGGAAGCCGAAGAAACTCCCGCATCTGGTGTACCCGGTTGGCACCCTGCTTCGCGACCTTCTCCCAGGTTGGCATTGACGCGATCGCGTCTTGTTAACCACTAGGTTTATGAGACAAGAGCTGGTTCCCTGTGGCTTGACTTGCGCTGTGCGCGGACCCGGGGCCCGCAATGCAGGGGCTAATATGGGGTTCTGGACGTTCGCAGTTCCACTAGAGAACTAGTAGCCTGCCGCGACCAAGGTGGAGGCCTCCTGCTTGGTCGCCCCCGAGGGCTCGATGTGCGCCAGCGCGGCAGGGATCTCCCAGCCCTTCTTCTGCATCGCCTTGGCCCAGAGAGATCCGGCGCGGTAGGAGGAACGGACCAGCGGACCCGACATGACCCCGAGAAACCCGATCTCTTCGGCCTCTTCGGAGATGTCCAGGAACTCCTGCGGCTTGACCCAGCGGTCCACCGGAAGGTGGCGCGGAGTCGGGCGGAGGTACTGGGTGATGGTGAGCAGGTCACAGCCGGCGTCGTGAAGGTCGCGCAGCGCCTCGGAGACCTCTTCGCGGGTCTCACCCATGCCCAGGATGAGATTGGATTTGGTGATCATGCCGTGGCGACGTCCTTGGGTGAGCACATCCAGTGATCGCTCATATCGGAATGCGGGGCGGATGCGGCGGAAGATCCGGGGCACCGTCTCGACGTTGTGTGCGAACACCTCGGGCGCGGCCTCACAGATCCCAGCGATGTTCTCCTCGCGACCGGAGAAGTCGGGGATGAGGATCTCCACGCCGGTGCCGGGGTTGAGCTCGTGGATCTTGCGGATGGTCTCTGCGTAGAGCCAGACGCCCTCATCGGGCAGATCGTCGCGGGCGACGCCGGTAACCGTGGCGTAGCGCAGCTGCATCTCTTGGACCGACTGCGCCACCTGCAGAGGCTCTGACTCATCGACGGCGCCCGGCCGTCCGGTGTCGATCTCGCAGAAGTCACAGCGGCGCGTGCAGGCAGAGCCGCCGATGAGGAACGTCGCCTCGCGGTCCTCCCAGCATTCGAAGATGTTGGGACACCCCGCTTCCTCGCAGACCGTGTGCAGACCCTTCTCACCGACCCGCTTCTTCATCTCGGTGAACTCGGTGCCGATCTTGACCTTGGTGCGCATCCACTCAGGCTTGCGCTCCACGGGGATCGAGGCGTTGCGTGCTTCGACGCGCAGCATGCGTCGACCTTCAGGTGCCACAGTCACTGTGGTGCTCCTTCTGTAGTTCGGGACATCCCGCACGTGCTCTGACGTTTACCCAGACTCTGGGCCGTCTCACCGGGGGCCCCGGTGTCGTCGATGTGCAGCAGGGGCGGCAGCACCTGCTGCAGGGCCTGCATAACTCTGTCTGCCACGTCTGCGGGGGTGACCAGGCAACCCACCTCCGCGCTGATGCTGGTGGTCCCGGCGTCGCTGATGCCGCAGGGGATGATGTTCTCGAAGGGCGCGAGGTCGTTGGAGCAGTTGAGCGCGAAACCATGCATGGTCACCGAGCGGTGCACGCGCAACCCGATGGCTGCGATCTTGCGGTCGCGACCTCCATCGGTGAGCCAGACCCCGGAGCGGCCCTCCACCTGGTTGGACGTGATGCCGTAGTCCTCTGCGAGGATGCCGATGAGCGCCTTCTCCAGCACGCCGACGTAGTCCTTGACCAGCGAACGGTCCCGCAGGTGGAGAATCGGGTAGCCCACCAGCTGGCCGCGTCCGTGCCAGGTAATCTTGCCTCCGCGGTCAACGTCCACCACTGGCGTGCCATCTCTGGGACGGTCATGGTCCTCGGTGCGCCTGCCGGCGGTATAGACGTCGGCATGCTCTAGCAGCAGCACCGTCGAGGGCGCCGAGCCTTCATGCACTGCGGTGTGCAGCCGCTTCTGCAGAGCGAATGTCTCGGAGTAGTCGAGAAGCTGCGGATCGAATCCCAGCTTCGTGAATGCGAGCTCCATGACACCAGCCTAGATGTTGTTGTTGGGTGTTCTGACCTGCTCGGAATGGTTAGCGTTAGAGCAAGGGCTCGCTGTTCCTGGATGGACATTCTGAAATGTTGCGGGTGCTTGACTGGGTCATCAACCTCAACCCCATCGCTCCAATAGTTCAAACTGCCCACGTCTGCCCGGAGCGGGCTGGGTCCTTTCCGTGGGAGGTTTCGCGGCCTGGTCCGAGCCGGTTCCTACCGAAGGTCGAAGCTTGCCGGCTAGTTCCAGTTCCCCGGCGTCCCCTAACCAACGAGCTGCTGATCAGGGTGCCGGTCCCCGGGTGAGCCGTAGCGGCGGGTCCAGAGGGCTAAGGTGCTATCCATTCCTGCACTCAGGTTGTGGAGATTGTGCTCAGGGTTTCGTTTCGGCTGGTGAGGGGCCTGGTATGTCGAGCCCGAGGTGCCCTCTGAGTGTGCTGTCCTCGTATTCCGTGCGAAACCGGCCGCGCCGCTGAAGTTCTGGGACCACATGATCCACGAAATTGCTGATGCCATAGGGCAATGAAGGCGGCATGAGGTTGAACCCATCGGCGCCGCCCTCATCCAGCCAGAGTTCGATCTCCGAAGCGATCGATTCTGGGGTCCCTACCATCGTGCAGTGGCCACCGCCGGCGGCGAGCCGCCCGAGCAATTGGCGCACCGTGGGCTGCTCCGTCTCGATGATCCGAAGGACTGTGGCGTAGCGCCCTTTGGGACCGGTGAAATCCTTCAACGCAGGAAGCTCCGGCACCCGGGCGTCCACATCCCACCCTGAGGCGTCCTGGCCGATGAAGACACTCAGCTGGCGCAACGAGTTCTCTACTGGGAGCAACTCATCTAGGGCGCGCTGTTTGGCCTGGGCTTCCTCCATGGTGGAACCTACATAGGTCACCAGTCCTGGCATGATCGCCACTGAATCTGGTGCCCGTCCCGCAGCAGTGATGCGCTGTCGCATGTCGGAGCGATACTCTCGGCCTGCGTGCAGGTCATAGGCCACCGCGTAGATCGCCTCCGCCCGGCGTGCCGCCAGGTCACGGCCTTGCTCGGAAGCCCCGGCTTGGAACAGTACTGGATGTCCCTGGGGCGGGCGGGGCACGTTGAGCGGGCCACGCACGGAGAAGTGTTCCCCTGAATGGTTTAGCTCAGTGAGCTGCGTTCCATCCACGTATCGTCCGGGGCCGCCATCTGGGTCCTGCTCCCGATCGATGAGAATCGCCTCGTCTGGCCAAGATTCCCACAGCCGAAGAACGACGTCGACGAACTCCTCGGCACGCCCATACCGCACCGCATGTTCTGGCATCTTCTCTAAGCCGTGATTCTGAGCTTCAGCGTCAAACATAGAGGTGACTACGTTCCAACCGACCCGACCTTCGGAGATCCAGTCCAGACTCGCCAGCAGACGGGCGGCATGGAAGGGCGTGTAGAAGGTCGCAGAGACCGTGCTGACCAATCCGATCCGTTCAGTCTCACGGCTGATCGCAGAGAGCAAGGTCAGCGGTTCTAGGTGCCAGAGCGGACCATCCTCAGCAGCAGTGATGCTGTTTGAATGCCCGTCCGCGAAGAAGATAGCATCCAGTTTCCCCCGCTCGGCGATCTGCGCTAGCTCGGTGTAATACTCCACGGTGCGCAGCCGCTCGGCGTGAGAGTCCCGGGCTCTCCAGGCAGCGCTGTGGTGACCTACACCGTGGATAAAGAGATTGAAGTGTGCCTGTTTTAGGCCGCGGCTGCTCATCGCGCTCAGCCCTTGACGAGGCCGCCGTCGACGATCAAGTTTTGTCCGGTCACGCCCCGGGCCCAGGGCGAGGCGAAGAACAAGAGGGTGTCGGCGAGTTCTTCTGGGGTGGAGACCTGACGTAATGGCGTGCCTGCGGCGATTCCCTCGAACACGGCTTCTGGGGTAGCCGCAGACGCGTCGGTGGTCCGCAACAGTCCACCGGAGACCATATTCACAGTGATCCCGGCCGGACCTAAGTCATCGGCGAAGGTCCTGGTCAGCGATAACAGCGCAGCCTTGGCCGCGGTGTAGTCGTGGTAAGGCACTACTGGGTGCTGAAAGAGGTTGGTGCCGATGTTGATGATCCGGCCGAATCCGGCTTTCGCCATGCCAGGCTGTGCTGCTTGGATGACGTTGAGCGAGCCCTTCACTGCCCCTTCAAATTGCTGGGTGAGAGCCTCGTAGGTGATCTCCGTGGCCTTGGCCCGGGCGTCGCCGTTGAACACGAAGTCCACTAGGGCGTTGTTGATCACAGTGGTGACGGGGCCGCCGAAATGGCTAGCGGCGGTGCTGATGAGCTCTTCCACGGCGTGGCGGTCGCGGATGTCGGCTTCGACGGCGAGGGCCTGTCCTGGATGTTGCGCGGCGAGGGTTTCGGCTGCTTCTTTCGAGGAGTGGTAGTTGATCACGACTTTCGCGCCCTGGGAGAGGAAAGTCTTTGTGATCGCAGCTCCGAGGCCGCGTGCGCCCCCTGTGACGACGACGATTTGCTGGTTGAGTGGGAGGGCTGTTGTAGTCATGTGCCTTGTCTCTCTGTATAGAGGCGAAGGCAGTCCGATCGCGATGGTCACCTACTTCAGGTGCGATTTCCTACGGGCACGGTCTCTCATCCTCAGCTCGAAGGACGTGCAGGTACTAGTGGGACCGGACAATCCCTTCGCCAGTGCTAACTGGATCAGGTTCAACGGGTGTTATCTCAGCCGTATACCCTCCAGAGTCGGAACTCCGGTGGGTGTCGGCACCCCGTGTCGCGTGTCGACTTAATCACGAATGTGCGGTCCCACGCAACGGCAGAGGCAGTCAGCTAAGGTCCGACTGGCGCGCAGAAGGGCTGGCTCGATCTCGTCACGACAATCCGTAACTCCATGGTGGATACCTGGGGCCTCCTGACTGCCACACCGTTGGTGAGGGCATCCACGAACTCCGCTTCGTGGCGACCTCGCCACGATCCGCCGTCATAATCGCGTACTCCAGTGCTGGCAGCACAAGCCAACTCAGAAGGGCACGGCCCGTACTGGTTCTAGTCGATGGTGGCGCGGTTTACCTGGAGCAAGTGCATACCAGCGCCCGAACCAAACCAAGTGAACGGGCAGGATATCGGCTTGGGAAGCTTGCCGTTCCCGTGCTGTTTATGGGCACACGACAATGCAGTGACATCCGTAGTCGGGTCGTTTCGAAAACCAGTGGTTTTACAAGACACCTGCGCCGAAGGCGCCGAGCAATCCGGCACGGCAGCAGCGGACACTGCCGAAGACATGCAAGAACGTATGGACAGGGCAACAGCAGCTCTCGAGAAGCAAGGTATCGAAGCCAAGGACGCGTATTGTGTCGAGGTTTTGGATCTTCTGAAAGGGAAAATTCTGTTCCCTGGAATTGAAATCACCGCGATCTGGGTGTGGAGACACTATCTACCTTAAAAGTGATTAAAGAGAGCTTCCCCCGGCACGCCAGCTTACGAGGCGCGACATCCCAAGCTGCCCCGGAAGCGAGGTTGAATGTCATGTTGCTGATACACGGATCAGTGTAATGTTCTTGATACAGGAGACTAACGCAACGAGCAGGGACGAGCACACATGGCCGAGCCGGCAGAGGCATCCAGGAAGACGACCGCACGGATCGTCTGGGACACGGCGGACAAGTATCTGCGAAACATCGTCGACGAGGAGGACTACGGCGACTACATTCTCCCGTTCACGGTGCTCCGCCGCCTGGAGTGCATGTTGGCGGAAAGCAAGGACGCCGTTATTAAGTACGTCGACGCTTTCGACGGTATGCCCCAGCACCTCATCGACATCGCCGTCAAAGACCGGTTTGGCCTGGGCTTCTATAACGTTTCCTCGCTCGACCTCGGGACCATCGCCTCAGTCGACGACAACGTGGACAAGTCACTCAAGAGCTACATCGACGGATTCTCGAACAACATCGCCGACATTTGGGTCTCGTTCGATTTCAACCGACGCGCTAAGGTCCTTGCCGACGCCAACCGTTTGCACGCCGTCGTCAAGCACTTCTCAACGCTACCGCTCGGGCCGAGAGAGCTCAGCGACACCGGCATGGGCGACGTTTTCGAGGACGTCATGTACCGGGCCTTCAATAAGAAGGGAAAGGCTGCGGGTAACTTCTACACACCGCGTGACGCCATCAAGCTCATGGTCGACGTCCTGATCGCGAACGACGACGACACCCTCGCCGGGGAGAGTGCAGCGCGCTCGATCTACGACCCGACGGCTGGCTCTGGGGGCATGCTGCTTATCGCCCAAGAGGCGCTGCGGCGCATGAACGAGAGGATCGACGTCACGCTCTACGGACAGGAGCTCATGCCGTCCGCATTCGCCCTTGGCAAGGCGGACTTGCTCATCCAGGGCGGCCGCCCGGACGCGATCAAGCAGGGCAACACCCTGGTCGAGGATCTCTATGAGGGGCAGACCTTCGACTACGTGCTCTCGAATCCCCCGTTCGGCATCGACTGGGAGGTGGAAGCAAAGTACGTGCGGGAGCAGGCGAAGATGTCTGGATCCCGTTTTAGCCACGGCCTCCCAAGCATCAGCGACGGGCAGATGCTGTTCCTGGCGCACTGTGCATCTAAGCTCAGCCCAGCCGGCAAGAAGGGCCAAGGTGGTCGTGCGGCTGTCGTCTCGAACGCGGCTCCCCTTTTCAATGGGGACAAAGGGCCGACCGCCATCCGCGAGTGGCTCCTCGATGAGGACCTGATCGACGCCATTATTGCCCTGCCGCCCAGCATGTTCTACGGGACCGGAATCCCGACCTACGTCTGGATCCTCGACACGAACAAGGCCCCGGAGCGAGTTGGCAGAATCCAGCTTATTGACGGATCGGACCAGTGGACTCTGCTGCGCAGGCCTATGGGCGAGAAACGCCGAGAGATGAGCGCAACGGACCGGGATCCGGTGCTTGCGGCTTACAAGGCGTTCGACCTCGCAGATCCTGAGATCTCCCGGGTGATGACTCCGGACGACTTCAGGTTCCGAGATGTTCCGGTCAGCAAGCAAGTTCGCCTCGCCGCCCGCTTCAGTGCCGAGGCCGTCGAGGCGTTGCGCGAGCGGAAGGATTTTATGGAAGGCCACGTAGCCGTACTGGAGTCACTCGACGGCATGAGTTGGAACGGGCTGCCCGAGACCTTTCCGAAGGCGGCGAAGGCTGCTGGGTTGAAGGCTCCTCTCGGGTTGGTGGACGCCGTGATGAAGGCACTCGCGGTTCCCGATGCCTCAGCGCTGCCGGCCGTAGACCGGAAGGGCAACGTGGTCACCTCTACCGAGTGGAAAATTACAGAGCGTGTGCCGCTCAGCGAGGATCTGTCCAAGCACATGGCGCGCGAGGTCGTGCCGTTCGCTCCTGACGCCCAGTGGGACGAGAGCAAGGCGAAGCGCGGCAATGAGATTCCGTTCACGAGGATCTTCTATACACCGCGGGTACCGCGCCCGCTTGAGGAGATCGATTCCGAAGTGCAGGGGCTCGTGAGTGAGCTGGCCGCCATGTTCAAACTTGTGAGCGACCAGTGACGGAACAAGTGGTCCACAGGTCGCTGCTTGAAAGCTCAGTCTTCGCCATGGCTCCGATCGGGTCCATAGTAGTAGAGCGTAATGAGAAGGTCGGCGAGGCGGAGTACCCGCCGCTGTCGGTTGGGAAGCTCGGCGTAACGCCCCAGCTGGCCGGCGTCGCCAAGTCTCAGACCGAAAGCGATCGGAAGCTCGTTCGTTCCGGGGACTTGGTCATCAACTCGCGATCCGACCGACGCGGAGCGTCCGGCCTGGCGCGCCAGGACGGGAGCGTTTCGGTGGTCTATTCCGTCATGGCTCCGAGGTCGGACCTCATGGTGCCGGAGTACGGCCACCACCTGTTCCGCAGCATCGCGTTCCAGGACGAGTTCTTCCGTTGGGGCACTGGCATCGTCGACGACCTGTGGTCCACGAACTTCACGCGAATGTCGCGCATCCGCGTCCCCCTGCCGCCATTGGGTGTCCAAAGCGAGCTTGCTGCCCGCCTCGACAAGAGCGACTCCATGATCGCGAAGCTCGATGAGCTGACCGAAGCGCTGCGCGCACGGGCGATCGACACTGCTGCGCTCTTTGGACTTTCCGAGGACGACTCGCACCGAGGCGAGGACGCACAGTCTCCGCTGGCCGGAATACCCGAGTACTGGGACCGCACGAAGTTTGGCTACGACTTCACCGAGAGCACCGAGCGGAACGGCGACACCCCGCAAGGACCCCTACTCTCCATTTCCGAGTACCGAGGAGTTGAAGTGAACACTCGGACTGATGGTCAGCAGGTGTCGCTGGACGTGGCGAAGTACCGGGTCGTAAGACCTGACCAACTGGCCGCCAACATGATGTGGCTCAATCACGGCGGGCTCGGGGTGTCGTCGCTCACCGGCTACATAAGCCCCGACTACAAAGCGTTCTGCATCTCTCGGCGCTTCCACCCGCGCTACGTGCACCATTTGCTACGAAGCCCCCGCTATGTTGACTACTTTGGAGCCATCGGCACAGGGGTGCGACCGAACGCCCAGCGGGTCACGAGGACTGCGCTTGACATGATGCCTCTGCCGCTGCCCCCTTTGGACGAGCAGAAGCGCATCGCGAAACACCTCGACGGCGTCACTGGTCGCATCGACGGGATGCTGGCGAAGATCACCAGTCTCCGTAATCTCCTCGTGGAGCGTTCGTCTGTGTTCCTGCTCGACGTCGTGACCGGACGGAAGGAAATCGTATGAACCACGCGCAACTGATGGAGCGCGAGTTCGAGGAGAACCTCTGCGCCGAGCTGGCCGAGCGTGGCTGGCTGTACGAGAACGACGGAAAGTCGACAGGCTGGGACGTCGGACTCGCTATGATTCCTGACGATGTACTGCCCTGGCTGGCCACGCAGTACCCGGACGAGTACGAGAAGGCCATCCCCGAGGGTCTGGCGGGCGAACAGAGGTCCGATGCGGAGCTGAAGCTCCTCGAACACATCACCAAGGAACTTGCCAAGGCGACGCGGATGGATCCCACGACCGGGCACCCCGTCGGCGGTCTACTCGGCGTGCTGCGCAAGGGCTTTTCTTACGCCCAGATCGGACGTCCCGCGGCGAAGTTTGGGCCGATGATGGTCTTTCCCCCGGCCAATCCGAACCTGACCGAGGTCGTTGAAGCGGCCGCTTCGGTCCGGCTGCGGATCCTGCGCCAGGTGCGCTTCGACACGAAGACGAATGAGAGCATAGACGTAGTGCTCCTGGCCAACGGTCTGCCGGTCGTCACGCTCGAGCTCAAGACCGATAACACGCAGACCGTCAACCACGCGATCCGCCAATATAAGGAGGACCGCAAGCCCGGCAGGAGCCGTCCGCTGCTCGCGCACGGTCGTGTCCTTGTCCACTTCGCGGTGTCTAACGACCTCGTCTACATGACGACCAAGCTGAGGGGTGCGGACACGGTCTTCCTGCCCTTCAACCGGGGCGACGACGGCCACGAGGGCAACCCTCCGTCGGCAACTGGCTCGTCGACCAACTACCTGTGGCGCGAGATCCTTGCGCGACCCACCTTCATGCGCATCCTCAAGGACTTCGCGCTCTTCGAGCCGGGCAAGTCCGGAAAGAAGGACGACGGTCAACTCGTATTCCCGCGATTCCACCAGCTGCGTGCGGTCGAACGTGTGGTCGCCGACATCGAAGCCAACGGGCCCGGTAAGCGTTACCTCGTCTGGCACTCAGCCGGCTCCGGGAAGACCAAGACCATCGCGTGGCTTAGTCATCGCCTCATCCGGCACATGAGCGCTGACTCGAAGTCGACTTTCGACTCGGTCGTCGTTGTCACCGACCGCACTGTCCTGGATGAGAACATCCGTAACGACATGAACCTGGTGCAGTCGAGTAAGGGCCTCGTTGTATCTGTGGGCGAAAAGTCCGGCGCAAAGTCCCCCCAGCTGAAGAAGGCCCTCATCGAGGGCGACCACATCATCACCTGCACCCTGCAGACCTTCCCCGAGGTCATGAAGCTCATCGAGGACACCGAAGAGCTGCGAGGCAGACGCTGGGCCGTCGTCGCCGACGAGGCGCACTCGTCGCAGTCGGGATCCGCGGCCAAACAGCTCAAGGAGCTGCTCGTAGACGTTGAGATCGACCCCAACGAGGAGATCAGCGCCGACGACATCCTTGCCGCCAAGGACTCCGCCATCGCGGCATCTGCCAACATCACCTTCGTCGCCCTGACCGCGACGCCCAAAGGGAAGACACTTCGCCTGTTCGGCACACAGGTCGGAGACCGCTGGGAGGCCTTCGACACATACACGATGTCCCAAGCGATCGAAGAGGGCTTCATACTCGACGTCCTCACCAACTACTCGACCTACGACATGTTTTTGCGGGTGAAGAGCACCCTGGACAGCGAGGAGTCCGAGAGTGAGATTCAGGTCAACACCGGCGAAGCGGTCTCGAGCATCGTCCGTTATGCGAGGCTCCATCCGACCGCCATCGCGCAGAAAGTGCGCGTAGTTGTCGAGCACTTTAGGAGGAACGTGCAACCGCTCCTAGGCGGCGAGGCGCGCGCCATGGTCATAACCAGCTCGCGCATGGAGGCCCTGAGCTGGTCGCGGAAGATGGACGCCTACATCGCCGAGAAAGGCTACGACCTGCACACCCTCGCGGCGTTCTCGGGCTCGCTTACCGACGAGGACGGGGAAAGCGTCACGGAGGTGTCCGCCAACGGTGTGAGCGACGTCAGCAGGGCTTTCCGCGAGAAGGGTGTCTACCGTGTTCTTATCGTCGCAAACAAGTTCCAGACCGGTTTCGATGAGCCACGCCTGATGGCGATGTACGTCGACAAAAAGCTTTCAGGCGTTGCCACGGTCCAGACGTTGTCCAGGTTGAACCGGATCTACCCGGGTAAAACCGCTCCGATGGTCGTTGACTTCAGAAACACTCCCGCGAGCATTCAGGCGGATTTCAAGCTCTACTACTCTGACGCGCACGTTGACGGGGATGTCGACCCTAACGCGCTGGTTACCGTGGGGGAGCGACTCGACACGTCTGGCCTCTATACATACGACGAGATGGACGCGGTGGCGGAGGCGTTTCTCTCTGTTCTCGGGGGCGAGGTGATCGCCAAGGCGCTGGCGCCGATCAAAAACCGTTGGAACGGACAGTGGCGTCAGGCCGTGCTGTCTAAGAACAGTAGGCAGAAGGAAGAGCTAGAGGCCGTCAGGGCTGATGTACTTGGCTATCGAAATGCTTGGCAGTTCTTAAGCCAGATCGTCGACTACCAGGACCCGGACCTGCACCGACGCGCGATCCTCGCGACCCTGCTCGGCCGGAACCTTCACGCCGATGGTGACGACCGCGACGACAGCTTTCTCGAGGGCGTGCAGCTCTCGGGTGTGAAGCTCGTTCCGTCCGCGATCGAGGAGGACCACTCGATCAGCGAAGGCAGCGGCGACGGGATCAAGCTGCCCATCTTCGACGGCGAGTACGGCGGCAGCGCCGCGCCGAAGAGGGGTCCGCTCGACGAGGCCATCGATAAGGTCAACGAGATGTTCAAGGCCAAGGGCGTCGAGGTCAGCCCAGAGAGCGTCTCAGGGTTCATCACCACTTTCTGGGGTTTCCTTGACGCGAACGAGGAAGCGGTGGCGATGGCGAAGAACAACACCGTCGCTCAGCTCAAGGCGTCAGAAGGTTTCAGCGGTGCCGTGGGGCTCGCGATCCTGAAAACCGTGAATGAGTCGAAGGAAATTCAGTCGTACGTGACAGATCCTGGCTTCATCGGGCAGATCGCAGACATAGCAGCTGATGCGCTCCATGCTCAGCACCGATCCGATGCGGAAGCGCACTCCGATCGGGGAGGGGAGTGAGTGTGGGTGAGGGGGGACAGTGCGGCTTCGGTGACGTAATCCGCGAGGCTCGGAAGAAGCGGGGGTGGTCGCAGACGGATCTGGGGGAGAAATCCGGGCTGTCGCGTCCGACCATTGCCCGCATTGAGGCCAACAGTGACGCAACCACTGCGACCATCGCGAAGATCGCGAAGGCGCTCGGTTTGAAGCTGGAACTGAAGTGAAGCGTCCCAGGTTTGATGCCTCATATCCAAGCTGAAAGGATGTGGCCACGCCTCGTCGAATCGACCCTGCTCCGAGGTAGTACGCAGTCCGACTGGTGCTTGATCGCCAGTTCGGGCACCGTTTCCCAAACGGCGGTAGTAGAAGTCATTTCTAAGTGTGTCGATGTCGGTCGCGACACCTTCTGACGATGGGTGCGTTAGCACCAGATAGACCTCGACACCCAGAACGTGTCCGCTCTGGCCCCGGCCCTCAGGGCCACACCCGTGTTGATGGTTTCACCTATCGACCAGTGGCTAGGTTGAAGATCGCAGCTTCGACCTGGGCTGGTGCCCGCCCAGAACTGTGACCCCAGTCCTTTAATAGGCGTAAGTAGTTTTCGTAGGATGGGGTCTTATCTACGCGGAGGGATTCCACGTGGTTTGCCCGCAGCCATCCGGCCACTTGCGCGTCGAGGATAGGCGCGGCATTCGGGTCTGCAATACCTTCAACTGCGGTGGTGAAGTAGAGCCATTTGGTGAAGAAGGGTCCTCCGAGGTAGAGGATCTTTCCAGGGTTGTTCATGTATCTGAAGCCTTCAACCGGGCCGGACTCGCGTGCAACCTTCGCTCCATCGGCCAACTTCTCGGGAACGTCTGGCCGAATTGGTGCGGTGATGGAAGTCCTTCCACGTACTCCTGTGAGCAACCAGCGCACGCGGGCTGGACCGTAGCCGGTCATCCCGTGCCCCCAGATCATTGCCGCGACGAACGCTGGGGTCACCCGGCCCGCCGAAAGCTCTTCAAGAACAACTGTGCGGGTAGTCTCCCGGTCGACGTTCTCACCGAGTCGGTCAAGGAGAGCCAGAGTCGCATCGTCATCGTGCATTGCAGCCTGCCAGGCTTCCCGTCGCCAACCGAACGCTACCTGTTCGGCATT
The DNA here is from genome assembly GCF_017347085.1 of Nesterenkonia sp. E16_10. Classification (GTDB taxonomy): domain Bacteria; phylum Actinomycetota; class Actinomycetes; order Actinomycetales; family Micrococcaceae; genus Nesterenkonia. The sequence continues at coordinate 16,695 of NZ_JADPSA010000020.1, forward strand.
CTCTGCGAGACGTTCGATGAGCAGTTGCGGCATGTCCTTAGTCATGTGGGACATCTTGCCTTATCGACGATGGGGTGGCAGGGCGGTTATACGAGTGGCAGCTCCGCAAGTTGCCTGCTCAGCCGCGTAGGACCCGCCTCGCGGCGGTCGTGCATGTTTGATCAAGTCGTGGGCTGTATGCGTTGAAGTTCCCTGTAGATCGTTGCGCGCGAGACGTCGAAGAGCTCGGCTAGTTCGGACTGAGTGTGAGTCCCAGCTGCATGGGTGGCGAGAAGATGCTTGCGCTTCGAGGGGGAGAGTTTGGGCTGTTTCCCTCGCAATCGACCCTTGGATTTGGCGATCGCCATGCCTTCTCGCGTGCGAGCTCGAATTAGGTCAGCCTCAAACTCAGCTACCATGCCCAGGACGTTGAAGAGCAGCCGGCCGACCGCATCGTTCGGGTCATAGAGGCTGCCGCCGATGCTCAGCGTCACCCCCTTGGTGGTGAGCTCGTCAGCAATGTTTCGTGCATCAGGAAGCGACCGGGCAAGGCGGTCAAGTTTCGTCACCACGAGCGTGTCCCCAGAGCGGACAGCAGCGAGAGCCTCCCGAAGTGTGATTTTCGTAGATAAATGGCGGCGATTTTTCGGAGTTAAATGGCGCACGGGTCGTCGCCTGAGTGATCAGCAGGGGCCACGGAACCTACGTCGGTGCCGCTGGGTTGCCCCCGGAAGTAGGTCCACGCGTTATGCGGGCCGCGGTTTCTTCAATGGGTACAGATTTCAGCATACTCAGCCGGGCTGCGGTACCCGAG
>NZ_JADPSA010000021.1 GCF_017347085.1 Nesterenkonia sp. E16_10
CCGACTGCAGGCCGCGCCGGTCAGGCACCGCCGCCGGTCAGGCGCGGCCGCCCAGGGACCGGATGTGCTCGGGCAGCCGATCATGGGATCCATACATGAAATGGTTCTCCATGCGCTCGGAATAGCGGCTGGCCTCGGTGCTGCGACCCACCGCCTCGGCGGTCTCTCGGATATGCATCGGCGAGGCCCCGCAGCAGACGCCCAGGTAGTTGATCCCCAGGTCGTAGGTCTGCTTGGCGAACGCGCCGATCTCATAGCGATTGCTGAACAGCGGATCCAGCGCGGTCGGGAAGGTCCGGCCGTGCGGGGAGGGCACGCCGGCGCGGACATCGGAGAGGTTGAAGAAGGTGGGCTCGCTCGGGGTGGTGCGGTAGGGCACCGGAAGCGCGGCCACGTGACAGGAGACCGTCTCCCGGATCTGGCGCAGCCAGGGCAGCATGGTCTCAGGTCCGCGGAAGCAGTTGAGTCCGACGACGTCGGCTCCGGCCTGCTCCAGGCGCTGAGCGGTCTCGACCACGCCGGGCCCGTCGGCCATCTCCTCGAAGGCCATGGGCGCCAGGGTGAGCACCACCGGCAGCCCGGAGGACCGGGCCACCTCGAGGGCCGCGAGCGCTTCGCCGGCGTAGTAGAAGGTCTCGCCGATGATCAGGTCCGCGCCCTCCTCCGCCGCCCAGCCGACCATCTCCTCGAACATGCCGCGGACCTCGTTCTGGCGCTGCATGTCCGCGGGGTCCCAGATGTTGGTGTTGGAGATGTTTCCCGCCACGAGGTCTCCGGGCCGGGAGTCGGCGACCTCGCGGGCGATGCGCAGGGCGGCCCGGTTCAGCGGCTCGAGCAGGTCCTCCTTGCCGATCACGCGCATCTTCTCGCGGTGCCCGTTATAGGTGAAGGCCTCGACGATGTCAGAGCCGGCATGTTGGAAGTCCCGGTGCAGCGCGCGCAGCGCGTCCGGGTTCTCCAGCGCCACCTCGGGCACGAACTCACCGGCGGTGAGGTAGCCGCGCCGCTCGAGCTCGAAGAGGAATCCCTCGGCGCAGATGACCGGGCCTGCATCGAGGCGGTCGGTGAGCGGGTTGGCGGCCATGGGAGCTCCTTCGGTGACGGTGTCGAGCTGCATTGTTCCTCGATATTGAGTGAACAATTGAACTTAATGCATCGATTGCGCCGATCTTACCGCACTGTGCGGGCGGGGCCTAGGCGTTGAGGTCGTCGAACTGGGAGTGACTCGGCCGCAGCCGCCCGCCGGAGGTGGCGCCGTAGACGTGGACGTCGCCGAGCAGGGTCCAGCCCAGGAACTCGTAGAGCTCCCGACCATCCCCGGTGGCCACGAGCAGACCCTCTTCGACGTCGTGCTCGTGGGCGATCGCGATCAGTGCGCGGGTCACAAAGGTGCCCAGGCCCTGGCGGCGGTAGTCGTGGTTGGTGAAGATCCGGTCCAGGATCGCGTAGTGCCCCACGGTCGCGACCCGGCCTCGGGCGGCGATCGTGTCCCCGTCACGCACGGTGAAGCGGGTCCAGCCGTCGTGGTCCTCACGAGTGGTGGTGTAGCCCTCCGGCGTGATCGGGTCCTCCACGTCCTGGGTGTCCATGTCCACGACCATCAGCTTCTCTTCATCGCTGATCAGCTGCAGTCCGTCCACCGGGTTCTGGCTCAGCGACTCGGCGCCGGGTTCCGCGATCACGGTCAGCAGCCGGGCAGAGTCCTTCGCGACGGCGGCGGCGATCTTGCGCAGATCGGTGTCCTGCGGGGAGTACAGCACGTACTCCCACTCATCGGAATCCCCGGAGCGCAGAGCGGAGTGGACGTTGCCCTCGTGCTGGACGTCGTATTCGTGAGTTCGCGCCCATCCGGTTACCCAGTGGCGGACAAGGTCATCGCTGAGCTCAGAAGTCATAGTCCGACCATACAAAGAAAAAGCAGCGCACCGTGAGAGGACAGGACAACGAGTTCATAAAGATGTTGTTCAGAACTACCCTTGAGAGGTGAGCATGTCCCGGATCGTCCTCTATTACGCCTTCACCCCCCTCGCAGATCCCGAGGCGGTGAAGCTCTGGCAGCACACGCTCTGCCGGGAACTCGGCCTCAGGGGCCGCATCCTGATCTCCCCACAGGGGATCAACGGCACCGTCGGCGGAGACATCAACGCGGTCAAGCAGTACGTGAAGCAGACCAGGGCCTACGCCCCGTTCCGTCAGCTGGCCTTCAAATGGTCCGAGGGCGGGGCGGAGGACTTCCCCCGGCTCTCGGTCAAGGTCCGCCCCGAACTGGTGGCCTTCGGTGTGCCCGAGGAGATCGAGGTCGATGCGCAGGGCGTCGTCGGCGGCGGCGAGCACCTGCAGCCGCAGCAGGTCCATGACCTCGTCGAGGCGAAGCGGGCCCAGGGTGTGGAGGTGGCCTTCTTCGACGGCCGCAACGCCATGGAGGCGCAGATCGGGAAGTTCAAGAACGCCGTGGTCCCGGAGACCGAGACCACCCGCGACTTCATCGCTGAGCTGGACTCCGGGCGATACGACCACCTCAAGGGCCAGCCGGTGGTCACCTACTGCACCGGAGGGATCCGCTGCGAGGTGCTCTCGGCGCTGATGCGTCGGCGCGGCTTCGAAGAGGTCTACCAGATCGACGGCGGGATCGTGCGCTACGGAGAGACCTTCGGCGATCAGGGGCTCTGGGAGGGCGAGCTCTACGTCTTCGACTCCCGGATGAACACCCGGTTCTCCCCGGAGGCGAAGACCATCGGAGAATGCAGCTGCTGTGCCAGCCCCACCAGCTCCTTCTATAACTGTATGGATCGGGGCTGTTCCACGCTGGCGCTCTACTGCGAGGACCACCGCCACATCCCGGAGACCACCCGGTGCGCGAACTGTCAGGCCCGGCTGGAGCAGGACCCGTCCGACCCCAACACCGGCGCCCTGGGCAAGGTGCGGCGCGGATGAGTCCCGCACAGCACCAGCCCGCGATCCTGCCCGCCCCGGAGTCGGATCCGAAGCTGCTGGCCGCGCTGCGCGCGGATCTGCTCGCCGCACGGTTCACCAATGAACGAATCGCACAGCTGCTGGGCGAGGACGCGCTCGCCGCCCTGCAGCGTGACCAGCCGGTGCCGGCGCAGCTGCGCGTGCATCAGCTGCTGGGCGCCGAGCCGACTCCGGACCCCTGCGCGGTGCTCACCGGACTCTGGCTGCTCGGACTCGAGATCTCCGCCGCGCTGCTGCAGCAGGCCCTGCCCCAGGTCGGCGTCGCGGGCCTGTGCCGGCTGAACCTGGTGCACCCGGCTGCCCCCGGGTCCCCGGAGACCTCGGCGCCCGCGGCAGCGCACGACGGCGAGCGGTACCGTCCCAGCGTGGACCTGCGGCCCTACCAGGCCGAGCAGGCCCACGGGCTGTGCGACCTCTGGGTGGCCAGCGACCTGCCGGCCGCGCAGGTGTCGGGACCGCTGCCTCCCGAGCACGTGCTCGGGATCGGCGGCGCGAGCCTGACCCTGGCGGCGAGCATCCACCGCGCCCCGGTGCGCAGCGCCCTGGAGATCGGGGCCGGCTGCGGCATCCAGCTGCTGCACCTGCTGGACCACGCCGAGCATGTGGTGGCCACCGATCTGAGCCGGCGCGCCCTGGACTTCACCAGGTTCAACCTGGTGCTCAACGCCGCAACGCTGCGCCTGGACCCGAGCGACCTCGGGGCTCGGGTGGAGCTGGTGCAGGGCAGCCTGCTGGAACCGGTGGCCGGGCGCCGATTCGATCTGATCATCTCGAACCCGCCCTTCGTGATCACCCCGCGCCCGAAGCATGAGCAGATCGACGCGCGCTACACCTACCGCGATGGCGGCCGGGCCGGGGATCTGCTCATGGCGGAGCTGATCGCGGCGCTGCCCGAGCATCTCGCCGAGGCTGGGACCGCGCAGCTGCTGGGCAACTGGGAGATCCAGGACCACGCCGCCTGGGACGCGCGCCCGCAGCTCTGGTGCGAGGCGTTCCCCGCGTCGGTCGATGCCTGGTTCATCCAGCGCGACCGGCAGGACAGCGCCGAATATGCCGAGACCTGGCTGCGCGACGCCTCCACCCAGCGCGAGCCGGAGAGCTACCGGCGACGTTATAGGGAGTATCTGGATGACTTCGCCTCCCGCGGGGTGCTCGAGGTGGGCTTCGGGATGATCTTCCTCCGCCGCCGGGCCGCAGCGTCGGGTCCGGAGGCGCCCTGGCGGCGCTTCGAGGAGCTCACCGGCGCCGTGGAGCAGCCGCTGGGTCCGGTCATCGGTGCCACCGCGACCCGAGCAGAGGCCGTGGCCCGGGACCCGCAGGCGGTGCTGGAGGCGGTCCTCACCGTGGCCCCCGATGTCACCGAGGAACGCCATCAGCGTTTCGGTGCCCACCACCCGGAGGTGATCCTCGCACGTCAAGGGTCCGGACTGCGCCGCAGCCGGGCCGTCTCCAGCGCCGCCGCAGGATTTCTGGGCGCCGCCGACGGGGAGTTCCAGGCCTCCGCGCTCACGGCCGCCGTCGCGGCTCTGCTGGCGGAGGAGACCACCGAGCAGGCGGATCTCCAGCAGGCGCTGCGCAGCGAGATCCTGGAGCTCTACCTCGAGGGATACCTCGCAGAGTCTTGATTCCACCGGCCTCGGCGTGTTCTGCTCGCTGATATATTGAGCACTCGACGGCCAGCCCACTGCTGAGCGCCCGAGACCGCACCGCAAGAATTCCCTCAAGGAGATCAGTGCCCGAAGGCAAGAAACTCGTCATCGTCGAGTCCCCGGCGAAGTCCAAGTCCATCGCCAAGTACCTCGGCGATGACTTCATCGTGGACGCTTCCGCCGGGCATATCCGTGACCTGCCACAGCCCTCAGAGCTGCCCACCGAGATGAAGAAGGGCCCGTTCAGCCGGTTCGCGGTGAACCCCGACGACGGCTTCGCGCCCTACTACGTGATCTCTGACTCCAAGAAGAAGAAGGTCACCGAGCTCAAGCGGGCCCTCAAGGACGCCTCGGAGCTCTATCTCGCCACTGACGCCGACCGCGAGGGTGAGGCCATCGCCTGGCACCTGCTGCAGGTGCTCAAGCCCAAGGTCCCGGTCTATCGGATGACCTTCACCGAGATCACCAACGAGGGCATCACCCGCGCCCTGCAGAACGTGCGCCAGATCGACGACGACCTCGTCGACGCCCAGGAGACCCGACGCATCCTGGACCGGCTCTACGGCTACGAGATCTCCCCGGTGCTCTGGCGCAAGGTCGGCAAGGGCCTCTCCGCGGGACGCGTGCAGTCGGTGGCCACCCGCCTGGTGGTCGAGCGCGAACGCGAACGCATGGCCTTCATCCCGGCCGGCTACTGGGACCTCTCCGGCAGCTTCGCCACCGCCGCCGGCGAGGAGTTCACCGCCAAGCTCAACGCCGTGGACGGCGCCCGCGTGGCCACCGGGTCCGACTTCAACGACCGCGGCGAGCTGAAGTCCACCCGCTCCAAGACCGAGGTCAGCGTCTTGGACCGCGAAGCGGCCGAGGCCCTGGCCGAAGGCCTGACCCAGGCGGAGTTCACCGTGGACTCGGTGGAGGACAAGCCCTACTCGCGCCGTCCGCAGCCCCCGTTCATCACCTCGACCCTGCAGCAGGAGGCCTCCCGCAGGCTGCGGTTCTCCTCCCGGGCCACCATGCAGGTGGCGCAGCGGCTCTATGAGAACGGCTACATCACCTATATGCGTACCGACTCGGTGACGCTCTCGAACGAGGCGATCACCGCGGCACGCCGGCAGATCACCGAGCTCTACGGCGCCGACCACGCGCCCTCGAGCCCGCGGTTCTACTCCAAGAAGAACGAGACCGCCCAGGAGGCCCACGAGGCGATCCGACCCTCGGGGGATCACTTCCGCACCCCCGGCCAGGTCGCCAACGAGCTCTCCAAGGATGAGTTCAAGCTCTACGAGCTGATCTGGAAGCGCACCGTCGCCTCCCAGATGGCCGACGCCAAGGGCTTCACCGCCTCCGTGCGGCTCAGCGCCGCCGTCTCCGACGGCCCCAAGGCCGGCACCACCGCCACCTTCGGCGCCTCCGGCACCGTGATCACCTTCCCCGGCTTCCTGGCCGCCTACGAGGAGGTCCGCGAGAGCGGCTCGGAGGAGGACGAGGCCAAGGCCGGCAAGGCCGATAAGCGGCTGCCGAAGATCGAGACCGGCGAGAGCCTGATCGGCCGTGACGTCCAGGCCAAGGGCCATGAGACCACCCCGCCGGCGCGCTACACCGAAGCCACGATCGTCGCCGAGCTGGAGAAGCGCGAGATCGGGCGCCCCTCGACCTACGCCCCGACCATCTCCACGATCATGGACCGCGGCTACGTCACCAAGCGCGGTTCCGCGCTGATCCCGTCCTGGACCGCGTTCAGCGTGATCCGGCTGCTGGAGGAACACTTCGGCAAGTATGTGAACTACGACTTCACCGCCCGGATGGAAGAGGACCTGGACCAGATCGCGCGCGGCGAGCTCCAGCGTGAGGCCTGGCTGCAGGGCTTCTACTTCGGGGCCAAGGACGGCGTCGACGGACTCAAGCATGTGGTGGAGAACCTCGGGGAGATCGACGCCCGAGCGATCAACTCCATCGAGATCGCCCCCGGGGTGAACCTGCGGGTGGGCCGCTACGGTCCCTACCTGGAGCGCCCCAACCCCGACGGCGTCGTCAACGCCGAGGGTGAGCTGGAGCCCCAGCGCGCCAACCTGCCCCAGGACCTGGCTCCCGACGAACTCACCGCCGCCAAGGCGGAGGAGCTCTTCGAGCAGGCCCAGTACTCCGGACGGGTGCTCGGCACCGATCCTGAGAACGGACGCGAGATCGTGGCCAAGGACGGCCGCTACGGGCCCTATGTCACGGAGATCATCGAAGAGATGACCGAGGCGCAGCTCGAAGAGCACATGAACTCGCTGCCGACCGAGTACTACAAGAACGGCAAGCCCAAGCCGAAGAAGAAGCCGGCCAAGGAGAAGCCTCGCACCGGTTCGCTGCTCTCCGACATGACCCTGGAGACGGTGACGCTCGAGCAGGCCCTGCGGCTGCTCTCGCTGCCCCGAGTGGTCGGCACCGACGAGGACGGCGAGGAGATCACCGCGCAGAACGGCCGGTTCGGCCCGTATCTGAAGAAGGGCTCCGACTCCCGCTCGCTGGAGACCGAGGAGCAGATGTTCAGCATCACCCTCGAGGAGGCGAAGGCCATCTACGCCCAGCCCAAGCAGCGTGGGCGCCGGGCGGCGGTTCCCCCGCTCGCCGAGTTCGGCGCCGATCCCACCTCGGAGAAGCAGGTGGTGGTCAAGGACGGCCGCTTCGGGCCCTACGTCACCGACGGTGAGACCAATGTGACCGTCCCGCGCAGCGTCTCCCTGGAGACGCTGACCAAGGAGCACGCCTACTCGCTGCTGGCGGAGAAGCGCGCCGCCGGACCCAAACAGCCCGGAACGACCAAGCGGGCGACCAAGAGCACGGCGAAGAAGTCTCCGGCCAAGAAGCCCGCCGCGAAGAAGGCTCCGGCCAAGAAGACCACCGCGAAGACCGGATCCTAGTCAAGGAGTCACCTGATGCGTCTCGGCGTGCTGGATATCGGTTCGAACACCGTGCACCTGTTATTGGTGGATGCTCACCTCGGGGCCAAGCCCGAGGCATTCGCCTCCCATAAACGACCCCTGTCCCTGGTCAAGCACCTGGACGACCAAGGCGCGATCACCGAGCAGGGACAGCAGGAGCTCATCGGGTTCATCGCCGAGGCCGCCCGGTTCGCCGCGCGGCACCGAGCCGAGGACCTGCTCTCCTTCTGCACCTCCGCGCTGCGCGAGGCCGCCAACGGCGAATCGGTGCTGCAGCGGGTCATCGCCGAGACCGGAGTGGAGCTCACCGAGCTCACCGGCGCCCAGGAGTCGGCGATGACCTTCTTCGCGGCACGGCGCTGGCGCGGCTGGAGCGCCGGGGACATCTTGAACTTCGACATCGGCGGGGGCTCCTTCGAGATCGCCTATGGGCGCGACGAGCTGCCCGCCACCGCTGTCTCGCTGCCGCTGGGCGCCGGACGGCTCACCCGTGACTGGCTCGGCGAGGACCCACCCAGCAAGGATGAGGTCAAGGCGCTGAAGAGCTATGTGCGCGAAGAGCTGGAGGCGGCGCGCCGCGAGTTCCCGGCCCTGAGCGGACACACCGAGGTGCTCGCCACCTCGAAGACCTTCCGTTCGCTGGCCCGGATGACCGGGGCCGCGCCCTCCGCCGAGGGCCCCTATGTGCCGCGCAGCCTGCGCCATGCCGAGCTCAAGCCGCTGGTCAAGAGCCTCTCCTCGATGAGCGCCGCGGAACGCGCCGAGCTGCCCGGCGTCTCCGCGCTGCGCGCTCGGCAGGTCTTCGCCGGAGCGCTGGTCGCGGAGCAGGCGATGAAGGTCTTCGGCATCGAGACCTTGCAGATCTGCCCCTGGGCACTGCGCGAGGGACTGATCCTGCGCCGGCTCGACTCCCTGGTCCGCGAGGGTGCCGTCGCGGTGCCCACCGCGCCCGGGGTCGGACACGTCAATCTCGGCCGTGAGCTGCGCAAACCCTCCCGCGGCGAGGTCCCCGGCGGCCGCGCCCTCGCGACGGCGGCGGTGGAACATGCCAGCTGAGGACAGGCCCGCCGACGAGGTCCAGCCGCGCCCACCCCACGAGCTGCCCCGGATCCCCGTCGCGCTCTCCACCTCCTCGGTCTACCCGATGGGAGTCGCCGAAGGGTTCTCCATCGCCGAGGACCTCGGCTATGACGGCATGGAGGTCATGGTCACCCATCGCGGAGACTCCCAGCAGGCCTCCACGCTGAACGAGCTCTCCTGGCGCTTCGGCCTGCCGGTCATGGCCATCCACGCCCCCACGCTGCTGCTCACCCAGCAGGTGTGGGGCTCCGCCTGGGACAAGCTCAAGCGCAGCGCCGCCCTCGCCCAGGAGGTGGGCGCCGGCGTCGTCGTCGCGCACCCGCCCTTCCGCTGGCAGGTCGGCTACGCGGAGGGCTTCGCCGAGGGCATCAGCAAGCTGGAGGAGGAGACCGGAGTGGTCTTCGCCGTGGAGAACATGTACCCGTGGCGGGCCGGCGGTCGCGAAGCCACCATGTACCTGCCGCACTGGGACCCGGTGGATCAGCCCTACCCCCACGTCACCTGGGACTTCTCGCACGCGGCCACGGCCGAGGCGGACTCCCTCGAGGCGGTCACCGCGCTGGGGCAGCGACTGCGCCACGTACATCTGACCGACGGCTGGTCCAACGGGTTCAAGGACGACCACCTGATCCCCGGTCAGGGCGAGCAGCGTGTGGCCGAGGCCATGGACCTGCTGGCTCGGCCCGACTTCGCGGAGACCGGCTTCAACGGCGTGGTCGCCGTGGAGGTGGCCACCCGCACCGCCCGCAACGTCGGGGACCGGGAGCGCTGGCTCGCCGAGTCCCTGGCCTTCGCCCGCAAGCACCTCGGCCAGGAGTGACGATGTCCACCAGCACCAGCACCAGCACCAGCACTAGCACCAGCAGTCCCGCGTCGCCGCAGATCGCGATGCTCGGCCTCGGCTCGATGAACGGGGCGATCCTGGCGGGCCTGCTGGCCTCCGCGGTGGCTCCGGAGCAGGTCCGCGCCACCACGCGCAGCGCCGCCACCGCGGCGCAGCGCGCGCAGCAGTACGGGATCACCGTGCATGCCGAACAGGACGACGCCGAGGCCAACCGCAGCGCCGTGGGAGACGCCGACGTCGTCTTCCTCGGGGTCAAGCCGCATGGCATCGTCGGGCTGGCCGCGGAGATCGCCGATGCGCTGAAGCCGGGAGCCGTGGTGGTCTCCGTGGCCGCCGCGATCAGTGTGGACATGATCGAAGCGGCCCTGCCGCAGGGCCAGCCGGTGATCCGTTCCATGCCGAACACACCGCTCTCGGTGGGCCTCGGCGTGGTCGGACTGGTCCCGGGCACCCATGCCAGCGCCCAGGACACCGAGACCGTGGCCCGGCTGCTCGGGGCCAGCGGCGCCGTGCACGTGATCGAGGAGTCCCAGATCGACGCGCTCACCGGGATCTCCGGCTCCGGACCGGCCTACGCCTTCTACCTCGCAGAGCAGATGGCCGAAGCCGGCGTGCAGCTGGGCCTGGATCGGGCGCTGGCCGCTGATCTTGCCGCGCAGACCATCTACGGCGCCGGGAAGATGCTGGTGGCGCACCAGACCGCGGGCACCAACGATGCCGCCGGGCTGCGCCGAGCCGTGTGCTCGCCCAACGGCACCACCGAACGCGCCATCCACGCCCTCGACGAACACGGCCTGCCCGCCGCGGTGCAGGCCGCCGTCAACGCCAGCGCGCACCGCTCCGCGGAGATCACCGATGAGCTCCGCCGCGCGGACTGAGCCCGGCGGGGCCCGCCGGGGAGGTCCCGGGAGCTACCTGAAGCGCTGGATGGGCCGGCTGACCCGCACCTCCCCGGCGCGGGCGGCGATGCTGATCTTCGGGGTGACCATCGCGGTGTTCGCCTCGCTGCTGAACATGCCCTGGGCCACGGCCTCAGGTTCCTCCGCGGCGTTCCACGAGGCGCTCTTTGTGGCCACCTCGGCCGTCACGGTGACCGGTCTGACCCCGGTGAACACCGCGGAGCACTGGTCCTTCGCCGGTGAACTGGTGATCCTGATCGGCATCCAGGTCGGCGGCCTGGGAATCATCACGATCGCCGCGCTGCTGGCCATCTCGGTGACCCGCAACCTCGGGCTGCGCACCCGGCTCGTCGCCCAGGAGGGCGGCATCTCCACCGGCTCGATGGGGGAGACCGGGCAGGTGATCCGGACGGTGGTCATCTGCTCCGCGGTGGTCGAAGCGATGCTGATGCTGGTGCTGATCCCGCGCTTCATCGTGATCAACGGCGGCGACGTCGCCGCCGGACTGTGGGACGGAACCTTCTACGCGATCTCCGCGTTCAACAACGCCGGCTTCGTGGCGCACGCCGAGGGCTTCGCCGGCTTCGACAACGACCCGGTGGTCATCTGGACCATCATGGTCGGGGTCTTCCTGGGCAGCCTGGGCTTCCCGGTGCTGTTCATGCTCTGGCGCAACCGCTGGCATGTGCGCCGCTGGAGCCTGCACACCAAGCTGACCCTGGAGGTCACGCTGCTGCTGCTGGTCATCGGCGCGGTGCTCTACGGAGTCATGGAGTGGTCCAACAGCTCCACCATCGGGGAGATGAGCCTCGGGGAGAAGCTGCAGAACTCGCTCTTCGCCTCGGTGAACATGCGTTCCGGGGGCTTCTCGGTGGTCGAGTCCAACATGCAGAACTCCGAGACCATGTTGATCTCGGATGCGCTGATGTTCGCCGGCGGCGGCTCGGCATCCACCGCCGGAGGCATCAAGGTCACCACCATCGCGGTGATCTGGCTGGCCTTCCTCGCCGAGGCCCGCGGCGACACCGAGTCCACCGCCCACGGACGCACCATCCCGCCCTCCGCAGTCCGGATCGCGGTCTCGGTGGTGGCCATGGGCGCGACCCTGGTGCTGATCTCCACGGTCTGGCTGATGTACATCACCGGACTCGACATGGGCCGCCCGCTGTATGAGTCCATCTCCGCCTTCGCGACGGTCGGGCTCACCAGCGGGCTCACCGAGGACCTGCCCCCCGAGGGGCTCTACGTGCTCGCGGCGCTGATGTTCGCCGGACGCGTCGGGATCATCACCTTCGCCGCCTCGCTGACCGTGCGCCAGCGCAGCCGGGTCCGGTACCGCTACCCCGAGGGCCGCCCGATGATCGGCTGATCCAGCGTCGCCGAAGGAGCAGGCTCCCGGTGCCATCGGCCAGGCCGAGGGGGTTTACCCTGGAGTCAGCACGTCAGGACTCGGCCCCGCAGGGCCGGGCAGGTTCATTCGCGGAAAAGGACGCATTCGTGGCCAAGCTGAATCCCCAGAGCAACAAGCCGGTCCTCGTCGTGGGGCTCGGCCGTTTCGGCATCGCGCTGAGCAACCAGCTGGTGAGCCAGAACAAAGAGGTCCTCGCCGTGGAGCAGAATCGCGGTCTGGTCCAGAAATACGCAGATATGCTCACCCACGTGGTGGAGGCCGACGCCACGGACATCGAGGCGCTGCGTCAGGTCGGCGCCCAGGAGTTCGACTCCGCCGTCGTGGGAGTCGGCACCTCCATCGAGTCCTCCGTGCTGATCGCGGCCAACCTGGTGGACCTCGGCGTCAGCCAGGTCTGGGCCAAGGCGATCAACCCGACCCACGGCAAGATCCTGACCAGGATCGGGTGTCACCACGTGATCTACCCCGAGCACGACGCCGGCGTGCGCGCCGCACATCTGGTCTCAGGTCAGATGCTGGACTTCATCAAGTTCGACGACGACTTCGCCATCGTGAAGATGCGCCCGCCGCGCGAGCTGCACGGCAAGACCATCGACCAGTGCCAGCCGCGCAGCCGGCACAAGGTCAACGTGGTGGGCGTGAAGTCTCCGGGCAAGGACTTCGTCTACGCCCAGCCCGACACCCTGGTCTCCGCCGGAGACACCATCATCGTCTCCGGAGACGTCTCTCAGCTGGAGTACTTCGCCGACCACGCCTGAGGAGGCCCCCGTGGGAGAACTTCCCGCCGCCGTCGTCTGGGACGAGGCGCTGCTCGAGTACCGCTTCAACTCCGACCACCCCATGAACCCGGTGCGGCTGGAGCTCACCGCGCGGCTCTGCGAGGCGTTCGGCCTGTTCAGCGGCTCGAATGTGCAGATGTTGGAGACCGCTGTCGCCTCCGACGCGGTGCTGGGCACGGTCCACAGCGCGGAGTACATCGCGGCAGTCAAGAACGCCGCCGAGCACGGCCACTCCTCCGAGGACCATGGGCTGGGCACCGAGGACACCCCGGTGTTCAGCGAGATCCACCTGGGCGCCGCCAGGATCGTCGACGGCACCGTGCGGTGCGCCCAGGCGCTGCTCGAGGGCACCGCGGTGCGGGCGCTGAACTTCGCCGGGGGGATGCACCACGCCGCAAGATCCCGAGCCGGCGGCTTCTGCGTCTATAACGACTCCGCGGCGGCTATCGCGCTGCTGCTCGAGCAGGGCACCCGCCGAGTGGTCTACATCGACGTCGACGCCCACCACGGCGACGGCACCCAGGACATCTTCTACGACGACCCGCGGGTGATGACCATCTCGATCCACCAGACCGGCGTCGCGCTCTACCCGGGCACCGGGTTCCCGAACGAGACCGGAGGCCCGGGCGCCGAGGGATCGGCCGTGAACATCGCACTGCCAGAGACCACCGGCGACGCCGGCTGGCTGCGCGCCTTCCACGCCGTCATCCCGCAGCTGGTGGCCGCCTTCGAACCCGAGGTCATCGTCTCCCAGCACGGCTGTGACTCACACCGGGAGGACCCGCTGTCTGACCTGCAGCTCAGCGTGGACGCCCAGCGCCAGAGCGCCCTGGACATCGCGCACCTGGCCGACGAGCACTGCGAAGGGCGCTGGATCGCCACCGGGGGAGGGGGCTACGCGGTGCACACCGTGGTCCCACGCAGCTGGACCCATCTGAGCGGAATCATCGTCGGATCGCCGGTGTCGCTGAAGACCGCGGTGCCCGGCTCCTGGCGGGACTATGTGCGTGAACGCCACCACGTGGAGACGCCCGAGACTATGGGCGACGACGCACAGCTGTGGTGGCGCTCCTGGGAGCTCGGCTACGATCCCTCCGACGCCGTGGACCGCGCGGTGATGCAGACCCGCAAGGAGATCTTCCCGCTCTACGGGCTGGACCCCTGGTTCGACTGAGTCTGACCTGATCCGCGGAGACGGGCCTGACCTGTTGAGACTGACCTGACCTGCCGAGACTAGCCTCGGTCCCCGATTCTGTGCCAGCACTGCCTTGCGGCTACACTGTTCCGAGACCTTTTTCTCGTTGTTTACCTACAGACAAGGACTGCACCCCATGGGCTCAGTGATCAAGAAGCGCCGCAAGCGCATGGCGAAGAAGAAGCACCGCAAACGTCTGCGGAAGACTCGTCACCAGCGCCGCAACAAGAAATAAGAGTTCTTGTCAGCGTGAAGAAACCCCGGCAGCCAGCAGGCGGCCGGGGTTTCTTCGTCCCACCCGGAGGGTCCCGAGCGAAGGAGAAGGCGTGAGCCGGTCAGTCGAGGTTGAAGTACTCATCAAGCAGGGGTGTCACCTGTGCGAAGATGCCGTGGCGGTGGCACGAGAGGTCTGTGCGGAGTTCCCGGTGCCGCTTCTCGAACACGACATCACCGAGAAGCCGGAGCTGCTGGCCAGCTTCGCCGAGGAGATCCCGGTGCTGCGGATCAACGGTCAGGTCAAGGACTTCTGGCGGATCGACCCGCAGCGGCTGCGCCGGCTGCTGCGGGAGGCCCTGGCGGACTCCTGACGTGGGTGCGCGGCGTCGCCGCAGTCCGCCGAGCGGCGCGGCAGAACGCGAGCATATACAGAGAGGGCCCGCTTCCAAGGAAGCGGGCCCTCTCTGTATATGCTGCGTGGGTCAGTGGCTGTCGTCGTCCGGGTCGTGGTGCGCCGCGCCGCTGCCCCAGGTGTCGGGACCATGCTCGAGGTGCTCGGTCATGGACTCGTCGAAGCCGTCGGGGAGCAGGTCACGGTACTCCGGGAGCACGCCGTCGAAGACCGAGGCCATGACCTGCTTGGACTCGCCGTCCACGCTGACGGTGATCTCGTGCATCTCGCCGGGATCGCCCTGGAAGGACTCGACGACGAGCTCCTCGTCGAGTTCCAGGGAGACCTTCTCCCCCGCTGGGAGGTTCGCGGAGAATGTCTCGCCGTCGACATCGAGCTCCACCTCGGCGTCTTCGGTGCCGCTGTTGATGATCGAACCCATCGCCCGCGCGGGATTGCCGGCCGCATCGGTGATGAAGGCCATATGGCGGAACTGCACATCCCCGACGTCGGCCCGGGTGCCGTCGGAGGCGGCGTACTGCTGGGTGGTGGCCTGGTAGTTGACGGCGCTGCAGCCGCTGGCGCCCAGGAGTGCGGCGGCAGCCACGGAGACCGCTGCCAGGCGGCGGGTCTTATCAGCTGAGAACTTCACGTGGAGAGTCTCCTCACGGGCTTGGAGCGATGCGGATCAGCTCCAGGGTACGCGGTCTGGGACCCGGGAGATTGGCGTGCAGCGCAGATGTCGTCCACGTCAGCGGAGAAGTCTCTGCTCACGTGATGGTCTGATCTGGGGCTAATTCTACAGGATGTCGAAATCCGATGGCGGCGCACCCTATGTCGTGACGCCGGAGCGGATCCGGAGCGACACGCGGAGGCAATTGTGACGCGTGATAAACTTGAGTCCGGGAAAGGGGAATCATTACATGAATTTTGAGGTCGGCGAGACGGTCGTATACCCGCACCACGGTGCTGCGACGATCGAAGAAGTGAAGACCCGCACCATTCGGGGCGAAGAGAAGATGTACCTCAAGCTTCGGGTCTCCCAGGGAGATCTGACGATCGAGGTGCCGGCAGACAACGTCGATCTGGTCGGCGTTCGCGATGTCGTCGGTGCAGAAGGTCTGGAGCACGTCTTCGACGTGCTGCGTGCCGAGTACACCGAAGAGCCCACGAACTGGTCACGCCGGTACAAGGCGAATCTCGAGAAGCTCGCCTCCGGTGACGTGAACAAGGTCGCCGAGGTCGTGCGCGACCTGTGGCGGCGCGAGAACGACCGCGGGCTTTCCGCGGGCGAGAAGCGCATGCTCGCCAAGGCCCGGCAGATCCTGGTCTCGGAGCTGGCGCTTGCGAAGAAGCTTGACGAGGAAGAGGCCGCGAAGCTTCTGGACGAGATCCTCGATCAGGCCCCGACTCCGGCAGAGCCAGAGAAGGTCGCAGAGTAGAGATGAGCCAGGTGGGACCACAGGTCGCACCGGCAGCCACAGATGCTCCAGCAGGAGCACCGTCGATGAGTCGCCCGGACGCCGGGACAGGGAAACCTGTCACAGCGCGCCGGGCGCTCATCGTTGTGGCGGCCGGCAGCGGAGAACGGCTGGGACACGGACGGCCCAAGGCCTGCGTGGATCTGGGCGGACGCCCGATCCTCTCCCACGTGATGGAGCGCCTGCACGGGCTGGCCCAGGGCCTGCCGACACAGGACCCCGCGCACCAGGCCGGAGCGGATCGCGGACTGGACGCCGTGGTGCTGGTGCTGCCCTCGGACCAGGTCAGCTACGACCAGCTGGCCACGGTGGGCGAGCAGTTCAGCGCCGCCACCGGCGTGCCGGTGCACCGCACCCGCGGCGGAGGCAGTCGATCCGCCTCGGTGCGCGCCGGGATCCGAGAGCTGCTGCGCGCCGCGGCGGCAGACTGGGACCCGGCACGCACCACCGTGCTGATCCAGGATGCGGCCCGCGCCATGACCCCCGAGGCGGTCTACTCCCGGGTCTTCACCGCTGTGGAGGCCGGCGCCGCCGCCGTCGTCCCGGCTCTGCCGGTGACCGACACCATCAAGCGGGTGCATCCTGAGCCGCTCGCGACGCCCGGCGCCGAACGCGTCGCCGAGACCGTGCCGCGCTCCTCGCTGCGCGCCGTGCAGACCCCGCAGGGATTCACGCTCGAGCTGCTGCAACGGGCCTTCGACTTCATCGGCGACCTCCCCGACGCCCAGGCCGAGGCCCTGACCGACGAGGCCATGATCGCCGAGGCCATGGGGGTCGAGGTCACTGTGGTCCCTGGTTCCCAGAGCGCCTTGAAGATCACCACCGCCGAGGATCTCGCCGCCGCCCAGGCGACGCTGGCTCAGCGCGAGACACCCGCCCCGGAGAGGCCGGTGCTGCCGCGGGTGGGAATCGGCCACGACGTCCATGCCTTCGCCCCCGCGCAGGAGCCCCGGGACCTCTGGCTCGCCGGCTTGTTCTGGCCCGGCCAGCAGGGTCTGACCGGACATTCCGACGGCGACGCCGTGGCGCACGCCTGCTGCGACGCGCTGTTCAGTGCCGCGGGCCTCGGAGACCTGGGGGTGCACTTCGGCGCTGACACCATCGGCACCGCGCGCCCAGAGCTCGAGGGCGCCTCCGGGGCGCGGCTGCTCGCCGAGGCCGCACGCATCCTGGAGGCGGAAGGCTTCGGCATCGGATCCATCGCGGTGCAGTTCGTGGCGAAGCGGCCGAAGTTCGGTCCGCGACGCGAAGAGGCCCAGCAGGTGCTCAGCGCGGCAGCCGGAGCGCCGGTCGCGATCAGTGCCACGACCTCGGACGGACTCGGCTTCACCGGTCGCGGCGAGGGCATCCTGGCCACGGCAACCGCCGTGATCTACACGATCTGAACCGAGGACCGGATAGGCTGATCGCGTGGCACTGCGACTTTATGACACCAAGACGGCGACCGTGCGAGATTTCGAGCCCCTCGAGCCGGGCAGGGTGTCCCTGTACTACTGCGGCGCCACCGTCCAGGGGAGACCCCACGTGGGCCACGTGCGATCGGCAGTGGCCTTCGACATCTTGATCCGTTGGCTCGAACACAGCGGCCTCGATGTGCTCAGCGTCCGCAACGTCACCGATATCGACGACAAGATCCTGGAGAAGTCGGCGCTCTCCTACCTGCCCGAGCACATCCCGAGCCCGGACTACCCCGCACGGGAGCCCTGGTTCGCACTGGCCTACCGCTTCGAGCAGGCCTTCCACCAGGCCTACGACGCACTCGGGGTCAAGCGCCCGCGCTACGAGCCGCGTGCCACCGGGCACATGACCGAGATGTTCGCGCTGATCCAGCGACTGATCGACGCCGACCACGCCTACCCCGCCCAGGACGGCTCCGGTGACGTCTACTTCGACGTCCGCTCCTGGCCGCGCTATGGGGAGCTCACCCATCAGCGGGCCGAGGACATGCAGGACGCCGCCGACGCCGATGCTCGCGGCAAGCGCGACCCGCGCGACTTCGCGCTGTGGAAGGGCCACAAGGCCACCGACCCGGAGACCGCGCGCTGGGACGCCCCCTGGGGCGCCGGCCGGCCCGGTTGGCACGTGGAGTGCTCGGCGATGGCGACCAAGTACCTGGGCAGCCGCTTCGACATCCACGGCGGGGGCCTGGACCTGCGCTTCCCGCACCACGAGAACGAGCTGGCCCAGTCCGGCGCCGCCGGCGACGACTTCGCCCGGTTCTGGCTCCATAACGGGATGGTCACCTACGCCGGGGAGAAGATGTCCAAATCCCTGGGCAACACCATCGCCCCGGAGGAGATGCTCAGTGCCGCCCGGCCACGCGCCGTGCGCTACTTCCTGGGACAGGCCCACTACCGCTCCCAGCTGGACTACCGCCCGACCTCGCTCCAGGAGGCCCAGGCCGCCGTCGAACGTATCGAGACCTTCCTGAGCCGTGCGGCCGAGGCCCTCTCCGGCCAGCGTCGTGATTCCCAGGATGCCGTCCCGGAAGCCTTCAGCGCCGCGATGAACGATGACCTCAATGTCCCTCAGGCGCTGGCGGTGCTCCACGAGACCGTCCGGGCGGGCAACATCGCTCTCGACGCCGAAGACCCCGAGCAGCTCGCGCGCAGCGCCGGCGCCGTGAGCACCATGGTGCAGGTGCTGGGGCTCAGCGATGTCCCCGAGGCGGGGGCCGCCGGCGGTTCCGAAGCTGAGGCCGCGCTGGGCGAACTCATCGAGGCGCTGCTCACCGATCGCGTGGAGGCCAAATCCGTGAAGGACTACGCCCGCGCCGACGCTGTCCGCGACCGGCTCACCGCAGCCGGAATCGCGCTGGAAGACTCCAAAGATGGAACTCGTTGGGCGCTTGCCCGGGCGAGTTCGACCACCAGCCCCGACACCGGGGCCAGGAAAGGCTGAACATGGGACAAGATTCACGGCCGAAATCGGCTGCGATCCGCAGAGAGAAGAAGGGCCCGCAGACCGGGTCCGGAGGTCAGGGTCGGCGCGCGCTGCGCGGGAAGGGACCCACGCCCAAGGCAGAGGACCGGGTCTACCACAAGGCGCACCGGCAGAAGATGCTCGCCGATCGGGCAGCCACGAAGACCAGCAGCAACCAGCCCCGCCAGCGCGGCTCCGGCTTCGGTGCCGAGGACATGGTCGCCGGACGCAACTCCGTGCTTGAGGCGCTGCGCGAACGCGTCCCGGCGAAGGAGCTGCATGTCGCCACCGACGTGGAATCCGACGGCCGCGTCCGAGAGGCGCTGCAGTTCGCCGCAGAAGCCGGCGTCCGGGTCCGCGAGGTCACCCGCCGGCAGCTGGACAACTCCACCGGAGGTGCGGTCCACCAGGGTCTGGCGCTGCAGCTCGAGCCCTACGACTACATCGACGCGCTGGAGCTGGCCGAGAACGAGCTGGAGCGCGCGGCCAAGGGCCACATCCCGCACCAGCCGCTGTTCCTGGCCTGTGACTCGATCACCGATCCGCGCAACCTCGGCGCGATGCTCCGCGCCGCCTCGGCCTTCGGCGCCCATGGGGTGCTGATCCCCGAACGTCGCAGCGCCGGAGTGACCGCCACGACCTGGAAGACCTCCGCCGGAGCCGCAGCGCGGATCCCGGTGGCCCGGGCGAAGAACCTGACCCAGACGCTGAAGGAGGCGAAGCAGCTGGGCTTCTTCGTGCTGGGGCTCGACGGCGACGGCGACATCTCGCTGCAGAACATCGAGCTCGCCCAGGAGCCGGTCATCATCGTGGTCGGCTCGGAGGGCAAGGGCCTCTCCCGCCTGGTCCGTGAGACCTGCGACCAGATCGTCTCGATTCCGATCAGCTCCGCCACCGAATCGCTCAACGCCTCCATGGCGGTAGGGATCAGCCTCTACGAGATCGCGATGCGACGCCAGGGGGCACGGCAGTAATATGGCGAGCTTCCGAGGCGAGGAACAACCAGGATTCCGAGACCTGGTCGGCACCTGGCTGTCCCAACAGTCCTGGTTCCGCGCCGCACCAGGTCGCCGGGTGATCACCCGCGTCGGCGGTCTGCGGCTCCCCGCCCCGGAAGGGGACCCTGATCAGGGTCTGCGCCTGGAGCTGCACATCATCCAGGTGGACCACGCCGCCGGACAGGCGCGCGTGGCCGTCCCGATGGCGCTGCGCAGCCGTCCCTCGGCGCTGGCCGGCAAGACCGCGTTCATCGGTCGCCTCAGCGCGGCCGCCGGAGACCTCTGGGTCTACGACGGCGCCCGCGATCGAGCCTTCCTCGCGGCCTGGCACGAGATGGCGCGCCGCGGACAGGGCAGTCGCAACGGCCGGTCCCGAGGGGAGGCCTTCGCCGAGTTCAACACCTGGCCCGCATTCCCTGCCAAGCTGCAGCGCACCCCCTTGGATGCGCCGGCCCCGGCGGTGGTGCGCACCGCGGTGACCGTCGAGGGTGGACCGGAGGAGACCTCCAAGACCCTGGTCGACTTCATCCGCCGTCCGGACCAGCATCGCCCCGAGGCTCTGGACACGGTGCTGCAGCTGAGCAGGAATGGCAGCCGCACCGTGGCACGAGTCCTGGGCGTGGTCACGGGCAGCTGGCCAGAGCCGCACCCGGTCAGCGGAGATCCCCAGTGGGTCACCGGTGATCTCGGGATCATCCGCGAGGTCTCCATCAGCGGCGCACCAGCAGCGGCGCGGGCCCGCGCCGCGCTGGCGGAAGGATCAGACTTCCTCCCCGAGGCCACCGCGCTGGGTCGCACCCTGGGTGACTTCCACGCCGACCTCGCCGGAACCTTCGGGGCACACCCGCAGACCGCCGCGCAGCTCGACACCAGCAACGACCAGGCCGCCACGGTGTTGGAACAGGCATGGACGAAGGTGCGCGAAGACTCCGATCAGACCGCGACTCCCGAGCTGGGGGACCTCATAGACCGCCTGGGCACGGCGCTGCGCAGCGCCGACCAGGTGATGGACCTGCAGAAGATCCATGGGGACCTGACCCTTGAACGACTCCGCCAGCACGAGACCGGCTGGATCATCGACGAGGACGGCGGGATGATCGATCACGCCCAGCCGCAGCGCGACGTGCTCAGCTTGATCACCTCGCTCGCGGAGCTCGTGCGAGAGGTCACCCAAGAGCACTCCGAGGCCGCACCGGCTCAGCCGGAGGTGCCGATCAAGGACCTCGGGCTCTGGTACGAACAGGTGAGCCAGGCAGTTCTTCAGGGCTACCGGGACAGCGATGCCAGCAGTTCGGGAATCGACACCCCCCTCTTCGAGGCTTCCCTGGTCACCGAATCCCTCGAGCTGTTCCACCGCTGGGGCGCCCGATGGGTCCTGCGGCCCTGCCTCTCAGAGCAGCACTAGACCTGATCCGGTAGGCACGAGACCTGATCCGGGCCCCTGGTCCGGGGTGGGATCCCTGAGTTTGCGGGGATCGCGGGGTGTGATGCAGCTCGCACCGGATCTGGTTTGCGGACTGGTCAGGGCGTGTGTAAAGTTCTATCTCGTGCTCAAGGGCGCACAGCGGAAAGCCACGGCGGACCGCGCAAGACCTTGGAC
>NZ_JADPSA010000022.1 GCF_017347085.1 Nesterenkonia sp. E16_10
CCGTGACCGTCACCGTGGTCCCCGGAGCGAGGACCTTCACGATGGAGTTCGAGGTGCTGGCACCGCTGCGTGCCCGCAGGCTCACACCGGACTTCACCTGATAGGTCCCGCTGGCAGCGGTGGTGGGAGCAACCGGAGCAGCGACCTTGTCCATGTAGTCGCTGTGCGACCAGACCGACTGGCCATTCCGGCTGAACTTCATCCAGCTGCCGTAGGTGGCGGTCACGGTGACCTCGGTGCCCGAAACCAGTCCCTGGAGCACCGCGTAGTTGGTGCCGGGTCCGCTGCGGGCATTGAGTGAGGTGGTGATCCGGTACTTTGCGGGCGTGACCGACGTTCCCTGGGGCGCGTTGGCAGCCGGTACTGTGCCGCCTCCAGCCGGACGGGTCGGCGTGAGCGAGGAGTGCGCCACCCAACCGGTCCGACCGTTCGCGTTGACCCGCACCATGGAGTTGCTGGTGTCACCCGGCGCGGCCGTCAGCGCGGCGCCAGCGCCCAGCCACATGATGACGGAGCCGGAGCTGCTCGCGGTGGAGCGCAGCGCCGTGGACGTGACGGTGTAGTAGTCGCAGGAAGAGGGAGTCGTGATGTTCCACACCGAGGTGGCTCCCGAGCGCAGATTGACGCCGCGCTGGGCGAGCCAGGTGGTCGGATTGTGCGAGGTGCCGTTGATCCAGGCCCCCTCCCAGATCTCCAGGTGCAGATGCGGGCCGGTGGAGGGTCCCGAGCTGCCGACCAGGCCGATGGTCTGGCCGGCATTCACGGTCTGGCCGATACGCACATGGGTATTCGCGTTCCACATGTGGTAATACGCGCTATGGAAGGTCTTGCCATCGACTCGGTGCTGCACGACGACGTATCCGGCGTTGTACCGGTTACCGGTGAAGGTGCGCACCACGGTGCCATCGGCCACCGAGTAGATCGGGGTGCCGTCGGGGGCTCCGAGGTCTTGGCCCAGGTGCGAGGTGGAGGCTCCCTGGGTCGGCATGCAGCGCGCACCATACGGGGAGGTGTAGCTGTAGGCGCGCTGGGCGATCGGGTATCTGAACTGGGTGGCGTTCCGAGTTGCGGAGATGTCCACGCCGCTCAGTCCGGCGAGGCTCGTCGCTGGGGCATCCACCCCCGCAGTGGGCAGCGGCGCCACATTCATCGGTGCGGTGTCAGCGGCGGCGGCATTGGCGGTCATCGGCAGAGTCAGGCCAACGGCGAGACCGCCGACGACGGCAGACGAGAGTTTCTTCGGCACAGGTGCTTCCTCACTAGTCGTTCACGGCAGAACGGCTCCGTGAATACCCCGGACGACACCTGCGGCCGACGGCTGGGAGCCTCGCGCTCACCGGCTGGGAGACCGGAGAGCCCCGTGCGGGGTGAGTGAGGACCAGCACGCGGAGACACGTGCATGCGGAGTATTCATAAGCAGATATGGCGACTGGGGAAGCAGCGAACCGTACTAGAAGATGGGAATCCTGCGCGTACAGCAAGCCGAGTCGTGACTACTGTAACCCATGATTTGTTGTCCGTGACAAGAGTTTTTAGAAAAGCTTCCAGCGTGACTTTAACCAGGCCGTAATCACGGAAACGAACAGAACACGACTTGTTGATGAACGCGACGGGCGACGGAAGACCGGTAGCCGAGCCCCGATCGGGAGCTGCCCGTACTCCGCGGAATGACGGGAGGGCAGCGCAACTGGCGAACACCACTACCGCAGGATGTTCGGTCGACGCTGCACTGCCCTCGCCAAGAAAGTATCGCATTGTTCCAGACCGCGGATTTCTGAAGCCTGCGGGGTCTAGCCCATTGTGATGAGAATGTGACTGGCAGCTCTTCGCCCGTGTAACACTGGACGCATGACACGCACCTTCTCGACGACACCCGCCCCCGCGCTGGGCGTCAGAGCCTCCCGGGCGCGTGCTGCACGCGCGCTCGCCCTCCTCGGGATGACCTCTCTGGTGCTCCTCGGATGCGCCGAGGAGAAGTCTCCTGGGACCCCGACTGAGCCGAGCGCCACCGCCGACACCTCCGCCCCGGAGACCTCGGAGCCGCCCGCGCCCAGTGAGACCACTCAGCCCGAGACCACAGAGGCGCCGGAGGGCCAGGACCCCGGCGAGGGCGGCGACGGTGCCGGCTCCGCCGAAGGCCGAGGCGGCGACCTTCCGGATCCCGATGCCGTGGACCTCGAAAGAACAGAGGAACTTGGCGCTTACTTCTCGGAAGAGGAAGCCTGCATGTCTGTCGGTTCCATGTTGGACGGATTACAGAATGATATGAATTCTGGAATTGAAGAAGACGCTGTTCTGGACGAGATCTATTCCGCCGTCGAACAGAACTATATTCTCGTGCCGGACGAGCTTCGCGAGCCGATGGAAGACATTCTCGACCTGCTCGACACCGAAGTGGACTCCCTCGATGAGGAAGCGGTCCTCGTGGCAGCCGAACCCGTGGACGGGTGGCTGACCGTGGGATTCTGTGAAGGCGAGTACCACAATCAGACGTCGGATGAAGACGTCTAGACCCCGAGTCCCAGGCAGCTCCCAGCCCATGACCACCGGGCGCCCACGAAGTCTCATTAACGTAGGGATCGCCTCATGAAGGTGCGAGTGATTCAGCAGACCCCGCGTCCGGGCAGTGTCCCCTCACACTCCGGCCGCGGGGTCTGCGCATTCACCGGAAACCTCCCCACCGGCCTGGCGGTGGTTCTCTAGACTGACGCCATGACAGAGACCGCCGCATCCGGCCCCACCGGCCCGGTCCGCATCGACGCATGGCTCTGGTCTGTCCGGCTTTTCAAGACGCGCTCCGCTGCCACCACCGCCTGCCGCGCCGGACACATCACCATCGACGGCAATCCGGCGAAGGCCTCGCTGCGCATCACCCCGGGCACCAGGATCCATGTTCGCCGACCCGGGCACGAGCTCATCCTCGACGTCGTCCACACGCTGTCCAAGCGCGTGGGCCCACCCGTTGCACAGAAGGCATATCAGGACCACTCCCCCGAGCGGGTCAGACCCCGCGACGTCGGACTGCCGGTCCGTGAACGCGGATCTGGCCGCCCCACCAAGCGGGAGCGCCGGAAGCTCGAAGAGCTGCGCCGCCAGCTGCCGGAGTGAGAGCTTCTGAGACAATGCAGGCCGCAGATATCCGTCACCAGAGAGGCACAACCCATGTCCAACACTGAAGCACTCCCTCCTGTCGATCTCGGCCCCGCCGGCCAGTACCCCGAGGGTGAGGTCTTCCGCGTCTCCGCCGAAGACTCGGGATGGAACGACGACATAGCGGTGGTCCATGCCGAGGACGGCGGATTCTACGCGCTGGATGACACCTGCTCCCATGAGGCGGTCTCACTCTCCGACGGCTACGTCGAAGAAGACACCCTGGAGTGCCCGATGCATGCTTCGGCCTTCTGCCTGCGCACCGGTGTCCCCGAGACGCTGCCGGCACTGCGCCCAGTGAAGACCCACCAGGTCACCCTCGAGGGCGACCGGCTGATGCTGCACCCCGGAACGCCCCGGCCGGACTCGGATTCAGCCGAGCAGCCGGCGAGCTGACCCGCAGTGGCGATAGGGACCCAGGAAGCTCCCAGGAACTGCTCGGGAAAACGTCAAGAATGGGTCCTACAGTTATAAATACCTCATCAAGGTGCGAGTGATTCAGAGCCCCGAGTCAGCCATTTAAAGCGTCCCCTCACGCTGGCCGACTCGGGGCTCTTCTCATGCCCGGCGGCCGAATTACTTTCCCAGTGACTTACCAGCAAACCGCAAGCACCTGCCCAAGGTGATCTCCTAATGTAGGAACTACCTCATCAAGGTGCGAGTGATTCGGGAGCCCCGGATCGGCCGATACAGCGTCCCCCTCACGCTGGCCGATCTGGGGCTCCCTCCTTGTGCGCTGGAGCCTCCGGAAGTTCAGGCGGTGGGTACGGCCCTCCGGATGACCAGGTAGTTCACCGCGGTCAGACCCAGCGTGAGCAGCAGCAGCCACCCGGCGAAGGAGTAGGAGCTCTGCACCCCGAGCCAGTCGAAGACCTGGGGCCACCAGCCGTTCTGCGTGAGCACCATGACGCTGACCGCCAGCAGCGCCACGAGGAGCAGCGCGATGACCCACAGCAGCGCAAGGCTGACTCGGCGGTAGAGGATCGACCAGAAGAAGCCGACCATCATCGCACCCAGGCACACCGTGCCTGCCAGGACGCCGGCCCCCAGGGCCCCCGCATTCTGCGTCATCAACGGGAGGTCGAAGGTATAGCTCTGCGCCCAGAATCCACCCGTGGTCCGCTCCAGGAGGATCGCGATCGAGAAGAGCGCGCCGAAGCCGGCCGAGACCGCGGCGAAGGCCAGGAACGCCCCCAGCACGAAGACGCGTCTGCTGTAGCTCAGCGCCATGGAGAAGGGGAACGTATGGGAGGCCGAGTAGGCCGCGATGAATGCCAGGCACCAGACGGTGGCCTGGGAGGCACCGGTGTAGAACGGATCACCCGTACCGTCTCCCAGATGGCGGATCCACAGCCCGATGCCGATGGCCAGTGCCCAGGACAGGAAGAACACGCCCAACGGCACCCAGATCATCTGCGACGGAACGGTGAACTGCAGTCTGAACGCCGACGGGAGGCGCGCGAAGCTCGAACGTGATGCCTGCTGGTCCTGCGCCGTCGAAGCTTCCGTTGACTGGACTGCAAGGCTGCTCATCGGGCCACCTCCTCGGATGGGGCCATCGTGGTCTGGTTCGATGTGTCTTCGCGCGCGGTGAGCCGCACGATCAGCTGCTGGAGCGAGACCGGGAGGATCTCCACGTCGCGCTCCTGCAACGCTCGGCGTTCGGGCTCGTCGAGGGCGCCCAGCACCGTGGTCCGCACGATCCGCCCCATCGCCTCGTGGTGCAGGACCTCGCGGGTGCCGATCACCTCGGCCACGATGTCCTGCCGACCCACCAGGGTCACGGCGCGATCGCGCAGCTGCTCCACGGGCTCCTCGAGCAGGATCTGGCCCTGGTCGATGACCACCACGTTCTCGATCAGGTGTGCGATCTCGTCGATCAGGTGCGAGGAGAGCACCACGGTGCGCGGGTGTGAGGCATAGTCCTCCAGGAGCCGGTCGTAGAAGAGCTGACGGGCCACGGCGTCCAGACCCATATAGGGCTCATCGAAGAAGGTCACCTCGGCGCGCGAGGCGATTCCGATGATGACTCCCACCGCGGAGCGCTGACCGCGTGACATCTTCTTGATCCGGGTCTTCTCCGGAACCCGGAACTCGCGGGCCAGCTGCGCCGCAAGCTGCGCGTCCCAGCGCGGGAACGCCCGCGCTGCGGCCTTGAAGGCGTGCTTGGCGAGCGCGTCGTCGACGTAGCGCTGCTCCTCGCGGACGAAGCAGATTCTCGGGAGCACCTGCTCGTTCTCATGCGGACGCAGGCCGAGGATCTTGACCTCCCCGGAGGAGGGCCAGTCCTGGGCCGCGGCGATGGACATCAGGGTGGTCTTGCCGGCTCCGTTGCGGCCCAGCAGCCCGTGGATGGCGTCTCGCTCCAGGCTCAGCGACACATTCTCCAGCGCCGTGGCGCTGCGGTATCTGCGTGAGACCTGGGTCAGTTCTACGGCGGTGCTCATGACCGCCTCCTTCCTTCGGCGCTCCGGGCGCTGATCACGTCCGGGAGCGGAGCATCTCGATGATGGTGTCCACCGAGAGCCCGACGGTGCGGGCCTCGGTGATGATCGGATCGAGGTAGTCCGTCGCAAACTGGGCACGGCGCTGTGCGGTGAGGATCTCCCGGGCGCCGGGGGCCACGAACATGCCCAGACCCCGGCGCTTGAGCAGGATCCCGCGGTCCACCAGCAGGTTGAGGCCCTTGGCGGCCGTGGCGGGATTGATCCGATGGAAGGCCGCGAGCTCATTGGTGGACGGGGCGCGTTCGCCTTCAGCCAGGGAGCCGTCCAGGACGGAGGCCTCCAGCTGTTCGGCGATCTGCACGAAGAGTGCGCGACCCTCTTCCACGAGCCCGTCCACCTTTCTCCAAGGAACGGCTCCAGCATACCGAGTCCACTACCTCTATGGTTAATTACTCTACTAATGAACCATAGAGGCGCCCGGGGGTCAAGAGCCCGGGCCACTCGATGTGTGCCAGCTCCCAGCGCGGGTCCCTGGCAGGCCTGCGGCGCGAGGACATAGGATCAAGGCATGAACGGTGAGAACATCGAATGCTGGCTGACCGATATGGACGGCGTGCTCGTCCGCGAGCAGGAGGCGCTTCCGGGCGCCGCGGAGCTCTTGGAGCAGTGGCGCAGCAAGGACCTGCCCTATCTGGTGCTGACCAACAACTCGATCTTCACCGCCCGGGACCTCAGCGCCCGGCTGCGCAACTCCGGACTGGTGGTGCCCGAGGAGCGGATCTGGACCTCCGCGCTGGCCACGGCCACGTTCCTGGCGAACCAGGTCGATCCGGAGTCCAATGCGCAGGGCAGCTGCTACGTCATCGGTGAAGCAGGCCTCACCACCGCGATCCATGCCGCCGGATTCATCATGACCGAGACCAACCCGGACTACGTGGTCGTCGGTGAGACCCGGAACTACAGCTTTGAGGCCATCACAAAGGCGGTGCGGCTGATCAACGACGGCGCCCGGTTCATCCTGACCAACCCCGATGCCACCGGCCCGAGCCCGGAAGGCGTCATCCCGGCCACCGGAGCCATCGCCTCGTTGATCACCAAGGCCACCGGGCGGGAGCCGTACGTCGTCGGCAAGCCCAATCCGATGATGTTCCGATCGGCGTTGAACCATCTCGGCGCGCACTCCATGGAGACGGCGATGATCGGGGATCGGATGGACACCGACATCGTGGCCGGCATGGAGGCCGGGATGCACACGATCCTGGTGATGACCGGGCTCTCCAGCCGGGCCAGCATCGCGGACTTCCCGTTCCGACCGAATCGGATCATCGACGGCGTCTACGAGCTGTTGGAGGATCCGCTCGATCGGGACGAGGACCCACAATAGGGCCGACACCCGGCAGAAGACCACACAGCAACGCCCGGCGCCTTGAACAGGTGCCGGGCGTTGCTGCGTGCGGGTCGGTCGGTCAGCGGGTGGGTGCCGTCTCCGGCGCCTTGCCCAGCGGCTGGAGCCCGTCGGCGGGTCCGGCGGCCTCCGGCACGACCTCGCGCTCCAGCTGGGCGCCCTCGACGTCGACATCCGGGATCAGGCGGTCCATCCACTTCGGCAGCCACCAGGCGGCAGGCCCGGCCAGGTGCAGCAGCGCCGGCACCAGCATCAGCCGGACCACGAAGGCATCCAGCAGCACGCCCACGGAGAGCCCCAGCCCCATGGAGGCGATCATCGGGTCATCGGTGAAGACGAATCCAGCGAAGACCGAGGCCATGATCAGCGCCGCGGCGGTCACCACGGAGCGTCCGGCGTGCAGGCCCTGGCGGACTGCGAGCCGCGGCGCGGAGCCGTGGGCGTAGGCCTCACGCATCCCGGAGGCGGTGAAGAGCTGATAGTCCATGGCCAGCCCGAAGAGGATGCCCACCATGAGCACCGGCAGGAAGGTCAGGACCGGGCCCGGCGTCGTGACGCCGAAGATCTCGCTCAGCCAGCCCCACTGGAACACCGCAACCACGATGCCCACGGCGGCGGCGAAGGACCCGACGAAGCCGAGGGTCGCGATCACCGGGAGCAGGATCGAGCGGAACACCATGATCATCAGCAGCAGTGAGAGCCCGATGACCAGCGCCAGGTAGAGCGGCAGCGCATCGGAGATCACATCTGACATGTCGATCTGAGCGGCCGTCATGCCCGCCACGGAGAGCTCGACGTCGGCAGCCTCGGTTCCGGCCAGCGGGTTGCCTTCGCGGAACTCGTGCACCAGGTTCTCGGTGGACTCGGCGGCCGGACCCTCCTCGGGGATGATCTGGAAGACCCCGAGCGTGTTGTCGTCGTTGAGCGCGGCCGGCACTGCGGCAGCGATGTTCTCGTTCTGAAGCAGCGCGGTGCCGATCTCGATCTGGTAGTCCTGCGCCTGGGCGTCTTCCAGCCCGGAGGGCAGATCGGCCAGGACCAGGAGCGGTCCGTTGACGCCCTGGCCGAAGGCCTCCTCGGTGGCGGCGTAGGCCTGGTAGGAGGCCGAGTCCTCGGCGTTGGAGCTCGCGTCGGGCAGGCCCAGGCGCAGGTCGAAGGTCGGGATGGAGAGCACCCCGAGCCCAATCAGCGCGGCGGCGGCGATGCCGATCGCCTTGCCGTGGCCCATGGGCGTGGTGATCTGCTTGGTGCGCCGCTCCCCGATGTGACGACGTTCCTTACGACCGAGGATCCTGCGGTCCACCAGGGAGAGCATGGCCGGGGTCATGGTGACTGCCATGAGCACCGCGATGGCCACACAGGCGGCTGCGACGCTGCCCATCAGGGCCAGGAACGGCAGGCCGGTGACGTTGAGCGCCAGCAGCGCGATGACCACGGTGGCACCGGCGAAGACCACGGCATTGCCCGCCGTGCCCGTGGCCAGGGCGATCGATGTGTGGACCGCCATGCCGTCCTTCAGCTGTCGGCGGTGACGGTGGATGATGAACAGCGAGTAGTCGATGCCCACCGCGAGTCCCAGCATCAGGCCCAGGATCGGAGTCATGGACATCATGTCGACGACGCCGGAGAACGCCAGCGCTCCGGCGACGCCGACCCCGACGCCGATCAGGGCGTTGAGCAGCGGCAGTCCCGCGCCGATGAGCGTGCCGAGCATGATCAGCAGCACGGCTGCGGCGATCATCAGACCGATCAGCTCGGCCACAGAGAACAGGTGCGGAAGCTCGAAGTCGAGGTCACCGCCGGGCAGGGCCTCGACGCCGTCGATCTGCGCGTCGGTGATGACCTCAGAGACCGTGGCCAGGTCCTCGGTGCCGATGCTCTCCATGGGCTCGGTGAAGTTGAGCATCAGCACGGCCACATCGCCGTCCTCGGAGACGACCTGGGCCCCGGAGGAGAGCTCCAGGAGCGCCTCGCCGCGCTCCAGCTCCTCGGCGGCCTCGGTGAGCTCCTCCGCGCCGGCGTCGAGCTCCTCCTCACCGGCCTCAAGCTCCTGCTGCGCGGCCTCAAGCTCGGCTCGGCTGGCATCGAGCTCGGCCTGCTGCGCCTCGAACTGGGGCTGAGCGGCCTCGTAGATGCCCTGCTCCCGAGCCTCGGCGATCGCCTGGTCGAGCTGCTCCTGCCCCTCGTCGAGCTGGGCGAGGCCGGACTCGATCTCCTCGCGGCCGGACTCCAGCTCCTCACGGTTGGTCTCGATCTCTTCGCGACCGGATTCCAGCTCCGACTCGCCGGTGGAGATCTCGCTGCGCGCCTCGGCGATCTGCTCCTCGGTGACGAAGGGGTCGGTGACGCTGCTGACGATGTCCTCGCCCTCGAGCTCCGCGATGAACTCGGCGACCTGCTCCTCCTGCTCGGCGGTGAACGGCTCACCGTCGTCGGTGCGCAGGATCGCTGAGGCGTTGCCGCCGCCGGAGTCCGGCATCTCCTCCACCAGACGGTCGGCGACCGCGGTGGTCTCCAGGTCAGGGAGGGTGATCTGATCCGTCAGCTGTCCGCCGAAGGCGAGGAAGGAGCTGACGGCGAGTGCAAGCATGGCTAACCAGGCTGCGACGACGGTCTTGGCTCGGCGCGCGGAGAGCAGGCCGAGGCGATAAAGGAGCTTTGCCATGACACGATCATAAACGGAACGCCGCGTCTCGAAATTAGCCGAGACCTTTATGAAGCTCCGATGTGATGAAGCTCATGGCGACTAGTTCAGCGAGGTGCCGGCCCCGGGGCGCATCAGCCCGGTCACGACGACGTCGACGAGGCTCTCCGACCAGCTCAGGCTCGGCGCGGAGCCGGTGAGCATCCGGAAGATCAACGGATCCCCGATCGCGGAGGCGGCCGCGGCGATGTCCACGCCCTCGCGAAGCTCACCTGCCCGTTCGGCCTCACGCAGACGCTCGGCCAGCAGGCCGTGATCCCACATGCTCGCCTGCTGCAGCAGCCGCTCGGTCCCGGGGTCACCCTGGAGTCCCGCCACCACGAGGCTGCGCGCCATGCCGACGTGGGTCTCGCGGAAGGCTTCGACGAGCATGCCGCGGATCCAGGTCAGACAGTCAGCGCGCAGATCGCCGGTGGAGGGCATGGGCACCAGCTCGATCTCGGCGTCGCCGGTGAGCATGACCTCCAGCACCACGGCGGCCTTGGACTTCCACCAGCGGTAGATGGTCTGCTTGCTCACCCCTGCCTCCGAGGCGATCGCCTCCACGGTGAGCTCCTCGTAGGAGCTCACGCGCAGCAGCCGGGTCGTGGCGTCTAAGACCGCCTGGTGTGAGGCCTCGCTGCGCGGACGTCCCCGTCGCGGTTCTGCGGTGTCGGACCGCTGTGCCTCAGATGCCATGGGCGATATCGTAGCGCGACGAGGAGATCCTCGGCCTGTGCCATCCTTGATCCATGACCGCCGCACCAGGGACCCCATGAGGGCTGCGTCGACCAGCCGGCTGCTGGACCTGGAAGAGCTCGTCCCGGAGTCCGCGCGAAGGGCCCGGGAGCATCAGGCCCGTGACTCCGAGGACCTCGCCGCGCAGCTCTTCGGGAGCCTCAGCGCCGCGCTTCCCGACGTTCCGGCGGCGCTGCTGGACAGCAGCGACCACGCCCGGACCGAGCAGCCCGGACGCAGCGCGCAGAGCATCCTGGCGTTCTCCTTAGGCGCGCAGGCGGCCACGGTCAGCCACCTGAGGGGTCGGACCAGCGTCACCACACCTGCGGGGACCACCGAGGCGCACCAGCCGTTCTTCGGCTGGCTGGCGGAGAACTGGACCGGGCCCGCGGACCAGGCGGCCGCGGAGGAGGAACCGGATGAGCCCCCGCGCGACACCCCGCGGTTCGCGCTCGGCTGGGTCGGCTGGCTCGGCTACGAGCTCAAGCGAGAGTCTGGCGCCGCGGACCGGCCCGACACGGCGCTGGAGCGCAGCGGCCTGCCCACCCAGGAAGCCAGCCTGTTCCGCGCCACGCATGCCGTGGTGATCCACCACGGCACGGGACAGCTGGAGCTCCAGTGCCTGGACCCGAGCACGGAGTCCGACTGGGAGGAACAGGTGCTCCGGGCACTGGCCGGAGTGGTGGCCGCGGGAGGCGCCGCGAGGCGGATCGAGGGAAGCGACGCCGCAGCTGCGGGGGCTGCGACGGTGCGCGAGGTCGCGGTCAGGGATTCCCGCAGCGCCTATCTCGCGGCGATCCAGGCGGCCCAGCGAGAGATCACCGCGGGCAACAGCTACGAGATCTGTCTGACCACGGCGGTCACCGGGACCCTGGCACCGGGCCACGCGTCCGGCGTCGACCTCTTCACCGTTCTTCGTGCCCGTAACCGGGCCCCCTTCACCGCGTTCCTGCGCATCGGAGAGACCGAGATCCTCTCCACGTCACCGGAACGGTTCCTCAGCGTCAGCGCGGGCGGCACGGTGCGCTCGG
The DNA here is from genome assembly GCF_017347085.1 of Nesterenkonia sp. E16_10. Classification (GTDB taxonomy): domain Bacteria; phylum Actinomycetota; class Actinomycetes; order Actinomycetales; family Micrococcaceae; genus Nesterenkonia. Next base: position 11,455 of record NZ_JADPSA010000022.1, read on the forward strand.
AGCCGATCAAGGGCACCAGGCCTCGCGGGGAGACCGCCGCAGCGGACCGCGCCATGATCGAGGATCTGCGCAGCCACCCCAAGGACCGGGCGGAGAACGTGATGATCGCGGACCTGGTCCGCAACGACCTCTCGATCCACGCCGTTCCGGGCAGCCTGCGCACGGAACGGCTCTGTGCGGTGGAGACCTACCCCAGCGTGCACCAGCTGGTCTCCACGGTCAGCGCTGCGATCCCGGACGAGGTCCCGCGGGCGCGGGTGATCGCCGACGCCTTCCCGCCCGGGTCGATGACCGGGGCGCCGAAGATCTCCACGATGGATATCCTGCAGCGCCTGGAGACCGGGGCGCGCGGAGCCTATTCGGGGGTGGCGGGATACTTCAGCACCAACGGCGCCGCGGACCTTGCGGTGCTGATCCGCACCGCGGTGCTCACCGGTGAGCCCGAGGCCCGGCGGTTCCACCTGGGTCTGGGCGGGGCCATCACCGCCGATTCCGACCCGGCCGAGGAGTGGGAGGAGATCCGCACCAAGTCCCGCGGTGTGCTGGGGGCGCTCGGCGCGAGGTTCCCCGAGTCGGCGCCCGAGGCTAGTCGGTGAGCTCGTGATCGAAGGTCGCGAGCTTCGCGGACTGGAGCTCCACGATCTCCTCGAAGGTCTCGGCATCCATGTTCGCGGCGCTGACCATCAGCAGGTGCCTGCCGTAGTCCGTGCTGGCTGAGAAGCCGAGGACCTCCACCACGGACTCGCCGTCGAAGACCTCCATCTCCAGCTCAAGTCCGCGGAAGTCATGGGCCTCGAAGGCCCCGAAGCCCACCGAATCGGTCTCCGCCTGAAGCGGCTGGTCGGTGCAGGCCTCGATGACCCGGTCCCAGACGGCACCTGAATCCGGCCGCTCCTGGAGGCCGAGCATCCAGACGTAGAGGCTCTCGGTACGATCGGAGAGCTCGCGCTGGTACTCCTGGACCACGCCGCGCTCCGGGCTCTCCCCGATGAGGTCCGCGTTGATGCGATCCATGGCGGATGAACACTCGCCCTCACCGAAGCTCTCGGTGTAGACCTCCGCGGTCGCGCCCAGCTGGTCCTGGAAGAAGTCCAGTCCGGTCAGCGTGGAATGGCTGTCCGGGGTGAACGGGAGCTCCGACTCGGTGAGCAGGATCTGCGCGATCTCGCGCTGCGTGAGCAGCTCCTCGGGTCCTGGGTCGGTGGCCGCTTCGTCGCTGCCGCCCTCGGGATCTTCCGCGTCCTGGTCCGCGGTGTCCTGCTCGGCGGCCGCGTCCTGATCGATGCTGTCCTGCTGGGGCTCAGCCGCCTCCCCGCTCTCCGACGAGACGGCACTGAGCGCTGCGGCATCCTGGGCCTGGCCCGAATCCTCGGAATCCGAGGAACAGGCCGCGGCGGAGAGCGCCACTGCGGCGACGACGCCGAGCAGGCCCGCGGTCCGGGTCGCGGAAGGCGCGGCTCGGCGAGCCGTCGAACGCAATCCGCTCATGTTTCCTCAGGTCTGATCGGCGCTGGGTGGAGGGGCTCCGGATCGGGCTCCGGCGTCCTGGGCAGAGAGTATATATGCTCGTCGATCCGGGCCTCTACTGCAGCCCGGAGGTGAGCCGGAAGGTGTTGTCCAGGTAGCGCACGTGCCACGGCCTGCGTGACCACTCCTGAAGGTCAAGCTCGGTGGAGAGCAGGAGATACCGCGTGAAGACCTCCTCGATCTCGGTGACCTTCTCCACGTCGACGATCATCAGCGTGACCTCCAGGTTCAGCGAGAAGGAGCGCATGTCCATGTTCGAAGAGCCCAGGACCGCGACGTGGTCATCGATGATCATGAACTTCGCGTGCAACACGTCCGGATCCGGGTAGCGGAAGATCCGCACCCCGGCCTCGAGCAGGATCTGGTAGTAGGACTGCTGGGCGTGCTGGACGGTGAACTGATCGGCCTTCTTCGAGACCAGCACTAGGACCTCGACATCGCGGTGCGCCGCGTTGGTGAGCGCGTAGAGCAGCGAATCGTCGGGGACCAGGTACGGCGTGGAGATGATGATCCGGTCCGTGGCCTGGTAGATCAGGTCGTTGAAGAGGCGCAGGTTGTTCTCATCCGGGAACCCCGGGCCGGAGGGGACCACCTGGACCAGCGAGCCGCCCGAGGCGGCCTCATCGGCCTCCAGGTCCACCAACAGCTTCTCGCCGAGGTTCTCGTTGGTCTCGGCGTACCAGTCGGAGGCGAAGACGATGTCGAGTCCGGTCACCGCGGGGCCGGTGAGCACCACATTGAGCTCGACCCAGCGTCGACCCATGCGCACCGCCGCGGGTCGCTGGTAGTGCGGTTCGATCAGGTTCGTGGAGCCGGTCAGCGCGGTGATGCCGTCGATGACCACGATCTTGCGGTGGTTGCGCAGATCCAACCGGGAGAAGCGCCGGCGCAGCGGACGAATCGGGAGCACCCGATGCCATTCGATCTTGGAACCGCGCAGCCTGCGCTTGAGCCGACGGTAGCCCTTGACCCGCGCCGTGCCGAGATGGTCATAGAGGAAACGCACCTTGACCCCGCGCTCGGCCGCGCGCTCCATGGCGTCGAGCACCGGGCCGGCGTACTCGCGGTCGTCCCCGACGATGTAGAAGAGCACATGGACGTACTCCCGGGCCTCATCGATCTGATCGACCAGCCAGGTGAAGGACGCCTTATAGTCCGTGATCAGCGTGAGCTGGTTGCCCTCCTGGATGGGGAAGGCGCCAAGATTGCGATTGAGCACCGCGGTGGCGCTGAGCTGCTCATGCTCACGCAGCTGGTCCGAGAGCTCCATCTGGCTGGTGGCCCGCAGCAGCGCGGCATTCATCCGCCGCTGACGCTCCTGCCGGCGGGCGGAGAGCTTGCTGCGGCCGAAGAGCAGGAACAGCGGCAGCCCGATCGCCGGGACGAAGAAGATCGCCAACAGCCAGGCCATCGCGGTGTTGGGGCGGCGATTGGAGGGAATGATGCCGATCACGGCCACTCGGACGCCGATCTCGAACACGAGGATGCCCAGGAGGATCCCCTGCGGCAGGGATTCCAGTCCCCACCCGCTAAATGGCCACAGCAACGCATACCCTCCAAGGTGTTCTGAGACAGCCTACTGGGTCTGGCCCCGCCGATCACCGCCGGCGGCCCGCCCAGGGGCTAGGCTGTAGCCATGGCTGAGCACTTTCGCGATGACTCTGTGGCCGCCGTCGCCGTACGGATCGACGCCGAACACCCCACTGGTGCGGTCTTTGACCCGCACCAGCCCCAGCTGCGGATCACCGACCTCGGTGCCATCCGCGGGGACGGGATATTCGAGACGATGTTCGCCGTGAACGGCACGCCGCGGAAGCTCGACGCACACCTGGCCCGACTGCGCCGCTCCGCCGGCATCCTTGACATCGGCATTCCCCCGGCAGACTCCTGGGAGGCCGCCATCGGGCTGGGCCTCGAGGAGTACCGCGCCCGGGGCGGGGTGCCTGAGGAGCTGGCGGTCAAGCTCGTAGCCACCCGAGGCGTGGAGGGCGAACCGGCCTCCGAGGATCCGGCCTTCGCCGGCACCTACTGGCTGATGCTGACTCCGGTGGCTGAGAGCATGCGGTCCAACCGCGGCAAGCCGCTGGCCGTGACGCTGCTGGACCGCGGCTACGACTCCACCGCCGCCGAACGGGCACCCTGGCTCGTGCTGGGCGCCAAGACCCTGAGCTATGCGGTGAACATGGCTGCGCTGCGCCACGCCGAGGCCGGCGGGTTCGACGACGTCATCTTCACCACCTCCGACGGCCAGGTGCTCGAGGGCCCGACCTCCACCGTGCTCATCGCGAAGGCGGGCGCCGACGGAGAGCCGCCGACGCTGATCACCCCGGTGCTGGAGACCGGCATCCTGCCGGGCACCACCCAGGGAGCGATCTTCACCGCGGCCGAGCGGGCCGGCTGGAAGCTCGGCTATGGGCCGCTGACCCCTGAGGACCTCTATGCGGCAGATCACCTGTGGCTGCTGTCCTCGGTGCGGCTGGCGGCTCCGGTGAACCGGATCGATGAGCATGAGCTCGCCGTGAACCCGGAGCTCACCGCGGCGCTGAACAGCTTCCTGGACCAGGACCTGCCGGTCAACCACCCGCTGGACTGAGCTGCGCGCCCTGGGCGCTAGAGCTGGCGGGCGTTGGAGCTGGCGGGCGTTGGAGCTGGCGAGCGTCAGAGCTGGCGGGCGTTGCGCAGCACCGGGACCAGTTCCCGGGTCCGGCTGACCAGTTCCGGGTCTAGCTCGGCGATCAGCAGCTCAGGCGCGCCGCCGGCCTCGCGGAGCGGGACGCCCAGCGGGGACACGATCATCGAATGCCCGATCCCGGTGGGCGCTCCCGGCACCGGGTCCACTCCGGCGGCGGCGGGATCGGCCTGGCCGCAGGCCAGGATGTACTGCGTGGAGTCCAGCGCCCTGGCCTGGGCGAGCAGCCGCCACTGCGCCAGCTTGCCCTCCCCCGCGCCCCAGGATGCCGGCACCAGGGTCACCTGCGCGCCAGATCGGGCATGGGCGGTGAACAGGTTCGGGAAGCGGATGTCGTAGCAGGTGGCCAGCCCGAAGGTGATGTCGTCGAGGACGAACTGCGCCGGGCTGCGGCCGGGCTGGACGCCGTCGGACTCCTTGAAGCCGAAGGCGTCGTAGAGGTGGATCTTGTCATAGGCGACGTCGATCTCCGCGGCCGCGCCGGAGGGGCCGGCGGGGCCCACGGCGATCAGGGTATTGACGACTCGAGGTCGACCGTCGGCGCTGGGCACCCCGGGGGTGAACATTCCGGCGACGATCACGATCTGGAACTCCCGGGCCAGGCCGCGGACGGCCTCGGCCCAGGCGCCGGTGACCGGTTCGGCCACGGGCGGCAGCGGGTGCCCGAAGGCGCGCTGGGCGGCCTCGGGGAAGACCACGACCCGCGCCCCGGCCTGCGCGGCACGGGAGGTGTATTCGCGGATCAGCTGCAGGTTGGCATCAGGGTCCGGGCCGGTGGTGATCTGAGCGGCAGCGATGCGCATCGATCAGACCTCTGCGCGATCTCCAGCCTTGCTGCGGAGCTTCTTCACCGTGGAGCTTGCGCCCCGCTGTGAGAGCACCTGCACGGCGGCGGAGACGGCGGCAGAGCCGATGGAGAAGGCCAGGGCGCGCTTGAGCGTCATCTCGTCGTTGGCCACGCGCGGGGCGTCGTCGCCGGTGGTCTTCTTCCACACGAAGTCGAAGATCCGCGTGGCGACGAAGCCGCCGGCCAGTGAGATGCCAAGGGCCATGCCCTTGTCCAGAAGCTTGTCCACAGTGTTCTCCTCAGAGCTGCTCAGGGGTGGTTGGGTGTCCTGGTGCTACTGTAGTGCACGTCATTTGAGACACGACAGGGGAGCGCCCCTCGACAGGAGATCTGGCTGATCAGCCAGTACCCTGCCGGCAGGGCGCTGAGAGTGGGCTGAAGGCCCAGACCCTCGAACCTGATCAGGTTAGGACCTGCGAAGGAAGTCGAGCATCTTCACTCGGACGTTTGAGCTGCGGCTCAAGCCTCCCTCCTGCGTGCTCTTGGTCCGCACTCACCTTCATAGGGAGAAGCATCATGAGCAGCAGCAATCGCACGGCCGCCGCAGGCCGCGGCACAGGCACACACTTCCCCGCCCGGTCATGGCGCTGGTCAGTGTCCGACATCGTGGTCGCCTCGGTGCTCGCGGTCGCCTCCGGGGTCATCTTCTGGGGCTGGAACCTCAGCTATCACCTGGTCGGGAACCTCTTCGTGCTCTACCCTCCGGTGGAGACCCTGGTGCACGGGATGTGGCTCTTCCCAGCCGTCCTGGGCGCCCTGGTCATCCGCAAGCCGGGCGCCGCGATCTATTGCGAGATGGTCGCCGCGGCGGTGTCCGCTCTGCTGGGTTCGCAGTGGGGGCTCACCGTGCTCTCCTCCGGCTTCATGCAGGGCCTCGGGGCTGAGCTGATCTTCCTGGCCGTGGTCTACCGCCGGTTCTCGCTGGAGGTCGCGATGCTGGCCGGCGCCGCCTCCGGGCTCACCGGCGGGATCACCTATCACTGGATCGTGCCGATGTACGCCTACGCTCCCCTGGAGACGATCATCCACATCGCCTGCTTCGCGCTCTCCGGGGCGATCATCGCCGGGGTGCTCCCCTGGCTCGCCACCCGCGGGCTCGCGGCGGCCTCGGTGCTGGGACCGCTGGCCTCCCGGCGGGCGCATCGGGAGCCGCGACTGAGTCTCGGCCGCTCACATGGGTGATGCGGTGGGTGATCCGGCGGGTCAGCATGCGGGTGAGGCTCCAGGCGTGGCCGGGCTCGCCCGCGGCGACACGACCAGGACGCGACCCGACGCCGGAGTGGCCGTCACCGCACGGGGATGGTCCTGGACCCATGCCGAGCGGGAACGTCCCGCCGTGGCGGGCCTGGACCTGAGCATCGCCGCCGGGGAGAAGGTGCTGCTGACCGGACCCTCCGGGGCGGGCAAGTCCACCCTGCTCCACGCGCTGGCCGCGGTGCTCCACGACGACGAGGCCGAGGTCCACGGGCAGCTGCTGCTCGACGGCGTCGCTCCCGACCAGGCCCGAGGCCGGGCCGGACTGATGCAGCAGGACCCGGAATCTCAGGTGGTGCTCTCCCGAATCGGCGACGACGTCGCCTTCGCGGCCGAGAACCTCGCCGTGCCCCGGGAGCAGATCTGGCAACGGGTGCGCGAGGCACTCACCGAGGTGGGCCTGGAGGGCTTCGGCCTGGACCATCCGAGCGCGAAGCTCTCGGGAGGACAGAAGCAGCGGCTCGCCCTTGCAGGGATCCTCGCGATGCGCCCGGGACTGCTGCTGCTGGATGAGCCCACCGCGAACCTGGACCCCGAAGGCGTCCGGCAGGTCCGTGACGCGGTGCTCTCCGCCGCAGAGGCCACCGGTGCCACCGTCATCCTGGTGGAGCATCGCCCTGAGGGCTGGGCGGAGCAGATGGACACGCTGCTCGTGCTCGAGACCGGGGGCGGCATCCGCAGGCGCAGTCCCGCGGCAGCGATCTTCACCGACCCTGCGCTGCGCCAGGAGCTGGGCGCGATGGGGCTCTGGGTCCCGGGTCGCAACCCGCTGCAGGAGCTGCCGGCCTGGCCGCGGGTGGCGGTGCCGCCGGATGGGCCTGCCCAGGATGCGGGGTCTGTGCGGGATGCGAGATCTGCGCGGGGCGGGATGCCTGTGCCGGCGACGGGCGAGCCGCTGCTGCTGGCCGACGGCCTCGCCGTGGGCCGGCACTCCCCCAAGGCTGGCTGGCGCAGCACCCAGCCCGCCGCGCCGACGCTCACCGACCTCGATCTGGTGATTCGTCGCGGCCAGGCTCTGGGCATCACCGGTGCCAACGGCGCGGGGAAGTCCACGTTGCTGCTGACCCTGGCGGGGCTGCTGCCCGGCCACGCCGGGAGCCTCGCCGCGACGGCGGAGCTCAAGGGTGGTGAGGCTGGCGCAGGGCTGGCCGCGGACCCGCATGAATGGCGCTCCGCCGACCTGGTCGCCCGGATCGGCGTGGTGTTCCAGGAGCCGGAGCACCAGTTCGTGCGCGGCACGGTGCGCGAGGAGCTGGCCCTCGGGGCGCAGCAGGCGAAGGTCCCCGGCACCTCCGATCCGCTGTTCACCGAGGCGCAGGTGACGGACCGGGTCACCGGGCTGCTGCAGCGGCTTGGACTCTCCGAGCTGGCCGAGGCCAACCCGTTCACGCTCTCGGGCGGGGAGAAGCGCCGCCTCTCGGTGGGCACGGTGCTCTCGGCCGGGCCGCCGGTGCTGATGCTCGATGAGCCCACGTTCGGTCAGGATGCGCGAACCTTCGCGGAACTGATCTCGCTGCTGCGGGAGCATCTGGACTCCGGTGGCACGGTGCTGGCGGTCACCCACGATGCGGACTTCCTGCGCGGACTTCAGGCCGAGGAGCTCCAGATAGGGGAGCTCGAGATCGGCGGCACCGACCGGGCTGCGCCGGGGGCCGATGGACAGCCTGGGGGTCCGATGACCGGTGAGCAGCCAGGGGCGCCGGGCGGGGAACTCTTCGCCGCCGTGCGCTCACTGTCCTGGCTGGGTCGGCGCAATGCGCTGGCCAAGCTGATCGCCGTCTTCCTGATCACGGCGGCGCTGGTGATGACCATCGATGTGGTGAGCTCCGGGGTCGTCATCCTGGCCACCCTGGCGCTGCTGCCCTTGGCCGGGATCCGTCCGGCGGGCTTCCTGCGGCGGATCTGGCCCTTTGCCGCGGGCGCGGTGCTGGCCGCCTGGGGCACCGCGATCGCGGCCGAGGAGTCCGGGCGGGTGCTCCTGGACCTGGGATTCACCACGATCAGCGAGGGGTCGATCGCGCTGGGGCTCGCGCTGGGCGCCCGGGCCTTGGCCATCGTGCTGCCCTCGGTGATCGTGTTCTCCACCACGGATCCCACCGACCTGGCGGACTCACTGGCCCAGCAGCTGCGGCTGCCGGCACGGTTCGTGCTCGGGGCGCTGGCTGCGATGCGGCTGCTGGGTCTGCTGGCGGAGCATTGGCGAACCATCGGACAGGCCCGCCGGGCCCGCGGGGTGGGCACGCATGGCGGAGCCGCAGCACGGATGCGCGGCACCGCCTCGCAGGCGTTCGGTCTTCTGGTGCAGGCGATCCGGATGGCCACCCGACTCGCCGTGACCATGGAGTCCCGCGGGTTCGGCGCGGGTCCGCGCAGCTGGGCGCGCCCCGCCCGGTTCAGCGCTGCGGACCTGCCGGTGATCCTGGGCGGCGCCCTGATCGGGGCGCTGGCGGTGACCGCGGCGGTGCTCAGCGGGGCCTGGAACTTCGTCTGGACCTGATCGGCTGCAGAGCCGGGTGAGCCTCAGGCTGCCCGGAGCCGGGTGAGCGCCTGGCTGCCCAGAGCCGGGTGAGGCTCAGGCTGGTCAGCCCCGGGTGGGCGGGGTGTCCCGGCTGATCCGCTCCACCGCGCTGGCAAGCTCGTCGTGGGTCAGCAGATCGCGGCGCATGTGCTTGGTCCGGTAGCCCGAGCGCCCCACCACATGGGCGCTGACCGGGGCGGTGAGCAGCTGCAGGCCCCAGGCGAGCACCACGATCGCCACCCATTCCCAGGACCGCCAGGTGATCGCGGCTGCCAGCAGCAGAGAAATCAGGCCCAGCACCTGGGGCTTGGTCGCGGCGTGCATCCGCGAGTGCAGGTCGGGCAGCCGGACCAGGCCGATGCCGGCGGCCAGGGACATCAGCCCGCCGATCACCAGCAGCACCGAGGCCACGGCGTCGAGGATCAGATCTGCGTCGAGAGATTCAATCATCACGGTCCTCCTGCTGTGAGGGCGGACCAGGCGGGCGCTCGAGGTCCGCCTCGGGGTCTGCGCTCTGCGCGGGAGCGGGGCCCTTGGCCTCGTCCTCATGCCGGCGCGGGGTGAACCCGGAGCGGGCCAGGGCGGAGAACCAGGAGGTGGACTCGTCCTCTCCCTCCTCCAGTCCAGGCATCCTCGGGGTGCTCACGGGGTCGTGCGGGGCCTCCGGCTCGTTCTCCGCGGCAGCGCCGGGAATGGCCGGGGCCACCGGAGGGGTCGGGTACGGGTCCTGCTCCGAGGTCCCACCGGCGACCTCTTCGGGAGAGCGCACGACCACGTAGCGCGCGATGGCCACGGCACCGAGGAACCCGATCACAGCGGTGATCACCACGAACAGGATGAAATCCTGATGGTCGTTGACCACCATGTCCACGATCATCATCGAGGCCACGATGATGAGCATGACATCGAGGCTGATCACCCGGTCCAGCACGGAGGGGCCCTGGTAAATGCGGTAGACGCTCCCGACTGCGCCGAGCGCGAGCAGGACCTGGGTGATGTGCACGGCGATCTCCAGCATCAGTCCTCCACCTCCTCGATCGTGACCCGCTCGGGAGAGCCGGCACTGGCGGCGTCGTCGGCATGCTCCGGCGTCTGGCCGGCGGCGCGCTCGGCAGCCCGGTCGGCCCGGCTGGGACCGCCGCCGCGGCGGATGAACGGGGCCTCACGCTCGGTCTTGGAGAAGCCGGACATCCTGCCCAGACGCTTCTCGGCCCTGACCACTGCCACATCCGAGCGGCTCCCCGAGGTGAGGATCAGCAGCGCCTCGGTCTTCAACGCGTCCTGGCGGATCTTCTCGGCGTCCTCATCGGACTTCACGTCGAGGGTGTGCAGGTAGAGCGTGGCAGTCGTTCGGTCGACGTCGAGGACCAGGGATCCCGGCACGAGCGCGAGCGCGTGCCCGGTGAGGGTCACGATCAGGTCATCGTGGCTGCGCAGCTGGACCGAGATGATCGAGTTCCTCACGCGTGGACCCACGACGATGGCGATCCAGGAGACCTGGAAGGAGGCGGCGATCATCTTGCCCAGGAAGCGCACGGTGAAGACCAGTCCCCACCATGGGTTCAGCCGGCCGCTGCCGCGCAGCGGCGGCAGGTAGAACACCCGGACGATGATCGTGGCGTAGACGACGCCGATGATGAACGTGCCGAGGGAGAAGTCCTGCCAGATGGCCATCCAGAAGAAGCCGAGGAAGGCGATCAGCGGAAGCTCAAGCTTCAGCGGAGTCTTGGGTCTCTTCATCACTGATCATCCCCGTCCGTGATCTCCGGGACGACCTCGGCCTCTTCGTCGTCGGGCTGCAGCGAGGTCTCCACGGGGGCGTGCTCGGCTGCGCCGCCGTCGTCGGTCTCATAGTCGATCAGGAAGGTGGCGGCGAAGTCCTCGAGCTCATCGCGGACGCCCTCGGTGCGCTCGGGACCGAAGACGGCCTCCAGGTAGGGGGTGCGCTCGTACATGTCCTGCGCAGCGGCCCGGGAGAAGTCCATCATCGGACCGGCGAAGACGCTGAACGCCAGGGACATGGCGACCAGTGCCGCGGTGGGCGCCACCATGGACATCGGCAGGTAGCGCTTGTTCGCCGCCCGGGAGTGGGCCAGGGTCTTGGACATCAGCTGCCGCTCGGGAGTCTCATCGGCGTCCTCGGGCTTGCGCCAGAAGCCGCGGGTCCAGATCCTGGCCACCGCCATCAGGGTCAGCAGGGAGGTCACCACCGAGGCGATCACCAAGGTCCAGGTGATCCAGGTGTTCTCCGCGATACCGCCCTGCATCATGCCCAGCTTGCCGATGAACCCGGAGAACGGCGGGATCCCGGCGAGGTTCATCGCCGGGATGAAGAACAGCAGGCCCAGCACCGGGGAGATCTTCGCCAGTCCGCCCAGCCGCAGCACGTTCGAGGTCCCGGAACGGCGTTCGATCAGACCCGTGACCAGGAACAGCGTGGTCTGGATCGTGATGTGGTGGGCCACGTAGTAGATGGTGGCCGCCATGCCGATGATCGAGCTCAGCGCGAGGCCGAACACCAGATAGCCGATGTGGCTGATCAGGGTGAAGGAGAGCATCCGCTTGATGTCCGCCTGTGCCAGGGCGCCGAGGATGCCGACCAGCATGGTCAGCGCCGCCACGATCATCAGCGCGGTGTTGATCCGCTCCCCCGGGAACAGCAGCGTCTCGGTCCGGATGATCGCGTAGATGCCGACCTTGGTGAGCAGACCGGCGAAGACCGCGGTGACCGGGGCGGGGGCCGTGGGATAGGAGTCCGGCAGCCAGAAGGCCAGCGGGAAGACCGCGGCCTTGATGCCGAAGGCCACCAGCAGCATCACGTGGAGCGTCAGCTGCACGCTGGGGTCGAGGTCGCCGAGCTTCAGCGCGAGATCGGCCATGTTCACCGTGCCGGTGGCGGCGTAGATCATGCCGATCGTGATCAGGAAGAGCATCGAGGAGATGATCGAGACCACCACATAGGTGACGCCCGCACGGATCCGGGACTCACCCCCGCCCAGGGTCAGCAGCACATAGGAGGCGGTCAGGAAGATCTCGAAGCCCACGTAGAGGTTGAACAGGTCCCCGGCGAGGAAGGCGTTGGAGACCCCGGCGACCAGGATCAGGTAGGTCGGGTAGAAGATCGAGACCGGGCCGGAGTCGTCCTTCTCCTCGGCGGCGCCCTGGCCCACCGCGTAGAGCAGCACGCACAGGGTGATGATCGAGGAGACCACGAGCATCAGCGCCGCGAACCGGTCGATCACCATCACGATGCCGAAGGGCGCCGGCCAGCCAGCCAGGTGGATGGCGTGGGCGCCGCCGTTCCAGACCTGGCTCAGCAGCGTGACCTCGAGGATCACCGTGAGCACGAGCGCACCGATGGTGATCGCCCGCTGGGCCGACTTGTTGCGATAGAAGGCGAAGGCGAAGCCCGCCCCGAAGAACGGGATCAGCACGGCCAGCGGGGTGAAGCTGAGGAATTCGGTGTTCATCAGCGCTGGCCTCCTTCGGTCGGGTCGGGGCCGTCACGGGGATCCGGGTCCTCGCTCGGATCGGCATCGGGATCTGTCGGGGCCTGACGTGGCGGCCCGTCGACGCGTCCGGCTCCGTGAGTGACGTCGAGCTGATCGGGATGCATCTCGCCGCCGGGAGGGGCGTCGTTCTCAGACCACGCCTCATGTGCCGCCTCGACGTCGCCGGTTCCTCGCACCGCATCGGTCTCATCGACAGCACCTGCCTGGTCCACGGCGTCTGATCCGCGACGCGGGTTCAGCAGCTGGCGGCCTGCGGAGTCGGTGTCGTCGGCGAACTCGGTGGTCTCGGTGGCCAGCTCGGCGTCTTCCTCGGTGTCATGGACCTTGGCGTAGGAGGCGACGCGGCGGTCTTCCTCGTCATCGGCGAGCTCATCCTGGCGGGCCAGCACCCAGGACCGGTAGATCAGCGCGAGCATGAAACTGACCAGGGCGAAGGCGATCACGATGGCGGTGAGCAGGAGCGCCTGCGGCAACGGATCCAGATACTCCTCCGCACCGACCTCGGGTGAATAGATCGGGGCAAGGCCGGCGCGTCCCGCGGTGTGCAGCAGCAGCAGATTCACGCCGTTGGAGATCAGGATGATGCCCAGCAGCACCCGGGTGAGCGAACGCTCCAGCAGCAGGTAGATGCCGATGGCGAAGAGCGCGCCCATGAGCACCAGCAGGGTCAGGTTGACGGTCATCGGGCCACCCCCGCGGAGGTCTCGCCGTGGATGCCGTGGGCGGTGGTGGTGGCGCGCTGGCCCTCACGTTCGCTGCGAACATCGATCTCCGAGCCGAGGCTGCGCAGGATGTCCACGATCAGGCCGATGACCACCAGGTAGACCCCGAGGTCGAAGAGGATCGCCGAGACGAAGTGATGCTCGCCGAGGATCGGGAGCGTGAGGTAGAAGTCGAAGGACTGGAAGGCCTGCCCGCCGGCGATCAGCGGGGTGAGGCCGGTGAAGCAGGCGATCGCCAGACCCCAGCCCATCAGGGCGCCGGCGGAGAACGGGATCGCGGCCTCGAGCTCGTAGCGCCCGCCCGCCAGGTAGCGCAGCACGAACGCCAGACCGGCCAGCAGGCCGCCGGCGAACCCGCCGCCCGGCAGATTATGTCCAGCCAGCAGCAGGTAGAGCGAGATCATGATGATGCCGTGGAACATCAACCGAGTGACCACCTCGAAGACGATGCTGCGGTGCTCCGGAGCGACGGTGCGCCCGGCCACCAGCCAGGCCTCGCGGGCCACGGTGGCGAAGGAGCGGGCGACCTGGATCTCGCGGACCTGGCGCGGGGAGAGCGCCTTGTCCGAGAGCACCCGTCCCACGGTGCCGCTGGGGACCTCGTGCAGCTCTCGGCGCTGCACGTCGCGGCGCTTCACGAAGATCAGTGAAGCGACGCCGGTCGCCGCGGCCGCGAGCACGGTGATCTCACCGAAGGTGTCCCAGACCCTGATGTCCACCAGGGTGACATTGACGATGTTCGCGCCCTGTCCGACCTCGTAGGCCATCCACGGATACTCCACGGAGACCGGATCGGCGGAGCGGGCGTTCATCGCCATCACCGTGACTGCCATCATCACCGCGCCGAAGCCGATGCCCAGGGCCGCGCGGCCGAACTTGAATCGGGTGGGGCTCTGGGTCCAGATCCCTGCCGGGAGGCTGCGCAGCGCCAGGACGAAGACCACCAGCACGATGGACTCCACCAGCAGCAGGGTCAGCGCCAGGTCCGGGGCGCCCTGCAGGGCGAAGATCCCGGCGATGCCCCAGCCGCAGAGTGAGACCATCAGCACCGCCATGAAGCGTTTGGGCGCCCAGATCGCACCGGAGGCACCGGCCAGGATGATCAGAGCCAGCACCACCTGCAGCGGCTGTTCGGCGATGATGAAGGAGTCCAGCATCCACCGGTCGGTCACCCCGGCGCCTCCGGGGGCGCCGAAGACCACCACGCTGAGCGGGACCACGGTCGCCACGGCGAGGATGATGAACAGGTACCAGCCCAGCGCGCCGCGCTGGGTCCGCGCGGTGACCCAGGAGGAGAGCATGTCGACCCCCCGGACCGAGGCCCGGTAGCCGCGCTCGGCGTCGAGCACCGGTGGCACCTTGGCCTGCAGGCGGGCGAAGGGTTCCCGGGTGCGGAAGAGCAGATAGCCGAGCACCCAGGTCAGCACGGAGAGCCCCAGCACCGGGGTCAGCCCGTGCCAGAGCGCGAGATAGGTCGGTTCGACCGCCGGATCCACCGGAGCGAACAAGGTGGCCCAGGGTTCCACCAGCGCCTGCACCGGCTGGGGGAACAGCGCCAGCCCCACCGTGATCGCCGCCAGGATCATCGGCGCGGCCAGGAAGACCCGCGGCACCGGGCCCTTGAACACGATCGGCGCCAAGGAGGCCCCGGAGGTCTCTCGTTTGGTGGCGAAGGCACCCCAGAGGAACCGGGCGGAGTAGGCCACGGTCAGCGCGGAGCCCAGCACCACGCCGATCAGCACCAGCCAGCCCCAGATCAGCGGCGATCCTTCGCCGCTGGCCTCCGCGTAGCCGAAGAAGGACTCGAAGACGACCTCCTTGGCCACGAAGCCGAAGAGCGGTGGCAGCCCGGCCATCGAGGCGGTGCTGATCAGCGCGACGATGAACAGCGGGCGCTGGGTGCGGGCCAGACCGGAGAGCTTGCGCAGGTCACGGGTGCCGGACTGGTGGTCGATGATCCCGACGACCATGAACAGCGCGGCCTTGAACAACCCGTGGGCCAGCAGCATCGTCAGGCCGGCGAGCGCCGCGTCCTCGGTGCCCAGCCCGTTGATCATGATCAGGAAGCCCAGCTGGGAGACCGTGCCGTAGGCGAGCACCAGCTTGATGTCGGTCTGGCGCAGCGCCCGCCAGGCGCCGACCAGCATGGTCAGCAGCCCGAGCCCGAGCACCAGCGGCAGCCAGAAGCTGGTCTCGGAGAAGCCCGGAGCGAACCGGGCCACCAGGTAGACCCCGGCCTTGACCATCGCGGCGGCATGCAGATACGCCGAGACCGGGGTCGGCGCGGCCATCGCGGCAGGCAGCCAGAAGTGGAACGGGACCAGCGCGGATTTCGAGAGCGCACCGAGCAGGACCAGCACCACCGCGATGTCCACCGCGGTCGCCGTGGCCGGGTCGGAGGTCAGGTCCGGGGCGGCGGCGAGGATCTCGGAGAGCCGGTAGCTTCCGGCCAGCTGGCCCAGCCAGAGCAGGCCCACCAGCATCGCCAGGCCGCCGAAGGTGGTCACCAGCAGGGCCTGGATCGCGGAGCGGCGGGCGTAGATCCGGTGCGCGGAGAAGCCGATCAGCAGGAAGGACAGGATCGTGGTGAGCTCCCAGAACACGAAGAGCATCACCAGGTCATCGGCGAGCACCAGGCCCAGCATCGAGGCGGCGAAGGCGAAGAGCTCCGCGGCGAAGGGACCTGCGGCGCGCTCGGAGGCGGAGAAGTAGCGAGCGCAGTAGAGCATCACCAGGGCGCCGACGCCGAGGATCAGCACCGACATGGCCAGCCCCAGGGCGTCGATCCGGAACGCGAGCTCCACGCCGAACTGCGGAATCCACTCGATCACCTCGGCCGGTGGGGCGTTGGGCGCCCCGATGCCGGCGGCCTGATCGGCCTCCAGCACGGCGGGGACGTAGCTGAGGATCGCGAACATGGCCACGGCCAGGACCGCGGCGAGGAAGAAGAAGGTGCGGCGGCCGAACCGGTGGAACAGGAAGGGGGTCAGGACGCTGAGCGAGAACAGCACAGCCAGCATCCCAATGATCATGTACCCCGCTCCTCTCCAGTCATCCATGCCTCGCTCGCCCAACGGCGAGTTCCTGAATCCAGGTTCTGCGGCGGCAATCCCCTCAATGTTAACAAACCAGGGTTACTATGCCGCAATGAGCACCAGTGAGCCCGCCGCGGGCACCGTCCTCGAGCCGTTGAAGAAGCGGCTCATCGCGGTCTGGAGCCTGTGGAGCTGGGGCAACGCCACCGTGAGCGCGGTGATGGTCACCTTCGTCTTCGGCACCTACATCGCTGACGCGGTCGGGCCCGGCGGGCAGGGCACGCAGTATCTGACCACCGCGAACACCATCGCCGGGCTGATCATCGCGCTCACCGCGCCGGTGATCGGGCAGCGCGCGGACAACGGAGGCCGACGACGTCGCTGGCTCGCCCTCAACACGCTGATCGTCATCGCGCTGGTCGCCGCCTGCTTCTTCGTGAAGCCGGACCAGGCCTACCTGGTCCTGGGGGTGACCCTGATGGCCACGATGACGCTCTTCGATGAGTTCGCGAACCTGAACTACAACTCGATGATCACCGATATCGCAGACTCCCCGCGGATGGGCCGGGTCTCGGGCATCGGCTGGGGCTCCGGGTATCTGGGCGGCATCGCGATCCTGGCCATCGTCTACTTCGGGCTGGTCGCCGGGGAGCCGCCACACTTGTTCGGGCTCGGCGAGGACGAGATGGTCAATGTCCGGGCGGTGGCGCTGGTGGCGGCCGCCTGGTTCCTGATCTTCTCGCTGCCGCTGCTGCTGACGCCGCTGAAGACCGCGGATCAGGAGGTGGTGCAGGACCGGGTCAGCATCCTAGAGTCCTACCGCCGACTCATCGGGCTGGTGATCGGGCTCTGGCGCGAGGACCGGAACACCTTCTGGTTCCTGGTCTCCTCGGCGATCTACCGCGACGGGCTCTCTGCGGTGTTCACCTACGGCGCGATCCTGGGCGTCACGGTCTTCGGATTCACCACCTCCGACATCCTGCTCTTCGGCATCGCCGGGAACGTGGCGGCCGCGCTGGGTGCGTTCATCGGGGGCTGGTTCGATGACCGGGTCGGTCCGCGCCGGGTGATCGCCACCTGTGTGACCGCGCTGATCCTCACCGCCGGGCTCCTGTGCTTCCTCGATGTGGAGCGCAGCCTCGGCGGCCTCGTGATCACCCCGACGAGCGCCTTCTGGGTCTTCGGGCTGATGCTCTGCGTGTTCGTGGGCCCGGCCCAGTCCTCCTCGCGGGCCTTCCTGGCCCGGCTGGCTCCGCCGAGCAGGGCCGGGGAGCTCTTCGGGCTCTACGCCACGGCCGGGCGCAGCGTGTCCTTCCTGACCCCGGGGCTGATCGCGCTGCTGCTGTTCAGCGCCGGCGGCAGCGATAAGGCGATCATCCTCGGCGTGGTGGTGATCCTGAGCATCGGCCTGGCCACCCTGACGCTGGTGCACAACCCCACCGGTCCGGCGAAGATGCGTGAGCACCGGGTGCGCGTCGGCAGCTGAGCGCGGGCGCGCTGGGCGCCCAGCGCCGCAGGTGCACGGGGCGCCCAGCGCCGCAGGCGCGCTACCTGATGATCGTGCGGTGGAAGTTCTCGTGGCTGCGCGAGGCCGTGGGCCCGCGCTGGCCCTGGTAGCGAGACTGGTGCGCACCGGAGCCGTAGCCGTGCTCGGCGGGAGAGCTCAGCCGGAAGAAGCAGAGCTGACCGATCTTGGACCCGGGCCACAGCTTGATCGGCAGCGTGGCCATATTGGAGAGCTCCAGAGTGACCTGTCCGGAGAAGCCGGGGTCGATGAACCCCGCGGTGGAGTGGGTCAGCAGTCCCAGCCGGCCCAGCGAGCTCTTGCCCTCCAGGCGGGCCGCGACGTCCTCGGGCAGGGTGACCGACTCGTAGGTGGCGCCGAGCACGAACTCCCCGGGATGCAGGATGAAGGGCTCCTCGGGATCCACCTCCACCAGCCGAGTCAGCTCTGGCTGGTCCGCCGCGGGATCGATGTGGGCGTATTTGTGGTTGTCGAACAGCCGGAACATCCGTTCCAGGCGGACGTCCACGCTTGAGGGTTGGATCATCGAGAGCTCCAGCGGGTCCAGCTTGATCCGCTCGGCGTCGATCTCGGCTCGGATGTCTCGATCAGATAGCAGCACCTGCCCAAAATACCCCAGCGTCGCGTCGGCGGAGATGATCGGAGACGAGGTGGGCCTGCTCGCATTGCATTCTGCGCGCGTCCATGATCGCGTAGAGGCATGACCGAGACACCCAACACTCAGCCAGAACAGACACCCGCCGCCGAGACCACCGCCGAGCAGGTCGGTTCCGCCGCCACGCTTGAGCAGGTTCTCATCGAGGGCCGGGACGGCAAGGCCCAGGCCGGCGAGATCATCCGCGCCTTCCTGACCAGCAGCGTCTACTTCCTCAGCCCCGAGGAGGTCAGCGATGAGACCGGTTCGGTGAACCCGCTCACGCTGCAGGACAACGAGGGCAACCCGCTGATCGCGCTGTTCAGCACCACCGGGAACATCCCCGAGGACTATAAGGAGCACGCTCCGCATGCCGTGGAGGCCCCCGGAGTCGCGATCGTGCAGTCCATCACCGGCGCCGGCATCATGATCGACGCCGGCCAGGAGCACGGGTTCCAGATCTCCGCGGAAGGTGTGGAGCGGATCCGCACCGACTTCATCAGCCCCGCCGAGGACGCCGAAGCCCAGCAATGAGCTGATCTCCGTTGAGTGGCAGCGCCGGGCTCACCCCGGACCGGGTTACAGTGATGAGCTGAACCTGCCGGACGAGCCGCAAGGAGTGACATGGGCGCGGTCCTCTCCGGCTTCACCATCATCTGGCTGATCATCGGGGTCGGCTGGATCATCGGCAGGTTCCGGGTCCTGGGCCCCGACGCGCGCGTGGTGATGAGCCGGGTCGCGTTCTTCGTCGCCTCCCCCTGCCTGCTCTTCGTCACCATCTCCGAGTCCTCGCTGCGCGAGGTGCTCGGCCCGCAGTTCGCGATCGCCACGATCGGAGCGCTGCTGAGCCTGGTGGTCTTCATCCTGCTCGGACGCTTCCTGCTGCTCAAGGGTCGCGCGGGCTCCGATCTGATGATCGGCGGAATGAGCGGCTCGCTGGTCAACGGTGCGAACCTCGGCTTCCCGATCGCTGCCTATGTGCTCGGCGACGTCGCGCTCGCCGCGCCGATCATCATGTTCCAGCTGGCGATCTACACGCCCATCTACGTCACTGCGCTGGACCTGCTCACCCGCGACCAGGGCACGACCACGAAGGTGCGGCCGCGGCCACGGATCTCGGCGGTGCGCAGCATCGGACAGTCGGCGGTGAACCCGATGATCATCGGAGCCGGCCTGGGCCTGATCTTCTCCTGGCAGGAGCTGCGCTTCCCCACCCCGGTGCAGGAGGCCATCGAGCTGCTCGCCGGAGCCTCGATCCCGCTGATGCTGCTGGCCTTCGGTCTCTCCCTGGTGGGCAGCCGGCCGCTGGACCGGGCCACCGGACGACGTCGTGACGTGTTCCTCGCCGCCGCCCTGAAACTGGTCCTGCACCCAGTGCTGGCCTGGCTGCTCGCGGCGTTCGTCTTCGGACTCGAGGACCATCAGGTGCTGGTCGCCGTGGTCATGGCGGCCCTGCCCACGGCACAGAACGTCCTGGTCACGGCCGTGCGCTATCAGACCGGTGAGGTCATCGCCCGCGACACGGTGCTGCTGACCACCATCGCGGCGATCCCCACCGTGGTGCTGGTCGCGGCGCTCCTGGGCTGAACCGCCCGGCGCCCGGGCCGGTGGTTGCTACGCTGATCCCTATGTCGCAGGCCCATCACTCCGCCCCGCCGCCCCCACCGGAGGCGGCCGAGCACCGGCGCTCCCACCGCGGACTGCTGGTGGCCTGGGCGGCCGCGCTGGTCATGGCACTGGCGGCCGGCGGCGTCGCGATCTGGCAGGTCAGCGAGAAGATCTACACCCCCGGCCACACCGCGCAGGAGTACTGGGACTCGATCACGCGAGGCAGCGGATCCGAGGCGCTGGGGTTCTTCGATCCTGCGGCGCTCGACGCCACAGAGACCGACCCGGTGGACAGCGTCCTGCTCGACGGCGAAGCGCTCGCGCGCAGCACCGCCGGCGTCGAGAACCCCCGGTTCGGGCAGACCACGGACGCGCAGGCCCGAGCGGTGATGCAGTTCGAGGTCGAGGGTGAGTCCTTCGAGACCCGGCTGCCCATGGCCGCGCCGCGAAACACGCTGGCCTTCTTCCCGGACTGGGAGCTCACGACGGCCTCGATGAGTCAGCTGCAGATCGATGTGCCCGGCGCCGCCGCCGGCGGCATCGCACAGATCACCGTGAACGGCGAGCCGGTGAACCTCGAGGAGGATTCCGTCAGGCTGCGCAGCTACGTCCCGGCGGTGGTGGAGGTCGCCGTGGAGAGCGAATGGCTGGTCGGTCGCTCACGGTACGTGGTGGTCCAGGAGGGTGGTGCAGACGGCGAGCAGAGTGAGGCCGCAGAGCCCCACCAGATCACCCTGGAGCTCGAGGCCTCCGAGGCCGCCCAGACGATGCTCCGCGAAGAGGTCCAGACCTACCTCGACGGCTGCGCCGAGCAACAGGTGCTGATGCCCGCTGGCTGCCCGATGGGCATCAACACCCCCAACCAGGTGGTCACCGAGTCCATCCGGTGGAACATGCCCGAGCCGGATGAGCTCACCCTGGACTTCGACGAGGAGGGCTGGGATGCCGCCGAGACCGACATGGCGGCCACCGTCAGCTTCGACTCGCGGCACTTCCACGACGGCGCCGCGCTCGAGGAGAGCCACCAGGTCGAGTTCGGCCTGAACATCGCGGTGGGCGCCAGCGGCGAAGAGCTGATCGTCGCGGTCTCCGGCTCCGATTGACCCGAACGGTAGACTCTGGCCCTGTGGCTGCCCAGAAGACTGCGATCCGCGACCCCGCGGAGACGAGGTCTGCAG
Organism: Nesterenkonia sp. E16_10; assembly: GCF_017347085.1. Classification (GTDB taxonomy): domain Bacteria; phylum Actinomycetota; class Actinomycetes; order Actinomycetales; family Micrococcaceae; genus Nesterenkonia. The sequence goes on from NZ_JADPSA010000022.1 coordinate 32,504, forward strand.
TGGACCCCAAGACGCTCGAGGCCGCCGGGCTGAACTCGGTCCAGGTGCTGGAACGCAACCGGCTGGGCCTCGCGAATGTCCAGCCGCGCACCACCTCGCGTTCGATCACCGACATCCTGCGCACCCATCTGATGACGCTGTTCAATCTCATCATCGGGCTCTGCGCGCTCGCGATCATCCTGCTGGGACGCTGGCTGGACCTGCTCTTCGCCGTCGCCGCGGTGGCCAACGTGTTCATCGGGCTCTTTCAGGAGTACAGCGCGAAGCGCAAGCTCGATGCCATCGCGCTGCTGCACCAGGACGAGGTGCGGGTGCTGCGCGATGGGATGCTCCTGCAGATCCACCGTGAGCAGATCGTGCTCGACGACGTGGTCGAGCTGCACCGCGGCGACGAGATCCCCGCCGACGGCGAGGTGCTGCGCGCCGAGGGACTCGACGTGGACGAGTCGATGCTCACCGGAGAGTCCGACGCCGTGGCCAAGCGCCGCGATGACCGGCTCCTCTCCGGGACCGCCGTGGTGGCCGGATCCGGCAGGTTCCGGGTGACCGCCGTCGGCGAGCGGGCCCATGCGGTGCGGCTGGCCACTGAGGCCAAGCGCTATCAGAAGATCAATTCGGAGCTGCGCCGCGCGATGGAGAAGATCGCGTTCTGGCTCTCGATGGTGCTGGTGCCCATCGTCGCAGTGGTGCTCAACGGCCAGATGCAGGCCTTCGGCGGCTGGAGCGCCGCCTGGGAGTCGGGCCAGTGGCGGGACGCGCTGGTCACCGCGGTGTCCTCGGTGACCGCGATGGTCCCGCAGGGGCTGGCCCTGATGACCACCATCGCCTTCGCCGTGGCCGCCGTGAAGCTCTCCCGGGAGAACGTGCTGCTGCAGGAGCAGCCGGCCGTGGAGATCCTCGCCCGGGTCGACGTGGTCTGCCTGGACAAGACCGGCACGCTGACCGACGGGACCATCGCGTTCCACCGGGCCACCGCGCTGAGCCCACGGGGACTGCCGGCCCCCGCCCGCCGCGACCCGGAGTCCACCGCCCTGGAGGGGACCCGGGAGTGGGAGCAGGTGCTGGCCTTCTTCGGCGCCGATGAGGGCGCGAACGCCACCGCGGCCGCGCTGCGCGCGCCCTACAGCGCGCTGCCCCGGCACCGGGCGGCCAGCCAGGTCCAGTTCTCCTCGGCCCGGCGCTTCTCCGCGGTGAGCTTCGCCGCGGACGCGGGCGGGCTGGCCGGGCACTGGGTGCTGGGCGCCCCGGAGATCCTGCGCGGCGACGCCACCGATCCGCAGGTGCACACGGAGGCGCTGCTGCGCCGCACCGATGAGCTCTCCAGCCGCGGCCTGCGCACGATGCTGCTGGCCCATGCGCCGCTGGACGGTCCGATCCTTCCCGGCGGCACCGGGCCGCTGGGCCGCGGGCAGCGGCTGCCGCATGGACTCGTCCCGGTGGCGCTGCTGACCTTCAAGGAGAACGTGCGCCCCGAGGCTCACGCCACGCTGGAGTATTTCCGCGAACAGAACATCGCGCTGAAGGTGATCTCCGGGGACTCCCCCAAGACCGCGGCCGCGGTGGCCCGCGAGGTGGGCATGGTCATCGAGGGCGATGCCGTGGATGCCTCCACGCTCACCGGAGATCCCGCGGCGCTGCGCGAGATGCTGGAGCACCACTCGGTGTTCGGCCGAGTCTCCCCCGAGCAGAAGCGCACCATGGTGGAGGCGCTGAAGGCGGCCGGGCACGTGGTCGCGATGACCGGGGACGGGGTCAACGACGCGCTGGCCATGAAGAAGGCCGACCTGGGGATCGCCATGGGCGACGGCGCACCGGCCACCAAGGCCGTGTCACGGATGGTGCTGCTGGACGGGCGCTTCGACCGGCTTCCCTCGGTGCTGGAACAGGGCCGCAAGGTCATCGCCAACACCGAGCGGGTGGCGCACCTGTTCCTGTCCAAGACCGCCTATGCGATCCTGCTCGGGCTGATCTACGGACTGCTGTTCTGGGAGTTCCCGTTCCTTCCGCGTCAGTTCTCGACCGTGGACTTCCTGATGATCGGGTTTCCGGCGTTCTTCCTGGCTCTGATACCCAATCCGCGGCGCTACCGCCCGGGGTTCCTGCGCCGCTCGCTGTACTTCTCGCTGCCGAGCGCGATCGCGATCGTGCTCGCCGTGGTCACGGTCAGCGCCTTCGGCCGCTACCTGCAGGAACCCGCGGCGGCGATCCAGACGGCGGCCACGCTGTGCCTGACCGCGGTGGGACTCTGGGTGCTCAACATGGCGCTGCGCCCGCTGACCTGGCCCCGGGTGGCTCTGATCGGGTCCATGTATCTGCTCCTCGCCGCGGTGCTGCTGGTCCCGATCTCCCAGCAGTACCACCTCTTCGCGATGCCCTCGGCAGAGCTGCTGACGGTCGCGCTGATCTCCAGCATCCTGGGCTGCGGGCTCGTCGAGGTCGGGAGCCGGGCGGTCACCGCGCTGACCCAGCGCCGTGCCGAGCCCGGGAATACCGAGCCCGGCTAGGACGCTGGATAATGGACCAGGTGATGAGAACACTTCCTTCGTCGAAAGCGAGCCGAGCATGCTGAGGACCGTCCTGGGCGGCAAGATCCACCGGGCCACCGTGACCCACGCGGACCTGCACTATGTGGGGTCCATCACCGTGGACACCGATCTGCTCGAGGCCGCCGGGATCGTCGAGGGTGAGAAGGTCCAGATCGTCGACGTCACCAACGGCGCACGGCTGGAGACCTACACCATCGCTGGTCCACGCGGCTCCGGGGTCATCGGGATCAACGGCGCCGCCGCCCACCTGGTGGATCCAGGTGACCTGATCATCCTGATCTCCTATGTGATGCTCGACGCCGCCGAGCTCGCCGATCACCGCCCGAAGGTGGTGCATGTGAACGGCGAGAACCGGATCGTCGAGCTGGGCCAGGACCCGGCCGAGCCGGTGCCCGGCGCGACGGACCAGCTGAACCCGCGCACCGCCGTCGTCGGCTGAATCAGGGTCGCGTCAGGGCGGCCTCAGGGGCCATCAGGGGTCATGGCCGTGACATCGGTCTGCAAAGCAGACTAAGTTCTAGAGGGACTCGTAAGACACGAGAGACTCATCCACCGTCAGAACGGAGTTGACCATGCGACTGTTCACACTGGGCGCCGGCATTGCCATCGGCTACATCATCGGCAGCAAGCGCGGCCAAGCGGAATTCGAGCGGAGCCTCAGCGCCGTGAAGAAGAGCGCCGCGGAGACCTGGAAGGACCCCAAGGTCCAGGACACCGTGACCAAGGCCGGAGAGACCGCCAAGCAGTACGTCTCCACCGTGGCCGACTCGGTCAAGAAGCACGCCGACGACGCCGCCGCACCGGTGACCGACGTGGCGGTCGACGCCGCCGCGCGCGCCGAGGACGCCGTGAAGAAGGCCGGCGCCAACACCGAGAAGCTGGTGGATCAGGCCGCCGAGAAGGTCGAGAAGCAGGCCGACGCCGCGGACAAGCAGGCCCGCGAGTCCTCCAAGGGCAACGGCTCCTCGAGCAGCTCCTCCGGGACCAACGCACGCTGAACCCAGGCACTGCCAAGCAGTGAGGGCCGTGGGCACTCGCCTTTGGAAAAGGGCGAGGGCCCGCGGCCGACCTATATCCTGAGACCTATGCCGACTGAAGAATCCACCACCCGATTGATCCGCAAGACTCTGGGCAGCCGTTCGCTGAACGAGTACCCGGAGGCCCCGCGGCACGACCAGCTGCTGCGGCGAGCCCTGCGGCGCCGGCGAGTGACCTTGAAGCCGGTGGGTGAACACAGCCAGGTCTTCGTCTTCGGCGGGGTGGTGGTCGGCGGGATGGATTCGGTCGTGACCACCCTGGTCAGTGCGCACGCGCGGCGGATCGTCGCGGATCCGCTGCTTCTGCGCCGGCACCTGGAGCTCCAGGAGGTGCCGCTGCCGGCGGAGCCGGTAGAGGGTGCCGAGTCAACGCAGCCTGTCGAGTCTGTCGAGTCTGAGGACTCGACCCAGTCCGTGCCGCCGACCGAGCTCTCAGCCCCGACCGATGCCGAGGAGCTCGCAGCGCCGTCCACGGTCCGCGCCTTCGTCGTGGGTGAGCGGGTGTCGGCCTCCTTGCTGCGACTGCCAGCCACGGTGCTCGGCGATGGCAGCTCGACACTGGAGCAGCTGCTGCATGCCGATGCCCGGGCCCGGAGCCGGCATGCGCTGCTGAGCAGCACCGCGCTGCCCAGCACCTCCGAGGCGTCGGCGCCCGCAGCGCGGGAGAAGCTGCGCCAGCGAGGCCTGGACCCCGAGGAGGTGCCCACCGAGGGCGCGCTCGTGCGACTGCAGGACTCGCTGGCGATCTCGGCCGGCGGGCTGAGCATCGATGTGACGACCACGCTGCCCGATGCGCTGCATGAGCTTGCAGTGGACGCGGTCATGGCGGTCCCCGGACTCTTCGCCGCCGCCGTGGATCTCCAGGTCCCTGACCTGGAGTCCACCGAGGGCGCCGTCGTGCTGGCGGTGCTGCCCGATGCCGATATCAGCCTCGCGCATCTGCCCGGCTACGGGGAGCCCAGAGACGTCGCCGGCGCGATCGCCGAGGAGATCCTGCTGCGCGCCTCCCGGTGATCGGCCCGGCGCGCGGGGTGATCCGCGCCCAGGTGCGGCCCCGCTTCGAGCAGCGTCTCGCGCAGCGTCACCGGGGTCTCGGGACGCTGGGGCAGCAGGCCGCGGCGCTGCAGCTCCGGAGTCACGAAGCTCTCGAAACGTTCGAAGTCCGCGGGACGCACCGCCGCTGAGATGTTGAACCCGTCCACCCCGGAGAGCTCCTTGAACCGGACCAGCTCGTCGACGACCTGCACCGGGTCCCCGACGATCAACGGACCTCGGCCACCGATGGAGATGAACTCCGCGACATCACGCACGGTCCAGCGCCGGGTCGGGTCCTTGGTGAACATCGCCAGCGCCGACCGGTTCGCCTCGGTGGTGACGTCGGTGAGGACATCGTCCTCGTGCAGCCCCGAGAGATCCACCCCGGTCCACCCGCCGAAGAGCGCGAGCGCCGAGGCGGTGTCCACGTACTCGCGGTATTCACGCAGCCGCGCCTGAGCCAGCTCCTCGGTCTCCGCCACGACGATGGTGGCCATGGCAAAGAACCGGACCGATTCGGGATCCCTGCCCGCCTCCAGCAGCGCGCCCCGGGTGCCGGAGACCTGGGTCGCCAGCCGCTGCGGGGAGGAGCTGATCACGAAGATCGCCTCGCCGTGGTCCACCGCGAACTTCTGCCCCCGGGCGGAGGAGCCCGCCTGGAAGAGCAGCGGCGTCCGCTGCGGCCCCGGATGGGTGAGCATCTCACCGGGCACGCTGAACCACTCCCCCTCGTGCTTGATCGGGTGCACCTTCTCCGGGTCCACGAAGACCCCGGTGGACCGGTCCGCCAGCACCGCATCCGCCTCGAAGGAATGCTCGAAGAGCTTGTACATCACCTCGAGGTACTCATCCGCGCGGTCATAGCGCTCGTCATGCGGGATCTGCGCGAGGAGTCCGAGATTGCGCGCCGCGGAGTCCTGATAGCTGGTGACGATGTTCCACGCGATCCGACCCCGGGTGAGGTGATCCAGGGTGGCGAAGCGTCGGGCCAGCGCGTAGGGCGGCTCATAGGTGACCGAGGCGGTCAGCCCGAAGCCGAGATGCGTGGTGGCCGCCGCGAGCGCAGGCACGATCACCTGGGGGTCCAGCAGCGGAAACTGCACTCCGCCGCGGGCCGCAGCCTCGGCGGTGCCGCCATAGACGTCGTAGACCCCGGGAATGTCCGCCAGGAACAGCGAGGAGAACCCGGCGCGCTCCACGGTCCGGGCGAGCTCCGTCCAGTACTCCAGCGTGTCGAACTCCTCGATCCGGGATTCAGGGTGGCGCCACAGGCCTGGCGACTGGTGCACCGGGACCAACATGTCGAAGGCGTTGAAATGGATGGTCATGAGCTCTCCTTGGCCTCGCCGATGGCGTTGAGCCCCTGGGGCACGGTGCCGCTGATCTCGTACTCGCCCAGCGAGCGGGCACGAAAGACGATCGGGTTGTGGGTGGCGATGGTCTGCGCGTTGCGCCAATGCCGGTCCAGCGCCTTGGTGCGCAGCGTGGCGGAGGCGCCCACGGTCTGGAACAGCTCCGAGGTCACCGCCAGCACCAGCTCAGGCACACTGACCTGGGCCTGTTCCACCGCGATCTCCGCCTGGTGGACCGCAGCCGGGGGCTCGGCGTCGAATCCGGGGTCTGCGGTGCCGGCCTGCAGGCCTGCGCTCAGCGCCCGGTCCAGGGTGCGGGCCGCCTGGAGCACCGCGGCCTCGGCCACGAAGGCCTTCGAGGACATCCGGCCCACGACCTGCTGGATCAGCGGGTCGTGGCTGAAGGCCTGACCCGCGGTGGAGGTGTTGAAGGTACGGGTGCGCCGGGCCAGGGTGGCGGTGGCGTCTGCCAGCGCCGCCTTGGCGATGCCGACCTGCACGGCGAGCAGGTACAGCTGGAAGAACGCCGCCTCATGGACGGATTCGTGGTCCCCGGGCCGGCGTGCGAGCACCCCGAGATCCTCCACCGCGACGGCGTCCAGCAGCGTGGTGCCGGTGCCGGTGAGCTTCTGCCCGAAGCCGTCCCAGTCATCGAGCAGCGTCACTCCGGGGGCATCGGTGGGCACCACCGCGAAGCGCCGCCCCTCCCCCTCGAGCGCCTGGGCGGCCGAGACCCGGGTATAGCTGGAGAAGATGGTGCCGGTGGAGTAGTACTTCTCTCCGGTGAGCCGGACGGCGCCGTGCTCGTCATATTCGAGTCGGGTGTTCAGGCTGCCCAGCGCGTTGCCGCCCTTTTCGGTGGAGGCATTTCCCACGGTGCTGCCCCGGCGCACTCGGGCGTACCAGAGCTCACGCACCGGCGCCGGCTGGAAGCGCAGCGACTCGACGAACCCGAAGTGTCCCCGGTAGAGGTGGGCGATGTTGGAATCGGCTTCGGCGAGCGCGATCACCTCGGTGATCAGCTCCTCCAGGCTCAGCTCCTCGCCGCCGAACTCCGCCGGTACGCGCAGCGCGCCGAACCCGGCCCCGTCGAGCCAGCCGACCTGCTCGAAGGGCAGGGTCCGTTCCAACTCCCGCTGGACGGCACCCTCCCTGATGCGGCTCAGCAGCTCGGGTGGAATGTTGCGACTCATGATCCGTTCACCTGTTTCCATGCGGCGTCGATGTCTCGGTCGAAGGCCGGGGTGAGCAGCCCGTCGAGATACTCGCCGTACCACTCACGGACCTCCGCGGAATGATAGGCAGCCTTGAGCGCCTGGTATCGCTCGGGTTCCTCCTCTCGGAAGCCCGGTCGGGCGCAGACGGCCAGTGCGAAGGGCAGCGCCTCCTCCGCCGATTCCATGATCAGCACCTCCTCGGGGAGCACATCGACCTCGGCGAGCAGCCGGGCGAAACCGAAGACGGCGTCGACGTCGGAGTAGATCTGCCCCACGGACTGCTGGTCCACCTCGATGAACGCCAGGTTCTTGGGGTTGGCGGTGATGTCGTGGACGCTCAGCGCGGCCACCGGCTTGGACTCGTCGATCTCGATCAGTCCGCCGCGGGCCAGCAGCCGTATCCCGCGTCCGTTGTTCGCGGTGTCCACCGGCAGCGCGATCTGGGCGCCGTCAGGGATCTCCTCCAGGGAGTCGTAGGGCTGGGAGTAGATGCCCGAGGGCTGTTCGAACATGAAGAAGATCGGTTCGATGTCCAGGTCGTTGTCCTCGTTGAACTGGCGCAGGTAGCTGATGTTCTGGAAGAAGTTGACGTCGTACTCGCCATTGTTCACCGCATGGTTGGGCTGGATGATGTCGGTGACGTAGGTGGCGTCGAACTCCCAGCCCTCGGCCTCCAGGATGCGCTGGGCGAGCTGGGTCGGCTCCTGGAAGGGTGCGTTCTCGGTGACCACCAGGCGCAGGGTGCGCTCACCGCCGATCCGGTCCACCAGTCCGCAGCCGGAGGTGAGGCTCCCGACGCCGAGCAGAGCAGCCATGCCCAGTGAGCCGCTCAATACTCGACGCCGGGAGAGTGTGGGGGCGCTGGAGGTGCTCATGCGCTGAAGTCCGTCCAGATCTCTTCGGCATTGTCGATGGTGATGAAGTCCTCGAAGTCGATGACCCCGCCCTGGTAGTCCTCGAACCACTGCTGGACCTCCTCGGACTGGAAGGCGTCCTGCAGCGCCTGCGCCTGTTCATCGGTGACCCCGTCTGGTCCGACGGCGACCACACAGGTGAACGGGGTGCGCACCTCTTCGCGGCCGTCTTCGATGCTCAGCGCCGTCTGCTCCACGTCGAGGTCGGCCTCGGCGATCAGCCGGACGAACGCGAAGCCGGCGTCGACGTCGGGCAGCACCTGCGCGGCGGACTGCTGGTCGGTCTCCACGAATCGGAAGTCCCGGGGATTCTGTGTGATGTCGTTCTGGGTCAGGTCGATGATCGAGACGCTCTCGTCGATCTCGATCAGGCCCTCGTCGGCGAGCAGCTGCAGCGCCCGGCCGTTGTTCGAGGGGTCCACCGGCAGGTTGATCTCGGCCCCATCGGGCAGCTCTTCCAGCGAGTCATGCTCCAGCGAGAACAGCCCGGCCGGGGCGTAGTAGACCGAGAACAGCGGCTCGACCTGCGTGTCGTTGGACGCGTTGAAGTTGTTCAGATACGCGAGGTGCTGGAAGTAGTTGCCCTCGAACTCACCCTGGTCGACCACCTGGTTGGGCTGGACGATGTCGGTCATATAGGTGATGTCCAGTTCGTAGCCCTGCTCCTCGAGCAGCTCTGCGGCGATCTCGGCGGGCTCCTGGAAGGGCGCGGACTCGGTGACCACGATGCTGATGGTGGAATCGTCCTCCACCAGCCCGCAGCCGGTCAGGCTCAGGGCGGCGGCGGAGAGGACTGCGCCGGCGAGGATCGCGGGGCGTGGAGGATGCATGGGTTTGAGCTGCTTTCTCTGGCGGGGCCACAGGGGGCCCAGAGGGTGTGCGGGAAGGGGCCGGGCGCGCGGTCGGAGGCCCGCCCGGGCCGTGTGGTGGGGTCTTCTTCGGTGTGGTGGGGTCTGCTTCAGCGTGGTGCTGCGATCGGCGCTGGCGCGACCGGCGGTCAGGCTGTGATGTCTCGGTCAGGCGGTGATGCGCCGGTCCGAGGCCCGGGCGAGCCGGGTGCCGGTGAACTGCACCAGGGTCACCAGGAGAACCATCAGCACGATCGCGGCGATCATGGTGGGGGTCTCGTAGCGGTAGTACCCATAGCGGATCGCGAGGTCTCCGATGCCGCCGCCGCCGACCAGTCCGGACATCGCCGAATAGGAGATGAAGCTGACCGTGGTGATGGTGATCGAGCCGATCAGTCCAGGCTTCGCGTCGACCAGGAGCACGTTGCGGATGATCTGTCCGCGGGTGGCGCCCATCGCCCGGGAGGCCTCCACCGCCCCGGAGCCCAGCTGGGTGATGTTCTGCTCCACCAGGCGGGCGAAGTACGGGATGGCGTTGATCGTGAGCGGAACGATCACCGCGGCGGTGCCCACCGAGGTGCCCACCACGAACCGGGTGAACGGGATGATCGCGATGAGCAGGATCAGGAACGGGAAGGACCGGATCATGTTCACCACCCCGGAGACCAGGGCGTGGGAGCGGGGTCGCGGCGCGAGCCCGTCGGGGGCGTGGACGAAGAGCCAGATGCCCAGCGGGGTGCCCAGCAGGACCGCGAGCGGTATGGCCACCGCGATCATCGCGAAGGTCTCCAGCATGGCCTGGTTGATCTCGGGGAGCCGTTCGATGATCAGATCCATCAGCGCACACCCCCGGTCGACCCGGCCAGCGCGGCGGGCTGCGCCCGGGGCGTCGGGGCCTGTTGCGAGATCTGCTGGTCATGGTGGCCCGGCCCGTGGTCCCCGGAACCTGGCAGATCTGCATCCGGGCCGTTGCGGTCCAGTTGAATGCCGTCGCTGAGCAGGTACTTTCCGATGGAGGTTCGCGGATCGAAGCCTTCCCGGCGCAGTTCGCTCGCGGGGAACTCCTCGACCACGCGGCCGTCCTCCATGACCGCGACATCGTCGGCGAGGGCCTTGATGACCTCCATCTCGTGGGTCACGATCACCACGGTGATGCCGAACTCGCGGTTCACATCCGCAAGGTACTGCAGCACGGTGGCGGTGGTGAAGGGATCCAGGGCGGAGGTCGGCTCGTCGCAGAGCAGCACCTCCGGTTTGGTGGCCAGCGCCCGGGCGATCGCCACGCGCTGCTTCTGTCCTCCCGAGAGCTGTGCGGGATAGACCGAGGCCTTGTCCGTGATGTCCACGATCTCCAGCGCCTCCGCTACCCGGCGAAGTCGTTCGCCGCGGTCCCTGACCCCGGCGAACTTCAGTGACAGCTCGACGTTCTGGGCGACGCTGAGGTTGTTCACCAGATTGAATCCCTGAAAGATCATGCCGATCTGGTGCCGGGCCCGGCGCAGATCGGCGCCGGAGAGGCTGGTCAGCTCGGTGCCGCCGACGCTGACCCGACCGGAGCTGGGACGCTCCAGCAGATTGATGTTGCGCAGCAGCGTGGACTTGCCGGCTCCGGAGAACCCGATGATGCCTTGGATCTTGCCGCGCGACACCTCAAGAGTGACGTCATCGATAGCGGTCAGCGGCTCTCGGCCGCGGGCGGCGAAGGTCGTCGAGACATGGGACAGGGAAATCATGAGGCATGCTCCATCGGTCCTGGCGTTAGCACCCGGCGGAGGCGGTGAAGCCCTCCGGGTTGCTGCGACGTCTTCGAGCCAGATCTCTCAGTCGCTCTGGATGGTTGAACGTCTTCACTGTAGGCGTGAATATAGTGTGGAAGTCAAGTCCGCCTCGGTGTTGCGTTTTATCTCACCAGATGAACGTGACGTTGATGGAATTCCGGGTCGGGGCGTAGGGTGAATCGCGTACCATCCCGAGCGGCCGAGAGATCTGGCTCGTCGACGCCGCAGCAACCCAGGGAGGGGCACCTTTGCAAGGGTGTCCTTTCGCCGGGTGCTACCGCCAGGACCGATGGGAGTATCCTCTGATGATTTCGCCTGCCTCCACCCTGACCCCCCGCTCTGCCGCGGCACCTGCCGAAGCCTCGAGCCCCCTGCCCGAGACGGCGTCCCCGGGTCGAGCGGACTACACCTCGCTCGACGTCGAGCTCTCTGGCGTCGGCCGGGTCTTCGGCTCGCGCACCGTGCTGCGCGATGTGAGCCTGCGGGTCACCCCCGGCGAGGTGCTCGCGATCCTGGGCTCCTCGGGCTGCGGCAAGTCCACCTTGCTGCGCGCCGTCGGTGGCCTGGACACCGGAAACACCGGTGAGATCCTGATCAACGGTTCCCCGGTGCAGCGCTACGACGAGCGCACCGCGGTCGGATTCCAGGAGCCGCGGCTGCTGCCCTGGCGCTCGATCCACAAGAACGTCAGCCTGGGGCTGCCACGCAGCCTCTCCAAGGCCGAGGGCCGTGAGCGCGTGGACGAGCTCCTGGAGCTGGTCGGGCTGCACGACCGAGCCGCGCTGCGACCCCGGGAGATCTCCGGGGGCATGGCGCAGCGCGCCTCACTGGCGAGGGCATTGGCCCGCCGCCCCGGCGTGCTGCTGCTCGATGAGCCCTTCGGCGCCCTGGATGCACTCACCCGGCTGAAGATGCAGGATCTCCTGCTGGATGTGCATGCGCAGACCGGCACCACGGTGCTGCTGGTCACCCACGACGTGGATGAGGCGCTGCAGCTCGCCGACCGGGTGCTGCTCCTGGGCCAAGACCCAGCGGATCCCGATCCTGCTGAGGGTGCCACGATCGCGCGGCTGCTCAGCGTGCCCGGGCAGCGGCCACGAGATCGCGCCTCGACCGAGCTCGCCGCCCTGCGCGGGGAGCTGTTCTCCGGTCTCGGCGTGGACTCACACAGCCGCTGACCGGCACCGTCCACCCACCGATGCGCCGGGCTCAGATCTGACGCCTCACCGCTGAACCGGCCCACGACGCACCGATCCACCCCGGTGCATTCCGGTCCTCGCTCCCCTGCAGATTCCGTCAGGAGTCTGCGGCCGTTTCTGCGTGACTCTCATGACCAAACATTACTCACAGGCTGTCCATCATTGAAGAATCGAAAGGCCCTCCCCATGCCCAGCACCTCAGCTTCGCGCTCCGCACGCACTCCCCGCTCCGCCGTGAAGGCCGTCTCCGCAGCCGCCGCGCTCGCCCTGCTCGCCACCGGCTGCGGCCAGGGCGGCGAGGATGAGCAGCTGGAGACGCTGAACATCGACTTCGCCACCTACAACCCGTTGAGCCTGATCATCCTGGAGAACGGCTGGCTGGAGGAAGAGCTCGAGGAGCTCGACGTGGACGTGCAGTGGGTGCAGTCCCAGGGGTCGAACCGCGCGAACGAGAACCTTCGGGCGGGCAACATCCACGTCGGCTCCACCGCCGGCTCCGCCGCGCTGCTCAACCGCGCCGTGGGCGCCGACACCCACACGATCCTGATCGAGAACCAGCCCGAGTGGTCCGCGCTGGTCACTCAGGAGGGCTCCGACATCGAGTCCGTGGAGGACCTCGAGGGAGCCTCGATCGCGGCGACCCTGGCCACCGATCCCTACTTCTTCATGGCGCGCGCCCTGCAGGAGGCCGGGCTGAGCGTGGACGACGTCGAGGTCCAGGCGCTGCAGCACGCCGATGGTCGTCAGGCGCTGGAGAACGGCGACGTGGACGCCTGGGCGGGGCTGGATCCGATCATGGCCGGGGCCGAGGCCGAAGGCGCCGAGCTGCTCTACCGCAATGTCGATTTCAACACCTATTCGGTCATCAACGCCACCGGCGACTTCGTGGAGAACCATCCCGATGTCGCCCAGATCGTGGTCAACGTCTACGAGCAGGCTCGCGAATGGGCGAAAGAGAATCCCGAGGGCACCGCAGAGATCCTGTCGGAGTATGCCGGGATCGAGCTGGAGATCGCCGAGGCGGTCATCACCGAGCGCACCAACTTCGAGGTGGACCCGGTGCCCGGCGATGACGTCTACACCGCCATGGAAGCGGCGGGACCGTTCTTCGTGGAGAACGGCGACGTGGACAGCCAGGAGGCCGTGGACGAGGCGCTGGATTCGCTGTTCTACACCGAGTTCGCGGAGAACATCGAGGCCACCGAGGCCGAGGGCACCGAGAACGCCGCAGAAGAGGCAGATATCGAGGAGGAGGACGAGTGAGCAATATTCTCCTCACCACACCGGCGGCACCGCCCGTGGACGCAGCGACGCGTCCCACCCCGCGACGAAGCGGACGGAAGATCCCCGGCGGTGGAATGCTGCTCGGCGCGCTCGTCCCGGTGCTGCTGCTGGCGCTCTGGTGGCTGGTCACCGAGGTCACCGGCACCTTCACCGCCATCCAGCTGCCTGCCCCGCAGGCGGTGCTGAGCGCCGGCGTCGGGCTCTTCGAGTCGGGGGACCTCTTCGAGCACATGGGGATCTCGCTGCAGCGGGTGCTGATCGGCTTCGGGATCGGCGCCGGGCTGGGGCTGGCGCTGGGCTCGCTGCTCGGGCTCTCCGCCATCGCAGACAAGCTGCTGAATCCCACCGTGGGAGCCTTCCGCGCCGTGCCCTCGCTGGCCTGGGTGCCGCTGCTGCTGCTCTGGGTCGGCATCGGTGAGGATTCGAAGGTGATCTTGATCGCGATCGGCGCGTTCTTCCCGGTGTTCACCGCGATCCACTCCGCGCTGCGACACGTGGACGCCCAGCTGGTGGAGGCCGGCCGCGCCTTCGGGTTCCACGGTCTTCGACTGCTGGGCACCGTCCAGCTGCCCGCCGTGGTCCCCAGCGTGTTCTCCGGACTGCGTCTGGGTCTGGCCCAGGCCTGGCTGTTCCTGGTCGCTGCGGAGCTGCTTGCCGCCGCCGAGGGACTGGGCTTCCTGCTCACCGAGTCGCAGAACAACGGTCGCACCGACCGGTTGCTGCTGGCCATCGTGCTGCTCGCGCTGCTGGGCAAGCTCACCGACACCCTGCTCGGGGTGCTCGAGCGCAAGGCGCTGAAGACCTGGGCCTAGCCGCTCCCCCCACTGACCCCTGACCGGGGCCTCCGCGTCCTACCCACCGTACCGACGGTGAGGCAGGAGGCGGAGGCCCCGGTCTTCTGCGCTGAGGCCCCGGGCTCCCGCTGCGGGCCGGGGCAACCCTGAGGCCCCGGTCAGCTCTTGCGGCGGAGCTGGAACTGCGCGGCGTGGTGCTCGGCGGGCAGGTGGTCACCGGCGCCGAAGAGCTTATTGCGCAGCGTGCCCGGGGTGTATTCGGTCTTGTACCGGCCGAGCCTCTGCAGCTCGGGCACCACGTGCTCGACCACGTCGAGGAAGGTGCCGGGAGTGATGTGGTAGGCCAGGTTGAACCCGTCCACATCGGTCTCCTCCTGCCATTCGATGAGCCGCTGCGCGGCGGAAGGCCCGTCGCCGATGATCACCGGACCGAAGCCGCCGACGCCGACCCATTCGGCGAGCTGCCGAACGGTCCATACCTCGTCCTCGCGGCCCGAGGCCTTCTGGAAGGTCTCCACGGTGGACTGGATGGCGTTGGACTTCACGTCGCCGATGGGCTGGTCGAGATCGAACTGGCTCAGGTCGATGCCCATCCAGCCGGACATCAGCACCAGCCCGCCCTCGGCGTCGATGTACTGGGTCAGATCGTCATATTTCGCCTGCGCGGCGGCGTCGTCCTCACCGGTGACGATGGTCTGCATCGCGAAGATCCGCACCGAGTAGGGGTCCCGTCCGGCCTCGGCCACCGAGGCGCGGATCTTGGCCACCGAGGCCTTGGCCAGCTCCTTGGTGGGCGGGTTGATGAAGACCGCCTCGGCGTGCTTGCCGGCGAAGGCGCGCCCGCGGCTGGAGGCGCCGGCCTGGTAGATCACCGGGGTGCGCTGCGGGGAGGGTTCCACCACGCCGATGCCGGGGGTCTTGAAGAACTCGCCGTGGTGCTCGATCCGGTGCACCTTGGCCGGGTCGGTGAAGACCCCGGAGGCCTTGTCGGCCAGCACGGCGTCGTCCTCCCAGGAACCTTCGAGCAGCTTATAGACGACGTCGAGGTACTCATCGGCGTGGTCGTAGCGGCGATCGTGCTCCATCTGATCGTCCTGGCCCATGTTCTGCGCGGCCGAGGGCAGGTAGCCGGTGACCACGTTCCAGCCCACCCGGCCGCCGGTGAGGTGATCCAGGGTGCCCAGCCGTCGGGAGAACGGGTAGGGGTGCTCATAGGCGGTGCCAGCGGTGATGCCGAAGCCCAGGTTCTTGGTGACCGCGGCCATCGCGGAGACCAGCAGGAACGGATCCTGCAGCGGGATCTGCGCGCCGGAGCGCAGCGCGGCCTCCGGGTTCGAGCCGAAGACGTCGTAGGGACCCAGGACATCGGCGATGAACAGGCCGTCGAAGAGCCCACGTTCCAGGATCTGCGCCACCTCGGTCCAATAGCCGATGGTGTTGTAGTCCCGGGCGCGGTCTTCAGGGTGGCGCCACAGCCCCGGGGACTGATGCACCACGCAGTTCATGTCAAAGGCGTTGAACAGGATCTCGCGCTTGCCGGATTCGGTTCTCGGGAAGGTCATTCGGTGGTCTCCTAGGACGTCGGGGCGGTGGTCTGGTTCAGGTTCTGCGCATCCGCGGCACCGGGCTCCCCCGCGGCATCGGGTTCGCCGACGCTCCACAGCCGGACCGGTTCGGTGCCGTTGACCCGATGGTCCCCGGCGATCCGCGCCTTATAGACCCAGGGGTTGTGGCTGGTGACGGTGCGGGCGTTGCGCCAGTGCCGGTCCAGGCTGCGGGACTGGCTGACCCCGGAGGCCCCGAGGACATCGAAGATCCTGGTGACCGCCTCCAGCACCGGACGGTGCAGCGCCACCTGGGCGCGGCCGGTGGCGAGCTCCACGGCGTTCGCGGCCTCGATCTGGGCTTCGCTGGCGCTGCCTCGTTCGGCGAAGGCGGCATCCAGGCTCGCCGCGGTGGCGAGGACCTGGGCACGCGCCAGCGCCGCCACCGCATCGATCTCGCCGACGGCCTGCAGCAGCTGCGGGTCGGTGCGCGGGGTGCGGGTATTGGCGTGGGAGAAGGTCCGCGAGCGCTCGTGCAGCAGCGCGGCCGCGTCCCGGGCGGCGGCCTCGGCGACGCCGGCGAGCACGATCAGCAGGAAGTGCTGGTACAGCGCGGTCTGATAGGGGAACCGGTCGGCCAATCCACGCAGCTCGGCCTCCTCCACCACGGCCTCGGTCAGCCGGGCGGTGCCGGATCCGGTGGTGCGCTGCCCGAAGCCGTCCCAGTCGTCGTCGATCTCCACGCCGGGCTGATCCCGGCGCACCAGCACCGCCAGCTCTTGGCCGGCGGCGTCCCGGGCGGTGACGTCGAGCCAGTCCGCGAAGATGGCCCCCGTGGTGTAGTACTTCACCCCGTTGACCACATGCCCATGGGCGGTCTCGCTGACCACGGTGCCGGACTGGTGGAAGCCGCCCTTGCCCGGCTCGGTCCAGGCGTTGCCGACGAGCTCTCCGGCGACCAGCCGCGCGAGCCAGCGCTGCACGAGGGGCCCGGCCTCAGGCGCGGACCCGGGTGCGGCACCTGAACGCCACAACAGGTCCTCCTGGACCGCGAAATGGCCGCGCAGCACCTGCGGGATGTTGCTGTCCTGGGCTGCGAGCTCCCGAAGAACCTCGGTGGTCTGCACCCAGTCCAGTCCGAATCCGCCCGCCGACTCCGGCACCCGCAGCCGTCCGATGCCGCCGGCGACGAGCTCCTGGACCTCACTGCGGGCGAGTTCCCGGCTGCGCTCTCGGTCGAGTGCGGAGAGTCCGACGCGCTCGACGGCGTCGCGAAGAATCTGGGGCACAGGCAGTTGAATGTTCATGCTTTCCTCCATCGATTCTGGCGGTAGCACCCGGCATGCCCGGGTTGCTGCGACGTCTGCGGGCCAGATCCCTCGGTCGCTCTGGATGGTGATGACGCTAAATATAGAGTGCGCAAGGACCGATTCGTCAAGTTCACATGACGCCGCGCGTCTGAACTCTGCCGGTGCTGCACACTGACTGGACTGCGTATGCCGCAGGGCATGTCATGTGGCGACTGCGTCTGCCACAGGGCATGTCATGTGGCGTCTCACAGTGCGAACGATTCTTGCCGGTCGGCGGGACCACGCGTAGCGTAGTCACGTAACCATCCCGAGCGGCTGAGAGATCTGGCTCAGAGACGCCGCAGCAACCCGGATACGCCGGGTGCTAACGCCAGGACCGATGGAGTTGATTCGCATGTCTGTTCCTGCACGCACCCTTGAGAACCCCACCGCAGCCTCCCGTGTGGATTCCTTTGCGCTGCGCCATGCCCTGGCGCAGTTCCCGCAGGGGATCGTCGCGGTCGGCGCGGAGATCGACGGGACGCCCGAGGCGATCATCGCGTCCACCTTCACCGTGGGCGTTTCGCTGGAACCGCCCCTGGTCACCCTGGCGGTGCAGCACAATTCCTCCACCTGGCCGAAGCTCGAGCGCAGCGGCGGTGAACTGGGCATCTCGGTGCTCGGCCGCGATCAGAACGGGCTGTGCCGACAGATCGCCTCGAAGGACCGCGCCAACCGCTTCACGGGGGTGGACTACCAGCTCCAGGGCTCGGCGCTGCTGCTCGAGGGCGTGCCGATGTGGCTGCGCACCCGGATCTATGACCAGGTCCGCGCCGGGGACCACGACATCATCGTGCTCGAGATCCTGGACCTGGGCTTCACCGAGGGTGCTGCCGGGCTGGTCTTCCACCAGCACGAGTTCAAGACCCTGACCTCGTTGAGCTGACCCGAAGGACCCTTCTTGATCCCCCACCCTCGCTTCACCGTGCCCGCAGACGCGAGCACCCCGGACGATCCGGCGTATCCCGCCGACGTGCACACCTGGGCGGATCCACAGGATGAGGACCAGCGCCTGGCCTTCTGGTCCGCAGCCGCGAACCTGCTGGACTGGTCCACCCCCTGGGAGACCACCCATTCCTGGACCCCGCCGAACCCGGTGACCCGACGCGGCCCGGAGATCGGCTGGTACGAGGGTGGAACGCTCAACGCCGCGGTGAACTGCGTGGACCGCCATGTCGCGGCCGGACGCGGGGAGAAGATCGCGCTGCACTTCGAGGGCGAGCCGGGAGACCGCGCGGACGTCAGCTACGCCGAGCTGGGCCGACGGGTCAACCAGGCGGCCAATGCGCTCACCTCGATGGGGATCACCCGTGGGGATCGCGTGGTGATCTATCTGCCGGTGCTGGTCGAGACCATCGTGGTCACCCTGGCCTGCGCCCGGATCGGCGCGGTGCACTCGCTGGTCTTCGGCGGCTTCTCCGCGGAGGCGCTGAAGTTCCGGGTGGAGGACACCGGTGCGAAGCTGCTGGTCACCACCGATGGTCAGTACCGCCGCGGCAAGGCGGTGCCGGTGAAGGCCAACGCCGATGCCGCCGTCGCCGAGGCCACGGCCGCGCATGGCGGCAGACTCGAGCACGTCCTGGTGATCAACCGGACAGATTCCCCTGTGGAATGGACCCCGGGACGGGACCTCTGGTGGCATGAGGTGGTGGAGACCGCCTCCACCGAGCACACCCCGGAGTTCTTCGAGGCCGAGACCGAGCTGTTCATCATGTACACCTCCGGCACCACCGGAAGACCCAAGGGTCTGGTGCACACCACCGGCGGCTACCTCACCGGTGCGCTGTATACCTACCTGCGGCTCTTCGCCCACCCCGATCCGGCCCGGCGCGAGAAGGACGTCCACTGGTGCACCGCCGACCTGGCCTGGGTCACCGCGCACACCTATGAGATCTACGGGCCGCTGGCCGCCGGGGCGACCCAGGTGATCTTCGAGGGCACCCCCAACACCCCGCACGAGGGTCGCCACTTCGAGATCATCGAACGCCACAAGGTCACCACCTACTACACCGCACCCACCCTGGTGCGCTCACTGATGGGCTGGTTCCCCGACGGCGTCCCGGCGCAGTACGACCTCTCCTCGATCCGGCTCGCCGGCACCGTGGGCGAGGCGGTCAACCCCGAGGCCTGGCACTGGATCCGCCGCGAGATCGGTCGAGACACCACCGACGACGCCGGCCGACCGGCGCTTCCGATGGTGGACACCTGGTGGCAGTCCGAATCCGGGTCCACGGTGCTCTCCCCGCGCCCGGAGGACGCTGAACTCAAGCCGGGGGCCGCGACCCGAGAGCTTCCGGGCTGGGGCGCCGCCGTCGTCGATGAGGCCGGACACCCTGTGCCCGCCGGCACCCAGGGCAACATCGTGCTGACCCACACCGGGCCCTCGATGGCCCGGACCGTCTGGGAGGATCCGGAACGCTACTTCACCTCCTACTGGGAGAAGTATGCCGATCAGGGCTGGTTCCTCGCCGGAGATGGAGCGCGGAAGGATCAGGACGGGGACATCTGGATCCTGGGCCGGATCGATGACGTCATCAACATCTCCGGCCACCGGCTCTCCACCATCGAGATCGAATCCGCGCTGATCGCGCACCCCGATGTGGTCGAGGCCGGGGTCTGCCCGGTGTTCGATGAGCTGACCGGGCACGCCGCCGTCGCCTTCACCGTGCTGAGCACCGCCGCCCGCCAGCGGCTTCAGGCCGCCGGGGGCGAGGGAAGCCAGGCCGAGCGGGAGCTGCTCGGCGCGCTGCGCAGCCATGTGGGTGAGGTGATCGGCCCGGTGGCGAAACCCCGCACGGTGATCCCGGTGCCGGAGGTGCCCAAGACCCGCTCCGGGAAGATCATGCGCCGGCTGCTGACCCAGCTCCATGACGGGCAGGGGCTGGGAGACACCACAAGCCTGCAGAATGAACCCTGTGTACCGAAGATCCAAGAGATCTGCCAACGGCGCGGGACCGCGCCGAGGAGAGAAGAGGTAGCTACATGAGCGATCGCCAGTTCGGCTTCCGCACCCGCGCCCTGCACGCCGGGGCCGTCCCCGATGCCGTCTACGGATCGCGTGCCGTGCCCATCCATCAGTCCACCTCCTTCGTGTTCAAGGACACCGACGACGCCGCGAACCTCTTCGCGCTGCAGAAGTACGGCAACATCTACTCCCGGATCGGCAACCCCACGGTCTCCGCGCTGGAGGAGCGCGTCGCCTCGCTGGAGGGCGGCATCGGAGCGGTGGCCACCGCCTCCGGGATGAGCGCCGAGTTCCTGGTCTTCGCCGCGCTCTGCGGATCCGGGGACCACATCGTGGCCAGCTCGAAGCTCTACGGCGGCACCATCACCCAGCTCGACGTCACGCTGCGCCGCTTCGGGATCGAGACCACCTTCGTGGACTCGCTGGAGCCGGCGGACTACGAGGCCGCGATGCAGGAGAACACCAAGGTCCTCTATACCGAGGTCGTCGCCAACCCGAGCTCAGACATCGCTGACCTGCGCGGACTCTCCGAGGTTGCGCATAGGCACGGCGTGCCGCTGGTGGTGGACTCCACGCTGACCACCCCGTATCTGATCCGACCCTTCGAGCACGGCGCGGACATCGTGATCCACTCGGTCACCAAGTTCATGGGCGGTCACGGCACCACGCTGGGCGGGGTGATCGTGGAGTCCGGCGAGTTCCCCTGGGACAACGGGAACTTCCCGGCGATGACCGAACCGGTGGCCTCCTACGGCGGGCTCTCCTGGTGGGGCAACTTCGGCGAGTACGGCTTCCTGACCAAGCTTCGGGCCGAGCAGCTGCGCGACATCGGTCCCTCGCTGGGCCCGCAGGCCGCGTTCAACCTCATCCAGGGCATCGAGACCCTGCCACAGCGGATCGACGAGCACGTGGCCAACGCCCAGAGGGTCGCGGAATGGCTCGAGGCCGATGACCGGGTGGACTACGTCAACTACGCCGGCCTGCCCTCCCATGCCGATCACGACCGGGCCAAGGAGATGCTGCCCAAGGGCGTGGGCTCGGTGTTCAGCTTCGGCATCCGCGGCGGCCGGGCCACCGGCGCCCGATTCATCGAGTCCCTGCAGCTGGCCAGCCACCTGGCCAATGTGGGAGATGTGCGCACGCTGATCCTGCACCCGGGATCGACCACCCACCAGCAGCTCTCCCCGGAGCAGATGGCCGCAGCCGGGATCCCGGAGGACCTGATCCGGATCTCGGTGGGCATCGAGGATGTCGAGGACATCATCTGGGACCTGGACCAGGCGCTGAGCACCGCACTCGAAGGAGACAAGTCATGAGCGAACAGACCTTGCAGCACGACGCCGAGGCCCAGGCTGAGCATCCCCATGGCCGCTGGGAGGCGCCGTCGCCCTCACGCCGACTCCAGCTGCTGCGCAGCGCCAAGTCCGTGGCGATCGTGGGCATGTCGGACAAGCCGGCTCGGGCCAGCTACTTCGTGGCGACCTACCTGTTGAGCTCCTCGAGCTACACGGTCTACTTCGTGAACCCGCGGCTCCAGGAGGTGCTGGGCCAGCCGGTCTACGCCTCGCTGAAGGACCTCCCCGAGGTGCCCGACATCGTGGACATCTTCCGCCGCCCCGAGGACGTCGCGCAGATTGCCCAGGAGGCGGCCGAGATCGGCGCCAAGACCATCTGGGCGCAGCTGGGCATCGAGTCTGAGCCGGCCATGCAGCTGGCGCAGGACGCCGGGCTCAACGCGGTGCAGGACCGGTGCATCAAGATCGAGCACGGTCGCTTCCACGGCAACCTCCACCTGGCCGGCTTCAACACCGGAGTCATCTCTGCGAAGCGGCAGATCCTCGACCGTTGAGTGCGGCAGACACCGAGGGCGCGGCACTTCGAGACGCTGTCTCCTGGTGCTGCGCCCGCTGGCTCCGGTGCTTGAGCAGCCCGAAGAACACCGTGAACAGCGCGAAGCTGCCGAAGTGGTTGTAGTTGATGAACAGGAACTCCGTGGGTGAGGCGATCAGGAAGATCACCAGGACCATGAGCAGCCCGACCCCGGTGCGGGTGTCCGTGGTGCGGGCGAAGAGGTACGCCGCAGCGGTGGTGTAGCTCAGCACCAGGATCAGCAGCCCCAGCCCCAGCAGTCCGAGATCGACCGCGGTCTGGATATAGGAGTTGTGGAAATGCGCGATCTCATAGTTCTCGAACTCGGGCACATACAGGCTGGGGATGGCGCCCTGGGCTGAGTTGAAATACCCGTTGAACCCCCAGCCGGCCACGGGACGCTCGCCGATCGCGCGCAGCCCCCATTCCCAGAGCACGGTGCGCCCGGTAAGGGTCGGATCGCGTCCGATCATCTCCAGCAGCGGAACCCAGACCTGGTTCAGCACGGCTCCGGCCGCCACCCCCACCGGAACCAGCACGGCAAGCAGCGCGCCCAAGGGAATCCTGGGCACCAGCAGCTGAGCCAGCGGCACGATGATCACTGCGGCCCCGGCGAGCAGGACTCCGGTCGCCGAGCCGGCCCAGAGCACGAAGATGATGAAGACCGCGAGCATCAGCACTCGACGGAGTCCGCGCAGCAGCGTCATGGCCAGCACGGCGCCGGTGGCCGCGTAGAAGCCCGCCATGATGTTGTGCTGGAAGAAGCCGCGGATCGGGTCGCCGCCGAGCAGGTTCGATCGCGCGTGGGGGTCGAAGTCCAGCACCTGGTCGTAACCGATCAGAGCCCCCGCCATACCGGCCAGGACCAGCACGCTGAGCACCCTCAGGAACATCCTCGCGAGCTGCTGCAGCGAGTATTCTGCGGCCAGCAGGCATGCGATGAGGATGTTTCCCGCGGCCATGACCCCGTAGACCAGGGAGTCCGTGGGTGAGACCGACCAGGCGGCGCTGAGCACCACGAGCCCGCCTATCCCGATCGCGATTGCGACCGGGACCGGGGTCAGGGCTCGGGAGCTCAGCAGGACCAGCACCGAGAGCAGGTGCAGCAGGATCCAGCTGGCGGAGAAGATCGCGTTGTCCCCGATGGTGCCAGAGGGGTCGAACGGGATGAGGATGACGGCGTTCGCACCCAGAGTGCAGGCGATATAGAGGTAGAAGAACCAGGTCCGCAGCGACCTCACCAAGGCACGCCCTGGGCGAGCTTCCGCACCGACCCGTGGATGCGCGCGAGGGACTCACGGACCTGTTCGGCCGACTCCCGGTAGACCTTCGGCGCATGGCCGTAGGGGTCGAGCACGTCCACGGTCTCCGGATGCCGGGGCGGCTTCATGCCACGCTGGGCCGCGGCGCGCTGGACTCCCTGGCGGAGCTGGTCGGCCAGTGCCGGGGAGCCGGCACCGGAGCCAGGTGCGGGCAGAGGCCGGAACTGGTCCGCCGATGTCCGCTCGACACCTTCGAGCAGGTCCGCGAACTCGGTCAGCAGAAAGGCCTTCCGTGATGCCCGTGGTGCAGCGCGCACCACTTCGCTGCGGTGCTCGCGGGCCATGGCCAGCACCAGGTCGGCCTGCTCGACCATCTCGGGGGTGAGCTGCCTGGCGGTGTGCTCGGCGACGTGGGCCCCGAGTCTCACGGTGAGCGCCGCGGCCTGTTCATCCATGGGTGATCCCTCCAGGGCTCGGGTGCCTGCGCTGGTGATCACCACCGCGGAACGCCAGGACTCTCCGGCCTGATCGATCGTGGTCTGCAGCAGCTGCGCGGCCTGCGGCGAGCGGCAGACGTTCCCGGTGCAGACCACCAGGACCCGGAACGGGGTGTCAGGGTCCTGGCTCATCGCGCATCCACCTTGGCCTGCGCCACGTGCGCGGGCATCACTCCGGAGTAACCGCCGGCGTCCTGGGTGGGCAGCATCGTGGGCACCAGCCCGAACAAGGTCACGTCCACGATGCGCACCGCCTCGATGGCCTTCTGCAGCTGTGGTTTATGCACCTTGCCCATCCCTACGACCATCAGCAGTCCGGAGCACAGGGCCCCGAGCACGCGGGCATCGCTGACCGGAAGCAGCGGCGGGGCGTCGAAGATCACGATCTCGTACTCGTGCTGCAGTGCCGCGACCAGCTCCGCCATGGCCTCGGAGCCGAGAAGCTCGAGGGGATTCGGGGGCACCGTGCCGGCCGGGAGCATCTCCAGCCCGTCAGGTCCCCAGTGCTGGATGACCTCGGGCAGCTCCACGCGTCCGCGGAGCACATCGGTGAGCCCCACCGCGCCCTCGAGCCCCAGCATCTGCGCGGCTCGGGGCCTGCGCAGGTCAGCGTCGACCAACAGCACCCGATGACCGGCGGCGCGCAGGCTGATCGCAAGGTTGACCGCGATCGAGGACTTTCCCTCCCCCTGGACCGAGGAGGTGATCACGAAGCTGCGCGCAGACGCTCCGACGGCGAGGAACTGCAGGTTGGTGCCCAGCGTGCTGAAGGACTCGGCCAGGGGGCTCCCCACCTCGGCCTGCACGACGAGCTGACCCTTCTGAAGCTGGTGGTCGAAGGGCACGCCTCCGAGCTGCGCCAGATCGCTGACCTCGGCGAGGTCTGCCTCGCTGCGCACCCGGGTGTCCAGGACCTCACGCAGCGCCAGGATCACGATTCCCAGGGCGAGGCCGGCCAGCAGACCGAGTCCCAAGAGGTTGATCGGCTGTGGGAAGCTGGGCCCATCCGGGGCGAAGGGCTCCTCCACTGTGGTCAGGGTGACGTTTCCGCCGCCCTCCGTCGAGGTCGTGAGGCCCTGGACCACGTCGTCGAGCGCCGCGGTCATCGAGGACGCGATCGCGGCGGCCTGCTCGGGGTCCTCGTCGGCGACGGTGACCTCCAGGATCACCGTGCCGGTCTGCGCCGCCACGCTGACCCGTTCGGCGAGCTCGCGCGGACTGTCCTCCAGCGCCAGCTCCTCCACCACGGGACCGAGCACGGCTGAGCTCTGGGCGAGCTCGACGAAGCTGCGCACGAGTTCCTGGCTGTAGATCGACCGCTGGCTGAGGTCGTAGGCCTCGGCGTCCTCCACCGAGACATAGATGCGCGTCTCGGCCTCGTAGGTCGCCGGCAGCAGCACGAGCAGAGCGGCCGCGGCCCCGACCACCACCACCACCGCGAGGACCAGGGTCAGCCATCCCCGCTTGAGGACCCGGACATATTGTTGGAGCTCCATTGCAAGACCTGCTCCTAGAGAGAAATGACGGCTTTGAAATCAGATTACGGTGCAGACTGCAGATCGAAAAGGGTTTTTCAGAAAACGCCAAGGTCAGTGTGATGGGGGCAGGTCCGCCTGGGATCCCACAACCTGTTTCGCCTTGATCCTCCACAGATAGATGACCTGCAAAAGAAGTGCGCCGAAAAGGATCAGCGCCCACCACGGCATCGGCAGGTCACGGGGCGCCCATGGCGCGGTCTCGGCCTCCGGGGCGGCCTCGGAGGAACGCTCTGCGGTGACCAGGATCCGGTGCGTGTTCAGCCCCAAGGGCGTGCACGTGACCAGAGTGAGGAGGTCCCGTCCGGCTTCGGGGTAGAGCGACTCGGTCTCATGCGGTTCCACCACCTGGGTGCGGATGACCTCGTAGCTCAGGTTCTCGCCGAAGACCTCGATGGAGAAGGCGTCCCCCTCCCCCAGCTCGTCCAGGTGCGTGAACAGCTCGGCCGAGTGCAGTCCGCGGTGCCCGGTGAGCACCGAATGTGTGCCAGCGCCGCCCACCGGCAGCGCGGTGCCCTCGAGGTGGCCGATGCCGCGTCTGAGGGTCGCCTCGCTGGTGCCGTGGAACACCGGCAGGTCGATCTCGATCCCGGGGATGCTCAGCCGGGCCATCACACCGGCCGGACCGCCGGCGAGGAGCTCCCGATACAGGCCTCCCTCGCCGACGCCGAAGCGGTTCTCCTGCACGACCTCTGCGGAGAACGGGTCGATGATCCCGCTCCCCGAGGCCAGGTCGCGGTTGTACGTCCGGGCCCGATCAAGCTGCTCGGCGAGCTGTTCCGACGGCGTCTCTTCGATGGCATCCGAATAGTCCTGCACCTGGCCGCGCTGTTCCCACGCGCTGACCCACTGGGCCGCGCTGGGGTAGAGCATCAGCGCCACACCCAGCACTATCAGTGTGGAGACCACGAGGGCTCCTCGGAAGCCGCCCTGCGCCGGTCTCTGGGCAGAGACGGGTGCAGGGGCGGCATGCCGAGGAGCAGGTGCCAGGGCCGACATGAGACGTCAGACCGCCTGGGCCAGCCGACGACGACGGCGTCGATTGACGACCAGCGCGGTGGCCACCAGCAGCAGCCCTGCCAGGAGGAAGGGCAGCGAGCCGAAGGAACCTGTGCTCGGCAGGACGAACCCGGAGACCTGTTCCTTGTCGATGGTGATCACGTTGGAGTGCGCGCTCTGTGCCCGCTTCACCTGTTCCACGTCTGCTGCGACCACCTTGACAGACCGCGACTCGGACATTGCGGTGTAGCCTTGCGGCGCCTTGGTCTCCACGAGGACGTAGTCACCCCCCGCGCGAAGGCCGGGGATGATCACCTCTCCGTTGGAGTCCGAGGTGAAGGTGTCCTGACCTGCGACTGTGATGATCTCTCCGTTGTCTGACCCGCGTCGCACCTGGTACTGCGCACCAGCGAGACCCCCTCCTCCAGCCCGGGTGACGACCTTGACCGCGCCCCAGCTCGTGCTGGCCGTTGCTGGGGCCACGGTATTGCCGTTCACGGTCATCGTGGCGGTGTTCTTGATGACACCCTCGCCGTTGGTGTTGGAGGTGACCGAGGTGGGGACCGTCAATCGAACACTGTGTCCCTGGAACTCTCGGAGATAGCTCAGAGCCTCCGGATGAGGCTTGATGGTCAAGGTCCCGTTCTCGGGGTCGTGGAGGAGTTCGTAGGCCTCCCTGGGCACCTCGTCTCCGTCCACCAGCGAGAGCACGACCTCGTCTTTGGAGGTGAGGCTGAGCCGAGGATCCACGGCGACGCTCAGCGAGAAGCCGGTGAAGGACCTCTCAGCGGGGAGACGCGGGATGGAGGCGTCGATCTCCCAGGTCACCACGTCCCCGAGGCCGAAGGCCTTGTCCTCTTGAACCGACATCCCGAGGGTGACCACGGAGTTCTTGGGATAGGCGTGGACGTTGTAGAGCCACCGGTCGTCCACCGCCGTGGGCAGGCTGACCAGGAAGGGATCAACCGGCGCGACGACCCTGTGGGAACCCGAGGTGATCTCCTCCACGAGGTAGAGCCCCAGCGGCAGGTTCGTCTCGACGGAACCGAGCGCGCCGGTTATTGCCTCGGTACGCGCGAGTGAGGAGTCCCTGCCGACTTTGTCCACGACTTTGAGGATGTCGTCGTCGCGCAGAGCTTCCGCAGCCCGCCACCCCTCGGCGGTGTCCAGGTCCAGCCCCAGGTTGGTGATGCTGAACTCAACGCCCTGCAGCGGGGTGAGTCCAGCGGTGGTCGTGGGGTCCAGCTTCTGCCCGTTGTGCGCGGTTCCGCCGCCTTCGGGTTCGGCAAACTTGTGGATCGTGATGGAGCCGCTGCGGCCGTCGTCGATATTGCCGGGTCCAGGGGCCGATGCGGCCGGAGCTGCGCTGCTCAGGAGCAGGGCGAAGACTCCGAGCAGGGTCGCCACCGGGGCGGTGGAGCGCCTGGCGGCGCTGCGAATGGGAGACATGGTGTACCTTTCAGGGTCATTCCGTGGGCGGAGCGGTGTGAGTGAAGCCTCGGGTGGATGCGGAGGCCGTGTGCTGAGCGGCTCTGAACGGTCCTAGGATGCTCGCCCCCCATGGTTCTGCGAAGGGTTTCGGAGTCGGAGTGCTGCGAGGGCGGCCAGCGCGATCAACGCTGCGCCGCCAAGCAGGTACGGCAGTGTGCCGAGACCCCCGGTCTGGGGAAGTATCGAGGGGGCAAGGTCGTAGCTGATCAGGCGGTACGTCTCGTGACGATCTGCGGCGACCTGGAGCTCGTCACCGGAGACGGTCTCCCAGAGCTGGTCGTCTCGGTGGTCCACCGGCTGTTCCGGGTCTGGATCGCCCAGATAGCGCTGGAGCTCACCACGGCGGAATGCGAGATCCTTCTCCACGGTCTGCGCTGCCACGGAGTAGCTCAGTCCCGGCCGAACGAGCACGGTGGAGTCCTCTGTGCGAGTCCCGTCTCCGGTGACCGGGCCCGCGGTCAACGCCGTTGCGCCCAGCTCAGACTCGGCTCGGAGTTCAAAGTCCTCGGGGAGGAGCGCGCCCTGGTTGTTGTTGATCACATGCGGGAGCAGTGTGAGCTGTGCCGTCCGACTGCTCGCCGTGCACTCCGCGGATCCGCCCAGAGGAATCCTCACGGTCCCCTCTGCTCCCCCGGTGGCCATGCCCGATCCCAGCGCCTCACCCTGATCGTCGGTCTGGACACACTTCCAGGAGCCGCTGGCCATCGGTGAACGGGACGGGTCGGTGCGTTCGTCGTCCTGGACGTACACCGCCGGACCTCCCGTGGCAGCAAGCTGGTAGGTCGCCTCGGCCTCGACGGAGGCGGTGAGGGAGCCCTCGTCTGCGCTGAAGAGCCTCGTTCCCGCTCCGGGATCCTGCGGCGTGGAGTAGATGCTCAACGCCCAGTCGCTGGATCTCGCGGCGCCCCCGAGGATGTCTTGGGTGAGCGTGAGCCGCTGTTCACACTCCACCGTGTTCGTCACCGCGAAACGGGTGATCCCGGAGCCCAGGGCGCTCGAGCGGTAGCCCTGGCCCGTGAGTGAGGCGGCTGGATCCAGCGCCTTGCCGTCGGCGCTGGTCACCTGCGCCGAGGTGAGCCTGCAGCCAGATCGGGCGTCGCTGAGCTGCACGTCTTCCTTGATCTGGACCTGGTCACCGGCGAAGTGGCCCTCGTGCTCTTCACCCCAGGACGCTTCACCGGAGGTCTTCTCGGTGTCATCTGCCGGGTAGATCGCGAGCTCCGCGTCGATCCCCTCGGGCTGGGCTCCATGGTCGTATTCCGTGCCGTTGATGAGCCAGGTCTTCTCCACGATCACCGATGCGGCGGGGGGCAGCTCGCGGTTGACCAGGACGCAGCTGATGCCGACTCCGACACCGACATCGTTGAGCGTGAATCCGTGCTCGACGTTGCTGACCGGGATGCGTCGGCCCGAGCCGTCGGTGCAGCGTGCGTTGCGGCCGTCGACCTGCTCCAGGGTGAACCCGGATCGCGGGGTCTCCCGGAAGCTCAGGTCTGTGGTCCCGGCACGCTCACCCGAGAAGTTCAGGTCGACCTCGAACGCGCCGTCCGAGTTCGTGACTCCGGTGACCCTCGAGGCTGCCGGTGCACTGCTTCCCGCGCGGGTGAGCGGCATGCCGCTGGACTCGGCCGAGAGCTCCCACCCGGCGGAGGGGACGGCCTGGCTGAGATCGCGACCCTCGGGGATGACCTGTTTGACCACCGATACGGAATTCTGGCAGTTCCGGGCCATCGTTGACGCCAGGGTCTGTGCGGCCGCATCGAAGCTGGAGTTCTGGATCGCTGCGCCGCCGCCAGAGACGGCGTCCAGGTTGGTCCTGGAAGCGGAGTTGGCGATCTCGGCGGTGCCGGCACCGGCTGCCAGCACGTGGACCCCCTGGGCCTTGAGCGCGTTGGCGGAGAAGATGGCGTGTTCCATGTTCTCGAAACTGGTCTGGTTCCCATTACCGCTGGGGCTGCCGTGGAATGTGGGGTTGCCATCGGTGAGGAGGACCGCGGCATCGTAGGACTTGCCGCTGGCCGCCGGCGCATACAGGCCGCGGTCCCAGTTCCTGCCCTCGGTGTTCTGAGGAATCCGGAAGTTCGCGACACGCTGCCACGGCCACGACCCCAGGTCCCACTGGGAGTACCAGCTGCGCACTGTATTCGCCCCGGCCCGGCTCGCGACAGACTGCTGCTGAGTGCGGTTCGGCTGACCGCTCACCGAGGCGGCGGGACTCGAGGAGCCGAAGTTATAGAGGGAGACGCTGGAGGGGGTGCCTTCGAGCTCGTTGACGAGCGTCGTCGTGGTCCGTGCCAACGCGTTCTCCGAGTCGCGCATCGAACTCGAGAAGTCCAGGATGACCGCGATGTCGAGACCACACTGATCCGGCAGCTCCGGGTTCTCCCGAATGACCGGAAAGACCCCATCGGAGCCGCTCCCGGGGCTCGTCAACGGCGTGTAGGTCTTTCCGCCATGGACCTGCCACTGCAGACGAGAAGAGAAACACCAGCTGCCCCAATGGGCGGTGCAGACCCGCACCTCCTCGCCGACGGGGAAGCCGTAGGTCGAACTGGCGACCGCACCGACGGTGCCTGTGGCCAGGCTGGTCACCGAGGTGTAACCCTTGGGGGCCGAGTAGGCTCTGACAAAGAGCGGCCTGGTGCGATTCTCCTCACCACTTGCGGTTCCGGGGACATCGAACGCGCATATCCCTTCCGGCGTCGAGGTGCAGACGGCCCAGTCGAGGTTGACCGGCCGGGTGGCGGTCAACGAGCTGTACAGCCCGAGTTGGACACCAGCCACATCGTCCACGCCGGAACTGGTTCGTGAGCCGCCCACTCGCACCTGGACCGCTGCGGTGTTCGCCGCAGACGGGACGCTTCGCTGCATCTGCTGCGGAGCAGAGTCGTTCCCGATGTCGTCTGCCCCGCCCTCGGCAGGGCTCTGCGATTCGGCCGACTCGGCCGACTCCGAGGCGGATTCCTCCGAAGCGGCCCCCTCGGGTTCAGAAGATGCCGTCGACTCCGGACGCTCACTGGGACCCGGTTCCGACTCCACGTGCTGCTCTGCCGCTTCACCCTCAGTCGGGGTTGGGGTCGGGGTTGAGGTCGGGGTTGGGGTCGGGGTTGAGGTCGGGTCCGGCGACGGGGACGGGGTTGCCTCAGACTGCTCCATGTCGGTCCCTGGAGCGGCAGGGGCGGTGGATTCCGTTTCCTGGGCGGCGGATGCCGCCGCAGCTGGTGTGACGGCTCCCGGGTTCACGGCCAGGACTGCAACCAACAGGAGGGTCGCCCAGGCCGCCCTCGTGGTGGAGTATCCTGCTGCCATAGCGCCTGCCCGTCTCTTCGTGCCGATCAGAAACGCACAGCCGTTTCGATTCGCAGCTTCAGACTAGGAAAACACCAGGGTAAATATGGACTAAAGTAGCCAAATTCGCATAAGTCCGGCAGAAATTGCCAGGTTTTGTGTTCGAACCTGGTAAAGATCACCGGGCCCACGCAGGCCCGATTGATGGATCATCGGAGCTCGTCGGGGACCAGCGGAATTTCAGTATCCGTAGGAGCCCTCTCGGAGCCTGTGTCGGATTTCATGCCTCGATGTGACGTCAAACTTCGTCAGCGCATTGCGCACATGGAAATCCACGGTTCGCACCGAGACCCCGAGCTCTTCGGCCATCTCGCGGTTGGTCCAGCCATCGGCGATGAGGACCGCGACCTGGCGTTCACGCGCGGACAGGCCCTCCAGGGGCCCGGCGACTCCACCCGCGATCTCGGTGCGAACCGCAGTCGTCGAGATCGCCGATCTGGGCGTCGTCGAGGCCTGGACCACAGCTGACTTCTGGACGCGCAGCGACCCTCTTTGGGCGGCAGGCGAGGCGAGACGCGGCCTCAGGACGGAGAGCTGCTCCACCGCAAGCTTCAACAGAGCCGGTGAACCCAGGCTGGTGAACAGGGTCGCGCTGCGCTCCAGGCCGTCGATGACCGTGGCGCGGTGGCGCTTCAGCTCGTGTGGATAGGCCGTGATCAATGCTCCCATGTCCAGGAAGTTGAAGGCCTGGAACAACTGGTGACCGCCGCATTCGGAGACCTGCTGGACGGGGTGGATCGGCGGCCGCGCATCGAGCCAGGCATAGACACGCAGGAACCGTCTCATTGCTTCTGTGGGGTCATGCGACTCCCACGCCCGGAACGCCTCCATGTAGTCGAGGACGGTGTCCTGGAACTCGCCGCTCACTGGACAGTCTCCACTCCGGATCAGGCGCTGAAGCGGGGGTATCAGTGAACCGAGACCGGCGTGGTGCGCGGCTCGAACCAGCAGCAAGATGGAGTGCGCTCCGACGTTCCACCACCCTCCGGATTCATCTCGCAGACGGAGCAGGTGTTGCACGGCCTGTTCGTGATCGGCCTCCATCATCGCCCTCCATGCGTGGAGCCGCTCCAGGCCCGCCGCGACCAAAACCCCGGCATCCTTGCGCACGGCGGTGATCTCGGCGACCATCGGTGCGACCTCGTCGTATCGACCTCTGCTGATCGGGACCAACGCCCAGGTGAGGTAAGCCACGAGCGCCGTGGCGTCCTCCCGGCCCAAGAGCGCGCGGTCTGCGGCGGAGGCGGCGATGTCCTGGGACTCCTCCCATCGACCCGCCATGAACAGGACCTCAGCCAGCTGCGCCTTGGCGTAGGTCAGAAACGGCACATTCGGTGACACTGTCGTGACGGAGCTCAGATCCGCATAGGCACCGACAGGATCACCCAGCTGATGGAGCCGCGCCCCCCTTGCGGCCCGCAGGCCCACTTCGAAGATTCTGGAATGCGGGATGCTCTGGAGGCGCTGAATCTCGCGGGAGGCATCTTCCAACGCCTCCCGGCTTCCGCCCGGCTCTGCACCGTCGAAGTCTTGCCACACCATGATGAATGCGCGGAGCCCGGCAGCCTGCGCGCGCTCCCGTTCCAGTGTCACTCGCGGGAGATCCCCGCCGCGGTCTTCCTCGAGGAGTTGGCGGACGCGCTCTTCCTTGAGCGTGAGCAGACGCATGGTGGCCCGCTTCACCGCCGTCGCGCGCCCGGGGAGTCCGCTGATTCCCAGCTGCGCCGAGACCAGTCCCACCGCATGGGCGTAGATCAAGGCCGCCGGGTCCTCCATCGCCACCTGGGCCTGCCGCTCCAATGACGCGACGGCTTCCTGCAGATCATCGCGGTCGAGCGCAACCAGGGCCAGACCGGCCTGACGCAGCGGCCCGGGCAGGAGCCGGCGAATCGCAGGCTCGAAGGCGGTGACGCAGTCGAGGTGCCCCAGGGGCACTCCCAGGTGGAGCAGGTCCTGGAGAGCCTCTGCGTCAGGAGACATCCTGGCCACGCTCAGAAACTGCTGGAACGCCGCCTCGAGGTCTCCGCGCAGCAGAGCCTCGGCGGCTGCCCGGCGCAGATCCAGCGCCAGCCCGCGGACCGGTTCAGCACCCGGGAGCAGTCGGGCGATCTCTACCCGGTGGTGGAGACTCTGAACCTCGTCACCCAAGCCGGTCAGTTCACGGTGGAGTTCGACCAGCTCGTTCGGGCACATCAGCTCCAGGAGCGCCTCGCCGATGAGCTCGCTGCGAATCGTGTGACCGAAGAGACGCTCATCCCAGGCAGCAAGTCCCGACTCCAGCACGCCCGAGAGATCTGCCGGTGAATCCAACACCTGGGCGATCTGGTGCTTGCTGAGCGGCACCGGCGACACGGCGAGAATCCGCAGGACCCTGAGGGTCTCCTCGGAGAGCGGCGCGAGTGCGTCTTCGAACCCTCTGCGCATCCGCTGGGCTGCGCCTCCCGCCTTGGCCGCGGCCAGTGAGACCGCGAGTCTCCGGCTGCCGATGGGGGTGGCGGCAAGATGCTGTCCGATCTCGTGGACGAGCAGCGGGTAGCCGGAGGTCTCCTGCTGCACCGCCTCGATGGCTCCGGTGTTGAGCGGCGTGTTCAGGTACTGCTGAAGAAGCGCCCGGGTCTGCGCGGAGTTGAAAGGATCCACCCTGATGTAGGTGCCGTTGGGCGTGTTCCGTGCGAAGGCGCTGAGTCGATTGACCTCTGGCCGAGCCGACGGTCGGCCAGACATCACCACCAGGATCGGAGCCTCGCGCAGCAGCATGCAGATGCGCAACAGCGCTTCGGCTGACTCGGCGTCGATCCATTGCGTGTTGATCAGCGTGATCACGGTGGGCCGGCGCAGGCTCTGCGCGCGCTGCAGCCCCTCGGCGACACATTCGTCGACGCTCTGACCATCCAGAGCGGTCTCCGGAGGCAGCACCAGACGCCGCAGGAGCTCCCCGCAGACATCGCTCTGTTCCCGCTCCAGGACTATGACGACCTCTCGCCAGTCCTCATGACCTGCCAAGGCATCGCGAAGAAGAGTCCCCTTGCCCACCCCGGCGAACCCCTCGAGATAGACGACCTGGGCTCGACGTCGGGCCGCCTGACCGGCGGCCCTCCGAATCATGGCGGTCTCATCATCCCGACCAACGCGAGGACTGGATGCACTCACAGAATCTCCTCAAGCTGTCGAAAGCAAACTTGAGTCACATTACAGGCCCCATTGTCATTTATCTACAACTTCTGACAACTTAGACAAAATATTCAGCGCCGGAAGATTATCAGGCATTCCAGCGCGATACTGAGAATACTCGGATTCTTTTGATCGATAGATTATGTAACAGAAATCTGGGTGGAACGCGAAAGGCGCTGCCCAGATGAAAGATTCCATCCGAACAGCGCCTTCTATGACCGGCGAATCCTGGGGTTCCGGCGGATCAGTCTTCGATCAGGTCGTGGATCGCGATCACCTGGTCGCGGCCGGGGCCGACGCCTACGCCAGAGATCCGGCAGCCGCTGAGCTTCTCCAGCGCGAGCACGTAGTTCCGTGCGTTGACCGGCAGATCCTCGAGCGTGCGGGCACCGGAGATGTCTTCGGTCCAGCCCGGGTAGTTCTCGAAGATCGGCTTTGCGTGGTGGAACTCGGTCTGGGTCATCGGCATCTCGTCGTGACGGACCCCGTCGATCTCATAGGCCACGCAGACCGGGATCTCTTCGATGCCGGTGAGCACGTCGAGCTTGGTCAGGAAGAAGTCGGTGAAGCCGTTGATGCGGGAGGCGTAGCGTGCCATCACGGCGTCGTACCAGCCGCAGCGCCGCGGACGTCCGGTGTTGACGCCGAACTCTCCGCCGGTCTTCTGCAGGTACTCGCCCCACTCGTCGAAGAGCTCGGTGGGGAACGGTCCTGCGCCCACCCGCGTGGTGTAGGCCTTGACGATGCCGATCGAGCGCCTGATCCGGGTCGGACCGATGCCCGAACCCACGGAGGCGCCGCCCGCCGTCGGGTTCGACGAGGTCACGAACGGGTAGGTGCCGTGGTCGACGTCGAGATAGGTCGCCTGGCCGCCCTCCATCAGGACCACTTCGCCCCGGTCCAGCGCGTCGTTGAGCAGGATGGTGGTGTCCACGACCATGGGCCGCAGCCGCTCGGCGAAGTCCAGGAAGTACTCAGCGATCTCATCGACGGCGATGGCCCGGCGATTGTAGAGCTTGACCAGGAGCTCGTTCTTCTGTCGCAGCGCGCCTTCGATCTTCTGCCGCAGGATCGATTCATCGAAGATGTCCTGGACTCGGATGCCCAGGCGGGCCACCTTGTCCATGTAGGTGGGCCCGATGCCGCGGCCGGTGGTGCCGATGGCGCGCTTGCCCAGGAATCGCTCGGTGACCTTGTCCATGGTCTGGTGATAGGGCGCGACCAGGTGGGCGTTCGCCGAGATCTTCAGCTTGGAGGTGTCCGCGCCGCGCGCCTCGAGGCCGTCGATCTCGTGGAAGAGCGCCTCGAGGTTGACCACGACGCCGTTGCCGATCACCGGCACGGCGTTCGGGGAGAGGATCCCGGCGGGAAGGAGCTTGAGCTCGAACTTCTCGCCGCCGACGACGACGGTGTGGCCTGCGTTGTTGCCGCCATTGGGCTTCACCACGTAGTCGACTCGTGAACCGAGCAGGTCCGTGGCTTTGCCCTTACCCTCGTCGCCCCACTGGGCTCCGACGATCACAATGGCTGGCATGGCAGTCCTTTCCCGAGCTGAGCTGGTCTGGGAGCACCCGCAACCGCAAAGGCGTCCCTGTAGATCCTACCAACGTCGTTCGACACCAGGTTTGGTCCTGACATCGTCAGCGGTGCCACTCAGCCCAGCCGGCCGCCCGAGGCCTCCAGATAGCAGGCGGCGCAGAGCGATTCATACCAGATGTCGGTGCCGTCGATCGCGACCTGATCACCATCGAAGATGATCGCATCCCCTGCCCGTCGCGTGTTGAACACGGCCTTGCGCCCGCAGCGACAGATGGTCTTGAGCTCCTCGAGAGCGTGGGCGAGATCCATCAGCCGGGCCGAACCGGGGAAGGTCATCGTGCGAAAGTCCGTGCGGATGCCGTAGGCGAGGACCGGGACGTCATCGAGCACGGCGATGCGCAGCAGGTCCTCCACCTGCGCCGGGGTGAGGAACTGGGCCTCATCCACCAGCAGGCAGGCCACCGGCTTGATCTGTCGGTTCAGCGCCCCGGACTCGGCTTCCATGTCATCGAGCAGCGTCCCCGGTGTGGTCCCTGCGGCGTGCTGGGCCACCAGTTCGCGCAGCGGAGCCTGCGGCGGGATCAGGAAGTCGACATTGCGGGTCACCCCGAGGCGGGAGACGATCTCATCCTCGCCCTTGGTATCGACCTGGGGCTTTGCCAGCAGCACCCGCTGGCCGCGTTCCTCGTAGTTGAACGCGGCCTGCAGCAGCCCGGTGGACTTGCCTGAATTCATCGCGCCATAGCGGAAGTAGAGCTTCGCCATTCTCAGAATAACCCTTCAGCTGGGCACCGCAGGGGTCAGCGAAGCCGGCTGATCGCCTCGGGTGCGGAGGGGTCGCAGTCGCGCAGCAGCGTGGTGATGCGCTCCACCTCGGCGGTCTCGCCGATCGCGGCGGCTGCCTGGCCCAGGGCACCCAGGGCACGCAGGAAACCGCGGTTGGGCTCGTGGCTCCACGGCACGGGTCCGGCGCCGCGCCAGCCGGAGCGGCGCAGAGTATCGAGGCCGCGGTGATAACCGACCCGGGCGTAGGCGTAGCCCTCCACGGTGTAGCCCTGATCCAGCGCGTCCTCTGCGAGCAGCGCCCAGACCAGAGAGGACTCCGGGTGCTTGGCCGCGAGGTCTACCGGCTCCTCGCCGGTGGCCAGGGATTCGGAGACTTCGGGCTCTGCCGGAAGCAGCGTGGGCTCCGGCTCCATCAAATTTTGACCAACGATGCTCATGGGCACATCCTACTGCCAAGAATCCCTCGCAGAATTCGCATCCAGGACGGTTCCGGCAGGGGCCGCAGCGCCCGCTCCGAGGGAGGATCTCGGTCAGAGTCCGGCAGCGGCCCGGGCCGACTTCGGCGCCGGGTCCTGCTCGACCGATGTGTCCGAGTGGGAGCCGCTGACCGGGCCGGGGCTGGGGGCGCCGTCGTCGTCGTCCTCCTGGGGCTCTCCCCCACCGTTGCGGACCGTGGGGCCATGGATCACGCGGTGTCGGATGAATGCGGAGATCTGATCCACCACCATGGTGACCAAGATGATGACGACCAGAACGATGCCGATCCGGTCCCAATCACGGGCGCCGAAGACCGTGGAGAGCAGCGAGCCGATGCCGCCGGCACCCAGCACGCCTAGGATCGCGGAGGCGCGGATGTTGACCTCGAAGCGGTAGAGCCAGATCGCGATGACCTCCGGCATGACCTGCGGCAGCACGGCCCAGCGGATCAGCTGCAGGTGGTTGCTGCCCGAGGCCCGGGAGGACTCCAGCGGGCCGCCGTCGACCGCTTCGATGGCCTCGGAGATCAGCTTCGAGAGGGTTCCGATGGAGCTGATGCCCAGCGCCATCGCGCCGGCGAGGGCTCCGCCGCCGCCGGAGCCGAAGCCGAAGAGCGGGAGCATGATGGCGATGGCGAAGATGATCTCGGGCACCGCGCGGATGACCGAGAGGATGAAGCGGACCATCACGTAGACCGGCAGCGGGGACATGTTCCGTGCTGCCATGAAGCCTAGCGGCAGGGAGAACAGCGCGCCGACCATGGTGCCGACCCAGGCGATCGCCACGGACTCGAACATCGCGTCGAAGGACTGGCTCCAGTAGCCGGCCACGGTCTCCTCCGGGATCTGGAAGACGCCGGAGGCCATGAGCTGTCCGTACTGGATGATGCTCGCCGGCAGATCCAGCAGCGCGCGGACGTCCATGCCGGTCCCGTAGATCGCGGCGATGAAGAGGATGCCCACCACGAGCATCCCGGCGTTGTATCCGAGCCTGGAGGGCCGGACGGGGCGCCGGTCCAGCGCGTCCGGGGCGAATCGGGGCTGGCCTGCTTCGGAGTTCTGGGCGGGCCGCTGATGCTCGGGGCGCGAGGTGCTTCCCGGTCCGGCGTTGATCTTTCTAGTGCTCACAGCAGCTTCCTCCGGATGTACATGGAGAACATGTCGACCAGCAGCACCACGAGGATCAGTGCGATCAGGATGGCGGCGACGTTCTCGAAGGCGAAGCGGTTCAGCTGCAGCATCATGGCCGAGCCGATGCCGCCCACCCCGACGATGCCCAGAGCGGCCGAGGCACGGATGTTCAGCTCGAAGACATAGAGCCCGTAGGACACGAAGCCTGGCAGCACCTGGGGCAGGATTGCGAGCCGATTGCGTTGAGTCAGGTTGGCCCCGGCGGCGTCGGCGGCCTCCACCGGGCCCGGATTCACCGAGTCGATGGTCTCGCTGAGCAGCTTGGCCACGATGCCGATGTTGAACATCAGCAGCGCCAGGACGCCGGCCATCGGGCCCAGCCCGTGGGCGGTGCCGCCGATGAAGGCGACGAAGAGCAGCGCCCAGCCGACGTCCGGGATGGAGCGCACGACCGAGTTCACCGCCTTGATCGCCTGCGAGACGCCCTTGTTCGGGCTGGAGACCGGGGAGGCGAGCATGGCGAGCACCAGGCCGATGGCGCAGCCGATGAGCGTGGCCACCACGGCCATGGAGATGGTGATCAGCCACTGGTCCCGGACCGTCCAGATGTAGCTCCAGTTCGGATCCAGGAACGCGCGGAGCCGGGGCTCCACGTTGGACCAGCGGCTGGGGATCTCCAAGAGCGTGAAGTTCACCGTGGAGCCGGCCCAGTAGCTCATCGTGATGAAGGCCAGCGCGCCGAAGCCGCCCATGGTGCCGATCCGGGCGCGGTAGCAGACCAGCAGGGTCAGCAGCATCACCGCCAGCCCGATCACCGGGTAGAGCGGAGCCCAGAGGGTCACGAAGCCCAGCGGGATCAGCAGGATGTCGCCGGAGTCCCGGGTGGCCCAGAAGAGGATGAACGCGAGGACGGCGAGCCCGGCCAGGCCGAGGTAGACCAGTCCGCTGGGCCTCGGTGCTTCGGGCCGGGGTGTCACCTCGAGCGTGGCGGAGCCACGCGTGGTGGCATCGGCGGTGGTGCTCACGCGTCAGTCCTGGAGCTTCGCGGCGGGGACGGCGCGTCCGGGGACGGCGCGTCCGGGGACGGCGTCTCCGGCGACGATGTCCTCAGCGGTCAGCGAGCGCTGGTAGACCTCTTCGATGACCGCATCGGTGGCTTCTTCCACGGGGCCGTCGAAGACCACCTCGCCGGCGCGCATTCCGATGATCCGGTCGGCGTAGCTGCGGGCCAGGTCCAGGTGGTGCATGTTCACGATGGTGGTGATGCCCAGCTCCTGCTGGATCCGGCGCAGGTCACGCATCACCTTGTGCGCGGTGGGCGGATCCAGCGAGGCGACCGGCTCGTCGGCGAGGATCACCTCGGGGTCCTGGGCGAGCACGCGGGCGATGGCCACGCGCTGCTGCTGGCCGCCGGAGAGTGAGGAGGCGCGCATATAGGCCTTGTCCACGATCCCGACACGCTCCAGGGACTGGAAGGCGAGCTCCTTGTCCTCGGCGCGGTACCAGCCGAGCAGCGAACGCCAGGTGGGGGTCTCTGCGGAACGTCCCACCAGCACGTTGTTCAGCACCGAGACCCGGGTGACCAGGTTGAAGGACTGGAAAATCATGCCTACCCGGGAGCGCAGCCGGCGCAGCTTGGCCTTGCTGCGCGGGTCCACGACCTCGTCTCCGACTCTCAGGGTGCCCGAGGTGAACGGGACCAGGCCGTTGACCGTGCGGATCAGCGTGGACTTGCCCGCGCCGGAGAGCCCGACGATGGCCACGAACTCGCCCTTGTTGATCTGCAGGTTGACGTTGCTCAGCCCCTTGTAGCCATTGGGGTAGACGACGTCGATGTTCTCGAATGTGATCATGATCTGGTGTCCTCGCCGGGTCCGGGTGCGCAGCTCACGCCTCAAGCGTATGAGCTGCGTACCCGGACTGCCGACGGAAGCAGGACTGTTTCCTCTCAGAAGGGGATGCTAGAGGTCACTCATCGCCGAAGTCGTTGTAGACCTGGCGAGCGCCGTCGAGCGCCTCTTGGTCGGCCTCGACCATGCCCTCGATCTCGTAGACCTCGTCGAGTGCCGCCAGGCCGTCCTCGTCCTCGGCGACCGCGAGCCAGGCCTCGGTCAGCGCGGCCTGCTCGTCCTCGGTGAACTCGGAGGAGACCACGATGCCGTCATTCGGGATCGGTCCGGCCCAGGCGAAGACGACGACCTCTTCACCCACATCGGGGTTCTCGGCGACGACGTTCTCGCGAGCATCGTCGAAGGAGGTGCCGATCGTGGCGCTGTCGTTGTAGACGTTGATCACCGAGTTGTCGTGGCTGCCGGCGAACTGCTCATCAATGTCACCCTCGCCCGGGGCGAAGCCGAGCAGGTCGTTGAGCTGGGTGGCCGGGTAGTAGTAGCCCGAGGCGGAGCCCTGGTCCACGTAGGAGACCGTGGTGCCCTCTTCGATCATCTCGAGCGCCTCTTCACCCACGGCGCCGGGTTCGGCCTCATCGGTGCCGTTGCAGAAGAGCATGGTATTGCCCTCGTCATCGGGCACGTCCACCGGCTCGTCCATGCAGTAGGTGTCGGGGTCATTGGTGAACCACTGGGTGACGTAGACGTCGGAGCCGTAGCGGATCGACTGGGTGATCGGCACGGCATCGGCCTGTTCCTCGGCCTGGATCATGCCCACCGGGCCCGACATGACGACCTGAGCATCACCGGTCTGCATGGCGGTGATGGCACCCAGGTAGTCCTGGGTCTCCTCGGCGCGGACCGGGAAGCCGTCGAGTGCATCACTGAGCGCATCCGCCAGCGGCTCCGCGCTCTCCACGATGTTGTCGACGTCGTTGGACGGGACGAGCGCGATGACGATCTCATCGACGCTGGTGATCGCCGCCTCGGAGTCGCCGGCCCCAGCATCCTCGTCGCCGCCGGTCTCGCCCTCATCGGCCACACAGCCTGCCATGGTCAGGGTCAGCACGCTCGCCAGCGCGAACGTGGACAGGGTCTTCTTACGCATATGGAGTTTCCTCTTCATCAAGGTGCCAGGGCGACCTCGGTGCTGCGCCTCACCGCACCGAGGGGTGGAGAATTCCGGAGAGTCAGCACCGGGTCAACTGAGTCACGCCGCTGACCTCGTGCGATTCCACGTTTCACTCTAGGGGGCGCATTCTGCGCCCTCCAACCTGGAACAGGCCAGTTGGTCAACCTGTCACGCACTGTTAACACAGTGGTGTTCTTCCTGTGACGCAGATTACATGATGAAGCGGGTCTGTCGCGCTGAGCAGGACCTCTTCTCAGACCGTTGCGGTGCTCTCGGACCACGCATCGATGGCCTGAGCGAGGGCGTCGAAGTCCTCCACGCGATGATCGGGAGTGCCGAGGCCGGTGCCGAATCGGTCGATCAGCACGGTGGTTCCGCCCAGGGCATGCACGTGCTCGAGGTCATTGGCCCAGATGTCCCCGGCGGAGAGCACCTGGTCCGCGGGCACCTGAGCGTCAGCCTCCCCACCGGCGACCCTGGCGCGCTCGAGCGCCGCGGGCATGCCCAGGGGCTTGCGGGCATCATTGATGACCAGGTCGAAGGCGTCGGTGAGCCCCAGTGCCTGCAGCCAGGGCGCGAAGGCGTCAGCCGGCGAGTTCGTCACCAGCACGACGACGGCGCGCCGTCGCGCCTCGGCGAGCAGCTCCGACGCCCCGGAGGGCGCGTGCACGTCGGTGTTCTCCAGCCCATGGGCCAGCAGGTCCCTCCGTGCCGCCCGGAAGGACTGCCCGGAGTCGGCGTCGGTGAGACCCGCCTGGCGTGCGAGCAGCTGGACGAGCTGATAGCCGTCCTGCAGCGGCCAGGAGACCGGATGCGCCTTGGCGTCCTCGTGGGTGGCCTCGCTGCCCACGGTGAGCGGCGTGCCGGCCTCGTCGTACTGGATCTGCGGCACCAGCAGCGAGTCCGTGGCGAACGCCCGGGTGACGATCTCGTGGACGCTGCTCCCCGCCAGGCGTCCGCTCAGGCCACGTTCGGCCAGCAGGGCATCGACGCGGTCGGCATAGAAGAGCACCGGGGCGTCGCCCAGGCAGAGCGTGCCGTCGAAATCGAGCAGGAGCAGCTTCTGGCGGGTCATGCACGTCGCTTTCTGCAGGTCTCAGCGTCCCGAGCCGGTTCCACGGGAGCCGTGCCCCGCGATCGCTCATTGGTCAGCCGATTGCGGGCTGGGCGGTTCACTTCTTCTTGCGGTCGGCCTTCTTGCCGGAGCTGATCAGCGAGATGGCGATGGCGGCGAGCCAGGTGTCCTTGGCCAGCGGGGTGCCGTCCTGGGTGGGGCGGACGCCGTCGGACTCCGTCATGCCGTCGTTGCGGAAGTACATGCTGAGCATGCCGGCGGTGAAGGTGCCCAGCGCGAGGCCGGCGACGCGGTTGCTCACGAAGGGTGCCAGCAGTGCGCCGCCGAGGGCGATCTCACCCCAGGCCAGGGCCTTGCCGAACTGCTCGGGAGAGAGCTGCTTGACCGCGGGCACACCGGTGGCGGCCATGCCCTGCATGCCGGCGGCGGAGTCGGCATCCAGGCCGAGCTT
Organism: Nesterenkonia sp. E16_10; assembly: GCF_017347085.1. Lineage (GTDB taxonomy): Bacteria > Actinomycetota > Actinomycetes > Actinomycetales > Micrococcaceae > Nesterenkonia. The sequence continues at coordinate 75,017 of NZ_JADPSA010000022.1, forward strand.
GCCGATTCCGGCGTTGAGGATGAAGGCTCCGGGGACGGTGCGCAGTGCGATGGTCGACATGTTCATGAGGTTCTCCGACTGTTGTGGACGCCCGGCCGCCTGAGGCGGCGGCCGGTGAAGACGATTTCCCAAGGCTCAACCCTACCGAGGGCGCGGCCATTCCCGCGCCAGGGCCACTCAACCGGCGACGGCGGCCGAGGCGCTCCAGGCATCGATGATCAGACCGGCCGTGGCGCGGCCCTGGGCCACCGGTTCCTGAGGTTCGCCGCGCAGCAGGCTGGCAAGCACCCCGTTGTAGACCAGCAGGATCGACGCGGCCCCACTGACCGGTGACGGGCAGCCCGCCTCTTCTGCGAGCAGAGTCAGCCTCTCGGTGACCATGTCGGTGTCCTGGCGGATCAGGTCGAAGACCGGGTCCTCGCTGCCCGGTGCGGGCGCCGGGCGCTCCGAGGCGGTAGCCAGGAAGCAGCACCACTGGGTCTGCCCCGCCGATGCCCGGAAGGCCTCGACCGCGTGGAAGATCGCGAGCAGGCGCTCGCGCGGCGATCCTGCCGCCGCGATCGCAGCCTCCCAGTGCGCACCCCAGTCCTGCAGCCGCCGGGCCAGGATCTCACGCAGCAGGTTGTCCTTGGAGCCGAAATGCTTATAGAGCGTGACGATCGAGACTCCGGCGGCAGCGGCGGTGCGATCAACTCCGGTGGTCGCGATGCCTTCTTGGAAGAAGAGACCCTCTGCCGCGTCGAGGATCCGCGTGCGGGTCATCTGTGGGTTGGCCATGGGAGTAGTATAACGTTCGCTTCAGTGAAACGTTCGTTATACACCGCTCGTCTTCAGACCTCGGAGGACCATCATGCTCGATACCGACCGGCCAACTGCCGCCCCTGCCGCTGGACCAGCCCGTGGGCAGGTTCCGCGACACTCCGGCCTTGGCATCGCGGTGGCGGGCATGCTGCTGATCGCCGCGACATATGGAATGGCCCGCTTCGGCGTCGGACTCTTCGCTCCGAGGTTGGCGGCCGAGCGGCCTGAACTCATCGAGGTGCTTGGCTGGGCGGCGGCGGCCCAGTTCATCGCCTATTCAGTGGCCGCGGTGATCGCCGCACGGCTGGTGGATCGCCGTCCACGTGTGGGACTTCTCCTCGCCGGAGCGACCGCAACCGTGGGATCACTCGGAGTGGCGGCAGCGAGCGAGCCCATGTTCTTCATCGCCTCGGTGGTGACCGCTGGCATGGGTGGGGGCTTTGCCTCCCCCGCGCTGGTGCCGGTGATCGACGCGGTGGTAGCCCTGCGAGCGAGGGCCACCGCGCAATCAGTGGTGAACACCGGAACCGGCGTGGGCGTGATCGGCGCCGGACTGGTGGCGTTTCTCGCACCGTCGGTGGGGTCGGCGTGGGCGGTGATGGCTGGGCTCTCCGCAACAGCGGCCGCGGCGGTGATCCTCCCGCTGCGCGGACACTCGACGCTGGACTCCGGCCGGCATCCAGACGGCAACGCACCTCGGGACGAAAGCTCCAGTTCGAAGCCAGCCTCCTCCAGAGCGACACGGCCCGCGTGGGGGAAGCTCGTGGTGCCGGGATTCGCCGCCGTCGTTGCCGGCATCGGATCTGCGCTGATCTGGACCTTCGGTCCGCTGCTCGTCACAGATTCCGGCGTGGTGGCTGCGGATCAGGTGGGCTGGCTGTGGATCGCACTGGGCGCGGGCGGACTGCTGGGCACCATCACCGGGGTGTTGGTGACCCGCGTGGGTGAACCCGTCGGCTTCAGCATCACGGGGGCTGTTCTCGCCGTCGCCAGCGGAGTCCTGGCTTGGGCGCTGCTGATGGGTTCCGTGTCGGGCGCCTACGCCAGCATGACGATCTTCGGAGCCGGGTATATGGCGCTGTCTGGGGTGCTGATCCTCTGGGCGCGGCGCGTCTGGCCCGATCACGCCGGGGCCGGCACCTCCATGCTGTTCATCGCGCTGGCCACCGGACAGGCGCTCGGCTCTGCAGGGTTCGGTCTGGTCCAGGGCAGCTGGGATCCGGCGGTCATGGCGACCGCAGCTGCGAGCCTCTGCCTGATCGGCGGAGGCGTGGCTACGATCGGGGCATGGAAGTCTCGCGCAGAGAAGTGATCGGGTGGGCCGCCTCGGCGGGACTCGTCATCGCCGGTGTCGTTGCGTTGCTGGTCATCAGGAGCCTCTCGACCGACTTCGCGTATATCGCTCCGGCACCGCTTTTCGGCGGCGCATATATGCCCGGGGCCCCTGACATGACGCACAGGCTGAACCTCGGCTCGGCAGGCGTCGTGCTGTTGGGCCTGATGGCGGCCGGGGTCATGGCAGGGCTGCGCGTGAGCCGCGCGGGACGCCCCAGCACGCCCCGCAGGGAATTGCTCGGCTGGGCTGCCGCGGCAGGACTTGTGATCGCCGGCGTCATCGTCCTGAGGCACACCATGACACGTCCTGTTGCCTCCTTCGGCTGGTTCGCCTACGCGCCACTTACTGACACCACGTATTCGCCCGGCACCTCAGGGGCCACTCTGGCCATCACCGCAGGGGGAATGCTCCTGCTCATCATCGGGCTGCTGGTCACGGGCTTCCTGGCGGGTCGGCGCGTGGCCCGCAGCCCTGAGCCCTGAGCCCTGACCGGCAGGGCCGACTCGAGAAGACCGTCAGCGTCCACGCGGAGCTCGCAGCGCTGCTCGCGCCGCGCAGCTACAGCTCCAGCTGGGAGGTCTGATGTGGTGCAATGACTCCATGCGGCCCTCCCCCACCACCGACCTCTCCCGTGACCCGCTCCCCCTGCGGGGCCGGAACGTGCTGGTCACCGGGGTGAGTCGGCGGGCCGGAATCGGCTATGCCACGGCGTGCCGGATGGCCGGCTATGGGGCCAGCGTCTTCTGTCACCACTACGCACCCCATGACCGCGAGCAGTCCTGGGGTGCCGACGACATCTCGCTGGTGCTCGAAGGCGTCCACAGCCACCTGGTCGGCGATGCCCAGGTCGCCGATGTCCATGCTGATCTGGCCGATCCGACAGGTCCGGAGCAGGTGATGGGTGCGGCGGTCTCCGCGCTGGGCTCGGTCGATGCGCTGGTCTGCAATCAGGCGCTCAGCGGCCAGGACGGGGCGCTCAGCGGCCAGGACGGGGCGCTCGGCGAGCTCACCGCGGCGCAGCTGGATCAGCACTGGGCGGTGAACGCTCGAGCCTCGATCCTGCTGGCCCAGGCCTATATGCGGCAGCACCCCGATGCAGCCGCCGGATCCATCGTCTTCCTGACCTCGGGGCAGGGGCTGGGACCCATGCCCGGCGAGGTGGCCTACGCCGCGTCGAAGGCGGCGCTGGCCGGAATCACGGCCACGCTCTCGGAGCAGCTGATCGGCCGGGGCATCCGGGTCAACACGGTGAACCCGGGCCCGGTGGACACCGGTTACCTGGGACCTGAACTCTGGAAGGACATCGCCCCGATGTTCCCGCTGGGCCGCTTCGGTGAGCCCGATGACCCGGCGCGGCTGATCGCCTGGCTGAGCACCGACGAGGCCTGCTGGATCACGGGTCAGACCATCAACACCGAGGGTGGATTCCGCCGATGAGGGGCTTCCGCCGTGCGGCAATCGGGGTCTTCGCCGCCGTTCTTCTGACCGGACTCACCGCGTGTTCTGAGGAGCCGAGTGATCCCCAGGCCATCAGTCAGTGGCAGGACGAGCATCAGCCCAGCGCAGATGACCATGAATACGAGCTGGTGATGTCGAGCCAGGTCTCGGCGGACACCACGCGGGAGGACTCCGGGCATGTGGGGATCGACTTCGAGGACCCGATGACGATCTCAGGTGTCGAGTTCTCCTGCTACGGCGAGGGCTCCATGACCCTGGGACTGGAAGCCTCCGTGGAGGGAAATCGAGAGACCACAGGAATCACCACGGAGATGGGACCGCTGGACTGCGCCGCAAGCCCCCATGTTCTCGAGGCCGGACTCTTCGACGGCCAGCCGCTCGGTGACCTCATGGTCCGCGGCTATGGCAGCGACGCCGACAGTGCCTGGATCTTCACCGTGCCCGCGGAGAAGGTCACCTCGAACTGAGCCGAGGGCAGACACGACGACGGCGACCGCCCTCCACGCAAGAGGGGCCGGCCGCCGTCGTCGTTGCTCGGCGCGGGACGCCAGGCGTTGAGGGTTACTTGATGGACTTGCCTGCGGAGCCGAGGCGCTGGGAGGCCTCGACGATGCGAGCGGCCATGGATTCTTCGGCCTTGGCGCCCCAGACGCGCGGGTCGTAGGTCTTCTTGTTGCCGACCTCGCCGTCGATCTTGAGCACGCCGTCGTAGTTGGCGAACATGTGACCGGCCACCGGGCGGGTGAAGGCGTACTGGGTGTCGGTGTCGATGTTCATCTTGATCACGCCGTAGGACACGGCGTCGGAGATCTCCTGCTCGGAGGAGCCGGAGCCGCCGTGGAAGACCAGGTCGAAGGGGGCGTCCTTGCCGTACTTGGCGGCAGCCTGGTCCTGGATGTCCTTGAGGATCTCCGGGCGCAGCTTCACGCCGCCTGGCTTGTAGACGCCGTGGACGTTGCCGAAGGTCAGCGCGGTCATGTAACGGCCGTGCTCACCCAGGCCGAGGGCCTCGATGGTCGCGGTGGCGTCTTCGATGGTGGTGTAGAGCTTCTCGTTGATCTCGTTCTCCACACCATCCTCTTCACCGCCGACGGTGCCGATCTCGACCTCAAGGATCTGCTTGGCGGCGGCGCTGCGGGGCAGCAGCTCGGCGGCGATGCGCAGGTTCTCCTCGAGGGTCTCCGCGGAGCCGTCCCACATGTGGGAGTTGAAGATCGGGTCGCGCCCGGCCTTGACCTCGGCCTCCGAGGCTTCCAGCAGCGGCAGCACGAAGGCGTCGAGCTTGTCCTTGGGGCAGTGGTCGGTGTGCAGCGCGATGTTCACGCCGTAGCTCTTGGCGACCTGCTTGGCGAAGGCGGCGAAGCCCAGCGAGCCGGTGACCATGTTCTTGACGCTGGCGCCGGACCAGTACGCGGCACCGCCGGTGGATACCTGGATGATGCCGTCAGACTCGGCCTCCGCGAAGCCGCGGATGGCGGCGTTCAGGGTCTGTGAGCTGGTGACGTTCACCGCGGGGTAGGCGTAGCCGCCAGCCTTCGCGGAATCGATCATCTGGTTGTACTTGTCCGGGGTTGCGATAGCCACGTGTGAGCTCCTTATTGCGATAAGTCAGAGACGGCAACATCATTGGTGCGCTGCCGTCATCCTATCGGGGTTGAGCGGCCGGAACCGAGGAATCTTCCGAGAGATCTGCGGATTGATCAGGATCGGAATCCTCCGGGCCGGGCGTGGTCGCATCCTGCTTGGCCCAGTGGTCACCCCTGCCGATCTTCGAGGGCCACCAGAAACGGTGGCCGAGATCGACGCCGATTGCGGGGACCTGCAGGGTGCGCACGATGAAGGTGTCGATCAGCACGCCCAGAGCCACCAGGAACGCCAGCTGGACCATGAACATCAGCGGCAGCACGCCCAGGGCGGCGAAGGTCGCGGCCAGCACGATCCCGGCGCTGGTGATGACGCCGCCGGTGATCACCAGCGAGTACAGCAGCCCCTCCTTCGGTCCGCGCCGGACGGTCTCCTCCCGGGCGCGGGTGGCCAGGAAGATGTTGTAGTCCACGCCCAGGGCGGTGAGGAAGACGAAGCCGAACAGCGGCACCGTCGGGTCGGCGCCGGGGAATCCGAGGATGTAGTTGAACACCAGCGCAGAGATGCCCAGTGCCGCGGTGTAGGAGAGCACCGTGGTGAGCAGCAGGATCACCGGGGCGGTGACCGAGCGCAGCAGCACGATCAAGAACGCCAGGATGACCAGCAGCACGATCGGGATGATCGTGATCAGGTCCCGCTGCGCGGTCTCATTGGTGTCCAGCTGGGTGGCGGTGGTGCCGCCGACCAGCGCGTCCCCTTCAAGCGCACCGAGCTCCCCGCGCAGCTCGCTGATGGTGCGTTCGGCCTCGAGGGAGTCTCCGGAGTCGGTCAGCGTGACCGAGAGCTGGTTGTAGCCGTCCACCTCGTTGGCGTCCTGCGGACCCTGGGCCGGCGCCCCGGTCTCGGCCACGGCGTAGACCTCGCCGACGCCGTCGCTGGCCTCGACGATCTCGAGCGACTCGGCAAGCTCCTCGGCAGGGACGAAGACGTTGGCGGGGGCCCCGGTGCCGGCGTCGAAATGCTCCTGGAGCATCGCCTGGCCGTCCTTGGCGTCGGTCTGGCCCAGCACCTGTTCGGACTGCGGGACGCCTTCGGCCTTCAGGTCGAGCACGCCGACCGAGGCGACCAGCAGCAGGCCGGTGACCACCAGCCAGATGACTCGGGGGCGGGCGCGGACCTTCTCGGCGACCACGGCCCACAGGGTCCGGCGCCGTGAGGTGTGCTTGGTGCGACGCGTCTGAAGGTCCGGGTTCGCCGCCTGAGCCTGTTCCACCGCGGGCCGGGGCGCGTGCGGGACCTTGGGCCAGAAGACCGGGCGGCCGAAGAGCGCGAGCATCGCGGGCAGGAAGGTCAGCGTGGCGAGCATCGCGAAGACGATGCCGGTGCTGGCCACCGGGCCCAGCGCCCGGTTGGAGTTCAGGTCGGAGAAGAGCAGGCAGAGCAGCGCGGCGGCCACGGTGCCGCCGGAGGCCAGGATCGCCGGGGTGGAGCGGCGCCAGGCGATCCAGAGCGCGTCGAAGCGGTTCTCCCGTGCGAGCAGCTCTTCGCGGTAGCGGGCCACCAAGAGCAGCGAGTAGTCGGTGGCGGCGCCGATGACCAGGATCGAGAGGATGCCCTGAGCCTGGCCGTTGAGCGTGATCCATTCCATCTTGGCCAGCTGGAAGATCACGGTGATGGCGCTGGAGAGGGCAGCGATGGAGGAGAGCAGCACCAGGAAGGGCAGCAGCACCGAGCGGTAGACCACCACGAGGATGACGAAGACGGTGATCACCGCGACCAGCAGCAGCAGCCCGTCGATGCCGGCGAAGGCGTTGGCGAAGTCATCGGAGAGCGCCGCCGGACCGGTGACGTGGGTGGTCCACTCCTGGGCAGAGAGCTCGGCGTCCACCAGGTCACGCAGCTCTGCGACCGCGCCATCCTCCACGGCGGCCTCCTCCATCAGCACCAGCACCTGGAAGGCCTCGCCGTCTTCGGAGATCTGCGGCGGCAGCGAGCGGTCGACGCCGTCGAGCTCGTTGATCTGCCCCACGAGGGTCTCCAGCTCACCGAGCGCCTGGTCATCGACCTCGCCGCTGGCGGGTTCTCCGATCAGGGTGGCGGGGATGGAGTCGTCGTCGGAGAAGCCCTCGCCGACCTCCAGCGCCCGTGTGGACTCCGCGTCGGCGGGCAGGAAGGTGGTCTGGTCGTTCGTGGTGACCTCGGCGACCTTGCCGAAGGTCTGACCGCCCACGGCGGTCACGCCGAGCCAGACCAGCACCAGAATGGCGGGTATCAGGATCCTGATCCAACCGGGTTGGGGACGGCTGCGCCCGGGGCTCTTCGTCGTCGCGGTCTTCGTCGTCACGTCATTCTCGCTATCGCTACCGCCGGACCGCGTGATCCGCCGCGCGTCATTGCGCGAGCATCCTGGGTCAGGTCCTGAATCAGAGCCGCCGCTTCCTCTGGTGCAAGGTGCTGAGGGAGCGGCGGCTTTCTTACCGGACAACTCTACTGCCCGGGTCGACACGGAACACGTCGTCTCACCCCGGTCACGTGAGGGCGCGGCCTCAGTGGGTGCTCAGGCTCCCAAGCATGGCCTTGGTCTGGGCGGGCGCCCTGCCGAAGGTGCGCCGGTACGCGCGGCTGAAGGTCCCGACATCGTTGAACCCGCTGGAGAAGGCCGACTCGGCCACGCCGGCCCCCTGGGTCAGAAGCAGGTGACCCCGCTCGAGCCGGGCCCGGCGGATCTCCTGAGCCGGTGAGGTGTTCGCCTGCGCGAACAGGGTCTGCAGAGTTCGCAGCGAGACACCGGCCCGCACGGCCACGCGGTCGGGGGTCAGCGTCGGATCCTGGCAGTGAGACTCGATGTAGCTCCTGATCTCGGCGAAGCTGCGGCTGGACTCGGCGTCCAGCCGGGCCCCCGTCGAGACCGGCGACCCGGCGGAACCCCGGGACTGGCGCGGGGTGAAGGTGAGCAGCCTGTGGTCGGAGTCCTCGAGCGCCCGGAGCCTCCAGCGCACCCGCAGCGGGCGGCCGCGACGGTCGATGAACTCCTCCGCGTGGCTGTGGCTCACCGTTCCGGGAGCGGTCACGATCGGGCAGGCCTCCCGCGGGTAGGGCGACCCGTCGGCGTGGCGCGGGTGCAGCGCCTCGTGGCTGCAGCGGCCCACCAGCGTGCTGCCCTGGCTATAGCCGAGCACGGTGGCCGCGGCCTCGTTGACCAGTGCGACCGACCCGTCGGGCTCGATGAGCCAGAGCGGAGTGGGGGCTGCGTCAATGAGGGAGCGCAGGACTCCCTCGCCGTCGAAGGTCATCGTGAAGAGCATCTCCTTCCGGCGCCGGGACCGTTGTTCCACAATTTTAGGACCACGCTGTTTCCCTCAAGAGGCCCGAATATTTCAGCCGGGTTAAACCATTGCCGTTTGCGCGAATCGTCGGATGATCCGCGCAGATCGCCTTGTTGGCCGGTTCCGCACCGACCTAGGTTCGGAATCGCGCCGGGACCATTCCGGGCTGGCGCCGTCGAAACGAGGAGGACCAGACACGTGGAGCCGTTCATCAGCAAGAGAGAAGCCGCCGAGCACATTCGGGTGGCCCGCCACCGGGCAGGAATCACCTGGGCGCAGATTGCCGAACAGCTGGGGGTGGCCAAGGAATGGAGCACCGCCGCCCTGCTCGGCAGCCACCCCATGACCGCCGCCCAGGCCAGGTTGGTGCAGGAGCTGCTGAGCCTGGACGACACCGTCGCAGAGGCCCTGCAGATGCAGCCCTACCGGGGACCTCTGAGTGAGGACGTGCTGGCGGATCCGACCATCTATCGCTTTCAGGAGGCCGTCATGGTCTACGGCCCCACGATCAAGGAACTGATCCATGAGGAGTTCGGCGACGGGATCATGAGCGCCATCAACTTCCAGCTCGACGTCGCACGCCGCACCGACCCCGAGGGAGACCGCGTCGTCGTGACCTTGGACGGCAAGTTCCTCGACTACAAGTGGTGACCGTGGGACACCGCCACCTCTCCCGGCGCAACCTGCTCGGCCTCGGCGGCGGGGCCCTCGGAGCGAGCCTGCTCGCCGGCTGCACCCCCACCGGGGGCGCCCCGAACACCAACCCGCTGGGAATCGATTTCAGCGCGGCACTGGAGCCCGCCGGGGACCTTGAGGTCCGCGACGTCACGCTGGGCTTCGTGCCGATCACGTGTTCCTCCCCGATCATCAACGCCGCCGCGATGGGGATCTTCGAGCAGTATGGGCTCAATGTGACGCTGCAGCGCTACACCGGGTGGGGTGAGCTGTGGATCGCTTATGTCGCCGGAGAGCTCGACGCCACTCAGATGCTCAGCCCGATGCCGCTGGGCATCCATCACAACTTCGCCGCCGGTCAGCGGGATTCTCGGATGCCCTACATCACCAATATCAACGGGCAGGCGATCACGCTGGGCACCGCGCACATGGATCGGGTGCGCGGCGCGGAGGACTTCCGCGGCCTGACCATTGCGGTGCCCTTCGACTACTCCGGGCATAACCTGCTGCTGCGGGACTACCTCGCCCTGGGCGGTCTGGACCCGGACTACGACGTCGGCATCCAGGTGATGCGCCCCTCGGACATGGTCGCCTCGCTCAACGTCGGCGACATCGATGGCTTCCTCGCCCCGGATCCGTTCAACCAGCGCGCCGTCGCCCTCGGAGCCGGCTACCTGCACATGCTCTCCAAGGACCTCTGGGACGGGCACCCCTGCTGCAGCTTCACCGTGGCCGATGAATTCGCCTCCGCGTATCCGAACACCTACACCACGCTGCTGCGAGCCATCGGAGACTCCGCCATGTGGACCGACAGGAAGGAGAATCGCGCCACCGCGGCAGAGACCATGGCGGGGCGGGCATTCCTCAGCCAGGACCCGGCGGTCATCGCTGCGGTGCTCACCGGCGAGTTCGAGGACGGCACAGGCGCCACCCAGTCCGTGGAAGACCGCATCGGCTTCCGCCCCTACCCCCACGAGTCCTACGCGATCTGGGCGCTGACCCAGCTCCAGCGCTGGGACCTCGCCCCCAGGGCCGGCTATGACTCCGCGGCGGACTACCAGTCTGCGGTGCGCCAGGTCCTGGACCCCGACGTCGCGACCCCGATCCTGGAGGCGCTCGGCGCCGACACCACCCCACGGGAGACCGAGACCATCATCGGGCGCAGATTCGACCCGGCGGACCCATTGCCCTGGACCGAGAAACAGGTGAACCTATGAGCACCCAGACCACTCAGCCCGCTGAGACCACCGACGCCACCGGTGCGGCGCAGCATCCGCACACCAACACCGCCCCGGAGGCGCTGCAGCGGCGGGCGAAGGCCCAGCGCACCCGGGACCGGATCCAGACCACCGGACTCTTCGTGATCTTCTTCCTCGGGTTCATCGGCATCTGGCACCTGGCCACCGTGGGTCTCGACGACGGCGGCCTGGCCCCCACTCCCGGGGCCACCTGGGACCGACTGCTGGAGATGCTCGGCACGGCCTTCCTGCTGGATGGGCCCAACAATGTGGGCATCTTCTACCACCTGCTCGCCTCCATCCAGCGGGTGCTCCTGGGCTTCGGCCTGGCCGCGCTCATCGCCGTCCCGCTGGGGCTGCTGCTGGGAACCTCGCGGGTGATCCACGATGGCATGGACCCGTTCATCCAGATCCTGCGCCCGGTCTCACCCCTGGCCTGGCTACCGCTGGGCCTGGCGCTGCTGCGGGATTCGCAGATGACCGCGATCTTCGTGATCTTCATGGCCGCGCTCTGGCCGATCCTGGTCTCGACCATCGACGGGGTGCGCCGGGTCAACCCGCTGTTCCTGGATCTGGCGAAATCCCTGGAGACCGACACCAGGACCCGGGTGTTCAAGGTGTTGCTCCCGGCCACGCTGCCCGCCATCGTGACGGGTCTGCGCACCGCGCTCTCCACGGCCTGGCTGGTGATCGTGGCGGCCGAGATGATCGTCGGCGGCCGCGGGATGGGGCACTTCGTCTGGAACGAATGGAACGCGCTGAACACCCCCAGCATCGTGGTGGCGATCGTGATCATCGGCGGCGTCGGCTTCCTGCTGGACCGTTCGATCGCCCAGCTGCAGCGCCTGGTCCCGAAATCCTGAGCGTCCCTCCCGGGGCACCTGAGCCTGCGCCACCCACCCCTGAGACCCAAGCCTGAGAAACCAGGAGACACAGACATGACCGCCGAAACTCTGACCGCAGCGCACACCAGCTCCGAACCGGTGGTGAAGCTCGAGGGCATCACCAAGGGGTTCCCCGATCGAAAGAAGGGCTTCCAGCGGATCGTCGGCACCACCGACGTCGATATCGACGAAGGCGAGTTCATCACCATCATCGGCCCCTCGGGCTGTGGGAAGTCCACCATCCTGAAGATGATCGCCGGCCTGGAATCCGTCGATGAGGGCAGCATCTCACTGGCCGGGAGGCCGATCACCGCACCGAGCCGGGAACTGGGCATCGTGTTCCAGCAGCACGTGCTGCTGCCTTGGATGTCCGCCCGACAGAACGTGATCTTCGCGCTGGAGACCGATCCGCACCAGAAGCGCAGCAAGCAGGAACTCGAGTCGCTGGCCGATGAATACCTGGAGCTGGTGAACCTCTCCCACGCCGCAGACCGGCGGCCCACCCAGCTCTCCGGCGGCATGCAGCAACGCGTGGGAATCGCCCGGGCCTTCGCACTGGAGCCCAAGGTGATGCTGCTCGACGAGCCTCTCGGCGCGCTGGATGCGCTCACCCGGCACGAGCTGCAGCTTCAGCTGCTGCAGCTGTGTGAACAGCAGAAGCGCACCTTCATCATGGTCACCCACGACGTGGACGAGGCGCTGCTGCTCTCCGACCGGATTCTGGTGATGGGGGCCGGGCCGAATGCGCAGATCGTCCACGACATGAAGGTCCCGTTCCCCCGGCCGCGTGATGTGGAGAACCTGGAGCAGGACCCGAAGTATCACGAGCTGCGCAGCTTCCTGCTGAACTCGCTCACCGGGCACTGAGCCGGACCCTTGGCGCGAGGGCAGCGCCGGCTGAGCTTCACGGCAGATGGCCTGATCCTCGATCTCTGGAGAATCCCATCCAGAGTGCGAGTCGCTCCGAACATGGACCGGAGCCCCTCCCCCAGTGAAGCGGGCTCACCGTTCGAGTCCGCAACTCAGAGGAGCCCGTCATGACCACCATCGCCGCCCACGCTGCCGCCGCTGAAGCCCCGACCCACCAGCGCACCTCGTTCCAGGCCCTCGCAGCCGCAGGTCTGCTGGCGCTCGCCGCCCTGGTCGTGATGGCCGGCAACGGCGCCCTGCTGGACTACGCCACGGCTGGACTCACCTTGATCAACGGCCCGCTGATCGAGGGCCCGCTGCTGAACCTGGGCGACACGCTCACCGATCTGCAGATCGGCCAGTTCCAGCAGTAAGCGGTCTGCGCGCCCCTGCGGGCGCGCAGAGCCAGACCTCTATCACCCAGTCTTCAAGGAGCATCACCCATGGTCGACCCCGCGCTGCCCACATCTGATTCCTCGTCTGGCTCACCTCTCGAGCTGACGCCGGCGCAGCGCGGCATCTGGTACGCCCAGCAGCTCGACCCGGAGAACGCGACCTATCAGATCGGCCAGTACCTCGAACTGGACGGGGCTGTGGACACCAAGGTCATGAGCCTGGCCTGGACGAAGGTGATTCGGGACATCGATTCACTCTCCATGCGCTTCTCCGAGGACGCCAAGGGCCCCCACGCCACGCTCCAGAGGCCCGCCCCTGAGGCGGATCTGCTCACGATCGTGGACCTCTCCGGAATCTCGGACTCCGAACAGGCCCGGGCGGAGGCACGTCGACGCATCGATCAGGAGATGGAGACGGCACGGGCGCTCGACTCCGCCGATCTCTGCGCCGCGGTGCTCTTCCGGCTACCCGAGGGCCGAAGCTGGCTGTTCCAGCGCGTCCACCACATCATGCTGGACGGCTACTCCGCGGTGATCGCGCTGCACTACCTCGCGCGCGTCTACTCCGCGCTCACTGCCCGCATCCCGAACGGCCTGGTCCGCGGCCCCGTGGCGAAGGTGCTCGCGAAGGTCGCCGCCCGGAAGGACTCCCCCTTCCCCAGTCATCAGGACCTGCTGACCGATCTGCACGACTACACCACCTCCGATCAGCACACCGAGGACCAGGCGTTCTGGCAGACCCAGGTGCAGCGCGAGTCCTCGGTCGAGGGCCTGGAAGGCACGCCCAGCGGTCCGGCCCACCGGGTGGTCCGCGTGACCCTTCCGCTGGATCCGGCGCAGACGGATCTGCTCCGCGGACTCGGCCGGGATGTGCCGAAGACCCTTGTGGGCATCATCAGCATCTACCTCGCCCGAGTCACCGGCCAGGACCAGGTCTCGGTGGGACTGCCCGTGACCGCTCGCCGCGGACGGGTGGCGAAGTCGACGCCGTCGATGCTCTCCAACATCCTCCCGCTGCAGATGGACATCACCCCGAACGCCGAGATCACCGGGATCATCGGATCCGCCGGTGACACGGTCCGCGCCGCGGTGCGACACCAGCGCTTCCGGGTCGAGACCCTTCCCGGCGCCTCGGGCATGGCGGGACCCTCGGTGAACCTGCTGCCCGTGGTCGCGGACCTGAAGTTCGGCAGCACCACGGGCAAGGTGCATATCCTCTCCACCGGCCCGGTGCACGATCTCTCCTTCGTGATCTCCGGGATCGACAGCCAGGCCGCCACTCCGACCCTCCAGCTGGAGGGTGACGCGGAGCTGCACACCGTGGAGACGTTGCAGGAGCACGGTGAGCGCCTGCGTTCACTGATCACCACGGGGCTGACCGCGGAGCCCGGCACCACGGTGGGGCAGCTCCCGCTCACCGCAGGTCCGGAGACCGCCGACCTGCTGAACCACGGCCAGGGTCCGGACCGCTCGATCACCGCGGAGACCGCGCTGCAGGCCTTCGCCGCCGCGGCCGCTGCGCATCCCGAGGCGCTCGCCGTCGTGGCCGACGACGGATCCCTGGACTTCCGAACGCTCCATGCGGACTCCACACGTCTGGCCCACCACCTGCGTCACCGGGGAGTCGGACCGGGGCAGCTGGTGGCCGTGCGGATCGAGCGCAGCGTGAACCTGCCGCTGCTGGTGCTGGCCGTGCTCAAGTCGGGGGCCGCCTACGTGCCGCTGGACCCGGAGTACCCGATCGACCGGGTCAAGGGGATGATCGTCGATTCTGCCCCGGCGATGCTGCTCACCAGCCGGGCTCAGGCGGAGTCCGATCGAGCCGCCGGTGCCGACTGGGATCTGCCGACCATGGCGGTCGACGCCGATACCGAACAGTCCTGGCGCCGGGCGACCGAGGACCCCAGCACGCTTCCGCTGGTGTCCCAGCATGATCTCGCCTACGTGGTGTTCACCTCGGGCAGCACCGGGCGCCCCAAGGGAGTGGGTGTGGAGCGGCTCGCGCTGCGCAACCTGTTCCAGGAGCACCGGGATGAGCTCTTCGACCCCACCCAGGAGCGGCTCGGTCGGCGCGCCCGGGTCGCCCACACTGCCGGCCTGTCCTTCGACGCGGCCTGGGATCCGTTGCTGTGGCTCTTCGCCGGCCACGAGCTGCACATGGTCGGCGACGAGGACCGCCGTGACCCGCAGCGCCTGGCGCAGCTGCTCAGCGAGCGCGAGATCGACTCCATCGAGACCACTCCCTCCTTCGCGGAGGCGCTGCTGGGCACCGGACTCTTTGATGGCAGCGGCAGCTTCGCCGCAGGGAGCCACCCGAGTGTGATCGCCGTCGGCGGCGAGGAGGTGGGCCCCGACCTGTGGGACCGTCTGGCCGCGCTGGACGGAGTCCTCGCCGTGAACCTCTACGGACCCACCGAGACCACGGTGGACAGCCTGGTGGCGCCGATCACCGCAGACACCCAGCCGCACATCGGCGGATCCGTGCGCAACAGTCGCCACTACATCCTGGACGGCGCGCTCCAGCCCGTCCCGCACCGCGCCGTGGGAGAGCTCTACCTCGCGGGCACCAACGTGGCCCGGGGCTATGTGGGGCAGCCGGGGATGAGCTCCGCCCGCTTCGTGGCGGATCCCTTCGCCGCCGATGGATCCCGGATGTACCGCACCGGAGATGTGGTCCGGCGTCGCAGCGATGGTTCGCTGCGCTTCCTGGGCCGGATGGACGATCAGGTGAAGATCCGCGGCTACCGGGTCGAGCTCAGCGAGATCGAAGCCGCCCTGCGGAGCCAGCCAGGGATCGCCCAGGCGGCGGCACTGATCCACGGGGAGGGACCCGCCGCCCGACTCACCGGATACGTCGCCGGCGCAGGAGCCGCGGGAGGCGACGCCGCCCCGGACGGCCACGCCATGCGGGATCAGCTTCGCGCGACGCTGCCGGACTATATGGTGCCCAGCGTCATCATGGTCTTAGACGGCTTCCCGCTGACCCCGAACGGCAAGCTCGATCGCAAGGCGCTGCCCAGCCCGCAGGCCACGGCCGCGGCAAGTTCACAGCGTCCCCGCACCGCCATGCAGCGGCGCGTGGCCGAGGCGTTCGCCGAGGTGCTGCACCTCGAGGTCGCAGGCATCGGAATGGACGAGGACTTCTTCGCCGCCGGGGGCCACTCTCTGCTGGCCACCGCGCTGGCCTCGGTGCTCTCCACCCCGGCCGAGTCTCACATCACGGTCAGGGACGTGTTCGAGCGTCCCACCGTGGCCGGCCTCGCGGAACGGCTCCAGCAGGGCGAATCGGCGGGCGGACCCGCCCCGCTGCACCGCATGGCGCACCCCGAGACGCTGCCGGTCTCACTGACCCAGCGCCGGCTCTGGTTCCTCAACCAGCTGGAACCGGCCTCCGCGGCCTACAACATCCCGGTGGTGCTGCGACTGAAGGGCCAGGTCGAGACCCAAGCCCTGCGTGACGCGTTCTCCGACGTCGCGGCCAAGCATGAGCCGCTGCGCACGGTGTTTCCGCTGCGCGAGGGGGAACCGGTGCAGGAGGTGCTCGACGGTGAGGCGGCACGACCCAGCTTCTTGGCGGTCTCTGTTCCGGCGGAGCGCGTCGATCACGTGGTGGCCCAGGAAGCCCGGCGCCCGTTCGACATCACGCGAGAGACCCCGCTGCGCGGGCTGCTGCTGAGCACCTCCGCCACGGACCACACCCTGGTGGCCGTGATGCATCACATCGCCTCCGACGGCTGGTCGCTGCGGCCCTTCGCCCAGGACCTCTCTCGCGCCTACGCCGCCCGGGCCAGAGGCGAGCACCCCGACCTGGGTGAGCTCGCCATCGAATACAGCGACTTCAGCCTGTGGCAGCGCGAACACCTCGGCGATCCCGCCGACGCCGGCAGTGAGGCACACCGCCAGGCGGAGTTCTGGCGGCGCGAACTCGAGGGCGCCCCCTCCGAGATCGCCCTGCCCCGAGACCGGGCACGAGGCGTCGCGTCGGAGGCGAACCTCGCCGCCGGTGTCCGGCAGCTCGACGCAGTGATCGATCCGGCCCAGCATGCTCGGCTGCGGCAGCTTGCCGCGGGCCACAGCGCCAGCCTGTTCATGGTGCTGCAGTCGGCTCTCGCCGTGACGCTGAAGCAGCACGGCGCCGGAGAGGACATCGTGGTGGGCACTCCGGTGGCCGGCCGCAGCGACCCAGCACTCGATGAACTGGTCGGGTTCTTCGTCAACACGCTCGTGCTGCGCACGCAGCTGCAGCAGGACCCGGAGCTGGGCGAGGTGCTGGACCGGGTGCGAGAGTCGAACACCCGGGCCTACGCCCATCAGGAACTGCCCTTCGATGCGGTGGTCGATGCGGTGAACCCTCCCCGCACCGCCGCGATGCACCCGATCTTCCAGGTGATGCTCACCCTGCAGAACACCGAGCCCGCGAAGGTGGAGCTCGACGGCGTGGAGATCACGGTGCCCGCCCAGATGACCAGCGCCGGGGTCAAGACGGACCTGATGCTCGATGTCAGCGCACCTGCGGGCGATGCTGGACCGCTGCACCTCGCCCTGGCCTACGACGCGGCGCTGTTCTCTGCCGCGAGCGCCCAGCGCGTCCTGGACACGATGCTCCGCGGACTGCACACCATGGTCGAGGCCCCTCAGACGCGTCTCTCGGGTCTCACCGCTGTGGACGAGGACACCCGTGACTGGCTCGAACGGCACAGCATCGCGCCGACGCTTCCGAGCACCGGCACGATCCTGGACGCGCTCGAGCAGACCTCCCGGCACCACCCCGGCTCGGCTGCCCTGCAGGACTCCACCCGGTCCATGACCTTCGCGGAGCTGCTCGAGGGCGTGGAGACCATCGCTGCGAACCTGCACCATGCGGGGGTTCGCCCCGGTGACCCGGTGCTGCTAGCCCTGCCGCGCAGCGTCGAGGCGCTCAGCGCCCTGCTGGGCGTCATCCGCGCCGGGGCCATCGCGGTTCCCGTGGACGTGAGCTACCCGGTCGGCAGGATCGCACAGATCGCTGCCAGCGCCGCACCCCGCGCCGCGATCCTGCTCGAGAGCCCAGATTTCGCCGAGCTGGACCAGACGCTGCTGGAGCACAATCCGGAGATCCTGCGTCTGCGGCCTGCGGAGCTCTCCCGTGCCTCCGGGGCCGAGGTGCCATCGGCGCCCGGACCTGAGGCTGCGGCGTACCTGGTGCACACCTCCGGGACCACGGGCACCCCGAAGGGCGTGCAGGTGCCACATTCGGCATTGCGCAACGTCCTGGACCACCATCAGGACCGACTGATCGGCCCATGCCAGCAGAGGTGTGCGCCGGCGCTGCCGAAGATGCTGCACCTGAGCGGGCTGGGCTTCGACGCGGCCTGGGACCCGATCCTCTGGCTCGTCTCGGGAACCACCCTGCTGATCCCGGATGAGCAGCAGCGAGTGGACGCGGAGATCGTCGTCGGGCTGCTCGCCGGAACAGAGGCGCCCACCGCCTCCGAGGATCAGGCGCCGAGCGGCTTGAGCTCGGAAGGGGTCGACGTGGTCGAGACCACGCCGTCCTACGCCCAGCAGCTTCTCGCGCTGGGGCTTCTGGAGGCTCTCGAGGCGCAGGATCAGACGCTGACCCTGGCGCTCGGC
Organism: Nesterenkonia sp. E16_10; assembly: GCF_017347085.1. Lineage (GTDB taxonomy): Bacteria > Actinomycetota > Actinomycetes > Actinomycetales > Micrococcaceae > Nesterenkonia. The sequence continues at coordinate 93,236 of NZ_JADPSA010000022.1, forward strand.
GGCGAGGCCGTCTCCGCGTCGCTCTGGCGAGCCGTGGCCGAGTCGCCCCGGCTCGAGGGCTGGAACCTCTACGGTCCCAGCGAGTTCACCGTGGACTCGGTGCTGACCCCCATCACGGGGCTGGAACCCCATATCGGGCGGCCGATCCCCAACCTCACCGCCCGGGTGCTGGACGCCTCGCTGGCCCTGGTCCCGCCTGGGGTAGAAGGCGACCTGTACCTCTCCGGCATCTCGGAGGCACACGGCTATCGAGGACGCCCGGCGGAGACCGCCTCGGCGTTCGTCGCCGACCCCTGGACCGCCGGCGGACGGATGTACCGCACCGGAGACGTGGTGCGCCGCAGGCCGGACGGCACCCTGCAGTTCCTGCGCCGGGACGATGACCAGGTGAAGATCCGGGGGCACCGGATCGAGGTGGCCGAGGTGGAATCGGTCCTCGGAGCGCTGGAGGGCGTCGGGTCCGCCGTCGTGCGGGTCGTGACCCCCGGCGCCGCCGATACCGCGCAGCTCGCGGCCTGGCTGGTCACCTCGCGGGATGCCGAGGACATCCGGTCCGCCGCCTCCCGGCTGCTGCCGGAGTACATGGTCCCCACCCGGATCATCGGGGTCAGCGAGATCCCACTGACCTCCCACGGCAAGGTCGACGTCGCGGCGCTCCCGGAGCCCCAGGTCACCGGCGGTGCCAGGCAGCCCAAGACGGAACAGGAGCAGGCGGTCTGCGAGGTCATGGGCGAGGTGCTCGGAGCCTCGAACGTCGGGCTCGACGACGACTTCTTCGCGCTCGGCGGGCACTCGCTGCTGGCGGTCTCGCTGGTCGGAAGGCTCGAACAGCAGCTCGGCATGTCGATTCCGCTGCGGACGGTCTTCGAGGCCGGGACTCCCGCCGAACTGCTGCGCGCCGCGGCACGCTCGGTGGAGCCTGCCCTCGAGGCGCCCTTGGAAGGCACGACCAGCTCCACCTCGACGACACCGCTGAACGCGCCGGTGAGCACCCCGTTGAACACCCCACTGAAGACCTGGGTGAAGGAGCATCCCCGGGTCGACGATGCCGAACTGCCGCTGACCGCTGGTCAGTCCCGGCTGTGGTTCCTCAATCAGCTGGATCCCTCCTCCGCCGAGTACAACGTCGTGCTTCACGTCGAGCTGCGCGGAGACCTGGACGCCACGGCGATGAGCGGGGCCATCGACGATCTGGTCGCCCGGCATGAGGTGCTGCGCACCCGCTTCCCGGCACAGGGCGCGGCACCAGAGTCCGCGCCGGGCACACCGGGCGCCGACGCCGAGTCACGACCGGTGCAGCTGGTGCATGAACCGAGGCCGGGGGTGCTCGGCAGCCAGCCGCTGGACATCTCCGCCGGGTTCGACCTGAGCAAGGAACAGCCGCTGCGCGCTGCCCTGGTGCCGATCGATGATCACGAGACGGGTGAGGACTCCCGGGCCTGGCGCCTGGAACTGGTCCTGCACCACATCGCCACCGACGGCGCCTCACTGGCACCTCTGGTGCGCGATCTCGCCGCCTCCTACACCGCACGGGCCTGCGGAGGCACTGCCCTGCGCCGCCCGCTTGCGGTGCAGTTCGGTGATGTCGCCCGCCGTGAAGCACACCTGCAGGAGCAGATCCGGCGTCGCGGCGAAGAGGACCCCGCGCTGCGGCGCTGGGTCCAGCGCCTGGACTCGGCACCCACCGAACTGGCGCTGCCCACGGATGGCGAACGTGCCCCGAGCGCCAGCCAGCCGGCCGGCATGCTCAGCTTCACCATTCCGGCGGAACTCGCCGCGAAGCTCAACACCCTCTCCGCCGCCCAGTCCGCCAGCAGCTTCCACGGCTGGCTCGCCGGGCTCGGCGGCTACCTGCGCCGGATCGGCGCCGGTGAGGACGTGGTCATCGGGTCCCCCTCGGCGGGTCGCACAGACCCGGATGTCGAGGACCTGATCGGCTTCTTCGTGAACACCCTGCCGCTGCGCCTGGACCTCTCCGATGAGTCGCTGAGCTTCGCCGGCGCGGTGCGGATGGCACGGCAGCAGACGCTGACCGCGCTCGAGGACGAACACGTGCCCTTCGAGCAGATCGTGGAACAGGTGCGACCGCAGCGCCAGCTCGGACGCCACCCGCTGTTCCAGACCATGCTCTCGGTGGAGCAGCCCACGGACCTCAGCCTGGAGCTGCCGAATGTGACGGCGACCCCGCTGGACCCCGGTACCACGGGCAGCGCCAAGGTGGACCTCTCGTTCACACTGCGCCCACGGCCCGGACAGGACGCGGCGGTGGATGCGGTGCTGGAGTTCAACGCCTCGCTGTTCTCCCAGCGCGCCGCCGACGCCCTGGTCCAGGGATGGATGCAGTTCCTCCACGAGGCCGGACAGGCCCCGGAGCGGCCGCTCATGGACGCTGAGCTCGCGGGGACCGCCACTGCGCTGAGCCCCTGGCCGGTCGACGCCGGTGCGACAGGGGCAGAACCGGTCACCGTGCTCGAGGCCTTCGCCGAGGCCGTGCGCCGCCAGCCGGCCCAGCCGGCCCTGGTTGCGGCCGGGGCAAGCCTGAGCTTCAGCGAGCTCGACGAACGGGCCCGGGCCATCGCGGCGGGCCTCACCGCCCAGGGGATCGGACCGGGAGACGTGGTCGCGCTCTGCCTGCCGCGTTCGGTGGACACCGTGGCCGGGCTGCTCGGCAGCTGGCGGGCCGGCGCCGTCGCAATGCCGATCGACACCACGCTGCCGGAGGCGCGGGTGGCCGCAATGCTCACCGCGGCGACACCCGCTGTGGTGCTGCACGCAGACGAGGCGGACACCGGGGACTCCACGCGAACCTCGGCGCAGCTGGCTCGGGCTGCGGCCGAGCAGGCCGAGCTGGGCCCGCAGCGGCTGCATGGAATGGGCTCGCTGCTGGCGGCCTCCTCCGCGCTCGGAGGCCCCGCCTCTGAGCAGGACTCCCTCCCGGCCCCGGCGAGGCTCCGGGACCCGGCGTATCTCATCTTCACCTCAGGGACCACGGGTGTGCCCAAGGGCGTGCAGGTGCCGCACCGCGCGCTGGGCCACCTGCTGATGTCCCACCGCGCCACGCTGATGCCACAGGCTCAGCTGCAGCCGAAGCGGCTGGCACACACCACCGGGGTCGGCTTCGACGCCGCTATGGATCCGATCCTCTGGCTCGCCGACGGCCACGAGGTCCACCTGGTCGATGACACGACCCGGCGTGACCCGCAGGCCCTGGTGGGATATTTCCAGAAGCACCGGATCACCGCCTGGGAGACCACGCCGAGCTACGTCACGGCACTCACGGCCCACGCTGACCTGGGAGAACACCTCGACGCGAGCGGACCCGAGGATCCCTTCGTGCTGCTGCTCGGCGGGGAACCGGTGGACCCGGATCTGTGGGACTGGCTGCGTGAGCGCAGCGCCACCACCACCTCCTGGAACCTCTACGGACCCACCGAGGTGGGAGTGGATTCTCTGATCGCCGACCTCGCGGGTGACCCGCTCCCTGAACTGGGCGCTCCGACCTGCGGCTCGATCGCCTACGTGCTCGATGACCGGCTTCGCCCGGTCCCCGACGGTTCGGTGGGCGAGCTCTGGCTGGCCGGCGCGCAGCTGGCCGACGGCTACCGCGGCAGGTCCGCAGAGACCTCCAGCCGCTTCGTCGCTGATCCGTTCTCCACCACGGGGGCTCGGATGTACCGCACCGGCGACCTCGTCGTCGTCGAAGCCGGCCAGGACCGGACGCGTCCGCGCATCCGGTCCCTGGGACGGGCGGACAGCCAGGTGAAGATCCGCGGCTACCGCGTGGAACCCGCCGAGGTGGAGTCGCTGCTGCGCGGGATGCCCGAGGTCTCCCAGGCCGTGGTGCGCCCACGCGCCCTGGAGCGCGGGACCGAGCTGATGGCCTGGGTGACCCTTGACTCCGCTCCGGAGTCCGAGGCAGCTCCGACGGCGGAGCTGCAGGCCGAGCTGATGCGTCGGCTCCGGGCCGCGCTGCCGGGCTATATGGTCCCGGCGGCGATCAGCGGTCTCGACGCGATCCCGCTGACCCCCAACGGCAAGGTCGATGATCGTGCGCTGCCGATGCCAGAGGCGTCCGGGGCAGATCGCACCGGCCGAGCACCGCAGAACCCTGCGGAGCAGGCCGTGGCCGCCGCCTTCTCGGATGTCCTGGGCGCCGCGGAGGTGACGGCCGAGGACTCGTTCTTCGATCTGGGCGGTCACTCGTTCCTCGCCCAACCCGTGATCTCGGCGATCAACGCCGCGCTGGGCGCGGACCTGCCGGTCCAAGTGATTTTCCAGGCTCCGACCGTGGAAGGTCTGGCCGCCCTGGTGCAGTCCGGCGAGGCCGACGTGGCGCAGAGCCTGCGCGCGGTGCTTCCGCTGCGCCGCAACGGCACAGGCAGCCCGCTCTTCGCCGTACACCCGGGCAGCGGTCTGAGCTGGTCGTTCTCCTCACTGGTGACGCACCTGGACACCCGGCGGCCCATCCTGGGCCTGCAGATGCCAGGCATCGCCGCGGATGAGCCCACGCCCGACGAGCCGGCCACGATGCACGAGCTGATCAGCCAGTACGTGGAGGTGATCCTCAGCGAACAGCCCGAGGGCCCGTTCCATCTGGTGGGCTGGTCCTTCGGCGGTCGGCTGGCCCATGCCATCGCGGCGGCGCTGCAGGAGCGCGGACACGAGGTGGGCACGCTCGCGGTGCTCGATGCCTACCCCGCTGAGGAATCCACGGCCGGGATCACCGATGACCAGAGCCTCTGGCGCGCGTTCCTCGGCGCCCAGGGTGTGCAGGCCCCGGCCGATGAGCGGCTCTCCGCGGGTCGTGCCCGGGCCCTGCTGGGTGAGGCCGGGAGTCCGCTGGCCTCGGTGCCGGAGGAGACGATGCGGCGCAGCGCCACACGCTTCCGCACCATCGGGGGTCTCTTCGATCGCAGCCCGGTGCCGGTGTACCGCGGCGACCTGCACCTGGTGGAGGCCACGGTGGACGTCCCGGCGGACCGTCCTGCGCCCAGCGCCTGGGCGCCGCATGTCTCCGGAGAGGTCATCGTCGAACGTGCGGAGCTTCCGCACGAGCGGATGCTGGAGCCCGCCGGAGTCCGCGCGCTTGCCGCGGTGCTGCCTGCGCAGCTCACCGGGAGCGATGTCCCCGGCGGGTTGTAAAAAATTGCAGAAGACGACCATCTGATCACGGGCCGGTTACGAACTCCTCATGATGCCGCAAGAACCACTGCGGCGAGCGATGAGAAACCGACCCAGGAGTGCAGCGATGACCAACCCCTTTGACCGAGATGATGTGCAGTTCCGGGTAGTCATCAACGAGCTCGGCCAGCATTCGCTCTGGCCCGAGTTCGCCGATGTCCCCAGCGGCTGGGTGGCGGTCTTCGGGTCCGCCGCCCGCCAGGACTGCCTCGACTACGTCGAAGAGCACTGGGCGGACATCACCCCGGTGTTCGAGCGCGACCTGGCCGTGTCTTGATCTCGCTGCAGTCGATCACCAAGAGCTTCGGCAAGTTCCAGGCCCTGGCCGGCGTGGACCTGGAGGTCCCGGCGGGCACCGTCCAAGGACTGCTCGGACCCAACGGCGCGGGCAAGACGACGACGGTGCGCGTGCTGACCACGCTGCTGGAGCCCGACGGCGGTGACGCGTTCATCGCCGGGCACAGCGTGCGCACCGAGGGTGACGCCGCGCGCAGGAGCCTCGGGGTCTCCGGACAGTACGCCGCAGTGGACGATAAGCTCACCGGGCTCGAGAACCTCACCCTGGTCGGTCAGCTCTACGGCATGCGCCGCAAGGCCGCGAAGGCACGGGCGCATGAGCTGCTGGAGCATTTTCGGCTCGACGGCGTGCCCAAGGGTCAGCGTGCTGGTTCGTACTCCGGAGGGATGCGGCGTCGACTCGATCTCGCCGGCGCGCTGGTGGCACGGCCTCCTGTGGTGATCCTCGACGAGCCCACCACAGGGCTCGATCCCCGCGGCCGCCGCGACACCTGGGACGCCATCTCGGCACTCGCCGATGACGGCACCGCCGTGCTGCTGACCACCCAGTACCTCGAGGAGGCCGACGAGCTTGCGGACTCCATCGCGGTGATCGACGGCGGTCGCATCGTGGCCGAAGGCACCCCCGCGACGCTGAAGGCCCAGGCCGGCGGCGCTCGACTCGACATGAGCTTCGAACGCCCCGGCACGGTTCCGGCGGCTCGCGCCGCACTGAGCTCGATCGGCCTGGAGGTCAGCGCCGATGACTCCGCCCTGCGGCTCAGCGCGACCGCGCCCGGGCGGCAGGAGAGCCTGCGCGCGGCACTGGCCGCGCTGCGCGAGGCCGAGATCGAGGTCATCGAGGCCTCGCTGCGGCAGCCCACGCTGGACGACGTCTTCCTGCAGATCACCCAGAAGCCCGCGGGAGTCCGCTCGGGTCAGGACTCTGCTGAGGACCCGGCTGTGTCACCGACCGAGGCGCCTGCCGAGGACCCGGTCCCCGACAACGCCGCCGCCCGAGAGGAGGTCCGCTCATGAGTGTGATCACCGCAGTGCGCGATGGCGGAATCATCGCGCGCAGGAACTTCACCAATGTTCGACGGACCCCGGGAGCCCTGGTCACCGGTGTGGCGCAGCCGATCATCTTCGTGCTGATCATGGCCTTCGTCTTCGGCGGGGCTCTGGGCGGAGCTGACTACCGGGAGTTCCTGATCGGCGGGCTGCTCGCGCAGACGCTGACGTTCAACTCCTCCTTCACCGCGGTCTACCTGGCCAAGGATCTGCACCAGGGGATCGTGGACCGATTCCGGGTGCTGCCGATGTCGCGGGTCGGTGTCGTGCTGGGACGCACCTGGTCCGACCTGATCACCAGCGTGATCTCCACGGTGGTGCTGGTGCTCTGCGGACTGGCGATCGGCTGGCGGGCCACCACCGATCCGCTCACGATCACCCTGACCTTCCTGCTGCTGCTGCTCTACGCCTTCGCCATCGCCTGGGTGGGGGCCGTCGTCGCACTGACCGCGCGCAGCGTGGAGGTGGCGCAGAGCCTCGGGCTGCTCTGGCTGTTCCCGGTCTGCTTCATCTCCGGCGCCTTCGTCTCAGCGGACACGCTGCCGGGTCCGCTGCGTGGGATCGCGGAGTGGAATCCGGTCACCGCGATCGCCACCGCGGCCCGACAAGGCTTCGGCAACACCGCCCCGGCGCAGTTCGAGGTGGCCGGAGGCTGGCCGGCGGAGAACGCCGCGCTCTACGCCACGCTGTGCTGCCTGAGCATCATCGCCATCTTCGCCCCGATCGCGGTGACCCAGTACCGGCGCATCAGCCGGCGATGATCTCGGTCCTGCTGACCTCCAGCGCCGAGCTCGAGGCGCAGCTCCCCCGTCTGACGTCGGGGGCGCTCGGTGAGCTGGGTGAGGCCGCGGCCCCGGAGGATCATGCCGCCGCCTCGGCCAAGCGTGATCCCTTAGATCAGCGGCGAACGCTGACCGCGCGGGCGGCGCTGCGGCTGCTCGCCGCCGCTCACCGCGGGGACCGGCTGCAGGACGCGGCGCGGCTGGGAATCCGGCGCTCATGCCAGCAGTGCGGTGGACCGCATGGGCGCCCGGAGCTTCACGGGGTGAGTCTGAGCAGCTCGAGTTCGGCTCGGCATGTGCTCGCTGGAGCCGCAGCCCCGGGCCAGCAGGTCGGCGTGGACCTGGAAGCGATACCCGAGCGGCTCGCCCCCGGGTTCGCGGAGTACGCGTTGCACCGCGCGGAGCGCGCAGCCCTGCGCCGGCTCTCCCCCGATTCAAGAACCCGGTCCTTGATAGAGAGCTGGGTGCTGAAGGAAGCCGTGCTCAAGGCCGCCGGGGTGGGGCTGAATCATCCCCCGGCGGAGCTGCTGCTCGGCGACCAGAATCTCGGGTCCCGGGATCCCGGGACGCGTTGGCACGGCCACGCCGGCCCGGAGCGGCTGCGCTGGGCGCCCGTCGCCGAGACCCCGGACGCTCGGGTCCAGGGTCTCTGGGGGTGCCTGATTCCCGCGCCGCCGGGCTACGCCGCGGCAGTCGCCGCGCGCACCCCCGAGGAGATCACCGACATCACGACCTCCTGGGGCGCGTGAGGTCGGAGACCCCTCCGGTGCGGCGGGTATTCTACGACCCGGCTACTCGACGACGACGAGCAGATCCCCGCCGTCGACCTGCCGCACGCCGCTGATCACGGCCCGGGTCACGGTGCCCGCGACGTGGGTGGTGATCCCGGCCTCCATCTTCATCGCCTCGATGGTGGCCACGTTCTGACCGGCCTCCACGGTGTCACCCTCCTGAACCGTGAGCGAGACCGCTCCGGCGAAGGGCGCGGCCACGTGACCGGCCTTGGAGGTGTCGGCCTTCTCCGCGATGGCCACGGAGGCCTCCACCGAGTCATCCCGGGCGCCCACCTGGCGGGCCTGACCGTTGAGCGTGCACATCACGGTCCGCATCCCCTTGGGGTCAGGGTCTGAGACGGTCTGCAGCGTGACCAACAGGCGCACACCCTTGCCGAGGGAGATGACGTGCTCGTACCCGGTGCGCATCCCGTAGAGGAAGTCCCGGGTATGGAGCACCTGGACGTCGCCGTACTTCTCCCGAGCCGCCTCGAAGTCCTTGGTCGGTCCCGGGAATAGCAGCCGGTTCAGCGTGCGACGCCGCTCGGCGGCGTCGGCGGAGCGCAGGGCTGCGGAGTCTTCTTCGCTGAGCTCCTGGTCCAGGGGCTTGACCGTGCGGCCCTGAAGCGCCTTGGAGCGGAACGGCTCGGGCCAGCCGCCTGGCGGGTCCCCGAGCTGACCGGCGAGGAACTGGATCACCGAATCGGGCAGGTCGAAGCTCTGCGGATTCGCCTCGAACTCCTGCGGGTCCACGTCCATCCCGACCAGCTGCAGCGCCAGGTCCCCGACCACCTTCGAGGACGGGGTGACCTTCACCAGCCGACCCAGCATGGTGTCGGCCGCGTGGTACATGTCCTCGATTGATTCGAACCGCTCCCCCAGGCCCAGTGCGATGGCCTGCTGGCGCAGGTTCGAGAGCTGCCCTCCTGGGATCTCGTGCCGGTAGACCCGGCCGGTGGGGCTGGTCAGCCCGGACTCGAAGGGCCGGTAGATCGAGCGCACGGCCTCCCAGTAGGGCTCCATGGACGCCACTGCTTCCAGGCCCAGACCGGTGTCGCGTTCGGTGTGCTCCAGTGCCGCGACCAGCGCGGAGGCCGGCGGCTGGGAGGTGGTCGCCGCCATCGAGGCCACGGCGACGTCGACGGCGTCGACTCCGGCTTCGGCGGCGGCCAGCAGGGTCCCCAGCTGGCCCCCGGCGGTGTCGTGGGTGTGCAGGTGCATCGGCACCTCGAAGCGTTCTCGCAGAGCGGTGACCAGGGTCTTTGCGGCCGAGGGGCGCAGGAGTCCGGCCATGTCCTTGATCGCGAGGATATGGGCCCCGGCGTCGACCATCTGCTGGGCCAGGTCGAGGTAGTAGTCCAGCGTGTAGAGGTCCTCGGCCGGGTCGGAGAGGTTGCCGGTGTAGCAGATGGCGGCCTCGGCCACGGCGGTGCCGGTCTTGCGGACCGCCTCGATGGCCGGCACGATCTGGTTCACGTCGTTCAGCGCGTCGAAGATCCGGAAGATGTCCACCCCGGTGGCGGCGGCCTCGGCCACGAAGGCGTCGGTGACCTCCAGCGGGTAGGGGGTGTAGCCCACGGTGTTGCGGCCACGCAGCAGCATCTGGATCGGGATGTTCGGCAGCTCCGCGCGCAGCAGGCGCAGCCGGTCCCAAGGGTCCTCGGTGAGGAAGCGCAGCGCGACGTCGTAGGTGGCGCCGCCCCAGGCCTCCACCGAGAACAGCCCGGGAGTCACGTGGGCGACGGCGGGCGCGGCGGCCAGCAGGTCACGGGTGCGCACCCGGGTGGCCAGCAGGGACTGGTGGGCGTCGCGGAAGGTGGTGTCGGTGACGGCCAGCGCAGTCTGCTCGCGAAGCTTCTTGGCGAAACCCTCGGGGCCCTCGGTGAGCAGCACCTGGCGCCAGCCCTCGGGCTTGGGGTGATCCGAGGGCCCGTCGAAGGGGCTGCGGTCGGGTTCGTCGTGCTTGTCTCCGGGGAAGTGCGGGAGCTTGTCCCGCGGGTCGATGCCCTCCACGCGGGGCCCGTGCGGCTGGTTCACGGTGATGTCTGCCAGATACTGCAGCGCCTTGGAGCCGCGATCCTGGGACCGGTTGATCTTGGCCAGCTCGGGGTGGGCGTCGATGAAGTCGGTGGCCACGTCTCCGGCGAGGAACTCTTTGGAGTCCAGCACGTTGAGCAGGAACGGGATGTTGGTGGCCACTCCGCGGATCCGGAACTCGGAGAGCGCGCGGCGGGCCCGGGCGATGGCGGTCTGATGGTTGCGACCGCGGGCGGTGAGCTTGACCAGCATCGAGTCGAAGTGCGGGCTGATCTCAGCCCCGGCGTAGACGGTGCCGCCGTCGAGCCGGATGCCGGAGCCGCCGGCGGAGCGGTAGACGGTGACGGTGCCGATGTCGGGGCGGAACTCGTTGGCCGGGTCCTCGGTGGTGATCCGGCACTGCATCGCGGAGCCGCGCACGCGCAGGTCCTCCTGGCGGATGTCGAGGTCCTCGAGGGTCTCACCTGCGGAGATGCGCATCTGTGCGGAGACCAGGTCGATGTCGGTGATCTCTTCGGTGACCGTGTGCTCGACCTGGATGCGCGGGTTCATCTCGATGAACACGTGCTCGCCCGCGCGCTCCCCGACGGTGTCGACCAGGAACTCCACGGTGCCGGCGTTGCGGTAGTTCATGGCCTTGGCGAAGGCCACGGCGTCGCGGTGCAGCGCCTGGCGGATCTCCTCGTCCAGGTGCGGGGCCGGGGCGATCTCCACGACCTTCTGGTAGCGGCGCTGCAGCGAGCAGTCGCGCTCGAAGAGGTGGACCACATTGCCCTCGCCGTCGGCGAGGATCTGGACCTCGATGTGCCGGGGGCGCAGCACGGCCTGTTCCAGGAAGACCGTGGGGTTCCCGAACGCGGTCTCGGCCTCATGCATGGCCGAGCGCAGGGATTCGGCGAGGTCTTCACGCTTGTCCACCCGGCGCATGCCGCGACCGCCGCCGCCGGCGACGGCCTTGACGAAGATCGGGAAGCCGATCTCCTCGGCGGCCCGGGTGAGCTCCTCGGTGTCCTTGGAGGGCTCGGAGCTCTGCAGCACCGGCACGCCCGCCTTCTTCGCGGCGCGCAGGGCCTTGACCTTGTCGCCGGTGGACTCCAGGACGTCGGCGGGCGGGCCGATGAAGGTGATCCCGGCGGCCTCGGCGGCGCGGGCCAGGTCGGGGTTCTCCGAGAGGAAGCCGTAGCCGGGGTAGATGGCGTCGGCGCCGGCGTCCTTGGCGACGCGGATGATCTCCTCGATGTTCAGGTAGGCGCGGACCGCGTGGCCCTCTTCGCCGATCCGGTAGGCCTCATCGGCCTTCTGGCGGTGAAAGGAGTTGCGGTCCTCATGGGGGTACACGGCGACGGTGCGCGCCCCAAGTTCGACGCCGGCACGGAACGCCCGAATGGCGATCTCCCCGCGGTTGGCGACCAGGATCTTCGAGAACATAGGTGCAATCTCCCTCAACTCATGGCGCCGCCACCTCATTGTGGCGGCGTTGGGGCGATCCTACCGGGTGGTGGGATTGGGGGACCCGGTCCGCCGTCTGGTGCGGTGAGTCCGGTGCGCGACGCATGGCCGCCTGGGTGAGCGTGAGCGTGAAGCCCAGCCGCTCCTGGGGCCGGGTGGCGCCGGTCAGCGGAACCCGTACCGTGCCGAAGGCGAGCATCGACTCGTCGTCCCACACCGCGCAGGTGTCCTCGCCGGATCCATTCCGTCGAGACGGTGCTTCAGCAGCGCAGTGGCGAGCTCAGGACCCCTCGGAGTGTCCGGGCATCGAGACCTGGTCCACCGGCACAGAGAAGCAGATCCCGTGGGACTCTCCGCGCTTGAACAGGACCTCATGCAGGGAGTCGGTGATGGGCTGGACCTTCTCCTCGGGCACGACCATCATGAGCACCGACTGCGCGCCCGTGAAGCGGACCCCGAAGAACGTCTTGTGTGGATGAGCCCCCACGCCGCGCGCCGAGAGCGCCGTGACTCCGGTGGCCCCAGCGTCCTCGACCAGCGAGATCGCTCTCTCCTCCTGATCGTCGGGGATCACGACAAAGACCACTCTGTGCGACATCATGTCTCCTCGGGGAACGTCGATGAGGAATCTCGAGTTCGCGCCATGGCGGCGAATCTCACGACGCAAGCATAGGCGAGGACCGCGATGACCGGGCCGACCGAGGCGAACGCGATGAGCCCGAAACCATCCATGAGCATGTCCCTTCCCGGAGTGGCGGTGGCCAGGCCGATTCCCAGGGCCGTGATCAGCGGGACGGTGATCTCACTGGTGGTGACTCCACCAAGGTCGAAGGAGATGGGCACGAGGTCCTTCGGCGCCAGCAGCAGCAGGAACAGCGCGAGCAGGTAGAGCCCGATGATGATCGCGACGAAGGAACCCCCGGCAAGGATCCGCAGCACGCCGACTCCGATCCCCGCCGCTACACCGCAGGCCACCAGGACTCTGAGCGTGTTCGCGTTCAGCCGCTTCTCGGAGATCTCCTGCGCCTCCTCGCTGATGGCCATCAAGGCAGGCTCGGCCATGGTGGTGGCGAATCCGATCAGGACACCGAAGGCGATGATGAGCAGGGTCTGATCCGTCTCGATGAGCTGCGCCGCCATCTGGCTGCCCATCGGTAGGAGTCCGATCTCCAGCCCTACGATGAACCCATAGAGCCCGAGGATGACCATCCCGAAACCGACCGTGACCCCGATGGGATTGCCCAGGCGCCTGCGCAGCACCACGAACTGGAAGAACAGCACCACGGCGATCACCGGAAGCACGTCACGGACCACGGTCATAAGTCCCACAAACAGCTCCAGCCACCAGGGCGCTTCATCTGTTGAACCGGTGGGAGCCACTGACCCGGCATCGCTGAACCGGTACACCACGATTCCGTAGAGCTGGACACTGATCATGGGGACCATGACGCACAGCGCCACCAGACCGAAGCCGTCTCCCAGACGGCTCCGACCACGGATCGAGGCGGCCATGCCGATCCCGATGGCAGCGATGAGCGGCACCGTCACGATGTTTGTGGTGACCCCGCCCGAGTCATAGGCCAGACTGGCGACCTCCTCCGGTGAGATCAGCGTGAGCCCGATGACCACGGAATAGCCGATGAGCAGGACCCGGTGCAGGGCCCAGCCCAGGAACACCCGCAGCGCACCGAGCACCATCACCATGCCCACGCTCAGCGCGATCACGAATCGGAGGGTCATGCTGTTGATCCGACCCTCGCTGACCAGCTCCGCCTGGTCCACGACCGAGATCAGGGCGGGCTCAGCAATGACCGCCGCGAACCCGATGAAGAAGCAGAAGGGAAGAAGCTTCCATAGCGACGCCGTCTTCACCAGCTTGTTGGTGATCGACTTCCCGACCGGGAAGACGCTGCGCTCCAGGCCCTCGAGGAAGAGCGCGATCCCCGCCGCGACGATCACCAGGCCAAGGAGTATGGAGCCCGCTCCTTCGGGGATCTGGCGAAAGACCGCCGCCTGGAACAGCACGACGACGAGCAGGATCGGCAGAAGCGCCCTGAGCGCGTGGATGAAGCGTCGTCGCAGCGAACCCAGCAGCTTCACGTCGGGTCCCTCCTGCGCAGCCGCTGCACCTCGACGTCGAAGAGTGGAGCTCAGGGAGTCGAACCCCTGCGGCCAGGTGGACCCGCGGCGTCGGCCATTTATAGAATATGGGCATGTGACCTTCACCACCGAGGATACGGCCCACGATCAGATCTGAGCAGAACGGATCACCATGACCTCATCCCTCCCTGAACTCATCCACCAGGACTCGATCGCACTGGATGCCGAGGCGTCCGACTGGCGGTCCGCGATCCGTCTCGCCGGTGGCCTCTTGGAACAGGCAGGCATCGCCTCTGCCCGGTACACCCAGGCCATGATCGACAGTGTCGTCGAGAACGGCCCCTATATCGTGATCGCCCCTGGCTTCGCGTTCGCGCATGCCCGCCCCTCTGAGGCCGTCCACCACACCGGCATGTCCTGGGTGCGACTGAAGGAACCGGTGGATTTCGGAAGCGGCGAGAACGATCCGGTCTCTCTGATCGTGGCTCTTGCCGCCGTAGATTCCAAGGACCATACACATGCCCTGGCCGAGCTCAGCGGCGTTCTGGGTGATGAAGACACCCGTGCCGCTCTGGACGCCGCCCCCTCCCCCGCCGCCATCTCCGCCATCCTCAGAGGAGAAGACGAACCCACTCCCGCTGCAGACACCAAGAGCCGGTCCTCGGGCGGCGACGAACAGCACCTGATCCTCACGGTCTGCGGCAACGGCCTCGGGACCTCCCTGTTCCTGAAGAACACCCTTGAGGGCGTTCTAGACACCTGGGGGTGGGGTCGACACCTGAACGTAGAAGCCACCGACACCATCTCCGCTCGCGGGCGGGCCTCGGAGGCGAAGGCCATTCTCACCTCCGGCGAGATCGCCAAGTCCCTGGGCGACGTCGGCGTCCCGGTCAAGGTGATCGAAAACTTCACCAGCAAGGACGAGCTCGACAACGCACTGCGCGAGCTCTACAACGTCTAAGGAACAGATATGGACTGGCTCGTCGCAATCCCAGAGTTCCTCGTCAACGAGATTCTCTCCGTTCCAGCGTTCCTGATCGGCATCATCGTCGCCGTCGGACTGATCGCGCTCAAGAAATCCACCGGACAGATCATCGGTGGTGCCATGAAGGCGATACTCGGCTTCCTGCTGATCGGCGCAGGGGCCGGGCTTGTCGTGGCGTCCCTGGACCCGCTGGGGGTCATGATCCAGGGGGCAACCGGCGCCCAGGGCGTCATACCCACCAATGAAGCCATCGTCGGCATCGCCCAAGAGACCTACGGCGCGCAGGTGGCATGGCTGATGATCCTCGGATTCGCCATCAGCCTGGTCTTGGCGCGGTTCACGCCGCTGAGCTACGTCTTCCTCACCGGCCACCACATCCTCTTCATGGCGACGCTGCTGACCATCGTGCTGGCCACCGCCGGGTACTCAGGGCCACTCACCGTAGGACTTGGCGGCGTTCTGCTGGGCATTCTGATGGTCTCCCTCCCGGCCTTCTCTCAGCCCTTCACCCGGAAGATCACCGGTGATGACAGCATTGCCATGGGGCACTTCGGCACTGCTGGCTACGTCGCGGCAGGAACTGTGGGACGCCTGGTCGGTGGCAGGTCGAGCCGATCCACCGAAGACCTGAAGCTGCCCGAAGGCCTGCGGTTCCTGCGAGACTCCATGGTCGCGACCGCGCTGTCCATGGTGATCATGTACGTCGTGGTCGCCATGATCTACTTCGCCCGCGAAGGTGAGGCGGCGTACGAGGCGTTCGACGGTGGGGCCGAGAACTTCGGCAACTTCATCATGCTCTCGGTGACCCAGGGACTGCAGTTCGGCATTGCCGTAGCAGTCATACTCTTCGGTGTGCGCACCATCCTGGGCGAGATCGTCCCTGCGTTCCAGGGCATCGCCGCCAAGATCGTCCCCGGCGCCATCCCCGCCCTGGATGCACCGATCGTCTTCCCCTACGCGCAGAACGCCGTGCTGATCGGGTTCCTCTCCAGCTTCACCGGAGGACTGGTGGGGCTCGCAGCGCTGACCCTCTGGCTCAACCCGGCGCTCGGGCTGGCGCTGATCCTGCCGGGTCTGGTGCCGCACTTCTTCACCGGCGGCGCAGCGGGTGTCTACGGCAACGCCACCGGTGGTCGGCGCGGCGCAGTGGCAGGCGGTTTCGTCAACGGGCTCCTCATCACGTTCCTGCCGGCACTTCTGCTCCTGGTCCTCGGCGATTTCGGAAGCGCCAACACGACGTTCGGAGACACCGACTTCGGCTGGTTCGGCATCCTCGTCGGCTATGGAGCAGGCATCGGCTCGATCGGGGGCATCGTGGTCGTCGCCGCCCTGGGACTGCTGATCCTCGGTGCAGCGATCCTGGTCCAGCGTCGCGTCGTCGACCGGAACTGGGATGCCTCGCCGCATCGACCCGAGCAGGCCGAAGGGTCCTCGACCGAGGCCCCCGTGGCCGGCACCCATGGTCAGTATCCGAAGATCGAACCGCCCCGGGGAGCCCCAGCCCCACCTGCGCGGAGCTGAGTCGACGCTCAGCTTCTACGGCACCGTCTAGATCCGCTGGACCCGCGGGCCTAGGCCAGGATCCGTTGCAAGAGCACCCGTGCGCCCTCTGCCCGCAGGGTCTGCAGGGCATCGGCGTAGGGCCCGGTGAAGGCTGGCTGGTCCACCAGGTCACCGAAGAGCTCCTCGTCGCGCAGGAATGCCAAGATGTCCTCATCGTGGGACGCAGCACGATCCATCACGCGCTCACGATGCCGGTCCACGACCTCCCACTTCTCCCCGTTCTCGCCGACGCCCTCGGCATAGCGCGCCCAGGAGGCCACTATCGCCGCCGAGGCCGTGACATCACGTCCGGCGGCGAGGTTCTCCCGAATGACCGGCACCAGCCAGGTGGGGATTCGGTCGCTGGACTCCGCCGCCAGGCGCGCCAAAGCGTCGGCCACGTACTCATTGCCGAAACGCTGCATGAGCTGGTCCTTGTACTGCTCCAGATCGGTTCCGGGGACCTCACCCACGGCGGGGGTGCCCTCGTCATCCATGTAGCTCTTCCGGGTGAACCTGGCCAGGTCCTCGTCGTTGACTGCCTCGTGGGCGTAGGTGTGCCCCAGCAGCAGGCCGAAGTAGGCGATGGCCTGGTGACTGCAGTTCAGCAGCCGAAGTTTCATCAGCTCGTAGGGCTCGACGTCGTCGACCATCTGGACTCCGACCCGCTCGAACGCCGGCCGGCCCGCCGGGAAGCGGTCTTCCAGGACCCACTGGATGAAGTCCTCGCTGACCACCGGCCAGGCGTCCTGCACCCCGAAGCTCTCGGCCACCATGGCACGGTCAGCGTCGGCGGTGACCGGGGTGATCCGATCCACCATGCAGTTGGGGAAGGCGACGTGCTCGGCGATCCACTCCGCCAGCTGCGGGTCCTTGTGCTGGGCGTAGGCGAGCAGCATCCGCCGAGCCAGGTCGCCGTTGCCGCGCACGTTGTCGCAGGAGAGCACGGTGAATGCCTGCTCCCCCGCGTCACGACGACGGCGCAGCGCCTCGATCACATAGCCGAACATGGTCTTCGGAGTCGCACCGGAGGCGAAGTCCGCCGCCAGGTCCTCCGCGACCGCAGGAGTCTCGAACTGGAACTCCCCGGTGGAGGCGTTGTAGTTATATCCGCCCTCGGTCACGGTCAGGGAGACGATCCGCACTGCCGGATCCGTCATCCGAGCCAGAACCGCCTCGGGGTCATCGGGAGCGAAGAGATACTCCGCCAGCGTGCCGATCACCCGGGCATCACGAGTTCCGTCGGGCGCTTTGGTCACCAAGGTGTAGAGCCCGCCCTGCGGGACCAGGGCGTCACGCATCCGCACATCTCCGGGAAGCAGCCCGACGCCACAGATGGCCCAGTCCATGGCATCACCAGCGCTCATCAACCGGTCGAGATACAGCGCCTGGTGCGCTCGGTGGAAGCCTCCCACCCCAAAATGCACGATCCCTACGCGCCGTTCGGCGAGGTCGTAACCAGGCGCCGCCGGGGCGCCTGGAGCAGCGGAAATCTGATTCAGGGCGGAGGTGCTGAGCGTGATCATGGCCACACTGTATCAATCATGCACTCATTTGAGCACTACAAGTTTCTCATCTGAGATCAGTTGAGCGACTCGCTGATCCGCGCGGCAAGCTCAGCCGGAATCACCAGATCGTCGACAAAACCTGCTCGGGCCGCGGCGATCACGGCCTCCGGGTGCTCCACCGCCGCAGCAACGGCCACCACATGAGCCCTGCGCAGCTGCTCCGGACTCACGCCGATCACTCGATCCTCCATCCCCGAGAGTGCGATCTCACCGTTGAGGTCCATCAGAATCCCGGAACACTCGGCAACCACGCCGCCCTTCTGCGCCTGCGCCTGCTCCTCGGCATTCAGTCGCCCCCAGAACGTGGAGGTGCCAGGACCCCAGGCGCCGATGGCGACCACCGCGACGTCGAGCTCATCTGCCGCACTCAGGGCCGCGCTCACCTCATCCACCCCGCGCAGCGCCGCCGCAAGCTCCGCCGTATCCATGATCAAGGGAGTGGGGAGCGGCCAGACTTCCCCGCCTGCCGCAGCACCGAGCGAATGGATCAGCGCTGAGGCCGCCGCTGTCGAGGTGCCCGGGGCGCTGAGCGCCCCCACCAGCTGCACGACGTCCACCCGGGGCAGATCGGTCAGGAACTCCGGCAGGTGCATCAGCGTCCGGGACCAGGCAACACCCAGCCGACCACCCTCATGCAGCCGGTGTGGCAGGAGACCTGCGGCGTGCCGCGCCAGAGCCGGGCGCATCGATTCGCCGGGGCGCGGGGGCACCACGGTCACCGAGTTGATCCCGAGCGACTCATGAAGACCGGCGAACTGGGGGTTGGGGTCTGTGGGGTCCTCGATGGTGATGCGCACTATGCCCTTGGCGAGCGCCTCGTCCAGAAGACGCGCCACCTGGAAGCGGGAGACGTCATGTCGACGGGCAATCTCGACCTTGGAGAGCCCCTCCCGGTAGTGCTCGGTGGCGATCGTCGCCAGCAGCACCAGATGATCCGCAGCCATTGTTCCTCCATGCTCAATTCCTGTGAGCATAACGGCCACTCACGCCGCCGCTGAACTCCGCGGCTGCCACCCGTCTCATCCAGGCCCCGAGCCGCCTAGAGATCACCCATCCGCATTGCCCCGGTTACATATTGTGACTACAGTCACCTAACAAGTGAGCAAACTACTTCGATCAAATGAGCGCACTCTTTTGCTGGACCTCGCAGAACGGATGACATTATGGGAAGCAACGGACCACGGCTGACAAGGCGGACGCTGCTCGGCGCCGGCCTCGGCGGTGCGGCGCTGACGCTGAGCGGCTGCGGCGGAGGGACAACCGGCGCCGGGGGACGCGAGTCGATCGTCGTCGCCATCGTCTCGAACCCGCAGATGCAGGATGCCATCGGGCTGATCGAGAACTTCAGGAGCACCCACCCGGGCATCGATGTCCGCTTCGTCTCGCTGCCGGAGAACGAAGCCCGGGCGAAGATCACCGCCTCGGTCGCCTCCGGTGGTGGCGAGTTCGACGTCGTGATGATCTCCAATTATGAGACCCCCATCTGGGCGGCCAACGGCTGGCTCACGAACCTCGATCCCTATATGTCAGAGACTCAGGGGTATGACCCCGATGACTTCATCAGCACCATCAGCGATGCCCTCTCCTACGAGAACAAGCAGTACGCCGTTCCCTTCTACGGGGAGTCCAGCTTCATGGTCTACCGCGAGGACCTCTTCGAAGAGGCCGGGCTCAGCATGCCGGAACGGCCCACCTGGGATCAGGTCCGCGAGTTCGCCGAAGTCCTCCACGCGCCCGATCAGGGACGTGCGGGCATCGCCCTACGTGGTCTGGCCGGCTGGGGCGAGAACCTCGCGCCGCTGAACACGGTGATCAACACCTACGGTGGCCGCTGGTTCGATATGGACTGGCGCCCCATGCTGGACTCCCCCGAGGTCGAAGCGGCCGTGAACACCTATGTGGACACGGTGCGGACCTGGGGCCAGCCCGGCGCCGCCACCGCCGGGTTCGGCGACTGCCTCACCCAGGTTGCCCAGGGCAACGCGGCCATGTGGTACGACGCCTCCTCCATGGTCAACGGCATCCAGGACCCCGGATCCTCGCTGGTCGCGGATAAGGTCAACTACGCCCTGGCCCCCACCATGGAGACCGACTACGCCGGCTGGCTCTACGCCTGGAGCCTCGCCGTCCCGGCGACCAGCCCACGCAAACAGGCCGCCTGGGACTTCATCGCCTGGATGACCCACCCCGAATACTTCCAGCTGGTCGGCAATGAGCTCGGCTGGGAGGGGCTGCCTCCGGGCTCTCGCGACTCCACCTACGAAATCCCGGAGTACGCCGAGATCGCCAGCAACTACGCCGAGCCGACGCTGAATGCCATGGGCAACGCGAACCAGGAGAACTGCATGGTCCACGAGGTGCCCTACGACGGGCTGCAGTTCGTGGCGATACCGGAGTTCCAGGACCTCGGCACCCGCGTCGGGCAGCAGATCTCAGCCGCGATCGCCGGTCAGCAGACCGTGACGGAAGCGTTGGACCAATCGCAACGCTTCGCGGAAGCCGTTGCCCAGACCTACGGATGGGAGGCTTGAGATGACGACGACGAAGAACCCGCCTCCCGCCGTCGCGGCTGACACTCACGCCGCGACGAAACCGGCACCGCAGCAGAGTTCACGGACAAAGGCTGACCGCGCAGAAGCCTGGCGTCGGCGCGCTCCACTGATGCCGGCGCTGATCTTCCTGATCATCGTCACCCAGGTCCCGTTCCTGCTGACCATCTGGTACTCGTTGCGCTCGCGCAACCTGTTGCGCCCCGAGGGTGAACAGTTCGTCGGCCTGAGCAACTACGGCGACATCTTCCTCGACTCCACCTTCAGGCAGGCGGCGCTGAACTCGGTGCTGATCACCCTTGGCTGCGTGTTCCTCGCGATGCTCCTGGGACTCGGACTTGCGCTGCTGCTGGACCGGAAGTTCTTCGGTCGCGGGATCGTGCGCACCCTGCTGATCACGCCGTTCCTGATCATGCCGGTGGCCGGAGCACTGCTCTGGAGCATCTCCATGTTCAACCCGACCTACGGGCTGGTGAACTGGCTGATCGGACTGGTGGGGATCTCACCGGTGGACTGGACCAGCGAGTATCCGATGTTCTCCGTGATCGTCGCCCTGGTGTGGCAGTGGACGCCCTTCATGATGCTGCTGCTTCTGGCAGGACTGCAGTCCCAGGCCCGCGATGCCCTGGAGGCAGCCTCCGTGGACGGCGCATCGGCCTGGCAGACCTTCCGCTACATCACCCTGCCGCACCTGCGCTTCTACCTGGAGCTCTCCGTGCTCCTGGGCGCGATCTACGTGGTCAACACCTTTGATCACATCTACCTGATGACCGCCGGAGGCCCCGGCACGGCCAGCGCCAACCTGCCGTTCTACATCTACCAGCGCGCGTTCCTCGGCTTCGACATCGGTCAGTCTGCGGCCATGGGCGTGGTCACCGTGATCGCCACCATCGCGCTGGCGCTGCTGGCGCTGCGGCTCATCTTCACAAGCATCAACGCGAAGGAGCAGTCATGAAGAATCCGGTATGGGGCCGCTTCCTATCCGTGGCCACCTGGATCATCGCGCTGATCTTCTTCGCCCCGGTGGCGTGGATGGTGCTGACCAGCTTCAAACAGGAGACCGACGCCGCGAGCTCGCCTCCCAGCTTCTTCTTCGAACCCACTCTGGACCAGTACCGGGCCATCTTCACCTCGGATGCCGGTCCGTACTTCATGAACTCGGTGATCGCCACGGTCACCTCCACCATCCTGGTGCTGCTGCTCGCGATCCCGGCCGCGTACGCCTTGAGCATCCGACCGGTGGAGCGGACGCAGGATGCGCTGTTCTTCTTCATCTCCACCAAGATGCTTCCGGTGGTGGCGGTGATCATGCCGATCTATGTGATCGCAGGCCAGATCAAGATGCTGGACAACATCGCGACGCTGATCATCCTCTACACCGCGATGAACCTGCCGATCGCCGTCTGGATGATGCGTTCCTTCTTCCTGGAGGTCCCGGGCGAGGTCCTGGAGGCCGCCTCACTGGATGGAGCTTCGCTGCTGGGCACGATGCGCAGGGTCTTGATTCCTATGGTGGCCCCGGGCATTGCCGCAACCTCGCTGATCTGTGTCATCTTCGCTTGGAACGAGTTCTTCTTCGCACTGAACCTCACCGCGGCGAATGCGGCCACGGCCCCGATCTACCTGATGAGCACGATGACCTCCGAAGGCCTGTTCCTCGCCCGGCTTTCGGCCGCCTCGGTCCTGGCTTCACTGCCGGTGGTCCTGGCCGGTTGGCTCGCGCAGAAGCAGCTGGTGCGCGGACTCTCCATGGGTGCGGTCAAGTAGAGGGGGAATCCGCAGCGGTGGAGCTAAGGGGAGTCGAACCCCTGACCTCGTCGATGCGAACGACGCGCTCTACCAGCTGAGCTATAGCCCCGTGACCTGCCGCTCGCCCTGAAGACCGGACTTCTCCAGCCAGCCGGACCCGCGGCGTCGGCGCTTCCAGGATAATGGATGTGTGACTTCTTCTGCTGAGACTGCCTCTTTCAATCCCACCCCGCCCTTCGGACTGCTGCTGGATGTCGACGGGCCCATCGCCTCTCCGGTCAGCCGCTCCGTCGCCATCGAGTCCATCGCCCGCGACCTCGCCGGCATGGCCAATCAGGGCATCCCGGTCATCTTCAACACCGGACGCTCCGACGATTTCATCGCCCAGCAGGTGATCCCGCCGATGCGCGCCGCCGGACTGCTGCCTGACGCGCCGGTCTTCACGATCAGCGAGAAGGGCGCGGTCTGGGCCGAGATCACCCCCGAGGGCCTCGGAGAGATCCACATCGACGAGGAGCTCACACTGCCCACCGCTCTCTTCGATGACGTCCGGGACCTGGTGGCCGAGCGGTTCAGCGGGCACATGTTCTTCGATGAGACCAAGCGCTCCATGGTCTCCGTGGAGCAGTCCACCGAGGTGGAGAACAAGGACTACCTGGAGGCGCAGAAGGAGTTCGACGCCGCCATCCCGGCCCTGTTGAGCAAGCACCAGCTGGAGCATGTCCGGATCGACCCGACCATCATCTCCACGGACGTGGAGCACAAGGGCGTGGGCAAGGACGTCGGTGCGCAGCGCTCGCTGAGGCTGCTCGAGGCGCGTGGGATCACCGCCCAGACCTGGTTCACCATGGGGGATTCCCGGACCGACTACGCCATGGCCACCTGGCTGCATGAGCGCGGACTGCCGGTCAGCCACGTGGACGTGCGCCCCGAGGACGGCGTCCCGGAGACCGAGTACGAGGTGCTCACCTCCTCCACCGGTGCGATCCATGACGAGGCCGGGGCCGAGTTCCTCAGCCGCTGGGCTGCCGATCCGGAGAACACCAGGGCCGGCCGCGGTGACTGAGCCGCCTGAGCTGACTCTGCCCGACGTCGCCGCCTGGCGCGCCTGGCTGGATCAGCACGAGGACGATTCCGACGGCGTCTGGCTGGTGATGGCCAAGAAGGGCGTCACCTCACCGACCTCGTTGGGCTACGGCGAGGCGCTGCAGGAGGCGCTGTGCAGTGGGTGGATTGACGGGCAGCGCAGGGCCCGGGATGAGACCACGTTCCTGCAGCGGTTCACCCCGCGCCGGAAGGCCTCGATCTGGTCGCAGCGCAACGTCGGATACGTTCAGGCGCTGATCGCTGAAGGCCGGATGCGAGCACGCGGCTTCGCGGAGATCGAGCGGGCCCAGGCGGATGGCCGCTGGGATCGGGCCTACGCGGGCCAGGCCGGCGCCGAGGTGCCGGCCGATCTCGCGGCAGCCCTGGAGGTCTCCCCCGCGGCGCAGGCGACCTTCGAGGCGCTGAGCAGTCAGGGCAGGTATCACGTGCTGCATCAGCTGATGATCGCGGGGAATCCGGCGACGCGGACCCGGCGGATCGAGAGGTTCACGGAGCAGCTGAGCCGCGGGGAGACGCCGTAGGTCTGCGACTCTGCGCCGACTCAGCGGCCTGGGTGGACCAGCCGCAGGTGCCGCTCAGCTGCTCAGCCGCTGAACCGGTGCTGCCGGATCCAGGCATGCATCGCGATCCCGGCCGCGGTGCCGGCGTTGATGGACCGGGTAGAGCCGAACTGCGCGATGGAGAGCGTGTCCGTGGCGGCTTCCCGCACCTCCTCGCTGAGCCCGGGCCCCTCCTGACCGAAGACCAGCACGCAGCGCTGGGGCAGCGCATAGGTCTCGATCGGCCTGGAGTCCGGGAACAGGTCGACGCCGAGCACCGGCAGCCGCTCGGACTCGGCCCAGGCCACGAAGTCCTCTACAGAGGGGTGGTGGCGGACATGCTGATAGCGATCGGTGACCATGGCGCCGCGGCGGTTCCAGCGGCGGCGACCGATGATGTGGACCTCTTTGGCCAAGAACGCGTTGGCGGTGCGCACCACGGTGCCGATGTTGAAGTCGTGCTGCCAGTTCTCGATGGCCACGTGGAAGTCATGCCGGCGCACATCGAGGTCCGCGACGATCGCCTCGTGAGACCAGTAGCGGTACTCATCGGTGACGTTGCGGCGATCGCCCTCACGCAGCAGCTCCGGGTCGTAGTGCTCACCCGCTGGCCAGGGTCCGTCCCACGGGCCCACGCCGATCTCGCGTTCGGTGGGCGTCTGTCCCGCGCCCCCGGCATGCCCCTGTTCATCCATGGATTCGAGGCTATCCCACCGGTGAGACCCCGCAATGCGGTGATCCGTGGCCAGAACCTCGGAGTCAGTTCACCCGCGCCAGCAGGAATCCGTCCCACCCCTTGAGCCCCACGGTCTGCAGCGCGGTCGCGCTGAGTCGCTCATCGGCCTCGATCATTGTCATCAGAGTGCGGATCCCTTGAATATCCGGGTCGGTGCTGTCCTGCTCGAGCACCGCGCCGGAACGCACCACGTTGTCGATGACGATCACCGTCCCCGGGTGTGACAGGGCCAGGGAGGCTTCCAGATAATGCGGATTATTGGCCTTGTCCGCGTCGATGAACACCAGGTCGAAGGGTTCCGCCTGCTCCTGGATCAGCGCCTCCGCCGATTCAAGCGCCGGGCCGACCCGGACCTGGACCCGTTCGGCCACCCCGGCGGCGTGGAAGTTCCGCCGGGCCACCTGAGCGGCCGCAGGGTCGATGTCCAGGGTGACCACGGCGCCGTCGTCGTCCATGGCTCGGGCCATCCAGATGCTTGAGTACCCGGCAAGGGTGCCGAACTCCAGGATCCGGGAGGCGCCGGTGATCTGCACCAGCAGACCGAGGAAGGCGCCCATGCTCTGGGTGACATCGATCCCCGGGGTCACGGTCTCCGCGGAGCTGCGCCGGGTGTCCGCGAGCGCCTGGTCCTCTCGCACCAGGTGGTCGATCAGGTAGGTGTCGACGGCGGCGAAGTCATCCTGTGCTGTGCCCATGAAAGCACCCTAGGTCCTCGAAGCCGGCGCGGACCAGGGCGGGGTGTCTGCGGGAGGGCGGATGCGGTTGGGGCGGATGCGGTTGGGGCGGATGCGGGGATTAGGCTCCTGCTATGCCTGACGCTGCCGTGCCCGCTTCCCCCGCCCCCTCCGTGCGCATCCGGGAGGCCGAGCTGCCCGATCTTGACGCGGTGGTCGAGATCCAGGCGCACTATGCGCATCACACGGTGACCACGTTCAGCGAGGAGCCGATGAGCGTGGCGGAGTGGGCGCAGAGTCTGCAGGAGAAGCGAGCGGCGGCGCATCCGTTCCTGATCGCGGAACAGGATGGGATCATTCTGGGCTTCGCCTATGCCGGGCACTGGCGACGGAAATCCGCCTACCGGCACACCGTGGAGGACACGATCTACCTGCGTCCCGGCGCAGAGGGACGCGGCGTCGGGCGTGCGCTGTTGACCGAGCTGCTCGCCCGGTGCGAGGCCGCCGGGCACCGCCAGGTGATCGCGGTGCTCACCGACGACGCCTCCACCGCCGCCTCCTATGCGCTGCACGTGAAGCTCGGGTTCACCGAGGTGGGACGGCTGGGCGATGTGGGGATCAAACGCGGGCAGACGCTGAGCACGGTGCTGATGCAGCGCTCACTGGGGAGCTGAGTTCCGGCCGAGGCCGCCGAGAGCCGCGCGAACCTGGGCCGCGGCACGCTGAAACCCCTCCCGAGAGTCCTCCGAGTTGAAGCGCAGCACCTTCCACCCTTCCGCGAGGAAGATGTTGTCGCGTCGCTGGTCGGCGCGCTGCTGCTGCGGGGTGAAGTGGGTGTCGCCCTCGTACTGGATCGCGATCTTCCGCACCGGGTAGCCCAGATCCGCCCGCGGGGACCAGCGGTGTCCGGGCTGGGCGGGGACCTGGAGCTCTGGTTCCGGCAGCCCCGCCCGGATCAGCGCGAGCCGGAGCAGCGTCTCCTGGATGGAATCCGCGCCCACCCGCACCCAGGTCAGGGCGGCGAGGCAACGTCGTCGTCCCGGGACTCCGCGGGAGCGATCTACGAGGGCCGCGAGCTCCTCGGGGGTCGTGTGCGGTTCCCTCCGGCTCTCGAAGCGTTGATAGGGAAGGCGCACCAGCTGGTCCCCCAGGATGATCAGCTCGCGCACGCTGCAGAGGCTGGCGAGATCGAGCCACGTTCTCCCGGGTGAGCTCACTCGGACGCCCCCGCGCGTGGTCACGTTCTGCGCCCCGGCCGAGACACGATGCCCACAGACCCCTTGCCGGCGGGTCCACAGGCCGGGCTCCGGCGCATGGGACAGGTGCAGTCGGTGATCCGTCAGGAGGCGGTTGGGGAGCCATAGGCCGTGGATCTGGGCCGCACTCGAGTGGGAGAGCCATGCGTCTGGACGCTCCCGTAGGAGTGCGGCAGCTTTGAGCTGAAGCGTCTCCCGTGGGGTGCGTCGAGCTACGAACACCCGGACCGCGTAGACACCAGCCCCCAGTGCGACGATGTCTTTGCGTCGGAGGCGTTCCCGGGGCACTCCCCCGCGAAGCGCCTCGGCAGCAGTGAAGGCACGTCCGGTGAGCTCCTTCGGCAGTGGGTGCACAGGGCCAGTGTGCCCAAGGACCCCGGATGAACCTCTGGTTATCCACACAGCATCATCTAGTGGACGATTTGAGGGACTTCTTCCGTAAATTCGGCCCTATTTTTCCCTCATATCGACCACTGGATGGCGCGCAGGGATGCTGACCACGATCGACCCCAGTCCAAGCGCTGCCAGTCCCGCCAGGACGCCGAACATCGCTTCGTAGCTGCCCAGCCATTCGGCCAGGATGGCACCCAAGAACGGAGCGACCGCCACGGCGAGCATCATGGGACCGTTGAGCACCCCCGAGAGCCGGCCGTACTCACGGGTCCCCCACCGGTCGGTGACCGCGGTGGCCTGCAGCAGCGTCACGATCCCTCGGGCGACGCCGGCCGCCATGGAGATCACGACCAGCAGCACCGCCGCAGTGATGTTCCAGGCCAGCGCCGCTGTGGTCAGGGCCAGCAGCGCGTAGATCAACGCGCTGCGCTGCCGCAGGGTGGTGCCGCGATCCAGCCGCGCGTAGAAGACGCGGCCGATGACCTGGCCAAGCCCGCCCAGACCGAGCACCCAGGCCGCCACCATCGGGGACACCCCGCGCTCAACGAGCATCGGCACCAGGTTGATCAACCCGGCGTACATCGCCACCGCGCCCAGAGACATCCCGACCACCAGCAGGATGTAGGCGCGACTGCGCATGATCGTGGCGGCGTAGTCCCGCCTGGGTGGCTGGACCGGAGGCTCCAGGGAGGTCGGGTCGACGACGCCCCCGGCGACCTCGGTGGTCTCGGCGGCGGTGGTCTCGGCGGCGGAGACGAGGTCGGCCGACTCGTCCACGTGCTGCGCAGGCCAGGGCCTGCGCAGCACCCGTGCGTGGACCGGGACCACCAGCACACCGAGCACCAGCGCCAACACCAGATAGGTCTCGCGCCAGTCCAGCTGCGTGGCCAGCGCCTCGGTGACCGGTGCGAAGACCGTGCTCGCCAGGCCCCCGGCCAAGGTCACCATGGTCAGAGCGAAGATTCGCCGAGACCCGTACCACCGGGTCAGCGCCGCGAAGGCCGGCGGATACAGCGTCCCTGACATCGCCACACCGATGACCAGCCAGCCCATCAGGAACACCCAGTACGACGGTGCGACGGAAACGCCCAGCAGCCCCAGGACTGCGAGCGCCGCCCCGAGGGTCATGATGTGCCGGGGTCCGCGGCGGTCCAACACCCGTCCCAGCGGCACCCCGAGCAGTCCGGAGACCACCAGTGCCGCAGAGAACGCAGCCGTCAACGCGGTGGCGGACCAACCGGTGTCCGCGGCGATGCGCGGCAGCAACACCGGGAACGCATAGAAGAGCACACCCCAGGAGGTGATCTGGGTGAGGCAGAGACCGATCAGGACTGCCCGCTTGGAGGGGTGAGTCTGCTCGGTCTCGCGCACCGCGGATCAGCCTGGTTCAGCCGGGCTCAGCCCGCCTCAGTCCAGCCCGAGGTCGTTCTTGGAGTACGCGAAGAGATACGGCACCCCGGCCGTGGCCTCGATGTGCTCCTTGGCACCGGTGTCGCGGTCCACGATCACGGCCACCGCCTGCACGATCCCGCCGGCAGCCCGCACGGCCTCGACGGCGGTCAGCGCGGAGCCGCCGGTGGTCGAGGTGTCCTCCAGGACGACCACCTTCTTGCCCTCCACGCTGGGGCCTTCGACCTGACGGTTCATGCCATGGGACTTCTGCGCCTTGCGCACCACGAAGGAATCCGTGGCGGCGCCGTCCCGCGCCGCAGCATGCATCACGGCGGTCCCCACGGGGTCGGCCCCCATGGTCAGCCCGCCGGCGGCGACGTAGTCGATGCCGGCCTCCGCCAGGAGCTGCCGGATGACCCTGCCGACGAGCGGGGCGGCCTCGTGCTGCAGGGTGATCCGGCGCAGGTCGATGTAGTAGTCGGCCTCCTTGCCCGAGGAGAGCGTGACCTTCCCGCGCACCACGGCGAGCTCACTGATCAGCTCTTGCAGCCGCTGACGATCAGCGGCATGCTCAGCGGAGGTGGCGGAGGGCTGGGGGGTTCCGGCGGTCTCAGTCATGACCCCCATCCTAGCTATCGGCCCGGCCCCGGCCTGGCCCGGAATCCGGGTCAGTCCCCACACCTGGCCCTGCCGCCGAATCCGACCCGGTCCCCGGATCCGGGTCGACGTCCTCGTGACGCGGTCCTGCCCCGCCGTCTCGTCCAGTGGCTGGGGGTTCCGAGACCTCGTGCTGCGCCTGAACGATCCGCTCCACGAACCACGAGGCGATCGTCGCGGTGACGGAACCGAGCAGTGCGATGCCGGCGATCATCAGCCCGATCGCGATCAGACGACCAAGCCCGGTGACTGGATAGTAGTCGCCGTAGCCCACCGAGCTCATCGTGACGCAGGTCCACCAGATCGCGTCCCCGAAGCTGGTGATGTTCGCCCCCTCGGCATTCTGCTCCGCGTCCAGGACCGCCAAGGAGGCCACCAGCACCAGCATCATCGAGACGCCAGCCAGGTAGATCGACACCTTCTCGCGCAGCGCAGAGCCCACCGTGCGGTGCAGCACCGCGACCACCTTGACCAGACGCAGCAGCAGGAGCGGCCGCAGGAACGGCAGCACCGCCATCGCGAGTTCGTGCAGGTGGGTCAGGAACCAGCGTCCTCGGTTCCGCGCCAGCATCAGACTGATCAGGTAGTGCAGAGCGAAGATCGCCCAGACCCCGAACATAAGCGTCCGCGGCCAGGAGACCTCGGCGGCCCGGGTGTTCGCCAGCACGAGATACGCGTACACCGCCAGGAAGACCAGCGCCACGATCGTCAGCGGAAGCTCTGAGGCCTTCTCCCACCGGCGATACCGATCCCCGAAGTCGACCTCGGAACGGGTCCGGGTTCCGCGGGACCCCGGTGCGGATGCCTCGTCTGGTGCCATCAGAGCGTCCCCCTCGGTCCCGCGGGGTGGTGTCGATCCAGCGTACCCAGCGGCTCGTTCCGACGGCCATGCCTGGCACACCGGAAGGTGCAGCTCCAGGGTCACGGTCAGCCTATCCGCGGGCTCCGCAGTCGGATCCGTGGGACACATAGCCGTCAGTCATCTGAGCGAAACCTGCCCCTGAGTAGAATCAGGGCATGCGTGATCTACAGACAGACATCGTGGAAGAGATGGGCGTCAAGCCCGAGATCGATCCTGCGGCGGAGGTCAGTCGGCGGGTCGAGTTCCTGGTGGAATACGCCAAGACCGCTCGGGCCAAAGGCTTCGTGCTGGGCATCTCCGGGGGCGTGGACTCCTCGCTGGCGGGCAGGCTCTGCCAGCTCGCGGTGGAGAGGCTGCGCGAGCAGGGCCACGAAGCCCAGTTCCACGCCGTGCGCCTGCCCCACGGGGTCCAGCATGACGCCGACGACGCCGACGCCGCGCTGGAGTTCATCGCACCCGATCAGACACATACCTTCAATATCGAGAAGGCCGTGAACGGGGTCAACGCCGCTTTCGACGAGGCTCTGGGCCGGCCGATGCGCGATTACCACCGCGGCAACGTCAAGGCCCGGCTGCGGATGACCGTGCAGTACGCCATCGGCGGGGAGAACGACGCGCTGGTGATCGGGACCGATCACGGGTCCGAATCCATCACCGGGTTCTTCACCAAGTACGGCGACGGCGGCGCCGATGTGCTGCCGCTGTTCACGTTGAACAAGCGCCAGGTCCGCCAGCTGCTGCGCCACCTCGGCGCCTCCGAGACGCTCTGGTCCAAGGCCCCCACCGCGGACCTCCTCGATGACAAGCCCGGCCAGCTCGATGAGACCGAGCTCGGGATCAGCTACGACCACATCGATGACTACCTCGAGGGCCGCGAGATCCCGGACAGCGAGGCGGCTGTCCTTGAAGAGCACTACCTGCGCACCCGACACAAGCGCACCGTCCCGGTGACCATCCAGGACGACTGGTGGCGCCACGGCTGAGCATCAGCCTCTGCGGTGACCGCCGCCGGTGACGCCGAGCGGCGTCGTCGTCGGGGGCCGCTGGTAGTTTTGGACCCATGCGGATTGCGACATGGAATGTGAACTCGATGCGGGCCCGGGCCGACCGGGTCGAGGCCTGGTTGGATCGATCGGACGTGGACGTCCTGGCGATCCAGGAGACCAAGTGCAAGGACGAGAACTTCCCCTGGGAGCTCTTCGAGGCCAACGGCTACGACGTCGCGCACTTCGGGCTGAGCCAGTGGAACGGGGTGGCCATCGCCTCCCGAGTCGGCATGAAGGACGTGGAACGGACCTTCCAGGACCAGCCGGTGTTCGGCAAGGGCGGCAAGGACCCCATCCAGGAGGCCCGCGCCATCGCCGCGACCTGCGGCGGAGTGCGCATCTGGAGCCTCTACGTCCCCAACGGGCGCTCCCTCGAGGACGAGCACATGAGCTATAAGCTCGCCTGGCTGCGGCAGCTCAACGAGCACGCGCAGTCCTGGCTGAACGAGGAGCCCAAGGCCCAGATCGCGCTGATGGGCGACTTCAACATCGCCCCGCAGGACGAGGACGTCTGGGACATCGACTTCTTCCGCGAGCAGGGCCTGACCCACGTCTCAGCACCCGAGCGCGAGGCGTTTCAGGGCTTCCTGGACAGCGGCTACACCGAGGTCGTCCGGCCCCACACCCCCGGCCCCGGGGTCTACACCTACTGGGACTACACCAAGCTGCGCTTCCCCAAGAAGGAAGGCATGCGGATCGACTTCGTGCTGGGCTCGCCCGCGCTGACCGAACGCGTCACCTCCGCCTCGATCGACCGTGAGGAGCGCAAGGGCAAGGGCGCCTCCGACCACGCTCCCGTGCTGGTGGAGCTGGGCTGATCCAGCAGAGCCGGAACAGCGACTGAACGACGACGGCGCCTGGTCCTCCACGTGGAGGATCAGGCGCCGTCGTCGTTGTGCCAGGAGGAGGCGGAGGCTCAGCGGCTGTTCTTCAGCTCAGATCGCAGCGCTTCGATCTCGCTCCGGGTCCCGGCGGTGTTCTGCGAGGTGCGGACCAGCGCGATCATGAACTCCAGCGAGATCCGGATCAGGATCAGGTAGATCGCCGCGGGAATCCAGCCCAGCAGCAGAACGATCATGCCTTCCGCAGCGCCGTCGCTGAACGCCGCAAT
Source organism: Nesterenkonia sp. E16_10 (assembly GCF_017347085.1). Taxonomy (GTDB): domain Bacteria; phylum Actinomycetota; class Actinomycetes; order Actinomycetales; family Micrococcaceae; genus Nesterenkonia. Next base: position 125,071 of record NZ_JADPSA010000022.1, read on the forward strand.
GACCACGACCAGGTAGCCCAATGCGATGAACGCGATCAGGATCGCGTAGATGAACTTGGCGAACTTCACGGCCACGAAGCTCTGGAACGAGAAGTCGAAGAGCGCCGCAAAGAAGTTCTTGCCCTCTGGCGACCTGTGCTTCGTCGGGGCTCCCTGAGACTGCGGGTACGGCTGCTGGTACGGCTGACCGGGGTACTGGCCGGGGTACTGCTGACCGGCCGGACCGGGCTGACCCTGGCCGGGGCCCTGGCCGGGCTGACCAGGCTGGTTGGGCTGGTTGGGCTGGTTGGGCTGGTTGGGACCGGGGTAGCCGCTCTGCTGCTGTCCATACCCATAGCCCGAAGGGCCGTAGCCGGAGGGACCGGCACCTGGCGCCTGCTGGTGCGGCGGCGCTGGCTGGCCGTAACGACCCGCCTCGGGCTGACCTGGGACCGTTCCGGGCGGGTTCGGCGACTGGCCAGGGGGACGCCCGGGGACGCCGGGCTCGTTCGGAGCAGCGCCCAATGGTCTGGTGGGCTGGTGACCCGGTGAGTCGGCGTCTTCAGGGGTCTGTTCCCGGCGCTGGCCCGGATTCTGGTCCTTGCCCTCGGAAGGTTCGTCCTGGCCTGGGTGCTGAGTCATGGCGCCTCCTATGATGTGCGGTCGCTCCGCGTCGTTCTCAACCTATACGAGGCGATCTTGAACAGTCGAGCATTCCACCCGCAGGTCAGGACGAGCGCCTATCCCCATCCTCGGAGTCAGGGGAAGCCTCAGAGGTTGCGGCCCGGATGCGCTCGGCGAGCGATGCAGGCGGCTCCTCCTCGTCCCAGGTCATCTCCGCAGCGTCCAGGCGGGCCGCAGTCGAGCCAAGCTCTGCGAGCTCCACGTCGATCGAGGGGTCTGCGGCTCGGGCCTGGTCAAGCTCAAGCCACTCCTGGTCACTGAGACCGCCCGTCAGCGCCCCGGCGATGAGCTCCGCGCGCCGCGAAGGCCGTTCCGTCATCGTGCGCGTCACCTCCCATGGCAGCCCGAAGGGACCTCATCCCGTAATACATCCGCGTCCGCAGGGTCGCGACCGGAATCCCGGTCCGCTCCGAAAGCTCTTGGTAGCCTACGCCGTCCAGCTGAACTGCGGCAATCACCTCTCGGTGCTCGTAGGTGAGGGTCGCGAGGGACTCATAGAGGACCAGACGCTCCACGATGAGCAGGTCCTCGGTCACGGGCTCGCTCGCCCACTCGATCTTCTCCGCATCCGAGGGCGCCGGGCGCCGGGCGCGAGCGCGCAGCGCATCGATGACCAGATTCCGGGTGATGGCAAACAGCCAGGTCCGCACGGATCCCCGTGAGGTGCGGTACCGATCCCTGCTCCGCCAGGCCCGGATGAAGGCTTCTTGGACGCAGTCCTCAGCCTCGGTGCGGTCCCCGAGCGCGTTGAGCGCGAACGAATAGAGCGCACCACCATGTTCGGCGAAAGCTACCTGCACCTCGAAGGGCGAGTCGTCATCGGCGCGCATAGAAGACACCTCTGCCCGATCTGGCAGGAGGTGAGCAAGGTTCCTCCTCCGCCGTGGACCTCACCGAGAACTCCGGCGCTACCCGGTGCCAGGCGGCTTCCCGGGCCATGACGGAACCACGGAGCGGACGGGTGCGACCGGCGAGCAGCTTCACGGGGGTGTGGTGCTGAACGGAGGAAGAAACAGGCATAAGAACTCACCTTCCTGGTCCCCTATCGCGTCCGGTGCAAGGATTTCAACCGGGGACGGTCCTTAAGTGCTGAGCCTCTAGTAGAGTAGCCCCGCTCACTCTGTTTCCACAAGATGTGATGAGAATCACAATTCAGACTGAGCATTCCCGTCGCCAATACGCTCTCTCGCGTCGACGCATCCCGTGGCCTGAGCCCCTCGTCAAGACGCCTGCGCGTCGTCGAGCAGAGACCTCCCCGAGTCAGGGGTCGCAGATTCTTTGGCCCTGCGTTGAACGCCGCTCCCGATCCTCGCGTATCCCCTGTTACAACCGATCCGCCATCCGGACCGGGACCCATTGGTCGCGCCTGGAAACGACAGGACGTTGACGCTATCCGCCGAAAAGGTGATTCATGGTTCTATATGAAGGCTCGCCGCAGGCCCTCCCCTCGGTGACCCCGGAGCTTGCATCGAAAGCTTCTCCTGCCCCAGTCCGACGCGAAGAGAACTCGGGTGAGGTCATTGCACTGACCGCACCCGCCGGACCTCCGAAGCTCAGTGACCACCGGAGACACCTTGCGCCTTCGACCGCTGTCTACTCCGGCGGGGCCGTAGCGGCCCCACGAACCCTTCTGGACATCTTCTTCACCACCGTGGACAACTACCCCGACGCGATCGCGCTCGACGACGGCGTCGTCGCGCTGACCTACATGGACCTGCTGGGACGCATCGAATCGGTGGCGCAGATCCTGCGTGAGTCCGGCATCGGCACCGGAGACCGAGTAGGCATCCGCGTGCCGTCCGGGACGAATGATCTCTACATCGCCGTCCTGGCCGCCATGAACCGTGGTGCGGCCTACGTTCCGGTGGACCACGACGAACCCGAGGAGCGCGCCACCCTGGTCTGGGAAGAGGCCAGCGTCAGCGCCGTGATCGGTTCCGGTCTGAACGTCCACCTCCGGCCAGAGTCTCCCCCGCATGGGAAATACCATCGCCCCACCGGCGACGACGATGCCTGGATCATCTTCACCTCCGGCTCCACCGGGAAGCCCAAGGGAGTCGCGATCTCACACAGGTCCGCGGCTGCATTCGTGGACGCCGAGGCCTCGGTCTACTGCGTGGATGCACCGCTCGGGCCGGGCGACCGGGTGCTTGCCGGACTCTCGGTGGGCTTCGACGCGTCCTGTGAAGAGATGTGGCTGGCCTGGCGCTACGGCGCCTGCCTGGTGCCGGCGCCCCGCGAGGTGGTCCGGTCCGGCGAAGACCTCGGACCCTGGATGGCTGCACGCGGCATCACCGCCATCTCCACCGTCCCGACGCTGGCCGCGATGTGGCCCGCGGAGTCCCTGGACAACATCCGGCTGCTCATCTTCGGCGGAGAGGCCTGCCCGCCCGAGCTCGCCGCACGCCTGGCCACCGACGGCCGGGAGGTCTGGAACACCTACGGACCCACCGAGGCCACCGTCGTCTCCACGGCAGCGCTGGTCGACGGTGCCACTCCGGTGCGCATCGGGCTTCCGCTGCGCGGCTGGCAGCTGGCAGTCGTGGACGCCGAGGATCAACCGGTGCCCTGGGGCGAGGTAGGACAGCTGGTGATCGGCGGAGCCGGACTGGGCCGCTATCTGGACCCGGAGAAGGATGCCGAGAAGTACGCACCGATGACCACGCTCGGTTGGCCGCGCGCCTATCGCAGCGGGGATCTGGTGCGTGCCGAGATCGAGGGGCTGATTTTCGTGGGCAGAGCGGATGATCAGGTCAAGCTTGCCGGCCAGCGGATCGAGCTGGGTGAGGTCGATGATGCCTTGAGCCACCTGCCCAATGTCGCCGCCGGCGCCAGCGCCGTGCAGAAGAGCCCGGACGGCAATGGAATCCTCGCCGGGTACCTGGTGCCCGCCGCGGGGAAGGTCATCGACCTGGCCGAGGCCCGCGCCCGGCTCAGCGAGCAGCTGCCGGGACGTCTTGTCCCAGCACTTGCGGTGATCGATGAACTGCCGGTGAAGACCTCCGGCAAGGTCGATCGCAAGGCCCTGCCCTGGCCGCTGCCAGCAGACCCGAGCGCGGCGGCCGCAGCCGCCACGCTGCACACCGACTTCGTCTGGCTGGCCGAGAAGTGGACCAGCCTGCTCGGACCGGTGCCGATGAGTGCAGACAGCGACTTCTTCACGCTGGGCGGCTCCAGCCTGAGCGCCGCCCAGCTGGTCTCGATGCTGCGCAAGCGCTACCCCGATGTTTCGATCGCAGACCTCTACGCCCACCCCACGCTTTCCGCGATGTCCTCACACCTGCGGCAGCTGGATCCGACATCCGCGGTGGAACGAACGACTCGTCCCACGCCGCGGTGGACCGGCTTCCTGCAGCTGCCGCTGATCGCGAGCCTCTACGGCATCATCGGCCTGCGCTACGTCACCGGAATCGCCATCGTCTGCCTGGTGCTGTTCCAGATCGGTGAGACCCCATGGGTCCCGAACCCACCACTGATCCCGACCATCATCGCCTGGGCGGTCCTGTTCAGCCTGCCCGCGCGAGCACTGGCAGCCATCGGCTCCTCCCGGCTCCTGCTGTTCAAGGTCAGGCCGGGCATCTATCCGCGCGGCGGAGTGATACACATCCGACTCTGGGCCGCAGAGCGGATCATGACCTTCTGCCAGCTGGACGGACTGATGGGCACCCCCATGGCACCCGCATTCGCGCGAGCCCTGGGTGCCGGAGTCGGCAAGGACGTCCACCTGGACGCGCTTCCGCCGGTCACCGGCCTGGCCGCGATCGAGTCCGGGGCGTCCATCGAGCGCGACGTGGACCTCGCCGGGCATTGGCTCGAGGGCGACACCTTGCACATCGGCATCGTACGCATCGGCCAGAACGCCCGCGTGGGCACCAGGGCGACCCTGCAAGGCGGCGCCGTGATCGGCGACGACGCAGAGATCGCCCCCGCCAGCGTGGTCACCGGCATGGTCCCGAAGAACGAATACTGGGCAGGCTCACCGCTGGAGCGGGTCGGCACCTCAGGACAGGACTGGCCGGAGTCGACGCAGCAGGAGAGCCCGCACTCCCGCGGCACCGACCTGCTGTACCCGCTCGGACTCGTCCTGCTGGGGCTCCTGGCGCTGGCGGCACCGCTGCCCGGCGCAGCCCTCATGTTCTACCTGATCTCCGACTTCGAGGCCCTGGCGCCCGCGCTGTGGACGTTGGCCGCGTGGACACCGGTGTTCGTGCTCCTCACCGTGGTGACGTACCTCGGCCTGCTCGCCGGATCCGTCCGGCTCATGGGTCGACTCATGCCTCGAGGCACCCACTCGGTGCACAGCGTTCCCGCATGGGCCGCCTGGATGTCCGGGCAGCTGATGTCGAAGTCTCTGATCAACATGTACCCGCTCTACTCCAGCATGGCGACCCCGTTCTGGCTGCGCCTGCTCGGCGCACATGTGGGCAAGGACGTGGAAGCTGCCACCGTTGAAGCAATTCCACACCTGACCAGCGTCGGTGACAAGGCGTTCCTGGCCGACCATTCGCTGGTCTCCTCCAAGTACGTGCGTCACGGCTGGGTGCGGCTCGAGAGCGGCAGCGTCGGGCAGAAGGCGTTCCTCGGCAATTCGGCGATCCTCGGTCCAGACCAGAGGATGCCCTCGAACTCGCTGGTCGCCGTGCTCTCCAGTGCACCGAAGAGCATGCCGGCAAACTCCCTGTGGCTCGGCAACCCGCCGATCGAGCTGCCGCGGGCCCCTGAGCCGGTCGATGCCTCACTGACCTACGAGCCCAGCCGCCGGCTCAAGCTCGCCCGCGCCACCGTGGAGCTGTGCCGGATGGTGCCGATGTTCATCACCGCCTGGCTGGCTCTGATCACGGTCTTCGTGCTCTCGACGATCTTCGACGCCTATGGCCTCCTGGTCGCCGTGCTGTTCTCCGGACCGGTGCTGCTGGCCAGCGGAATCGTCGCTGCTCTCATCCCGATGGCGGCCAAGTGGCTCCTCGTCGGTCGGTTCAAGGCGACCCAGAAACCGCTGTGGAGCTCCTTCGTCTGGCGCAACGAGCTGGCCGACTGCTTCTCCGAGGCGCTTGCCGTTCCCGGACTGATCCGGATGAGCCTGGGCACCCCCCTGCTGAACCTGTGGCTGCGCGGAATGGGCGCGCGCATCGGTCGCGGCGTCTGGTGTGAGACCTGGTGGCTGCCCGAGTTCGACCTGATCCAGCTCGACAAGGCGGCCACGATCAACCGGGGCACCGTCCTGCAGACCCACCTGTTCCACGATCGCATCATGCGGCTGGACCGCGTCCATTTCGAGGAAGGCTCCTCACTCGGGCCGAACAGCATCGTGCTCCCCGGAAGCTCCCTGGGTGCCCACGCCAGCGTGGGTGCAGGGTCTCTGGTGATGCGCTCGGAATCCATCCCGGAATCCACCACGTGGAACGGGAACCCGATCCGGCGGACTCAGGTCAGCGCCGGTACCCGAGAATCCCTGGCGCCCGCCGGGACGCTTCGTTGAGAACGGAAGAAGGACACCCGATGGATTCGACACCCGATCTCAGGTTTCGGCTCGCTCCCCCCTTCGGCACCGTGGTGACCGCTATGGTGACCCCCTTCGACCCGTCTGGTCATTTGGACCTCGACGGCGCCAGGGACCTGGCCTGCTGGCTCACCCGTGATGGTTGGAACGACGGCCTGGTCGTCAACGGCACGACCGGGGAATCGATCACCACCACCGACGCGGAGAAGACGGCCATGGTCAGGACGGTGGCCGCCGCGGTCGGTGGACGGGCCACGGTGATCGCCGGAGTGGGGGTGGCCGACACCCAGCACAGCATCGACCTGGCGCAGGCTGCCGCGGAGTCCGGCGCCGATGGCCTGCTGGTGGTCGCACCCTATTACTGCCGTCCCAGTCAGGCCGGGCTGCTGCGGCACTTCACCGCGGTCGCAGAAAGCACCTCATTGCCCGTGATGCTCTACGACATCCCGAAACGCACCGGGGTCGCGATCAGCCGAGAGACCTTCGCCGCAGCCGCGGGGCACCCGCAGATCGTGGCGGTCAAGGACGCCAAGGGCGATCTGGCATCGAGCTCCTGGGTCATGCGGCACACGGACCTGACCTACTACTCGGGGGACGACATGCTGAACCTGCCGCTGCTCTCGATCGGGGCAACCGGATTCGTATCTGTGGTCGGCCACGTCGCCGCAGACCTGTTGCGCCACCTGCAACGCTGTCACCAGCAGGGAAGAACCGTTCAGGCCGCCGGCATCCACCGTCAGCTGCTCGCCGTCTATGAGGGCATGTTCCGCGCGCCCGCAGCCGCCTCGGTCAAGGCTGCGTTGGCGATGCAGGGCCTGCCCGGCGGGCCTGTGCGCCTGCCGCTGGTGGCACTCGACGACGCCGAAGGCCAGCTGCTCTCGCTGGACCTGGCGGAGTCCGGGATCCCGAACCGCGCCATGCCGGCTCGAGCCATGGTCTCTGCGGAGGCCACGGTGTCCCAGTCCGGCGGGGCACGGCCCGTGCTCAGTCTGAGACTGCCATGAGGGGGGCAACCCGAGGCGCCCCAGCCCTCGCCTCGGCCACCTCGGCCGGGCAGAAGCCCAAGCGCCGCCTGATGGCGGTCGATGCTGCGCGGGGCCTCGCGCTGGTCTTCATGGTGGCCATCCACGTGCTTCCCTCCTGGACGCAGAACGGGGATCCGACCTTCATCTGGTCTGCCTTCTCCGGTGTCGGGGCAACGCTGTTCGCGCTGCTGGCAGGCGTGACGCTGGCCTTCCTGACGGGCGGGCGACGTCCGCTGCGGGGCCACGCGATGACCTCGGCGAAGGCGGCGCTCGCGGTGCGGGCGGTGCTGATCGCCGCCCTGGGGCTGCTCCTGGCCTACGTCGACCCGCCGGCATCCATCATCCTGGTCTACTACGGCGCCATGTTCCTGCTGGCCATTCCGCTGCTCCGGCTCTCATTCCGGGCGCTGGTGGCCGTGGCCCTGGGGATCGCGGTACTGGGCCCGATGCTGGTGCATCTGACGCAGAACTCACTGCCGACCCTCGACGGCTACGATCCGACCCTCACCACGCTGGTCACGGACCCGATCACGTTCCTCAGCGTCGTCTTGTTCACCGGCAGCTTCCCGGTCATCCCGTGGATGGCCTACGTGTGTGCCGGCATGGCGATCGGTCGCCTCGATCTGAAGGCGAAGTCCACGGCTGCGCGGCTGTTCATCACCGGAGCCGCGGTCGCCGTCGTCGTCTGGTTGAGCTCGGCGCTGCTGCAGGGTCCGTTGGGCGGCCGTGATCAGCTGTTCTGGGCGACGCCGTGGTCGGCGGGCGAGATCGAGAACTTCCTCACCTGGGGTCCGCCACCGGACCTTCCGAGCACCACCTGGTGGTGGCTCACCGTCTTGGCTCCCTATACCTCGACGCCGTTCGAGGTCCTGCATTCGCTGGGCATCGCGACGGCCGTGCTGGGAGCGATGCTGCTGCTGGGCCGCTGGGCCGCACGCGTGGTGCAGCCCTTGGCGGCGATCGGCAGCATGACGCTGACGCTGTACTGTGCGCATCTGCTGATGTTGGCCACCGGCTTCCTCGCCGATGCGCCATGGGCGTCTTTGATCATCCAGCTGCTCGCGGCCACCGGGTTCGCGGTGGCCTGGAGACACTTCCGAGGCCCGGGCCCGCTGGAACACGGCATCTCTGTGGCCACCAAGACCGTGCGGGACCGGGTCGGCACACGCCTGGAGGAGAGGACACCGCGATCAAGACACTGAGCGTCCTGTGATTCTCGGTCCACTAGACTGACGTTCGAGAACCAGGCGCAGCCATATGTGCGCGCATACTGTCCTTTGTCTTCCAAGGTGCCGGAGGGGTACGTGCGCAGCAATCGCGACGACGCGGCCAAAGCCTTGTATGAAGAACGCAGAAAGCTGCTCGCCGGCCTGATGATGTCTGAAGCGGAGCCATGGGAAGACCTGCCCGAGGATGTGAAGGAACGCTGGCGGGGCAAGTCCGAGAGCCCCGGAACCTCCGAAGACCCTGGAGTGCCCAGGCCCTGAGCCCAGGGCAAAGGGGGAAGGCCGCGCCCGAGCGAGCTCTGCTCCGGCCTGGTGTCTCATCGACCCGGACGAGTGACCGGGCCGGGGTTCCGCGCCAGAGCCAGCATCAGCAGACCACTGTCCCGGGTGTTCTCCCCCGTCGGGCCCTCAGTCGCGATCTTGCCTTCGGGCCCGGGTGGGGTGCGCAGATCGGTCACCGTGATGTGGTCGTGGCTGAGACAGACCGGAGCATCCCAGGGCTCGTTCAGCACCACGGCGCCGGGCGGCAGGCCGCCGCGCCCGGTGTCGAACCCGGTGTGCAGCGACTTGAGCACCGCCTCCTTGCGCACCCAGGTGCGCAGCAGCCAGGCCAGCCGCCGGGCCCGGGCCGCACCCTTCGTCTCACGGAACCACTTCAGCTCCTCGGGTGCCAGCACCAGCTCGGCGAACTCGGCGGGCTCGGTGACCGAATCAAGGAACGGCCGGACGACCTCGATGTCGATCCCCAGGGAGCACTCCTCCCCTGGGCCGGCGCAGGCCGCTGCGAGGTATCCGTTCGAGCGGGACCGGGAGAGCTCCACCCGGTGGCCGTCGATCCTGGCCTCGGGCGCTCCGCGCCGCCGGGGCAGCTCCACCCGGAGCGGATCCACGCCGTAGGTCTGCGCCACCAGGGCGCGGACGGCCGAGTCCGCATCGCGGTCAGCCCCATACGTCCATTCCACCGACCCACCTCCCGAAACCTGTGTTGAGCGCTGCATGTCATCGAGTCAGCTCATTCTCACACCGCTTCCCGGCGGTCGGGGCCGCAGCCTGGAAATTCGACCTTGTAGAAGGACACGTGTTTCACCATGAGCCAGCCAGATCCCTACACCCCCACCTCAGGTTCGGCGGAGCTGAAGGTCGCGCACTACGACCTGGATCTCGACTACGAGGTCCGGCCGAACCGCCTCACCGGCCACGCGAAGCTCCACGTGCGCGTGCTCACCGAGACCTCCAGCATCGAGCTTGATCTGTGCGGCCTGAAGGTCAGCCAGGTGCTCCTGGACGGCACCCAGACCCGGTACAAACAGACCCGCACGAAACTGGTGCTCCCAGGTCGCTTCGCCGCAGACGAGGCGCTCATCATCGACGTGCACTATCGGGGACGGCCCCGACCACGGAAGGGCCCGTGGGGCGCCGTCGGCTGGGAGGAACTCAGCGACGGCGCGCTGGTGGCGGGACAGCCCAATGGGGCAGCCACCTGGTTCCCCTGCAACGACCATCCCAGCGACAAGTCCACCTACCGCTGCAAGGTCGTGCTCGACTCGGACTACACCGCGATCAGCAACGGTGCGCTGCGCCAGGTGACCGCTGAGGGCAGCCGCACGGCCTGGACCTGGGAGTCCGACCGACCGCTGGCGACCTACCTTGCGACGGTCCAGATCGGAGCATACCGGCGCGGTCGGATCGCACCAGCTCAGCACCCTCCGGCCCGAGTGCCGCTGGAGCTGGCCTGCGGGGAGCACCAGTGGCAGCGGGCACAGGACGCCCTGGCGAAACAACATGCGATGCTCACGGTCTTCGAACGAGACTTCGGCGAGTATCCCTTCAACGACTACACGGTCGTGGTGACCGACGATGAGCTGGAAATTCCCCTTGAATCCCAGCCGCTGTCCATCCTGGGGGCGAATCACCTGAGCCCGGGCTGGGACTCCGAGCGCCTGATCGCCCACGAACTCGCCCACCAATGGTTCGGCAACTCCGTGACTCCGCGACGCTGGACCGACATCTGGCTCAACGAAGGCTTTGCCAGCTACGCGGAGTGGCTGTGGTCGGAAGCCTCCGGCCAGCTCGGCGCCGACGCGCATGCTCGCTCCGCGCACGACCGGCTGGCGTCCCTGCCGCAGAACATCGTGCTCGCCGATCCCGGCGGACCCGACATGTTCGACGACCGGGTCTACCTGCGCGGGGCGCTGACGCTGCACGCGCTGCGCAGGTCCACCGGTGACGAGATGTTCTTCCGAGTGCTGCGCTCATGGACGACGGAGAATCGATATGGCTCCGTGACCACCGCAGACTTCCTCGACCATGCCGAGCGAGTCACCGGGCAACCCGCGCGGTCGCTGCTGCATGGCTGGCTGTTCGAGCCGACGCTGCCCGGTCTGCGCTGAGTGGAAGATCCCTCCTTGATCACGGTGACCCGCCCGGCTTTTCGCTTCCCTGCGACCGAACATCTCCTACACTCATGGCAGAGCCCACCCGGGGCATGGCATGACCCCGATCAGATCCGTCGGCAAGAGTCTCCGAGAGCACATCGGGGCCGAAGCATGGCGCAGGCGCAAGGATGACCACTATGACCACGCGTTGGGTGCTGCTGTGTGGACTGCTGGCAGCTGTGCTCGCCGGCCTCCTCGGGCTCTTCGCGATGAGCCTGCTCCTGGGCGAGGACGAGGCCACCGAGACTGCGGAGAATTCACCGGCCAGGTGCGAGCCCCACGGGATCGTGCCGCCGGACCCGCGCGCTCAACCGGACTCCGTGACCGGTATCGGCGTTGCCGACGAGCCCGGTGAGTCTGCTGGCTCCGCGGATGCGGTCCAGCTCCATCAGGAGTTCACCTCGGGTGACACGACCAGCCGCTACCACCTGTTCACCCGGGGCGTGGACTTCGATGAGCCGGTCGGGGTCGTGGTGAGGCTGCACGGAGACGGCGGAGCTGAATTCGAGGACCCCGATGGTCTGCTGAACTGTCTCGCCGCGGTCGCCGCGTCCCAGAACATGATGTTGCTGGCTCCACTGACGCCGGATGTGCAGGGCGAGGTCACCTGGTGGGAGGACATCTCCACGAACCTTCCGTGGCTGAACGACCTGTTGACCCAACGCGTGACACAGTCCTTCCCCGTCGATCCTGAGCGGATCTGGTGGATGGGGTACTCGGGCGGAGCCGAGATGATCACCTATGGCGTGCTTCCCCGGACCCCCGAGCTGGTCACAGGAGGCGCCGTGATGATCGGGGGTGGAGGAGATCCAGAGGCAGCGGTTGAAGAACCCACCTCGGAGCAGCGACAGTTCCTGGACCTGATCTGGGTGACCGGAACATTGGATGACGGCTCGGTCCCCTACGCCCCGTTCGACGCCGTCACAGCCGCCCGAGAAGGTTCGGCCTGGTACCGCCAGCAGGGATTCGAGCAGGTCCGGGCCGAGTATCCGGAGGGCGAGGATCACTTCTCACTGCAGCAGGCACGGATCCTGGACGAGGCGCTCGCACAGTAGCCCACCGGCTCGAATCTCCGCGAGGGTGAACCGGATCCGGGATTCTCAGGTCTGCTGCTCCGTGAGGAGCGTGGCGATCGCCTCCGCACGAGAACCCGCCTTCAGCTTGTGCAGGATCCGTGAGATGTGGAACTTCACCGTGTTCTCGCTGATACCCAGCTCTTCAGCGATGGCGCGATTCCGGCTGCCTGAGGCAAGCAGGTTCGCCACCTCCATCTCCCGGGGCCGCAGACCCGCTATGGCGGCCGTGGAGGGCCGAACCAAGGGAGGCTCCAGGGGCAGCACCGCTGAGAGCTCTGCCCCCCATCCTGACGTGGAGTTGACCGCCAGCTGGCCCCTGAGGGCATGGATGCGCTGCTGAACGCTCTGCAGCAGAGTCTCTGCATCTGCGGTCCCGCCATCGCCGTCATCCCGAACCTTGAGGATCAGGCCGGTTCCGTCACAGGACCACTGCACGCGCACCCGGCTGATCTCGGAGCGTTGCATCCGGCTGAGAATAAACCGGTGGACCACGGCCCTGGCGCCACGGGCCACGTCGTCGGGGATCAGATGGTCACCCTCAGGAGGTTCTATGAACTCCAGTTCAACCTGCCAGGACCGCGCAGCGGACCAGAGCTCCTCCTTCAGGCGCGCGAAGGCCAGCGTCACCGACTCCGCCGCCACGGTGTGTGCCTGCTCGGTCATCCCACGAAGTCGTTTCAGTCCCGCGGCGGACCTTGCGATGGCGGCGTCTCGCGCGGAGGCATCGGAGAGCTGCCCCGACCGCAGCGGAACCAGGATGCTGTCCAGGGTCGCAGAGTACTCGTCCTTGATCTCGCTCAGCACCTGCAGGCGCAGCCCTGCGGTGGAGCGTGCGTGTCGGAGATAGTCGGGGGCGGCTTCATCTGCGCGCTCCTGCACGTGCAGCGCCACGATGTTCCAGATGTCCAGCAGCGGGTCGAGATCCTCCATCGGGCCTGGATCGGTGAGCACCAGGAGCGCGCCATTGCGGGCCACCACCTGGATCGCTGGGCGCCGGTCATCGCCGACGAGCAGTGTGGTTCGATGCACGCCCTCGACGCTGCCGATCTTGTTTCTGAGCCCATCAAGATCCAGTCCACGCACCCCGCGCTGGACGGTCGGATCACCGCAGCATTGGATGCGTCCGCCGCTGGGATCGGCGGTGAGCGTGATCAACGCCGAGTGGGCCACCAGTGGGCTCAGCAGATCGGAGAGCCCGCGAACGATCAGGCCGAGCGGCGAAGCGAGAACCTCGAAGAGCGGGTGGAGCTGACCGTCGGGCAGTGTGACGCGTTCCATACTTCTCATCCTACTGAGGCGACCTACTCGAAGGTAGGGCTGCGGCCAACCACAAGTGTCATTGAGAAGACTCACACCCAAATAGAGACTTAAACCATGTGGCGGAATCTTGCCGTCGCGGCCCAAGGAGAGGATAGCAATGTCTACAAACAGTGCAATCGCGTATAAGAGTCCGGGTGTGGTGGAGGTCGTCGATACCCCCTACCCCGAGTTCGAGCTCAAGGACGGACCTGGCGTCAATCCCGCCAACATCGGCCGCAAGGTGCCGCACGGCGCCATTCTCCGCACTGTCGCGACGAATATCTGTGGCTCCGACCAGCACATGGTGCGCGGCCGGACCACCGCCCCTGCAGGCCTCGTGCTCGGTCATGAGATCACCGGCGAGGTGGTCGAAGTGGGCCCCGATGTCGAGTTCATCAAGGTCGGCGATATCGTCTCGGTGCCGTTCAACATCTCCTGCGGGCGATGCCGCAACTGCAAGGAGCGCAAGACCGGAGTCTGTCTCAACGTGAACCCGGACCGCCCGGGCAGCGCCTATGGGTACGTGGACATGGGCGGCTGGGTCGGCGGACAGGCGGAGTACGTGCTGACACCCTATGCCGACTGGAACCTGCTGAAGTTCCCGGACCGGGATCAGGCGCTGGAGAAGATCCTGGACCTGACCATGCTCTCGGACATCTTCCCGACCGGATTCCACGGCGCCTACTCGGCCGGCGTCGGACCAGGATCCACGGTGTACATCGCCGGCGCAGGCCCCGTCGGGCTCGCGGCTGCGGTCGGTGCCCAGCTGCTCGGTGCGGGGGCGGTGATCGTCGGGGACCTCAACGAGGAGCGACTGGCGCAGGCCCGTTCCTTCGGCTGTGAGACCGTGGATGTCTCCAAGGGCGATCCCCGAGACCAGATCGAGCAGATCCTCGGAGTGCCGGAGGTGGAGTGCGGCGTGGATGCGGTCGGCTTCGAGGCGCGTGGGCACGGCGCGGATTCAGCGCAGGAGGCCCCGGCAACCGTCCTGAACTCGCTGATGAACCTCACCGAAGCCGGTGGCGCACTCGGCATTCCGGGTCTCTATGTCACCGGAGATCCGGGCGGGGTCGACGAGGCGGCCCAGGTTGGGTCCCTCTCGATTCGTCTGGGACTGGGCTGGGCGAAGTCCCTGTCCTTCACCACCGGACAGTGCCCGGTGATGAAGTACAACCGCCACCTCATGCAGGCGATTCTTCAAGACAAGGTGCAGATCGCCAAGGCGGTCAGCGCCACTGCGATTGCGCTTGAAGACGCCCCGGCTGCCTACGCGGAGTTCGACAAGGGCGCGGCGAAGAAGTTCGTGCTCAATCCCAACGGCTACATCAAGAACTGAACCGGCTCCACAACAGCCCACCGAGATCGCTGATCGAGGTGCAGGGCCGCTGAGATTCAGCGAAGCAGGACGGGGCTCACCTTCACCAGGAGGTGGGCCCCGACACCGCCTGCCAAACTGTCGACTTCGTCAGCCTCACCCAGGGAATCAGTCCTCGCAATTACTCCGCGCCACGATCCCTCTCCCACGAACCGAGCACGGCCCAGCTCGTCTCACCCCTCACCCCTCGGGCGGGGTCTCGGTGCCCCTCGCCGCTCATCGGGTGGAGAGCGCAGAAGCCAGCAGCTCGAGGATATGCCGGTAGGGCTGGCCCGTGGCCCGAGTCATCCCGATCTCGCAGGTCCGATTCGTGGAGGCATGCGCCGACGCCCGCAGTTCCCGCACCTCGGCCGCCTGGAGCGCCGTAGCGGAGTCGGTCAGCTCCGGGTGCAACATCCCGCGGTCTCCGGCGAAGCCGCAACAGTCCCACGACTGGGGCACATGAACCTCCCTCGCCACGGCGGAAGCCAGCTCCTCCAGCGCGGGATTGAGGCCCAGCCGAGTGGAGGAGCAGGTCGGGTGCAGCGCCACTGAGCTCAGCGGAGGCGAGAACTGCGCTCCCTGCTCGCGCAGGGCCGGCAGGATCCTCTCCGAGGTGAAACTGATGGCGTCCAGCACCTCGATCGGGCGCTCCATCCGCCCAGATTCGGCCATCAGCACCTCGAGGCCCTCGGTGCAGGAGCTGGCATCGCTGACCACGGGCAGCCTGCCGCCCTCGGTCGCCTCCCAGAGCGTCTCGACGACGGTGCGCCGCATCTGCCCATAACCCTGGGTCATCCCCTTGGACTTCCACGGCGTGCCGCAGCACAGCGAGGGCAGCGTCTCCGGCGTGCGTACACGCACCCCGGCCGCCGCGCAGAGCCGCAAAAACGCCTGCCCCACGCCGCCGAGCTCCCGCTCCGCCGGCTCCTGTGCCGCGCCGAACATGGTCTGGGTACAGCTGGCGAACCAGACGACCTCGGCCTGCGGGTCACGGCTGAGCGGCCGACGTCGACCCCCACGCGGCAGGTCCGCGGTCCAGCCTGGGACGTTCTCGTGGCCGAGCAGGCTCCGTGCGACGTTCGAGCCTGCCCGGGGCAGCACGGCGGGGCTCAGGCTGGCGGCCGTCAGGGCGAGCGCGCCAGCCTGGGTCGAGAAGCCCCAGTGAGTGGCCGCCGTCTTCCACAGCTTCTGCTGCGCGGCGGAGCTGCTCTCCGCCCGCAGCCGGCGCACCAGGTCCCCGGTGTTGATGAACACCGGGCAGGCGGTCTCGCACATGCCGTCCGCGGCACAGGTCTGGACCGCGTCGTATTCGTACTCCTCACGCAACGTATGCGCCAGCGCGGAGTCCCCGGCCTGCTCGGCGCGCGCGATCTCCCTCCTGAGAACGATCCGCTCCCTCGGGGTCGTGGTCAGCCGTCGACTGGGACACACCGGCTCGCAGTATCCGCACTCCACGCATCGATCGACCTCCTCCTCGACCTCGGGGGATATCTTGAGGTGCTTCAGGTGCGCCTGCGGATCCTCGCTCAGCAGCACACCCGGGTTCAGCATCCCGTGCGGGTCTACCAGCGTCTTGATCCGGTGCATCACCGAGTAGAGCTGGTCCCCCACCTGACGACGCACGAACGGCGCCATGATCCGGCCGGTGCCGTGCTCCGCCTTCAAGGTGCCCCCGCGCGCCAGCACGCACTCCACCATGTCCTCGGTGAACGCAGCGTAGCGGTCCACCCCCGTGATGGAGCCGTCTCCGAAGGACTCGGTGACCATGAAATGGATGTTGCCGTCCTTGGCGTGGCCGAAGATGACCGTATCGGCGTAGCCGTGAGTGTCGAAGAGCCGGTTCAGCGCCTCGCAGGTCTCGCCCAACCGCTCCACGGGAACCGCGATGTCCTCGAGCAGCGCCGTCGTCCCCTGCGGCCGGTTGCCGGCCACGGCGGTGAACAGGCCCTTGCGGGTGTGCCAGAATGCGGCGCGGCGCGCGGCGTCCGTGGTCAGCTGCGCCGGCGCTGCGAGCGGGAGCCGTTCCCACAACGGCGCCGCGCTGTGCAGCCGCCCCTGCAGCGCCTGTTCATCGGCCTCCTGGAATTCCACCAGCAACGCGCAGTGATCCTCGACGGCGAGGGCGCGGATCTCCTCGGGCGACTTCGGATCCCGCTGGGAGACCCGCAGGCTGGTGGCGTCCATCAGCTCCACCGTGGCCAGCTTCGCGGCCACCAGCTCGGGGAGGCTCGCGGTGGCCGAGCGCAGGTCCGGGTAGATCAGCAACCCGGTGGCAACATGCGGCAGGATCGGCAGGGTGCGCAGCGTGGCCTGGGCCAGGAAGGCCAGCGTCCCCTCGCTGCCGATGACCAGATGCTCCAGGATGCGCACCGGCTCTGTGTGGTCCAGGAACGAGTTGAGTCCGTAGCCCATCGTGTTCTTGATCGAGTAGAGCCTGGTGATCCGCTGCACCGACTCCTCATCCGCTCGCAGCTCCTCGCGCAAGTCCTGGAGTCCCCGGTGGAGCTCGGGTTCGGCCGCGGCCAGCTCCGAGTCCGCCTCCGGGCGGGAGGTGTCCACCACAGTGCCGCTGGGCAGCACGAACACCGAGGAGTCCAGCGTCCGGTAGGTGTTCGCCTCGATGCCGCAGGCCATCCCGGAGGAGTTGTTGGCCACCACGCCGCCGATGGTGCAGGCGATCTCGCTCGCCGGGTCTGGGCCCAGCTTGCGACCGTGACGCCGCAACCGTGCGTTGACCTGCCGCAGCACCGCGCCCGGCCCGCACCGTACCCGGTCTCCGCCGTCGAGCACCTCGATGGAACCGAAGTGCCGACGTACATCGACCAGCAGGTGCTCGGTGACGGCCTGCCCGGAGAGGCTGGTGCCTCCCGAGCGGAAGGTCACCGGGGCGCCAGCTCGTTGAGCCTCCCGGAAGAGACCGACGACCTCCTGCACGGAGTTCGGCCGGAGCACGGCCTGCGGCGTCAGCAGGTAGTGGGAGGCGTCGTGGGCGGAGCCGAGACGGTCGGTGGCCCGGACCCCGACCTCGCCGACGACGCCGCGCAGCACCTCGACGAGACCGGCCGGGGTCTCTGCCAGCGTGGAGGCGCCGGGCTGCGCCGTCGGGCTGATCGCGGCCGCCACGGTCAGAGCCGCTGCGCCTTGAGCTCTGCTGCGATGTGCTCCGCCTGCCTGATGGCCAGCGCCACGATGGTCAGCGTGGGATTCGCCGCGGCGCCGCTGGTGAACACCGAGCCGTCGGAGATGAACAGGTTCGGCACATCATGGGAGCGCCCCCAGCCGTCGACCACTCCGTCCTCCGGGCGCGCGCTCATCCGCGCCGTACCGAGGTTGTGTGTAGAGGGGTACGGCGGGGTCCGGTGCGTGGACGTCGCACCCACCGCGTTATAGATCTTCTCGCCGGAGGCATAGCCGTGCTCGCGCATCGCGATGTCGTTGGGGTGGTCGTCGTAATGCACGTTGGGCACCGGGAGGCCGCTCTCATCTTTGAGCGTGGTGTTCAGCGTGACCCGGTTGGTCTCCTGCGGCATGTCCTCTCCGACGATCCACATCCCCGCCGAGTTCGTGTAGGCATCAAGCAGCCTCGCGAAGTCAGGCCCCCAGGAGCCGGGCTCGACGAACGCGGCCATGAAGGCCGGCCCGAGCGAGATCGTCTCCAGGTAGTAGCCGCCGGCGAAGCCACGATCCGGATCATAGAGCGACTCGTCACCGATCATTCCGGCCATGGTCTCACCTCGGTACATCCGCACCGGCTGCTCGAAATGGCCCCAGACCGTGCCCGTGAGGTGTCGCATGTAGTTGCGACCCACCTGTCCGGAGGAGTTGGCAAGGCCCTCCGGGAAAGTCGGCGTAGCGGAGAGCAGCAGCAGCCGGGGGGTCTCGATCGAGTTCGCCGCCAGGCACACCGCCTTCGCCGCTTGGCGGTGCAGGTTGCCCTCCTTGTCCAGGTAGAGCACCGCATCAGCCCGTCCCTGGGCGTCGTGGGTGATCTGCACGGCCTGAGACTCCGGGCGCAGGTCCAGCAGGCCGGTCTTCTCCGCCCGAGGGATCTCGCGCACCAGGGTGGACCACTTGGACCGGTTCTTGTCGCCCTGGAAGTTGAACCCGTCCTGGATCGACGCCGGACGGCCGTCGTACTCCTCCGCGTTGGTGGCGTAGGGGCCGGTGGCGTAGTACTTATAGCCCACGCGCTCGGCGCCGTTGGCGAACACCTTGTAGTTGTTGTTCCCCGGCAGCGGCGGGCGTCCGTGCACATGGGTAGACCCCATCGCCTTCTCGGCACGGTCGTAGTAGGGGGCGAGGTCCTCCAGGCCGATCGGCCAGTCCAGCAGGTTGGCGCCGTCGACTCTGCCGTACACGCTGCGGGTCCGGAACTCGTGCTCCTTGAAGCGGGGCGTCGCCCCGGACCAGTGCGTGGTGGTTCCGCCGACGGCCTTGACGATCCAGGCCGGGAGGTTGGGGAAGTCGCGCGCCACGCGCCAGGATCCTGAGGTGGTGCGCGGATCCAGCCAGGCCATCTGGTTGAAGGACTCCCACTCGTTGTTCACATAGTCGTCGTGGGTCAGATACGGCCCTGCCTCCAAGACCACCACCGGGATGCCCTGCGCCGTGAGCTCGTAGGCGAGGGTGCCTCCTCCGGCGCCGGAGCCGATGATGACGACGGCCTCCTCGTCCTGATCGATCTCGTGTGCGGTGACGCTTCTGCCTGGCGTGTGGTTCTCAGGAGCGGTGGGCATCACTTCTTCACCTCTTCCATGTCTGAGCTGGTGGAGCCGGGCTGATTGGTGCTGTCACTCTGCGGTCCGGTGACCGCAGGCCGCGGGTTCCTCGCCGCACCCGGGGCCATCTCCGGCATCGTCTCCCCCTCGGGGAACTCGACCCGGGGGTCCGGCAGCCAGTCGAGGTCGTTGAACCCGCGGCTGAGATAGCCGCCCTTGTCATAGGAGGCGCCCTCGTAGCCCAGCTCCGTCCACACCTCGGCGTCGTCGTAGAGGTTCAGCACGGCGGTGCGGCGGACGAAGCCGAAGAACTCGGTCCCCTCGACCCGGCGGAGTACCCGCAGCGCCGCGGCGTCGTCGAGACTGCGGAAGTCACCGTCAGCCAACTGGTTCAGTGAGAGCAGCCCTTGGGTGAGCGCCACCCGGAACCAGGTCTCGTTCTGAGCCTCGGTCAGTATCGTGTCCGCGGTGCGCTCGTAGGGGCCGTCGGGCACGCGCTCATGGGGGAATGCGACTCGAAGCACCCGGATCAGGGTCTGTCGGGCCTCCTCAGTCATCTCTGTCGCATTGAGCGAGGGATACTTCGCGGGGAAAACCATCGGGACGCTCCTTAGGCTGCTCCAGCTGTCCCCGGTCCGGCGAGGATCTCTTGCTCCGGACGCTGCGGGACGGGCATGGTCATGATGTGATCGTCCATCCACGCTATGTGATCTGCAACACTGAGCGACAGGGTGATTATCACCGTACGAGAACGTCTCTCAGAGGCCCCTCTGCTGCCCGGAAAGAGCACACATGCCCGCCATTGCCGTCATCCACCGCACCTTCGCCGTGCTGGAGGCCGTCGCCGCCTCCGGAAGTGCCACAGCCCGCGAGGTCGCCGAGCGGCTCGAGATCCCGCTGCCCAGCGTGTACCGACTGCTCAATGAACTGGTGGCCACGCAGTACCTGGTGCACCTGAAGGAGGAGAGCCGCTTCGAGCTGGGCCCCAAGTGCTTTGACCTCGGACTCTCCTTCCGTCAGCGCCTGGTCGCCCCCGCGGCGATCAGACGGGCCACCGACGATCTGCACCGAACCCTGCAGACGGCGTCCTACTTCGCCGTCTACCGAGGCTCGGACATTCTGCTCACCTACCTCTCGGACTGCGAGAAGCACCCGCGGCTGCGCCCGCTCCGATTCGGCTTCCACGAAGCGGCCCACGCCACCGCCTTCGGGAAGATCTTGTTGTCCGGGATGACCCAGGAGCAGCGAAGCTCCTACATCCGGGCGCGCGGGATGCCGGTGCTCACCTCGCACACGATCGCCCGCGAGGACCTGCTCGACGAGCACCTGGAAGCCGTCTCCACCCGGGGAATCGCGTGGGAGCACGAGGAGTTCCTGCCCCGGACCACCTGTGCGGCCGTGCCGGTGCGCAACAGCAGCGGCCTCAACGTCGGCGCCATCGCGATCAGCATGCCCAGCCGCAGCGCCGCGGGGAAGGAGCCGCAGATCGAGTCCGCGCTGCGGGAGTATGCCGGCCGGTGCAGCAGGTACATGCGCTCCGGCTGATTCTCACTGGGCGAGAAGCCACCTGGCTCCGAGTGTGTCTTGCGTCACAGACTGTGCTCACCATCAAGCAGAAGGAGAACCGCTCATGAGCACACATCAGAGGGTCGCCGTCGTCACCGGAGCAGGACGCGGCATCGGTCGCGGCATCGCGGAGAGACTCGGACGGGACGGACTCCATGTCGTCGTCGCTGATCTGCCCGGGATGCAGGAGGGGGCCGAGGAGACCGCCGAGACCATCCGTCAGGCGGGCGGTCAGGCCAGCGCCGCCGAGGTCGATGTGACCGACGAGGCCTCCACCGACGCGCTGGTCCGCTCGGCGGTGGCGGCCGGGGGCTCGCTGGACGTGTTCGTCGCCAATGCCGGCATCGCGCAGGTCCAGTCGCTGCTCGACTACTCCGTGGAGGACTTCCAGAAGGTCATGGATGTCAACGTCACCGGGGTGTTCCTCTCCTACCGCGCGGCGGCGCGGCAGATGAAGGAGCAGAGCTCGGGCGGGAAGATCATCGGAGCCGCCTCGATCGTGGCATTCCGCCCCTTCGCGCTGCTCTCCCCTTACTCCGCGAGCAAATGGGCGGTCCGCGGGATGACCCAGGCCGCCGCCATGGAATGGGCCAAGTACGGCATCACCGTGAATGCCTACGGCCCCGGGATCGTGGGCACCGCGATGTGGGACCTGATCGACGAGAAGCTGGCGGAGGAGGAGGGACTGCAGAAGGGCGAGGCGATCAAGAAGTATGCCGGAGACATCCTGCTGGGGCGGGTCTCGGTCCCTGACGACGTAGCCAGCCTGGTGTCCTTCCTCGCGTCGAAGGATTCCGACTACGTCACGGGACAGACGATGCTGGTGGACGGCGGGATGCAGTTCTCCTGACACCTGATGCTCGACCGCCCGGGCTCACTCAGACCCCGGGCGGCAAGATCCAAGAGACACGATCTACCAGAAGGGACGAGACGCATGATTCTCATCGTCGTGAAGTTTGACGTGCGGCCGGAGTACGCGGAGCAGTGGCCCGGGATCACCCGGGAGTTCACCCAAGCCACCCGCGCCGAGCCAGGTAACAAGTGGTTCGAATGGTCCCGCAGCCTCGAGAACCCCAACGAGTACGTGCTGGTCGAAGCATTCGAGAACCAGGGCGCCGAGCCGCACGTGCAATCCGCGCACTTTCAGGCGGCAACCGCCCCGGGTTCACCGATGCACCAGGCCCTGGCCTCCACGCCGAAGATCATCTCCCGGCAGGTCGAGGGTGAGGGGTGGGACGAGATGGGCGAGATGCAGGTCAGCTGAGCAGTGAGCCAGGCCCACCACGCCTCGTCGCCGGTGAAGCACCCGCGGCGGGGCGGGCGCAAGGAGGCCCGGATCCAGTTCCTCGACACATTGCCAGCAGATCGAACAGCAGAGACCCCCGGGTCCCTACAGAATAGAGACCCGAATGTCTTCACTCTCGATTTCCCTGTGCCCCGAAGACGTCGTGAAAGCCGAACTTCCGGCCTGCGGGGCGGGCTAGCGCCAAGACAAAAATTCCGTAGAGACCGAAGACAGCGTGGCTCCAGTCACTTACCGGCAACATGATTCCCAGAAGACCGGCGCCCAAGCATATGACCAAGAAATAGGCTGTTCGAAATTTCCAGATACTCATCTTCACCCCTTGATCAGCGAATGCCAGTGATCCAGCAGCCATCAACGACCACGCTCGCGCTAGTGGCAGATACACCAGTCGTCACGCGTCCATTCTTTCATTGCGCAGCGGAGCATCTCTGAGACAAGCAAATGGTAATCCTTCGACTTAGAAGCCCTGAGTCAACAAAAGCATCGAGTTCGGCGGTCCGGCACCATTCATCTCTGCAGGCGGCTCGGTCGCCCGCCGTGGAGGCCTCGGTGCGGTGCTGCACGGTCAACGATGACCATGTCGACAGCCGAGCAGGCTCGAAGCCATGAGTTCCGGACGATCTCCCGCACGGCTGGGCGACGTCTTCTGCTCCGGCGCGGCTCAGGCCTCAGGCCTTCACCGAACACCAATCAGGCGCGATTCTCGCCTACCCGGCAAGCCTTCTTTCCCGGGGGATCTGGCTTCCGCGAAGACGGGTCTACGAGGCCGACGACGGGAGCGGACCGGTAATCCATAAGGGCTCCCGAATATGCAACGACGCCGGCACGACCGCACTGCTGAGTCTCACCGTAGTGGTCACCGTAGTGGTGGATGTGATGCTGCTCGGCGCCAGACTCGGACCACCAGGGACCAACCTGGCGACCGTGATCTGGTCGCCCTTCGCCCTGGGTCTGACACGGTCCAATCCGGGGACTCTCCCCATGAGACCGGTGGGACCAGAGACTCCGTGAGGTGACCGGGGCGAGTCGCCGCGCGCGCAGCGTCCCGGCACTCGATTGCCCGCGGTGCTGATCACGCGGCGACCGCTGAGGCGTTGCCCGCCGAGGCGTCGCAACGCTCTGCCGGCGGCGCTTCTGCTGACCCCGGCGGTTATGCGAACCCCCATGAACAGCCGAGACAGAAGAGCTACAAACGGAATGCACGCATCCGGAGCCCACGAGAACCCGTCCAGGACCCAGGACGTCTACATGAACACCGCGAAGGGGACGACGGAAGCAGCCAGAGTTATGGAGAAGCAGCTCGTTGGACTGATCTGAATTCACGGAATTTATGCGGAACGGCTGACTGAAAGTACTTTCGGTCCTGACCTCAGACACAAGAAAACCCCTGGAGATCCAGGGGTTTTCTCTCCCGCTAGCGGGTAAAGGTGGCTCCGACCGGCGTCGATCCGGTGACCTTTCGATTTTCAGTCGAACGCTCTACCAACTGAGCTACAGAGCCATGATCGCCAAACTGAGCGACGACTCGCTCTCCGACCAGATTCTCTGTACAGAGAGTGAAGCGACCCTGACGGGACTTGAACCCGCGACCTCCGCCGTGACAGGGCGGCGCGCTAACCAACTGCGCTACAGGGCCTTACTTTGTGCCGCTTGGCACGGAGAGAAACTTTACCAGTCTCACCCCTGCTGTCCAAATCCCGCTTCCGCAAGCTTCGAACAACCCTCTGCAGCTTATCGCTGCAGACTCCGTTTCACCGGAGTACCCCCAACGGGATTCGAACCCGTGCCGCCGCCGTGAAAGGGCGGTGTCCTAGGCCGCTAGACGATGGGGGCCCGATCCCTGGTGGGAACCTCTAGAAGTTTAGGTCCAGCACCCTCACAGAGCAAATCCGCCCACGGCGCTCCCCGCGCCAGGCGCGAGTCTCCTTAGGATAGGTCCATGCCCTTTCCCATGAGCGACGAGGAGTTCGACGCCGCCACCATAGAGGCCCTGGACAGCATTCCCGCGGACCTGTCCGGCCAGCTCGAGAATGTGGCGGTCTTTGTCGAGGACCGGTATGAGCCCCAGCCCTGGGAGGACCCTTCCACCGTGCTGCTCGGGCTCTACGAGGGGATTCCGCTCACCGAGCGCGGCGGAGAGGGTTGGTCCATGCCGGATCACATCACCCTATATAAGGAGTCGATCCTGGCGATGTGCGAATCCCGCGAGGACGTAATCAACCAGGTGACCATCACCGTCGTCCACGAAGTGGCGCACTTCTTCGGCATCGATGACGAAACCCTGCATCGCCTTGGCTGGGGATGAAGACCTCGGATTCGCGAAATTTACCCGAGGCGATAATCCATTAGCACAGTCCCATTGCAATCCCCGGGAGGCTCAACCTTCAACCTACTTGAAGGTTGAGCCTAAGCCTTTATCCCTTTTTAGCCCCGGAATGACAGGGAAGTAGCCCTCACAGCTTGATCACAGGAACGACACGACCTGTTGCCAAGATGACAAATCCACAACTATCGTTACCGGCGTAGCGCCAAAAGGCTCGAATCGCGTTTCCCATCGTTACGCTTCGGCCTCTGGATCACACGGCTATCACTGCAGGGCGATCTTCTTTTTGATTGACGGCATTAAAACCGCCTTTCCTCAGGTCCGCCTGGCCACGTGAGTCCAAGAGCTGAGGCACCGCGATTCGAACCTTGCCCCATGAGACGGGCTGCGGCGCTTCCCCCAGTGAGGACTAAGTGAGGATCTACCGTGAAATATCGTCGCAATCTTGCGGTGGCCGCAGTTACTGCCGCCGTCGTGACGACAGCGCTGGTCGGGACAACGCTCCCCGACCTGGTGGCCGATCGTGCCGCCAACGCCGTCGAACAGAATGACAAGAATTCCGCAGACTCGGTCACTGTGACTGAGCTTCCGGCGGTTCCTTCCGCCAAAGAGATCTCTACGGCCCGGGATTCATCCCAGGCCACCGAACAGATGATCGATGAGATCTCGGATCGCATCTCCCAGGCCAGCCAGCGTGCACTGGAACTGGAATCCGCCATGCAGGCGGAACACCAGACCGCAGTTCAGGCTCAGGTCGAGGCCGATGAGGCCGCAGCCGCAGCCGACGAGGCCCGCGCCGCCGCCGAGGAGACTCAGGCGGCTGCCGTGGAGGAGTACCAGGAGCCCGAGACCTCTGTCGCGGAGGTCCTGCTTACCGAAGAGGACAGCCTCGCCGATGCCGCGACGGACACCCGGCTCCAGGAGCAGGCCGAACAGGACGCCGTCGACGCTGAGCAGGAGGCCGCTGAGGCCGAGAGCCTGGCCGAACAGGCTCGCCAGAACTCCACCAGCGCTGCCGAAGCAAGCGAGAATGCCGATCGCGCCACCGAGACCACCCGCACCGACGTCGAACAGGTCGGCGAGACGCTCCAGGGGCTCCTCGAGAACCTGATGGAGCTTGAGGGCTGGGAAGGCGATCTGCAGAGCTTCTTCGACCAGATCCTCGGCAACAGTGACTTCGTCGATGAGAACGGCGAGGTCGATCATGAGCAGCTGAGCTACCGGATCACCGCGCTTCGTGCAGATGCCGAGCAGGCTCGCATCACTGACGAGGCCGCCGAGGCAGCAGCCGAGGAAGAGGCAGAAGCACAGGCAGAGGCCGCCGCTGAGGAGGCCGCTGAGGCTGAGGCAGAGGCCGCCGCTGAGGCCGCCGCTGAGGCTGAGGCAGAGGCCGCCGCTGAGGCCGCCGCCGAAGAGGCAGCAGCAGCTGAAGAAGAAGCAGCCGAGGCCGCCGCCGCTGAGACGGCAGCTGCCGAAGCGGCCGCCGCTGAAGAGGCAGCAGCCGAGCAGGCAGCCGCCGAAGAAGCAGCAGCTGAGCAGGCAGCCGCCGAAGAGGCAGCAGCCGCGGAAGAGACTTCCTCGGAAGGTGCGGACGGGGAAGCCGCACCTTCCGAGGAGCCACAGCCGGCGCCTGCTCCGGAGCCCACGATCGCGTCCTTCAGCGATCTGAGCACCAGCATGCAGACGCTCATGAGCCAGGGCGCTGAGCTGGAGTCCTCCTTCAGCGGAGGCGCTCAGGACTACTACCGGGCGGTGCTGAGCAACGGAGCACTGACCAACGCCGACGGCAACGCCTCCTGGAACAAGATGCGCTGGCACGTGGACTACCTCGCAGCCCAGGTCGAACCAGAACCTGAGCCTGAGCCGACGCCAGAACCGGAGCCCACTCGGGCGCCGGCCCCCGCACCTGCTCCGGCACCCGCCCCAGAGCGCACACAGGCCCCCGCGCCTGCTCCGGCGCAGACGCAGTCACAGAGCCAGTCGCAGAACCAGTCACAGAGCCAGGCGTCGGCCCGGCAGCAGTCCTCGACCGTGGTCCCGGCCAGCAGCAACTCCAACGGCGCTGAGATCGCGATCAACTGGGCGGTGGCCCAGGCCAACCGCGGCGATGTCAGCTACGTGTTGGGCGCCAACGGCCCCAATGCCTTCGACTGCTCCTCGCTGATCCAGCAGGCCTTCGGCCAGGCCGGTGTCAGCCTGAGCCGCACCACGTTCAGCCAGGTCAACGAGGGGCAGGCAGTATCTGCGGGCGACATGCGCCGCGGAGATCTGGTCTTCTTCGGCAGCGCCACCGCACCGGGCCACGTGGGCATCTACCTGGGCAACGGCCAGATGGTCGATGCCTCCAACCCGAGCCGCGGCATCACCGTACGGTCGGTCTACCAGACCCCGTCAGCGGTGCGTCGAGTGATCTGAACCAGCACACGCACCACCGAATAACCTCTCACTGGTTCTCCCGCTCGCGGTAGGGCGGAGAGATCGATTGAAGATGAAGATGAAGAGGGCTCCCGGCGTCGGACACCGGGAGCCCTCTTTCTTCATGTCTGCCTCGCGCGAATCGTGTCAGTCGCCGAGCACCGGTCCGAACTCGGGACGGTTCTCCAGCCGGGTGTCCTCATTCTGGGGCACCACCATCAACGGGCCCTCCGCATGGTGCAAGACGCCCTGGGAGGTGGATCCCAACAGCATCCCCGCGAATCCTCCCCGGCCCCGCGTCCCGATGACGGTGAGCTGCGCGCCGCGGGTCTCCTGGACCAGCACGTCCACGGCGGTGCCGTCGATCACCTGGGCGTCGATCTGAAGATCCGGGTAGTGGCTGTGCAGCCAGTCTCGACCTGCATCGAGCTTCTCGCGCAGCTCTTGGAGCGCCGCGTCGTTGTCGATGCTGGTCGGGATCCAGACCAGCGTCGCACCCACCGGCGGCAGCGCGCACACGATCCTCAGGCTGGTCCCCCGCTCGCTGGCCTCGCGCGCGGCCACCAGCGCCGCGACCCGGCCAAAGTCCGAGCCGTCGACCCCGGCGGCCACCGGACGAGTATCTTTGGCCCGAATCGGTTGGGCGCCCTCGGCGATCATCGAGGCCGGCGCGGCGCCGCCCGGCTGGGACGCGGCGCTCCCCTGCTGCGGCGATGCGCCCACAATCGGGATCGCTCCGGTGGCAGTGGTCACCGCGTTGGACTCCTTCGAGGAGAACTTCAGCGGGACCAGCACGGTGGGGCACTTCGCGTGCGCCGGAAGCGCCGAGGAGACCGAGCCGAGCAGGCGCCCCAGGAACCCTCCCCTGCCACGACTGCCGACCACCAGGACCACGGCGTCGTGGGAGTAGTCCAGCAGAACCCCGGCGGGGTCCCCGGACTCGACCTCGTAGCGGACCTCGCCGGGATAGTCACGCAGGAACTCGGCGGCCTGCTCGATGACCTTCTCCGAGCCCTGGCGCAGCGCCGAGTCATCCATCAGCGCGTAGCCGCCGTCCATCGAGGAGGCGGCGAATGCCGGGATCGAATAGGCCGTGACCACGGTCAGCGGAAGCTGTCGGCGGTGCGCCTCAGCCGCGGCCCAGTGCGCCGCGCGCAGCGACTGCTCCGAGCCGTCAACACCGACGACGACGCCGCGGGTCCTCCCGCGTGACGAACCGGCGGGGCTCCTCGACGCTTCTGGTGCCGGCGGGGGTGCAGCGCGGCCGCTGCGCGGTGAGGCGCTGTCGGGGGCTTCACGGTGCGGTGTGGGGTTCATGGGAGCTCCTGAAGGCCGTAACGGTCAGCGTGGGCTCATGATATCGCTCCATGTCCACCGGCACATCTGCGCGGGACCACACAGTGCGGGCACCGCTCATCCTGTGTGCGGCAGCAGCCGGTGCAGCATCCCCGGCGAAGGCTCATCCGGCTCAGCCGACGGGGGTGACCGCCTGCAGCATGCGTGCGGGGTAGTTCGTGGTGATCTCCTGAACCCCGAGCTCCAGGAGCAGGCCGGCGTCCTGCGAGTCATCCACCGTCCAGACTCGAAGTCGAGAGCCACGAGCCACCCAGGCCTTGACCTCGGCGCGGTGATCCTTCACATAGGTGAGACCGGGACCGGCGATCCCTGCCCGTCCGTTCCAGACCAGCGCCTCGGAGTCGCGGAGGGTCCCGCGCATCACAGCAGCCACCACGGGCCGCACCGCCATCGCCAGGGGCAGCCTCTCCAGCCGCTTCTGCACCTGCGCCTCGGTGACCGAGCTGAGCAGGGCGCAGAGCTTGTCCGGGGCCACCATGTCCGCGAGGTAGACCAGGGACCCGGGATAGAAGCTCATGAAGGAGACGGTCACCGCGTGCTCGCCAGATTCACCCGCCGGGATCACAGAGGTCTCGGGGTCCCATCCGAAGCGCAGCAAGGTGCGCAGCGTCTTGTTCTCCAGCCGGTCCCCATAAGGCGACGGGTGCTTGAGCTCCACAGCCAGTTCAAGGTCACGTCCTGCCTGCACCATCAGTTCCAGGACATCGGCGAGTGTCATCAGCTGCTGGTGGCGTCCGCCATAGTCACCGGGAAGCCTCGGAGTCTTCCAGCTGGTGAAGTCCAGGGTGCGCATATGAGCCAGGCTGAGCTCCGCCACCGAACCGGTGCCGTTGCTGGTGCGGTCCACCGTGGCGTCGTGGAAGCAGACCGGTTCACCGTCCGCAGTCAGGTGCAGGTCGATCTCCAGGCCGTCTGCACCCTCCTCGATGGCCCGGCGATACGCCGCTCGGGTGTGTTCCGGGAACAGCCCGGAGGCACCCCGGTGCGCGAAGATCTTGGCACGCCGACGGCGCAGTGCCGCTGGCTCACTCGCATCGAACGGGTCTGCCGGAGAGGGAGCGCTCATCGGCGCCGCGTCCAGGCTGATCGGAGCGGCCCGTCGAAGCGGGCCTGCGGGATCTTGGTTCTGCGCGAGTTCTGTCATCACGGTTCCAGACTGGACCCGTCGGGACAACGGGCTGCGACGATCGTGGGGCACATTCGGAGAAGCCTCGGTGAACATGGCATGAAGCCGGTCTCGGTGGTGGAATCTGTTCAGGGCCGCTTCGCGTCGGACGTGGCGCGGCTGGTTTCCAGCGCCTCGGCCGGCGTCTCGTCCTGTGAATGGCTCTTGGACCGGCGCTCGGCGAGGATCTCACGCTTCCGTCCGCGGCGCGCCTTGCGCTCGGCTCGCAGCCGCTCGCGCTCCAGCGCGCGCTCCATATCGGCCGCCAGGGCCGCTGGTGTCTGCTCCGGCAGCTCCCCGAACGTCTTGTGGGCGGATTTCACGATCTGGCTGGCCAGTCGGTGGTTCGCGGCGCCGCCAACGACCATTCCGATGCCGAAGGGTATGGCGCGAGCCAGCATCGAGGTGCCGGAACGGATGAAGAATCGGCGCATGAACTGGCGCTTGATCTGGTTGACCACCAGCCCCGAGACCCCGGTGGAGCTGGAGGAGATGTTCATCGGCACCAGGGAGGAGAACGGGCCGGTCCCCTTGCCGCCGGCCTGTTGGGAGAGCTCCCCCAGGAGCTTGCGGCCCTGATCGCCGAGCATCACGCCCATCACCAGCAGCTTCGCCCGTTCCGGGTCTGCGGTGCTGATACCTGAGAGCTCGGCGATCGACTGGGCGTAGAGCGCGCAGGCCTCGAGGAAGCTGCCGGTGGCCGCCGCGGAGAGTCCCAGCGAGGTGACCGTGCCGACGGCCGGGACCGCTGCGGTGGCCCCGATCAGGGCGCCGCCGCCGGTCATCGCGCGGGTGAAGTCTTTGTCCAGCTGGGCGGCCAGCGCTCGGTTGGAGAGCCCGGGGTGCGCTTTGCGCAGCCTGCGCAGATTCGCCAGCACCAGCGGTCGCTGCACGGTCACGGCCCGGGTCAACCAGGTCTCCGCCCGCGGGGTCAGCTTTCCGGAGTCGTCGAAGGCGTGACCTTTGACCATCGACGCCGTCTGCTGGGCGAAGAAGCCGGTGGCCGCAGTGCCCATGAGTTTCGCGTTCGCTGAGGACTTCTTCATAGCCTCAGTCTAGAGCGTGACCCCGAGGAGGCGGGAAGCCATTCAGCTGCCGGCGATGTCCAGCCAGACGAGCCGGCCGACCGGGGCGTCTGGGTCTGCCGGATCCACGAGGTCGAAGCCGAACTCTCCCTCCGAGGGCCAGAAGACGCCGGAGCTGTCGATATCGAGGTCGGCTGCGGGCAATACATAGGAGGACCGCACGGCATCCCCGCCGGCCAGGCCGTGGGTTGCCTGGGGGTCGACCGCAGCGTCGCGGCGCTGCGGCAGAGGCTCCTCCGTGATCGCCTCAGGCCCGGGGTCCTGGATGGCGCCGCCCTCCAGCAGCGAGGCGAGCGCCGGAACCTGATCGTCCGGCCAGGTCTGCAGCTCCTGCGCGTCGGCGAGACTGCCAGCGAGCACGAACGGGGTGCCGGACCCGAGACCGCCGTAGGTGCCTTCGTCGTCGTAGAGGTACCAGGAGGCTCCGGAGATGAACTCCGCGACCATTCGACGCTGGTCCTCGCTGCGGGCCACATCGGGGCCGGTGGGGCCTGGGGGGCTGTTGAGATCGGTGGCCACGACATGCACGTGCTCGGTCTCGCCGGGAACCTCGAGTGGAATGTCCCACAGGCTGGTGCTGGGCAGCGGAATCACCGACTGTTCCAGCTTTGAGAATTCATCCTCAGGGATCGAGTTCTCCGGCATGTCCTGCCAGAGGAAGTCCTGGAACGTACGGACCTCATCCTCGGCGATCGGGTAGGTGGAGAAGACAGCCATGCCGCGCTCCCCCGCATAGCGCCCATAGCCCAGCGCGTCGGCGGGCCCGCCGATCCGTCCATCGCCGTCGAGATCCGCGCCAGACTCGATGCCGGAGTTGGTCGGTGCGGTGTAGACATGGCGGTACTCGAGGCCGGACTGGCCGTTCTGACCGCGGGAGAGGTACTCCTCGTTGACCGTCGCCGCGATCTGCTGCTGCTCGTCATAGCTGAGTCCGGTCAGCACCAGCACATCGGGGGCATTGACCTGAACCGTCTCGGCCAAGACCCGGGCCTGAGGATGCATGCCGCCGTCGAGCTCCTCCAGCACCTCGGCGGAGGAGCCGCCGCGGATCTGGGCATGCAGGGTCGCGACCCGGATGTCGCCTGAGGTCTTCTCCACGGTCGTCGCCGGCTCTTGGGGCTCAGCCCTTGCCAGAGGCTGTCCCGGGGTCGGATAGAAGGGGGTGCTGTTCGCACTCCCGCCCCTGTCAATGGTGCTGCTGGCGGGACCACTGCCGGTGGAGTCGCTGCCGGAGGGGTCACTGCTGCTGGGGCCGCTTGTGGGAGGTGCGGCGTGCGCGCCGGAAGATCCGGCCACCATCAGGCCGGCCACGAGGCAGCCGGCGAAGCCGCTGCGCATGGATCCTCGGGCCCGCAGCTCAGATCGTTGCTGGCCATGGGGCATGGGTTACACCGTAGTGGGGCACCCCGGCCGTGCCAACCCCAGAACGCTGCAACGACAAACAGTTACCAAGGCGTAATAGTCGGGCGGCGAGATGTGGGAGCTCGCGCTGCGGAGCCGAATCGGACGGTGATGCAGGTCTCTCGGGGCCGCAGCAGTTGCATTATAAGGGCATACAGTGTCTAAATAGTAGAGGAACGCTAGACATTCGTGAGTGCACGACACTTCTGACGACGACGCAGAGCTTCGCTGACTGCCGCACCGGGACCATGGGAATCATCCCGCCGCTGCGACCACGGAGCCGGCGTCGTCGTTTTCTGTGTCTGGAACGAATGACACGCTGCGCTGAATCATCTCGCACACAACTAGAGAACACTCTCACCTGACTGAGGAGGACTTCATGGCTTCGCAACCCGAAGCTCGACTACGGGACTGGTCGCCGGCTGATGCCTGGCGCGGCCTGAACAAACCCGTATTCATCCCCGCCGTGCTCATCATCGTCGCCGGCCTGATCTTCGCCACCATCTGGGGCGCGTCCAACGGTGCCGAGGCGTTCGAGACGCTGAACTCCACCATCGTGGAGACCGTCGGCTGGTGGTACGTGCTGATCGGCACCGGATTCGTCGTCTTCGCCCTCTGGGCCGGACTGTCCAAGGCAGGCAACATCCGCCTGGGCCGCGACGACGAGAAGCCTGAGTTCTCGCTCGGCTCCTGGTTCACCATGCTCTTCGCAGCAGGCATGGGCATCGGGCTCGTCTTCTGGGGCGTGGCAGAACCGCTGGGTCACTTCATCGCACCCCCGGAGGTCACCGGCACCACCGGTATGGATGCCAACGGTGACCCCATCTCCGCCACGGAGTCCGCCATGATGGGCGACGCGATGGGACAGTCGATGTTCCACTGGGGCCTGCACGCCTGGGCGATCTACGTCGTCATCGGTCTGGGCCTGGCCTACATGACCTTCCGGCGCGGACGTCCACTCTCCATCCGCTGGCTGTTGGAGCCGATCTTCGGCCGCAAGCTCATCGAATCCTGGGTGGGTCACATCATCGATGTGGTCGCCATCGTGGGCACCGTCTTCGGAATCGTCACCTCACTGGGCATCGGCACACAGCAGATCGCCGCCGGGCTGGGTTTCATGGGCTGGATCGAAGATCCCGCCAACACGGGCCTGCTCACGGCGATCGTGGTCGTCATCATGGCCATCGCGACCTTCTCGGTGATCTCCGGTGTGAACAAGGGCCTGAAGTGGCTCTCGAACTTCAACATGGTCATGGCCGCGATCCTGGCACTCTTCGTGCTGATCGCCGGCCCGACGCTGTTCCTGCTGCAGGCCTTCGTGGGCAACCTCGGCGAGTACGCCATGACCTTCGCCAACCTCATGTTCGAGTCCAGCGCGAGCTATGTCGGCGGCGACGAGGGCGGCTGGTCCGCAGACTGGACCATCTACTACTGGGGCTGGTGGATGAGCTGGTCCCCATTCGTGGGCATGTTCATCGCGCGGATCTCCCGCGGACGCACCATCCGCCAGTTCGTCATGGGCGTGCTGCTGGCACCGACCTTGGTCAGCATCCTGTGGTTCACCATCTTCGGATCCTCCGGCATCTGGTTCCAGATGACCGAGGGCGTCATGGTCGGCGAGGACGGCAGCGTCGACACCGTCGGAGCCACCTTCACGCTGCTCGAGCAGCTGCCCCTGGCGTCGATCACCGCAGTTGTCGCCATCCTGGTGATCGCGATCTTCTTCATCACCTCCGGAGACTCCGGCTCGCTGGTCACCGATGTGCTCGCCTTCGGCGGACGCACCGATACTCCCAAGCTGACCCGCGTGTTCTGGACGATCTTCATCGCGATCACCGCCATCGTGCTGCTGGCAGCCGGTGGCGGCGAGGCGGCAGACGCCTCGCTGCGCGTGCTGCAGGTGGCTGCCATCAGTGCGGCGGCTCCGCTGTCGATCGTCATGGTGCTGGCCGTCGTCGCGCAGGTCAAGATGTTCAACTACGAGACCGCGACGATGCCTCGCTATGTGCGCATCCGACCCACTGCCAGCAAGTCGGCCCTGGTCGACACAGCACGCAGCGCCGCCGGCGGCGGTGACTCCGCTCCCGGTGTGCACCGGAACCTGCGCTCGATCCTCAGCGGTCAGCGCAGCGCGCTGAAGGGCTTCCTGGGCGGCACCTCCGCCACTCTGGCAGGACTGGACAAGCCGAGCTCGAAGGAGTCGGCAATCTCCACACCGTTCGACTCCGATGACATGGTGTTCGCGATCCAGGACGTGCCAGCCCACTCCACCGTGGTCAATCCCGAGACGGGAACCATCGGTTGGGACGAGGACGTGGCGTTCCACGATCCGATTGCCGATGAGGTGTTCGAGACTCCGGAGTTCGCCGAGTCTGCCACCGGCCAGCAGTGGGAGTCTGAGCAGATCTACGACGAGGCCGTGGGCAACGCTGAGACCGACCCGAAGCCGAATACGACCGAAGAGAACACCCAGCGCTGATCCGCGGGTGTCGGTCGAGCGCCTCCACACCGGCGCTGGGCTGAGACAGAGCAGGGCCCCAGTTCGATCTGAACTGGGGCCCTGCTCTTTTCTGCGCCGCGCAGGATCTGCAGCTCGCACAGGATCGCCTCGGCCAGGCTCTGCGCCTCGGTCCGAGCTGCGCGGCAACGGGTCAGGAGGGGTTGAACTCTCCCGGGTTGGGCCCGGTCCGACCGTCGCGCTCGAGTCCGTCGATGGCGGCCAGCTCCTCCTCGGTGAGCTCGAAGCCGAAGACGTCGAAGTTCGACGCGATGCGCTCCGGAGTCACAGATTTCGGGAACAGGATCCGTCCGCGCTGCAGGTGCCAGCGGATGACCACCTGCGCAGGGGACACCTGGTGCGCCTGGGCCGCGGAGACCACGGGCTGATCCTCGAAGACCGCGCCCTGGGCCAGCGGGCTCCAGGCCTGAGTCTTGATGCCGTGGCGCTCGTTGGCCTCCTGGATCTCACGCTGCTGCAGCGCAGGGTGGATCTCCACCTGGTTGATCGCGGGGATCACGGTGCCCGCCTCGGCCACCCGCTCGAGGTGCTCGGGCAGGAAGTTCGACACACCGATGCTGCGGGTCAGCCCATCGGCCTGCAGCTCCTCCATCGCCTTCCAGGCATCCAGGTAGGCCTCGTCCGCCGGTGCGGGCCAATGGATCAGGTACAGATCCACGTAGTCCAGGCCCAGCTTCTCCAGCGAGGTGCGCAGCGCCTGCTTGGTGTTTCCGGCCTTGAAGTCGTTCACCCACACCTTGGTGGTGATGAAGAGCTCCTCGCGGGGGATCCCGGAGGCGGCGATGGCGCGTCCCACGCCCTCTTCGTTGCCGTAGACGGCGGCATTGTCGATATGCCGGTATCCGACCTTCAGCGCTTCAGCGACCACCTTCTCGGCGTCGTCGGCCGGGACCTGCCAGACCCCGAAGCCGAGCTGGGGGATCGCGGTTCCATCATTGAGTGTGATCGTGGGAACAGTAGCCATCGGCAACCTCTCTCATCCTGCGTCTGTGTCTGAGGGCAACCATGCCCTCGTGTTGTGTGAACCACGCAACAGTCAGGATCATTCCCAGCGGGAGCACCGTCCAGATGCCCCCTGAAGGACTCCCCTCACTGGTCAGCCGCTGAGCGCGGGCCTAAGCTGAGACCATAGGAGCACATCGTCCCCGGGGCTGTTCCCCCAGCGCAGATCAGAGGATTCATCATGGCCGCAGAGATCACCGCATCACGACGACGAGCCACCGGGCGCACCCTGCTGATCATCTCAGCGCTGGGCGCCGCGGGGTTCGCCGGCTGGTCGCTGGCTCAGCTCCAGCTCACCACCTCCGAGACGTTCCTCTCGGAGGCCTGGCACGCGTTCGGGCTGATCGTCTTCGCGGGGCTCTTCGCCCTCGTCGCCTGGCGCCCCCAGGCCTACCCCGGCCTGATGGAACTCACCATCGTGCACAGCATCGGGATGTTCGTGCTGGCGCTGACCAATCAGGATGCGGCCGGCGCGACGGCGACCATGATCCTGCATGGCCTGCTCGCCCTGGCCCTGCTCGTCGCCTATGTGGTCCTGGGCTGCATCAAGGCCTGGAGGCGTGCGCCCGCGGCACAGCGGCCTGCCTCAGCACCGGCATCCGCACCGGCGAAGCGACCCGAGGACGCGCGAGGTCCCGTGGCCTCCGGAAGCTCCCCGGCGAAGGGGCAGCAGGACCGAGGCAAGGCGGCGGAGAGCGGCCCCCGCGGATTGGACCGGGGCTCTGAGCCTACGGCGAAGCCGGGCGCTGCTCCCCAGGGGCGGACCGGTACCGCGGCGACCAGGCCGATGCCGCAGGAGTTCCCCGAGGATCACCCGCAGCGCTAGCCGCAGCGCTCATACCCCCAGGCGACGGCGCAGCTCAGGCGCGTGCCGGCGGGAGACCTCCACGCGGCTGCGCTGACGGTCGTTGAGCACCAGGACCAGCGCGCCGCGGAAGTCTGGCACCAGCTCCCGGACGTAGCGCAGATTGACCAGATATGAGCGGTGCACCCGGAAGAAGTGCCCCTGGAGTCGACGTTCGAGCTCATTGAGCGAGAAGGAGACCAGCACGCGATCGTCGGTGAGCTTCAGCGAGGCATAGCCGCGCGCCGCCACCGCGTAGACGATCGCCTCGCCGTCGACGAGCACGGTCCTGCCGTCCTTCTGCACCGGGATCCGCACCAGCTGCTGCGCCGTACGCATGGCCGGAGCAGCGGGGACCGTGGGCGCCGGGGCGGTCACGGGTGAGGAGGCGGCCTCGGCGCCGGCGAGCGCCCGCTGCACCGATCGCTGGAGCCGGTCGGCGGAGAACGGCTTGACCAGGTAGTCCGCGGCCGCCAGGTCGAAGGCCTCCACGGCATGATCCGGGTAGGCAGTGGTGAAGATGACCTGAGGTCGCCGCACCCCTTCGGGGGCGCTGGCACCGCGCAGCCGCTGTGCGACCTCAAGGCCGCTGAGCCCGGGCATGCGGATGTCGAGGAAGACCAGGTCATAGGCCAGGGAGTTCAGCAGCAGGAGCGCCTCTTCACCATTGGTGGCTTCTCCCACCACCTGGACGCCGCCGATCTCCTCGAGCAGGAACCGGAGTTCTTCGCGGGCAGGAGCCTCGTCGTCCACGATCAGAGCGCGTGGATGCATCCACTCAGTATAGGGGGAACATTCAGGATATTGTGATTGCGGTCACCGAAGTGGGATCTGCAGCTCCACCACGGTGCCGCCGGAGCGCGGGGTCGAGATCGAGAGGTCATAGCGGTCCCCGAACAGCGAGTTCAGCCGCTCTGTGATGTTCTGCAGACCGACGCCGGCGTGGTTCGGATCATCCGGCAGCGGCTCCCCTCCCCCGAGGCGACCGGCACCGTCGGCCATCTGCGCCAGCACCTCCGGGGCCATCCCCACGCCGTCGTCGCTGACCCGGATGCTCGTGGTGCGGGCCAGCGGATCCACTCTGGCGCGCAGATGCACGGTCCCACCGGCAGGCTTGCCCGCGATGCCATGCTTGACCGCGTTCTCCACCAGCGGCTGGATCATCAGCACCGGCACCCGGGTGGTGAGCACCTGGGGGTCGATGTCGTAGCGGACCTTGAGCCGATCCCCGAAGCGCGCCTGCTCCAGCGACACATAGGTGCGCACGAAGTAGTACTCCTGAGCAAACTCGGCGTAGTGCCCCTCCTGGCGCACCGCGTAGCGGAAGAACTCGGAGAGTCGCAGCAGCAGCTCGCGGGCCTCATCGGGCCGGGTGCGGGCCTTTGAGGCGATGGTGTTGAGGATGTTGAACAGGAAGTGCGGGTTGATCTGGGCGCGCAGCGCGTTGAGCCGCGCGTCGGTGGCCAGCTGCTTCTCGCGGTCGAGCTCGGCGAGCTCCAGGTGCAGCGAGAGCATGGAGGCCATGTCCTCGACCAGCTGACGCGGCGGGATCTCGGCCTCAGCCTGGTAGACCCCGAGGGTCCCGATCACCCGGGCACCTACGCGCAGCGGCACGATGACCGCCGAGGTGACCTCGCAGTCGGGCTTCCGACAGCCGACCCCGGCGCGGTCGCGGACCACCTGGGTCTTGCCCTTGGCGATGGTGCGCGGGGCCGCGGAGGTCTGCATCTGGGCCCCCTCGCGATGGTGATCGGCGCCAGGCCCCACATAGGCCAGGATCTGCTCGCGGTCGGTGATCGAGACCGCGTCACCGGAGAGCATCGGGCGCAGCAGCTCACAGGTCCGGCGGGCGGCCTCCGGGGTCAGCCCGGCGCGCAGCGGCATGGAGCGCCCCGCCGCGGCCAGGTTGCGCACCCCGCGGCTGACCTCGACCTCCCGGGGGGAGACCGGACGCTGACGACGCCGACCGGTGGCCCCACGCAGCGCCGAGGGATAGCCCAGCACCGCTGCGACCGTGAGCCCGAGTCCGAGTCCGAGGGTGGGCAGCATCGGCAGAGCCGGGTCCGCGAACACCTGGGTGCCGAGATAGACCAGCACCCAGATCAGCGTCACTCCGGCCGCCAGCATCGCGCTACCGCGCATCCATGCCTCCTCGGGTCAGTCGGGCCATACGCTCTGCGCGGCGGTCCGCGGCAGTTCCATGCATCCGCACCCAGTGTGCCTGCACCCCGTCGGGGGCCCTGGTGCGCAGCGAGACCAGCACCACCACCGCCACCGTAATCGGTGCGACCACCAGGGTCGGCGCGGCCAGCAGCTCCCGCAGCCAGTCGGTGGTGATCAGCCCGGCGGTCATGAACATCGACACCGAGAGCACCGCCCCGGTGAGCAGGCCGGCCAGGGACCCTGCCGCCGTCGTGCGGTGCCACCAGATCGCAAGCACCAGCACCGGGGTCAAGGCTGACCCGGCCACGGCGAAGGCCCAGGTCACCATGGTCGCGACCAGCGAGGGCATCGCCGGGACAAAGGCCTCGGGACGCAGCGCGATGGCCAGGCCCGCCGCGAGCGCGGCGCCCAGGAGTGTGGTGATCCGCCCGGCCCAGACCGCCTGGCGCTGCGTGGCGCGCGGGTTGATGTGGCGCTCGTAGACGTCGTGGCCCCAGGTCGCCGCCGAGGCCAGCAGCAGTCCGGCCACGGTGGACATCGCGGCGATCAGCGCGGCGGCTGCGATCAGCCCCAACCCGGTCTGCTCCCCGTAGATCCGGCCGAGCACCGGCAGCGCGTGCTCCGGGGTATGCAGCACCCCGTTCACGGTGAGCTCCTGGAGCCAGGGCCGGCCCGCCACGGCGTCGGGGATGATGTCCCGGGCGGCGGTGCCCAGCATGATCGCCATCGCGTAGAACGCGCCGATCAGCGCCAGCACCCAGACGGTGGTGGTGCGCGCGGCCTTTCCGGTCGGGGAGGTGAAGTATCGGTTCATCACATGCGGCAGCCCGGCGGTGCCGAGCCCCAGGGTGACCACCAGCGCCACCTGGCCCAGCGGCCCGTAGCGGGCCCCGGGCTCGCCGAAGAGCGCCGGCTCCCCCGGGTGCATGTGGTTGGTCTCCTCGGTCAGCGTCCACTCCTGCCCCTCGGCGCCGCCGAGCGTCGGGTTCGCGAGCGGGGCCTCACTCAGGCTCTGCACCGCCTCCCCATAGCGAAAGCCGTCCGCGGTGACCACCACGGCGAGCCAGACCAGGGCGGCGAAGAGCAGCAGAAACTGCACGGCCTGGTTCCAGGTGGTCCCGCGCATCCCACCGAAGGCGACGACGACGGCGACCACGGCCGTGGAGAGCAGCACCCCGGTCGCATAGGGCGAGAGTCCCAGCAGGCCCTGCCCGACCAGCAGCTCCCAGGTGATGCCGCCGCCCACCGACTGCGGCACCAGATAGCAGAGGATCACGAGCTGGACCACACCCACCGAGGCCAGCCGGACCGGGCCCGAGTCCATCCGGCGGCCGAGAAAGTCGGCCAGTGAGAACTCCCCGAAGCGGCGCAGCGGCGCGGCGACGAGCAGCAGCACCGGTACGAAGCCGGCGGCGAAGCCCACGGCGTACCAGGCCCCGTCCAGCCCCGAGACGTAGACGGCTGCGGCCACCCCGAGGAAGGAGGCGGCCGAGAGGTAGTCCCCGCAGATCGCCCAGGAATTGGTCATGACACCGACCCGCTGGCCCGCGAGATAGAAGTCCACTGTGGAGGGGCCCCGAGGCCGGCTGATGAAGGAGACCCCGAGCACGACGATCAGCACCGCGGCCAGGGTCACCACCGCCGTCGAGGTCATCGAGGATCCTCCGCGCCCTGCGTGGGGCCGGGCGAGCCCTCCTCGAGGGTCTGCTGGCCGCCCAGCATGCGCGACTCCACCGAGGCGCTGAGCCGGGCCGCAGCGATGCCGATGACGGCGAACGCCAGGTAGAGCCCTCCGGCCGCGGCGACGAAGCCCGGACTCAGCTCACCGAAGACCCGCGCCTCGGTCCACCACGGCAATGTCATGGTCAACACCGGGAACGCCGCCACCAGCACCAGGAAGACCAGGAAATAGGCCAGCGCCACCCCGCGCTGGGCGCGGAAGGCGGCGTCGACCTCGGCGGGGGTGTCACGGACCTCGGTGTCGGGAGGAAAGTCGAGCTCGGGCCCCGGAGCGGGGTGCGCAGGAGCGGGGCGAGCACGATCAGCGTGGACAGGGGCGGGGCGGACAGGGTCCGGCGTCGAGCCCGAGGGGGTGGGTGTCTCCGCCCCAGGCCCGGGTGCGCTCAGGCGGGGAGCCACGTCCGGTACATGTTCCAGGAGGACTTGAGCAGGACCACGGCGCCGCCGCCGGCGAGCACCAGGCCCATGCCGGGCAGCAGTCCGCCCCAGGCGCCGGAGCTGGCCGAGAACGCGAGGATGTTCCAGGCCTGCAGCAGCACGATCCCTGCGACGATCACACCCGCGACCCCGGCATGGGCGATCGCCAGCCTGCGGCGCGGCACGAAGGCGCCGGCGAAGGCCAGGAAGCCCACCGCGAGGGTGATCACCCCCGGGCCATCGGTGCCGCGCAGCGCGTAGACCTCGCCGGTGATCTGCTCCATGAAGGGCAGATAGACCCAGGGCAGGAAGGCCGAGACGATCAGCATGAGTCCGCCGAGGATCATCGCCTTGCTGCCGGGGTGGAACACGCCCCAGCCGGTGGCGCTGCCAGCCTTCAGCCGCGCGGTGATCCCGCCGTAGATCCCTTTGTCCGCTGTCGTGGTCATGCCGTCATCCTAAGTGTGATCGGCGCCACAGGCGAAGCCTGTGCCGGGAAATCTGCCCAGCGACGGTGTTCCGGCGCTGAGCGGCAGGCTCGGCCGGATGAGCGGTCACCGCGGCATGATTCCCCGTTCGGCGCGGGATTCATGCCGTTGGCAAACACAGATACACCGCTGAAGGTGTCTGGTCTTGTGATCTGGGCCACATTTTGGCTGGCTTGGAGCAGTGCCCGCGCATCCGCGTGGGCGAATCGCCCCGCATCACTCGCACTAGGAAGAAGGGAGCCTCCCATGTCCGATGTGGCACATGAGGGAACCTCCGGCGCTCCGCCAGAGGCGGAGGACACCAGTTGGCGCAAGCGCTATTGGAAGAAGAACCTCCGTCTGATGATCACGCTGCTGGTCATCTGGTTCACCGTCTCATTCGGCTTCGGCATCCTGCTGATCGAGCCGCTCAACAACATCGTCATCCTCGGCTTCCCCCTGGGCCTCTGGTTCGCTCAGCAGGGATCCATCTACGTCTTCGTGATCCTGATCCTGGTCTACGCCTTGTGGATGGACCGGATCGATGACGAGTTCGGCGTGGCCGAGCGCAACGAAGAAGGTGGCTACAAGTGAACGAGACCCAGTTCTGGACCTTCTTCTTCATCATCCTGACCTTCGGCATCTACATCATCATCGCGTGGCGCTCTCGGGTGAAGGAGACCAAGGAGTTCTACGTCGCCTCTCAGGGTGTGCCGACTCTCGCCAACGGCGCCGCGGTCGCGGCGGACTGGATGAGCGCCGCCAGCTTCATCGGCATGGCTGGCCTGATCGCGTTCCTGGGCTCCGACGGCTCGGTCTACCTGATGGGCTGGACCGGCGGCTACGTCCTGCTTGCACTGCTGCTGGCCCCCTACCTGCGCAAATGGGGCAAGTTCACGGTGCCCGAGTTTGTGGGCGACCGATACTCGGAGTCGGTGCGCATCGTCGCAGCGATCGCCGCGATCGTGGTCTCCTTCACCTACGTGGTCGGCCAGATGGCCGGCGGTGGCATCGTCTTCAGCCGGTTCCTGGGACTGAGCATCGAATGGGGCGTGGTGCTGGTCGCCGTCGTCATCTTCATCTACGCGGTCCTCGGCGGCATGAAGGGAATCACCTACACCCAGGTAGCGCAGTACACCGTGCTGATCATCGCCTACCTGATCCCGGCCTTCGCCGTGGCCTACCAGACCACGGGCATTCCGGTTCCGCAGATCTCCTACGGGCAGATCCTCGCGGAACTGGACTCGCTCAGCGTGGAGTTCGGGCTCAACGAGTTCACCGAGGCGTTCTCCGGCCGCGCCGGCGGTCAGATCGACGTCTTCCTGGTGACGCTCTCGCTGATGCTGGGCACCGCGGGTCTGCCGCATGTGATCATCCGGTTCTACACGACCAAGACGGTCCGCGGTGCTCGCTACTCGGCCTTCTGGGCACTGTTCTTCATCTCGCTGCTCTACCTCACGGCTCCTGCCGTGGGCGCCTTCACCAAGCTGAACCTGCTCCAGGGTGTGCAGGGCCAGGGGCCAGACAGTCTGCCCGACTGGATCAACACCTGGGCTCCGACGGGCCTGGTGACCGTGAACGACGATGCCGAGACGATTCAGACCGTCTCCAACCTGGCCACCTCCGGGGCTGACCTGATCGTCAACAACGACATCCTGGTCCTGGCGTCCCCGGAGATCGGCGGGCTCCCCGCTCCGATCGTGGGCCTGATGGCCGCCGGCGGCATGGCAGCCGCCATGTCCACCGCGGCGGGCCTGCTGCTGGTCATCTCCTCCGCGGCTTCCCACGACCTGTACTTCCGGGTCTTCAAGAAGACCGGAGCCTCGGAGAAGGAGCAGATGCTGGTCGGACGCCTCGCCATGGGCGTCGCGATCCTGTTCGCCATCTGGGCCGGCATCAACCCGCCGGCGTTCGTGGCCCAGGTGGTCGCGTTCGCCTTCGGCCTCGCCGCGGCCAGCTTCTTCCCGATCCTGATCCTCGGGATCTTCTGGAAGAAGGCCAACGGTCCGGGTGCCACTGCCGGCATGCTGACCGGTCTGGCGTTCACCGGAACCTACATGGTCTACACCCTGGAGGTCTTCGGCACCAGCGCCAACGAGCACATCTTCAACGTCTCGCCTGAGGGCATCGGCGCCGTGGGCGCCGCGGTCAACGCCATCGTGATGATCGTGGTCTCGAAGCTCACCGCACCACCGAGCGCCAAGGTCCAGGAGATGGTCGAGGACATCCGGTACCCGCAGACCCGAAAGGCGGCTGTGCGTTCCTGAACCGGGCTGCCACGGCAGTCCCCACGCTGAACCTGCGGCCCCGCTCCATGACTGGAGCGGGGCCGCAGGCCTGTCTGCTCAGTGCTCGCGCCAGGAGTGCTTCGGCGCGTAGCCCAGCTCCCGGCGGGCCTTCTCGATGGAGAGCAGCGTGTCATGGATGCCCAGATCCCCGCGCAGCTCGACCTCGGGGAAGACCTCGGCGACGAGTTCGGCGTTCGGCCGGGACATCACGGTGTCCGCCGCGGCGATGATGTAGCGCTGGAACCCTGGGCCGGCGACGGCGAGGGCGCGCTCGATCGCCTGGGCGCCGTCGCGGGCGTCGATGTAGCCCCAGAGGTTCCATTTGCGCAGCGTCGCGTCGGCGTCGAAGCCGGGGAACTCGGCGTAGTCCTCGGGGTTCATCACGTTGGAGAAGCGCAGCGCGGTGATGGCCAGCCGCGGGTTCCAGCGGACCAGCTCGATCGCCATCTGCTCCTCGAGATGCTTGACCAGCGAGTAGGTGGATTCGGGCCTGGCGGGGTACTGCTCGTCCACCGGGATGTACGGCGGCGGGGTGTCGAAGGGAAGCCCCAGCACCGTCTCTGAGGAGGCGTAGACGATGCGCTCGATCCCGAGCCGGGCCGCGGCCCAGAAGACGTTGAAGGTGGCGTTGATGTTGTTGTGGAAGGTGGCCGCGTCGGTGCGGATCCCGGGCGCCGGAACGGCCGCCAGGTGCACGACCGCCTCCACGCCGTCGTGCTGATCCCCGACTCCGCCGAGCGCATCAATGACCTGGCCGTAGTCGGTGAGGTCGAGCTTCACGAAGCCGGGGCCACGGGCGCCCTCGACGTCGAGGCCGATGACTTCGTGGCCGGCCGATCGGAGCTCCCGCACCACAACTGTGCCGAGCTTGCCGGTGGACCCGGTGACTGCGATTCTCATAGCGCCTCATTCTGGTGTGTCGTGGGTCTCATGCAATCCAGTGCCCACAGTAATCCACCGCAGCCGCTGATCAGGGCATGACGAAGGGTCCAGGTACAGGCCCGGTGCGGCCCGGTGGGGCTGGGGCGCGGATCAGCGAGGGTCGCAGATCAGCGAGGGTCACGCCCCAGGCCGAGCGCGTCGAACACCGCGGAGGGCTGGGTCAGGCACCAGCTGAAGACCGGGTCCGGGTAGATGATGCCCACCGCTTCGTCTCCCTCGAGCACCAGCAGCGGCTGCGCTCCGGAGACGCGGTAGCGGGCCAGCACCGCCTCGATCGGGTCCTCCGGGCCCAGCGGCTCGGGTGCGGCGCCCAGCAGTGCGGCGCACCGCTTCTTCTCCCACTGCTCGGGGTGCCTCCCGGACACCTCGCTCAGCGCGGCCTCGGTGATCAGCCCCAGCGGCTGGTGCGAGAGCCCCACGACCAGCACGGCCGCATCCATTCCACGCACCAAGGCTGCGGCATCGCGCAGCGGTGCGGTCACCGAGACGACCGACTCCACGCGCGACATGAGGTCCAGGACGCGCATGGTGCGGGAACCTTGTGCGGGAAGAGTGGTGTGTCCGCCAGAGAACCGGGCGGTCGGATCTGAAAAATGCTCCATAAGCAACCCTTGAATAGTGGATCAAGAGCCCGTTGCTTGAGCTGGTCAGAGCCTATA
This sequence comes from Nesterenkonia sp. E16_10, assembly GCF_017347085.1. Taxonomy (GTDB): domain Bacteria; phylum Actinomycetota; class Actinomycetes; order Actinomycetales; family Micrococcaceae; genus Nesterenkonia. The sequence continues at coordinate 170,027 of NZ_JADPSA010000022.1, forward strand.
CGCAAGCTCGGCCGTGGTAAAGACGAGCGATCACCACCGGGGTCATTTCACATACGGGGTGCCGTTGGCGGCAGGGGGCCGGACCCGCCCGACGAAGCCGGCCACCGCGAAGATCGTGATCACATAGGGCAGCATCAGCAGCGCCTCCGAGGGGACAGGGGTGCCGATGGTGGCCAGCGTGTTGCCCAGCGACGTGGAGAAGCCGAACAGCAGCGCCGCCAGCAGGGCCCCGATGGGGTGCCAGCGGCCCAGGATCATCGCGGCCAGGGCGATGAATCCCGCGCCAGCCGACATCTCCTTGCCGAAGGCGAGCCCCTGCCCGATGGTGAAGAACGCACCGCCGAGTCCGGCGATCGCCCCACCCAGGATCACGTTGTAGACCCGCATCCGATTGACCTTGATGCCCACGGTGTCCGCGGCCTTGGGGTGCTCGCCCACCGCACGGGTGCGCAGGCCCCAGCGCGAGCGGAACAGGAAGATGTTGAGCAGTCCCACGATGAGGTACATCAGGTAGACCAGGATGGTCTGGTTGAACAGCACCGGTCCGATGATCGGGATCTGCGAGAGTCCCGGGATCGGCAGTCGCGGCAGCTGCTGTCGGGCATTCCACAGCTCGGGGTTCTGGGTCAGTGCGGTGGAGAAGAGGTATCCGGTCAGCCCGATGATCAGCACGTTGAGCACCACGCCGACGATGATCTGGTTGACCTGGTACTTCACCGAGAAGAACACGAGCAGCGCCCCGACCAGCGCGCCGGCGATCGGCGCGAAGACCAGTCCCATATAGGCGCTGGTGAACACCGAGGCGGCGACGGCGGCCAGGAAGGCGCCGGCCAGCAGCTGGGCCTCGATCGCGATGTTGATCACGCCGGAGCGCTCCCCCACGAGCCCGCACATGGCCCCGAAGATCAGCGGCACCGAGAGCGCCAGCGCTCCGGTGAGCATGGTGACCAGCGGGATGACGGCACCTCGGTCGGCGCCGGCCCAGACCAGGAACGCGAGCACGAAGAGCACGCCGAAGAGCAGCGGCAGCCACAGGCGGGTCCGTATGCGACGTGACGCCTGCCAGATCGCGAGGCCGGCCAGCGCGACCAGGATCACCGCGAGGATCCAGCCGGCTGGACGGGACGGCAGCTCCACGAGTGGGATCTCGAAGAAGTCTCCACCCGAGGAGAGCCGGAAGTGGGTCCGCGCACCCGCCGGAATAGTCAGCACGAAGAGCACTGCGAGCGCGGCCAGCACTGCGTAGGTGATCGGGTACTTCCAGGAGATCGGGCGGACTCCGGTGGCAGTCTGCTTGAGCGGGTCGGCCTGGACGGCAGCGGTGCTCACGGTCTGTTCGCTCACTTGCCAGGCTCCTGTGTCGTGCTGTTCGGGGACTCGCTGCTCGAGGACTCGGCGCTCGGAGGTTCGGCGCTGGATGCCCCCGAGGTGGAGGCGGTCTGCAGCTCCGGCTGCCGGCTTGAGGATGTGCCGGCCGCAGCCTCGGTCTTGCGCCGTGCGCTGCGTCGGCGGATCCGGGGGCGCCCATCGGCGTGGGGCAGGAAGAAGATCGCCCGCACCAGCGGCGGGGCGGCGATCATCAGCACGATCACTGCCTGCAGGACCAGCACGATGTCGATCGGGGTGCCGGTCTGCGCCTGCATCAGCACGCCGCCGGCGCGCAGCCCGCCCAGCAGCAGGCCGGCCAGGAAGGTGCCCAGGGGCTTGGAGCGACCCAGCAGAGCCACGGTGATCGCATCGAAGCCCAGGGTGCCTGCGACACCGCCGGCGAGTCGATATTCGGTGCCCAGCACGTGGGCTGCGCCGCCGAGGCCGGCGAGGCCTCCGGCGATCACGAGCACCAGCGCGGTGGCCTTGGGCACGTTGATCCCCGCGGTGCGCGCCGCTTCGGGATTCTCCCCGATGGCGCGGAACTCGAAGCCCAGCGTGGAGCGTTCCAGCAGCCACCACACGCCGAGGGTGGCCAGGATCGCGATGAGGAAACCGGCGTGGAGCCGGAAGCCCGAGCCCAGCAGTGAGAAGAGCTGGGCTGATTCATCCACCGAGCTCGAAAGCGGCTGGTTGGAGCCGGTCTGCTTGTACCACTGCTGCTGCAGCAGATAGGCGAGCAGGTAGATGGCGATGTTGTTGAGCATGATCGTCACGATCACCTCGTTGGCCCCGGTGCGTGCCTTGAGCACACCGGCGATCCCGCCCCAGATCGCGCCGCCGAGGATGCCGCCGGCCAGCGCCAGCAGCACGTGCAGCCCCACGGGCAGCGACAGCGCGTAGCCGAGGAAACCTGCGGAGGTGGCACCCAGGATGATCTGGCCCTGCCCGCCGATGTTCAGCATGCCGGAGCGGAAGCCGATGGCGATGCCCAGCCCCGCGAGGATCAGCGGCACCGAGTAGACCATGGTCTCGGTCAACGGCCGGATCGAGCGAGCGGCCGAGGGGGCCTGCCAGTCGAAGACCGCGCCGCGGAACAGCGCGGAGTAGGCCTCGCGCAGCACCTGGAAGGCGGTCTCCAGGAATGCGGTGGGCTGGGCGAAGAAGTAGCTCAGGCTGGCCTGGACATCGCGGTTGGCCGCGAGGATCAGCACCGCGCCGACCACCAGGGCGACGACGACGGCCAGCACGGTGACCACCCAGGAGGTCTGGCCCAGCTCGCGCAGGGCACGCGAGAGTCGACCCTCAGCCTCGGCCCAGGGGCTCTGATGCTCGGGCTTCGGGGCAGGGGTCATCCCCTGCTGGGACCCTGATGCGCTCACTGGTTCTCCTCTGCTTCGGCCTGCTCATCGGCCTCGGCCAGCACGGTGTGGTGGGTGGCGGCCTGGGCCTGCGCCTCATCGGCAGGCACCCCGGCCATCATCAGGCCGAGCACGTCCCGGCTGGTGCTGGCCGGCACGATTCCTACAACCTTCCCGCGGTACATGACCGCGATCCGGTCGGCAAGGTTCAGCGCCTCGTCAAGCTCGGTGGAGACGATCAGGCACGGCGTGCCCTTGTCGCGCTCCTCGATGATCGTACGGTGCACGAACTCGATCGAGCCGACGTCGAGGCCTCGGGTGGGCTGGCTCGCCACGAAGAGCCGCAGGTCGCGGCTCATCTCACGGGCCAGCACGACCTTCTGCTGGTTGCCTCCGGAGAGGGTGGAGATCGGGTCGTCGACGGTGCCCATGCGCACGTCAAAACGTTCGGCCTGGGTCTGCGCGGCTTCGCGCATGACCGGCAGGCGCAGCGCCACGTTGCCGGGACCTCCGGCGTAGGGGGGACGGTCATACATGTCCAGCACATAGTTCTCGGTGATGGTGAACGCGCCGATGACGCCGTCGGTGCTGCGGTCCTCGGGCACGAAGCCCAGTCCCGCGGCCAGGCGCTGCTTGACGCTGAGCGGGGCGAGATCCTGGTCGTCGAGCAGGATGCTGCCCGCCACCGGGGTGCGGAGCCCGAGGATGGTCTGAGCCAGCTCGCTCTGGCCGTTGCCGTCGACCCCGGCGATCACCAGGATCTCGCCGCGCCGCATGGAGAGATCGACGTCGTCGACCACGACCTTGTCTGCACTGCTGAGCACGGTCAGCCCGCGCACCTCGAAGCTGACCTCGCCGGGATCAGCCGGCTCCTTGGCGGTGGTCAGGTTGACCTCACGGCCGACCATCAGCCCGGCCAGCTCGGTCTCGGTGGACTGTGGCGAGGTCTCCCCCACCACGGCGCCGCGCCGGATCACTGTGATCCGGTCTGCCACCGCGCGGACCTCGCGCAGCTTGTGGGTGATGAAGACGATGGATGTGCCGGAGTCGCGCAGCTGGCCCATGATGGTGATCAGCTCGTCGGTCTCCTGCGGAGTCAGCACCGCGGTGGGCTCATCGAGGATGAGCACCCTCGCGTCGCGGGAGAGCGCCTTGATGATCTCCACGCGCTGCTGGGCACCGACGGGGAGGTCCTCGATGCGCGCATCGGGGTCCACGTCGAAGCCGAAGCGCGCGGAGATCTCCAGCACCTTCGCCCGGGCCACGGCCATGTCCATGATTCCCGCCGCGCGGGTGGGCTCGTAGCCCAGCGCGACGGACTCGGTGACGGTGAACACCGGGATCAGCATGAAGTGCTGGTGCACCATCCCGATCCCGGCGGCCACTGCGTCACCGGGCCCGTTGAAGCTGACCTCCCGGTCATCCAACAGAATCTCACCCTCGTCAGGGCTGTAGAGCCCGTAGATGGTGTTCATCAGAGTGGACTTGCCGGCCCCGTTCTCGCCGAGCAGGGCGTGGATCTCGCCCGGTGCAACGGTGAGGGAGATCCGGTCGTTGGCAGTGAAGGAGCCGAAACGCTTAGTGACCCCTCTGAGCTCAAGCTTCATCGCTGCGGTGTCGCCAATCAGTTATTCGTCGTTCAGGAACGGGTCAGGACGGGGCGTTCTCGGAGTCGATGACGGTGTCGCCATCGATGATCTCCTGGCGCAGCTGCTCGATGGCGTCTGCGACCTCGGAGGGCACCTCGTCCTCGAAGTCGTGGAACGGCGCCAGGCCGACACCCTCGTTCTCCAGGGTGCCCACGTAGGACTCGCTGGTGAAGCCGTCCTGGACGCCCTCATCGATGGTGGCGTAGACCGACTGACCGATCTCCTTGAGCACCGAGGTCAGCACGATGTCGCCGTAGTCGGTGGACTCGTAGCCATCGGAGTCGACCCAGATCATCTTGGCCTCGGCCGCCTCCAGGGCGGGGCCTGCGCCGACGCCCGCGTTGCCTGCCACGGGCATGATGATGTCAGCGTCCTGGCTCAGCAGCTGTTCGGTGACCTCGCGGCCCTGGGTCTGGTCGCTGAAGTCACCGGAGAAGGACCCGGACTGGCCCTCCTTGTCCCAGCCGACCAGCTCGACGTCGCCGTCGTTGTCCGTGTTGTAGCGCTCCACACCGTCGGCGTAACCGTCCATGAAGACCGTCACCGAGGGGATCTGAATGCCGCCCCAGGTGCCGACGACGCCGGTCTCGCTCATCGCGGCGGCCACATAGCCGGCCAGGTAGGCGGCCTCACCGGTGTTGAAGACCAGCGGCTTGGCGTTCTCGAGCTCTTCGCCCTCTTCGAAGTTGAAGTAGGAGTCGATCAGCGCGAAATCGGTCTCCGGGTTCGCCTCAGCAGCCTCGCGCAGACCCTCCTCGAGCAGGAAGCCGACGCCGAAGACGACGTCGCAGTTCTGCTGGACCATGGTGTCCACGTTGGGGCCGTACTCGGACTCTGCGGTGGACTGCGCGTCGGCGGAGTCGACGCCGAGCTCCTCGATGGCCATCTCCAGGCCCTCGAAGGCGGACTGGTTGAAGGAACGGTCGTCCCAGCCTCCCTCATCGGAGACCAGGCAGGCCTTGTAGTCGACCTCTTCGGCGGCGGCGCCCTCGCCGTCCTCCTCGGGGGCCTCTCCACAGGAGGACAGGAGCAGTGCTGCGGCGGCCGTCGCGGCGATGGTGCCGCGGGTCTTGAAGGACCTCTTCATGGGGCTCTCCTCATGGTGCAAGAACGGCACCTCTACGGGTGCCGAGAAACGAGTGATGCAGGCAATAGTACGTCACATTTCCACCTCAAACATTGCCCGGATGTTTCCGCGATGTTCACCGGTCTGAGCAGGGAGAACCGCGCTCAGTCGAGCTGTCTGGCGGTGGTGTCGGGAGCCAGCCTGAGCATCAGCAGCACCGCCAGCACCACGCCGATCAAGCAGATCCCGAAGGCTCCGGCCAGACCGAAGGTCGGCTCCATCCAGGCGATGAAGAGCAGCGGGCCCAGTCCGGCGCCGATCCGCGAGATGGTCGAGGCCCAGCCGAAGCCGGATCCGCGCAGCTCCGTGGGGTAGAGCTCCGAGACGTAGGTATAGAGCACCGGGATCGCGATCTGAATCACCATGCCGAAGCCCAGCAGCAGGATCAGCACCGCCGTGGGCAGGTGCATGCTCAGTCCGAGAATCACCAGCATCGCGGTGGCCAGCGGCGCGGAGATCGCCAGCAGCACCCGGCGTCCGGTGATCTCGACCAGCACCGTGGAGATCACCACCCCGATGAGGCCGACGGCGGCCATTCCTGCCGTGCGGATGAATGCCTGGTCCTGTTCATACCCCGCCTCGATGAGCAGCGTGGGCATCCACTGGATCGCGATGTAGTAGACGGTCATGATGGCCAGGAAGAGCACCCAGGAGACGGTGGTGACTCGCCAGCCATGCGCCCAGACGAGCCTCAGCTGCTCCCCCACCGCACGGAAGCTCAGCTTCGCCGGGGCCTGGGTGGTCTGAAGGCTGTACGCCCGGACCGGAGCCCCGGTGCGGGCGACCATGGAGTCGATGACCTTGCGCGCCTCTTCCATCTGCCCCTGGCGCATCAGATACATCGGGGACTCAGGCACGAAGAGTCGCACCGCGAAGACCAGCAGCGCGGGCAGGATCATCGCCAGCAGGGGCAGTCGCCAATCACCCCAGGTGCCCACCAGCCAGGCCGAGACGAATCCGGCCAGGGCCGCCCCGATGGGCCACCAGCCGTCCATGGCGGTGAGCACCCGCCCGCGCTGTTTGGCCGGGGTGAACTCACCCACCAGGGCGTAGTCCACCGGGATGCAGCCGCCGAGGCCGACGCCGGCCAGGAAGCGGAAGAGCACGAACCATTCCAGGCTTCCGGTCATGGCACCGGCCACGGTGAACAGCGAGAAGATCAGCAGCGTCCAGGCGAACGCCTTCTTGCGTCCGATCCGGTCAGCGATCGTGCCCCACATGACCGCACCCACCGCCATGCCCATCAGGTTTGCGGTGCCGATCCATGCCGCATCCGAGGCGGTGAGGTTCCACTCCTCGGAGAGCAGCGGGATCAGGATGCCGTTGAGCGAGACGTCCCAGGCGTCGAACATGAAGCCGAGCCCGCCGATGAGGAAGATCCGGCCCTGGGTGTTCCATCGCCAGGGCAGGCCCTGGAGGACCGACTCACCGGTGGGCAGCGCCGTGGAGGAGCTCGCAGTGTTCTGATGCACGAAGAGAGTGTAAGCCCGCGGGAGCCGGAACTACTCCCAGATGACCTCCAGCTCCTCGGCGGTCATGTCCACCATGGGGCTCCCCAGCGTGCCCGGATCCCCGAAGTACAGCTCGTAGAGGCTGGTCACGCCGTCCTCTTCGGCTTCGTATTCCACATCGACGCGGCCGCTGAAGTACTCGGCGCCGACCAGGGTCGGGGTGCTGTAGCTGGGCTCCGGGGTCAGTCGCTGAAGCTCCTGGTCGGTCTCTGCCGGCAGTGACCGTGAAATGCTGCCTTCGATCACGGTGGCTCCCGAGGCGTCTTCGGGCATGTCCAGGCCGCAGCCGGCTTCCAGGTCCGTGGAGGCCACGCATTCCTCGACCTCGCTGAGGATCAGCTCGCGCCAGGTCTCGGTGGCCTCCTCGGTGAGTCCGACGTCGAGCGTGCTGGCACTGGCGTAGCTCTCGGTCACCTCGACCAGGCCGTCGCCGTCGATGGTGAAGTTCTCGTCGTCGATGGCGATCTCGTACATCAGCCCGAGGAAGACGGTGGCCTCGGAGCCGGAGACGGGCTCGCCGTTGACCGTGGTCTCCAGGTCACCCAGGTCTGGCTGCATCAGCGTCGCGGCGCCGTCGATCTCCCAGGCGTCGGTGTCGTTGTTCTGGTAGGTGTAGATCCGCTTGGTCACACCGGTGTCCCCGAGGGAGTAGCTGACCTGGACCTGGTGGGAGAACGAGAGGTCTTCGGTCATCTCCTCCTCGGTGACCTCGACCTCGGTGATCGGCGCCAGCTCCAGCGAGGCCGCGAGCACCTCCTCGGTGAGGTAGGTCGTGTCTCCGGCGTCGTAGACCAGTGAACGTGCGGCTTCCGCGTCGCCCTCGGCGAGCGCGGTGAAGTAGGACTCGACCGCTGAGAAGGGGGTCTCGGCATCGGCCTCGACGCTCCCGGAGTCTCCCGACTCATCGGCGGCCTCGGTGTCACTGGCCGCCTCGGCGTCGCCGGTCTGATCCTCGGCCTCGGCGGACCCGCCGCCGGTGAGCATCATGACCAGGGCGATGATTACGCCCACCACGACGACGCCGGACGCGATGAGCGCGATCAGCAGGCCCTTGCCGGGACCCTTGCCTCCACCGCTGGGCCCACCCGGACCCTGCGGGTACATCGGGCCCCCGGGACCCTCGGGGTAGCTGGGCCCACCGGGACCGTGCGGGCCCTGAGGGTATCCGGGGCCGCCGGGAGACTGCGGGTAAGCCGATTCGCCGTAACCACCCTCGCCGTAGCTCGGCTGGCCCTGCTGGCCCTGCTGGCCATAACCCTGGCCGTACCCGGGCTGGCCGTGCTGGCCATAGCCCTGCTCGAATCCGGGCTGGCCCTGCTGGCCGTACCCGTGCTGGCCGGGTCCCGCCTGGCCGTCGGCCGGATGGTCTCCGCCTGGCGGCGTGAAGCGATCCCGCTCTGGTTCCCGGCCAGAGTTCGGCTGCTGATCTGTCATGGTGCGCCCCTTGATGGTGCCAGCGAGAGCTGGTCATAGCTGGTTCTGTACGCCGATGCCCCCCGGGCCCGGTCGGCGAGACACGGCGTCTGATGGACGCGCGCATCGCAAATCTCACAGTATCGTCAGAAATTCCAGAAACAGCGTTGAAGCGCCAATAAATTTACCTAGATTTCGTGGAAAAACCCTGATCAATCGAGGGTTCCGGCGCGGCAGCCCCGGGCGGCGCTCTCCAGCTCCTCCGCGGTGCGCAGAAGCTGGTCTGCGCGCTCGGTGAGCCGCTGAGCGGATTCGGGACTGTGCCGCTCGGAGCCCCCCGCCCAGAGCGCCTGACCGCGGGCGATCACTCGGCAGAATGCCCCGGCCCGGTCGAAGGCCGAATCGATGTCGCCGCGGTACATGCCGGCCAGCACCAGATCGGCCAGCCGGTCCATCTCCTGTGCTGTGGGCGGCTCGGCCACCCCAGCGATCGCGTGCGGCGCGGAGTCGGTCTTACCCAGCTGGTAGTACTCGCTCATCCGCTGCGGGTCCTTGTTCACCGCAGCTCGGATCGCGTAGATCCTCCAGAGGCCACCGGCCAGCGAGTGCGCCGGGGAATCGGACCAGAGCTCGGCGATCGCTTCGATGCCCTCGGTCTCGGCCAGCCGGATGAAGCGCTCGGTCACCTCGGGATCATCGGAATCGCGACCGTGGAAGACCAGCGCGTGCGCGGTGTCGTGGGCCGCCTGGGAGATGATGGCAGGATCCGCGCCGCCTTCTCGCTGATCGAAGGCTGCCGGCTCGGTGTAGCGCGGCCGGCGGTGGCGGGGCTGGCTGGTCATCGCGTCCTCCTTGGAGAGATTCGCTGCGGTCCGTGGGCCGCTGAACTGCCGGTCCACATCGTGTCCGTCATTATGCCGCAGGCCCCGGCGGCGATACCATAGGGGAGGTCTTCAGCGGCTCCACAGGGGCCTTTAGCTCAGTTGGTAGAGCATCGGACTTTTAATCCGCTGGTCGCGGGTTCGAGTCCCGCAGGGCCCACCATAGTCCTCCGTTGGAGACAGATATACCCAGGTCAGCGCTCAGCGTAGACCTGGGTATATCTCTTGGAGGCTCGGATTCAGAGCTGGTCCTGGCGCTCGGTTGACCGCATGCGGGGACAGGGAGCACACTGGAGGTGTGCCGGGCCGCGGTAACCCCCGGGCTCCATTATTGAGCCGCTTCGAGCGGCCCCGCGCCGTGAGGCGTTCCCGGCCCGGCACACCTCTACTCTCTTGAGACCGCGCACTCGGGAGATCCCCTCTTGCCCTCACGGCGAACCTTTTCAGGCCGGGCGGCCGAGTTCATCTTCGCGCTATACACTCATGGCCGACACGTCGTCACTCGTTCACCTGGGGAAATTCACCGCATGATCGCACGCAGAGGCCAGCGCAAGCCTGAAGCCACAGACCTTCTGGCGAGCATCGCCCGTGAGGTGCGTGCCGGGGTACAGCTGATCTCCCAGCTGCTGGGCAGCCCGAACGAGGACCGTGCCGTGCTGCGCGAACAGCTGCTCGGCCTGGAGGGCCGGGCAGTGGACCTGCACTTCAACCTGATGACCCATATTCGCAGCGTCTTCCTGACTCCGCTGCCCAGGCACGACATCTACGCGCTCTCCCAGCAGCTGAACCGGACCATGGAGCACGTGGTCGCAGCCGGTGATCTCATCCTGGCCCGACCGCGCCTGAGCCTGCCCAGTCAGAGCGCCGACCAGCTGGAGACGCTGAGCCGTCAGCTGGACCTCACGGTGGCCGCGATGTCGCGGCTCGAGGACTTCGACCTGCTCGAGGACTACTGGATCCAGATGCAGCGTCTGACCAAACAGGCGAATCGAACCCACCGGGCGTGGATGACCAGCACCGACAATGCGTTTCAGCCGAACATCGCGCTGCAGCAGGCGCAGATCGCGGATGCGCTGCTCGCCGCGATCGACGACCAGCGAGCCGTCGCGGTCACCGCCGGCTCCATCATCGTGCGCGAGTCCTGAGGCACCCTCGTGGAGATGATTCTGCTCGGGCTCATCTGCCTGACGCTGGTTCCCAATGCATTCATCGCTGGACTCCACGACGTACCCAACGCCATCGCCATTCCGGTGCGCACCAGAGCACTGACACCTCGGGCGGCCACACGACTGGCGGCGGGGTTCAACACGCTCGGCGTGCTGCTGGCCCTGCCCCTGGGAATCTACCTCTACACCTGGTTCGAGTTCCCGCAGATGGAGCCGCAGCTGCTGCTCGCCGTCGTCTTCTCAGCGGCCCTGGCGCTGCTGGGCTGGAACCTCTTCACCTACCTGCGCGGGATGCCTACCTCGACCACTCACGCCCTGCTGGCGGGCTTCCTCGGCGGCACCCTGGCCGCCGCCGCCGTCGCGGATCTCGACTTTGAACAAGTCCTTGCGATGCCCTGGGCCGGAGCGGCGCTGACGCTGCTGCTCTCTCCGCTGGCGGCCTTCGGGCTCGCCTACCTGCTGGTGTTTGTGGCCGTGCGCTTCGCGCGCGGCGAGGACCCGGATGCGGTCAACACGGCCTCGCGGATGACTCAATCGGTGAGTGTGGGCGTGACTTCCCTGGGCACCGGGCTGCAGCAGGGACAGCGGTTCTCCTTCGTGCTGCTCACCGCCCTGGTCGCGGCAGAGGTCGATGATGCACAGATGTGGCTGCCCTACGCCTATCTCGGCTTCGCCCTGGTGATCGGCATGGGCTGCCTCAACGGCGGCTGGCGGATCGGGCACACGCTGGGTCACCGCCTGGTGGAGATAGATCCGCTGCGCGGAATGGTGGCGACCACGTCCACCTCGGCGCTGCTGTTCATCGGATCGCTCGGCTTCGCGCTCCCGCTGTCCACATCGTTGACCGCGGCCTCCACGGTGATCGGGGCCGGGTCGAACCAGCGCTTCACCACCGTGCACTGGCGGCAGTTCCGCCGTATCTGCCGCTACTGGGTGCTGACCCCGATTGCCGCGGGCACTGCCACGGCGGTCTTCACGCTTGCGCTCAGTCCGCTGCTGGGCTGAGCCAGGAGCCCCCGGCCGAGGGCGGACCCTCCACCGGGGTCAGCCTGTACCGGCCGGCCCCCCGGTGCTCAGCCGAAGCGTCCGGAGACGTAGTCCTCGGTGGACTTCTCCTGTGGGGTGTTGAAGATCGAGGTGGTGTCGTCGTATTCGATGAGCTTGCCCGGCTTGCCGGTGCCGGCGATGTTGAAGAACGCGGTCTTCTGCGAGACCCGTGCCGCCTGCTGCATGTTGTGGGTCACGATGATCACGGTGTAGTCCTGCTGCAGCTCACCGATGAGGTCTTCGATGGCGAGCGTGGAGATCGGGTCCAGTGCCGAGCACGGTTCGTCCATGAGGATGACATCCGGCTTCACCGCGATGGTCCGTGCGATGCACAGTCGCTGCTGCTGCCCACCCGAGAGGCCCGAGCCCGGCCGGTCCAGACGATCCTTGACCTCGTTCCAGAGGTTCGCGCTGCGCAGCGAGGTCTCCACGATCTCCTCGGACTGCGACTTCGAGAGTCGGGCGCCGTTGAGCTTGTAGCCGGCAAGCACGTTCTCTCGGATGGTCATGGTCGGGAACGGGTTCGGCCGCTGGAACACCATGCCGACCTGGGTGCGCACGGTGACCGGGTCCACGCCGGACTCGTAGATGTCCTCTCCGTCCAGCAGCAGCTGGCCCTTCACCCGGGCGCCCGGGAGAACCTCATGCATCCGGTTCAGCGAGCGCAGCAGGGTGGTCTTGCCGCAGCCGGAGGGGCCGATGAACGCGGTCACCGCTTGGGCGTCGATGTTCATGTTGACGCCTTCCACCGCCAGGAAATCGCCGTAATAGACGTTGAGGTCGACGACATCTACTCGCTTAGACATATCTGATATTCACACTTTCTCTGGAAGAACGATGGGGACCGCGGGAGCGGCGGTCAGCGGCCGGTCTGCTTGGGCGCGAAGAACTTGGCGATGAGCCGCGCGAAGAGGTTCAGCCCCATCACGATCAGGATCAGCACCAGAGCGGCCGCCCAGGCCCGCTGCTCGGAGGGGTCCGAGAAGTTCGGCGAGGTCGGGTTCTGGAACTGCCGGAAGATGTACACCGGCAGGGCGGTCATCCATCCCTGGAACAGGTTCCAGTTGGTGTTGACCACGAATCCTGCCGTGACCAGGATCGGTGCGGTCTCACCGATCACCCGGGCGATGGCCAGGGTCACGCCGGAGGCGATGCCGGAGATGGCGGTGGGCAGGACCACCTTCAGGATGGTCCGCCATTTGCGCACACCCAGGGCATAGGAGGCCTCGCGGAGCTCGTTGGGCACCACCCGGAGCATCTCCTCGGTGGTCCGCACCACCACCGGGACCATCAGCACCGAGAGCGCGATGGCCGCGGTGATGCCCAGGGTGGAGCGCTGGGTGGTGAGCAGTCCGGTCACCCCGCTGAAGACCGAGAGGAACCAGGCCATGGCGGCACCGGCGAAGAGCCCGGCCACGATGGAGGGGATTCCGGTCATCACGTCGACGAAGAACGTGATGGCGCGGGAGAGGGGCCCTCCCTTGGCGTACTCCACCAGGTAGATCGAGGTCAGCAGCCCGATCGGCACCGAGATGACGGTGGCGGCCAGGGTGATCAGCAGCGAGCCGATCAATGCATGGAAGATCCCGCCGAGGACCGGGGTGCCTTCGGTCTGTGAGGCCTCGTCCACCAGTCCGGTGATTCCCTGCATGTCGGAGCTCAGGAAGCCCGGAGCCATGAGCCCCTGGATGCCGACAGATGCGACCGACCAGATCACCGAGATCAGCGGCATCAGCGCGATGAGGAAGGCGAGGTAGACCAGGTTGGTCCAGAGCCCGTCGGTGGCGCGTCTGCCGTTCACCTTGGTGCGGGTGAGGAAGTAGCTGCTGAGGATGTAGATCACCGCGGTGAAGATGAACCAGGTGGCCAGGTTGAACCCGAACAGTGCTGAGAGCGCAGCGCCCAGGACGAGGGACCCGCCGAGCATTGCGATCCACAGCCAGGACGGCAACGTGTTCTGGGTCAGGGAGCTGCGTCGCGGCACCCCGTTGCTGCTGGGCTCTGTGAGCCCAGACGCACCTGAGGGGCCCTGGACGGAGGCCGGCGTCGGAGTGGGGGTCTGTGTCATCAGTTGGCTCCCGAGAATTCCTTGTGGCGGCTGACGATCCAGCGCGCTGTCATATTCACCAGCAGCGTGATCAGGAACAACACCAGGCCGATGGCGATGAGCTGGGCCTGACGTTCCGAGCCCGGCGGAGCTTCGGGGAAGCCCAGAGCGATCTCAGCCGGGATGGTGCTGTTGCCGCTGGAGATCAGCGAGGCGGTGAGCATCCCCGGAGAAAGGACCAGGGCCACGGCCATGGTCTCTCCCAGCGCGCGGCCGAGACCGAGCATGATGCCGGAGATGATGCCGGCGCGGGCGAACGGGAAGACCGACATCTTGATCATCTCCCAGCGGGTCGCACCCAGCGCAAGCGCCGCCTCTTCGTGCAGCTTGGGGGTCTGGATGAAGATCTCGCGGCAGACGGAGGTGATGATCGGCAGGATCATGACGCCGAGCACGACGCCGGCGGTGAAGATCGTGCGACCGGTCTGTGAGGGATCTCCGGCGAACAGCGGGATGAACCCGAGGTTCTCGTGCAGCCACCCATAGACCGGGATCAGGGCCGGCCCGAGGAAGCTCATGCCCCAGGCCCCATAGACCACCGAGGGGATCGCGGCCAGGAGGTCGATCACATATCCGATGCCTTTGGAGAACCTGGGCGGAGCGTAGTGCGAGATGTAGAGCGCAACGCCGACCGCGACCGGCGCCGCCAGGATCAGCGCGATGAACGAGGCGATGAGCGTGCCGATGACCAGCGGGTATGCGTAGTCGAAGAAGGCGGTGAGGATCCAGCCTCCCTGGTCCTCCTGATAGACCGCATCCCGGGAGTTCACCGTCAGGAACAGTGCCACGAAGGCCAGGGTGAGCAGAATGAGGACGCCGGCGGATACCGTCAGCGCCGAGAAGACACGGTCTCCTGCGACTCCCCTTTTATCGGACTGAGTCAGTGAGCTGGTCACCTGGTCTGCCTCTCAGATCTGTTGGTTGAAGCGTGATGCAGCACGGACGGACGCCGGGCGGCCGGAGTCTGAACCCCGACCCGACCACCCGACGTCCGTGTGCTTCATGCGTTGAAGTGACTGATCAGGCTCACTCGGAGACGGTGATCGCGGAGAGGGACTCCATGGCTCCGTCACGCAGTTCATCCGAGATCGGAGCGTTGCCGGCTGCACCTTCGGCGGTGGCCTGGCCGTCTTCGGAGATGACGTACTCACCAAAGGCGAGCGCCAGGTCAGCGGTCTCCTGGTCGGGGTACTCGTTGCAGAAGATGTGGTAGCTCACCAGGACCACCGGGTAGGCGCCGGACTCTTCGGTGCGCCGATCCAGCTCATAGGCCATGTTGTTCGACGCCTGACCCTCGACCGGAGTCGATGAGGCCACTGCCTGGGAGGCAGCCTCTGGGGAGTACTCGACGTACTCTTCGCCGACCTGCACGGCGACAGTGGTCAGGTCACCGATCTGGGAGGCGTCGGCATAGGTGATGGCGCCGTCGGTCTCTGAGGTCAGACCGACCACGCCGGAGGTCTGCTGGGCAGACTCTGCGGCGATCTCGCCGGGCCACTCACCGGAGACCTCGTAGTCCCAGACGTCCGAGGCGGTCGCGAGGTAGTCCACGAAGTTCTCGGTGGTTCCCGAGTCATCTGCGCGGTGCACCACGGAGATCGGGGTGGAGGGCAGCTCCATGTCGGGGTTGTGCTCGGCGATGGCCTCGTCGTCCCAGCTGGAGACCTCACCGGCGAAGATCGAAGCGATCGTGTCCGCGTCGAGGTTCAGGGTCTCGTCGATGCCTTCGACGTTGAATGCCACGGCGACGGGGGAGATGTAGGAGGGGATGTGGAAGGCGCCTTCGGGGCCGCAGATCTCCTGGGTGGACTCCCACTCCTCGTCGCTCATCGCGGCGTCGGAGCCGGCGAAGTCGTACTCGCCGCCGAGGAATCCGTCGCGGCCGCCGCCGGAGCCGACCGAGGCGTAGTTGACCTGAGCGTTGGGGGCCACGGAGGTGAAGCCGTCGGTCCACGCGGTCATCGCTGCCTCCTGCGAGGATGCGCCGCCACCCACAAGGGTGCCGGCGACATCGCTGCTGGATCCGTTCTCGCCGCTGTCTGTGTCGCCCCCAGCATCGGGGTTGTTGGACTCGCCGCAGCCCACCAGGGCAAGGGTTGATACGGACAGGATGGCCGCTGCGCGACCGAAGCTCTTCATCTTCACGTTATTAGTGCCTCTCTGAGTGATTCATCAAAGCGCGCGGAAGCGCCATGCCTTAAGACGTATGAGATTTGCCGTGGGTGCGTCCGGCGAACCTCGCATCACACTAGGCACCACAGGTGACCCTGGACCGCTGAACAGGTGACTGTGGCACTCACTTAAGGTGAACGCTTGGTGAACTGGTGTGCCGTGCTGGTGTGTCCGATGACATAGCAGCGAACCGCCAGGTGTGAGGCACCTCGTATCCCCGTAGGTGTGTGCCGCCTAGACTCGTGGGGTGACGACCGAGCGCTCCACTTCCCGCCCGCTGGACCGGGCGCGCCGCTTCACCCGACGCCGAGTCCGGGTCGGGGTCCGCAGGATGCGACGCTCGGTGATTCCTGCGCTGCAGATGACCGTGGCCGGCGTGGGCGCCTACACGATCGCAGAGCGGGTGCTGGGCCACGATGATCCGCTCTTCGCCGCCATCGCCGCGCTGATCGCGCTGGGCTTCACCAAGGAACCCCGGATGCGCAAGGTGCTCGAGGTCAGCGTGGGCTGCACCCTGGGCATCCTGATCGGCGACCTGCTGCTGCATCAGCTCGGCTCCAACCTGGGCACCGCCGCGCTGGTGCTGTTCCTGTCCATCATGTTGGCCCGCTTCCTGGACTCCGGGCCGGTGCTGGCGATGCAGATGGGGCTGCAGGCGCTGCTGGTGGTGCTGATCCCGCCCCCGGAGGCCGCCGCGCTCGGGCCGTTCACGCGCAGCCTGGACGCCATCGTCGGCGGCGCGTTCGCCATGGTGATCACGCTGCTGACCCCGAAGGATCCGCGCCGCGAGCCGATCGCTGAGCTCAAGAGCGTGGTGGACGCGATGACCGCCTCGCTGCGCGACGTCGCCGAAGCGGTGCGGAACTCGGATTCCCGCCAGGCCTGGCACTCGCTGATCCGCTGCCGCGGCCTGCAGCCGCAGATCGACGAGCTGCGCAGTGCGGTGAGCTCCGCCAAGGAGCTCACCGTCTTCTCCCCCGCCTACCGCAAGCACCGCCACTACGTCCGGCATATGGCCGAGGTCGCGGACCAGGTGGACCTCTCGGTGCGCAGCATGCGCGTGGTGGCGCGCCGGATCATCAGCACCGTGGACCACGCCAGCCTCAGCGACGAGGCGGTGGAGAACCTCGCGGCGGTGTTGGACGAGTTCGCCGAATGTTCGCTGCTGCTCTCCCAGGCGGTCTCGGAACCCGGCTCGGCCTACACGCGTCGGATGGACACCGCCCAGGAGGCGCTCTCCCTGCTGGCCCAGAGGCTGCACCCGAAGTCCCTGGGGATCGGGACGCTGGAGGGCGAGACGGTGGTGCTGCTGCTGCGCACCCTGGTGGTGGACATGCTGCAGGCCGCCGGGTCCAGCCACGAGGATGCTCGGGAACAGCTCCCTGAGCTCTGAGGCGCCGGGCGCCGATCAAGTGCCGCAGCGCTGGGCGCTGAGTTCGCAGCGCTGAGCGGAGAGCTCTGGTGGTCAGAGCATGGAGATCAGAGCATGGAGATCAGAGCTGCAGGATCATCCTGGTGTTGCCCAAGGTGTTGGGCTTGACCCGGGCGAGGTCGAGGAACTCCGCGACGCCTTCATCGGGTGAGCGCAGCAGCTCGGTGTAGACCTCCGGGTCCACCGCGGCCTGGTCATCCATGATCCCGAAACCATGTCGGGTGAAGAACTCCACCTCGAAGGTCAGACAGAACACTCGACTCACGCCGAGGGTCTGGGCTCGCGCGGTGAGCTCCTTGAGCAGCCCGGATCCCACGCCGTGTCCGCGCCAACGGGAATCGGTGGCCAGGGTGCGCACCTCGGCGAGGTCCTTCCACATCACATGCAGGGCTCCGAAACCGATCAGGCTGCCGTCCTGAGCCTCAGCCACGACGAATTCCTGGATCGCCTCGTAGTAGGCGACGGCCTCCTTGGGCACCAGCACGCGCTGATCGACCAGGGGTTCCGCCATGCCCATGATGGCGGCGACATCGGCGGTACGCGCTGGCCTGATGATGAAGGAACCCATCGGCACAGTCTATGCGTCGACGTCACCTGGTCAGGGCGACGCCGGCGCGGCCGGTGGACCTGGTGGGATCAGCCCTCGTTCAGGCTGAAGTCATGCGGCTCCGACCGGACGCCGCTGAGGCTCACGGTCAGCTCATAGCGGCCTGGATTCAGCGCGGCGGGCTCGGCGCAGTCCTCGGCCGAGTCCGAGCGTGGCCATCTGAAATGCGCCTGCTCGACCTGACCGGGTTCGAGCTGCACCGGAAGCGACTCGCGGGAGACGGAGCATTCGGCCGTGGAGAAGATGACGGCTCCGCCATGTTCGACCAGGAACTCCTGCTCTTCGGTGCCCAGATCAGCTTCGCAGGCGTAGTCGGCGGTGTTCTCCACCTCCATCACCAGCATCGGGGCGTAGCCAGGCCCGTAGGCCTCGGAACCGGTGGAGGCGCGGACCTCGAGATCGCCGGAGCGACAGCTGCCGTCCTCGGGGGGCTGGTCCGGGGAGGGTTCGGGATCGGAGTCCGGATCCTCGGCCTCCTGGGAGTCTTCCGTGTCGGGACCCGAGCCATCCTCGTCCCCTGGCGCGGAACCGGTGGAATCGGGACCCGCGTCAGCGTCCTGGCCTGCCGAGTCCGGCCCCGGTTCATCCTCCTGTGACCCCGGTCCGCCGCCCATCGCAAGGCCAGCGAGCCATCCGACGAGGACGAGAAGCACCACTGCGAGCACCCCGACGAGGATGCGACGACGCCTGTAGACCTCGGCAGACTGCCGCCTTCGCTGGGAACCCATGGCCCCAGGTTAGCGGAGGAGACTGAGGCTGTTTCTCAGCCGAGCAGGCGCTCCCGGAGCTCACGCACGCGCAGGTGGATGTCATCGCGGACCAGCTCCATCCGCTCGCGCCCCTCGATGCCGCGCGCACTGGGCTCGTCGAGCTCCCAGCGTTCGATCTTGACGCCTTCGAGCGGTTCGACCTGGGCCTCGGGACCGAGGATCACGACGTGCCCAGCCTCACGCATCGCCTCCGGCGTCAGCTGCGTGGGAGTCTCACCCGCGATGTCGGCGCCGACCTCCGCGAGCACCTCTGCAGCGAGCGCGTTGACCTTCGAGCCTGGCTGTGTGCCGGCCGAGGAGACGACGACGGCGCCCTCGAGTCCTGCCGCTGCAAGGTCCTGGCGCAGCAGTCCGGCGGCCATCTGAGATTTGCCGCCGTTCTTCACGCAGACGAAGAGCACCGCCGTATTCTGGGTGCGTTCGGTGGACTGTGCCACCGGGGCGATCTCTTCCTCGGCGCCGCGGACCGGCTGATCGGAGGGGCTGGTGGAGCCCTCCGGGGTGGTCTCGGGTGCTGCATGGTTCGTCGTGGGCTCGGGCATCAGGGTGTGGTCCAATCGGTCAGGGAGTGGAAGAGGTCTTGCAGGGCTCCTGGCACCACCGAGTAGTAGGACCAGGTCCCGCGCTTCTCACGCGCGAGAAGCCCGGCATCGACCAGCACCTTCAGGTGATGGGAGACCGTGGGCTGACCCAGGCCGAGCGGCTCGGTGAGGTCACAGACGCAGGCCTCCCCGGTGGCCTCGGCGGCGATCAGGGTGAGCAGCGTGAGGCGATTGGGATCTGCGAGCGCCTTGAATCCCACGGCAAGCTCGGCGGCGCCCTCGGGGTCCAGCGCGACACGATCTTTCGGCGACTGCGGATTCTGCGAACCCTGCGGGACCTTGCAGTCGATCTGGGCGGTCATCGCTTCTCCTCCAAGGTTCGGCCTGGTCTGCTCGAGATCCATTCTCTGTCCAGGGTCGGCTTCTGCGCACATTCTCCGCCGCACATCTCATGGATTGACATCCGTCGATATTCCTGACGATACTCGGGGCATCGAAGTTTGTCGATCTTCCCAGGAGTGCTTGTGAACCAGTCTGCCCCATCCGTCCCCGATGCTTCGGCCGTGGTGGCCAAGCTCTCGGTGCTGGATCGTTTCCTGCCGGTCTGGATCATCGCCGCCATGGGGCTGGGGCTCGCGCTGGGCGCCGTCGTCCCTGCGGTGGGGGTGGCCATGGAGTCCATGGAGGTGGCCGGCGTCTCGCTGCCCATCGCTGTGGGCCTGCTGGTCATGATGTATCCGGTGCTGGCGAAGGTGCGGTACAACGAGACCGGGCGGGTGCTGAAGGACAAGAAGCTGGTCATCACCTCGCTGCTGATCAACTGGATCCTGGCCCCGGCGTTCATGTTCGTCCTGGCCTGGGTCTTCCTGGCTGATCTGCCGGAGTACCGGACCGGGCTGATCATCGTGGGGCTTGCCCGCTGCATCGCCATGGTGTTGATCTGGAACGATCTGGCCTGCGGTGATCGTGAGGCGGCAGCGGTGCTCGTGGCGATCAACTCGGTGTTCCAGGTCTTCATGTTCGGTGTGCTGGGCTGGTTCTACCTGCAGGTGCTGCCGACCTGGCTCGGGCTCGAGACCACCTCGGCCGAGTTCTCCATCGTCGCGATCACCGTCTCGGTGCTGGTCTTCCTGGGCATTCCGCTGCTGGCGGGCTACCTCACCCGGACCCTGGGCGAACGAGCCCGGGGTCGCGAATGGTACGAGGCCAAGGTGCTGCCGAAGATCGGCCCCTGGGCGCTCTACGGCCTGCTCTTCACCATCGTGGTGCTCTTCGCGCTGCAGGGCGAACAGGTGCTGACCAATCCGATGGACGTGGTCCGGATCGCGGTGCCGCTGCTGGTCTACTTCGTGGTCATCTTCGCCGCCTCCATGGTCATCGGCTGGATGTTGCGGATGGGCTACGAGCGCACCACCACGTTGTCCTTCACCGCGGCCGGAAACAACTTCGAGCTCGCCATCGCCGTCTCCATCGCCACCTTCGGCGCCACCAGCGGCCAGGCGCTGGCCGGAGTGGTCGGCCCACTGATCGAGGTTCCGGTCCTGGTCGCACTGGTCTACGTGGCCCTGTGGGCCCGTCGGTTCTTCACCGGTTCGAACATCCCGGCCAAGCAGGAGAGCCCGATCGCCGCAGCCGCCCCGCAGAGCCTCTGACCCTCCCCTCCCCCATGATCGGCAAGCCCCCGGAAGGAACCCCATGAGCACCTCCAAGCCCACAGTCCTCTTCGTCTGTGTCCACAACGCAGGCCGCTCCCAGATGGCCGCCGGATTCCTGCGTGACCTCGCCGGGGACACCGTGCAGGTGTTCTCCGGCGGCACGGCACCGAAGGACTCGGTCAATCCGATCGCGGTGGAGGCCATGGCCGAGCTCGGCATCGACATCTCTGAGCACACCCCGAAGCGGCTCACCGATGATTCGGTGAAGGAGTCGGACGTGGTGATCACCATGGGCTGCGGGGACGACTGCCCGTTCTACCCGGGCAAGCGGTATGAGGATTGGAAGCTCGATGACCCGGCGGGACAGGGAATCGAGTCGGTCCGCGTGATCCGCGACGACATCCGCGCCCGCGTGCAGGAGCTGATCGGCAGCCTCAACGTGCAGGCCTGAACCTGCGCCGTCCGAGCAGGTCTGCCACGGCGTCGGCGCGCAGCGACTGCCGGAGCACCTCAGCAGCGGGGAGCAGCGGTGGCCGGGAGTCTCTAGACTCATGGCGATGAGACCCACCGCCGAGCCTTCCGCCACCACACCCCTCACCGGCTCGATCAGCGCCGCTCCAAAGGGATCCCTCCGCCCGGAGATCGGCTTCACCCCGGAGCCCACGCTGGTCCACGAGCGAGTGATCGAGTGGTTCGAGGGCAACGCCCGCCGGCTGCCCTGGCGGGAGCCTGAGTGCACCCCATGGGGGGTCATGGTCAGCGAGATCATGCTGCAGCAGACCCCGGTGGTGCGGGTGCTGCCGCGCTGGGAGCTCTGGATGCAGCGCTGGCCGACGCCGGCCGATCTCGCCGCGGCACCGACCTCAGAGGTGCTCACCGCCTGGGACCGGCTGGGGTATCCACGCCGCGCGCTGCGGCTGCAGGCCGCCGCGCAGGCCATGGTGGAGCGCCATGACGGGGAGGTGCCCCGCACCGCCGCGCAGCTGCGCGCACTGCCGGGTGTGGGTGAGTACACCGCCGCCGCGGTGGCCTGCTTCGCGTTTCTGGAACCCGAGGTGGTGGTGGACACCAATATCCGCCGGGTCCATGCGCGTGCCTTCACCGGGCACGCCCTGCCTGGCAAGACCTACACCTCGGCGCAGCGTCGGCTCGCCCACGAGCTGATGCCCGCCGCCGAGCCCGACGACGGCGCCACCGCCTGTGCCTGGAACGCCTCGGCCATGGAGCTGGGGGCGCTGATCTGCACGGCCCGCGCCCCACAGTGCCAGGTCTGCCCCGTGGCGGACCTCTGCGCCTGGCGGGCCGCAGGGTCACCGCCGGCCACGCAGGAGCAGCAGACCCGCGGCCAGGGATGGGCGGGCACGGATCGTCAGGTGCGTGGGGCGATCATGGCGGTGCTGCGCATGGGAGCCACCGTGGGGCGCACCGAGCTGCTGGACGGGCTCGCGCTTCCCGACGCCTCCCCGGAGCAGCGGAGCCGCTGCCTGGATTCGCTGCTGCGCGACGGCCTCGCCGCCGATGCTGGCGGGCAGATCAGCCTTCCCGGAGCTGGCTCAGCCTGACTGGCCGCCGTCGAGCACCAGGCTCAGCGCCTCGGTGAGTGAACCGACCTCGCGGACCCGCATCCCCTCCGGGGTGGCCTCCTTCTCCGTGCCGGTGGACTTCCGCGGGACGATCGCATGGGTGAAGCCCAGCCGCTGGGCCTCCTCGAGGCGCTGGCGCAGCCCGGGGACCGGGCGGACCTCACCGGCGAGGCCCACCTCCCCGAAGGCCACAAAACGGTTCGGCAGCGGCTTCTCCAGCGCCGCGGAGGCCACGGCCAGGGCGATCGAGAGATCCGCCGCCGGTTCGGTGATCTTGACCCCGCCCACGGTGGCCACATAGGCCTCGGACTTCATCAGCGCGGTGAGCTTGGCGCGGCGCTGGAGCACCGCGAGCAGCATCGAGACCCGGGGCGAGTCCAGACCGGAGACCGCCCGGCGGGGCTGGGAGGCCTGTGATTCAGCCACCAGCGCCTGGACCTCGGCGGTCAGCGGTCTGCGGCCCTCGAGGGTGATGGTGATGCAGGTGCCGGGGACGCGTTCGGTCATCGCTGAGACGAAGAGCCCGCTGGGATCCGCGAGCGAGGTCAGACCGTCCTCGTTGAGATCGAAGCAGCCCACATCATCGGTGGGCCCGTAGCGGTTCTTCACCGCGCGCAGCAGCCGCAGCCGGGAGTGCCGGTCCCCCTCGAACTGACAGACCACGTCCACCAGGTGTTCCAGCATCCTGGGCCCGGCGATGCTGCCATCCTTGGTCACGTGCCCCACCAGGATCATGGTCATGTTCTTGCGCTTGGCGGACTCGATCATCGAGGCGGTGACCTCGCGGATCTGGGTGACTCCGCCGGGGGCGCCGTCGACCTCGGCCGAGGAAAACGTCTGCACCGAGTCCATGATCGTGAGCTGGGGCGAGAGCTTCTCCACCTGGCCCAGCGCCTGGCCCAGGTCGGATTCGGCGGCGAGATAGAGGCCCTCGGAGATCGCGTCGATGCGCTCGGCGCGCTTCTTGACCTGCGCGGCGGACTCCTCACCGGTCAGATACAGCACCGGGGAGTCGGGGTGGGCCCTGGCCACCGCCGAGGCCACCTGCAGCAGCAGCGTGGACTTCCCGACACCGGGCTCACCGGCCATCAGGATCACCGCGCCGGGCACCAGCCCTCCACCGAGCACCCGGTCGAGCTCGCCGATAGAGGTGGGGCGGAACTCCGCCTCAGAGGCGTCGACCTCGTGGATCACCCGGGCGGGCTGGGCGAGCTGACTGGCCGCCGTCGTCCTGGCGGTGACCTGGCCCTTCTCCTCCACCGAGCCCCAGGCCTGGCACTCCGGGCAGCGGCCGACCCACTTGACCGTCTGCCAGCCACATTCGGTGCATTCGAAGGACGGGGACCCCTTGGAGCGGGACTTCCCCGTGCTCCGTGACGCGGTGCGAGTTGCCATGGCCTCTACGTTACCGCCGGGGCCTGACATATTCCGGCGCACCCGAGCCGCAGCCCAGACCGACCCCGTACGATGCTCGAAGCCCACCATCCCTCGCTGATTCCCAGGAGATCCGTGTTCCGCTCCCCCAAGACCTTCTTCCGCGTGCTGGCCTTCGCCGAGGCGGTCTCCTGGACCCTGCTGATCGGCGGGATGATTCTGCGCGCGACCAACGACCTGGACATCGCGGTGAGCATCGGCGGCGGCATCCACGGCTTCGTGTTCCTGGCCTACGCGGCCACCGCGGTGATCGTGGCGAAGAACCAGCGCTTCAGCGCCGGACCCACCTCGATCGCGGTGATCAGCGCGGTGATTCCCTACGCCACGATTCCGGTGGATCTCTGGCTCAAGCGCAGCGGCCGGCTCGAGGGACCCTGGCGCACCGAGGTGACCTCGGACCCACGGGATCGGAGCTGGCACGACCGCGCCCTGCGGGTGCTGCTGAACCGGCCCGCGCTGGTCGGCGGAGTGCTGGCGGCCGGCGTCGTCGTGGTCTTCGTGGTGCTGCTGATCATCGGGCCGCCGGGAGGCTAACAGCCGCTGCCCCGGTCCGGTCCGGTCCGGTCGGGAGGATATCTGCCGTGCGGGCAGGCCCCGTTCAGGAGACCGTGGAGGTGTAGGACCGGTCCAGCCGCATCTGGTCCAGGCGGTGGGCGAATCGGCGCTGATCCTTGGGGAAGGATCCGTCGTTGCGATTGATGAACACCCAACCCAGCCCCGCCAGGAGCATCACCAGGCCACCGAACAGGCTCCAGTCGCTGCGACCGTCATCCAAGCCGACCAGGGTGAGACCCATGCCGCCGAGCCCCGCGACGGCAACCCCGATCAGCCATGACCGGCGGGGATTCAGCCGATAGGACTCCTGGAGCGTCTCTGGCACAGCCCCCGACTGGGTCATGATGAGCTCCGCGCTCCATTCAGGGTCCCTGGGGTCAACCAGCTCCGTGTCCCCTCCGGAGCCCCAGCGTGGGTTCCTCTGCGCCTCCAACCGATCCCACCAGCTCCTATACAGTGCGACCATGGCCTCTCCCCCGGGCATCCCAGGACGCGTGAGCCGCAAGCCGGCCCGACGCATGCTCATCAGATGCGCGTCGCGCAGCAACGTCCAGACGACGTAGCTCAGACCCGCGAGAATGATCCCCGTGACAGTGATCAGACTGATCACCCCATCGAAGACGTCCTCCAGGCCAACGTCCAACCGGTCAAGGACCATGGCGACTCCGATTCCGAGCACTGCCACAGGCAACGTCACCGCGAGCACGGTACCGGCTGCCTTCCGCCCACGCCGCCACCGGTTACTTGCCTGCAAAATATCCTCATTGAGCGTTTGGATCTGTGTCCGGTAGAAGCGAGCGGAGGCGCTCTGTCCCTCACCCGCCTCCTGAACCATCTTCAGTTCGCGGTCCAGCGCGGCTGCTTCGGCTTCCTGGCGGGCCAGTTCGTCATCTGATGTCACCAGCCCAGAATGCCACAGCCGGGCCGCCGAACGCGGAAGGCCCGCACCCTGTCCACGGGTGCGGGCCTTCTAGGCTGAACATAGATGTTCGGTGATGATCAGCCCTCGATGGCGGCGGGTTCTTCGGCGGCCTCGATCTGATCCTGCGGATCGTGCCACTCGAAGGTGAGCTTGCGCTCCTTGCCCTCGCCCTCGACGCCGATCGAGATGCCGGCGCCGTGGGGGATCTCGCCGTAGAGGATCCGCTCGGAGAGCTCGTCCTCGATCAGGGTCTGGATGGTGCGGCGCAGCGGCCGGGCACCCATCGCCGGATCGTAGCCGGTCTCGGCCAGGAACACTCGAGCCGGCTGGGTGACCTCGAGGGTCATGGCCTGCTCGGCGAGCCTGGAACGGAGTCGGTTCACGAACAGATCCACGATCTGGACGATCTCCTCCTGCTTCAGCTGCGGGAACACGATCGTGTCATCGACACGGTTGAGGAACTCGGGCCGGAAGTGCTGGCGCAGCTCCTGGCTGACCGTGGCCTTCATCCGCTCGTAGTTCGTCGTGGTGTCTTCACTGGAGGTGAAGCCGGTCATCACGCCCTTGGAGATGTCCCGGGTGCCGAGGTTCGTGGTCATGATGATCACGGTGTTCTTGAAGTCCACCACGCGGCCCTGGGAGTCGGTCAGGCGACCGTCCTCCAGGATCTGCAGCAGCGAGTTGAACAGGTCCGAGTGGGCCTTCTCGACCTCGTCGAAGAGCACCACCGAGAACGGACGGCGACGCACCTTCTCGGTGAGCTGACCACCCTCCTCATAGCCCACATAGCCTGGAGGGGCTCCGAAGAGCCGGGAGACCGTGTGCTTCTCGGAGAACTCCGACATGTCCAAGGTGATGAGCGCGTCTTCGTCGCCGAAGAGGAACTCGGCCAGAGACTTGGCCAGCTCGGTCTTGCCGACGCCGGTGGGCCCGGCGAAGATGAACGAACCAGAGGGCCGGTTGGGGTCCTTCAGGCCGGCGCGGGTGCGGCGGATCGCCCGAGAGAGCGACTTCACCGCCTCGTCCTGACCGATGACCCGCTTGTGCAGCTCCTCCTCCATGCGGCGGAGGCGGTCGGACTCCTGCTCGGTGAGCTTGAAGACCGGGATGCCGGTGGAGAACGCGAGGACCTCGGCGATCAGGTCGGCATCGACCTCGGCGATCTCGTCGATCTGCCCGGACTTCCAGGCATCTTCCTTGGCCTGGCGCTCTTCGACGAGCTTCTGCTCCTTGTCGCGCAGGCTGGCGGCGCCCTCGAAGTCCTGGGCGTCGATGGCGGATTCCTTCTCCCGCCGGACGTCTTCGATCTTGGCGTCGAACTCCTTGAGCTCCGGCGGCGCGGTCATCTTCTGGATCCGCAGCCGAGCGCCGGCCTCATCGATCAGGTCGATGGCCTTATCAGGGAGGAACCGGTCGTTGATGTACCGGTTGGCCAGTGAGGCGGCGGCTTCCAGGGCCTCTTCGGTGATCGAGACCTTGTGGTGGGCCTCGTAGCGGTCACGCAGTCCGCGCAGGATCTGCACGGTGACCTCCACGGAGGGCTCCTCGACCTGGATCGGCTGGAAGCGGCGCTCCAGCGCGGCGTCCTTCTCGATGTGCTTGCGGTACTCATCCAGCGTGGTGGCACCGATGGTCTGCAGCTCACCTCGGGCCAGCAGCGGCTTCAGGATGTTCGCCGCGTCGATCGCACCCTCGGCCGCACCTGCGCCGACCAGGGTGTGGATCTCGTCGATGAAGAGGATGATGTCGCCGCGGGTGCGGATCTCCTTGAGCACCTTCTTCAGGCGCTCCTCGAAGTCACCGCGGTAGCGGGAACCGGCCACCAGGGACCCGAGGTCCAGGGTGTAGAGCTGCTTGTCCTTCAACAGCTCCGGCACATCGCCGTTGACGATGGCCTGTGCCAGACCCTCCACGACGGCGGTCTTGCCGACGCCGGGCTCACCGATCAACACCGGGTTGTTCTTGGTACGGCGGGAGAGCACCTGCATGACGCGCTCACGCTCGTAGTCGCGGCCGACCACCGGGTCCAGCTGCGCCTCTCGGGCTGCGGCGGTGAGGTTTCGGCCGAACTGGTCGAGCACGACGGAGCCTGCCGGGGTGCCTTCATTCGCACCGCCCTGGCCGACGCCGGCGCCTGCCTTCTCCTGGCCGCCTCCGGAGTAGCCGGAGAGCAGCTGGATGACCTGCTGGCGGACCTTGTTCAGGTCAGCATTGAGCTCCACGAGCACCTGGGCTGCGACACCCTCGCCCTCGCGGATCAGGCCCAGCAGGATGTGCTCGGTGCCGATGTAGTTGTGGCCCAGCTGCAGCGCCTCGCGCAGCGAGAGCTCCAGGACCTTCTTGGCGCGCGGGGTGAAGGGGATGTGGCCGCTCGGGGCATTCTGCCCGGGCCCGATCTTCTCCTGCACCTTCTCGCGCACTCCGGTGAGGGAGATGTCCAGCGACTCAAGGGCCTTGGCCGCGACACCCTCACCCTCATGGATCAGGCCGAGCAGAATGTGCTCGGTGCCGATGTAGTTGTGGTTCAGCATGCGTGCCTCTTCTTGGGCAAGCACAACCACGCGCCTGGCGCGATCAGTAAATCTCTCGAACATAGCCACAGACACTCCTAGCGTTGGTGCTCTGCCCCCAAGGCTACGGGCATCGAGCGGTCCCGTCGCCGCTGTTCGCCGTAGGGAAAAGTTCTGCCCCTCGACGGCGGCGCCGAGTCTGACACCAGAGAAGCCCGGACGCAGCGCGATGCTGCCTCCGGGCTTCTCCACGACCTGCGCCGGTCGTCTCCGCGGCACCGCGAGCGGTGCGCAGGATCAGCGCTTCTTGGCGTTTCGGTAGGCCTCCACGATGTCGCGGTGCAAGCGACCTCGGCTGGAGACCTGATAACCGTTCTTCACGGCCCAGTCACGAATCTGACGGGCTTCATTCTGCGGGGATGGCGGGGCAATGGCCCGACCCTTGCGGATGTACTTCTTCAGCGTCTCGCGCAGCTCTTTGGCGTGCTCTTCGCTGAGGTCAATCTCATAGAAGCGGGAGTCCAGTCCGAACGTGACCGTCTCCTTTGCCTCACTGCCATCAAGATCATCGACGAGAACTACTTCTACCTTCTGGGCCATCTGATACACCTCACTGCTCACTCACACGTCGAGACTCAACGGGCTTCATCTCTTGCGACGCTTTTCTCACTGCGACAGATCAAGAACGATCTATGTGAAGCTGAGTATTTCAAGAAATACAATTGGCGGTCAAGCCGGATAGTTTTTGACTTCCACGGGCCCGGAAGATAATTCTCATTGGGAACCAGTTTCCTGAGTCAAGACAGTCAGGACTTTGTGCTTCGAGCAACCTTTTTTGCGGTGAGCCAGAGGGTCAGCTGCGTGGCCCAGCAGGCGGTTCATCACGCTTAAACCCCTGATCAGAGGCCTCATCGCGGACCTGAGCCTCGGCTGCACGCTCGTTCCGATCTGCCCGGAATATCGCGCGGATGGCGAGCCAGAAGACCAACCCGACGCCGATGGAAGGGGCGAGAACTTCGAAGTACGTCCAGAAGTTTTCCATTACATTCCTTGCTTGCACTCAGGTTGAAAAAATGTCGTTGACGGCGCTCATCATGCTACGTCTTTCGACGGTGAAACGTTCAAGCCTGTGCTTCAGGTTTCAGCAGCGGGAAGAGAATCGTCTCGCGGATGCCGGTCCCCGTGAAGAGCATCACCAGACGATCGATGCCCAGACCGATTCCACCCATGGGCGGCGCACCATATTCCAGGGCTCGCAGGAAGTCCTCGTCGTGCGCCATGGCCTCGTCGTCGCCGGCGGCGGCCATTCGCGCCTGCTCCACCAGGCGTTCGCGCTGCAGGACCGGGTCCACCAGCTCGGAGAACGCGGTTCCGCGCTCCATGCCCCCGATGATCAGGTCCCAGGCTTCGATGACGCCGGGCTTGTCGCGGTGGGCTCTAGCCAGCGGCTGCGCCGCGGGCGGGTAGTCACAGACGAAGGTCGGCTGGATGAGTGTGGGCTCGACGATCTCGCCGAAGAGCTCGATCACCAGCTTCTGCGCATCCCAGGCCGGGTCCACGGAGACCTCGTGTGCGGCGGCGACGGCGCGCAGCCTCTCGGCCGAGGTAGCAGGGGTGATCTCTTCTCCCACCGCCGCGGAGAGACCGGGGTAGACCGAGACCCAGGCCCACTCGCCGTCGAGGTCGATGACGCCCTGATCCGTCTGGATCTGATGACTGGATCCGGCGGCGTCTGCGGCATTGAGAATCATCTCGCGCATCCGCTCCGCCATCACATACATATCCGCCCAGGCCTCATAGGACTCCAGCGTGGTGAACTCCGGGGAATGCGTGGAGTCCACGCCTTCATTGCGGAAGACCCGGCCGATCTCGAAGACCCGGTCGATGCCGCCGACCACGGCGCGCTTGAGGTAGAGCTCGGTGGCGATGCGCAGCGTCATGTCCTGATCAAAGGCATTCAGGTGCGTCTGGAATGGCCGCGCCTGGGCGCCGCCGTGGATCAGCTGCAGCATGGGGGTCTCGACCTCCACGTAGCCGCGATCATGCAGCGTGTCGCGGATGGAGCGGGTGATCGCGGCCCGGCGGAACACCATCTGCCGCGCCTCGTCCCGGACGATGAGGTCCGCATAGCGCTGACGCACCCGGGTCTCCTCGTTGAGCTCCGCGTGCAGCACCGGAAGCGGGCGCACCGCCTTGGAGGCGATCTCGAAGGAGCTCGCCATGATGGAGAGCTCACCGCGGCGCGAGGCGATGACCTCGCCGCTGACTCGCACGTGATCACCGAGGTCCACCAGCGCCTTCCAGTCCGCGAGCGCGGCCTCCCCCACCTCCGCCAGGGAGATCATCGCCTGCAGCCGCACCCCGCTGCCATCGGGTCCACCCTCCTGCAGCGTGGCGAAGCACAGCTTGCCGGTGTTGCGCACGAACATCACGCGTCCGGTCACCGCCACGGTCTCCCCGGTGGAGGCCCCGGGCTCCAGGTCAGGAAAGCGCTCACGGACCTCGGCCAGCGAGGCCGAGCGCTCCACGGTCACCGGATAGGGCTGGACCCCGGCGGCGAGCAGTCGATCCCGCTTGTCCAGGCGCACGGCGCGCTGGTCGTTGGTGTCAAGGTCATTGGCGCCGGAGGCGGCGGAGTTCTGGGCAGTCACAGTCGGCCATTCTACGTGCCCTGCGCACCGCGGAGATCGCGCATGCAGCCCGGCGAAGCTGCGTGCTGCCCGAAGGTGCACGCAGCCCCGCTGCCCGACCTCCGGGTCACCAGATCGTGACGCGCTCCTGCGGGGTCAGGTACATCCCGTCCCCGGGCTGGGTCTGGAACGCGGCGTGGAAGGCGTCGAGGTTCTTGACCACCTGGGTGGCGCGGAACTCCGCCGGCGCATGCGGGTCGATGCTGATCAACGTGACCGCTCGCTCGGGGCGGGTGAGGTTTCGCCAGGCCTGCGCCCAGGCGAAGAAGAACCTCTGGTCGGCGCTGAGGCCCTCGACCTCGGCGGCTTCAGCGCCCTGGGCCTGCAGCCACACCCGGTAGGCCTTGTGCGCGATGCCCAGACCGCCGAGGTCACCGATGTTCTCCCCCAGGGTCAGTTCCCCGTTGACCGTGTGCTCCGGCGCCTGCGAGGGGGTGAGCACGCTGTACTGCTCGACGAGCTTCGCGGTGCGCTCCTCGAAGGCGCTGCGATCAGCCTCGGTCCACCAGTTGCTCAGCGAGCCGTCGGCGCCATAGCGAGACCCCTGGTCGTCGAAGCCGTGACCAAGCTCATGGCCGATCACGGCGCCGATGGCGCCGAAGTTCTGCGCCATGTCCCGCTCGGCGGAGAAGAACGGCGGCTGCAGGATTGCGGCCGGGAAGCAGATCACGTTCTCCAGCGGCGAGTAATAGGCGTTGACCGTCTGAGGATGCATGTGCCATTCATCAGGGTCCGGTCCCTCCTCAAGCTTGGCGATGTCACGCTGCCATTCGAATGCGGCGGCCCGGCGGACATTGGCCACCACGTCCTCGGGGTCCACCTCGACGCTGGAGTAGTCGATCCAGCGCTCGGGGAAGCCGACCATCGGCTTGAACGCGTCGAGCTTCTCCAGCGCGCGACCCTTGGTCTCCTCCCCCATCCAGCTGAGCTCGCTGATCGACTCGCGGTAGGCCTGGATCAGCGCATCGATCAGCTCATCCATCGCGGCGCGCGCCTCGGGCGGGTAGTGCCGGGCCACATAGATCTGCGCCACATCCTCGCCCAGGTGGGCGTTGGTCAGCGCGACCCCGCGCTTCCAGCGCTCCTTGAGCTGCTGGGCCCCGGAGAGCCGCTTGGAGTAGAAGTCGAAGTTCTCGTTGACCAGCTCCTCGTGCAGCAGCGGGGCTGCCCAGCGCAGCAGCTGCACCCGCAGCCAGAGCTTCCAGGTCTGCAGCGGCTGGGTGGTCAGCGCGGCCTGCATCCCGGGGAGCACCTCGGGCTGAGCGAGCACGAGCTGTTTGGTGTGCTGCGGCTGCAGA
The DNA here is from genome assembly GCF_017347085.1 of Nesterenkonia sp. E16_10. Taxonomy (GTDB): domain Bacteria; phylum Actinomycetota; class Actinomycetes; order Actinomycetales; family Micrococcaceae; genus Nesterenkonia. The sequence continues at coordinate 201,826 of NZ_JADPSA010000022.1, forward strand.
CCCCAGCCGGCGAACGCCTCGCGCAGCAGCGGCATGAGCGTCTCGGCCTCCTCGTCGGTGACCAGGTTGTAGCGCTTCTGGGCATCACGCAGCGTCACCTTGTCCCAGTGCTCGGCCGCGATGACACCTTCGAGGGCCACGACGGCGGCCGCGGCCTCGGCGGCGTCCTCGACTCCGCTGAGCTCCAGCACCCGCACCAGGTGGTCCTGGTAGGCCGCGAGGATCTCGGAGAGCTTCTCCTCGCGGTAGTACGACTCGTCGGGCAGGCCGAGGCCGGACTGCATCACGTGCCAGAGCATCCGGGTGGGGTCCCCGGCGTCGCGCATGGATCCGGCGACGAAGATCCCGTCCACCCCCTGGCGCTGCCAGGCGGCGGAGAGCCGGACGAGATCCTCCACGCTGCTCACCGCCTCGAGCTTCTCCAACATGGTCTGGATCGGGGCCAAACCGCGCCGCTGGGCGGCGTCTGCGTCCATGAACGAGGTGTAGAAGGCCCCGATCCGGGCGGCGATGCCCTCCCCGGCTCCGTCGAGCTCCGCAGCCTCGAGGTTCCCGGCCGCGGCCTGCTCCAAGATCTGGCGCACATCCGCCTCGGCTCGGTCGCGCAGCTCATGGAAGGACCCGTAGGCGTCCATGTCGGCGGGGATCTCGGCGGTCTTGAGCCACTCGCCGTTCACGTGGCGCTGCAGGTCATCCTGCGGGCGCACGTCGTGGTCGAGGTACGGGAAGGAGGCGGGTGCGTTCGGGCTGCTGCTCGCGGTGTCGGTCATGGCTCAAGCCTACTCCCGGGGCTGTGACCTGCCCGGAGTCAGCATGACGTTGTCGATCAGCCGCACCGGGCCGACTCGGGCGGCGATCAGCGCGAGCGCCGGCGCACGCAGGATCCCCTGCCCATCCAACAGCGCGCCGCCGGGCTGGAGCTCCTGGAGCGAGGCGGGGTCGACGACGACCAGGTAGTCCAGCTCCACGCCCTCGGCCGAGCTGAGCTCCGCGACCTGATCGGCCAGCCCCAGCGGGCGCTCGGAGGCGGCGTCCTCACGCAGCGCGAAGAGCGCGCCGGGCAGTGCGAGCGCGGCGGCGTAATCGGCCTCGTCCAGACGCTGATTCCGGCTGGAGCGGGCGAGTCCAAGCTCATCGCGCACCGTGGCTACGGTGCGAATCTCCACCGGGAGGTTCAGGTCCTGAGTCATCCGGGTGATGATGGCGACCTGTTCGGCGTCCTTCGCACCGAACCAGGCCTGCAGACTGGCCGGCGCCGGGGGGCTCATGATGTTGAAGAGCTTGGCCACCACGGTGACCACTCCGTCGAAGTGCCCGGGCCGCGCGGCCCCCTCCCAGCGCCTTCCGAGCTCCCCGGCGCTGACCCGCACCAGCGGGGCGCGGGACTCGCCGGGGTACATCGTCGCGATGTCGGGGACGAAGACCAGATCGGCCCCGTGGGCACCGAGCAGCGCGACGTCGAGCTCCGGCGTGCGCGGATAGTGCAGGTAGTCGGACTCGTCGTCGAACTGGAGCGGGTTCACGAAGATCGAGGCGATCACGATGTCCGAGGCCTCTCGAGCGGCGTCGATGAGGCCGGCGTGCCCGGAGTGCAGCGCACCCATGGTCGGGATCAGCCCGACGGTGGGGGCGCTTCCGTGTTCACGGAGGTGGGCGGCGACCGCCTCGGCGAGCGCGGCGCGGAAGCTGGCAACGGTGGTCAGGACCTGCGGTGGAGTCACCGGAACAGTCTAGGTCCGCGCGCCGAGTGCCCGTCTCCTCCGGCTCTGGTCCCTTCCCGTGGGGGCTCCGCCTGCGGGCCGCGGACCGTTCCAGGTGGGCGGCTCAGGCGTCGAGGACCCTGAGAAGCTCGGTGGCCTTCGCGGCGGTGATCAGGCTGCGGTCGAGCGCACGCTGGGTGGTGGCGCGAGCCATGGCCATATAGGCCGTGCGGATGTCGGCGGGCAGCTCCGAGCCCGCCAGCAGCTGCACGTGGTGCCGGAGCGTGCCGACGTCGCCGCGGGCCACCGGTCCGGTCAGCGCACCTTCTCCCGAGGCCAGCGCGTTGTCCAGCGAGGCCTGCATGAGCGGGCGCAGCACGGTCTCGGCGCGCTCCACCCCGATCCGGTGCAGCATCTCGGCGGACTGGCCGGTGATGGTGTTCAGGTGGTTCGAGGCGTGCGCGAGAGCCGCGTGATAGGTCAGCCGGTCCGCCTCCTGGATCACCACCGGCTCCCCGCCCATCTCCACCACCAGTGCCTGGGCGATCGGCAGCACCGGGGCCGGGGCGGTGACTCCGAAGGCGCAGGTGTGCAGCTTCTGCAGGTCCATGCTAAGTCCGGTGAAGGTCATCGCCGGGTGGATCGCCAGCCCGATGGCGCCGCTGCGCTGCGCGGGGGCGAGCACCTCGGTGCCGTAGCGGCCGGAGGTGTGCACGATCAGCTGACCTGCTTGGATGTGACCGGCCTCGGCCAGACCGGCGACCAGCTCGGCCAGGGCGTCATCGGGCACCGCGATCAGCACCAGTTCGGCCCGGCGCATGATCTCCGGGATCTCCAGCACCGGCACCCCGCCCAGCAGCGATTCCGCCCGGTTGCGGGAGTCCTCGGAGACCGCGTGGGCGCCGATCACCGAGTGCCCGGCTCCACGCAGCGCCGCGCCCAGCACCGAGCCGACCTTCCCGGCCGAGATCACGCCGATGCCGAGGCGACCTTCCCGCTGGGAGGGCGGAAGCTCCGCGGCGTAAGGGTCCACGGGCTGCTCAGCGGTCACGGGGGTCCTGTTCCTGGTGGGTCGGAAGGTCTGCGGGGTGGACGGCGGCGTGAGGATGCGGCAGGCCCGTCGGGGCGGCGCGCACCGGGAATTCTCCGGCGGCGGCTGCCTCCGGTGCGGCCAGCGCCTCCGCGGCCTTGCGCTCAAACTCGCGCAGCTCCTCGGGGCGCATCCACTGGTTGCGGTCGCTGTAGCGCCGGGCCTGGGCGGCATGGTCGGACTCGTATTCGAAGAGGTCCTTGACCGCGTCGAGGTCCTGGTTCTTCAGCTTCGCAGCGAATGGGCCGGCCGGGGAGTGGATGAAGATGTCGGCGATCGACCGACGGCGCTGCAGCGGGCCCTGGGTCAGGCTCAGCGACTGGATCCGCTCATGCGGGACCATCGTCAGCTGCCGGGAGGCGCGCCCGTCGCGGAACATCAGAGCGGTGGGCGTGGTGCGGAACCCGCGACGACGGCGAACGATCGGGTCGAAGAACCGGGCACGACGTGGCACCTCGGTGTAGCCCAGCTCGGTCCCCGTGCCCGTCAGCCCGGCGGTGAAGACCTCCTCGGGGTTCTCCACCTGCAGATCGGGAAACATCTCTGCGGCGGTGGCCATGACGTCCTCAAGCCGGCCCACGGGCAGCAGCACCGAACGCTTCTCGCCGATGCCGTAGCCGGCCACGGTGACCACGATCCTGAACCACTTGAAGGGACGCCAGAGCACCGGCTGCTGGATCTGCAGCGCCTGCACCCGGCCCGGCGGGATGGTCTGGTTGGTGGTCTCCAGCAGCCCATAGCGAACGCGCAGCCCCGAGCTGGTCGCCGTGGAGGTGAAGCCGAAGCCGGAGCTGAACTGCTGGTAATAGATGGTGACGGCCGCGATGCCCATCGGGATGACCGCCGGGAGTCCGACGCCGGTGAGCACGGCCCAGATCGAGACCGAATCGGCATCCGAGCCGACGGCCAGACCGATCCCGATGGACACCATCGCCGTGATCAGGATGACCAGCACGAAGACGGTCCCCCAGCCGCTGAGCACCGAGCCGATCAGCCGCCCGGTGGGGACCTTGGCGATCAACCGGTCCTGGCGCGCGATGTGGTGGGACTCAGGGGTCGGGCCGCCGGCGTGGGGGTGCTGCGCGCTGGAGGAGTCATGGGACCGGGCCGGGTCCGCCTGGCCGGCGTACGCGTAGCCGGCGTATGCCTGACCGGGGTCCGTGTGGCCGGCGTATGCGTGGCCGGGGTCTGTGTGTCCGGCGTATGCCTCGCCAGGGCCTGCAGGGCCGGGCCCCGCGTCACCGTGCGTCGCCCCGAGACCTTCGGCCGCGGTGAGCGGCGCGTCCCTGCCGGAGGCGCGGTCCATGATCTCGGAGCGCAGCTCTTCTGCCTGGGACTTCTTCAGGAACGCCAGGGTGGCGGCGGTGCCGTCGCCCTCAGCCACCTCGAACTTGAGCTCGGCGAGGCCGGTGAGCCGGGCGAGCAGCGGCTGGCGCAGGTCCACGGCCTGGACCCGATCGATCCGGGCCTGGCGGTGCTGGCGCACGAAGATCCCGGACTTCACCATCACGTGCTCGGAGGTGATCTTGTAACGGGTGAACCACCAGGAGAGCACGAAGCTGGAGAAGATCACCGCGATCACCAGCAGCACGCCGCCGGCGCCGAACAGGAACGGGGTGGGGTTGGATTCCAGATTGCGCTGGATCTCACCGCTGCGGAACGCCTCCCAGGCGTCCATCCAGCTCTGCCAGTTGTAGCTCAGGAAGATGCCGGGGATCGCGATGACGGCGAGCCCGCCGCGCACGATCGGGCTCAGCGGGTGGACCTTGGTCCAGCTCGCATCGAACCACCGCTCAGAGGTGCCCTTGGGCTCCCCGGCGGCCTGGTCCGGGGCGTGCGCCCCAGTCGCCCGCCCCTCGGCGGCCTGGTTCCCGGCCTGGGTTCCGGGCTGGTTCCCGGCGGCGTGATCCTCCATGCCCCGGCTCACAGACCGGCCAGGCGAGCCTGGCCACGGACGGAGAGTTCTTCACGCAGCCGCGCGCCCTCCTCGCGGGAGGCTCCCGGGATGACGGCATCGGTGGCCGCGGCCGCGGTCTTCAGCTGTACGGTGCACAGCCCGTAGCGGCGCATCAGCGGACCGGCCTCGATGTCGACGTACTGCAGCCGCCCGTAGGGCACCGCAACCACCCGCTGGAACAGGATTCCGCGGCGGATCAGCAGATCATCGGCACGCTCGTGGTAGCCGATCGCTCGGATCCTTCGCGGAATCAGCCAGAGGTCCACTGCCGCCCAGATCAGCACCACACCAGGGACCAAGATCTTGATCCACAGCGGGATCCCGCTGAAGACGCCGATGGCGTCGAGCACGATCGGGGTGGCGATCACCGCCAGAGTGATCACCCAGCCGAGGATCCCGGTGATGTACTTCACCGTGATGTACCGCTCGTCGACTCGGGTCCAGGTGACACCTGTGGGATCAATGGGTTCCGCGGGCATAGCCCTCCTCCGGTATCGGTCCTGTGTTGCGTTCGGGCTTTCCGCGGCGCCGCTCTCCCGGCGGGTTCTCATCCGGCGGGTTCTCGTCTGGTGGGATCCTGCAGAGCAGCTCGACGACAAACCCAATGATCACCCAGATCATGCCCCCCGTGATCATCAGTAGGGATGAGTTCACGTTCGGGGCGCTCAGCGCCGCGGCGGGCACCAGGTCACCGAGGATACCCGCATGCCAGCCGGCGATCAGCGCACCGGCATAGGCGCCGGCCTGCCCCGCGGTCAGGACCCGGACGGCGTGGAGCGGGTGCAGGCTGCGTTGCCCGCGTCGACCCTTGGCTGCGGCCGAGGCGATCCGGCGCTGATCGCGCCAGACCAGCAGCCCCAGGGTCAGCACGATCAGCGCGATCCCCAGCAGGGTCACCAGAGAGGTGCGCGGCAGGACCGGGGAGCTCATCCCCTGGGCAGACATGTAGACGGTGGTGATGAACCCGGCCAGGGCGGTGAGGGCCGCGATGATCAGCAGCCGCAGCGCCGAGAGTCGGCTCATCGGAGGCTCTCCAGCGGTTCCACGCTCTGCGCGTCGGCGGCGTGCCGGGCGAGCTCTGCCACGGGCGTCCCGTCCAGCTCGGCCCGCGGGTCCATCCAGGTCCAGGGGACCAGCACGAATCCCCGGATGCCGGCCCGCGGGTGCGGAACCTGAAGCGTGATCGAGGAGATCCGGGCGCGGCCGTAGGTGATGATGTCGATGTCCAGCGTGCGCGGGCCCCAGCGGACCTCGCCGTTCTCCACACCGCGGGCCCGATGATGGTCCTGCTCGATCGCCTGGGTGCAGGCCAGCAGCGCATGCGGGCTCAGCGTGGTGGCGACCTCGAGCACCTGGTTGTGGAAGTCAGGCTGTCCCGCCGGCCCGCCCACCGGGCTGGTCTTGGCCACCGGGGAGGTTCGGAGCACCCGCACCGTCTCGGCGCGGTCCAGTGCGGCGACTGCCGAGGCCAGCGTCACGGCGGATTCTCCGAGGTTGGATCCCAGCGCCAGCACCGCGGTCACCTCCCCGGCGGGCGCGGCGTCGGGGTCCAGGCTGGGTCCCGGCGCGGCGGCGGACCCGCCCTCCGTCGCGGGGTCTTCCGCCGCAGGCAGATCGCTGCGGTCCCGGCGGGTGGTCACCGAGACGTCTTCGAAGGTCTGGGCCAGCGGGGCCTGCGGCTTGTGCACGGTGATCTCCGCCGCGAGCAGACGCCGATCGGTGGCCAGGATCTCTCGAGCCAGGTGATCGGCGAGGGCTTCGATCAGGTCGAAGGGCTCGCCGGTGATGGCGGCGTGGATGAGCTCCGCGATCTCCACATAGGAGACGGTGTCGCCGAGGGTGTCGCTGCGGCCTGCGGCGCGCAGGTCCAGCGTGAGCTCGGCGTCGACCCGGAAGATCTGACCCTCGCGCTTCTCGAAGTCGAAGACCCCGTGGTGGCCGGTGGCCGTGAGTCCGGTGAGCCGGATGGTGTCACGGGGGCTGCTCCTGCTGGACATTGCTCTACCTTCTCAGCTTGGAGACCACTTGCACAGCATCTCGGCTTCCCTGCACGTCATGGACCCGCACGCCCCAGACCCCGGCCTGGGAGGCCAGGGCGGAGAGCACCGCGGTGGCGGTGTCTCGGTCTCCCTCGGAGGTGACCGAGCCGAGGAACCCCTTGCGGGAGGCTCCGAAGAGCACCCGGTGCCCGAGCCGGACGAAGCTCTCGAGGCTGCGGATCAGTTCCCAGTTCTGCTCATGGGTCTTGGAGAACCCGATTCCTGGATCCAGGATGAGCTGTTCGCGGCGGGCGCCGGCGTCGAGGTAGCGGTCCCGTACGGCGAGCAGCTCGGCGGTGACGTCTTCGAGCAGCGACTCGTATTCGGTCAGGGCCCCCATGGTCTGGGAGTCGCCGCGGTTGTGCGTGATCACGATCTGCGCCCCGGATTCGGCGATCAGCTCCGGCATCGCGGGATCGGTGAGCGCACCGGAGACGTCGTTGATGGTCAGCCTCCGCGGATCCAGGCCGCGGCGCTGCGCACATTCCAGCGCGGCCAGCGCGGTGCTGGCTCGTCTGGTGTCCACCGAGACCGTGATCCCGCAGCCCAGCAGCTCCTCGAGCACCGGCAGGATCCTGCGCTGCTCCTCGGCCACGGGGGTGGGCTCTGCGCCCGGTCGGGTGGATTCCCCGCCGACGTCGATCAGGTCGGCCCCGGTCTGGGTCATGCGCAGCGCCTCGGTGACCGCAGCCGCCACATCGGGGCTGCCGGCGCCGTCGTCGAACCGGCCGCCGTCGGAGAAGGAGTCCGGGGTGAGGTTCAGAATCCCCATGATGGAAGTGCTCATCTGGCTCTCCGATTCAATCAGGCGGCGTGCTAACGGGGTCGTCCGTGGAGCATCAGGCTCATCGCCTCGGCGCGGGTGGCGGGGTCCCGGAGCTGCCCGCGCACCGCGGAGGTGATGGTCCGTGCGCCGGGCTTGGAGACTCCGCGCATGGACATGCACAGGTGCTCGGCCTCGACGACGACCATCGCCCCTCCCGGGGTCAGGTGCTGGACCAGGGCGTCGACCACCTGGGTGGTGAGCTGCTCCTGGACCTGCGGGCGCTTGGCGAAGATGTCGACCAGCCGGGCCAGCTTGCTCAGTCCGGTGACCCTGCCCTCCGGGGAGGGGATATAACCGATATGGGCGTGGCCGAAGAAGGGCACCAGGTGGTGCTCACAGGTGGAGTAGAACGGGACGTCGCGGACCAGCACGAGCTCTTCGTGGCCGATGTCGAAGGTGGTCGACATCAGCTCCGCAGGGTCCTCGCGCAGCCCCAGGAAGGCCTCCTCATAGGCCCGGGCCACCCGAGCGGGCGTGCCCTTGAGGCCCTCGCGCTCCGGGTCCTCGCCCACGGCGAGCAGGATCTCGCGCACCGCTGCCTCGATCCGCGGCAGATCCACCGGCTCGGTCAGGGGCGGTCCAGGGTGATCAGGCATCGGAGTTCTCGCCGCCGAACTGGTATTCCGGGTCCCGCTCGTTCTCTGGCACCACCTCGGAGGTGATGGTGACCGGGCGCCCCGGTGAAGACTCCCAGACCTGGCGGACCGGGCGCTTGATCACGTCGTGGAAGATCGCAGCGACCTCCTTGGCGTTGAGCGTCTCCACGCGGAGCAGCTCCTCGGCGAGGCGATCCAGCACATGGCGATTCTCGTGCAGCGCGTGATAGGCCTCGTCGTGGGCCTCGTCGATGATGGCGCGGATCTCGGAGTCGATGATGGCGGCGAGATCCTCGGAGTACTCCTTGCCCTGGGCCATCTCGCGGCCCAGGAACGGGCTGGAGTCCCCGGAGCCGAGCTTCACCGAGCCGACCCGTGCGCTCATGCCGTACTCGGTGACCATGCGGCGCGCGGTCTCGGTGGCCTTCTGGATGTCGTTCGCGGCCCCGGTGGAGGGATCGTGGAAGACGATCTCCTCGGCGACCCGCCCGCCCATCGCGTAGGCGATGGTGTCCAGCAGCTCGTTGCGGGTGGTGGAGTACTTGTCCTCCTCGGGCACGACCATGGTGTAGCCCAGGGCGCGTCCGCGCGGCAGGATGGTGATCTTGGTGACCGGCGCCGAGTAGTTCAGCGCCGCCGCGACCAGCGCGTGGCCGCCCTCGTGATAGGCGGTGACCCGGCGCTCGTGGTCCTTCATCATCCGGGTCCGCTTCTGCGGTCCGGCCATGACCCGGTCGATGGCCTCGTCGATCGCGCGGTCATCGATCAGGTCGGCGTTGGAGCGCGCGGTGAGCAGCGCCGCCTCGTTGAGCACGTTGGCCAGATCCGCGCCGGTGTAGCCGGGGGTCTTGCGGGCCACGGCCTGGAGATCGACGTCTTCGACCATCGGCTTGCCCTTGGCGTGGACCTCGAGGATCGCGCGGCGTCCGGCGAAGTCGGGAGCCTCCACCGGGATCTGCCGGTCGAAGCGCCCGGGGCGCAGCAGCGCCGGATCCAGCACGTCGGGACGGTTGGTGGCGGCGATGACGATGATGTTGGTGTTGGCGTCGAAGCCGTCCATCTCCACCAGCAGCTGGTTCAGCGTCTGCTCGCGCTCGTCGTTGCCGCCGCCCACGCCGGCGCCGCGCTGGCGGCCCACGGCGTCGATCTCGTCGACGAAGATGATGGCCGGGGCGTTCTCCTTGGCCTGCTTGAAGAGGTCACGCACCCGGGAGGCGCCGACGCCGACGAACATCTCGACGAAGTCTGAGCCCGAGATGGAGTAGAAGGCACCGCCGGCCTCTCCGGCCACGGCCTTGGCCAGCAGCGTCTTGCCGGTGCCGGGGGCGCCGTAGAGCAGCACGCCCTTGGGGATCTTGGCCCCGAGGCGCTGGAACTTCTCGGGCTCGGAGAGGAACTCCTTGATCTCGTGGAGCTCCTCCACGGCCTCCTCGGCCCCGGCGACATCACCGAAGGCGACCTGCGGCATGTCCTTGTCGAACATCTTGGCCTTGGACTTGCCGAACTGCATCACCCGGGAGTTGCCGCCGGACATGCGGGTCAGCAGCCAGATGAAGAGCAGCGCGATGATCAGGAAGGGGATCATGAAGCCGAGCATCGAGAGCAGCCAGTTCGACTGCTCCGGCTCGTCGGTGTAGCCCTCGAGGTCAGCATCGGCGATGGCCTGGACCACGGTCTCAGCCCGAGCCGAGGAGTAGAAGAAGTGGACGACGTCGCCGACTTCCTGCCCGTCCTGCTCGTAGGGGGAGCTCAGGTTCAGGTCGACCCGCTGGTCGCCGTCCTCCAGGGAGGCCTCCACGACCTCACCCTCGGCGAGGAGCTCCATGCCCACGTTGGTGTCCACCCGCTGGCCGTTGGCCGAGGAGGAGAACATCATCGGCACGACCAGCAGCAGCAGCACCACTGCCAGCACGATCCAGAACAGTGGCCCGGTGAAGATCTTCTTGAAGTTCATGCAGCTCCGTCAGACGCAGATATACCTAGCATCTAAAGGTACTCGGGCTCGAGGTGATGGGGCTAACCCACAGTGACCACGTTCGCCTCCGGGAGAACTCGCCCCGTCCTGGCTCCGGAGAGCAGCGGGGTTCGAAACGGCCGGGTCAGGGCCTGGATGCTGCTGCTGCACAGCCCGGCTGCTGCCCGGACTTCGCGGCTTCGCGCGGTCAGCTCACTGGTAGACGTGGGGAGCGAGGATCCCGACACAGTCGAGGTTGCGGTACTTCTCGGCGAAGTCCAGGCCGTAGCCGACGACGAACTTGTTCGGGATGTCCATACCGACGTACTTCACGTCGATGTCGACCTTCACGGCGTCGGGCTTGCGGAAGAGCGTGCAGATCTCCAGTGAGGCCGGACCGCGGGATTCCAGGTTGGTCTTCAGCCAGGAGAGCGTCAGTCCGGAGTCGATGATGTCTTCGACGATGAGCACGTGGCGGTTCATCAGGTCGGCATCGAGGTCCTTGAGGATGCGCACCACCCCGGAGGACTTGGTGCCGGAGCCGTAGGAGGACACCGCCATCCAGTCCATGGTCACGTGTGAGCGCAGCGCGCGGGCCAGATCGGCCATGACCATGACCGCGCCCTTGAGGACACCGACCAGCAGGACGTCCTTATCCGCGTAATCACGGTCGATGACGGCTGCAAGTTCTTTGATCTTCGCGTCGATCTCGTCCTTGGTGTAGAGCACCTCGGTGAGATCTGCTTTGACATCCTGAGCATCCATGGGTGGTGTCCAGCTCCTAATAGATAAGTCTCGCGTTCCTCAGTTCAGGCGTGGAACGATGACAAGTTTCGCATAGTCCGGGCTCCCCCGCGTCCCTCGGTGCGCACTGACCCCGCCCTCCAGCTCGATCGGGCCCGCCGATCCGGTCCTGCCCAGCAGCTTCTCCACGGCCATCAGCCGCTCGAAGGAGGGGTTGGCGCCGCCGGCTGCGACCACGGCGAGCGCGATCACCCGGCGGCGGATCGCCGGCGGTGCGGCCAGCAGCGCTTCGAGCTCCATGCGCAGCTGGCCCTCCGGTCCCGGGTCGTGGAGCAGCTGCGCGAAGCTGGCCTTGGCCTGCTGGTCCAGATGGTCGGCGTCCTCGGCGGCGATCTGCGCGGTGCGCGCCAAGGACTCGCGGATGGAGCCACTGAGCTGCGACTCCAGGTAGGGCAGGATCTCGGTGCGGACCTTCGAGCGCAGGAACCGGGGGTCGGAGTTGGCCGGGTCCTGCCACGGGCGCAGCCGGGCGTGGGCACAGATCTCCTCGGTCTGCTCCCGGGTCAGGCTCAGCAGCGGACGTCGAAACGGTCCGCGCACCGCAGGGATCCCGGCGAGGCTGCGGGTCCCGGAGCCGCGGGCGAGGCCGAGCAGCACCTGTTCGGCCTGGTCGTCGCGGGTGTGGGCGAGCAGGATCCGGGTGGCTCCGGTCTGGGTCAGCGCCTGGGCGAAGGCGCGGTAGCGGGCGGTGCGCGCCGCCGCCTCGGGGCCCTCCGCGGAGTCGGGGTCCACGCTGGCCCGCACCGAGAGCACCGGATCCAGTCCCAGGCCACGCAGCTGGGCGGCCGCCGTCGCGGTGACCGCCTCGCTGTCCGGGTGCAGCCCGTGGTCGACCACGACGGCGCCTACTCGGGCCGGTGCGCCGGCACGCTCGCCGTCGGGGCGCTTGGTGTCCTTCTCCCCCGCGAGGCGCCGCTGGTGGAAGGCGGCGGCTGCGGCCAGGGCGAGGGAATCCGCCCCGCCGGAGCAGGCCACCAGGTTCAGCCCCGCGGGATCCAGGGCGGCTTCCACGGCGCGGCGCGCCCGGTTGACCGAGTCGGGGAAGCGGGGGCTCACACCAGCCCCATGCGCTCGATCCATTCCTGCGGGTGGTGCAGCTCCTGCTCGGTGGGCAGATGCGCCGGGGACTCCCAGATGATGTTGAACGAGTCCATGCCGATGGTGTCCACGATGTGGCCCACGAACTTCTGCCCGTCACGGTACTGCGCGGCCTTCACATCGAGCTGGAGCAGCTTGCGGATGAACTTCTCCAGCGGGGTGCGGGTCTTGCCGCGAGCCTCGAAGCGGCGTCGGATCGTCTTCACGGTGGGCACGATCGAGGAGTCGACCCCGTCCATGATGACGTTGGCGTGGCCCTCGAGCAGGCTCATCACGGCCGTCAGGTGGGACATGGTCTCGCGGTCCTGCGGGGTCTGGATGACCTCGACGAATCCGCGGCCCGCCCGGACCGCCTCGATGACCTCCCCGAGCCGGTCCCCCAGCCCGGAGGCCATGCCCATGGTGGAGGAGCTCAGCTCGGTGATCTTGGACTTGAGGTGATCGGCGAGCCAGGGAGCGGCGGCGAACTGCACCCGGTGGGTCTGTTCATGCAGGCACACCCAGAGCCGGAAGTCCTCGGGCACCACGTTGAGCTCGGTGGTGATCTCCGCGATGTTCGGGGCCACCAGGATCAGCCGATTCTGAGTGAACGGATCGAACTGCCCGAGCACGTGGGCGGAGAGGAAGGCCAGCACCGCGCCGAGCTCTGCGCCGGCGAAGGAGGAGCCGTAGACCTGCGCGCTGGAGCCTTCCTTGCCCAGCTCGGGCTTCTGCTCCAGAGCGATCTTCAGCGCCGGACCCAGCAGCTCTCGGAAGCTCTCCACATTGGCCTTGGACCAGGTGGCGCGGTCCACCACGAGGGTCTCGGCGGGATCGGCGCCGAGGCTCCGGGCGGCCTCGAGCCCGGTGATCCGATGCACGTGGTCCACGGCCTCTGCGGCCGCGCTGCGCAGCGCGGCCACCTCCTGGCTGACCTGGGCGGCGCTGAACCGGGGTCCTGCCGGAGCCACGCGTGCCGCTGTAGTGGTGGCGAGCTCCCAGTTGATCATCAGGTCACTGGCTCGGGCCGCGGAGATGCTGTTCATCCATCCATCACACCACAACAACAGCGGCCGCGTGAGCGTCTCGCCAGCCGAGGCCCCGCAGCTGGAGACTCAGCCCATCACCCGTCCGGTGATCTGGTCCAGCAGCCTGTCGCTGAGCATCCGGCGGCCGAAGAGTCCGGCCCAGGCCAGGTGGCCCTGCGCGTAGCGGGTGCGAGGACGTGAGGAGCGCGCGGCGCGCTCGATGACCCGAGCGATCAGATCGGGCCCGGAGGCGCGGCGTTGCACGCCCTCGGGGTTGAGGATGCCGCGGGCCAGGCGCTCGACCCGGTGCGCATAATGCCCCTCTCCGGAGGCGGTGCGCGCCGCGAGGAGCGCATTGGCGCCCCACTCGGTCTTGATCGCGCCGGGCTGGACCACGACCACGCGAACCCCGAAGGGGGCCACCTCCTGGCGCAGCGAGTCGCTGAAACCCTCCAGCGCGAACTTCGTGGCGTGGTACCAGCCGCCCATCGGTCCGGCGACCCGTCCTGCCACGGAGGAGACGTTGATGATGGTGCCGGTGCCGTGGGAGCGCATCATCGGCAGACTCAGCTGCACCAGTCGGGCCAGGCCGAAGAGGTTGACCTCGAACTGGCGGCGAGCCTCCTCGATCGGGACGTCCTCCACGGCTCCGAAGGCGCCATAGCCGGCGTTGTTGACCAGCAGGTCGAGGCGTCCGGTGTCCTCGCGAATCTGCTTGAGCGCGGTGTTCAACGAACCCTCGTCGAGCAGATCCAGCACCAGCGGCACGACGCCGTCGCCGCGCAGCTCCTCGAGTCGTTCAGCTCGGCGCGCGGCGCCGTAGACGTGGTACCCGGCGGCGGCGAGCCTGCGCGCGGTCGCGGCGCCGATCCCGGAGGAGGCTCCGGTGACCAGGGCGACGGGCTGTGGGGAGGTCATGCGGAAGGCCTTTGCGTGAAGTGGCGGCGTGGTCTGCGAGCGCACAGGGTGAGCAGGTCGGGCGCGGGCGGGTCGGGCGCGGGCGGGCGCGCGAGCGCCGCGGGCACACATCGAGTGGGCGTTCTGCGGCGGATTCCCGGTCCAGAACGGTGGGAGAGCCCCGCAGAACGCCCACTCGATGAGAAGTGGAGCTGGATCAGCCCTTGAAGCGCTCGATGGAGCGGGTCAGCTCGGCCTCGGCCTCGGCGCGGCCGGCCCAGCCCTCGATCTTGACCCACTTGCCGGGCTCGAGGTCCTTATAGCGGGTGAAGAAGTGCTCGATCTCCTGGCGCGTCCACTGGTCCACATCCTCGAGCTCCTGGATGTGATCAAAGCGCTTGTCCTTGGGCACGCAGAGCAGCTTGGCGTCGCCGCCGCCGTCGTCGGTCATGTTCAGCACGCCCACGGGGCGGGACTCCACGACGACGCCGGGGACCAGGTCCACGCCTGGGATCCAGACCATCGCGTCCAGCGGGTCGCCGTCCTCACCGAGGGTGTCATCGAAGTACCCGTAGTGGGTGGGGTACTGCATGGGGGTGAAGAGCACGCGGTCGAGCCGGAGACGGTGGGTCTCGTGATCGATCTCGTACTTCACGCGTGAGCCTTCGGGGATTTCGATGGTGACGTCGTGGGTCAGGGTCACGGGTTCTCCTAGTGTTGAGCGTCAAGAGCACTGCTGCGCGGCCGCGTCGGGGCCCTGGGGCCCGCGCGTCCGCTTCCACGGCCAAGCGTACACATTGCGCCCGGTCGCCGGTCCTCGTCGCACACGGTGATGGATCCGCGTGACACACGGCGATGGATCCGCGTGGCACACGGTCACGACTGCTCGCCGCTGCCCAGGATCTGCATCTCGGTGCCGAGCTGGGTGCTCAGCGTCCTGGCCCCGGCGCGGAGGCGAGCGGTGACGGAACGGGTGCTGTGTCCGGGCTCGGGGAAGACCCGGTTGATCTGCAGCACCGGGCCCACGCGCTGGAGATCCACCCTGCCGACCAGTTCGGTGCCGGAGAGCACCGCCATCACATAGTGGCCGTAGCGCCGCTTGTCCCTGGGCACATAGGCCTCGAAGGTGTAGTCGAAGTCGAAGATCCGCCGCGCCCGGCCGCGGTCGCGCAGCAACGGGTCGAAGGGGCCGATGAGCCGGGACTGTGCCGCCGGGGCGGTGCCGGCCGCAGCCGCAGCCTGCTCGGGCAGCCCCGGACGACAGTAGCCGAGGTCCTTCCACCCGGGGACCTGCAGCGCCGTGAGTCCGGCCAGCTCGATCCCGCGAGCGGCGTCGGCGGTGGAGAGGTGGTAGTGGTGGGCGAAGTCGGCCACGGTCATCACCGCCAGCGTGCCGGCGGCGCGGCGGGCGAGGTCTCCGCGCAGCTGCTCCGGCGGCAGCTGGGCGGCCTCCAGGATCGGGGCGGGCAGCGCGCGTTCGGGCAGGTCGAAGAGCCGGATGATGCCGTTGCGCGCGGTGATCACGAGCTCCCCGGTGCGAACCATCAGCTCTGCGGCGTGCTTGATCTCCGACCAGTTCCAGCCGGTGGTGCGCGTGGCGCCCATCGCGGCTTCGATCCCGCCGATCTGGATGCCGTTCTGCGCGGCGGCGACCACCTCACGGATCTGCGCGCGCATCCGCGGATCCAGGCGCTGCGCGTAGGTCTCGCGGACACGTTCGCGGCGCAGCTGCAGCAGCGGCCAGTCCTCGATCGGGAACAGGCAGGCCACCTTGGTGAAGGCCTCGAAGGAGACCGGTGTCCCATGCAGCGGGGCTCCTGCGGGCCAGAGCGAGGAGTCGATCTCCTCGGCCCGGGCGCTGCGCGGCAGACGGGTCAGCGTGGTGAGCCGCTGGGCGGTGGAGACCCGGGTGAGCGGGTCCAGCTGGATCAGTCCGATGCCGCGCAGCACCTCGGCCGCATCGGCGTAGGACCCGGGGCCGGCGGGGGCGGGGATGTGCTGGGCAGCTGTGACGACGGCGCGCACCCAGTCGGTGCTCACCGGCAGCGCGGGCTCAGTCATGGCCGAAGAACGTCCTGAGCTCTGCATTGCCGGAGACCTGGACCTGGAAGGGCGGGCGGAGCAGGTCGTTCTTCGGGAGCCGGAACAGGTGCTCCCATTCAGGCTCGACTCCGTGGGCGTCGGGGACCCGCCGGGTGCCGGAGGTGAAGTAGCCCAGGGATTCGGAGACCCGCCGGGAGCGTTCGTTCCAGGTGTAGGCCCCGGATTCGGCGTATTCGGCGCCGAAGTGATCAAAGGCCCAGAGCAGCATCGCGGCCCGGGCCTCGGTGCCCAGACCCTGACCCTGCCGGTCCGCGCGGAGCCAGCTTCCGGAGCTGATCGTGCGCAGGATCGACCAGTCATGGGCATAGCAGTCCTGCATCCCGATCAGCTCCCCGGGGGCTGTTCCCTCGGGGCTCCCGGAGCCGGCCGGATGCTTGAGGAAGACCCCGAGTGCCAGGTGCCAGTGATCCGGGCCGATCGCGGAGCGGGTGGACCACAGGAACGGCAGCGAGGACTTGACCAGCTCCTCCGGGCGCTTCTCGTTCCAGGCGAAGCGGAAGGGGTTCCTGCTGGTCTGCGTGACCCCGGAGGCCGCGGCGTCAGCGTAGGCGGGGAAGTCGGTCTCGCGCACGACCCGCAGCTCCAACCGAGGGGAGGCGATGCGCAGACCGAAGGGCGGCCAGAGCTCCTCCAGGGTTGTCGCGGGGGTCACCGGGGACTCGCTGGGCTCAGACATCCCACGATCCTAACCTCGGCGCGCGATCGAGCAGTGTCCCCGCTCACACGTTGACGCGTACTATGTCTGGCATCACATCAATCGCACCGTAACCGGCGCCTGCCCGCGCGCAGGCGCCCCTCAATGAGGAGGACACGATGGACGGGGTCAATTCTCTGGTCATCGCCGTGATCGGCATCGCCATGATGCTGAGCGGCTATTTCCTATATTCGCGGTTCCTCGCGAAGAAGGTCTACAAGCTCAACGCTGAGTTCAAGACGCCTGCACACCAGTTCAACGACGGCGTGGACTACGTCCCCACCAACCGCTACGTGCTCTGGGGCCACCACTTCACCTCGGTGGCCGGCGCCGCACCGATCGTGGGCCCGGCCGTCGCCGTGATCTGGGGCTGGCTGCCGGCGTTCCTCTGGGTCACCATCGGCACCGTGTTCATCGCGGGCATGCATGATCTGGGCGCGCTCTGGGCCTCACAGCGCAACCGGGGGCAGTCGATCGGCACGCTCTCGGGCCGCTACATCAGCGCCCGCGGCCGCAACCTGTTCCTGGTCGTGGTCTTCCTGCTGCTGCTGATGGTGGTCACCGCCTTCGCCGTGGTGATCTCGAACCTGCTGGTCGCACAGCCGGGCGCCGTCATTCCCACCTGGGGCGCGCTGATCGTCGCCCTGGCCGTGGGCCAGGCGATCTACCGATTCCGCTGGAACCTGCTGGCCGTGACCGCGGTCGGCGTCATCGCCCTCTACGGGCTGATCATCCTGGGCAACTCGTATCCGATCGAGCTGCCGGAGAGCACCTTCGGTCTCGCGCCCAACGGCGTCTGGATCATCGTGCTCTTCCTCTACGCCGGCATCGCCTCGCTGCTGCCGGTATGGGTCCTGCTGCAGCCGCGTGACTACATCAACGGTGTGCAGCTGTTCATCGGTCTGGGCATCCTCTACGGCGCCACCATGTTCGCCACCCCGACCATCGTGGCACCGGCGATCAACACGAACATCCCGGAGGGCACGCCCTCGATGATTCCGCTGCTCTTCGTGACCATCGCCTGCGGCGCGATCTCCGGGTTCCACGGCACCGTGGCCAGCGGCACCACCTCCAAGCAGCTCGATCGAGAGACCGATGCCCGGTTCGTGGGCTACTTCGGCGCCGTCGGTGAGGGACTGCTGGCACTGGGCGCGATCATCGCCACCACCGCCGGGTTCCAGACGCTCGCCCAGTGGGAAGAGGTCTACGCCACCTTCAACGACAACCCGGTCGGGAACTTCGTCGAGGGCGGCGGCGCCATCGTCAACGCCGGCCTCGGCATTCCGGTGGACCTCTCGGCCACCATCCTGGCGACC
Organism: Nesterenkonia sp. E16_10; assembly: GCF_017347085.1. Lineage (GTDB taxonomy): Bacteria > Actinomycetota > Actinomycetes > Actinomycetales > Micrococcaceae > Nesterenkonia. Next base: position 219,907 of record NZ_JADPSA010000022.1, read on the forward strand.
ATGGCGGTGCTCTTCGCCGCGACCACCATGGATACCGGCGTGCGCCTCATGCGCTTCGTGGTCCAAGAGATCGGCGAGCTGGCCAAGATCCGGATCGGCGTCATCGCTGCGACGGTCGTCGTGATCCTCGTCGGCGGCGGCCTGACCTTCTCACAGGGCGCCGACGGCTCCGGCGGCATGCTGATCTGGCCGCTGTTCGGCACCACCAACCAGCTGCTGGCCTCGCTGACCATGGGCATCATCGTGGTGATGCTGATGCGCAAGAAGCGCCCGTTCCTGCCGGTGCTGATCCCGATGGCGTTCGTGCTCGTGATGAGCTCCTGGGCGGCGGTGGTCCAGGTCTTCAGCTTCTTCAACGAGGGCGAGTGGCTGCTGTTCTCCATCAACGTGGTGATCATCTTCGCCGCGATCTGGGTCCTGGCGGAGTGCATCATGTCCATGAAGCGGGCCTGGAGCGGAGAGAAAGAGCCCGAGGACGACGTCGCGCTCACCGCAGAGGAGAAGCTGCCCCTGCGCTGAGCCAGCGGTCGAGCACCCCATCCTCATCGAGTGGGCGATCTGAGTGATTCTTCGGGCCAGAATGCCCGCTGGATCCGCTCGGATCGCCCACTCGATGCGTTTCTGGCGATATGCCCAGCCCTGGCGCAGAGGTGCCAGGGGCTCGGGCGTGCAGAGGCGTGACCCCAGGCGTCAGTCCTGTTCCAGGAGGCTCCGCAGCACAGGCACCAGGCCGTCTTCCTCCACCGGGGCGGTGAGCTCGTCGGCGACGTCGATGACCTCCTGGGGCGCCTGCCCCATGGCCACTCCGCGAGCCGCCCAGCCGAGCATCTCGATGTCGTTGCGTCCGTCTCCGACGGCCACGGTGTCCTCGGCGGGCACCGCAAGCCGTTCGCGCAGCGCTTCGAGGGAGGATCCCTTGGTGACGCCGGCGGCGGCGATGTCCAGCCAGGCCGACCAGCCCACCGAGTAGGTGACTCCATGGAGTCCGATGCTCTGCACCGCGGTGGCGAATTCCTCGGCGGTGGACTCGGTGGAGTTGACCACCAGGCGGACCGCCTCGGCCTCCTTCATCTCCTGGAAGCTCACGCCACGGGCATCGAGGCCGAAGGACATGTCTTCGAAACGCTCGGTGGAGAGGAAGTCCCCGACGGAGGTCTCGATGGCGTAGCGCGCGTTCGGCAGCCGGTCCATCAGCGCGTCGAGCGCGGGGGCGGGATCGAAGACCCTCCGGTCCAGGACCTCGTAGCCGTCTTCCAGAGACACATCGATCCGCACGGTGACTCCACCGTTGCTGCACACCGCGTAGCCCTGCTCGATGCCGAAGGTCTCGACCACCGGAAGCGTGGCCGGCAGCGACCGCCCGGTGGAGACCACGACCGTGTGACCCTCGGCCACCAGGGCGCGACCGGCCTGCTTCACGGCCTCGGACATCCGCCCGTCATGGAAGACGATCGTGCCGTCCACGTCGAGGCAGACCATCTTCTTCCCAGGCGTATGGGAGAAGCTGCCGCCCGCGCCGGCCGGCGGGATCGAGAACTCTTCAGAAGTTGTCATTGCCGATGTATTCATTGTCATCACACTCGCTCAGAAGGGGTAACCGGTCATTATGCCTCATCGATCAGTCTCACACCGTCGCACCCCCTGGTTCGGCACGAATAGGCCGAACTATGGCCTTTTGGGTACTGTTGCCCCACATGTAACTTCACGTTTCACTGCCGCCGTCCGCCTGGTCCTCAGCCGGGTGGGGCAGTGCCAAGGGAACGCGGAGGTCTGCGACCTTCGTAGGAGGCACCACAAATGGACGCGACGAACTCGGTATCCATCACCGGCGGCGGATACGCGGCGCAGATCAGCCTTCTCGGCGGTCAGCTGCTGAACCTCACACATCAGGAGGACGAGCTCATCGTGCCCGCCGCCAAGACGGAGGGCGCCTTCGCCGGGGCCGTGCTCGCGCCCTGGCCCAACCGGACCAAGGGCGGCCGCTACACCTTCAACGGGGTGGAGCATCTGCTCCCGGTCAACGAAGAGGCCACCGGTGCCGCGCTGCACGGACTGCTCATCGACCTTCCGCTGCGCGTGGTCTCGCAGAAGGAGTCCGAGGTGCAGCTGGCGGGCTGGCTCGAGAGCTCGGAGGGGTACCCCTTCGGCCTGGACATCGCCCTGACCTACCGAGTCTCCGCCGACCTCGGCCTCGCCGCGACGCTGATGGCGCGCTACCGCCCCGAGGAGCTGGCCGAAGATGCCGCTCCGGACCAGGATGCCCCGCTGGCCGAGTCCGAGGACACCCTCGAGCCTGCCGAAGGCCTCGAAGTCGCGGACCTTCAAACGCCGGATGACGCGGGCAACCAGGACGCCGACACAGACCGGACCGAGTCAGAAGCGCCCGACGGTGAGGCAGCCGAGGCCGAGGGCGCGGACACAGAAGCCGAGGTGTCCGAGGACGCCGAGGGCGAGGACACAGAAGCCGAGGCGACCGAGGACGAGGGCACAGAGGACGAGGGGCCCGAGGGCGCGTCCACCGAGACCGATTCGTCCACGGCGCCCGAGGCGACTGACACCGATCCATCCCCCGCCCCGGTTCCGCAGACCGCGCCCTTCGGCGCCGGCTTCCATCCGTACCTGACGGCCGGCGGGGCCTCGCTGCGGGAATGCCGACTGCGGCTTCCCGCACGGACCCTGCTCAAGACGAAGTCCGACGGCACCGTGACCGGTCGCAAGACGGTGGCTCAGGACTTCGATCTCACCCACGGTCCGCTGCTGTCCGGGCGCACCATCGATCACGCCTTCACCGACCTTCCCGAGGAGGGCTGGACGGCGGAACTCATCCACGGCCCTTCGGGGTTCGTGGTGCGCATGATCGCCGATTCGCCCTGGGTCCAGGTCTACACCGGTGAGCGGATCGACCGGGCCGGCATCGCCGTGGAACCGATGACCTGCCCGCCGAATGCACTCAACAGCGGCGAGGACCTGATCCACCTGGAACCCGGGAAATGGTTCCGCATGGGCTACAGCATCGAAGCGATCCGCGCCGGCTGAGCCGGTTCACCCGGGCTGCGGGATCCACTGCAGCGGGGCGTCCACCACGCATCGCATCGCGCGCAGCGCTCCGCCGGTGGCGGCCGGCGCCGCCTGGGACGAGGCGGTGCGCACCCGGAAGGTGCTCCACTGTGCCGAGAGCACCCGGGAGTTGAGCTCCTTCTCGATCCGGGGCCGCAGCATGTCCGCCAGTGGACCGTAGACCCCGCCGAGCACGATGTCGTGGACGTCGAGCAGGTTCATCGCCCCGGCCAAGGCCACGCCGAGCGCCCATCCGGCGCGGTCGATCGCCTCGCAGGCGATCCGGCCGGCCTCGTCCTCGCGCTGACTGAGCTCCACCAGGTCTTGGGCGGTGGCGGTGCGTTCCATCCCGGCGGCCGCGAGCAGCGATCGCTTCCCGGCGTAGGTCTCCAGGCAGCCCAGCGCCCCGCAGCCACACTGCGGGCCCTCGGGCTCCACCGAGATGTGCCCGATCTCCCCGGCCCATCCGTGCTGTCCGACGTCGACCACTGATTCGATGACCACGGCGGCGCCGATGCCCATCTGCGCCGAGACGTAGAGGAAGGTCTGCTCCTGCTGATCCGCCGCCGCGAGCTCCTGCGCCACCGCGAGCGCGGCCAGCTTGGCCTCGTTCGCGGCGTGGATGAATCCGCCGAAGGCATCACGGTGCTCCCCCACCAGCAGCGGCACGGCGTCCACGCCGCGCCAGCCGAGGTTCGGGGCCAGCACCAGCGAGTGCTCGTCGGCGCCGATCAGACCGGGCAGCGCCAGGACGGTGCCCACCACGCGCGCCCCGCGGGCGGTGGCCTGCTGGGCCACGCGCAGCGCCATCGCCCCGGCCTGGGGCAGCACCGCGGAAGGATCCGAGCCGCGGAAGTCGCCGTCGATGATCTCCTCGGCCAGGGTCTCTCCGGTCAGGTCCAGGGCACGCGCGGCCATGAAGTCCACGCTGATCTCCACGCCGAGCCCGGCCAGGGTCGCCCGCGCCGGGTGCAGCGGCACGGCGGGGCGGCCACGGGAGCCGCCTCCCACGGCCGGGGAGCCCTCCCGGATGATCCCGGCGGCGAGCAGGTCATCGACCAGCCGGGAGACCGTGGAACGGGTCATCCCGGTGCGCGTCGCCAGGTCGGCCCGGGAGAGCGGCTCCACGGCGGAGAAGATCTCCTCGGTGAGCAGCAACAGGTTCGACTCGCGCAGGGACTCCTGACGGGCACCGGGACGCGAGGACTGGTCACTCGGGCCGCCCTCCGCGCGCGGGGCGCGGGAGAAGTCGCCATGGTCGTCTCCGGAGCTGCGGCCCAGCCGGGCCAGCGAGCCGCGCGAGGTCACGCCGAACGCGGTGCTGGGCCTGGGTCCTGCGGTCCGGCGGGTAGTGTCTTGGGTCACGGACTTGATCTTAGCCCCATTAGGATTTAGGTTACATCTAGAAACAAAATGAGTGCCGGGTCACAGCCTTCCCGGTGCACCCCGGAACCATACCTTTTCCTTGCAGGAGGCCCCCATGGCATCGACGCCAGCATCTGACTACAAGCTCTCCTTCGGTCTCTGGACCGTCGGATGGACCGCGCAGGACCAGTTCGGGTCGGCCTCCCGCCCCGAGTTCGAGCCCTGGGAGTACCTTCCGAAGCTGAAGGAGGCCGGCGCGTCCGGTGTCACCTTCCACGACGACGACGTCGCCCCCTTCGGCACCGATGACTCCGCGCGGGAGAAGTACTTCACCCGCTTCAAGGAGGTCGCCGATGAGGTCGGCCTGAAGGTCGAGATGGTCACCACCAACACCTTCTCCCACCCGGTCTTCAAGGACGGCGGGCTCACCTCGAACGATCGCTCCGTGCGCCGCTTCGGACTGCGCAAGCTGCTGCGCAACGTCGACCGCGCCGCCGAGTTCGGCGCCGAGACCTTCGTGATGTGGGGCGGGCGTGAAGGCGCCGAGTATGACGGTTCCAAGGACCTCTTCGCCGCCCACGAGCGCTACGCCGAGGGCGTGGACACCATCGCCAGCTACATCAAGGACAAGGGCTATGACCTGCGCATCGCGCTGGAGCCCAAGCCCAACGAGCCGCGCGGCGACATCTTCCTGCCCACCATCGGCCACGCGCTGGGCTTCATCGCCCAGCTCGAGCACGGCGACATCGTCGGACTGAACCCGGAGACCGGCCACGAGCAGATGGCCGGACTGAACTTCACCCACGGCATCGCCCAGGCGCTGTGGGCCGGCAAGCTCTTCCACATCGACCTCAACGGTCAGCGCTCGATCAAGTACGACCAGGACCTGGTCTTCGGCCACGGCGAGCTGGCCTCGGCGTTCTTCACCATCGACCTGCTGGTCAACGGCTTCCCCGGCGGCGGCCCCAGCTACGACGGCTGGATGCACTTCGACTACAAGCCCTCCCGCACCGACTACGTCCAGGGCATCTGGGACTCAGCGAAGGCCAACGTCGAGATGGTCACCATGCTCGCGGACAAGTCCAAGGCATTCCGCGCGGACCCCGAGGTCCAGGCCGCCCTGAAGGCCTCCGGGGTCTACGAGCTCGGCGAGACCACCCTGGCCGCCGGCGAATCGCTCACCGACTTCCTGGCCGACACCTCCACCTACGAGAACTTCGACGTGGACAAGGCGGCCGAGCGCAACTACGGCTTCGTGAACCTCAACCAGCTGGCCATGAAGCACCTGATCGGCTGAGCCTCAACGGTTCTGCCGAGCCTCGGCTGAGCCTCAGCGGTTCTGCCTAGCCTCATCTGAACTGAGCCTCATCTGCATCTCACCGCGTGGCCGGTCGCACCAGGACACTGGGGCGGCCGGCCACGGCTGTGAGATCCTCGACACGACGTCACCGACCATCCCGCCAGCTCCTCCCGCCGGTCTCCACAGCCGCCCTGACCGGGCGGAGTGCCCGGGCGGGTGTCACGAAAGGACACTGCATGCCCACTCTGGTCGCAGGTATCGACTCCTCCACCCAGTCCTGCAAGGTCGTCATCCGTGACGCGCACACCGGTGAGCTGGTGCGCACCGGCTCCGCGAAGCACCCTGAGGGGACCGAGGTCGCCCCGGCCGCCTGGTGGGACGCCCTGCTGGACGCCATCGCGGCCGCCGGCGGGCTCGCCGACGTCGCGGCCGCCTCGGTGGGCGGGCAGCAGCACGGCATGGTTGCCCTGGACTCCGCGGGCGAGGTCATCCGTGACGCGCTGCTCTGGAACGACACCCGCTCCGCCGACGCCGCCGCCGAGCTGATCGCCGAATACGGCGGCGGGGCCGAGGGCGCGGCGGCCTGGACCTCGATGACCGGGTCGGTGCCGGTGGCCTCCCTGACCGTGACCAAGCTGCGCTGGCTCGCTGATGCCGAACCGGAGAACGCCGGCCGCGTGGCCGCCGTCGCACTCCCCCACGACTGGCTGACCTGGAAGCTCTCAGGCTCCACCGAGCTCAGCGATCTGGCCACCGACCGTTCCGACGCCTCCGGCACCGGCTACTTCGACGCCGCCACCGGCAGCTACCGCTACGATCTTCTGGCCCGCGCGCTGCGGATCAGCGAGGATGCCGCTCGGGCGATCATCCTGCCCCGGGTCGCCGGCCCGCAGGAGCAGGTGGGCACCGGTGACGCGGCCCGCGACTGGGCGCACCTGCTCCTGGGCCCCGGCGCCGGAGACAACGCCGCCGCTGCCCTGGGGCTGGGCATGCGCACCGGCGACGTGGCGATCTCCATCGGAACCTCCGGGGTGGTCTCCGCGGTCTCGCCGAAGCCGATCCAGGACCCTTCGGGCATGGTCACCGGATTCGCCGACGCCACCGGCGAGTTCCTCCCGCTTGCGGTGACCCTCAACGGATCCCGGGTCCTCGACGGCGCCGCGAAGATGCTCGGGGTGGACCATGCCGGTCTGGCAGACCTCGCGCTGGCCGCTGCGCCCGGTGCGAACGGGCTGACGCTGGTGCCCTATCTCGAGGGCGAGCGCACCCCGAACCTTCCCCACGCCACCGGCTCTTTCATCGGCCTGACCCTGGCCTCGATGAACCCGCAGGACGTGGCCCGTGCGGCCGTGGAGGGTCTGCTCTGCGGCCTCGCCGACGGCCTGGAGGCGATGACCTCCCAGGGCGTCCCGGTGGAATCCATCACGCTGATCGGCGGCGCCGCCCGCTCCGCCGCCGTGCAGCAGATCGCCCCGTCGATCTTGGGCCGCGAGGTCAGCGTCCCGGCACCGGGCGAGTACGTGGCCGACGGCGCCGCACGTCAGGCCGCCTGGGTGCTCTCCGGCGCGGCCCAGCCGCCGGCCTGGTCCACCGTGGAGACCCAGACCATCACCGGCACCCCGACCCCGGAGGTCCGCCAGGCCTACGCGGCCCGTCGCGCCCTGATCGCCGAGAAGCACTGAGGCGCTGCCCGGGTGTGATCAGGCCCGGGCGTGATCGGGCCAGGGCGTGATCACACTCTGGCCTGAATCACGGAGCCATGGCACACTGTCTGTGATCCACCCCGCCCAGGGTGGTGTTCTCGCAGGTCGGAGCCGCATCGCAGCACGGCACTGCCCGGCGCAGGCTGCTCAGCCGACGCGCTGAGCCAGGAAGGAGCTGCATGGCAGCCCAGCAGCGCCAGGTGACCCTGACCGACGTGGCGCGAGCCGCCGGAGTCTCCACGGCCACCGCCTCGCGGGCGATCAACGGCAGCTCTCGACGCGTGAGCGAGGACATCGCCGCGCGGGTCAAGCGCACCGCCGAGGAGCTGGGCTATCTGCCGAACCTCTCCGCCCAGACGGTCGCCAAGGGCGCCTCCCCCACCGTGGCGGTGCTGCTCAGCGATATCGCCGACCCCTACTTCAGCGCCATCGCCTCGGGCATCATGGCCAGGGCCAGCGAGGCGGCGCTGATGGTGACCATGGCTGCCTCGGAGCGCAGCGGCGCTCGGGAGCTGCAGATGCTGCGCACCTTCCGCAGCCAGCACCCCCGGGCCATCATCGTCGCGGGCTCCCGGGACGAGGAGAACGCCCATTCACAGGAGGTCACCGCCGCGCTGCGCGCCTACGCCGAGACCGGCGGGCGCGTCGTCGTGATCTCCCAGGGACCCTCACCCTTCGATCTGGTGGACATCCAGAACCACGACGGCGCCCGGAAGCTCGCGCACGCGCTGCTCGATCGCGGCGGTGCGAACTTCGGGGTGGTCTCCGGCCGGGTCACCCTGCACACCAACGCCGACCGGATCAACGGCTTCCGCACGGGCCTGGCCGAGCGCGGCCACACCCTGGCCGATGATGCGATCGTGGAGGCGGAGTTCACCCGCGACGGCGGCTATGTGGGCATGCAGGAGCTCCTGGCGCGGCGCGAAGACCTCGGCGCTCCGCTGGACACCGTCTTCGTCACCTCAGACATGATGGCCTTCGGCGCCGCCACCGCCATCCGGGACCATGGGCTCAGCGTGGGAACCGACATCTCGCTGGCCGGCTTCGACAACGTCGGGCTGACCCAGGACGTGACCCCGGCGATGACCTCGGTGGAGATCCCGCTGCATGAGGTGGGGCGCAGCGCGGTGCGGATGGCGCTGGGATCCGGCACGGAACCGGTGCACCTGGCGGTCCAGACCCACGTGGTGCTGCGCGCAAGCACCCCGCAGCGCTGAGCAGGCTCCACGGAGACCCTGCCCCGCCCTGCTCCGCCGCACCCCGCTCAGTCGTATCCCGCACGGCCCTGCCCTGCTCCGCGCGCCTTCACCGGTCCTGGACCCGCCGCCGATGGCGATTTCAGTGACCCGATGTGACCTGAGCCACGCATTTTCTTGACTTAAGGTGTGTGATGCAACTAAGTTCTAGGAAAACGCTTACCTTGTGACCTGGATCACGGTTGATCGCCTCGCCGCAGGGTAGCTGAGTCACTCTGAGGGGAGCTGCATGAGCGCCATCGGTGTCACCGAGGGGAGCAGTCAGCCGGCGCTGCGCGAAGCCGGCGTCGTGCCGGAGTTCAAGGACCCGCATTCCACGCCGAAGAAGAAGCGCCGCGCGGACCGGAAGGGCTATGCCGGGACCAACAACACCAACACCTGGAAGCATGCGTTCAAGACCGACTGGCGGCTCTATACGCTGCTGATCCTGCCGCTGCTGTTCCTGCTGATCTTCCGCTACCTGCCCATGGCCGGCAACGTCATCGCGTTCCGCCGCTTCCGTCCCGGATCCTCGATCTTCGGTGACGAGTGGGTCGGGATGCACTACATCGAGATGTTCATCCAGGACCCCACCTTCTGGCGGGTGTTCTGGAACACGATCATCCTGGGCGTGCTGACCCTGGCGATCTGCTTCCCGCTGCCGATCGTGCTCGCACTGATGTTCAACGAGCTGCGCAGCAACAAGTTCAAACGGATCGCCCAGTCCATCTCCTACCTGCCGCACTTCATGTCCATCGTGATCGTCGCCGGCATGGTCCTGCAGCTGACCAGCGTGAACGGCACGATCAACCAGCTGATCAGCTCCCTGGGCGGGGAGTCCATGCCGTTCATGCAGCTGCCTGAGTGGTTCCGCACGATCTACGTCACCTCCGAGGTCTGGCAGACCGTGGGCTGGGGAACCATCCTCTACCTGGCGGCGCTGACCACGATCGACCCCCAGCTCTACGAGGCGGCCCGGATCGACGGCGCGAACCGCTGGAAGCAGATGTGGCATGTGACCATCCCGGGCATCACCCCGACGATGATCGTGCTGCTGATCCTCAACGTCGGCACCTTCATGGCCGTGGGCTTCGAGAAGGTGCTGCTGCTCTACAACCCGCTGATCTACGAGACAGCCGACATCATCGCCACCTACGTCTACCGGGTGGGCATCACCTCGTCGAACTTCTCCTACGCCGCCGCCATCGGTCTCTTCGAGGCGCTCATCGGCCTGGTCCTGATCCTGTCCGCCAACGGCATCGCCCGCAAGCTCGGAGGTAACTCGCTGTGGTGACAATCCCCGCCGAACCCGGCACCAAGATCGAGAAGGATCCACGCATCGGGTCCCGACCGACCCAGACCATCAAGATCAAGGACTCGAGGTCCTATACCGCGTTCCGAGCCTTCAACGGCATCGCCATCATCGTGATCTGTGCGGTGACGCTGTATCCCTTCCTGAACATCGTCGCCCAGTCCTTCTCCTCGGAGGGCTACATCAACGCCGGACAGGTCAATCTGATCCCACGCGGCTTCAACGTCACCACCTTCGAGGTGGTGATGAGCGATTCGATGTTCTGGCGCAACTACGCCAACACCGTGGTCTACACGGTGGTGGCCACCGCGATCGCCATGGTGCTGACCACCTGTTTCGCCTATGCGCTGAGCAAGCGGCACCTGAAGGGCCGCAGCTTCTTCATCGGGCTCGCAGTGTTCACGATGTTCTTCAACGGCGGCCTGATCCCGAACTACGTGCTGATCAACGCGATGGGGTTCACGAACACGATCTGGGCGATCGTGCTGCCCAACGCGATCAGCGTGTTCAACCTGCTGGTGATGAAGGCGTTCTTCGAGAACTTCTCCCAAGAGCTCGAGGAGGCGGCCGAGATCGATGGTCTGACCACCTACGGCATCCTGTGGCGGATCGTGATCCCGCTCTCGAAGGCCGTCATGGCGACGATGATCCTGTTCTACGCGGTGAGCTTCTGGAACGCCTGGTTCCAGGCCTTCCTCTACCTGGACCGTCGTGAGCTCTACCCGGTGACGGTCTACCTGCGCAACCTGCTCGCCGGCGCCACCGGCACCGAACAGATGGGCGGGGCCGCCGGCGAAGGCACGCAGATCGCCTCCAACGTCCAGTCGGTCACGATGCTGCTGACCACGCTTCCGATCATCTGTCTCTACCCCTTCCTGCAGAAGTACTTCGTCCGCGGCATCATGCTCGGCTCCGTCAAGGCCTAATCCCTCCTCGAACCCGCCGCGCAGTCCAGGCGGCCCCAGACCTCGCACCGGATCAATGATCGATCCGGTCAGGCACGAAAGGAACACTCGCACATGAACACTCCAGTCACCCGCACACCTGAGGGACGACGTCGACGTATGCGGCACGCCTGGCCGGTCACCTCGATCTTCGCCGCCTCGGCGCTGCTGCTGGCCTCCTGCGGCGGCGGCGACGCCGAGGACGGTGCCGCCGAGCTCGATATGGAAGCCTCCGGAGCCGGGGCGATGGAAGACTTCGCCGCCGGCGACACCTTCGTCGCCACCGAGCCGGTGGAGTTCTCGCTGCTCTACCGCGACCACCCGAACTACCCGATCGAGAGTGGGTGGGATTTCTTCACCCAGCTGGAGGAGGAGCACGGGGTGACGCTGGAGACCAGCAACGCCCCGCTCTCGGACTGGGCGGAACGCCGCGCCCTGGTCATCGGCGCCGGCGACGCCCCGGACTTCATCCCGATCACCTACCCCGGGGACGAGACCCAGTTCATCGCCGGCGGCGCGCTGCTGCCGGTGAGCGACTACGTGGACCTGATGCCGAACTTCCTGGAGAAGGTCGAGGAATGGGGGCTCGAGGAGGATCTCGCCTCGCTGTACCAGGAGGACGGCAAGTTCTATGTGCTCCCCGGGCTCCATGAGGCGCCCCAGGCCCAGTACTCCTTCGCGGTGCGCGGAGACATCTGGGACGAGCTCGACCTCGGTGAGCCGGAGAGCTTCGAGGAGTTCGCTGATCAGCTGCGCGAGGTCCAGGCTGCCTACCCCGACATGATTCCATTCTCCGACCGCTGGTCGGAGAACGGCCCGCTGGAAGCGACCCTGACCACAGCGGCTCCGAACTTCGGCACCAGCGCCGGCTGGGGCTACGGCGATGGCATGCACTACGACGCCGAGGCCGATGAGTTCGTCTACGCCGGAGCCATGGACGAATACCGTGACCTGATCGGGTACTTCGCGGAACTGGTCGACGAGGGACTGATGGACTCCGAGTCACTGACCCAGGACGACGACCAGGCGGTCCAGAAGTTCGCCTCGGGCCAGTCCGCAGTCATCGGCGCCAATGATCAGACCGTGCTGGAGTACCGCACCTCGGTCGAGGAGGTCGGCGACGAGGACATGGAGGTGCGACAGATCAGGGTGCCCGCCGGGCCGGCCGGAGACAAGGTGGCGGGGAGCCGCTTCGAATCAGGCATCGCACTCTCCGCCTCCACCGCAGAGGAAGACGACTTCGTCGCGCTGATGCAGTTCCTCGACTGGCTCTACTACTCCGATGAGGGCATGGAGTTCGCCAAGTGGGGCGTGGAGGATGAGACCTATACCGTCGATGACGACGGCACACGCACGCTGGCCGAGAACGTGAACATGCATGGGTTGAACCCCGAGGCCGAGGAAGAGCTCAACGTCGACTACGGCTACCACAACGGCGTCTTCCTGCTCGCCCACGGCTCCTCCACAGAGCTGGTGCAGTCCATGCTGCGCGACGAGGTCATCGAGTTCCGTGAGTCCATGGACGACAAGGAGCTCGTGCCGCCCGCACCTGCCCGTCCACTGGACGAGCTCGAGCGCGAGCGCGCCTCGATCAGCCAGACCCAGCTGACCGACCAGGTTCGCACCGCCACCGCCCAGTTCATCCTGGGACAGCGCGACATCGAGGACTGGGACGCCTTCGTCGCGGAGCTGGAGTCCTCCGGCATGGCCGAGTTCGTGGACCTGCACAATGAGGCCTACCAGCGAGCCCAGGAGAACATCGACAGTGACATCCTCGAGGACTGAGCCTGTGGTGCTGCAGGACCGCGTCTGACGACCCACCGCTGCGCCCCGGCCCCCCCCACGGGCCGGGGCGCACTATCTTGGAGCTCTATGGACATCGATCGCAACGGCCCGCTCAGCCGGGTCACGAACTTCGTGTACCGGCTGCTGATCATCGAGCTCGGATTCGTCCTGGCCACCGCCCCGGCGCTGATCGGGATCTTCCTGCTCGAGCCCGACGCCAGCAACATCCCGCTCTACGCGGTGTGCGCGCTGCTCTTCGGGCCGGCCATCACCGCAGGGGTCTACGCCTGGCGCACCGATCACGACGTGGTGCCCTGGCTGCGGTTCTGGAAGGGCTGGGTCGACGGCCTGGGCCAGTCGCTGATGATCTGGGTGCCGGCGGTGGCGCTGCTCGGCCTGGCCGCCTTCAACGCCGCCTATGCCCAGGTGGGGATCGGCTTCATCGTCGCTGGGATCGTCCTCGGCGTCGCCGGGGTGATCGCCGCGGTCACCGCCCTGGTGGTGATCGCGAACTTCTCCTTCCGCAGCCGGGACCTGTTCAAGGTCGCGCTCTACGGTGCCGCCTCCGCCCCGCTGGCGGCACTGGGGATCATCTCGATGATCGTGCTCACGGGTGGACTGATCGTGGTGGTCTCCGACTGGCTGCCGGTGTTCCTGGCCTCGTTCCTGCTGCTGCTGCTCGCCCGCACGGTGACCCCGATGCTGCACCAGATCCAGTCGGACCTGGTGGTCACGCCGAGCTGAACAAGCAGGCCGGGCGGGCCGGCACGCTGAACAGGCCGAGCAGGCCGAGCAGGCCGGCTGCGCCGCTGGGCGGCGGCGCAGCCGGGGCTCAGCTCACGCGGGCCGGGGTGGTCAGCACGCGCTGGCCGCTGATCTCTCGGACCTCGCCGACCAGGGTCACCTCGGCCTGCAGCGGCAGCTCCCCCACGGAGGGACCGGCGTAGAGGTCGATCGCGCCGGGCTCCACGATTCGGCGGTAGTGCACCCCGGTGAAGGAGAACCGGTCCGCGTGGACCTCGAAGGTCACGGTGCGGCTCTGCCCCGGAGCCAGCTCCACCTTGGAGTAGCCGAGCAGCTGGCGCACCGGACGGGCCACCGAGGCCACCCGGTCACCGAAGTAGAGCTGGGCGACCTCCTCGGTGGGTCGCGCACCGGTGTTTCTCAGCGTCACCGAGACCTCCACGGTGCCGTCCACCGGGACCTGAGCCTGGGAGACGCTGAGGTCCGAGTACTCCACGGTGGTGTAGCTCAGGCCGTGGCCGAAGGGGTAGAGCGGGGTGGGGTCGAGGTTGGACACGCCCTGGCTGTTGAGCCCGAGCGGCGCCGCGATATAGCCCGAGGGCTGTCCGCCCGGGTGCACGGGCACGCCGATGGGCAGCCGGCCGGTGGGCTCGATGGCGCCGCTGAGCAGGTCCACGATGGCGGGGCCGCCTTCCTCTCCGGGGAAGAAGCCCTGCACGATCGCGGCGCAGCGCTGTGCCAGGCCGCCCAGCGCATAGGGCCGGCCGGAGATGACCACGAGCACCACCGGGGTCCCGGTGGCCAGGACGGCCTCGACCAGCTCGTGCTGGGCGCCGGGGAGCTTGAGGTCCTCGACGTCGCAGCCTTCCCCGGAGGTGCCGGCGCCGAACATGCCGGCCAGGTCACCGACGGTCACCACGGCCAGGTCTGCCGCGGCGGCGGCTTCGGCGGCCGCGGCGATCTCGGAGTCGTCATAGCTCACGATGGGTGCACCGTAGCTATAGGTGACCTCGGCCTCGGAGTAGGTCTCGCGCAGGGATTCCAGCACCGAGGGCATCGGCACGCCGATCCCCTTGTGCGGGAAGGTCCCTGCGGGGTATTTGGCCAGCACGTGGTTGGGGAAGGAGTAGCAGCCCATCATGGTGCGCGGCTCATCGGCGGAGGGTCCGACCACGGCGATCCGCTTGCCCGCCAGCGACTCGGCAGGGGCCGGCAGGACGCCGTCGTTCTTCAGCAGCACCAGGGACTTCGCGGCCACCTTGCGGGCCAGGGCCCGGTTGCTCGCGGAGTCCAGGTCCACCGATTCGTCGATGCGGGGCTCCCAGTCGGCGTCGCCCTCGCGGCGGTCGAGCAGCCCGAGCTCGGCCTTCTGCCGCAGCACCCGACGCACCGAGGCGTCCAGCACGGATTCCTCCAGCAGCCCGTCGCGGACCTGCTGGGCCAGCGTGCGGTAGCCGCCGGTGTGCGGCAGCTCGACGTCGAGCCCGGCAGAGATCGCGAGCCGGGCGGCCTCGGCCTGGTCGGCCGCCACGTGGTGCATCTTCTCCAGGAACGCCACCGACCAGTAGTCCGCGACCACGGTGCCCTCGAAGCCCCACTGCTCGCGCAGCACCTCGGTGAGCAGCCAGTGTGAGGCGGCGGGGGCTTCGCCGTCGATGTCGGCGTAGGAGTTCATCACCGAGCCGACCTTGCCCTCGCGCACGGCGAGCTCGAAGGGGTAGAAGATCATGTCGATGAGTTCACGCCTGCCCATGTGCACCGGGGCGTGGTTCCGGGCGGCGCGGGAGGCGGCGTAGCCGGCGAAATGCTTCAGCGTGGCGATGATTCCGCTTCCCTGCAGGCCCTTGACGTAGGCGGTGGCCAGCGTGCCGATCACATACGGGTCCTCGCCGATGGTCTCCTCCACCCGGCCCCAGCGGGCATCGCGGACCACGTCGAGCACCGGAGAGAGTCCCTGCTGGACTCCGGTGGCGGCCATGTCGGCGCCGATCGCAGCGGCCATCTCCTCGATCAGCTCCGGATCGAAGGTCGCACCCCAGGCCAGCGAGGTCGGATAGACCGTGGCCTGGTAAGCGGTGTAGCCGGTGAGGCACTCCTCATGAGCGATCGCGGGGATGCCGAAGCGGTTGGCGGCGACCACGGCGGCCTGTCGCTGGCGCAGATCTGCGGCCCCTTCGGGCACCGAGAGCGCCACGGTGCCATAGGTGCGGGTCAGGTGCCCTTCGCCGTCGAGGATCTCGGACTCGAAGGGCAGCTTGCCCGAGGACATCGCGTCCTCCATCGGGGCCACCTCGCCCTGGGTGTCGGGGTCCTCGCGCATCTCCCAGTGCGAGCCGAGCTGGGAGACCTTCTCCTCCAGCGTCATCTCGGCCAGCAGCGCCTCCGCACGCGCCGAGGCGGAGAGCGAGGTGTCGTTCCAGGGGCCGGTGGTCCGTTCTGGGTTCTGGTTGCTCACAGGGGAACTCCTAGGGTGTGCGCCGCAGCGCAGCTGTCGCGGTCGGTTCGGGAACAGCGAAGCTGCCGGTCATGGAGGACCGGCAGCTTCGCTGAGGGGATCAAGGGGTGGCGCCGAGGGTCACTTGCCGAAGCCTGCGGTCAGTCCGGCCACGATGTGGCGGCGGGCGAGCATGTAGACCACGAGCAGCGGCAGCGCGGAGAGCACGACGGCGGCCAGGGTGGCCGGCACGTCGATGCCGAACTGGCCGCTGTACTCCCAGAGCGAGAGCGGCAGCACCCGGACGTCGCTGCTCTGGGTGAGCACCAGCGGGAACAGGAAGCCGTTCCAGACCTGCAGCGCCTGGTAGATGCCCACGGTCATCAGGGCCGGCTTGGCCATCGGCAGCACCAGCGAGGTGAGGATCTTCCACTCCCCGGCGCCGTCGACCTTCATCGACTCGAAGAGCTCCATCGGGATGTCGCGGACGAAGTTCACGATGATCAGCACGCTCAACGGGATCGCGAAGGCGATCTGCGGCAGGATCAGCGCCCAGAGGGTGTCATAGAGACCCAGCTGCTGGATCAGGTAGTACACCGGGATGATCGTGGCCTGCACCGGGATCGCGATGCCCAGCAGGATCACCTGGAACAGCCGTCGACCACCCAGGGTGGTGGACCGGGCGATGTAGTAGGCGGCCATCACCGAGACGGCGAGCACGACGGCGACCGTCGAGAGCGTCACGATCAGCGAGTTCGTGAAGTAGTGGAAGAAGTCGTTCTGGATCACCTTGATGAACGGTGCCAGCGTCGGATTCGTGGTGGGCAGCAGCTGGTTCGAGGAGCGCAGGTCCTCGCTGGTCCGGAACGAGGTGATGACGATGTAGTAGATCGGCAGAATGATGATGGCCAGCCAGAGCCAGCCGCCGAGGCCGCCGAGGATGTTCGGCTTCTCTCCCGGGGCGCCCGTGCGGCGGACCTTGTTCTGCTTCACCTCGCGGTGCTCGAAGCCGGGCACCTCAGGGTCGAGGGCCTTGCCAGCATCGGGGGTCGCGGATTGGGTGCTTGCGGTGTGAGTCATCATGCGCCTGCCTTGTCGCTCTCCATCTTGGATGAACCGGAGATGATGTTCAGGGCCAAGGAGAGGGTCAGTCCGATGGCTACCAGGATCACCGCGATGACCGAGGCGTAGCCGAGGTTGTATGAGCTGAAGCCGGTCACGTACATGTCCAGCGGCAGGATCCGCACCGCGTCGGCGGGCTGGCCGCCGGTGAGCACGAAGATCAGGTCGAAGTAGGTCAGCGAGCCCACGAGCATCAGCGTCGAGGAGGTGATGATCGTGTAGCGCAGCTGCGGGATCGTGATCGAGAAGAACTGGCGGACCCGGCCGGCGCCGTCGATGGTGGCGGCCTCATACATGGACTGCGGGATCTGGCGCACACCTGCCTGGTAGAGCAGCCCGTGGAAGGGCACGAAGCACCAGCCGACCACGAAGATCATCACCCACATGACCAGGTCGGAGTTCGACAGCCAGTCATTGGGCAGCCATTCGAAGGGCAGCGCCGCGGAGAGTCCGTAGTTCGGGGAGAACAGCGACTGGAACGTCAGGCCCACGGCCACCGAGGAGAACAGCAGCGGGAGGAAGTAGAGGACCGCGAGCAGGGCGCGGTAGCGCTGCTGTCCGGCCATGAAGACGCCGAGCAGCAGGGCCACAGGGGCCTGGAAGAGGTAGGAGCCGATGACGAAGGTGATCGTCAGGCCCAGTGCGGTCCAGGTGAAGGGCCGGTCGAAGAGCACCGCCTGCCAGTTGCTCAGACCCACCCAGGTGGGAGAGCCCAGAACGTTCCACTCCATGAAGGAGATCACGACCACCCCGATGAGCGGTATCAGTGCGAATATTCCGAAGAACAGGACGGCAGGCAGAGCCATGAGGAATGAAGGTCCCTTATGGCCCAATCCGGTCGTCCTGCTTCGAGCAGCGGTTTCAGTCATGGGCTCGATTCAGATCCTGGTTGTCGGTGCAAGGCAATCGGTCCGGGGCGACTGCATCAGCCGCCCCGAACCGATTTCAGGGGTGTATCAGAGGGAGTTCATCGCTTCGACGAACTGCTCGGGGGTCATGTCCCCGCGGAGGATCTGCGACAGGTTGTCCGTCAGCGGCTGGGCCACCTCAGGGGCGACTGCCTGATCCCAGGAGAGCTGGAAGTGGTTGGCTTCGCCCACCAGGTCGCTGGAGAACTGCAGGAAGTCGGAGTCCTCGGTCTCGGCGATCTGGTCCTCGATGTCAGACAGCGGCGGCAGCGAGCCGGCCTCCAGCATCGACGTCACGGTCTCCTCGTTATAGAGGTTCTCGCTGATGTAGTCGAAGGCGATCTGCTGCTCCTCCTCCGAGGCGTCAGCAGAGACCGACCAGAAGTTGGCGGGGTTGCCCACGATGTTCGAGGGATCACCGGCACCGTCCTCGAGGGTCGGGAAGGAGGTGAAGCCGAAGTCACCGGACTCGGCGAACTCCGGGAAGTCCTGGTTGATCGTGGAGTAGACCCAGGAGCCCTGCAGCAGCATGGCGGCCTGGCCGTCTGCCAGCAGCTGGGCATCCTCGTTCTGGTCCGCGGTCACCGAGTTGTAGGTGTCGATGTAGCCGCCGTTCTCACCCAGGTCCTGCATGGTCTCCAGCGCGAAGAGGATGGACTCGTTGTCCCACGCGCCCTCTTCCCCTTCGACCACGGCTGCGAAGACCTCTTCGCCGCCGTGGCGATCGGTGAGGTACTGCAGCCACATCAGTGCGGGCCAGACGGAGCCGCCGGCCAGTGAGAAGGGCGCGACATCGTTCTCGTTGAACGTCTCGATCGCTGCTTCGACGTCTTCCCAGGTCTCGGGGATCTCGACGCCGGCCTCATCGAAGACCGACTGGTTGTAGTACATGACCACTGGCTGCACGTCGTTCAGCGGCACCGCGTAGGTGCTGTCCTCGACCTGGCCGTTCTGCCAGACCGAGTCGAAGACCCGGGACTCCAGCTCGCCGGTGTGTTCGCTGAGGTCGACGATGCGCTCTTCCTCGGCGTATTCCAGCAGCGCGCCGCCGGTCCAGGACATGATCAGCGTGGGCGCCTCGCCGGAGCCGACGGCGGTGCGGATCTGACCCTTATAGGAGTCGTTCTCGATGGCTTCGGTGTCGATCTGGGCGTCTTCGTTGGCTTCGTTCCAGCGGTCGAAGTCCTCCTGGATGGCGGGCCAGCCGCCTCCGGTGAGGATCCATGCGTCAGCATTGGCGTCGCCGCCGTTGTCGCCGCCGCCGCAGGCCGAGAGGGCCATCAGGGAGGTGACTCCGAGGCCTGCTGCTGCAATTCGAGTTGTTCTACGCATCGTCGCGTCCTTTCTCATCAAGGCGAGCCCCAGCTCTGTACCGGTACCTGGCCGAGGCACCCCAGGTGTCCGGATCGGCCGGGTGGGGGATGCTCAGCAGTACAGCGCCGAAGTCCGAACCAGATCCTGCCCGGGACCAGAAAAAGGAACCTGGCGCAGACTGTGATCTGTATTTCGTCTTGCCGTAAGACTAAATAGCCGCCGGGTGTGTGTCAAGACACAGCACATGACCACCGTCACAGTCCTGCAACATGGCGATACACGGCCCAGAGGCCTGACCGAGCGCACTGGCTGCGCGCCTGGTCAGGCCCCTGGAGAGTGAATCGATCCACACCTCAGTCGGTGGGCTGCGTGGCGTTCATGTTCTCCGCGAACTCCTCGGGCGTGATGCTTCCCTCGAAGATCTGGCCGAGGTTCTCCAGCAGCGCGCGCTCCTGGCTCGGATCCACCGCCTGGTCCCAGGAGAGCTGGAAGTTCGGGGCCTCCTGGACCATGTCGTAGGCGAAGCTCAGGAACTCGGGGTCCTCGGTCTCGGCGATCTTGTCCTCGAGACCGGTCAGCGGCGGGATGTTGCCGGTCTCGAGCATCCCGTCGACATAGTCGTCGTTGAAGAGCCAGTCGGAGAGGTAGTCGACCCCGGCCTGCTGCTCCTCCTCGCTGGCGTTGGCCGAGACCGACCAGAAGTTCGCCGGATTGCCCACGATGCTGTTGGGATCCCCCTCGCCATCGGGGATCGACGGGAAGGTGGTCACCCCGAGATTGCCTGACTCCATGAACTCCGGGCTCTCCTCCAGCAGCCGCGAGTAGACCCACGACCCCTGGAGGACCATGGCCGAGAGGCCGTCGGCCACCAGGTGTGCATCCTCGTTGTTGTCCGCCACCACGGAGGCGAAGCCGGGATCGAAGGCTCCGGCGTCAACCAGCTCCTGGCAGCGCTCCATGGCTTCGATGATCGCCGGGTGGGACCAGGCGTCGGGCTCCCCTGCCACCACGGCCTCGAAGGCCTCAGGCCCGCCGATGCGGTCGGTCAGATAGGAGGCCCACATCAGCATGGGCCAGAGCGAGCCGCCTGCGAGGGAGAAGGGGTGCACGCCCTGTTCCTGGAAGACCTCGACCGCCTCGAGCAGCTCGTCCCAGTCGGCGGGCACCTCGATGCCGGCCTCGTCGAAGAGCTCCTGGTTGTAATACATCATCACCGGCTGCACGTTGTTCATCGGCACCGCATACGTGGTGCCGTCGACCTCGCCGTTGGCGACCACCGAATCGATGAGTCCTTCGCGCAGCTCCTCGGTGTCCTCTGTGATGTCCGCGACGTAATCGCCCTCGACGTATTCCAGCAGTCCGCCGCCGGTCCAGCCGACGATCAACGTGGGCGCTTCACCGGAACCCACCGCTGTGCGGATGCGCTCCTTATAGATGTCGTTGGCGAAGCTCTCCACGGTGAAGGCCTGTTCGGGGTTCTCCTCGTTCCAGGCCTCGAAGTCCTCTTCCACGACGGTCCAGACGCCACCGTTGAGCACCCAGGCGTCGGGCTCTGACTCAGAGTCGCCTCCGCCGCCGCAGGCGGAGAGCCCGAGCAGGGATCCTGCCGCCAGGACTGCGGTGCTCAGCTGTGCTTTTCTTCCCCACATAGAAATCATTCCCTGTCTCATCAAAGTGCGAGTGATCATTCGGTCGAGTGATGAAGCGCGCGTGCTTCGACGCGCGTCCTGCGATGTATGCGCCTCAGCGGGTCAGCCTCGGCAGCGCGTCCTCAGGCGGCGATGGCGTAGACCCCCCAGCTGAGGAAGAAGGCCATGAACCCGATGGCGGTGGCCATGACGGACCAGGTCTTCAGTGTGGTGATCGTGTCGAAGCCGCAGAAGCGACCCACCAGCCAGAAGCCGGAGTCGTTGAAGTGCGAGAAGGTGATCGAACCCGCCACGATGGCGACCACCAGGGATGCCAGGGCGAAGCCGTCGAGCCCCAGCTCCATGACGCCGGGGGCCATGATGCCGCCGGCGGTGGTGGCGGCCACGGTGGCCGAGCCCTGCGCCACGCGGATGACCACGGCGACCAGGAAACCGGCCAGGATGACCGGCAGTCCCATCGCGTCGAGTCCTTCGGCGATGGAGCCGCCGATTCCGGTGGCGGTGAGCACCGCGCCGAAGGCGCCGCCGGCGCCGGTGATCAGAATGATCGAGCAGACCGGGGCGAGGGCGTTGTCGATCAGATCAGAGAGTGCGTCGCCGAGCTTGCCCGTGCCCTTGCGCGGCCTGATGAAGAGCAGGTACATCGCGATCAGGGTGGAGATCAGCAGCGCGACCGGGGTGGGGCCGATCAGCTGGGAGAGCGCGTAGCCGAAGCTGTCCTCGCTGATCCGACCATCGGCGGCCAGCGTGTTGGAGAGCGCGTTGTAGAAGATCAGCGCCAGCGGCAGCAGCAGCACCAGGATCACGGTGCCGAAGGCCGGGCGTTCGTGCTCCTCGGTGACCCGGGATTCGCCGAAGAGGTTCGGCACCGGGAAGTTCGGGTACCCCTTCGCCATCACAAGCCCGAGCCGGTAGCCGGCCAGGTACCAGGTGGGGAGTCCGACCATCAGCGCGACGATCAGCACCAGTCCGATGTCCGCGCCCATGACCGTGGCGGCCGCCGTCGGACCGGGGTGCGGCGGGGTCAGTGCATGCATCATCAGGAAGGCACCGATGGAGGGCAGCACGTAGAGCATGAAGCTGCCCCCGAGCCGGCGCGCCACGGTGTAGATCACCGGCAGCATCACGATGAAGCCGGCGTCGAGGAAGATCGGGAACGCGTAGAACAGCGAGGCCACGGCCAGCGCCAGCGGCGCCCGCTTCTCCCCGAAGGTCTTCAGCATCTTGTCCGCCAGGACCTGGGCGCCGCCGGAGACCTCGACGAGGCGTCCGAGCACGGCGCCGAAGCCGATCAGCAGCGCCACATTGCCCACCGTGGTGGAGAAGCCGCCGACGACCACGGAGAGCACGTCCCCTACGGCGATGCCGGCCGCCAGCGCGGTGACCAGCGAGACGATGATCAGGGAGAAGAAGGCATGGAGCTTGACCTTCACGATCAGCACCAGGAGAAGGAGGATGGAGCCCAGCGCAAGGGTCAGCAGGGCCGCCGTGGGCAGCTCGAAGGCGAGCGTCAGTTCTTCGTTCACTTCTTGCCCTTAGGTGCGGGGCCGAGCTCGCGCACCAGCTCCCCCATGCGGGCGTAGGCCTTGTTGCGGTAGGCGATGAGCTCCGCCTTGGTCTCGTCGTCGAAGTCTCCGGTCCACCCCTTGCCGTTCTTCAGACCGTGGCGTCCGGCGTCGACGTTGTCCTTGAGCAGCTCCGGCGCGGCGAGACGCTCGCCGTAGGCCTCAGAGAGCGTGTTGAATCCGAGCCCGTAGACGTCCAGACCGGCCTGGTCCGCGATCGCGAAGGGGCCGAAGAAGCCCAGCCGGAAGCCGAAGGTCGTGCGCACCACGGTGTCCACGTCCTCGGCGGTGGCGATGCCCTCCTCCACCACGGAGGCGGCCTCCTTGAGCAGCGCGTACTGCAGTCGGTTGAGCACCATGCCGGGGGTGTCCGCCACCTCGGCGCCCTCGCGGCCGGCGCGGGCCAGCAGCTCCTTCACCGCGTCCACCACGTCGGGGGTGGTGGCCTCGCCGGAGACCAGCTCGACGCCGGGGATGAAGGGGGCGGGGTTGGAGAAGTGCACGGTGAGGAACCGTTCGGGATGCTTCACCGCGGAGACCAGCACGTGCACCGGGATGGTGGAGGTGTTGGTGCCGATGATCGCGTCCGGACGGGCGTGGGCGGAGATCTTGCCCAGCACCTCCCGCTTGACCTCAGGGGATTCGAACACGGCCTCTTCGATGAAGTCGGCCTCGGCCACTGCCTCCTCCAGGGTGCGCCCGGCGGTGAGGTTGGCCTTGATCCGGTCCGTGGAACCAGCGGCATAGAGTCCCTGGTCCTCGAACTCCTGGGCCTCGACGAGCAGCCGGGCCAGGCCCTTGCGGGCGGCCTCGACGTCGACGTCGACGATCTCGACCTGCAGGTCTGCCAGCGCGAGCGACTGTGCGATGCCGCCGCCCATGTAGCCGGCGCCGACGACGGTGACAGTGTTGATGGTTCTAGCCATGGGTCTGAAGTCTCTTTCGTGAGGGGGAGATTCGGGCACCACCGTGGTGCGGTGGTGGATCAGCTGGTGTGCGGGCGCGAGGCCGCGGAGCTCAGTGGCTCTCGGCGGCGGTGCTGCGCAGCGGACTGTCCTGGTACGAGGTCAGGACCTGCCGGATGTAGCCGCTGTTCTCGGCGCAGACCCCGATGGAGTCGGAGCCGTAGTGCTCACAGCAGAACGGGCCGGTGTAGCCGAGCTCAAGGGCTCGACGGATGATCTTGCGGTAGTTGATCAGCCCGTACTTCAGCGGCATCGGCGCGGAGGAGTAGCCGCCGGCCGCCGGGTCTTCGTCCCGGGTGTAGTTCTTGATATGCCAGAAGTTGGCGTGCGGCAGGACCTTCTCGAACATCTCTTCGTAGGCGGGCATCGGGCGGTGCAGCCGGATGAAGTTGCCGAGATCGGGGTTGAGCCCGACGGCGGGGTGGTTCACCTCCGCGTGGAAGGCGACCGCCTCGTCGGCGGTCCCGAGGAACGTGTCCTCATACATCTCCAGGCTCAGCTCGATGCCGTTGGCCTGCGCGTGGTCGCCCAGTTCACGGACCCGTTCCACGGCCAGGGGCCGCAGGGCGGGGTCGTCGTGGTGCCCCTCGGCGAGCCAGAACCACAGCGCCTGCTCCTGGGCGGGGGTCAGCTTCTGCATGAATCCGGTGTTGACGATGGTGGCGCCGAACTCGGGGGCGATGTCGATGAGCCGATGGGCATCGGCGAGGTTCGCCTCGCCGTGCTCGCGGTCGACCACCGAGTTTCGGGTCATCGAGATGGACGAGATCTTCAGTCCCTCGTCGGCGAGGACCTTCTTGAACTCCTGAAGGCGGGCCGGGGAGAGCTTCTGCAGGGGCAACCATGCATCGGTGGGGTCGATGTGATCGAACCCGAGTTCGCGCATCTGACGCAGGCAGTCGGACCAGTAGGTCGTCGATGCCTGCCAGACCGGAACACCCTCGGAGGTCTTGCCTCCGAAGGCGAGCATATTGCCGGCGATGGGCCATGAGGCTGCTGTGAACATTTGTTCCCTTCAAACGTGCGTGCGGGTTCATCCTGGGACAGTTGGCGATCTGTGTCAAGCGTCACACCTTGGTACAGGCGTGCATGAGGGGCTACTGGAGCCCGCTGACCTCGGGTTTCCCGGTGGCTGCGGCGATTCTGAGAATCTGGAGATAGCCCTGCAGGGTCCAGGCTGCGCGACCGACGAAGAGCCCCTGGACTCCAGGGATCAGGAGCATCTCGAGCGCGTTCTCGGGTGAGACGGATCCGCCGTAGAGCAGCGCCTGGACCTGGCCGGCGTACTCGCGGCTGAGCACCTCGAAGGGTTCGCGCAGCTCCGCGGGGGTGGCCGGGCGGCCCTGGGCGCCGATGGCCCAGATGGGCTCGTAGGCGATGAGCACCCGGCTCAGCTGGTCCGCGGGGAGACCGCGCAGCGCTCCACGTGCCTGGTCCAGGATGTACGCGGCGGTCTCGCCGCGCTCCTGGACCTGGGCAGGTTCACCGATGCACAGCAGCGGCACCAGGCCGTGGCGCAGCGTGCTCGCGACCTTCAGCCGGGTGGTCTCGATGGTCTCGCCGAAGTGCTCGCGGCGTTCGGAGTGGCCGATCTCGACCAGCTCGGCCCCGGCGTCGGCGACCTGAGGCACAGAGATCTCCCCGGTCCAGGCGCCGTCGTCCTCCCAGTGGGCGTTCTGCGCCCCGAGCCGCACGGCGCTGCCCCGCCCAGGCACATCAGCCCCGCTCGGCTTCGCCAGCTCCTCGGCCACCGCCGCGAGCGCGGTGTGCGGGGGGATGATGAAGGGCTGCACCCCGTGCAGCAGCTCGGGGTGCTCCTGGAGGGCCGAGCTCAGGCCGGCGGCAAAGGCGCGCGCCTCGCGCAGCGTCTTGTTCATCTTCCAGCTCGTGCCGATCCAGCGCGTCATCGACTCACCGACCCAGATGCTCGGCGAGCGCGGTCATCAGCAGCGCGAAGGAGGTGGCACCCGGGTCTGGGGTTCCCAGGGACTTCTCCCCCAGCACGCGGGAGCGCCCGAGCCGGGCCTTGAGCTCGGCGGTCGAGGCCGCGGCCTCGGTGGCCACTGCCGCGGCGGACTCCAGGGCGGCGGAGAAGCCTTCCCCGGCCTGGAATCGGTCCTGCAGCGCCCGCGCGAAGGGGGCGGCGGCGTCGATCATGGTCTTGTCCCCGGGCTGGGCGCCGCCGAGCCGCTGCACCGCCTCCACGGCATTGTGCAGCGCCGTCACCCCGTCGGCCTCTTCGGGGGCGGAGGTGTCCGAGAGCGCCCGGGATGCGGCGGTCAGCGCCGAGCCCCACAGGGCGCCGGAGGTGCCGCCGGCAGATTCGGCCCAGGCGGTGCCGGCATGGACCAGCAGCGTGCGGGCGCCGGCTCCACGCTCAAGGGCCCTGCGGCCTGCCTCCACGGCTCCTCGGGTGCCCAGCACCATGCCCTGACCGTGGTCGCCGTCGCCGGCGACGGCGTCGAGACGACCAAGCTCGTTCTCATGGGTGGCGCACACCTCGGCGAAGCGTTCCAGGAGCCCCTGGACCGAGGCGGCGGCGGCCTGGGCCTCGCTGGAGGCCTCCGGCACCCGCTCCTCGCCGGGGGTGTAGAACTCGGTGCGCGGCACCCGCTCGGCGTGGGCGTCGAGGCTGCGCAGATCGCCGCGGCGGTAGGCGGGGGTGTCCACGGCGGCGGTCCAGTGCTCTTCGAGCTCCTCGTCGAGGAAGACCATGGTCAGCGAGAGTCCTGCCATGTCCAGGCTGGTGACGAACTCGCCGACCTCGGGCGCGACGGCGGTGAGGCCGGCCTCGGAGAGTCGCTCGGCCACGCGGTGGTAGACCACGAAGAGCTCTTCGTACTTCACCCGGCCGAGTCCGTTGAGCAGCACGGCGACGCGGCCGGAACGGTCCGCCGGCGCCTCTTCCATGAGGCCTTCGAAGAGCAGGTCTGCGACCTCTTGGGCGGTTCCCATCGGGATGTCGCGGATGCCGGGCTCGCCGTGGATGCCCAGACCCACTCCCATGGAGGCTTCGGGCACGTGGAACAGCGGCTCTTCGGCTCCCGGGAGTGTGCAGCCGTCGAAGGCCACTCCGAAGGAGCGGGTCGCGTCATTGGCCTTCCAGGCGATGCGCTCCGCCTCGTCGAGTCCAGCCCCGGCCTCGATGGCGGCCCCGGCGATCTTGAACACCGGCAGGTCTCCGGCGATGCCTCGGCGGTCTCGGTGGTTCTCCCGGGTGTTGGAGGCGATGTCGTCACTGACCCGGATGATCCGCACGTCCACGCCCTCGGCGCGCAGCTTCTCCGCCGCGGCGCCGAAGTGCAGGACATCCCCGGCGTAATTGCCGAAGCCCATGATCACGCCGCCGCCGTTCTCGGCGTTGCGCGCCACGGAGTAGACCTGGGAGGCCGAGGGTGAGGAGAAGATGTTGCCGCAGGGGGCTCCGTGTCCCATGCCGGGCCCCACCCAGCCGGCGAAGGCCGGGTAGTGTCCGGAGCCGCCGCCGATGACCAGTGCCGGCTGACCGGCGGGGGTCTCGGTGGATCGGACCACACCGCCGTGGACCGCCGTCACGTACTGGGGGTTGGCCGCCGCGAAGCCGAGCACGGCCTCCTGGGCGAATGCGGATGCGTCGTTGAGCAAGTAGGTCATGACTGTCCTCGGGGTCCCGGATCTGCACTCCCGAGACCGGCAGTACAGATGTTCTCTGACATATGTGCTGAGGCCACACTAGAGCAGGAGGCGTGATCGGCACCACTTCTGCGGCAGAGTCGGCGGGCCATCCCAGATACGATGGCCCGATGGAGGCAACTGAGGTCACGAAGGAGGCAGCCGCGGGCACATCCGAGCTGGAGCGCCTGTACCGCGCCGCCCAGCTCTACTACGAGCAGGGCGCGACGCAGGCTGAGGTGGCCGAGCAGCTGAAGGTCTCACGCCCCTCGGTGAGCCGCATGCTGGCCGAGGCGCGCGCCCAGGGGATCGTGGAGATCCGGGTGCATCGACCCGCCTCGACCGGCATGGATG
The DNA here is from genome assembly GCF_017347085.1 of Nesterenkonia sp. E16_10. GTDB lineage: Bacteria > Actinomycetota > Actinomycetes > Actinomycetales > Micrococcaceae > Nesterenkonia. The sequence goes on from NZ_JADPSA010000022.1 coordinate 247,314, forward strand.
AGCTGGGTGAGCGGCTCGCGCTGAAGCTCGGCCTCGACGGCGTGCATCTGGCGCCGGGGGATCAGTCCCAGCGCGTGGGGCTGGGCCTGGGACCGGTGGCTCGCCAGGCCCTGGCCGAGACGAACCTGCGCGCCGGGGATGTGCTGTTGCTGGCCTCGGGAGAGACCACATACGCGCTGGCCCAGCAGAGGCTGGGGAACTTTTCCGGCGTCGTGGTGGCGCCGACCGTCGGGGGGCAGGCCGAGCCGGACCCCTGGCACCAGACCAATGAGGTGGTGCGCGCCTTCGCCGCCACCTCAGGCGGCTACCCGCACTACCTCTTCGCACCTTCGATGCCCTCGGAGGCGCTGCTCTCGGCCCTGCAGGACGACCCTGGGTACCGCCAGGTGGTCGCCGACTGGAACTCGGCGAAGGTGGCGCTGGTAGGAATTGGAGCCGCACCGCTCTCGCGAAACTCCATCGCCCAGTCGGTGCCGAGGAACCACCCGAACCTGGCGAGGTCGATCGGCGACGTCTGCCTGGCCTTCTACGACCCGCAGGGCAATGAGGTCACCTTCCCGGGCAGCGAGCGCATGGTCCGGGTCCCGGGTCCCACGCTGCGCGCGGTGCCGACCCGGATCGCTGCAGCGGTGGGCACGCATAAGGCTCCGAGCATCATCGCCGCAGCCAGCGCCGGATGGTTCAACATCTTGGTGACCGATGAATCAACGGCTCGCGCCGTGGATCGTCAGCTCTAGCTGCAGCTGCCGGTGTCCTCGTAGCGGGTGATCGCACCGACCTTCTCCGCCGAGGCGCTGGCGGGGTCGAAGTCATGCTTGAGCCACTCGTCCACGAGCTTGCGGGCGAGCTCCTTGCCGATCACACGTTCACCCATGCAGAGGATCTGTGCGTTGTTCGAGAGCACGCCGCGCTCGACCGAGTAGGCGTCGTGGGCGGTCACGGCGCGCACTCCCTTGACCTTGTTGGCGGAGATCGCCACGCCGAGTCCGGTGCCGCAGATCAGCACGGCGCGGTCGGCCTGGTCTGAGGCGACCCGCTCTGCCGCGGCCACGGCGATGTTCGGGTAGGCCGTCTTGTCGGAGGCGTCGCCGACGCCGACATCGACCACTTCAGAGACCCGTGGATGGGCCTCGAGGTCCGCCTTCAGCGCCTCCTTATAGGAGTGACCGGCCTCATCGCTGCCGATGACGATACGAAACTGACTCTTCATGGTGTCTCCTCCACTGGTGCCGGGGCTCTGACTCCATGCTACGTGGCGCCGAACAAACGTCAAATACATCTGTTCACCCTTCGGGCTCCGAACGCGGAAGAGCCCCCCGTCGGCACCGATGAGGTGTTGACGAGGGGCCCTTCGAGGCGGCTCCGGATCAGTCGATCAGGAGGCGGTGCCTGCCTTGTCCAGGTGCGAGCGGATGAACCACTGGAACAGCTCGAGCTCCCTGACCTGCCCGACGAGCAGGTCTTCGGTGATCGGGTCGAGCTCGCCGACCTTGTTGAGCACATCGCGGTGATCGCCGATGACGCCGTCGTAGACCTTCTCGAGCTCGGCCAGGTGAGTGGCTCCGTCGGCCTTGAACAGCGGGTAGTCCTCCCAGTGGCGCTTGGAGACCAGCTCGCCGCTGAGGCCTGAGGGAGAGCCACCGAGGGTCGCGATGCGCTCTGCGACCTCGTCGGCGAAGCCACGGACGACCTCGGTCTGCGGGTCGAGCATCTCGTGGATCGAGATGAAGTTCGGGCCCACGACGTTCCAGTGCACGTGCTTGAGCACGAGGTGAAGATCGTTCAGGGCGTACAGGCGGCTCTGCAGCAGGCCGGCGATCTCGTGGCCGTTCTCCTGCGCGAGACCTGGAGCGGTGTAGTCGGAGTACTTCTGAGTCATGTGACACTCCTTGTGCTGTTGAGGCAATTGGCGCTGTTCGGCGCCGACCCTCTTGATACTAATGATTCAGAAAAGCGCTGGCTAGGCAGATGAGCCTATCCTCAGTTGAGTTCGCTCACGCCACCGGCTCGATGACCTCCAGGCCGCCGAGGTAGCGGCGCAGCGCCTCGGGAACCCGGACCGTGCCGTCGGCCTGCTGGTGGTTCTCCAGGATGGCCACCAGCCAGCGCGTCGTCGCCAGGGTTCCATTCAGCGTGGCCAGCGGCCTGGTGGGCCCCTTGGATCCGTCTTCCTTGAGCGTGCGTTCGCGGATGTTGAGCCGTCGGGCCTGGAAGGTGGTGCAGTCGGAGGTCGACGTCAGCTCGCGGTAGGTCTGCTGTGAGGGCACCCATGCCTCGCAGTCGAATTTGCGCGCGGCCGAGAGGCCGAGGTCTCCGGCGGCGATGTCGACCACCCGGTAGGGCAGCTCCATCTTCTGCAGCATCTGCTCTTCCCAGGCGAGGAGCTTGGCGTGCTCCGCGGCGGACTCCTCGGCGGTGCAGAAGATGAACATCTCCAGCTTGTTGAACTGATGCACGCGCAGGATTCCGCGGGTGTCGCGTCCGTGGGAGCCGGCTTCGCGGCGGTAACAGGTGGACCAGCCGGCGATCCGTTCCGACCCCTTGTCGAGGTCGAGGATCTCATCGGAGTGATATCCGGCGATGGCCACCTCGGAGGTGCCCACCAGATAGAGGTCATCGCGCTCGAGCCGGTAGATCTCGTCGTCGTGCTCCACGTCGAACCCGGTGCCGGCCATGGTCTCCGGACGGACCAGGGTGGGGGTGATCATCGGGGTGAAGCCGGCCTCGACCGCCTGGTCCATGCCCATCTGCATCATGGCCAGCTCAAGGCGTGCGCCGATGCCCTTGAGGAAGTAGAACCGGGAGCCCGAGACCTTCGCACCGCGCTCCATGTCCAATGCGGCAAAGGACTCGGCGAGCTCCAGGTGATCCTTGGGCGTGAAGCCCTCTGCGGTGAAGTCGCGGGCGGCACCCTCCTCGCGGAGCACCACGAAGTCGTCCTCTCCACCGGCGGGGACCCCCTGATGAATCAGGTTCGGGAAGGCGCCCTGGAGTCTGCGCAGCTGCTCCTCGGCCTCCTGGGACTCCGCCTCGGCGGCCTTCACCTGGTTCGAGAGCTCCTTGACCTCGGCGAGGAGCTGCTGCTTCTGCTCCCCGGAGGCCTGCGCGACCCGCTTGCCGAAGGACTTCTGCTCCGCGCGCAGGGTCTCGAAGCGCGTGATCGCGGCGCTGCGCGACTGCTGCGCGGCGATCAGCGCATCCACGGCGGTGTCGTCCGCCTGACGCGCGCGCTGGCTGGCCCGGTACTTCTCGGGATTCTCGATGAGGTCCTTGATGTCGATCACGTCCCCCAGCTTATCGCCACCGGAGGCGGGTGGATGCTCGGGGCTGCGTCACCGCCCGCCGGGAGCCCAGCAGCCCCGGACTGAGCTCCAGCTCCCCCGGGAACTCACGGCAGTAGACTGCAGCTGATGACTACTGCCACGCTCAGCGCCTTCCTCTGGTCCACGCTCGCCCTTGCCGCGATCCTGCTCGTCGCCGTGGTCTGGCTGGGCGTCACCCATCACCGGCTGCGCCGCCGCACGGCAGAGCTCACCCAGGAACTCGAGGTGAAGCCCTCCGAGGGGTCCGATGCTGCGGGGCGCCTGGTCGCGGTGGTCGTGAACACCATCAAGGACTCCGCCGACGACGTGGTGCGCCAGATCCACTCGGCCTGCTCGCGTGCCGGAATGCCGGCACCGCTGGTGATGGCCTCGAGCGCAGAGGACCCCGGCCATGAGATGACTCGGCGGGCCCTGAAGGCCGGCGCAGTCACCGTCATCGCCGCCGGAGGCGACGGCACCGTGCGTGCCGTGGCCGCCGAGCTGGCAGGCACCGAGACCACGCTGGGCATCGTGCCGCTCGGAACCGGAAACCTCTTCGCCCGCAATATCGGGCTGCCCTTCCAGGATCTGCGGGCCTGCGTGGATGAAGCCCTCCACGGCCGCAGTCACCGGGTGGACACCCTTGACCTGAGCCTGGAACGGGCGGACGGCAGCACCGAGGAGGAGAACTCGCTGGTCATCGCCGGCGGCGGGCTGGATGCCGAGGTCATGGGAGACACCCGCGATGCGCTGAAGCAGCGCGCCGGATGGCTGGCCTACGGCGAGGCTGGGCTGCGTCACATCATGGGTTCGCGTTCCAGCATCACCATCTCGGTCGACGACGGCGAGGCGCAGCCTCACCGGGTGCGTTCGGTCCTGCTCGCCAACTGCGGCTCCCTGCAGGCCGGCATGCTGCTGGTGCCTTCGGCCAAGTTCGACGACGGCCACATGGATGCGGTGCTCTTCACCCCCCGCCACGCGTGGGACTGGGCGAGGATCATGGCCAAGACCGTGACCCGCTTCGCAGCGGACATTCCAGTGATGACCGTGCGGCAGGCCAAGCGCGTCACCGTCACGATGGACGAGCCGATGCCGTTCCAGATCGACGGTGACGCCGTGGGTGAGGTCATCAGCGTCTCAGCGCGGGTCCGCCCACATGCCCTGGTGGTCAACGGCGTCTCCGTCCGCGGCATCCAGGAGGAGGCCCCGGACGAAGACACCGAGTCAGACGAGGCTCCGGATCAGGCCGATGAGCCGAAGCTCACGAAGGGCCGGATCACCAAGGCGCCCCAGGGAGCCTGAACAGCTCCCCGGGGCACCAGATGGTCGTTCAGCTCCGCTGAGCGGAAGGAATCAGAGGCCTGCTGATTCAAGGATGCCGCGGCACTCCTCGAAGCTGGCGTCATCCTCCCAGGCGGACGCACCTTCAACATGTTCGACCAGCGTGCGCTGGATGATGCAGTAGGTGGGCTTGCGCTCGTAGTCACCTTCATGCACCGTGGCGTCACCCTCGCCGGGGAAGGTGTTGGGCACCCAGCTCTGCGCATCCAGGGTTCCCCAGATGGTGAAGGAGTTGCACAGGCTCACCTCCAGGCAGGCCTGCAGCACCGTGGCGTAGCGCTCCGCGGCGCCAGCCCGGTCCTCCGGTGACATCATGTCGTTCTCATCGACCTCGCCGCGCACGTCGATCTCGGTCACCGCGGTGTGGATGCCCAGATCGTCGAAGCGCTGCAGGTTCTCCTGATAGCTGTCGTCGAATCCGTACTGCATGGACAGGTGGGTCTGGGCACCGAAGCCGTGCACCGGCACACCGCGCTCGAGCTGCTCGCGGATCAGGTCGTAGTAGGCATCCGCCTTGGCGTTGAGGCCATCGACGTTGTAGTCGTTGTAGAACAGCAGCGCCTCCGGGTCCTCTTCGTGGGCCCAGGTGAAGACGTCGTCGAGGATCTCGGGGCCGAGCTCACGGATCCAGATGTTCTCGCTGTCGCGGATGCTGGCAGCCTCGTCGTCCTGGAAGATCTCATTGGCCACGTCCCACTGGTCGATGCAGCCGGCATAGCGCGAGACCACGGTGCGGACATGGTCTTCGAGGATCTCGCGCAGCTCAGCCTCGGTGAAGTCACCCTCCTCGAGCCAGTCCGGGTTCTGCGAGTGCCAGGACAGGGCGTGGCCGCGCAGGTCCATGCCGTTGGCCTCGGCAAAGGCGACGACGGCGTCGGCCTGCTCGAAGTCATAGACCCCCTGCTCCGGCTGGACGAACTCCCACTTCAGGTAGTTCTCATGGGTCACCGATGAATACTCGGAGGCGAGGTGATCTCGGTAGGGCGGATCGGAGGGGAACGGATCGGGGTAGTCGGCGTCGGAGTGGTGTCCGCCGCCCGCCGCGATGTTGCCGATCCGCAGGTCATCGGGGGCCACACCGGCCAGGGAGTCGCGATCCCAGGACCCTTCGGCTTCCCCGCCCTCCGGGGCGAACTGACACTGGGTCTGCCCGGTCGAGTCCTCTCCCCCGCCGTGGCCGGGACCCTTGCCCTTGCCCTTGCCCTTGCCCTTGGCGTGATCCGGGGGCCCGGGCTGACCTGCATGGTCAGGCTTGCCGGACTGACCTGCATGGTCCGGCCTGCCGGACTGACCCGCGTGATCCGGCCTGCCGGACTGGCCCGCGTGATCGGGGCGCCCCTGGGACTTCTGGCCTGCCTTCTCAGCGCCCTTGGCGCTGACGCCTGCATCCGCAGTCAGCGTGGTGGCCTGCTGTGCTGGGACAGCTCCGGCCATGGTGGGCGTGCCGAGCGCGAGTGCGCCCGCACAGACCACCGCGGCGGTCAATGTTCGTCGGTTCGATCGGGTGAACATGCATTCTCCTCGTGGTCGCCATTGACGTGCATGGACGGCGGCGTATGCCGCGATACAAGACGGTGACCCGAGACAGCCATCCTTGGGGAGGCGCTGATCAGAACTTATGCGCCACCGGAGGGCCAGGTTGTGATCCAGGACACCATTTTGTATTACCAGAAGACTAAAAATTCATCAGCGCTGTGTCAACGCTCACACCGCATTTGGACAGGAGTGGAGACCTTTTGGCACATGTCGACGACGACTGATCCCACTCACCCGGCACCCGCCCTCGGCTCCGCCGAGTGCGGGGCCCGCGCCGGGCTCGCTTACGCGTGTCTCAGCGAGCTGATCCCACTCACCCGGCTCCCACCCTCGGCTGCGCCGAGTGCGGGGCCCTCGCCGGGCTCGCTTACGCGTGTCTCAGCGAGCTGATCCACGCGGCCGCGGCGGTGAAGGCTTCGTCGGAGACTTCTGCTGTGAGCAGCTGGGTCTTGCGATCCGCACGGGGGTAGGACCCGAGGAACCGGATTCCGGGCGCGATCCGATGGATCCCGGCCAGCGCGTCGGCCACGCGCGCCTCCTCGATATGACCCTCGAGATCGATCGAGAAGTAGTACTGCCCCAGACCGTCACCGGTGGGTCTGGACTCGATCCGGCAGAGGTTCACCCCCCGGGTCGCGAAGTGCTCGAGCAGCTCCATCAGGGCTCCCGCCCGGTCCTGTGGCAGCGGGATCATGATCGTCGTCTTGTCCGCCCCGGTCATCGGCGGGATGGCACCGGGCCGGGAGACCAGTACGAACCTGGTCACCGCTCCGGTCACATCTTCGATGCCGCGCTGCACCACGCTCAGGCCCAACTGCTCGGCCACCAGCGGCGAACAGACCGCGGCGTCGGCCACGGGGGTCTCTTCCAACAGCCCACGGGCCGCAGCGGCGGTGGAGGAGGCGGGCACGAACTCGGCGTCCGGGATCGCGGACTCGGCCCAGCGCCGCACCTGGGCCCAACCATGAGTATGGGTGGAGACGCTACGGATCTGGTCCAGGGCCAGCGGGGCTGGGGCCGCCAGCACGAAGCTGATCTCGACCAGCTCCTCGCGCAGGATATGCAGCTCGTGGGCCACCGAGATGGCATCCAGGGTCGCCGTGACCCCGCCCTCCACCGAGTTCTCGATCGGCACCATCGCGGCGTCGACCTCACCGGATTCGACGAGGTTCAGAGCGGTCAGCACCGAGCCGGCGGGCACGCGCTCCGCCTGGTCCGCACCGGGCACCTGCAGCAGGGCGGCCTCGGTGAAGGTGCCCGCGGGCCCGAGGAAGGAGTACCTCGACGCGCCGGTCGCGGACTGCGCGGCGACGGTCGCGGCCGGGTCGGCGGAGCGGCTCATCGAACCTGAGGCGCTTCGCCGGTGGAGGACTCCATCGGACGCCCGGCCTCGAGCCAGCCTCCCATGCCGTCGGCGACGAACACCGCGGAATAGCCCTGAGCGGTCAGCCAGGCTGTGATCTGCACCGCACGCCCACCGGTGCGGCAGATGACGTAGTAGTCCTGATCCGGGTCGAGCTCCGCCTCGAACCGTGCCGGGACCTCATCGACCGGCATGTGAAGGGCCTCCGGGGCGTGACCCTCGGCGAACTCGTAGTCCTCGCGCACGTCCAGCAGCGCGGCATCGGCGGGGACCTCTGCGGCGCGGACGGTCTCGAAATCTGCCATCTGCGGCCTCCTCCAGTGCGGAATGATCTTCTCTGCTGCGCTGTCAAGACTAGCCCCTGCCAAGTTCCGTCCGCATAGAGTGAGCCCATGGTGCATCCAGCCGATCCCGCCCCACACAGCCGAGCACCCTCTCGGCGCCCCACGCCCGTGCTGACCGACTTCCGCGCCGCCAGCGCCCTCGCGTGGCGCCGGGACCTCGTCGCCGGTGAGGTCTCCGCCGTGGAGCTCACCCGCACAGCGATCACCGCCGCCGCGTCGCAGAACCAGCTCGGCGCCTACCTCCACCTGGATCCGGAATCGGCGCTGCTGCGCGCCGCGGAGATCGATCAGGTCCGCCGCACCGTGCTCGACTCCCGGTCAGGTTCGGCCCGGAGCGCCGCCAGGCAGGAGCTTGCGGCGCGGGCGCCGCTCCTGGGGATGCCCACCGCATTCAAGGACCTCCTCGACGTGGCCGGGATGCCCACCACCCGTGGCACAGCGGCCCTTCCCGCGCGGACCCCCGCCCAGGACGACCCCCTCCCCCGCCGGGTCCACGCCGCGGGGGCGATCAGCATCGGCAAGACCCAGGTCCCCGAGTTCGGGCTGCCCTGCTATTCGGAGAATGAACTCGCCCCGGCGGCACGGAACCCGCTGGCGCCGCAGCGCACCGCGGGCGGATCCACCGGAGGCGGCGCCGCCGCGGTCGCCGCGGGCATGCTCCCGATGGCGCCCGGCAGCGACGGCGGCGGTTCCGTCCGCATCCCCGCGGCCGCCTGCGGCCTGATCGGGCTGAAACCCGGGCGCGGACGGCTTCCGGATGACAAACAGGCCCGCAGCGTGCGCAACCTGGCGGTGTCCGGACCGATCGCCCACACCGCAGAAGATGCGGCCCTGCTCTTCGACGTGATGGCCGGCCACCGCTTCCACCCCTCCTCCGAGGCGGACGGCCTCCCCGCAGGCCCGGCGCTGCGCCAGGTGCGTCACGCGCTGAACCATGGGATGGACCAGCTGAGCATCGGCGTGACCACAGAATCGCCGTTCTCCCCTGACCTGGACATCGTCCTTGCCGAATCGGCAGTCCTGGCCCTGGAACAGGGTCTGGCAGCCCTGGAGCAGCGTGGACACATCGTGGAGGGCAGCAGCCACTGCACCGGCGCGGAGGCCTTCTGGCCCGAGGACTACCACCGGCACTTCCAGGCGCTGTGGACCACCCCGCTGGGGGAGCTGGATCCGCCGGTGGAACAGCTGGAGGCTATGGCCCCGCTGACGCGCTACTTCATCGAGCTCGCCAAGCATCGCCCGGAGAAGCAGACCCGGGACTCGATCGCCGCCCTGGAGCACTTCTCCGCCGACGCCGAGGCCTTCATGGGCCCCTGGGACATTCTGGCCACTCCAATGCTGGCCTACGCGCCGCCGGAGATCGGATGGTTCGCCAGCCTGGATCCGAAGGAGAACTACCGGGAGCAGTGCCGGTTCACCCCCTACAGCTCGGTGGTCAACGTGATGGGTCTCCCGGCGATCAACGTCCCGACCCACACCGACGCCGAAGGGCTGAGCTGGTCGATCCAGCTGATCGGACGCACCGGGTCGGAAGAGCAGCTGCTGGCGCTGGCCGGCACCATGACGCAGGGCTGAGCGGCCAGGGACTTCGGGCGAGGGCCGACCCTCGGAGGCGGCCGCGCAGACGACAGCGCCGGGTTCGATGTATCGAACCCGGCGCTGGGAATCTCTCAACTCCGCGGTGAGCGGAGCGGTGAGGTCAGATTCAGTTGTTCTTCTTCAGACCTTCAGCGAAGCCCTTGACGCTGTCCTTCGCGTCCTGAGCAACATCCTTCGCCTTCGCCTGGTTCTTCTGGCCCTTGCCTTCGGCCTCGGTCTCCCGATCGCCGGTCAGCTTGCCGAAGCCCTCTTTGGCGGAGCCGGTAGCTTCTTCGGTCTTGTTGCTCGTCTTGTCATCGAGTCCCATGGGTGACTCCCTTCATCGGCGGACAGGTCTCTGGTCACGTTACCGACCGCGCTCAGTGCTGTCACCCGGATGGGAAATTTTCCAGGGAATTCACAGCCAACCGATGCCGCGTCGACACCTAGTCGTCGCGCCGCTCCGGTTCGGCAGCGGGCGCGCGGCGCTCGGCCTCGGCATCAGTCTCGGCCTCGGTCTGGGAGGCAAGGTCCTCGGCGTTGAAAGGAGTGGCCAGGGCATCCTCGTCCTCCGTGGCGAAGCCGACGTCGGTGCCGCGCCACCGGGCGATCGCGCTCATCACATGATGGATGGCCAGGGCGGCGAAGCTGCCCAGCGCGATGCCCTCGAAGACGATCTCGCCGAAGACCATGGTGAAGTTCGCGATCGCGATGATCAGCGGCACACCGGCGACGGCGAGGTTGATCGGGTTCGCGAAGTCCACCCGGTTCTGCACCCAGATACGCACCCCGAGCACTCCGATCATGCCGTAGAGCACGGTCCCGGCCCCGCCGAGCACCCCGACCGGCACGGTGGCGATGACTGCGCCAACCTTCGGCAGCAGGGCCAGGGCGATAGCGAAGAGACCAGCCACCCAGTAGGCGGCGGTGGAGTAGACCCGGGAGGAGGCCATCACGCCGATGTTCTCGGCGTAGGTCGTGGTCCCGGAACCGCCGCCGGTGCCGGCCAGCATGGTCGCGGCGCCATCGGCCATCAGGGCGCGGCCGGTGACCGGATCGAGGTCTCGCTTGGTCATCAGCGCCACGGACTTCACGTGCCCGACGTTCTCCGCCACCAGCACCAGCACCACCGGGATGAAGAGGCCCAGCACGCCGATGTGAAAGCTTGGAGTGGTGAACTCCGGCAGGCCGACCCAGCCGGCGGAGCCGATGCCGGAGAAGTCCACCTCGCCCCGCAGCACGGCCACCAGGTAGCCGATGACCACCCCGAGCAGGATGGAGAGCCGACCCAGCAGCCCACGAAAGAGCACGCCGGCCAGCAGCATCGACACGATGGTGATCGTCGCGGTCACCGGCGCCTCGTTGACATTGTTCCAGGCGGCAGGCGCCAGGTTCAGCCCGATCAGCGCCACGATCGCGCCGGTGACCACCGGAGGCATCAGTCGCTGGATCCAGTGGCTGCCGGCGAAGTGCACGATCAGGCCCACCATCGTGAGTCCGAGTCCGGTCAGGAAGATCCCGCCGAGAGCTCCTGACATGCCATACTGCGCCGTGGCGGCACCGACCGGAGCGAGGAAGGCAAAGGAGGAGCCGAGGTAGCTGGGGATGCGACCGGCCGTGATGATCAGGAACAGCACGGTCCCGACGCCGGAGAAGAACAGCGTGGTCGAGGGCGGGAATCCGGTGATCAGCGGCACCAGGAAGGTAGCCCCGAACATTGCGACCACGTGCTGCATGCCCACGCCGGTGGTCTGCAGCCAGCCCAGCCGCTCGTCGGGGGTCACCACCGCGCCGGGTCGGACCGTCTTGCCGTCACCGTGGAGCGTCCAGCCAAAACCTGGCAGGCGGCTCTTCTTCTGCGTAGTCATCACAGCCACCTTAGCTTCACCTGAGCACCGTCAGCGCAGGCCCTGAGCATGGGACACGTCACGTTCCGGTCTTTAGGTATTCATAAGTTGAATCACATGATAATTACATTCGCAGTATTTCATCGCGAAGAAGTCGTCCAGACGCCAGTGCCCCTGGTACGACTGGGATGCGACGGCACCGATAACCCCCGCACTAAACTTCTCCGAGCCCTCTGGGTGAGGATTTCACCGCATATTCACGAGGTTCTCGGTTGAATCTCAATGTTGGCTCACTACTGTTGAGGTCGATGCCTGAGACCGCAGATACTCCTGCCCAGAACTCCACCGACGCCTCCACGGGCTCGGAACGAGTTGAGATTCGCACGCCCACCGTGGCGGACGGCACCTCCCTGTGGAGGCTCGCCGCCGGAACCGGCGTGCTGGATGTGAACACTCCCTACGCCTACATCCTGTGGGCGCGGGACTTCGCCGAAACCTCGGTGATCGCCGAGGTCGACGGGGAGCCCGCGGGATTCATCTCCGGATTCCGACGTCCGAGCGACCCAGAGACCCTGTTCATCTGGCAGGTCGCCGTCGACTCCCGCTTTCGCGGCCGCCGACTGGCCTCCCGGATGCTGGGCACCCTGGTGGACTCGGTCGCCCCGCGCCGACTGGAGACGACCATCACCTCCGACAACGCGGCCTCGATCGCGCTGTTCACCGGCCTCGCACGAGACAAGGGAGCCGAGATCACCACTGCTGCGCTCTTCACCGAAGCCGACTTCCCCTCAGCCGACGAGTCTGGCGAGGTCCATGCCGCCGAGGACCTCTACACGGTGGCTCCGCTGAGCTGACCGGCTGACCGACAGACCTCTATTGAGCACGCTCGCTTCGCTGCGCCGCCTCAGGCGGCCACGCCGTCGCTCCGAGTGACTATCCCGCCCGACTTCCCCGGAACGTAAGGACAGATGAGCACCATGGCTACAGACATCTTTGACACACGCGAATCCCAGGTCCGCAGCTACTGCATGAACTGGCCCGCCACCTTCGCCAAGGCCTCCGGCCCCTACCAGTGGACCGAGGACGGCACCCGCTACCTGGACTTCTTCTCCGGTGCCGGCGCCCTGAACTACGGGCACAACCACCCCGAGCTGCGCGACCTCGTGGTGGACTACGTCGCCAACGACGGCGTCACCCACTCCATGGACATGAAGACCCCGGCCAAGCGGCGCTTCCTGGAGACCTTCGAGCGGGTCATCCTGGAACCGCGCAACATGGACTACAAGGTCATGTTCCCCGGCCCGACAGGCACCAACACGGTGGAGGCGGCGCTGAAGCTCGCCCGCAAGGTCACCGGACGCCAGCACATCCTGTCCTTCACCAACGCCTTCCACGGCATGACCCTGGGTGCGCTCTCGGTGACCGGCAACTCGATGAAGCGCCGCGGCGCCGGCATCCCGCTGACGAACTCCTCGAAGATCCCCTATGACGACTACTTCGACGGCGATATGCCGGACTTCCTGTGGCTGGAGAAGATCCTCGAGGATTCCGGCTCCGGCGTGGACAAGCCCGCCGCGGTGATCGTGGAAACGGTCCAGGGCGAGGGCGGCCTCAACGCCGCCCGGATGGACTGGCTGAAATCGCTGGCCGACCTGCTGCGCCGGCACAAGATCCTGCTGATCGTCGATGACGTCCAGGCAGGCTGCGGACGCACCGGAAAGTTCTTCTCCTTCGAGGAGGCCGGCCTCTACCCGGACATCGTCTGCGTGTCCAAGTCGATCTCCGGCTACGGCCTGGCCATGGCGCTGACCCTGTTCAAGCCCGAGCTCGACGTCTGGGAGGGCGGGGAGCACAACGGCACCTTCCGCGGCAACAACCTCGCCTTCATCACCGGTGCCCGCGCGCTGGAGCTCTTCTGGGCCGACGACAGCTTCCAGAACCAGCTCGCCGAGCGGATCGCCGAGCTCAACGAGGGGCTGAAGCGGATCGCCGAACACGTCCCCGGCTCCTCGATCCGGGGACGCGGATTCCTCACCGGCATCCACTTCCCCAACCCCGACACGGCCGGCAAGGTCGCGGCCGAGGCGTATAAGCGTAATCTGCTGGTGGAGACCTCCGGACCGCAGGACGAGGTCATCAAACTGATGCCCGCGTTGAACATCGAGTCCGAAGATCTGCAGAAGGGCCTGGCCATCATCGAGGAGTCCCTTCTCGCGGCCACCGGCAACCTCGGAGAGCCTTCCCGCCTGCGAGCACCCCGGTAAAACCCTTCGCCCCCGCAACCTGAGCCGCCACTGATCGGAGATCTGCGTGTACACCTTGAACATCGACGCCCTCAACGGCACCGACCGCGACATCCAGCAGGAGAACTGGCGCTCCCGGCGCATGGTCCTGGCCAAGGAGAAGGTCGGCTTCTCGCTGCATGAGACCACGCTCTACGCCGGCACCACCAATGAGTTCTGGTACGCCAACCACGTGGAGGCCGTCTACTGCGTGGGCGGCAAGGGCACGCTGACCGACCTGGAGACCGGAGAGAAGTACACCATCACCGATGGCTTCCTCTACATGCTCGACGGCCAGGAGAAGCACCGGGTCGAGGTGGAGGAGGAGATCCGCGTGGTCTGCGTCTTCAACCCCCCGGTCACCGGCCGCGAGGTCCACGATGAGAACGGCGTCTACCCTCTGATCCTCGAGGACGACAACGCCTGATCCGCTGAACAGCTGAGCTCTTCGCTGCGCCGAGTCGCAGCGCACGACGGCGCCGGCCCGCCTGAACCACGCAGAACTGACGTGGATCGGGTGGGCCGGCGCCGTCGTGCGTGTCTGGGGTCATCCAGCTGGCAGGCCGTGGCGCCCTGCGGGCCCGCCAGGACGGCTGGAGGGGGAGAGCCGCTTTTGGACTTCTGCCGGGAGCTGTGATGTGATGCACAAGACATGTGACCCATCACACGTGAGTCTTGTGTCACCACAATCACCTTCACTACGGATCGTCGGGCACGTACCTGCCCGTGAAAGGGACATATCATCATGGCTTCTGTGACCTATGCCTCCGCCAGCCGGATCTATACCCCGGGCGCGCGACCGGCCATCAATCAGCTTCAGCTCGAGATCGCCGACGGCGAGTTCCTGGTCCTGGTGGGACCCTCCGGCTGCGGCAAGTCCACCGCTCTGCGCATGCTCGCCGGCCTCGAAGAGGTCAACGAGGGAGCCATCATGATCGGCGGCGAGGACGTCTCCCACGTCTCGCCCAAGGATCGCGACATCGCGATGGTCTTCCAGAACTACGCGCTCTACCCGCATATGTCCGTGGCCGAGAACATGGGCTTCGCACTGAAGATCGCGGGCGTCTCCAAGGAGGAGCGGGCCGAGCGGGTGAAGAAGGCCGCTGAGATTCTGGACCTGGTCCCCTACCTGGAGCGCAAGCCCAAGGCGCTCTCCGGCGGTCAGCGTCAGCGTGTGGCCATGGGCCGCGCGATCGTGCGCTCCCCCAAGGTCTTCCTGATGGATGAGCCGCTGTCGAACCTGGACGCCAAGCTGCGCGTGCAGACCCGTACGCAGATCGCCGCACTGACCCGCGAGCTGCAGACCACCACCGTCTACGTCACCCACGACCAGGTCGAGGCCATGACCATGGGCGATCGAGTCTGCGTGCTCAAGGACGGAGTGCTGCAGCAGGTCGACTCCCCGCGCAACCTCTACGACACACCCGCCAACGTCTTCGTGGCCGGCTTCATCGGCTCCCCCGCGATGAACCTGTTCCAGGTCAAGATCCAGGGCCAGGGCATCGTCGTGGGCCAGGACGTCATCCCCATCCCCGACGGCCACCTGGACAAGGCCCACGGCGACCAGGTCATCCTGGGCGTGCGTCCCGAAGACATGGAGCTCACCAGCGACGGATCCGGCCTGCCGATGACCGTGGACCTGGTCGAGGAGCTGGGCGCCGACGCCTACATCTTCGGCACCCCCGACGGCATCAACACCTTCCAGCCCTTCATCGTCCGGGTGGACGGACGCCGTCCCCCCATGCGCGGCGAGCGGGTCACGATCAAACCGAACCCGAACCATGTGCACCTGTTCGACGTCGAGAACGGCCTGCGCCTCAACGGCTATGTCCCGGAGCACACTCCGCACGCCTCACTCTCCGACGTGGAGGCCCTGGCCGACGCAGAGGACTGATTTTGAGTCCAGCATCGCCCCAGGTCACAAGGGATTGACCGCTCTGAAGCCGGGGGTCGACGCCCGAGTACTCAGGAACTGTACAGGTAGAGCCCCGTAAGGTGGAGTCCATGGCCAATAGAGCAATGTCTATTGTCATTTCCATTGTGCTGGTGCTGGTGGTCCTACGGATCGCCCTCTGGCTGTTTGGCATCGTCGTGAACCTGTTCTTCAACATCGTCCTCGCGATCCTGGTGGTGGTGGGGGTTCTCTTCATCATCAGGGCAGTGACGAGACGGTGACGCAGGAGAAGTGCATGACCGACCAGACGAATTCATCATTGAAAGGCAAGACATAACATGGGACGCATTCTTCCGATCAGCCTCACCGGCATCCTGCTCATCGTGATCATCGTGATCCTGGTGACGTGATCCGCTGAATCGAGCAACACCTGAGAGGGCGGGGTCCGAGTATTCGGATCCCGCCCTCTTGCTGTGCCGAGAACGCGCTGTCCGCGCCTCTGGCGCACCTTCACCCGGCGGCCGGGCCCTCGCTCCGAGGCGCCGGCTCGATCCGGAGGGACTGCGAGTACAGCCTGCTCGGCACCTGCGTGTGGGTCATCAGAACCACACTTCGCCGTCCACCCGCCGCGCCGAGGAGCTCCTCGAGCAGCTGCTGCGCCATCTGCTCGTCCACGTGGGCTGTCGGCTCATCCAGGATCAGCACCCCTGCGCCGGAGAGCAGGCCCCTCGCGACCGCGATGCGCTGCGCCTGACCTCCGGAGATCAGAGAGCCGAACATGCCCACCGGAGTGTCCAGCCCGTGCTGCGACTGTGCCCAGTCCCAGAGTCCGACGGCGCGCAGCAGCTCCTCGAGCTCCTCATCGCCGGCCTCCTCCGGTCCACGCGGATGAGCCAGCGCGAGATTCGCCCGCAGCGTGGAGTCGAAGATGTGGGCATCCTGCTCGATCAGACACACCTGGCTTCGGAGTTGTTCCGGGCTGAGCGCATCCGCGGCGCCTCCCGCGGTCCGATACCGGCCCTCATAGGCGAGAAATCCGGTCAGTCCCAGCGCGAGTGCACTCTTCCCAGCACCGCTGGGGCCGGTGACCAGCAGATTCTCACCAGGGGCGAGCCTCACCGAGACGGGCAGACTGACGGCCGAGGGGGCGTCGGGCCAGTGCACGGTGAAGTCGTGCAGCTCGAGCGCGAGATCCTCGGGGGCTGAGCTTCGCCCCTTCTGCCCGACCGGGGCCTTCTCCGAGCGTTCGGGTTCGGGAGCGATCTCTGCGATACGACGGGCGTGGGTGAGGACCCTGCGCCGTGCGCTCCAGGCAAGCGGCACGCTTGCTGCCAGTTCGAAGACTGCAAGCGGGATCAGCGCCAGCGTGGCGAGGACCGCGGGGTCCACCTCGGCGAAGCCCAACGTCATCTCGGGGCCCATCAGCACCGCGGGCTGCAGGACGGGAATCCCCAGCAGCAGTGCTCCCAGCACCGCCGCTCCCAGACCACCGGCGAGCAGGGCGGCCACCAGCCCTGCGCCCCTGGCGCCGAGCAGAGCCTCACGACGCAGTCGCGCGTCAACCTCCTGGACCCTGCTCAGCTGGGCATCCACCGCGTCATAGGCGATCAGGACATCGAGCTCAGCGACGAGGTCCACCACCTCATCGGCCAGTGCGCCGCGCAGCTGCGCCGTGCGGCGTTCGGCGCGCACCGTCATCGCCTCGGTAGCCACCGTGCCCAGCAGCAGCGTCACCACCAGCAGCGCGGCCAGGGTGAGAGCCACTGCCGGGGAGAACCAGGCGACCGCCGCCAGGGTCGCCACCACCACGGTCGCCGAGGATGCCAGGGGCTGGATCACCCGTGTGGGCAGGTCGGTGAGGCCATCGACGTCACGCACCACTCGCGTGAGCAGATCCCCTCGACGGCGCGGCCCGAGCTTCACCGGGGCCAGCGGCTCCAACCGGGAGAAGGCGTCCACCCTGACCTCGCTGAGCGCGCGGAAGGCTGCGTCGTGAGTGCTCAGTCGCTCAAGGTAGCGGAAGAACCCACGAGACAGGGCGAAGGCCCGGACCCCGACGACCAGCAGACCCAGATAGAGGATGGGAGGCTGCTCGGCGGCACGGGTGATCAGGTATGCCGAGCTTCCCAGCAGCAGCACGGCACTGAGCCCGGAGAGGATCCCGAAGAGCACTCCTGGCGCCATCTGCCGCCAGGGCGGGCGTGAGGCGGAGAGCAGGCTGCGCGCCTGCCGGAGCGCTGCCTTGTCCTGGGTCGTCACCGTCATGCCCTCACCTCAGATGAGGTCGTCGCGAGATCGATCACTCGGTCCGCCGCCTCCCGGAATGCCCGGCGGTGGCTGATCACCACCACGGTCCGACCGGCCGCCGCCTCAGACTTGAGGGTGCGGATCAGCCGGGCCTCCGCGGCATCGTCGAGCGCCGCGCTGGGCTCGTCCAGGAGCAGGACCGGAGAGTCCTGGCTGCGCGCCCGGACCAGGGCTCGAGCGATGGCGACCCGGTGGGCCTGACCACCGGAGAGTCCTGCCCCACGTACCCCGAGGTGCCGGTCCAGGCTCAGCTGGGGATCGGTCGCCGTGATCCCCACATCGCTCAGCGCCTCCCGGGCCAGCTGCTGGCTCCCGGCGCTGGAACCCAGGGTCCGGCCGCGGACCCGAGCCCCGTCCCCGCCGTGGTCCATGAGGATGTTCTCCAGGATCGTTCCGCTGCGCAGCCCGTGGCGCTGGCCGCTCCAGGCGATGAGCTCGCGTCGCCCCGCGCCGCTGAGCTGCGCCGTCGTTCCCCCCGCGTCCTGGGCCGGAAGCAGGATCGTTCCGCGAAAGTCGAGGAACCCCAGGATCGCCGCGAAGAGGGTGGACTTGCCGATGCCGCTGGGCCCAGCCAGCACCGTGAGCTCAGAGGCAGGGGCCGCCAGGTCCAGCCCCTCGAACACTGCGACGCCGCCGCGCTCCACACGGAGCCTGCTGATGACCAGGTCCCGGGGCCCGGCGATCCGGTTCTCGCCGATTCCTGCGTCCGGGACCTCCACCGCCTCGCCGCGAGCCGGAGCGGCGTCGAGGATCTCGAAGACGTCCTCGGCGGCGGCCACGCCTTCGGCGGCCGCGTGATAGTTCGTGCCCACCTGGCGCAGCGGCGCGTAGGCCTCGGGCACGATCAGCAGGACGAAGAGACCGACCGCCAGGTCCATCTGCCCGTCGATCAGTCGGATCCCCACCGAGACGGCCACCAGGGCCACCGAAAGGCTCGCGGCCAGGTCCAGCACGAACCCGGAGAGGAAGCTGACTCGCAGCACCTTCATGGTGCCGTGGCGCTGCGCCTCGGAGAGCTCGCGCAGATTCTTCCGCTGATGATGCTGCCGGTTGAAGACCTTCAGCGTGGCAAGACCCTCCACGAGATCCAGATAGGTCCGCGAGAGATGATCGAGCCGTCTCCACTGGCGCTGCTGCGCCGTCCGGGTGGTGTACCCGATCAGCACCATGAACAGCGGGATCAGCGGGAGCGTGAGCGCGACGATGACCGCGGTGGTGAGATCCTGGGTCGCGAGCACGCTCAGGTGCAGCGGGATGGCCAGTGCCGTGAGCACCAGCTGCGGCAGATAGCGGGAGAAGTAGGGGTCCAGTGCGTCCAGCCCGGCACCCAGCACGGTGACGGCGTGAGCGCTGCCTCGAGAGGGCGCATCACCCTGACCGGCGGCAACACCCTCGGCAAGCGCCCGGGCGGAGCCGAGCCGGAGCTGACTCTTGACCTTCACCGCCGCCCGCGCGGCCACAGACTCCATGGCCCAGGCCAGCGCCGCGCGGCCCAGCACCACCATCGCCAGGCCGAGAAGTGCGGGCACCAGCTCGGGCAGCAGCGCAGCGTCGCCGAGCCCGGGCTGCTCTCCGAGGATCCCGGCCCACGCGGCGGCGCGGGCCAGGATCGAGGCCAACAGCCAGCTGAAGGCGATCACCAGCGCCACCTGGGCCAGGCCGAGCAGCGCCGCGACCACCAGGAAGCTCCGAGAGGCGGCGGCGTAGCGCAGCAGCCGCGGATCCAGTGGTTTCATCGCGTCTCCTTCCGAGCTAGTGGGTGGCGGCCAGGATGTGGTCGCGACCCAGCCGGCGACGGAAGACCCAATAGGTCCAGGCCTGGTAGCCGATGACCAGCGGCGTGGTGATCAGCGCGACCCAGAGCATGACCCCCAGCGTGTACTCCGAGGAGCTCGCGTTGATGATGGTCAGGGTGCCCTCCGGCGTCGTCGTCGAGGGCATGACATTGGGGAAGAGCGAGACGAACAGCGTCGCCACAGCAGAGGCGATGCTCAGCGCCATGGCGAAGAACGCGAATCCCTCGCGGCCGCCCAGGCTGAAGAGTCCCGCGGCCACCAGGGAGGACGCCGCGAGTCCCGCGAGCGCGATGATCCAGCCCAGGTGCGCCACCTCGACGTGCATGGCCACGGTCCAGAGCAGGAACGTGGCGGCCACCGCGATGGTGGGCACCATGAAGCGCAGGACCATCGACCGGGCGCGGACCCTGATCTCGCCTTCGGTCTTCAGCGCGATGAAGATCATCCCGTGCACCAGGCACAGCAGCACCATGGTCGCCCCGCCGAGCAGGCCGTAGGGGTTCAACAGCCCGAAGAGCGAGATGCTGACCTGGTGGTCTGCGTCCATGGGGACTCCGCGCACGATATTGGCGAAGGCCACGCCCCAGAGGAAGGCGGGCAGGAAGGACCCGATGATGATCATCAGGTCGAACCGCGCGGCCCATTCGGGGTGCTTGCGCTGATGCCGGTACTCGAAGCTGACCCCGCGGAGGATCAGGGCGAGCAGGATCAGCAGCAGCGGCAGGTAGAAGCCGGAGAAGAGACTGGCGTACCACTCGGGGAACGCGGCGAAGAGCACGGCACCGGCCACGATGACCCAGGTCTCGTTGAGGTCCCAGACCGGACCGATGGTGTTGATCATGACGCGGCGGTCGGTGTCATCGCGTCCCAGCAGCGGCAGCGCCATGCCCACTCCGAAGTCGAACCCGTCGAGCACGAAATAACCGATGAAGAAGAACGCCACCAGGGCGAACCAGATCTGTTCGATGTCCATCAGAAGATCCTCATTTCCTGCGCGGCGCGCGGCGACTCAGTAGACGATGGCGAGCGAGTCAGGTTCCGCATCTTCACCGTCTCCCTGGGTGATCTCCGGTGGTCCCTCTTGGGCCGCCTTGACGATGAGCTTGAACTCCACGACGGCGAGGATGCCGTAGATGGCGGTGAATGCCGCGAGTGAGACCGCCACCTGCCATCCGGCAACATTCGGGGAGACCGCGGCCTCGGTCTTCATCAGCCCGAAGACGATCCAGGGTTGGCGGCCCATCTCGGTGAAGATCCAGCCCACCAGTGAGGCGGCCATGGGCAGCGGCGCGGTCCAGATCAGCACCCTCCAGAGCCGATCCTGGACCAGAGCGCTGCGCTGGGGAGCGTTCTTCCGGGTCAACCAGAGCATCAACAGGCTGATGAGGGCAGAGAAGGCACCGAGCCCGATCATCCAGCGGAACGCCCAGTAGGTGATCCAGATGATGGGTGAGTAGTCGCCGGGGCCGAACTGGGTGACGTACTGCGCCTGGAGGTTGTTGATCCCTTCGACCTCGCCGTCCAGGGTATGGGTGGAGAGCAGCGAGAGCAGGTGCGGGATCCGGATCGAGAACAGCTCGCTGGCGCCATCGGGTGTGCCCAGTGTGAAGATCGAGAAGCTCGCGGCGCTGGTGGTCTCATAGAGGCCTTCGGCCGCCGCCATCTTCATCGGCTGGGCGTCGACCATCGCCAGGGAGAGCTGGTCGCCGGAGAGGCCCACGCCCATGAAGGCGAGCACATTCGTCCAGAGACCGGCCTTCAGCGCCGTGCGCATGGTCTCGAGGTGCTGATTGCGGCGCAGGTGCCAGGCGGCGACGGCGATCATCACCGTGGCGGCGAACATGATTGCCGCCAGAATGGTGTGCGGGAAGGCCGCGAGCACCACCGGGTTCGAGAGCACCTCCCAGAGGCTGGTCAGCTCCGCCCGGCCACGCTCGGCGTTCATGGTGTAGCCCACCGGGTTCTGCATGAAGGCATTGGCCGCCAGGATGAAGTAGGCCGACATCGCGCTGGCGAAGAAGACCATCCAGATGCAGAGCAGATGAGCCAGCCGCGGGAGCTTGTCCCAGCCGAAGATCCACAGGCCGATGAACGTGGCCTCGAGGAAGAAGGCCGCGAGTCCTTCAATGGCCAGCGGCGCTCCGAAGACATCACCGACGAAGCGGGAGTATTCCGACCAGTTCATTCCGAACTGGAACTCCTGCACGATGCCGGTGACCACGCCCATGGCGAAGTTGATCAGGAAGATCTTGCCGAAGAGCCGGGTCAGCCGGAGGTACTTGAGGTCCTTGGTGCGGAACCATGCGGTCTGCATGATCGCCGCCATCAGCGCCATGCCGATGGTGAGCGGGACGAAGATGAAGTGATACAGCGTGGTCAGGCCGAACTGCCAGCGGGCCAGGGCCAGCGGATCGAAGAACTCTTCCATGCATTCCCACCTCAACAGCACGGGCGGGCCTCCGCTGCCGGGCGCCAGACCTGCTCCCGGGAGCGGGTCATGATCCCGGGTGACGCTGGTCGTCCACGGAGGCTGTCACGCTGTCGCGACGTCCGCTGTACTCGAATTCTACGTCGTGTAGAAGAGTTCTTCTACACGATGTAGAAAAGTGTGGTGAACCACTCAGCGCACTCCCGACGCCGCAGGGGGCGGCGCCGGGTGCGCGGTTCGATCCTTGCTGATCAGTCCTCGCTGAGCCCCGCGGCAGGTTCCACCTTGGACAGCGCCCGGGCGGGCAGCAGCGCGGCGAGTGCGGCGGCCAGCAGGGTGATCCCCCAGAGCATCGCCAGCCGCAGCCAGGGCACATCCACCGCGACGGTCCAGTCCGGCATCGCGACCATCGAGGCCACGCCGGCCCAGCCCAAGAAGACGGCGAGCCCGGTGCCGATCAGCAGCGCCGCTGAAGCCAGCAGCACCGCCTCGATGGTGATCATCTGCCCCACCGAGCGGCGGTTCATGCCCACCGCCCGCAGCAGAGCCGCCTCCCGGCGACGCTCCAGCACCGAGAGCGAGAGCGTGTTGCTGACCCCGATGACGGCGACCAGGACCGAGGCGCCGAGCAGGACCAGCACGATCAACAGCACCATGTCGATGGTCTCGCCGTAGCTTGCTCGCATCACGGCCCCGATGTCGTTGTACTCCTCGGCGTGATCCTGGAAGAGCGTGGTCAGCCCGTAGGACTCGTCCGAGCTGATCCCCTCGGCGGTGCGCACCAGCGTGATGCCGTTCTCCGCAGTGAAGGTCCACGGGCCGGCGCCCTCTGCCAGGGGCTGCACCTGAGCCTCCTCCGGCAGCGATTCCGCAGAGATCAGCACCATACCGGCGGGCAGCCAGGACACCGCGGTCCCCTGGACGGTGATGGCCTGATGTTCGGCACCGGAGCTCCAGGTGCCATACGGGGTCAGCTCCAGCTCGGGCTGCTCGCCGTCGAAGACCGCTCCTTCGGCGTTGAGCTGCGGCGAGACGATCGCCTCGTCCCGCCCGGGCGCCAGTCCTTCGGTGCGGGCCACCTCGGCGAAGGTCTCCTCATCGACGAGCACGGCCTGACTCTCGGTGCTTCCACGGCTGCCGGTGATGGTCACCGGCGCACCGGGTGCGCTGGAGTGGGCTCCCACCAGGGAGCTCGCATCGAGGTCGGCGTCGAGGTCCTCGTCCATGGCGCTGATCGAAGCCTCCACCGGGTATTGCTCGGCCAGCTCGTCGTAGAGCACCTTCTGCGCGGTCGAGGCGCCCACCATCATGGTGCCCACCAGCGTGACCCCGACCAGCAGAGCCGACGCCGTCGCCGTCGTGCGCCCAGGGACCTGCCGGGCGTTCTGACCGGCAAGCGGAGCGTTGACCCGCAGCCCGGGCAGGGCTCCCAACAGACGTCCCCCGCGCGCCGCCAGCGGCGGCACGACCAGGCGCGCCAGCAGCAGGACCCCGGAGAAGCCGATCATCGCACCGGCCACGCCCACCAGCGGCGCCGGCAGGAGGAGCGGGTTGTTCTGAGCAGTCGCGAGCAGCGCGGCGGCGAGCACCGCGGAGAACCCGCCCAGGGTCAGCAGAAGTCCCACCACGAGGCGCGGCTTCGAGAGCCGAGCCGACGCCGGACTGAGCCCGACCGGACGCAGGGCGGCCATGGGTGAGACGCGTCCGGCCTTGATCGCCGGGAGCAGCGCGGAGAGCACCGTGACGACCAGGCCAAGCCCGAGTCCGATCACAGCGGCGAGCACGGTGGGCGTGGCCAGCGGGAGCGCAGGTGCGAACGTGGCACGGGCGATGAGCGAGAAGCCCAGTGCCGCCCCGGCACCCAGCACGACCCCGGCCGCGCCGCCGATCAGACCCAGGAGTGCGCCCTCGAGCAGGGTCGCGCGCTTGAGCTGCGTGGAGGTGGCGCCGATGGCGCGCAGCAGCGCCAGGGTCCGCTGCCGGGAGGCGACGAGCACCTGGAAGGTGTTGGAGATGACCAGCCCGGAGACGAAGACCGAGATGCTGCCGAAGCCGATGGCGAGGTAGGCCAGCACGTTCGCGCTTCCGGACTGCTGGGCCATGCGGGCATCGACGATCTCTTCGGTGGTCTGCACCTCGAGACCGGTGAGCTCCGCGGCCCGCTGGGACTCCAGTCCCTCCGCCTGCTCGGGGAGGAGCCGCTGGATCTGGGCCTG
Source organism: Nesterenkonia sp. E16_10 (assembly GCF_017347085.1). Taxonomy (GTDB): domain Bacteria; phylum Actinomycetota; class Actinomycetes; order Actinomycetales; family Micrococcaceae; genus Nesterenkonia. The sequence continues at coordinate 271,548 of NZ_JADPSA010000022.1, forward strand.
CACCTGGGCAGCATCGGTTCCGGGATCAAGCTGCACGCGGATCTCCGCGGGGCTTGTGCCGGAGGGCATCCGGTCCATCCCCTCGGCGGTGAGGAAGCCGCGCGGGACACCCTGGGTGTCCACCACTCCCACCACCGTGTAGTCCTCTTCCTCCACGGTCGGCTCTGTGCCCTCTCCGGCGTCCTCCTCGTAGACGAAGTTCTGCGCGGTCAAGGTGTCACCGAGCTCCAGGCCCCTGCCCTCGACGGCGGCGGAGCTGACCACGAGCTCGTCATCAGCCTCGGCCTCACGTCCCTGACTGATCTCCCCGACCCGGGTCTCTGACTGCTCGCCCACCTCAAAGCCGATGGTTGAGCTTCCGTCCGCGGACACCTCACTGAGGTAGCCGGAGCCGATGGCGTCGGCGACGGCGACCCCGTCCAGCTCTCGGATGGCTTCCGCCAGTTCGACGTCGTCGCGCAGATACTCCTCGGTGTCCTCATCCCAGGCGGAGAGCCGCATCGTATCGATGATCAGCTCGCTTCCAGCAGCGTCGGCCTCGATCTGCTGGTTGAGGCCGCGGGTGAAGGAGTCCAGCATCAGCACTCCGGCCACGATGAAGGCGACCGAGATGGCTACCGCCGCGCCGGCGGCGACGAGCTTCTTCCCCGCCGAGCGCAGGTTGACCCGGAGCACCGGGTTGCGGCTCATCGGCCGGCCTCGATCAGCGCGGCGGCGAGCTGCTCCGCGGTGGGCTTCTCCAGCGTGCCTGCCACGCGGCCGTCCGCCAGCAGCACGGTGCGGTCGGCCTGAGCGGCGGCGTTGGCGTCGTGGGTGACCATGATGACCGTCTGACCGAATTCGTCCACTGCGGTGCGCAGCAGCCCCAGCACCTCGGCGCCGGTTCTCTGGTCCAGGTTGCCGGTGGGCTCGTCGGCGAAGATCACCGCGGGCCTGCCCACCAGGGCACGCGCCACCGCCACGCGCTGCTGCTGCCCGCCGGAGAGCTCGAAGGGACGGTGCGCCAGTCGGTCGGCGAGCCCGAGCCGGTCGATGACCTGGGCGTAGAAGTCCTGGTCCACGGATCCGCCGCCCAGGTTGGTGGGCAGCAGGATGTTCTCCTCGGCGGTCATCGCCGGGACCAGGTTATAGGCCTGGAAGATGAAGCCGATGCTCTCGCGGCGGACCCGGGTCAGCTGTTTCTCGCTGAGCCCGGTCAGCGTGGTCTCTCCGCGCTCCGAGGACAGGATCACCTCGCCGTCGTCGGCGGTGTCCAATCCGGCGAGCACATGGAGCAGCGTGGACTTCCCGGAGCCGGAGGGGCCCATCACCGCGGTGAACCGCGCGGCAGGGAACTCGATCGAGAGGTCGCGCAGCGGGTGGACCGCCGCGTCCTCGGTGCCGTAGGTCTTGTTCAGCGCCCTGGCGCGCAGGGCGGGAGTCAGTGTGGTGATCATGGACTTCACATTACGAACGAGGGGGATGCTCCCACATCGGACCACAGGCCGGTCTGGACCTCATCCTGCAGGATGAGCGCAGCCACGACGACGCCGCTGCACGGATGGCTTCAGGCCACGAGTCCGGTCTCATAGGCGAAGACCACGGCCTGGACCCGGTCGCGCACCTCCAGCTTCGCGAGCACCTGCCCCACATGGGTCTTCACGGTGGCCTCGGAGACGAACAGCCGGGCGGCGATCTCGGTGTTGGAGTCTCCTGTGGCGAGCTCCAGCAGGATCTCCCGCTCCCGATTGGTCAGCCGATCCAGCCGCTGCTGCTGCCCGGCGTCGGGGCTGCGGCGTCGGCCACCCTCCCGCAGCGTGGAGTCCAGGAGCCGGCGGGTGGTGGTCGGGGCGATCACGGCTCCGCCGGTGGTGACCGTGCGGATGGAGTCCAGCAGTGCCTCGGGCTTCACGTCCTTGAGCAGGAAGCCGGAGGCGCCGGCGCGCAGCGCCTCCAGGGCGTACTCGTCGGTGTCGAAGGTGGTCAGCACGATCACCCGGGTCTTCGTCAGCGCCGGATCTGCGGTGATCCGCCTGGTGGCCTCGAGCCCGTCCATGATCGGCATCCGGATGTCCATGAGCACCACGTCGGGATGGTGCACACCGGCGGCGGCGAGCGCGTCCTGCCCGTTGCCGGCCTGCTCCACCACCTGCAGATCCGGCTGCGAGTCGATCACCATCGCGAAGCCCGCGCGCAACAGCGCCTGATCATCGGCGAGCAGAATCCGGATCTTCGCCGAACCGGTCTCGGCCTCGGTGCCCTGCCCGGGGTTCTCCTCGGGGTTCGAGGAGGCATTCTGAGCGGTGATCATGAGTTCTCCTGGCCATGGTTCGAAGGATTTGCCTCAGCGCCGGGCCCTGCCGGCGATGCGGCTACCGCGGTGGAGAGCGGGAAGCGGGCCAGCACGTCGAAGCCGCCCGAGTGGGCACGGGTCGTCACCGTTCCGCCATAGAGCCGGGCCCGTTCGGCCATGCCGAGCAGCCCGGAGCCGGCGCCGTCGTTGGCCGCGGACGCGCCCAGGCCGGAATCACGGACCTCCAGCATCAGTGCCGGCTCGGGCTCCGCGGCCGTGGCGACCCATACCTCGGCACGGGCCCGCGGGCCGCCGTGCTTGAGCGTGTTGGTCAGCGCCTCCTGGACGATCCGGTAGGCCGCGAGGCCGACACCCTCGGGCAGCCTCGGGATCGAGTCGCTGAGCATGTGCAGCCGGACCTGAAGTCCCGAGGCGCTGACATCGTCGATGAGCTGGGGCAGGTCCTGGACTCCCGGCGCCGGTCGCTTCTGCAGCTCCCCGTGCTCATCGCGCAGCACTCCGAGCATCCGGCGCATCTCGGTGAGCGCCTCGCGCCCGGTGTCGCTGATCGTGGCAAAGGCGGCCTCGGCGCGTTCGGGGTTCTGCTGCAGGACGTACCGACCGCCATCGGCCTGGGCGATCATCACCGACATCGAATGCGAGATCACGTCATGCATCTCCCGGGCGATGCGCATCCGCTCGGCATCCACGGCGAGCCGCGCCTCCTGGTCGCGCTCACGGATCAGCAGCTGGTTGCGCTCGGAGATGGCCCCGAGCTCTCGACGACGACGCCCGGCCAGGTGCCCGGCGAGCCAGAAGACCAGGGCTACGGCACCGGCGAAACCGCCGGTGAGTCCGGCTCCTGCCAGCGCCTCGGTCCAGTTCCCGTACCCCTGGTACTGCTGCTGGTAGTGCAGATCCAGGTACACGAAGTACGCGCCCAGTGCCGCGGCCCCGAGCAGCGCCACGGCCAGGTAGCCCCAGGAGACGCGTGGGGTGCCGTATTTGGCGCAGGCATAGACCACCAACGGGACCGCCAGTGCAGAGACGCTCGGCGCGGCGCCGATCACCAGCTGCCCGGCGCAGCAGACCGCCATGAACCCGGCGGCCGCCCCGGGGTTGGTGCGCGAGAACGCGAGCGGAAGGATGCACAGGATCTCGAGAAGGATCCCCGCATACCAGGGGACCTCGAGCCCGATCTCGCTGAAGGAGCGCGCGCCGCCGGAGTACGAGAAGACCATCAGCACCAGCAGCGGGAGAACCTTGACCAGCGCGTCGATCAGGCGCTGCCGGGTGCGGGTCCTGGCCTCCTGAGTGTCAGTCAGCAGCGGCATCGCGGTCTCTGCCCCGTTCCGCCGGCCCGGCTTCTTCCTGCGAATCTGCATTCTGCCCGGCTGCTTCCTGCCCGGCTGCTCGCCGGGCCTCCTCACGGCGCTGCGCCACCTCCTCGGGGGCGTACTTCTCCACCATGCCCTTCTCCGGGCGGCCATGCTCGCGGCGGTAGCGCACGGTCTCCGAGACCAGGTAGGTCGCAGGCCCGAGGATCGGCAGCAGGAAGATCACCGCGCCCCAGATCGTGGTGCGTCTGCCGGTCTTCTCCGAGTCCTGCACCATCACCATCAGTGCCGCCACCAGCAGCCCTATTGCGGTGACCGCAATCGCCCAGGCCCAGACGGGGTTGCTCTCGGTCAGGAGGCGGAGGGCTGCCGCGGAGCTGAAGGGATTCACAGTCTCAGTCTAGAAGCCGCGCCTGGGCAGGGCCTCCTCCTGCGGGACCAGATCAGCGCGGGTGGGCGAGGCCTCGCCAGATTCGGATCAGCTCTGCCGCAATGGGCCCGGGCACGCTTAGACTTCGCTCACGGATCGACGTGGTGCGCCGGCAGAGCGTGGTTCAGGGCCGCGCCGTGGTGGATCGGGAACCGAGAGGTGGACGGCATGGGGAGGCTCTCTGCACGCGGCGCCGCCTTTCTGCGAGCGCACCTGGTCCACCTGGTCTGCGCCCTGGCGCTGGCATCCCTGGCGCTGACACCCTCTCTGGTGCCCCGCCCCACGGTGTTCCAGGGCGTCATGGCGGGGCTGTGGTTCATGGTCGGCTTTCAGCTCGGGTTCGCGGTGCGGGCCGCGGGCCGGGCTCTGGCCCGGCGTCTCCCCGGCAGGAGATCCGGATCGGTGGCCGGGCCGGAGGTTCCTGCCGGCTCCACCCCCGGCGGACGGGGAAGGCGCTCACCGGTTCGCGCGGGGGGCCTCGCGGCTGCCATCGGCGTGGGGCTGCTGCTCTACGTGATCGGCTACGGGGCGCTGGTGGTGTCCTGGCAGAACGAGGTCCGCGAACTGGTGGAGATGGAACCGGTCGACGGCCCCGGGCACGCCGCGTTCCTGACAAGCATGGCCGTGACGATGCTGGCGCTCTTCGGGATCGCCAAGGCGATCGCCGCGCTGGGCGACGCGGCGGGACGCTGGGTGGCAGGCCGAGGCGGCTCCGCGCGGCGGCTCCGCTGGGCTTCGCGGGCCACGGCAGTCGTCGCGGTGCTCGCCCTGATCCTGGGGCTGATCGGCGGTGGGCTCAGCGTCGTCGGGCGGATCTATCAGGACCGCGATGCCGGCACGCTTGAGGGCAGCTCGCCCCCGGTGCTGCCCGGGCGCTCCGGCGGACCTGGATCGGCCGTGGACTGGGACGGGCTGGGCCGGCAGGGTCGCGCCTTCACCGGTGGCGGTCCCAGCGCGGCGCAGATCGAGCAGGTCACCGGCGCCGCCGCAGAGGAACCGGTCCGGGCCTACGCCGGGCTGTCGCAGGGGGCAGACATGCAGGCCCGGGCGGAGCTGGTCGTCGAGGAGCTTGAGCGCCACGGCGGGTTCGACCGTGAGGTGCTGCTCGTCGCCACGCCCACGGGCTCCGGCTGGCTCGAGCCGCAGGCGATCGCGGCGTTGGAGTACCTCTATGCCGGGGACACCGCGGCCGCGTCCATGCAGTACTCGGTGCAGCCCAGCTGGGTCTCGTTCCTGTTCGACCCAGAACTTCCCAAGAACTCGAGCCAGGCGCTGTTTGACGCGGTCCATGCGCGGTGGCAGGCGCTGCCCGAGGCGGAGCGGCCCCGGCTGGTGGTCTACGGGCTGAGCCTGGGTGCCCTGGGCATGTCTGGCAGCTTCGAGAGTCTGGAGGACCTGCTGGAGCGCACCGACGCGGCGCTGTTCACCGGTCCGCCGGCGACCTCCGAGCCGTGGCGCAGCCTGCAGGCGAACCGCGATCCCGGGAGCCCCGTCTGGCAGCCGATCTATCGGGACGGAGAGCGGGTGCGCTGGCAGTCCAAGCCCGGTGACTTCGCCGCGCTGGAGGGTTCCTGGCGAGAGCCTCGCCTGGGCTATCTTCAGCACGCCACCGACCCGATCACCTGGCTGGATCCCGCGGTGATCTACCGATCCCCGGAATGGCTGAGCGGGCCAGCGGCGTCCGGTGGGCGCGGGGCCGATGTCAGCGACTCGATGCGCTGGATCCCCGGTGTCACCTTCCTGCACCTGGTGGCGGACATGCTGGTCAGCGAGGCGGTGCCGCCCAGCCACGGCCACAACTTCGGCGACGTCGCGGTGGACGGCTGGGCGCAGGTGCTTCCGGGCCATGAGCGCAGCCAGGCGCAGCTGGAGGCGATCCAGTCCGTCATCGAGGGCATCGACACCCACGATCCGACCTGGGAGTGAGGCTCAGGCGTCGACCTGCCCCGGCTTGACGCAGAGGACGGGGGTGTTGGCCTGCAGGATGATCTGCTGCGCCGAGGAGCCCATGATGAATTTGCTCGCCGGGGTGCGCTGACGAATGCCGATCACGATCACCGAGGGGTCGATGCGCTCCGCGGTGTCCAGCAGATCCCCCACACCGTCCTTGCCTCGAGCGTCCGGCTCGGCGTAAGCCTCCCGCACCCCTGCCGCCTCGGCCGCGCCCGGTGCGGGGCGCTCTCCGCCGAGCCCGAAGTAGAGCAGATCCTCCCCGCGGCGCGCCGCCTCCTGGAGTGCGAAGGCGTAGGCGGCCCGCCCTTCGGCGGTGTCGGTGCCAGCGACGAGGACGGTCATGGGGGCTCCTAGGGGTCAGGTGTCCGGGGCGAGGGCCACGGAGTGGATGTCCGGTCTCGGGACTGCGAGCATCGAGGCCAATCTGTGTAGGATACCGCCCTATGGCGTGATTGCGATCACGAACGATCGGGGCTGCGCCGCACCACAGACAACGTCCGATCCGCAGTGACGCCGATCGGCATCGAAGGGAACTGATGAGCCAGCAGGCCACACCCGATTCCGCCTCGCCGTCGCGCCGCAAGAGGATCCTCACCGGCGGCTTCGCCGTCGTTGCGGTGGGCTGCGTGGCAGCTGCCTCGTTCTTCTCCATCCAAGCCGCATCGGGTGGCACGGATGTGCGCAACAACGTGACGCTGATCGCGCCGGCGGCGGCCGGCGGCGGGTGGGACACCTTCCAGCGCGAGCTGCAGCAGAGCATGCAGACCAACGATCTCGTGAACAACGTTCAGGTCATCAATGTCCCCGGCGCCGGGGGAACCATCGCCATCGGCAATGTGGCCCAGCTGCCCGAGGCCAACAACCTGATGGTCGGTGGCACCGGGCAGATCGCGGCCCAGATTCAGTTCGGCACCCCCTCCCGGCTTCAAGACGTCACTCCGGTCGCGAAGGTCCTTGAGGAGTACGACATCGTCGTGGTGCCAGCCGACTCACCCCACGAGACCATGGACGATCTCGTCGAGGCGTGGCAGGAGAATCCCAGCGGGACCCCCTGGACCGGGGGTGGATCCTTCGACCAGCTGGTGATGACCGAGATCGCATTGGTCGCAGGCATCAGCCCAGGCGAGACCACCTACATCCCCTCTGACGGTGGAGGTGAGGCGATCCAGGCGCTGCTCAATGGCACCGCCGTCGCCGCGGCCGGCGGATTCGCCGATATGTACCCCCAGGTCGAGTCGGGACGGCTGCGGGTCCTCGGCGTGGCCGCCGAGGACCGGCTCGCAGGAGAGGACGACATCCCGACCCTGGCCGAAGAGGGCTACGACGTGACCCTGACCAATTGGCGGGCGCTCTTCGCCCCGCCCAGCGCCACCGAGGAAGAGGTCACCGAGTTGAGAGAACTGGTCGACGAGGCGGTGGCCACACCCGAATGGGCGGCGACCGTGGAGCGCAACTACTGGCGTGAGGCGCCCTTGCAGGGTGAAGAGCTGGATCAGTACATCGCCGACGAGACCGAACGCATCGGCGGCCTGTTCGAGGAGATGGGACAGTGAGCACCCCGATGAACCCCTCGCCTCCAGCGCACGAAGACCCCGCGCCGCCGGCCAGCTCCGCCTCCGGCCCGGACCAGCCCGACCATCCAGGGCCTGCTCCCGCCGGGGAGGGCACCTTCTGGCACGGTCGCTCAGGGCTCATCATGCCCGTGGTCATCGCCGGATTCAGCCTCTACATCCTCTTCGGCGTCGCCACGATGGACGTCGGGGACGCCGACTTCCCGGGACCCCAGTTCTTTCCCAGCATCCTGGGCGTGCTCGGACTGGTGCTCGCCGGCATCATCGCCGCAGGGATCCTGCGGAAGCCCGAACACCCGGAGAACAGCTCCGGGAAGTCCTGGCGGTTCCATTCTGACTTCAACGCGCTGGGCTGGACGGTGGGCGGGTTCCTCGCCTTCGCCGTGCTGCTTCCCTGGTTGGGCTGGATCCTCGCCGGAGGGCTGTTGTTCTGGTGCGTGGCGCGTGGCTTCGGGTCCCGTCGTGCGCTCTTCGACATCCTGGTGGGCCTGTTCATGAGTTCCGTCGCATATCTCGGCTTCAGCGTGGCACTGGGCCTGAACCTGCCTTCGGGCATTCTCGGAGGCGGTTTCTGACATGGACTCACTTCCACTCCTGATGGAGGGCTTCGCCGGAGCCCTGACACCTGCAAACCTGCTCTGGGTCGTGGTGGGCTGTCTGCTGGGAACCGCGGTCGGCGTGATGCCGGGCCTGGGTTCCTCCATGGCGGTGGCGCTGCTGCTGCCGATGACCTTCGCCCTGGACCCGACGGCGGCGTTCATCCTCTTCGCCGGGGTCTACTTCGGCGGCCTCTTCGGCGACTCCACCATGGCGATCCTGATGAACACCCCCGGCCAGGCGTCCGCGATCGCCTCGACCTTCGAGGGTCACCGCATGGCCCTGGACGGACGGGCGCCCCAGGCCCTGGCCACGGCTGCCATCGGGGCGTTCATCGGTGGCATCATCGCCTCGACCATCGTGGTGTTCTTCGCCCCGACGCTGGCGGAGCTCTCGCGCTACTTCGGACCTGCGGAGTACTTCGCGCTGGCGGTCTTCGCATTCATCGCGACCTCCTCGGTGGTCTCCGAGTCGGTGCCCAAGGGGCTGGCCTCGCTGATGCTGGGCCTGGGGCTCTCCACGGTCGGCATCGACGCGGTCACCGGCACCCAGCGCTTCACCCTGGGTGCGCCGCAGCTGTTCGAGGGCATCTCACTGATCACCGTCACCGTGGCGATCCTCGCCCTGGGCGAGGTCTTCCATGTGGCCTCGAGGGCTCGACGCGATCACCCCGACCTGAAGACCCGCTCCGCCGGACGTCCCTGGCTGAAGTGGGCCGAGTTCAAGGAAGCCGCTCCGGCCTGGGGCCGCGGCACGGTGATCGGGCTGCCCTTCGGCGTGATCCCGGTCGGCGGTTCCGAGGTGCCCACGTTCATGGCCTATGACGTGGAGCGCCGGCTGGATCGGCGTCGTCGCCTCCCGCAGTTCGGCAAGGGTGCCATCCGGGGCCTGGCTGCACCGGAGGCGGCGGGCAACTCCACGACCGGCATGGCGATGGGCGCGCTGCTCGCCCTGGGTCTCCCGGTCTCCGCGACGGCTGCGATCATGCTGGCGGCCTTCCGCCAGTACGGCCTGCAGCCCGGACCGCTGCTCTTCGACCGCAACCCCGAACTGGTCTGGGCGCTGCTCGCCAGCTTCTTCATCGCGATGGTGGTGCTGCTGATCATCAACCTGCCCTTCGCGCAGCTGTGGTCCAAGCTGCTGCTGATCCCACAGCCCTACCTCTATGCCGGCATCGCGCTGTTCTGCGGGCTCGGCGTGTTCGCCACCTCCGGGCGGGTCTTCGACCTGTTGCTGCTGCTGGGCATCGGCCTGGTCGGCTTCGGGATGCGCCGCTACGGCTACCCGCTGGCTCCACTGATGATCGGCATGGTGCTCGGTCCGCTGGCCGAGACCTCGATCCGCGACGCCCTGCTGTCCTCCGACGGCAACTATGCGGCGCTGATCGACAGCCCGATCACCTGGTTCATCTACGGACTGCTGGCCCTGGTCCTGGCGTTCACGGTGCGCGCCGCAGTGCGGAAGAAGAGCCGACAGGACATCTGAGGCTGCGGCCGCGGGGCCGCGGGGCCGGAACCACCGGACTCATCAGGACCGGGGTCCAGGGTCGTCCGGCTCGGCGATCCAGCGCTGTCGGATCTTCACCGCCGCCCAGAGGACGAGGGGCAGGCTCAGCAGCACCGTGAAGAGCCGGACCATATGGGCGCCGATGATGACCGCGCCGTCGAATCCCAGCGCGACCCCGGCGGTCACCATCTCCCCCACCCCGCCGGGCATCAGCGAGAGCATCGCCTCGGCGGGGTCGAGGATCCCCAGGGCGGCGAAGGCCCACCCGAAGAGCAGCCCCGCCCCCAGCACTGCGCCCACGGCCAGGGTTCCGGGGGCGAGGAATCGCCTGAACTGGCGGAACGTGTCCGGGGCGATCGTCGCGCCGATGGCGGTGCCGACCAGCAGCTGGGCGAGGAGAACGATCAGATCCGGCACCTGCACCGCCAGGCCGAAGCCGAGGTTGATCGCAGCGGCCCCCACCAGGCCGCCGGTGATCGGCCACAGCGGGATCCGGCACCGGCGGAAGATCAAGGCTGCCGCGGCGGAGCCCGCCATCACCGCAAGCAGCGGCAGCAGCTGGAGAAGCAGCTGCGTCATGGGCGCACCGCCGTCACGAGAGCACCAGCAGCAGGATCGGCAGGATCACGAGCACCAGTGAGAACAGTCGGACCGCGTGGACGCTGAGCACCACCCCGACCTGGGCGCCCTTGTCGATGGCGATCGTGGTCACCTCGGCGAGACCTCCGGGTGTCACGGCGAGCACCGCCGTGACCGGATCCACCTGGTAGCGGATCATCAGCACCGTGATGAAGACCAGATTCAGCGCGGTCAGGGCCAGGTAGGCCAGGACCACGGGCAGTGCGATCACTGCGGTGCTCAGGAGCGAATCCAGGGTGAGCAGCACTCCGGCGGCAAGTCCGACGGTGGTCAGCCCGATCTGTCGCAGGACGATCGGCAGGCTGGCGGGCTTCATCCGGCGGGTCCAGGGCTGGTTGACCAGTGCCGCGCCCACCACGCTGCCGATCAGCATTCCAGCCGGCACGCCGAGGAGCTCCAGCACCGAACCCACGCTGAGGCCGCCCAGCAGCAGCTTGCCGATCCCGAGCAGCTGCGTCGGACGTGACGTCTCATCCCCGGTGGCCAATGCTGTGTCCGTCCTGATCTAGCGCTGCGGCCAGACGGAGCGTTCCCGCATGACCGCGGCGAGCGCCTCGGCGTCGTCGGTCATCAGACCGTCCACGCCCATGTCTAAGAGTTCGTGCATCTCGGCGGGGTCATCGATGACCCAGACGTGGACCTGAAGGCCCGCCCGGTGGCAGCGCTGCACGAAGCGCGGGGTCACGACCCGGACCCGGCCCTGGGAGACCGGGACCTGGACGCAGTCGATCTCGGCGATGCGCCCGCCGAGCCGGCCGATCAGCCCCAGCGGGCCCAGCAGCACGATCAGTGCGGTGGCTGCCCAGCCACCGGAGGCGGCGACCGGCCGGGTCAGCCGACGCCGGACGTGGTGGCGTCGGGAATCGTTGAAGCTGGCGGCGAGCACCCGGTCGTGGGCCTGGTGCGCCTCCACGAGACGCACGAACTCGGTGACCGCCGCGGCGTCCTTGAGGTCGACGTTGAGGTGGACGTCGTCCCAGGCGTCCAGCAGCTCCTCGAAGCGCACCAGGGGTTCGCCGGGGTCGCCTCCGGTGCCTACGCGCAGCTCGGCGAGCTCCGCCCAGGTCTTCTCGCTCAGCCGGCCGCTTCCGGTGGTGGCGCGGTCCAGCTCCTCATCGTGGAAGACCACCAGGGTGCCGTCGGCGGCCGTGCGGACGTCGATCTCCAGGTAGCGATAGCCGAGGTCGACCGCCTGGCGGAACGCGCCCATGGTGTTCTCCCGGCGCGGATCGGCGCCGCGGTGCGCGAAGGCCAGCGGCCGGTGCTGCAGCGGGCCGGGCCGGGAGTTCAGCAGGTAGGGAACCTCCCGGTAGGCGGGCCGGCGGTAGAGCTCGGGCATCTAGAGCTCTCCGGCGAGCAGCTTCTCGATCACCTGCGCCACGCCGTCCTCGTCGCAAGAGGCTGCGGTGTGGTTCGCGGCGGAGCGGGCCTCCGGGTGGGCCGATCCGACGGCCCACGAGGTGCCGGCCCAGCGGAGCATCTCAATGTCATTGGGCATGTCCCCGAAGGCGACGACCCGTTCCTGATCGATGCGCTGGGAGGCGGCGTAGCGGGCCAGGCCGGCTGCCTTGTTCACCCCGGGGGCGGAGAGCTCCAGCAGGCTGACCCCGGGAGCGGAATGAGTGACGGTGAGCAGATTTCCGACCCGCTCCTGGACCCGGCCCAGGAATTCATCCGGGGCCATGGTGTCGGTCTTGCAGAGCAGCTTCACGACCCGGTCGGTCACGTGGGCGCTGGTGACGTCGCTTCCCGGGGTCTGGGCCGCATTGCTGAGCCCATCGCGCTCCAGGGTCTCGTCCAGCGGTCCGAGTCGCAGGTCTTCCTCGGTGACGCCGGCGGCGCGTCGGCGGTCGGCTTCGAAGAACAGCGAGCCCGCGATGAAGGGCTCCTCCATGTGCAGGTGCTGGAGGGTCTCGGCCGCGAAGGAGGCGCGGGGATCGATCTGGCTGATCATGTCCTTGACGCTGAACAGCGCCTCGGCGTCCAGGGCGGACTCGTGGATCAGCCGGTCGGTGGCGAGGTCGTAGATGACCGCACCGTTGGAGGCGATCACGGTGCCCGGCGACCCGAGGGTCTGGCTGATGTGCTTGAGCCAGCGCACCGGGCGCCCGGTGACCAGCACCACCCGGACCCCTGCCGACTGGGCGGCCTGGAACGCCTCGACGGTGCGCATCGAGACCGTGCCGGAGTGGGTGTGGGTGTAGCTGAGGATGGTCCCGTCGATGTCGCTGGCGATCAGGTGCACCGGTCCGCCGGTGAGCGTCGGAACGGAGGCGGGGAAGGAGAGCTCGGTCATCGGCTCAGCTCTCGAGCGCCTGGGCAAGCTCATCCGCGGTGGGCGGCTGGGCACCGAAGCGGGAGGAGTTGATCGCCGCGGCACGGGCGGCGGTGCGCAGCACGGTGGCCAGCTGATCGGTGCTGATCTCACGCAGCGCGGCCCGCCGGGAGGCGCCGAGCAGGTGCATTCCGCGCAGCGTGGAGAGCGTGGCGGCCATGAAGGAGTCCCCGGCGCCGACGGTGTCGGCCACCTCGATGGAGAAGGCCTCCTGCTCGGCGAAGCCGGCTCGGGTCAGCCCCATCGCCCCGGAGGGCCCGCGGGTGACGGTGACCAGGGCGGGTCCCAGCTGCAGCCAGGCCTCCATGGTCTCGCGGTGGCTGCGCTCGGGGTAGAGCAGATCGAGATCATCGGTGGAGGCCTGGATGACGTCGGCGCGGGCGATGAACTCCTCGGCCTGCCGACGGGCCTCTTCACGGTTGGGCACCAGGGTGGGGCGGTAGTTCGGGTCATAGGAGATGGTCGCGACGGCGCGCGCCCGATCCAGCACCCCCTTGACCGTCTCCGCGCCGGGCTGGAGCATCGCTCCGATCGAGCCGGCATGGAGGTGCTCCAGCGGACCGGGCTGGGCCGGGTCACCATGTTGAAGGTCTGCGTTCTCACGGTCTGCGTTCTCAGGGTCTGCTGCGGCGGGCTTGCTCTCCCGAGCCAGGGCGCAGAACTTGTCCTCCAGCTCCCCGGCGCTGGGAAGCGTCCAGTCCAGGGTGAACTCGTAGCTGGCCTGCCCGGTGGGGTCCAGGGTGGCCCGCGCCACCGAGGTCGGGGAGGCGTCGGCGTCGAGCAGGGCGGTGATGCCCTGGGCTCGCAGGCTGCGCGCGATCATCCGGCCGTAGTCGTCATCGCCGCGACGACCGGCGAAGACCACGTCGTGCTCCAGCCGGGCGAGCCCCACCGCGACATTGAACGGCGAGCCCCCGACGTGCGCTTTAGGGGCAGATGTCTCCGAATGGACGACATCTACCAGGCATTCTCCGATGACCGCCAGGTATGCACTCACGGTACTAAACTACCGCACCGGGGAAGGCTTAGAGCTGTCTGTAAAGCTCGTAGCCCCCGATGAGGTTGCGCAGCTGTGCCTGCGGGTGACGCTGGCGCAGCACTTCCAGCGCCTGACGGGAGCGGACCCCGATCTTGCAGTAGAGCACCACCGGCCTGTCTGCGCCGCCCTCGAGACCCGAGACTCCGGCGTCGTCGTGCCAGAGGTCGCCCAGTGGGACGTTCACCGCACCCTCGATGGTGCCCAGCTGGTGCTCCCAGGGCTCCCGGACATCGACGATCCCGCCGATCGCTCCGGACTCCATCAGTGCCCGCAGCTGCTTGGGGGTGAGCTCGTCCTCGAGCTTGGGGTCCCCGGTGAAGGGGTTGAAGTCGAGGTCATCGGCGGCGTCTGGCTGCTCGGCGGCGTCTGGTCCACCTGCGTCTGGTCCGGCGGCGTCTGATCCGGCGGAGGACGGGCCAGTGGCGGGCTCGGTCGCGGGGGCATCGTCGGGGGCCTCCGCCGCCGCGGCGGGCGCCTCGGGATTGAACCCGCCGAGTCCGGCGACGTCGGCGCCGATACTGGTCACCGGCACCCGCTCGGGGTCCGGCTGCAGGCTGATCTCGCGGAAGCTGGCCTCCAGCGCGTCATAGATCAGCACCCGGCCCAGCAGGGTCCGCCCGATGCCGGTGAGGAACTTGATCGTCTCGGTGGCCATGATCGAGCCGATCACCCCGGGCAGCACGCCGAGCACCCCGGCCTGGGCGCAGGTGGGGACCTCCCCGGCGTCGGGAGCCTCGGGGTAGAGATCACGGTAGGCGGGGCCTTGGCCGGCCCAGAAGAGGCTGACCTGTCCGGCGAAGCGCAGGATCGACCCGGAGACCATCGGCTTGCCGGCGATCTCGCAGGCGTCGGCGACCACGTAGCGGGTGGTGAAGTTGTCCGAGCCGTCCACCACGACATCGGCCTCATGGATCAGCTCCAGCGCGTTGGCGGCGGTGATCGGCTCCCGGTGCTCATGGATCACGATCTCCGGGTGCAGCCCGCGCATCACCGCAGCGGCGGAGGCAGTCTTGGGCTCCCCGATGCTGGCCTCGGAGTGGATCACCTGGCGGTGCAGGTTGGAGCGGTCCACCACATCGTGATCGATCACCTCGATGGTGCCCACCCCGGCGGCGGCCAGGTAGGTCAGGATCGGGGCACCCAGGCCGCCCGCGCCGATGACCACCACGCGGGAGTTCAGCAGCTTGGCCTGGGCCTCGATGCCGAAGCCGTCCAGGGAGAAGTGCCGCTGGAACCGCTCCATCTGGGAGCGGGAGAACTGGGAGAGATCATTCATGGTGGGAAGGGTCCTCAGGTGAGTTCGTCGATCGGGGCGATCCGGCCGTCAAAGGCGGAGGAGGCCTGGGCATGTTCGCGCCGTGGGATCCGGCCCGCCCGCGCGGAGAGGTAGCCGGCGTGCACGGCCATCCGCATCGCGGTGGCCATCTCGCTGGGGCGCTGGGCGCGAGTCACCGCGGAGGCGACCAGCACGGCGTCGCAGCCGAGCTCCATGGCCAGGGCGGCCTCGGAGGCGCTGCCGATGCCGGCGTCCAGGACCACCGGGATGCTGGCCCGGGAGGTGATCAGCTCGATGTTGTGCCGGTTCAGGATGCCCAGGCCGGTGCCGATGGGGGCGCCCAGCGGCATCACCGCGGCGGCGCCGGCCTGTTCCAGGCGCAGCGCGACGGCGGGATCGTCGGAGGTGTAGACCATCGGGATGAAGCCGCGGTCGGCGAGCTGCTCGGTGGCCTCGAGGGTCTCGATCACATCCGGGAGCAGGGTGTGCTCATCGGCGATGACCTCGACCTTGATCAGATTCGTCTCCAGCGCCTCGCGGGCCAGCTCGGCGGTGAGCACCGTGTCCTTGACCGTGTAGCAGCCTGCGGTGTTGGGCAGGATGTCGATGCCGAGCCGCTCCAACATCGAGAACACCGAGGTCTTGGTCTCGGGGCTGTACCGGCGCATCGCCACGGTGGTCAGCGTGGTGCCCGAGGCCAGCAGGGCGCGTTCAAGCGCCTCGAGGTCGGTGATGCCGCCGGTGCCCATGATCAGTCGGTTGGCCAGCGTGTAGTCTCCGACCTGCAGGGCGGGAAGGTCTTCGGCGCGCAGTGGTGTGTTCATAGGACTCTCTTCTCAGCCGCCCTGGACGGCGGTGACGATCTCGAGGTCTTCGCCCCCGGTCAGGGGGGTCGCGGACCAGCGGCTGCGCGGGACGACGGCGGCGTCGAGTGCGACGGCGACGCCGAGCCTGCCGCCGTCGGCCGGGGTGCCGTCGGGGTTGAGGCTGCGCCCGGTGGTCGCGGCGACGGCGTCCACCACGGTGGCATCCTCGGGCAGCGTCACGGGTTCTTCATTGATGCGGACGGTGAGCATGGTTCTCCATGTCATCAGGTGCGGGTGGTCTTGGCACAACACGGCGCGAGCCGGGTGTGTTCCTGGTCCGATCCAGGACGCGCCGCCGGTGCGACGCGGGCGTTGTCCAGTCTAGTGAGTCAGCCCCGGTGCCGGGTGAGCCGCATGCGGCTCAGGAGCTGCTGGTCCGCTGCGCTGATCTCGGGTCCCGGATCCAAGAGGGCGGCGCCGAGCCGGGCGGCGAGCGGGGCGAGCAGGATCCCGTGGCGGGAGTACCCGGTGGAGACCACCAGCCCGGGTCGCAGCTCCCCGAGGAAGGGACGCTCGTCCGGGGTGCCGGGGCGGGCGCGGGTGGTGATCTCGGTCAGCTCCATGTCCTTGACCGCGGGCAGCACGGTGACGGCGTCGGTGAGCAGCTCCTGGACGGATCCGGCGTGGGTGCCGGTGAGGCTGTCTTCGCGGGTGGAGGCTCCGATGACCAGTCCCCCGTCGGCGCGCGGGACCAGGTAGACCGAGCGGCCGTTGACCTTCGCCCGGACGGTGGCCTCTAGGAGGTGGGACTCCCCGCGCATGAGCTGCGCCGGGTTGACCTGCAGGCGCAGCACGTCGCCGAGGATCGGGCGCAGCTCCAGCGGGCAGTCCTCGGTGAGGCCGGTGATCTCGGAGTATCCGAGTCCAGGCACCAGGAGCACCGCGCCGAACGGGTGCGCCGCGCCGTCGTCGGTGGTGAGGGTGAAGCGCGAAGCCGCGGCGTCTGATGCGTCGGTCGCTGCGGGAGCTGCGGCGGCTGACTCGTCGATGGCGGTCACCGTGCCGGTGAGCCAGCGGGCGGGGGCCCCGGCGCCGGGGAACTGACTCGGATCCAGCTCGGCCTCCAGCGCGGCCTGGGTGGCGGCCACGAGTTGGCGCGGGTCGATCTGGTGATCACTGGGGACGTCCCAGCCCTTGGAGAGCCCGGGCGCGAGGCCCGGCTCGCGGCGGCGCAGCGCGGAGCTGGTCAGTGCGGTGACCTCCATGCCGTGCTCGCGCTGGACCACCGCGAGCTCGGCGACCGCGTCCCGGTCGGAGCGGTCAGCGGCGATGAGCAGCGTGCCGTTCTCGCGGTATCCGGTGGGCACATCGGTGGCGCGGGAGAGCGTGGCGAGGAACTGGGGGTACTCGGCGCGGGAGGCGGTCATGATGGGCCAGAGATCCTCCTGGCCGTATTGGACCTCGCTGATCGGGGCCAGCATCCCGGCGGCGGCGTAGGAGGCGTCCTGGGCGATGGACGGTGCGATGACGGTGACGTCATGGCCGGTCAGACGCAGCTGCCAGGCGGTCAGAAGCCCGATCACGCCGGCGCCGACGACTGCGGTGTTCGCCCTGGTGTTCACAGAGCGGGCGACGGGAATCGAACCCGCGTCGTCTGCTTGGGAAGCAGAAGCTTTGCCATTAAGCTACGCCCGCATTCCGGCCGGTTGCGGCCAGGGTTCGAGATTACCAGGTGCTCAGGGCTCATGCGCGCAACCCTGCCCTGCACCCGCCGGACTGGCTGCGCCCACTCGTCTGTCAGTGGACAAGCGGATGCGCAGGGCCGGTCGCGCAGGGGCTGGCCGAGTGTGTCTAGCGCAGTGCCCGATCGGCGTCCCGGGGCGGTTCTTCGTCACCGGGAATGTGGACGTCGGCGACCAGGATGTTGACCTCGAGGACCTGAAGGCCGGTGCCCTGTTCCACGGCGCGGACCACCTCGCGGCGGATGTTTCGGGCGACCTCCACGATCGGCGCCCCGAACTCCACGATGACGATCAGATCCACGGCCGCCTGCCGGTCACCCTTCTCCACTGCGACCCCGCCGCCCGCCTGAGTCCGGGAGCCGGGGATCCGCTCGGAGATCGCCTCGAAGGAGCGGCGAGCGGCACTTCCCAGGGCATGGACCCCGCTGACCCGACGGGCCGCGAGGCCGGCGAGCTTGCGCACCACGATCTCCTCGACGGTGGTGCTCCCGCGATCCGTCACCAGGGGGCTCAGCGCCGCCTCGGGCTGGGGCCCCGGGGCCGCCGCTGAACCTTCAGTGGGCATCGGTCACACCCATGACGCGGATCTTGACCTGCACCGGGGCCCCCGCGTGGCTGATCATCAGGGTCTGGACCGCGGCGTGGACGTCGTCGACCACGAGGCCCGCCGGACGGCTTCCGTCGATGTACAGATCGACGTAGACGACGACGCCGGCTGCCTCTTGCACGATGTCGACCCCGGTCGCCGGGGTGGTCTCGGCATTGAGCAGCCGCTGCGCCGCCGCGGTGAGGACCTGACGGAAGCTCGGCACCAGTCGCGCCACGCCCGGGGCCGCGGAGACGGACTCCACGACGGCGGCCTCGAGTGCGGCTCGTTGACCCCGAGCCGCGCCGCCGTGCAGGGCGTCATCGCCGGGTACCTCACTCATGGCGGGATCGTCCCTCGGAGCGTCACTCATCGTGGACATCCTCCACCACCAGGTCCACGTGACCGGCCCGCACACCGATGATCAGCTCCATGCGTTCAGCGATCCGAGCCCGCAGGCGCGGTGCGAACTCGGCCAGCGACTCTCCCAGCGCCATCGTGAGGGTCACCCGCAGGTCAAGCGGCTGGCCCGGCACACTCTCGGAGGTGACCTTGACCCTGCGGGCGCGCAGGCCGGGCTCCTCATCCACGGCCGCCCTGACCTGCGCGCGCAGTGAGGCGGTGGTCATGACGTAGGGAAGTCCCGAGGAGGAGTAGAGCGCGGTGCTGGGTCCGCGGGCCGCCTCGTCCTCGACGATGCTCATGATGCGGGCTTTGAGGCCGCTGACCTGTTCACCCGCGGAGGTCTCGGTGCGGCGGTAGTCATCGACCACGTTGCGCAGCCGGTCATAGCTCTCCAGCGCCTGCGCCTCGGTGATCTCGTCAAAGACGTCCTGATCAGCAGGCTCGCGGGGGTCTGAGGGCGGCTGTGTCATGCCCATCCTTTCATTCCCTCGACGATGGCCAGGCGTGCACGATGGATCCGTCCTCGCACGCTTCCTTCGGTCACTCCGAGCACCTCCGCGACCTCGGCGTAGGACTGGCCCTCGATCTCGTAGAGCAGCCAGCTGATTCTCTGCTCCGGGGACAGCGTGCCGAGGACCTGCTCAAGCTCCTGAACCGCGGCGGAGGTCTCGGCCCGGTCCTCCACCGAGGGCCCTGGTCCTGATTCTTCCACCATGTCGGCAGGATCAACAGCGTCAGTTCCGCGCACCTCACGGCGTCGAAGGAGATCCAGACACGCGTTGCTGGCCAGCCGGAAGATCCAGGCCTTGAAGGCGGCAGGGTTCTGCAGCGACTCCAGCCGCCGCCAGGTGACCAGGAAGGTGTCCTGGACGATGTCCTCGGCATCCGCGCGGTTGCCCAGCATGCGGATGCACAATCCGAGCAGTCGGGATTCGTATCGGTCCACAAGCTGCTCGAATGCCAGCAGGTCACCATCCTGGGCGCGAGCGACAAGCGTGACCTCGTCGGGACCGGAGGGAGGTGCCCCGGCGCCGGCGGTCTGGCGTGACATGGGCTCATAGTACACAGGCTCCGGGGAAGAACTCCGCAGCCTTCGGCGTTGACGCTTATGGTGCCGCAACCGGCATCTTCAGGCGCATCCAGACGAGGAGTCCCCCATGCCCACGGCGACCGCAGCAGTGGACCGCGAGACCATGCATCAGCTCTTCGAAGGCCGACACACCACGCACCTCTTCTCTGAGGGCGCGGTCGACCTGGAGCTGATCCAACAGGCCTACCAGGACGCCCGCTGGGCTCCGACCTCCATGAACTGCCAGCCGATGCGCCTGACCGTGCTGAACCCCGGAGAACGGCGCGACGCCGTCGTCGAGCACTTCAAGGGTGACAACGGCAAGAAGACCTCTGCGGCGCCGCTGAGCGTGGTCCTGGCCTATGACCCGAACTGGCATGAGCACATGCCCACGCTCTACCCCCAGGCCGAGGGGCTGCGGGAGAAGTTCGCCGGGCGCCTCGAGTTCCGCGAGAAGATGGGCCGCGACAACGCCTTCCTGCAGGCCGGGTACTTCATCGTGGCACTGCGCGCCCTGGGACTCGACGTCGGCCCGATGGCCGGTCTCGACGCCCCCGGGGTCGACGCCGAGGTCCACGCAGACACGGGTTGGAAGACCTTGATGGTGCTCAACGTGGGCCACGGCCCCAGCGCCGAGGACGAGGCCCAGTACCCGCGCGGCGAGCGGTTCGACTTCCCTGAAATCTCGCAGGTCCTCTGACGCCTCTCCACGCCAGGGCCGGGTCTTCCCGCCAGCGGAAAGGCTCACGGGAGCGCGCGAGGCCTTCAGCTCGCATGCAGGAGGCGCGTTGGCACCGACCAGCGCCAAGCGTTAGATTCGACAGGTGCAGAAGGCCCTCATGGACCTGACCACCGATTCCAAGGAGCATCATCATGGCTGAGAATTCACCACAGATCACCGGCAAGACCATCGCACTGCTGGTCACCGACGGCGTCGAGCTGCCGGAGCTCACCGAGCCCATCGCCGCCATCAAGGCCGCCGGCGGGACCGCCAAGATCATCTCCCCCAACCAGAAGTCCCTGCAGGCGATGGAGGGGGACTGGAACCACTCGGACCACTTCGACGTCGACGTCCAGCTGAGCTCCGCCTCGGCAGGCGACTACGACGGGCTGGTGCTGCCCGGCGGCACCCTGAACGCCGACAGCCTGCGCATCGACGAGGACGCCAAGACCTTCGTCTCCGCGTTCTTCGCCGCCGAGAAGCCCGTGGCCGCGATCTGCCACGGTTCCTGGATCCTCACCGACATCCAGCAGGTCAAGGGCCGCCGGGTCACGAGCTACCCATCCCTGAAGACTGACCTCACCAATGCCGGCGCCGAATGGGTGGACGAGTCCGCGGTGGTCAGCAACGGTCTGGTCACCTCGCGGACCCCTGATGATCTCGATGACTTCAACCAGGCGTTCCTGACCCTGGTCGCCCAGGCCTGAACACATCACCCAGGCTTGAACACTGAGCCTCGGCCGATGAGCCGAAGGCGAACATGCGCTGCGGCCAGGACCTGACACGGGTCCTGGCCGCAGCCGTGAGCGCTGGCCTGCCCCGCGATCTCCGAGCCGAGTCGATGCACAGCCCTCAGGGGTGCCCTACTGTGGAGACATGAACGACACTGAGGCCATGGCACACTCTCCGCACCCCTCCCACATGGGCCACCTGCGCCGTGAGCGCCTGGTCTCGGCCCGGCTCTACGTCTGCACCGATCTGCAGCGCTTCATCACCCGCCCGGAGGCCGGGCCGGTGGACGAGCTGGACTTCGACGCGCTGCGCGAGTTCTTCGTCGCCTCCTACACCGGCGGCGTGGACATCATTCAGATCCGCGACAAGGGTGTGGCGGTGCAGACCGAGATCGCCGCGCTGACCCTGCTGCGCCAGGTCGCCAATGAATACGGCGGGCTCTCCGCGGCAAATGACCGTGCCGACGTCGCGCTGATCACCGGGGTCGACGTCTTCCACGTCGGCCAGGATGACCTGACCACGGAAGAGGCCAGGATGGTCCTGGGCGATGATGTGGTCATCGGCCGTTCCTGCCAGAGCATCGGGCAGGTCCAGGAGGCCGATTCCGACATCGGTCTGGACTACTACTGCACCGGGCCGATCTGGGAGACCCCGACGAAGCCGGGCCGCGCCGCCGTCGGACTCGAGCTGCCCGCCCAGGCGGCGAGGCTGGAAAGCTCGAAGGTCTTCTTCGCGATCGGCGGGATCGATGAGACGAACATCGGCGAGGTCACCGCGGCCGGCGCCGACCGCGTGGTGGTTGTCCGCGCCGTGACCCAGGCTTCTGACCCGGCCGCGAGCGCCCGGGCGCTGCGCCAGCAGCTGCCCGCTTAGGGTTCGGCTTCTGCTTCGACTCGGGCTTCGCGCCCGACTTGGACGTGGCCTTGGACTCGACGCCGCTGCTGATCTCGCTGCGACCGCTGCCGGGCTTCCGGCCGCGCGCCACCCCGATGAACTCCTGGATCACCGGAGAGTCGACCTCGCGGAGCCAGGCCAGGCCCACGTCGTAGCCGG
The DNA here is from genome assembly GCF_017347085.1 of Nesterenkonia sp. E16_10. Classification (GTDB taxonomy): domain Bacteria; phylum Actinomycetota; class Actinomycetes; order Actinomycetales; family Micrococcaceae; genus Nesterenkonia. The sequence continues at coordinate 293,617 of NZ_JADPSA010000022.1, forward strand.
GAATGCCCTCGATCTCGCGGATCACGATGTCCCGGCGGGCGAACATCCGGGCCACCGAGTTCGGCAGGACCACGAGTCCGGCTCCGGAGGCGACGACCTCCAGGGCCATCCGCTCCCCCACCGCGAGATCGGTTCCCTGTTTGGGCGTGTGGACGTCCTCGGCGGCGGTGGTCTGCTCCGGGTCCGCTGACTGGGCGTCCTGGAGCATCTCTGCCGGGTCGAAGAACGGCTCCGCGGCGATCTCCTCCCAGGTCACTGAGGTCTCGGCGGCGGCCACCCAGTGATCGCGGGAGGCGCAGACCACCGGGGCCTCGCGATAGAGCCAGACCCGGTGCAGGTCCTCACCGGTGGGAGCCTGCGTGTCCTCGCGAAATCGGATGTAGCCGACGTCCACGGTCCCGGCACGCAGCCGCTCCAGCTGGCCGGCCTCGTCGAAGCGGTCCACGCTCAGCGCGAAGTCGGGGTAGCGCTCGCGCCAGCGCGTCACCCATTTGTCCGGCGTCGCACCCGGTATGGCTCCCAGTCTCATCGGGCCAGTCTACGGAGCAGCGGGTGCTCGGCTGCTCAGCCAGTCCACCGCGCGGTCCCGGTAGCCGAGGAAGCCCTTATAGTCGGCCATGTCCTCGGGCAGCTCGGCGAGCACCGCCGTCAGCCTGTCCCGCCAGGGCTCCACCTGTGCGATGACCTCAAGGGGCAGCTGGTAGGTGCGGATCAGGAACATGACGCAGCCGGATTCAGCCAGCCGCACCAGGTGTTGGACCTCCACCCGCAGGTGCACCTCGGCACTGAAGGCGGCATCCTCGAGGTCGAGGATCCGGCCGCGGGCGGGTCCCCACTCGGGGTAGGTCTCGGTGGACTGATCCAGCCGCCCACCGACGCTCAGCGACCAGTTGGTCCGGCGATACGGCTCCCCCGGCTGCAGACGCATGGCGAACTTCTCGGCGCGGACGGCGATGCCGGTGTCGTGGATCCGTGGCACCGGCCCGTGGACCTGGAGGAAGCTCATGCCCAGGTTGAAGCCGAAGGACCAGTTCGAGGCGAAGCAGACCAGTCCCGCATCCACGAAGAGCTGGCCCTCTCGCTGATCCAACAAGACGATGTCCTCCTGGACCTGGTCACCGATGAACGCCAGCGGCTCCTGCGGCAGCGTGTGGGGATCCCCGTAGGTGAAGCGCTGATCGATCCCGGCTCGGCGGTTGATCCAGCGGAACCTCCCCGCGGCTTCACGGTGCAGGCTCATGGTCTCCGGAGAGGCGAGGCTGAGCTCCTGCATCAGGGTCAGCATGGCGTCCCAGGCGGCGGGTCGCATATGCGCCAGCACCTGCCTCCGTGAGGGGTCCCGGCGCAGGATGTCCCGCCGCTGCGCAAGTTCCTCGGAGTATCGGCCATCGATGTGCACCACACTGTCTCCCCACTGGCCCGCTGGGGTGTGTATGGGCTGACCCGCGGGCCCCAGGTTGATGGAGTACCGGTAGGTGTCCTGGGCGAAGGGGAAGGGGAAGGCGCGGACGTAGTCGCTGAGATTCGGTTGCGTGCTCACAGCGGGACCTCGAGCCGGTCGGACACGGCTCGCGAGACGCAGCACATGAGTGAATCATTCGCGGCCCGTTCCTGCGCCTGCAGGTAGTGGTCGCGGTGCAGCGGGACCCCGGCGGTGACCTGGATGCGGCATTCCCCGCAGAAACCCTGCCGGCAGAGGTTGGGCACCGCGATCCCCTGGTCCTCGAGCGCCTCCAGGAGGCTCTGACCGGGCGGCACCGTGATCGTCTGCTGCGAGACGCTGAGCGCCACGTCGAAGGAGACTCCCGGGTCCAGCGCCTCGGTGTTGAAGCGTTCGGTGTGCACCCGTTCCAGCGGCCAGCCGCGTTGGGCGGCCGCGTCGCGGACCGCGTCCATGAAGCCCTCTGGCCCGCAGCAATACAGCTGGGTGCCGATGGGCTGGCGCTGCAGGCTGGACTGGAGCTCGGCGCGGAATGCGCCCCGGTCGGTGAAGCTGCGCAGCGCATCCCCGGCAAGGTCGCCCAGCTCCCGGAGGTGAACCGCGTGACCGGGCCGGTGCAGGTAGCGCACCTCCACCGGTTGGCCCCAGCGGACTGCTGCGCGCAGGTGCGAGAGGATCGGGGTGACACCGATGCCCGCGGCGATCAGCAGATGCTTGCTGGCCTTGTGCATCGGCGGGAACAGCGAACGCGGCCCTCGGGCCAGGACCGTGTCCCCCGGGCGCCGCTCATGGAGCCAGCTCGAGCCGCCGGCCTCGGTCCCGGTGCGCAGCACCGAGATCCGGTAGGCCTCGGGCATCTGGGAGTCCCCCTGCAGCGAATAAGCGTTGATCGAGGGCCCACATTCCAGGACCAGGTGACTTCCCGGCGTGAAGGAGGGCAGCCATCCGCGATCGGGGCGCGCCAGCGTCAGCGTGCGGACCCGCGGGGCGGCCTCGACCACCTCGGTGACCTCCAGAACAAAGTTGCTCATGCCAGACCTGCGCGAGCGTCGACCGGCTGCTCCGCGTCATGTCTGACGCCCAGGAAGCCGCCTGCGAGCGGCGAGAGATGGTCCTGGACGGCCAGGGTCGCCGAGCAGCCGTCACAGGTGAGCAGCTGCGTCCTCGGCCTGGCGGCCAGCGTCGCCGCCAGCGTCGCCGCCAGCGTCGTCGCGAGTGTCAGGGCCCGGCAATGAACGCAGACCACGGGGATCCGCTCCACCTCGGTGGTGCTCACGATGATCTCCGCGGCGAGCAGCCCGGCCTCCAGCGCCCGCGCACGGGCCCGCAGGACGTCGGCCAGCGGCCCCACGAGCATCAGCCGCCAGCCAACGACGGCGCGCTGAAGCTCCTCGGTGAGCAGGCGCTGCTCTCGGGCCTGGTCTCCGGGGGCCAGCACGAGGATGCGGTGTCCGATGCCCAGGTCGGTCAGCTCGCTGCTCCACCCTGCGGCGAGCGACCTCACCCCATAGCTGAGGATCGTGCAGGAGGCGGCGGCCGGATCCACCGGCTGCGCGCCGGGCACACGCGCCCAGGCGGGAACGCTCGTCGGGTCTAGCACCGGCGCCATCGGTCCTCCCAGGTGAGAGAGAGTCTTTGCCGTAGCCGACACGATACCTTGCCCCCGCGGCTATACGGAGGCGTAGAGTGCCTCGAAAGCTGGTGAGGGACGAGAACGGCGACCCGGCGCCCATTACTCGGCGGCCGAATACTCCGGCAAGAACGTCACGATTTCCGGGATCATGATCAGCACCGCGACCACCACCACATCAGCGATGATGAACGGGGCGATGCCGCGGAAGATCCTGCCCAGTCCCGCCTCGGGCACCGACCCGGAATACACGAAGGCGTTCATGCCCACCGGCGGAGTGATCAGGGCCATCTCTGCCACCTTGACCACCAGGATGCCGATCCAGATCTCCTCGAAGCCGTAGGCGCTGAGGATGGGGTGCAGCAACGGGGCCGCGATGAGGATCATCGACACCCCGTCCAGGAACATGCCGAGCGGGATCAGGAGCAGCAAGCAGCAGATCAGGACCACGTAGGGCGACATGTCCGCGTCCACCACCGTGTCCACCAATGCTCTGCTGACTCCGGAGAAGGCCAAGAAGTAGGTGAAAACACCTGCCCCGACCATCAGCAGGAAGGTCATCGCGGTCAGCCCCACTGCTTCGGTGAGTGATTGCCGGATCACACTCAGCCACATCGGTGGCCGCGTCCGGATCAGCAGGATCAGCAGAGCCGCCATGGCCCCGAAGGAGGCCGCTTCGGTGGGCGTGGCGACACCCATGTAGATGGTGCCGATCGAGACCAGGAAGATGACCGCGAGGAACAGCAACCCCACGACGTCGAACCGCGGCTTGTCCTGACGTGCTGCCGGGGAAGCCGGGGCTCCCCCCATGGCACCCGGGTTCGTGACCGGGACAGGGTCGTCGTCAAGATCCTGGACCGGAGCCGAAGAGGCTGAGACGGTCTCCTTGGTCCGGACCTGTTTGCGACGACCGATGAGCACGAGCAGCACGATGGTGACCGCGTAGGCCAGAATCGTCAACAGACCCGGCCCGATGCCGGCAAGGAGCATCGGTCCGATGCTGACGCCAGTGACCACCGCGTAGAGCACCAGAATGATCGACGGTGGAATCAACACGCCCAGGGTGCCGCCGGCGCACACCACACCTGCGGCAAGACGGATCCCGTACCCGGCCTTGAGGATCGCGTCTGTGGAGACCCGCGCCATCGTCGCCACGGTGGCGACGCTCGACCCAGTCACGGCTGCGAAGAATCCAGACCCAGTCAATGATGCCAGGGCAGGTCCGCCGGGGACTTTCACCAGCGTCCGGGAGGCCGCGTCAAACCCAGCCTCGGCGAGCCTTGCATTGACCGCAAAGACTCCCATCAGGATGAACAGCGGAATCACGGTCAACGTGTAGCTGGCCGAGGTGGAGTATGGCTGATTCGCCACCGTGCTGAGTGCCCCATCGGTGCTGAGCAGCATCACGATGCCCAGCGCGCCGGCAATCATCAGCGAAAGCCCCACGTGGAGGCGGATCGCCAGCATGCCGAGGAAGGCGATCAGGACGACGATCAGTGCCACGATCGTTTCGGTTGTCATGCCGTGACTCCACTCTCGGAACGGGATCCGCGCAGCGCGAGGAACTGGTGAACTTCTCTCCAGAGTGCGAGGACGAAGAACACGAGGAACGAGATCACCAGGATCAGCTTCCACGGCGCGGTGGCAAGGCCGAGAACACCATTGGTGGTCTCCCCTCGCTGCACCGCGCCGAGGTACACCTCGGTCAGCCCGAGGATCAGCAGGGAGCCGACGGCCGCCAGCAGCAGAATGCGCAGCACCGAAAACATCAGCCGACCCATGCGCGGTAGTCGCGCTTCGATGAGGCTCACTGACACGTGCTTGCCTGTGATCTCGGCAGCGCCGAGCCCCAGGAAGGCGACGGCCACCAACAGCACCGTGGAGATCTCCACTGTGCCCAGGATGGACCGACCCTGGACGTTGCGGCTGACGACGTCAGCGACTGTCAGCAGCACGAGAGCCAGCAGGCAGAGACCGGCGATGACGCTGAAGGCAGAGGCCACCCAACGAGCGGGGCGTGGCAGTGAGGCGCTCATCGACTACGTCACTCGCCCATGCAGGCGACCAGCGGGTCCGAGTAGTCGGAGCTCTCCGCGGTCTCGTCGATGAACTGGCGGTAGTCCTCGAGCACGGATTCTGCATCCCCGCCCTGATCGGAGACCCAGGCTTCGGCGATTCCGGCTTCTTCCTGCCACGCCGTCACGTCTTCCTCGGTGAAGCTGGAGAACTCGGTGCCGGAGTTCTGCAGCTCCTCACAGGCCTGGTTGCCCAGAGTGTCGAGTTCATCCAACCCGTAGCCCACTGCGTTCTCGCTCGCGGTCCGCAGTGCCTCCTGATAGGCCTCAGGCATGGATTCGACCAGCTCGGCATTGACCACCACGACCGAGGAGGCGTACGAGCCGATCCCCGGCTCCAAGACATGTGGGGTGCTCTCCGAAAGCCCAAAGGTCGAGAGATTCGCGATGCCCAGAGAGGTGTAGCCGTCGATGACGCCTCGCTCCATGGACTCATACACGTCGGGAGCGGTCATGCTCACCGGATTGGCCCCCACGCTGATCATGGCTTCGGAGACCACCCCACCAGAGCGGATGCTCAGACCCGAAAGGTCATCGGGGGTCTCCGCCACCTCGTTGAGTCCCACCACGGCGATGCCGATCGGCAGCGGGAAGAGCTGCTGCACGCCCTGTTGCTCGAAGTCCCCGCGGTAGGCCTCGTTCTGCTGGTAGAGCTGATCCAGAGCGACCATCTGGGCTTCGGGATTATCGGTCTCGAAGGGCAGCTCGGAGACGGTGTACATCGGCAGATCCGATGCGGCGTAGAGCGAACCGACCTGAGCCATGTCCGCGCGACCGTCGATCGTGGCCTGCAGGGACTCTTCCGCCCCCACGAGGCTCTCGGAATAGTGGAAGTCGACCGTGACACCACCCTCGGTGAGCTCCTCGACCTCTTCGGCCCACCGCTGCACCGTGAGCGACTGATCGGAGGTGTCGTTGGAGTAGGTCGTGTAGGTCAGCGTGAAGGTCTCCTCCGTCGAGGCCTCCCCACCCCCGTCGCCTCCGCCGCAGGCGGAGAGCCCCAGGATGCCGACCGCGCCGACCGCGGCGCTGCGCCACAGGACGCTGGAGCTGAGACGTGTGCCTTTACGTGTGATTTTCATGTGACTCATCCATTCATCGGTGCGACGCGATAGCGGCGCAGGGACAGTGCGGGATTGGACAGACGGACAGCTTCCAGGCGCTGGTGTGAGAGCTCCGCCAGCGCAAGGTCTTCGGATTCCCCGACGCCTGCGAGCGTGTTGCCCATCGGGTCGAGGATGGCGCTGTTTCCAGCACCGGTGGGCGCGGCCTGACCCGCAGCCAACACGTAGATGGTGTTCTCGATCGCACGAGCCCGGATCAAGGTGTTCCAATGGAACTCCTTGAGCGGGCCGGGGACCCACTCTGCGGGCAGCGCTACGACGTCTGCCCCGGCGTCCACCAGAGTCCTGGTCACCTCCGGGAAGCGCAGGTCGTAACAGGTCTGCATTCCCACCGTGAATCCACCCACAGACATCAGCTGAGGAGCCTCCAGCGCACCGGCGAGCACCCGGTCCGACTCCTTATAGCCGAAGGCGTCGTAGAGGTGGGTCTTGCGATAGACCGCGGCGATCTCGCCCTCCTGGATGCCCACCAGGGTGTTGTAGATCCGTCCGTCCTGGGCGGTCTCATTGATCCCTGCGACCAGAGTGACACTCAGCTGTCGAGAGATCTCCCGGAGCTGCGTGACTGCCGGTCCGTCCAGTGATTCCGCGCTGTCGACGAAGCGGTCGTCCATCGTGGGAACGGTGAAGACCGCGTACTCCGGAAGGACGATCAGCTCAGCGCCCTGGTCGGCGGCTCGGCGAATCATCACCTCCATGGAAGCGAGGTTCGCGTCTTTGTCCGCACCAGGTGTGAACTGGGCGATGGCTGTCTTCAACATGGCGCTCACTTTCCGGCCTCGGCCTGGATCTCCTGCAGCGCCGCGCTGGCGCCGGAGAGCCCCGCCAGCAGGGCACCGTACTGCATGGTGGCGATGATCAGATGCGCGTTCTTCTCTGCTGCCAGCTTCTGTTCTACCGGGCTCCAGGCGGGGAGGATCCACGGCTTGCCCGCCGCATTCGCGGCATCGGCCAGGTGGGCGATATCGGCCAAGTCGCCCTCGCCGGCGGTGTAGGCACCGCGGTCGCGCCTCAGCGAAAGGTCCGAGGGTCCGATGAAGATCCCATCCACCGAGTCCAGCGCCAGGATCTGCTCGATGTCCGCGAAGGCTGAGGCGTCTTCGATCATGGGATAGCACCGGGTGCCGGCGTCCTGCTCAGCGACCCAGGCGTCATCGAAGCCGCGGTAGTTCGAGACTCTGCCGCCGGCGAAGGAGCGATCACCCAGTGGTGGGAACTTGGCGTAGCCGCAGACCTGCTCGGCATGTGCCACGGACTCCACGTGCGGAATGGCCACGGCATTGGCACCAAGATCAAGAGCCTGCTGAACGGCCTCACGCTGAGGGCCCAGGACCTTGACGATCACCTCCATGCCCTTGGCTCGGATGAAGGGGAGCAGCCAGTTGAGTGCCGCAAGATCAAATGAGCCGTGCTCGACGTCGAGCACGACCGTGTCGTATCCGGCTAGCGCGGCCACCTCCACCGTGGAGGCTGATGGTTCGGAGAGCCAGACCCCGTGAAGTCCAGCCTCCTGTGTGTGTCGATTCATCCGGTTCCTTCCGCAGTGGGGTTCTCGTGGGCCTGAAGCTCTAATACACCACGTGCATGTTTCTTGTGTGTTGCTTGTATACAAAGAGAGTGCAACATGTGGAACTACGTTAGACTGAGTGTGTGCCATCACACAAGAGAAACGACACAGGTTCCTCAAAAACCTTGCCCAGTGCCCGGGACCGGGCCTATTCCTGGATCGCCTCTGCGATCCTGTCCGGCGACGTCGCCGAGGGGCAGTTCCTCGATGAGGTGACGCTCGCCCGCGAGGTTGGCACCTCAAGAACTCCGGTGCGAGAGGCCCTACATCGACTCCAGGCCGAAAAGTACGTCGACCTCGTGCCCCGCCGGGGCGCCCAGGTGCGGGTGATGACCTCGCGTGAACTGCGAGAGATCTACCAGGCTCGATTCGTCGTCGAGTCCGACGCGATCACGAAGATCTGTCGACGCCATAAAGGCCCGCCTCCGGGTATGGCCCAGCTGCTCGACGACATGGAGGAGGCCGGGCGTCAGGAGCAGTGGCGCAGCTTCGCCCAGATGGACCAGATCCTGCACCTGAACCTGGTTCGCCACCAAGGCAACTCGGTGCTCGCAGAGATGTATGAATCCCTGGGCCCGCGGCACACCCGGCTGGCCGTGCGCACCCTTGTTGAGGCCACCGAGCGCCTGGAGCTGATCGAGAAGGAGCACCGCGAGCTGCTCGCAGCATTGCAGGACCACGACGCTGACCGAGCCGTCGAGGTGCTCCGCCGGCACCTGCGGGAGATCCCAGAGATCATCGAAGCCTTCACGGGCTGACCTGAACGGTCTCGGGTCAGTCCAGCAGCCAGGTGGGGGACTCCAGGTAACGCTGCGCAACTTCCACGGCCCCCGGCAGCTGTGCATCCCAGATCTCGGGAGGCAGGGCGTCACGGCGATGCGTGGTGGTCCAGCCCAGCATCGTCAGCCGACGAAGCATGCTCAGCGCGCAGGCGAAGCGGACATCATCGGCGGTGAGCTCGCGGACGCTTCGGTATCCGATGATCCATTCATGCGCGATCCGTCTGGCGTAGGGCTCGTGTTCGATGAAGGACAGCGCAGCGGCGAAGTCGTAGAGGAACCAGCCGTAGCCACAGTCGTCGAAGTCGATCACGGTGAGCCGATCGTGGTGCATCATGATGTTCGAAGGCCTCAGGTCCGCGTGAATCAGACCCCACCCCCGGCGCCTGGGCGCACTGAGCTGCACCTCCCTCACAGCTGCCGCCTCTGCAGCGTGCAGGGCCTGATGTTGCTGGGCCTGCATCGGTGCGGCTCGCCAATCACCCCATCGGCTGGAGCGCCCGATCATGTCCTGGACCCTCCACTGGAAGCGGTCGAATCCCGAGGGTGGCTGCCAGTTCTCCGCGTGGCCGTGGAACTCCGCGGTGGCTCGGCCTATGCGTCGATAGTAGGAGGACGGATCGGGCAGGACATCTATGATGTCCTCGAGCACCGCGCCCTGGACGAAGGCGAACGCCACCATATGCCACGGGGCCTCCCCCGCCGGGGCGCCATCGACTGAGTCCCGGCTGAAGGTGTGCAGCAGCGCGCCGTCGACCCGTGGGACCACCTCAGGGACGCTGATGTCTACGTCTGCACCCAGGGCCCTCACCCACTGCAGCTCGGACCGAATCTGGGCGGGATCCACGTATCCGGGGCGATGGACCCGGAGCACAGCATGTGGGCGGGCGTCGACATCGACCCGGAAGGTCGCATTCTCAGAGACGGCAATCAGGGCGAGCTGAGTCCGGCTTGGGTCGAGTCCCCAGGCACTGGTGACCTCACGGCTCAGCCACTGCGGGGCTGGCTCACCTCGGCTCAGCGTGGCGAAGACGGTGAACGGCTCGACGGCGACTGCCTGGTTCACGACGGGCTCCGGCGGTGCGGTGGGAGCCTGGGGCGCGGCGGGGGATGTGATGGTGGTGTTCTTCTGCAAGAGATTCTCCTCGAATGCGGGCGAGGAGGGCTGGGTGCCTGCCTCACTGTGCCACGCCGTCACCTGAAGAAGCACGGCAGGAACAGGATTTCGGGAGAGGTTTAACAGGCTCTTCATGCAGCCCGCTGCACGTAACGAACCATTCACCAACGCCGGGGGTCTGTAACACCGCCGAAACCTGCCGGCGGGGTCGGCACCGGGACGGACTGAGACGATGGAGACACCACGACGAATCGGAGGGCTGGGTGCCTTCCGTATCGGTCTCAACTTGAAGGACTCTCATGGCCCTGCGTTCCACCATCATGGACAACAACAGCTTTCGCGCTGAGCATGCCGCGGACCTGGATCCACAGACCCGTCGACTAACCGAACGGCGGAATGACGTCCTGGGTGGTTCCTACCGACTCTTCTACCGCAAGCCGGTCCACCTGGTCCGCGGCGAGGCCCAGTATCTCTGGGACGCTGAGGGGCAGAAGTACCTGGACATGTACAACAACGTCGCCTCGATCGGGCACGCCCATCCTGCGGTGGCCGAAGCCGTCCACTCCCAGATGCTGCAACTGAACACCCATACCCGGTACCTGCACGAGCGGATCCTCGACTACACCGATGACCTCCTGGCCACGCTGCCTCAGTACCTGACCCCCGGGGACTTCAAAGCCATGTACATGTGCACCGGCTCAGAGGCCAACGACCTGGCGCTGCGAATCGCCAAGGCCCATACCGGCGGCACCGGACTGATCGCTACCACCGAGGCGTATCACGGCAACTCCGAGCTCAGCTCGTCGGTCTCTCCCGCCCTGGGCAGCGGGCAGCCCATCGGTGAACACGTCTGGCTGCTCCCGGCCCCGGACAGGTACCGGACCGGGGTTGCGGAGATCGGTGTGTGGTTCGCGGAGAAGATTCGCGCCGCGATCGCCGATATGGAGTCCAAGGGGGTGACGTTCGCCGGCTTCATCGCAGACTCGATATTCTCCTCCGACGGTGTGCTTCCAGGCAGCTACCTCAAGGAAGCCGTCGAGGCGGTGCACTCCGCCGGTGGGGTGTTCATCGCCGACGAGGTTCAGCCAGGCTTCGCTCGCACCGGGGACCAGTTCTGGGGCTTCGCAGCGCATGGAGTGACACCAGACATCATCACCACCGGCAAGCCTATGGGCAATGGGATCCCGGTCTCGGGCCTGTTCGCCAAGGCCGATGTCCTGGCCTCGTTCAGCGACACCGTGCCCTACTTCAACACCTTCGGGGGCAATCCGGTGTCCATGGCGGCCGCCCAGGCCGTGTTGGACGTGATCCGTGCCGAGGGACTGCAGGAGCACGCCAAGGAACTCGGAGCTGCAGCTCTCACACGGTTTACCCAGCTCGGCGACGCCCACGACTCAGTAGGAGATGTTCGGGGTGCAGGACTCTTCATCGGCTTCGAGCTGGTCAAAGACCGCTCGTCCAAGGAACCGGATCGCGAGCTCGCGCTGAACCTGCTCGAGGAGCTGCGCCAGCGCGGCGTCCTGACCTCGGTGGCCGGACCGCACGGCAATGTACTGAAGCTGCGCCCCCCGCTGCCCTTCACCCACACCGACATCGACTGGGCCGCGGAGGCGCTGGACGCCTCGCTCAAGGCTCTGAGCTGAGTCCACCCTTGTCTGCCGAACCGAGCCGATCCCCCGAGGTTCCGGCAGCCACAGAGGTGGTCTATCTCCAGCTGCTCAGGCTGCTGCGAGACGGTCGCTTCCGTCCCGGTGAGCGCCTGGGCACCGAGCGTGGCCTTGCGGAGCAGCTCCAGGTGCCGCGCAGCGCGCTGCGCCGGGCGCTGGACCGGCTTGAAGCCGAGCATCAGGTCCGGCGGGCGATCGGCCAGTCCGGAGGAGTCTTCGCCGACGACGGCAAGATCCAACGTCACCTGAACACGGTTCAGGGAGTCCCCGACATGGTCCGCCACCAGGGGCTCACCGTCGAGACTCAGGTCCTCCGGGCCGAACTCTCGCAGCCCTTCGCCGAAGAACAGCGTGCGTTGCAGCTGCCCGGGACGGCCCCGGTCCTCCGCATCGTGCGAGTGCGCCGAGCCGGGGCGGCCACCTGGTCGTTGGACACCTCGGTGCTGCCGGCACGCCGGTTCCCCGGACTGCTGGCCGCTGATCTCACCAGCTCCCTCTACGCATTGTTGACTCGGGACCATGGGCTGGTGGTGGACCGGGCCGAAGAGACCGTGGAGGCGACGACGGCGACCACGGAACAGGCAGGAGTGCTGGGTATCCCCGAGGGGGCCGGGCTGTTGGAGATCCATCGGATCACCTACGACCAACAAGACGCCCCCGTGGAGTACGCCCACGACTTCTTTCGTGCGGATCGCACCCGATTGCATATGCAGAAGGTCGGTACCAACTGGAAGCGCTCCCAGCAGTGACTCAGGCCACCTTCTCCCCGAGGAACTCCACCGCGCGGCCCCAGGCGAGCTGCGCCCGGTCCGGATCATAGGTGCCGATGGCGTTGGTGTCGTTGTGGAAGGCGTGGCCGGCGTCGTAGTAGAAGTAGCTGACTTCCGCGCCGGACTCGGCGCGGATCTGCTCCTCCTGCTCGCGGGCCTCTTCCACCGGGTAGCTCGCGTCGTGTTCGGCGTAGTGGCCCTGCACGGCGGCGGTGATCCCGGCGTAGCTCTCCGGGACACCCTGACCGACTCCGTAGAACGGCACGGCGGCGGAGACCTTCTCGCCCTGCTGGGCGGCCATGGCCAGCACGAACCCGCCACCCATGCAGAAGCCGATGGCCCCGACCGTGGCCGAGGTGACCGCATCCAGCCCCAGCAGGTGATCGGTGGCGCCGGCGAGCAGCCGGGCGCCCTCCTCGGCGGGAAGCTTCGACATCATCTCGCCGGCCTCGTCCCCGTCGTGGGTGATCGAGCCGCCGTAGAGGTCCGGGGCCAGGGCGACGAAGCCGGAGGCGGCCAGCCGGTCGGTGACGTCCTTGATGTGGTCGGTGAGTCCCCACCATTCCTGGATCACGATCACCCCGGGCCCGGCGCCGCTCTCAGGCAGCGCCAGGTAGCCGTGACCGGTCTGATCGCCGGCCTGGCCCCCGGTCCGGCCGCCGGAGTCGGTGCCGTTGTCGGTGCCGGTGCCGGTGAGCGAGAAGGTGGTGTTCTGGTGCGGGGTCTGTTCACTCATGGTCTGACTCTAACCAACGTCCGGCTCCGAGCAACACCAAAGCTGCCGCCCGACCCGATGGGCCGAGCGGCAGCTCTGGTCTTCACGTGCCGGGGTGTCTACTCCAGTTCAGACGCCAGATCACGCTCGTAGAGCTCCTCCAGGGAGGACTGAACGGACTCCATCTCTTCGGCCACGTCCACGTCGTTGGTGAGGATCTCCTGCAGTGTCTGCGAGAGTTCCAGGTCACCGCCGGGGAGGAAGACCCGGGCGTTGTCCTGCGAGCGCGCCCGCTCCAGCTGCTCCACGGCGACCTGGAACTGCGGGGTCTCCTCGTAGACGGCGGACATGTCCGCGTCCTGCTGGACCGGCATGTACCCGGTGGCCTCGGAGAACATCGCAGTGTTCTCGGTGTTGGTCATGAAGCCGATGAACATGGCCGCGGCCAGCTGCTCCTCGGGCTCGGAGTCGGCGGAGATCATCAGACCTGCACCGCCGGTGGGGGTCTCGCCCTCGGCCTCGGGACCGCCCGGGAGGAAGGCCACGCCGACCTCGAAGTCGGCGGTGTCCAGGATGCCGCCGAGCGAGCCGGTGGACTGCACGATCTGGCTGGTCGCCCCGGAGCCGAAGTCATCGGCCGGGTCTCCGGAGGAGACCGAGGCCCAGTCGTCGGTGGCCTCCTGTGCGAACTCGATGGCTTCCACGGTCTGCTCGGAGGCGACCGGGGAGAAGTCCCATTCGTCAGACCAGGATCCGCCGTAGCCCCAGATCAGGTTCTGCATCCACCAGGCGGGGTACTCCTCCTGGGGCGGGAAGGAGAACGCAGAGCTCGCGGTCTCGGCCTCCATCAGCTGCTGGGAGACCTCACCGACCTCTTCCCAGGTCTCGGGGGGAGCGTCGATGCCGGCCTCTTCATAGTGATCGGCGTTGTAGTAGAAGATCGGGGTGGACCGGGCATACGGCACGCCGTAGTGGGAGTCCTCGTAGTTGTAGTCCTCATAGAGGGCCTCCACATAGCCGCCGGTGTCGACCTCTGCAGCCTCCAGCACCTCATCGACCGCCATCAGCGAGTCATTGAGGTAGTTGGGGAACCAGGTCGCGTCCGAGAGGACGACGACGTCGGGGGTCGCGCCGGTGCCCTGGGAGGTCTGGAACCCCTGGGAGGTCTCCTCATAGGTGGCCCCGGAGTTCTCCAGGGTGACCGAGATCCCGGACTCCTCCTCGAAGGCAGCGATCAGCTCCTCCTCCTGATCCACCGACCCGCCAGGGTGGTTGGACCAGAAGACGATCTCCTCGGCCGGTTCCACCTCGGCCCAGTCCACGCCCTCGCCGGCCTCTTCTTCCTCACCTGAGGTGTCGGGGCCGCAGGCGCTCAGCGCCAAGACCGCGATGCTGAGGGCTGCCACGCCCGTCGTCGTCCTGCTGTTGATCTTTTTCATCAGTGGATGCTCCTTGTGGTGCGGTGAATGATGCGGAGTCGATAAAGGGGGGTCTGAGGGGCACGCCACGGGCCGACGGGGTGCTTCGGGGCTGGGGTCATTTCACGGAGCCCTGTGTCAGTCCGGCGACGATGTACTTCTGCAGCGCGGCGAAGATGATGAGCATCGGGGCGATCACGATGACCGCGCCGGCCATCAGGATCCCGTAGCTGCCCGCCTGGGTCTCCACCGACTGCAGCAGGTTCAGGCCCACCGGCAGGGTCATCTTCTCGGCGCTGCCGGTGATGACCAGCGGCCACAGGAAGCTGTTCCACTCGTTGACCACGGTGACCAGCCCCACGGTGGCGATAGCCGGGATGGAGACCGGTGCCGCGATCTGGAAGAGCTTGCGGAAGTGCCCCGCGCCGTCGAGCTCGGCGGCCTCGAACATCTCCTTGGGCAGGGCCATGAAGTGCTGACGCAGCAGGAACGTGCCGAAGGCGGTGCCCAGTCCGGGCAGGATGATCCCCCAGAGGGTGTCGCGGCCGCCGAGGCCGGTGATGGTGAGGTAGTTCGGCAACATCGAGACCTCGGGCGGGACCATCAGGGCGACCAGGATGCCCAGGAAGATGAAGTTGCGTCCGGGCACCTTGATGAAGACCAGCGCGTAGGCGGTGGTCACGGCCAGCAGGACCTTGATGCTGGAGCCCACCACCGTGACGTAGATGCTGTTGCCGAACATGGTCAGCAGCGGTACTCGATCCACCACATTGCCGAAGTTGTCCACGGTGGGGTCCTGCGGAAGCAGCGTGGGGTTCAGCGTGACGATCTCGCTCGGCGGCTTGAAGCTGGAGGAGACCATCCAGGCCAGCGGCAGCACGATCACGATCAGTGCCACGAAGATCGGCAGGTATCCGGTGAGGATGGTGTCGGCGAGGTTCTGTCGGCTGAAGGCGTCCAGCCAGCCGCCGCGACGCATCTGCTTGCGCTCGGCCTTGGACAGCTTCTGCTTCTTCGGGTCCCTCTGTTCCGGGGCGATGCCGCGGCGCTGTGCCTCGTCCTTGGGGGTTCGCGATCGGGTCAGGCTCATGAGTAGTGCACCTTCCGCTCGACGAAGCGCAGCTGGACAGCGGTGATGAAGAACAGGGTGAAGAAGAGCACCACGGCGATGGCCGCGGAGTAGCCGGCTCGCTGATAGGCGCCGAAGGACTGCAGGTAGATCTCAAAGATGATGGTGTTGGTGCCATGGCCGGTCGGGGTCATGGTGCGCAGGATGTCGAAGGCATTGGTCATCGAGAAGAGGATGTTGGTGACCAGCAGGAAGAACACCGTGGGGGTCAGCAGCGGCAGGGTGACCGAGACGAAGCGGCGGATCGGACCGGCCCGGTCGATGGTCGCGGCCTCGATCAGGTCCTTCGGGATGGACTGCAGCCCGGCGAGGAAGACCACCGCGCAGTAGCCCAGGTTCTTCCAGACGTAGACGATGATCACCATGAACAGCGACCAGTCCTCGTTGAGGTACCACTCCGGGGAGCTGATCCCGAAGAACCCCAGGATGTGGGAGAGCCCGCCGCGGGTCGGGTCGAAGATGAAGTTCCAGACCATCGCCACCCCGACCCCGGAGAGCACATAGGGGGAGAACACGGCGGTGCGGGCCGCGGTCTTGCCGGGGATCTTCTTGTTCAGCACCAGCGCGATCAACAGCCCCAGGATCATGGATCCCAGCACCGCGCCGGCGGTGAAGATGGCCGTGACCCGCCAGACCTCCAGCCCGGAGTCGGAGGTGAAGAAGGCGGCGTAGTTCTCCAGCCCGATCTGGGTGGCGGTGGATGAGCCCAGCCGCCAGTCCAGGGTGGAGTAGTACATGTTGGAGAACAGCGGGTAGTAGATGAACGCGAGGATCAGCAGGATGTTCGGCCCTGCAAAGAGCAGAAACAGGGACCAGTTCTTCGATTGCCGTCGTCGGTGCGCGCGAACCCGCGACCGTTCCTGCTCAGTCTGCACAGCAGAGCTCATCCAGCTTCCTTCCAGTCTTTACTGACCTCATGTTAGCCACGCCACTGAAGTCAGGGATGACAGCACGTGAACTCCGCATGAACCCGCCCCGATTGAGAGACAGGTCACAGAGGCACAGTGTATGTCTTGGCCGCCGGAATCAGATCGCTAGGCTGGTGGCTGGGCCTGATTGTTGCGGTCCGCGCGGATGGTCTGCGCGGCTGGTCGGCGCGGCCCCGACCCCGGACGCATTCCTGAGATATGAGGAGCGGTGATGATCGACGTGGTGCTGCTCGGCGTCTTCGCAGTGCTGCTCGCCAACTACGTCCTGGCTCTGGTCGTGTTCGCCCGCCGCGGCCTGGCGGGGAACTGGCTGCTGGTGGTCCTGCTCACCGGCACCACCGGTGCCGCGCTGGCTGCGGTGCTCGCCGCTCTCTCCGAGGACGGTTCCCGGTACCTGGATGTGACGCTGGTGCTCACCGGTACGGCTGCCGTGGCGGCCGCGGTGCGCGCCGGACTGCCCCGGCGCATCCCGCCCGCCGGCGCGGAGGCGACGGCATGAGCCAGCTGCCCGCGCTGCTGGGGCTGACGCTGATCCTCGCTGGCGCCTTCTTCTTCACCGTGGGCACTCTGGGGCTGATCCGCTTCCCCGATCTGCGAAGCCGACTGCATGCCCTCACCAAGGCCGACAATCTGGGCCTGGGCCTGGTGCTCGCCGGGGTCGCGCTGCTGTTGGGCAGCTGGACCGGTGCCGCGGTGTTGGCGCTGGCCTGGGTGTTGGCCCTGGCTGCGGCATCGATCTCGGCGCATGTGCTGGGCGGACTGGACGCCGCCGAGCATTCCCCCGAGCGCCAGGAGGACCCGGGGACACGACCGACCCGAGACTCCTCAGACACTCCGGAGACTCTCTCGTGACCGGCGGGGTGCCGGCGGCCGACCTGGTGCTCGGCGTGGGGCTGCTCGCCTCGGTGCTGTGCACGGTGCTTCCCCCTTCCCGGTTGGCGCAGTCCATGGGCCTGCTCGGCCTGGGCGTGCTGACCACGTTGGCGTGGCTGCGGCTGGGCAGCGTGGATGTGGCACTGGCGGAGGCCGGGATCGGCGGCGGAATCCTCGCCGCACTCCTGGTCTGGGTCTCCGTGCGCTCCCCCGCCCAGCCCTCCCCCGATGCCGGCTCCGCCCCGCGGTGGCCGTGGCTGCGACCAGCGGTGGGCACGCTCAGCGCGGTGACCCTGATCCTGATCACCGCGGCCGTCTGGCTGCGCGCCGAAGCCTCGCTGCCCGCCTGGGATGCCGCAGTGACCGCCGCCATGGAGCGCACGGGCGTGGAACATGAGATCACCGGGGTGCTGCTGGTCTTCAGGTTCTATGACACCTTGCTGGAATCTGCGGTGCTGATGCTCACCGCCGTCGCGGTGCTCGCCCTGGGACGCGATGATCTCGGGCCTCGCGCCGGGCTCTCCGCCGCGCTGGGTGCTCAGCCCATGATCCCGGCGAGTCTGCACTGGTTGATCCGGGTGTTCGCCCCGGTTTTGTTCCTGGCCGGGCTGTGGCTGCTCTTCGCCGGCAGCACCGACTCCGGCGGCGCATTCCAGTCCGGGGCGGTGCTCTGCGCGGTCCTGATCCTGCTGCGCAGCGCCCATGTGCCGCTGGAGAAGCTCACGCTGCGCTGGCTGCGCCCGGCGCTGGTGGCCGGCGTCCTCACCTTCATCCTCGCCGCCCTGGCACATCTGAGCGCGCCCTTCTCCTTCCCGGTGCTGCTGGGCATCGAGATCCTGCTGACCCTGGGGATCGCGGCCGGGCTCTACGCCATCTATCTGTGCCTGGAGAATCCGATGCAGCGCGAGGTCAGCGCATGATGCTCGATTCCTCCGCCGGGGCCCTGGGTGCGTCCGTCGAGGCTGGCCTCCTCGGGCTCGAGCTGACCCAGGTGCAGTGGTATCTGCTCCTGGGCACCGCGGTGGCCGTGATCGGGATGGTGCGGATGCTGCTCACCCGGGATCTGGTCGCCCGGCTGATCGCGCTCAACGTGACCGGGATCGGGTCCCTGATGATCATCCTCGCCCTGGCCGCGCGCTCGGCGGAATCCGCCGACGCCGCCGGCTCAGGGCCCGGGATCGACCCGGTGCTCTCGGCACTGGTGATCACCGGGCTGGTGATCACGGTGGCCTTCACCGGGCTGGGTGCGGTGCTGATCCGCCGGATCGAAGGCTTCCAGGCCAGCGGGCGCCGCGACGACGCCGAGTCCGGCGGCACCGCGCAGGACCCGGAGGCCGAGCAGTGAACGCCCCGATGAGCCTGACCCTGTTCTGCCTGGGTGCCGTGGTGCTGATTCCGCTGCTGGCCAGCGCGCTGAGCGTGCTGCTGGGCTCGGCGGCCCGCCGGGTCCTGGGCGTTCTCACCTCGGCGGCGGTGCTCGGTCTGAGCACCCCGATCCTGGTCCGGGTCACCTCCGGGGAGACGCTGGAGCTCGCCCTGGGCGGCTTCGAGTCTCCGCTGGGGATCACGCTGCGCGCCGACGGGCTCTCGGCCCTGTTCCTGGCGATGACCGCGATCATCGGCGCCGTGGTCAGCTGCTACGCCGCCGCGCGTCCCGCCGCCACCGGCAAGCGGCTGGCCGCTCAGGCCGTGGAGCCCGCGGGGGCGACCGGCGGAGATCACCGGGGGGCCCTGCCCCAGGAGTCTCCCGCCGCCTGGAAGTCCGGCCACGCCGGGTTCTGGCCGCTGTGGCTGGGCTGCTGGTCAGGGCTCAACGCGGTCTTCGTCTCCGGGGACATGTTCAACACCTATGTCGGCCTGGAGCTCGTGGGGCTCACCGCCGTGGCCCTGGTGGCCCTGGGCGGCCGCGAGGCCTGGGCCGCGGCGCTGCGCTACCTCTTCATCGCGGTGCTGGGCTCGCTGCTGTTCCTGATCGGGGTCGCACTGATCTACTCGGTGACAGGCACCCTGGACATCATCGACTCAGGTAAGGCCATCTCCGAACTCGCCGCGCAGGGCGAGGCCGACCTCGCCGCCGTCGTGCTGGCGCTGTGCCTGATCAGTCTCGGGCTCGCGCTGAAGGTGGCGCTGGTGCCGCTGCACCGATGGCTGATTCCGGCACACTCCTCGGCGCCCAGCGCGGTCTCCCCGCTGCTCTCCGCGCTGGTCATCAAGGCCGCGCTGTTCGTGCTGCTGCGCGCCTGGCTGTGGGTCGCCGGTCCGTTGCCGGAGCTTCAGATCCTGGCCTGGGTGCTCGCCGGGATGGGCACCGCCGCGATCCTGCTGGGTTCGGTGATGGCGCTGCGGCAGAGCCGTCTCAAGCCGCTGATCGCCTATTCCACCGTGGCCCAGGTCGGGTACTGGTTCCTGCTGCTGCCGCTGCTGCTGGACCCGGAGACCAACGCGCTGGAGGGCCAGCCCGGCACCGCTTTGGAGGACGGCGCCGTGCTGGCGGGGGCGCTGAGCGGGACCGTGGCGCTCGCGCTGGGCCATGGGCTGGCCAAGGCCAGCCTGTTCCTCTCCGCCGGGCATCTGAAGGACCTCTACGGCACCGATGAGATCGCGGAGCTGCGCGGGGCCGGCCGAGCGCACCCGATGCTGGTGATGAGCATGGGGCTCAGCGCCGTGGGCCTGATCGGGCTGCCGCTCTCGCTGGGCTTCTCCGGCAAGTGGCTGCTGGCCACCTCCGCCGTCGCCGCTGGACACTATTGGATCCTGGTGGTGCTGGTGGTCGGGACGCTGTTCAGCGCCGCCTACCTGCTCAAGGCCGTGGCCCCGCTGCTGGTGATGAGCGAGGACGACCAGACCGCGCTGAGCCTGCCGCAGGCAAAGACCCACTCCGACCCTTCGGACAAGACCCTGACCGGGAAGGCACAGCTGGCGCCCTTCGTGCTGGGCCTGCTCACCGTGCTCACCGGCTTCCTCGGCGTCTGGCTCACCGGAGTCCTGGAGGTGGGCGCCCCGTGGTGACCTGGCTGGAACAGATTCCCGGAGAGCTCCTCCCCGCGATCCCGCTGGTGATGGTGCTGCTCTCGCTGACCGCCGCCGTCGCGATCTTCCCGCTGCCCGAGAACAGCGTGAAGCTGCGCGCCGGAATCAACCTCACCGCCGCGGTGGCCAAGGTGCTGCTGATCATCGCCCTGGTCCCGGCGGTGGTGGCCGACGGCGCCCGACCCGAGTTCTCCGCCCCTTTCCTCCCTGGCATCGATCTGGTGCTGCGAGTGGACCCGCTGGCCCTGTTCTTCGCCGGGCTCTCCTCGCTGCTGTGGCTGCTGACCACCATCTACGCGCTGGGGTACCTGCGCGGAGCCGAGAACAAGAGCCGCTTCTTCGGGTTCTTCAGCCTCTGCGTCACCGCCACCGTGGGCATCTCCTTCTCCGGAAACCTGATCACGTTTCTGGTGTTCTACGAGCTGCTCACCGTGGTGACCTATCCGCTGGTGGCACACTGGGGCACCCCGGCGTCGCTGCGGGCGGCCCGGATCTACCTGCGCTATGCCCTGGGCGGCGGCCTCGCGGTGCTCATCGGCGTGGTCTGGCTGACCATGTACGTGGGTCCGGTGGACTTCGCCGAGGGCGGCGCCGAGGGTGTCACGGAGCTGGTCGCGTCGAACCCGGTCCCCGCGCTGCTGATCTTCGCGCTGCTGGTGGGCGGGCTCGGGGTCAAGGCTGCGCTGTTCCCGCTGCATGGCTGGCTGCCCCTGGCCATGGTGGCCCCGGCCCCGGTCTCGGCGCTGCTGCACGCCGTCGCGGTGGTCAAAGCTGGAGTGTTCGGTATCGTGCGGGTGCTCCACGACGTCTTCGGGGTCGAGGCCGCCGCGCAGCTCGGGGTGCTGACGCCGCTGCTGATCCTCGCGGCCTTCACCATCCTCTACGGCTCGTATCAGGCGCTGCGCCAGCAGGAGATCAAGAAGCGACTCGCCTATTCCACGATCTCCCAGGTCAGCTACGTGGTGCTCGGGGTGGCGATGGTCAATGTGCTCGCCACCACCGGCGGCATCGTGCACCTGGTGCACCAGGGGATCATGAAGGTGACGCTGTTCTTCTGCGCGGGACTCTTCGCCGAGGTGATCCGCGCCCATACGGTGAGCCAGCTCCGCGGGGCGGGCCGGCGGATGCCGCTGACCTCGGCGGCGTTCACGGTGGGCGCCTTCGGCATGATCGGGCTTCCGCCGACTGCTGGGTTCATCTCCAAATGGCAGCTGGGCACCGGGGCGCTCGCCTCGGAACACCCCTGGGTGCTGTGGGTGCTGATGGGATCCTCGCTGCTCAACGCCGCCTACTTCCTGCCCGTGGTCTATGCGCTGTGGTTCGCCGACCCGCAGGACGTGGACCCGGAGACGCTGGTCGGCGGCGAGGCCGGCTCCGAGGCCGCTGATCCGCTGCGGGTGCGAGAGCCCAAGAGCCTGTTGGTCCCGGCGCTGATCACCGCCGGGCTCACCTTGCTCGTCGGGATCGCCGCATCCCTGGCCTTCGCTCCGCTGCAGGTGGCCCGGTTCATCGCCGAGGGGGTGCTGGGCTGATGCTGATCGCGCTCTCGCTGCTGACCCCGCTGGCGCTCGTGTTCGCGCTCGGCCTGGCCGGGCTGCTGCGTCCGCTCAGGAAGTTCACGGTTCGACGCCGGCTGACCCTGTTCGCCCCCGTGGCCGTGGTTCCGGCGGTGCTGCTGGCGCTGCTGGGGAATCCCGGCTCCGCCACGGCAGCGCTGGAGGTGCCGTGGATGCTGTTCGGCGCGCACTTCGCCGTGGACCTCTATGCCAGACCGCTGTTGCTGATCGCCGCGCTGCTCTACGGGGCCGCACTGCTGGCGATCAGCTGGATCAAGCTGCGCGACACCGAGCGTGGCTCGGGCGCGCTCTCGGCCTTCCTGCTGCTCAGCTTCACCGGCAACATCGGCACCTATCTCGCCGCCGACGCCGCGAGCTTCTATCTGGGCTTCGCGCTGATGAGCTTCTCCGCGGCCGGCCTGGTGATCCATTACCGGACTCCGGCCGCTCGGCGCGCCACCCGGGTCTACCTGGTGATGTCGGTGCTCTCGGAGACCGCGATCCTGGCCGCGCTGATCCTGGTGGCCTCCGGCGGCGGCTTCCTGCTCACCGATGCTGCGGAGGCGGCAGGCACCGCGCACACCGGCCTGATCCAGGGTCTGTTGTTCTTCGGGTTCGGGGTCAAGGCCGGGACCGTTCCGCTGCATGTCTGGCTGCCGCTGGCCCATCCGGCCGCGCCGCCGGCAGCCTCGGCGGTGCTCTCCGGGGCGATGGTCAAGGCCGGACTGGTCGGCTGGCTGCGCTTCCTGCCCGAAGGGGAGACCGCAGGAGCGGTGCTGCTGACCCTGGCGCTGATCGGTGCCTTCGCCGCCGTTCTGGTCGGGGTGGTGCAGCACGATCCCAAGGTGATCCTGGCCTACTCGACCATCTCGCAGATGGGGTTCATCACCGCGCTGGTCGCGGTGGGGCTGCTGGTTCCGGAGCTGCGCGGCGCGGCCTCGGCGGCGGCGGTCATCTATGCGGTCCACCATGGCCTCGCCAAGGGGGCGCTGTTCCTGGGCGTCCCGGTGGTCAAGCACTACGCCCGGGGCCGGACCGGGATCCTGGTGCTGCTCGGGATGCTCGGCGCAGGCCTGGCGGTGGCGGGAGCTCCGCTGACCTCCGGGGCGTTCGGCAAGTACGTGTCCAAAGAGGCCGTGAGCGGGATCGAGGTCCTCGGGGTGGGACTGGATCAGCTCCTGCCGCTGGTGGCCACCGGCTCCACGCTGCTGCTGCTGCGCTTCGCCGCGGTGATCTCCTCGACCGAGCGTGACCCGCGTCGGCGGGCCGACGGCGAGCTCGTCTCCTGGCTGGGGGTCTGCGCCGCCGGGATCGTGGTGCCCTGGGTGATCGGCGCCCGATGGATCACCGAGCCGGTGCAGGCCGAGGGCGTCGCGGTGCCCAGCTGGGATCCGGGCACCCTGTGGGATGCGACCTGGCCGATCCTGCTCGGGATCATCCTCGCGGCGATGGTCTGGGTCGCGGCCCGCCGCGGACTGCTTCCGACGCGCCTGACCACCCAGGAGACGCCCGTGGTGGCGCCCGGTGACCTGTTGTTGGCGGAGGAGTCGCTGCTGCGCCGGGTCGGATCGGGCGGAGGCGCGGCGCTGGATGCCGCGCACGGATTCACCGGCTCCGCCGCCGGACGTTGGAACGATCTCTCCTCCGCCGCCGCGCAGCGGGGACGCCGAGGAGTCTCTTGGGCAGAGGCCCGTCTGGGCGGCTGGGAGTCCACCGGCCTGGTCCTTGTGGTGCTGCTGACCGGGGTCGTCCTGGCCACGATGCTTCTTCTCGGGGGGAACTCATGAGCAGCTGGATTCTGTCCGGGGTGCTGCGCGCCACGGTGCTGGGACTGCTCTGGTGGGCGCTCTCCGGCGCCGGCGCGGACTACCTGATCTACGGGCTGACCTCGGTGGCGCTGGCCACGATGATGAGCCTTGCGCTGCTGCCGCCCGCCGCGCGGACCTCCTCGCGGCGATGGCCACGCCAGGTGGGGTCCTGGGTCGTGCTGCTGGGCTGGTTTCTGGGCCAGTCGGTGCGCGGCGGCCTCGACGTGGCCCGCAGGGTGCTCGCGAATCCGGTGGACATCGACCCCGAGGTGGTGGTGGCTCCGTTCGAACTGGAACCCGGCCATGCCCGCCAGCTCGCGCTGGCGATGATGAATCTGATGCCCGGGTCCATGGTGCAGCAAGTGGTCAGCGCCGAGGGTGAGCCGGCGGACAACACCGCCGCGGGGCCGGTGCGGCCACCTGCCGCGGTGCAGCTGCACACGCTCTCTGTGCAGCTGGACCCGGCGGAGCAGTGGGCTCGGCTGCAGCGCCGGGTCGGTGCCGCGTTCAGGGTGTGATGAGTCCGGTGGCAGAGAACGTCGGGACAGAGGACGCAGGTTCAGAGTCGTCGAGGGCGTTCTGATCTGCAGCTGTTGGACGTCTCGGGACCTCGGGCAGCCTCGAGTGGATCAAGGATCAGGGCAGCGACAGTGGAGGAAGCCTGAGCATGGCACGCCGCGGGAATCTCATCAGCGGGCTGCTCTTCCTCGCGCCCATCGGCATCGTCCTCTCCGCCATCCCGCAGGCGCCGGACTACACCGCAGCCATCCGCTGGGTGCTTGCCTCAGTGGAGATCGGCGCTGCCCTGGTGCTGGCGCTGCTCCGCGCCAAAGCGCTCGGGGGCCGCGGCGCCAGACACGTTACCCTAATCGATGCGGAGTAGATCCTTGTGGCTTACTAGGCGTTGCGGGCTTGCGGACACTCCCCGAGATTCTTGGGTTGTCACGTGGCGGGTCTGGTGGCGGCCTTCATTCCACGGAAAGATGAGAGTCATGGCAGCGCCGAAGAAGTACCCCGACGAACTACGTGAACGAGTGACCAGGATGGCCGTCGAGTCGCGCCGAGACCCCTCCATGAAACCAAAGCCGTAGCGAGGGTGGCCTAGCAGCTCGGACTGAATCCTGGGACTTCGCGGAACTGGGTCAGGCTGGCCGAAGTCGACGGGGGTCACTGGCCCGGGACCACCACCGATGAAGCCGAGCGGGCGACTGAGCTGGATCGAGAAGTCCGGGAATTGCGCCGAGCCGACTCAATTCTGCGCTCCGCGTCAGCTTTTTGCGGCGGGGCTCGAACGCACACACCAGATAGTGGCCTACATCGACGCCCACCGGGGAGACTTCGGATTCGAGCCGATCGGCCAGGTCTTCACCAGACCCGGCATCAAGATCGCCCCGAGCACCAATTACGCGCCGAAGACCCGCCCACCCTCAGTCCGATCGATCAGCGGCGCAGCGCTGACCGAGGCCATCACCCAGGTCCACACGGAGAACTATTGGGTCTGCGGAATCAACAAGGTCCATGCCGAGCTGCACCGACAGGGCCACCGGGTGGCCCGATGCACGGTGCTCCGCCTCATGAGAGCCGCGAGTCTACGCGGGAGCAATCGGACCGACACCTCTCACACGACGGTGCCAAGCATGGGCCCGGAGTACCGTCCAGATCTGGTGCCGAGGTCCCTCCCCGCTGCTGCTCCTGATCAGCTCGGGTTGCGGATACCACCTACTGTCGGACCTTCTCCAGGTGGGCCTTCGCCGCATTCATCATCGCAGTGTTCTCCCGCCGGGTGGTGGGCTGGCAGCTCTCGACTTCGCCGCACTGACCTGGGTTGGACGCTCTGGAGATGGGTCTGTGGCCCCGTGCCCAGGAGGACCGATGGACCAGCGGGCTGGTCCATCACAGCGACAAGGGAATCCAATATGTCGCCATGCGCTACACCCAGCGTTTGGCCTAGACCAGCGCGGTGTCCTGAGTAGGTTCGACCGAGGATGCCTACGACGATGCTCTGGCAGAGGCGTCAGCTCCCTGTTCAATGCCGAACTGGTCCGCAACAAAGGGCCCTGGAAATCGCGACGGCTGAATACGTGGCCTGGTTCAACCACCGACGTCTGCACGGAGAGGCGGACTGGCGCCTCCGGTGGAGTTCGAAGAGCATTATTACCATCAACACACCGCTCCGGCACCCGCCGAAGCGGCATTATGGAGCCTCCACTACACCCAGCATGAGACAAACGCCCATCTCGCTCAACAACCTGCCTGGTTCGGTGACGGTGGCCTACGAGGTCAAGCTGACGCGCCTGATGCGTGTTCCAGTTCCTTTTCGTGAGACTCGGAACGAATCCCGAACGCTTCACAGGTCGGAGCGTGGTTGGGCTGCCCCAGATACGAGCTCGTCAATGGCCGAAGCGGACAACCGGTCTTCTCCCACCATCAGCGCCGCTCCGCGGATTCCCGCGTCTTGCCCACCCCTAGCGGGAACGATATTAAGATGCTGGGTTGCCAATGGAATCGCACGTCTGTAAACGACTTCCCGTATGCCAGCAATGAGCTCCTCCACCGAAATACCCATCACGCCCCCAATAACCACAGTCGTTGGGTTAAGGACACTGACGCAGATGGACACAATTTCGCCTATAGAACGCCCGGCCGCTCGCGCGGCCTCAATCGCCTCAGCATCGCCGATTCGAATGCGGTCGATAACTTGCTGCGTGGTCAGTGGTGTCACCCCGTCTGGAGACAGCATGGCACCAATAGCTGGTCCACTTGCCATGGTTTCTAGATCTATTTCCCCCACACCATGAGGGACCTGAACGTGGCCGATGTCTCCGGCGGAGCCCTGAGCCCCACGTTGCAAGACCCCCCCTGCAATCACCCCGGCTCCGATGCCCGTGGCCACTTTGATGAACAATAGATCGTCCACGGAGGGCCATACAGCGGCTTTTTCCCCCAGTGCCAGTATGTTGACATCGTTGTCAACCAAAACCGGTTGCGAGAATTCCTGTGTCATGAACTTCGGAATGTCGAAACCGTCCCACCCCGGCATGATGGGCGGCCTTATAGGCATCCCGGTCGAATGTTGCACCGGCCCAGGTACACCAACGCCAATTCCCAACACTTCCTCGTTACTTCGGCCGTGCTCGTCTAGAAGACTGTTCGCGGTATCTAACACCCATGTCAAAACGGGTTCCGGGCCACGGGATATCTCCAGAGCCTTTCGTCGATGAGCCAGAATTTCCCCATTGAGATCGGTCAGACCAACTGCACCGTGTGTTGCCCCCAGATCCACCCCTATAACTACCCGCGAAGCCGCGTTGAAGGCAACACGGGAGGGAGGGCGCCCTCCCGACGACGCACCGTCGCTGGTCGGAACGAGAAGCCGAGCTTCCAAGAGGGAATTGAGGCGTTCGGAGACTGAAGTTCTCGCCAATCCAGTTTCCCGCATAAGTTCAGCGCGAGTACGAGCCCGTCCGTCACGCAACATCTGGAAGAGCTCTCCTGGCCCGTAGTGCACGGGGATCGAGCGAGATCGAGACGTAAGTGCACGACTTTCTGGGGACATGTCAGTTTTTTATCCAAACTCAGCACAAATGTCGAGGACCGACACGCTTTTGACGATCATCCGACGGAAGTGCTAAGTTTCACCAACAGTAGTCTGTGACTGGAATCACTTACCGCATCGTGGAGGAACAACATGAGATTCGCCTATGTAGCAAACGCTTGGGGCGGGGTTGTAGGGACCCCCGGCGCCGTGACCGATATGTCATCAGGCTTCTACCTCACTCCCGGTGAGCTCGAACCAACGTTGGAGCGTGTGGCCGAGGCCGGCTTCGAAGGAATAGAAGTCTTTGACGGGAATCTCATGTCTTACGCAGGCAAGCCTGCCCAGTTGCATACATCCTTGAGCAACACTGGACTCGAACTAGTAGCGGTGTATTCCGGAGGTCACTTCATCTATCCGGATGCCCACGAGGACGAATCCCACCGTTTCCGGCGCTCCATAGCGCTGGCTGCTGAGCTAGGCGCCAGGCATTACGTATTCGGTGGCGGCGCGATTCGCGCTCAAGGGCGTAGGGATGAGGACTACCGCGTGATGGCCGACCTCCTCGACAAGTCGGCTGAGGAGGCCAGCGTTGCCGGCTTGATCCCGAGCTATCATCCCCATCTGGGCAGCCTCGCCGAGAGCACAGAGCACATCGATGCGCTGTTCAGCGAATCCAAGATCGGTCTCTGCGCCGATATTGCACACCTGGCCGGGGGAGGAAGTAACCCCAGCGAAATGATCCAGCGATACCAAGACCGACTGACCTACGTGCACCTGAAAGACATTGACTTCGAGACCAAAGAGTTCCAACCCCTGGGAGAGGGAGACCTCGATCTGGCGACCGTCCTCCAGGCCGTAGTCGACGCGAATTACTCAGACTGGATCACCGTAGAACTCGACGGGTACTCAGGAGACCCAAATGCTGCAGCTCGACGGAACCTCGACTATCTGAATAAGAGTCTTCTCATGGCGACACCTAATTAGGGCCATCTCTCCAACCAGAAAAGAGACAGTCATGCTAGAACACACGAAGAAAATCCTCGGGCTGACCGCAGTTGTGGGCATCCTCGGCACATCAGCATGCTCCCCCGCCAACGAGCGCGAAGATGTCGAACTCGATTCCGACCTGGTCGCGGAGATCGATGCTGCGCTGGAGGAAATTACTGGAGAGGTCCTCAGCGAAGGCCCAAACGGTGAGGAGGCCTCTCCTGCCTCCGAAGTGGAGCTGACGTCAGATCAGGAGGCGGAAGTTGCGGACATGGGACTAACTGCTGCCATCGTCATGCACTACGGAGGCAACGATTGGGGCAATGCCCAGATCGCGGGCCTCACCGCGGAGTTCGAACGGCTCGGCATCGACGTGATTGCTACGACTGACGCCGACTTCAGCCCCTCGACTCAGGTCTCAGACATCGAAACGGTCCTACAACAGGAACCGGACATCATCGTTTCAATCCCAACAGATGAAGTTGCCACCGCAGGTGCATATCGCCAGGCTGCTGAGCAGGGCGTCACCCTGGTTTTCATGGACAACGTTCCTGAGGGATTCACCGCCGGTGATGAGTACGCTTCTGTGGTGTCCTCAGACAACTACGGCAACGGTGTCACCTCGGCGTACTTGCTGGCCCGGGAGCTCGGAGGTTCAGGTGAAATCGGTGTCATCTACCACGAAGCCGACTTCTTCGTAACCCAGCAACGCTATGACGGTTTTATGACGACCCTTGAAAATGAATTCCCGGACATCGAAGTGGTTCAGGAACAGGGCATTGCGGGACCAGACTTCGCCGGTGACGCTCAGGCTGTCGCCAATGCAATGCTCACCCAGAACGCAGACCTCGCGGGCATATGGGCAGTCTGGGACGTCCCTGCCGAAGGCGTCATGGCGGCTGCTCGGGAGACGGGCCGTACCGATATTAAGATCGCCACCCAGGACCTTGGGACCAATGTCGCGATCGCACTAGCCAGTGACGAGATGGTGGTCGGGCTGGGGGCGCAGCTTCCCTTCGATCAAGGTGTGGCTGAGGCACGGCTCGGTGCACTGAGCCTGCTGGGTGAAGAAGTCCCGCCCTATGTTGCCGTGAGTGCACTCCCGGTCGACCACGACAATGTCCTCGAAGCCTGGGAGCAGGTATACAACGAAACTCCCCCGGCTTCAGTCGAAGACGCCTACGCGGACTGATCGTCTAACTCGAGACACACACGCAACCGCAATTGGAGTCCCAGTTGTGGTGCAACTGACAAGATTCTGGAGACGCTTCATGCGAGATATCAATATTGCCCTAATCGGTGGAGGGTTCATGGGCAAGGCCCACTCCATGGCCTACGCAACCATGCCGATGTTCTTCTGGCCTGCACCCGCGCGCCCGGTTAAAAAACTCATCGTAGACGTGACCGACGAGCTGGCGCACACAGCAGCGGAGCGCTACGCCTGGGAGAGTCACACCACCAACTGGGAAGCGGCCATAAACGATCCGGAGATCGACCTGATCGACATTGCCACTCCGAACAACATGCACGCTGAGATCGCCATCGCCGCGGCTGAAGCGGGCAAGCATGTGATCTGCGAGAAACCTCTCGCACCGACGGCCAAAGAGGCCAGAGAGATGTTGGAAGCGGTCGAGAAGGCAGGGGTGGTCAATGCGGTAGCCTTCAACTACCGACGCACTCCCGCCGTCGCACTCGCCAAGCGATACATCGATGAAGGTGCTATCGGAGAGATTCTCAACTTTCGCGGAACCTACCTCCAGGACTGGAGCGCTGATCCAGACTCCCCTCTAAGCTGGCGCTTTCAAAAGAAGATCGCCGGGTCCGGTGCGGTTGGAGACATCGGATCCCACGTGGTGGACCTGGCGCGGTACTTGGTGGGGGAGATTGAAGAAGTTACCTCCGTTGTCTCGAACTTCATCAAAGATCGACCTCTTCAGACGTCCGGGTTCGACGCCT
Organism: Nesterenkonia sp. E16_10; assembly: GCF_017347085.1. Classification (GTDB taxonomy): domain Bacteria; phylum Actinomycetota; class Actinomycetes; order Actinomycetales; family Micrococcaceae; genus Nesterenkonia. The sequence continues at coordinate 323,726 of NZ_JADPSA010000022.1, forward strand.
TGGGCGCTGGCGAAGCGGGAAGGGGTCCGCGTGGCGCCGTGGACGTCGATGACGAGGCTATGACTTTACTTCGCTTCAGAGACGGAGCTGTCGGTTCCATGGAAGCAACCCGGAACGCCTGGGGTCGAAACAACTTCATTACTTTTGAAATTCACGGCACCGAAGGATCCTTGTATTTCAACTACGAGAAGCGCGACGAGCTACAGGTTGCCTTCAAGAACGAACCAGCTGACCGCCGGGGGTTTCGGACTGTCTATACAGGTCCCAACACGCCTTACGGCGAGGCCCTTTGGCCCATCCCAGCCCTTGGTATCGGGTACGGGGAGACAAAAATTATCGAAGCTTACGAGCTGATGAGGGCCATCACAGGTGAAGCACCGATCCGTCCTGACTTCTCGGATGGATACCAGACTGCTCTCGTGGATGAGGCGATTCTTGCCTCGGGCGCGAGCGGCCAGTGGCAGAACGTTCCTCTCTACGAACGTCAGAATCTCACATGAGTGACATTATGACTCCTCCTGCCGTGCGGATGCGCAGCATCGTCAAGAAATTCGGTCCGGTAGAGGTACTCAAGTCAGTAAATTTCGAGATTCGTCATGGCGAGGTACATGCGCTAGCAGGAGAGAACGGCGCCGGTAAATCCACCCTGATGAAGGTACTCCAAGGTGTCCACCAAATCACCGACGGTGAGATAGAGGTCGGCGGGGAGTTGGCGATGATCCGGGATACCCAAGATGCCGAGAATTACGGAATCGGCATGGTGTTTCAAGAATTTAGCCTGGTGCCGTCAATGACCGTGGCGCAGAATATCTTCCTGAATCGGGAGCTCCGCGGAAAGTTCGGGTTTGTCAGTGATCGTCTTGCTGAGAAGGAAGCTGAACGGATCTTTCAACGCATGGGCGTCAGCGTGGACCCGAGTGCTGAGGTCAGGAACCTGGGAACCGGGTACTGGCAATTAGTCGAGATCGCCAAAGCGCTGGCCAAGAACGCCAAGGTTCTAGTGATGGACGAACCCACTGCCAGCCTGGCCAAGCACGAGGTCGATCACCTATTTGCTTTAATCGAAACCTTGACTGCTCAGGGTATCGCAATCGTGTACATCTCCCATCGAATGGATGAAATCCGCCGAGTAGCGGACCGCATCACGGTATTGCGAGATGGACGGGTCGCAATGGTTGAGAAGGTGTCGGAAGTGGATTCCGCACAAATTATCGAAGCCATCATCGGACGTGGTCTAGGAAGTCAGCTCGTCTACCAAGATCGGGAACGCGACTACGATGCGCCCATTCTATTGCAGGTGGACCACCTCTCCAGTGGGAGTGGCCTCAGTGACGTGAGCCTAGAAACCCGCGCTGGCGAGATCGTGGGGTTAGCGGGCCTTATGGGAAGCGGGCGAACCGAACTAGCCCGTGTACTCGGGGGAATCGACCGAAGCACTAGCGGAACGGTACGCATCTCCGGCCGCGAGGTGGGTTTCAGCAATCCTAGCCAGGCTCATAAAGAGGGGGTTGCGTTGATACCTGAAGACCGGAGAGAACAAGGATTAGTGCTGCAGCATTCGGTGACAGATAATCTGACGCTGCCGATGATGCACGAACTCATGAGCGGCCCGCTCCTCAGCCCGCGAAAGACTCGCCGAATGACAGACCAGCTAGTGCACGACTACGAAATCAAAGTCAGCGACGTCGACGCACCGATCAGTCAGCTCTCCGGCGGGAACCAGCAGAAGGTTGTCATCGCCAAGTGGATGAACACAAAGCCGCGGGTTCTCGTCATGGACGAACCGACCTCCGGAGTCGACATCGGGACCAAGACGGAGATTCTAGAGATGGTCCGAACATATGCCGGCGAAGGCAACGCCGTCATATTTATATCTTCCGAGCTGCCCGAACTGCTGGCGGTTTCGGACAGAGTTGTCATCCTGCGGGACGGTCAGACCTTCCGAACCCTCGAGCGGTCCGAGATCGAGGGCGAAGAGCAGCTCCAGCTCATTATCCAAGGAGAAGCAGCATGAGTACCCAGAGCGCAGAGAGGGAATCATCCGCTCTCCACAAGTTTCTTTCCCGCCTCGACTGGCGGAGCAACATCATCTATATCGCGTTCATCATCGTCTTCATTCTGTTCGCTGTCACGCTAGGCGACAACGGTTTCCTCAGCGTGGGAAACACCCTCAATATCATCCGTCAGACTGCCACCATTTCAGTGATGGCAGTGGCGATGACCTTCGTGATCGCCAACGCTCAAATCGACCTCAGCGTCGGTTCTGTGGCCGGACTATCTTCCGTAGTCACCGCCATGACAATAATGAACTACGGTCTCATTCCCGGCATTCTCGCGGGTCTACTGGCCGGTGCGATCATCGGTGCTATCAACGGCGGCCTAGTCGCCGTGCTGAGAATCCCATCCTTTCTCGTGACACTGGGCATGCTCGGACTAGCAGCAGGGTTGGCACAGTGGATAACGAACTCCGCACCGCAACCGATCACCAACCAGACTTACGTGCTGCTCTTCGGTGGCGGCGACTTTGGGCCGATACCCGGGCTTTTCATATGGACCTGCATGGCGGTCGGGATCGGCTGGATCGTGATGAATCGGACTCGGTATGGACGACAAGTCCAGGCCACTGGCGGAAACAGAACGGCAGCCGAGTACACCGGTATCCGAACAGCGAGGACTACCTTCTCCGTTCTCCTCATCTCCGGCATCGCGGCGGGCCTGGCCGGAATGTTGTACGCCGGGCGGCTTCAGTCGGGGCGCTTCCAATGGGGTCAGGGAGATGAACTGACTGTGATTGCCGCCGTCATTCTTGGAGGAACGAGTCTCTTCGGGGGTCGTGGCGCAATAATCGGAACCCTCTTCGGATCACTCTTTATGGGGCTCATCAACAACGGTCTGATCCTGGCCGGTCTCGAGAGCTCCCAGCAGCAAGTGGTCCGCGGTGCCATCATTATTGCGGCAGTAGCACTGTCCAGAAAGAAGTGAGGATGAACACTCTAGGTAGTGGGACCACCGGCATTGGATACATGAGGCAGTTCCATACCCATGGCGATCGAGTCTTGGGAGGGCGTGTCCAGGCTATTGCCGGGCGCGCCTCCCGACACAGGCGTTCGGTAGCCGGGGAACTCCAACCCCGCCAAGTCATGGACTCGTCCGAGCTAATCCTGAGCACACCATGATGGCTGAAGGAGAGAAGCCACGTCTGGGCGTGGCCATGATCGGACACGCCTTCATGGGCCGGGTCCACTCGCAGGCCTGGCGGTCCGCCGCACGGTACTTCGACCTTCCGATGGAACCGCGGATGCGTGTCCTGGTCGGTCGCGACGCGCAACGGAGCAAACAGGCCGCTCAGCGGCTGGGCTGGGTCGAATCCGCCACCGACTGGCGTCGGGTGCTCGAGCGCAAGGATGTGGATCTGATCGACATCTGCACCCCGGGTGATACCCACGCGGAGATCGCCGAAGCGGCGCTGGCGGCGGGCAAGCACGTGCTGGTGGAGAAGCCGATGGCCAACTCGGTGCCCGAGGCGCAGCGGATGAACGACGCCGCCCATCGAGCAAGAGCCCACGGTATCCACGCCATGGTCGGCTTCACCTACCGGCGAGTGCCAGCGCTGAAGCTGGCCAGGGAGCTGATCGCTGAAGGCCGGATCGGCGAAGTGCGCCAGGTGCGGGCCCAGTACCTGCAGGACTGGCTCGGTGATGAGTCCGCCCCGCTGTCCTGGCGGTTGGACAAGACCCGCGCCGGCTCAGGGGCGTTGGGAGACATCGGGGCCCATATCGTGGACCTGACCTGTTTCCTCACCGGTGAGCGCTTCGCCGGGGTCTCCGGGATGCTCGACACCATCGTCGCGGAACGCCCGTTGGCTGCTGCAGTGGGTGTCGCCGCAGGTGGGATCGGCGGCAGCGAGGGTGAACTCGGCGGTGGGTTGGGCAGCCCGGCGGAGGCCTCCGGAACCGTCGGGCGGGGCCCGGTCACAGTGGACGATGCCGCCCTGGTCACCGCCCGGCTCAGCTCGGGGGCCCCGGTGATCCTGGAAGCATCTCGGTTCGCCTGGGGTCGCAAGAACGCGCTGCGGATCGAGGTTTCCGGATCTCGGGGCGCGGTCAGCTTCGACTTCGAGGACATGAATGTCCTGCACTACTACGATGCGACCCAGCCAGCGAGGACCGCCGGGTTCACCCGGATCCTCGCCACGGAACCGGAGCACCCCTATCTCGAGGCCTGGTGGCCACCCGGCCACGGGCTGGGCTACGAGCATGGATTCACCCACCAGGTGGTGGATCTGGTGCGCGGGATCGCCGCCGGGGAGGATCCGCGGCCCTCGTTCGAGGACGGCCTCCACGTGCAGCGGGTGCTGGAGGCGATCGAGCGCTCCAGCGGCGCCGCGCATCAATGGACCGAGATCCACGATCAGGAACGGAGATGAAGACCATGGCACGACCAGTCACGCTGTTCACCGGGCAATGGGCGGACCTGCCCTTCGAGGAGGTCGCCCGGCTTGCGGGGGAATGGGGCTATGACGGCCTGGAGATCGCCTGCTGGGGGGATCATCTCGACCCGCGACGAGCGGCCGAGGACGATGCCTATGTGAAGAATCGCTTGGACATCTTGGAGAAGAACGGGCTGCAGGTCTTCACCATCGCCAATCACCTTCGCGGCCAGGCTGTCTGCGACGACCCGATCGACGCGCGGCATCGCGACATCCTGCCCGATCACATCTGGGGCGACGGGGATCCCGAGGGGGTGCGTCAGCGGGCGGCCGAGGAGATGAAGTTCACCGCGCGGGCCGCGGCCCGGCTGGGGGTCAAGACGGTGACCGGGTTCACCGGGTCCGCCATCTGGAAGTACGTGGCGATGTTCCCTCCGGTCTCCGAGGAGCTGGTCGAGGCGGGCTACCGGGATTTCGCCGACCGATGGAACCCGATCCTCGACGTCTTCGATGAGGTGGGGGTCCGGTTCGCCCACGAGGTCCACCCTTCGGAGATCGCCTATGACTACTGGACGACCCAGCGGGCGCTGGAGGCCATCGGGCACCGGCAGGCGTTCGGCCTGAACTGGGATCCCTCCCATATGGTCTGGCAGGACCTGGATTCGGTGGCGTTCCTCTGGGACTACCAGGACCGGATCTATCACGTGCACTGCAAGGATACGAAGAAGCGGCTCAATGGGCGCAACGGCCGACTGTCCTCGCATCTGGCCTGGGCTGATCCGCGGCGCGGCTGGGACTTCATCTCCACCGGCCGCGGGGACGTGCCCTGGGAGGATGCCTTCCGGATGCTCAACGCGATCGGTTATACCGGTCCGCTCTCGGTGGAGTGGGAGGACGCCGGCATGGACCGGCTGATCGGGGCGCCCCAGGCCCTGGAGTTTGTTCGGGCCAATGCGTTTGAACCCTCGGACGCCGCCTTCGATGCGGCGTTCTCCTCCCCGTCCTGAAACTGGCCTGAGGCGTGGAGCAGGACACGCAGCGGGGCCCGATCCTGACACCTGGCGCCTTGCATCCGTCAGGTTTCAGGATCGGGCCCGCTCGCGTTCTGGGCCTGGTTCAGGTCCGGGGACCGCCTACTCGCTGGATTCAGAGCGCTGGTGCCTGATGATCAGCAGCGCAGCACCGCCCAGGAGCAGGAGCGCACTGAGCCCGACCAGCACGCCGGTCAGTCCGCTCGGTCCGGTGGCGGGGAGATCCGAGCGGCCGGCGGCCGATTCGGCATCGTCGGCATCTGCTCCGGTCGGGGCCGCAGACTCGGTGGAATCCTCGTCTGAGGCGTCAGGTCCCGTGGGGGAATCAGAATCTGTGACGGAATCTGGCCCGCCGGGAGACTCGGTGGGCGTTGCCGAGGGTGAGTCTGATTCGTTCGGCGTTGGAGTCGTGGTCGGGGAGGGTGATTCAGACTCGGGCGGCGTTGGAGTCGTGGTCGGCGAGGGCGATTCAGACTCGGTTGGCGTTGGAGTCGTGGTCGGCGAAGGCGACTCCGACTCAGTATCCGCCGGAGGAGCAGTCGGGGACTCAGTATCCGCCGGAGGAGCAGTCGGG
>NZ_JADPSA010000023.1 GCF_017347085.1 Nesterenkonia sp. E16_10
CTGGGTAGCCCAGGAACTCAATGATCGACCACGGAAAAGACTAGGTTTTCAGAAGCCGATCGAACTGATCGAAGACCTCCTGTTGCAATGACCGCCAGAATCCGCCCATCCCCTTGCGTGCTGCCGCAGCCTCGGGAGGATCAAGAGGAAATCGGTACACGCGGTAGTGACTGCTTTGGCTCGTGGACTGTTCCGGTTCGCTCGAAGAGAGATGGCTCAGCGTGAGGTCGATCAGGTCTACAAGGTCCTGGGCTGAGACGCGTGAGAAATCGATGTCGCTAATCGCTTGGAACCTCAGTGCACCGTCACCGTAGAACGCCGGCGTGGTTCTGCGTCGCGTGTTCCTGCGTCCGTCCTTCATTGGGGCGCCTTTGAGGCCGTGGACGATGACGGCTTCCCCATCGCCCCGTGCTGCCGGACGGCTAGATTTCCCTCGGGACAGCGCTCCTCCGAGGTCAGAACGGTGCTGTGTGAGTCGGGCGTGGAGAGCATGGTGGTCGATGGCGTGCTCCATGCTGTGGGCTAGGGCGTATGCGGCGCGGCGGACTTCCTCGTCTTCTTTGTGCCCCGGGCGAGGGTCGAAGTCCACGCCGAAGCGGAGTTCACCTCCGGATTTGTTGTCCCGCCATCGGACCTCGGCGATGAAGGTTGGGTCTTCGCCTTCGCCTCAAATCGGGGCCCATGCTTTGATGATTGGAAGGCCCCCACCGCTGCTGACATCGGCGACGGCCATGTACCCACGTGAGTGGAGCTCCTTCACAAGACGTCGGGTGACGACACGGGCTAGGAACTTCTGTTTCAACTCATCGAGTTGCAGGCCACCTTCGGCTGCGCCAGCCTCGAGCACCCCAGAGATTATTCGGTCCCATTCCTTCAAGAGCGTGGCTGCCTCACGTGCGAGGGAGCGTGCGAGCTCGTCCTGAGAAGACTCCCATCCGCTGAACAGACTGCTCAGACTCTGGAACTTCCAGCGCTCGGAGACCTCTGATAAGCGCACCTCGTCTGCGCTGAGTGCCGCGAGGTAGAGATCGAGATCCGGATCCAACGCTTCGTATTTATCTTGCTGTTGAGGGGACATTAGGTGACCCAGCTTTGCTTCAATCACTGCGCCCTTGGCGCCGGAGGTAAGCAACAGGTCGGCGTCGTTAGCGGCAGATGCCTCTCGAACGAGGTCGTCTGGGACGAACCCGACGAGTGGTTCCCAGGGGCCGGGTCCCAGTCTCTCAGGAACTGGATGAGGTCTGACACGTTGGTCTCTTGGGCTAGAAGGCGTTCGAGTCGTCTTCCACGCACCCATGGTGCTCCGGTTCTCTCCATAGATGGGATTGTGGCACGACAGACTCTGTTGTCTCGCTGCTGGTGATGACTACCCGATCCGACTGAGACACCGCTGCGAGAGTGCGCAGGCCACCCTCGACCGCGAGATCTCCCGAGCTTCTACCGGGGGAGAGATGTCTCATCCACCGTCTTGCAACCAAGGGTTGCAAGACAGCGTGTACTCGGTGACTCGTTAGGAGGTGGGTCCACTCCGGCGGAACCGGAACGGACCCACCTTGGCTTACGTATCCAACGGACGCTGCAACTCGGTAGACCCCATCTGGCCGGCAACCAGGGCGACGAGCGCAAGGACTGTCGGTACGATCCCCGCGACGAAAAAGATCGTTTCGATCGGAACCACCAGAGACAACGGTCCTGCGATAGCAATCGAGACTGGCATGAACGCGATCGATACAAAGAAGTCCAGACTTGCGACTCGACCGATCATCTCCTTTGGAACTAGGCGTTGCAGCAGGGTTCCCCAGATCACGACACCCGCACCAGTTGCTGCACCGACAAGGAAGAGTGCGGCGAGCATCAGGAGCAGCTGGTCCGCGAGACCAATCAGCATGAGGGGCAGGGTGCCCCCGCCCCAGCACAGGATCATGAAGGTGAGATACCGCCGGGGAAGCCGAATCGATGACACCACCAATGAGCCGACTGCACCACCCACCCCGTAGGCAGCGAGAAGAAGGCCGAAGGTAGCTTCAGCATCCTCGAAACGCTCCCTCGTGAGGAAGGGGAGGAGTACATCGATCGGACCTTGGATGATCAGGGCTAAGGATGAACCGAATATCAGGGTCCAGAGCAGCCAGCGGGTTCGAGCTACGTATTTCACGCCGGTCTTGAGGTCTCCCCACACGCTGGTGCGCTCTGGACTGTGGGAGCCTGTGTTCTCGTCGCGGTGGCTGAGAAGCAGGGTCAGGAGGAACGCCAGGACATAGGACGCGGCAACGATGGCGGCTCCAATGGCGGGGAAGAACGCGCCGACGATGATTCCGCCCAGCGCCGGGCCTAGGCCTTGGGCCATGGATGGGCGTAGTGCGCCTTCGAGGCCGTTGGCTGCGAGGAGCTGCTCCGAGGGTAGGACCTGGGGCAGATACGCGCTGTAGGCGGGGTAGAAGAACGCGCTTCCGGCGCCCATGACGAATGAAGCTGCGCCGACGTGCCACAACTCGATCGATCCGGTCAGAGACAACATGGCAATCGCCGTCAGCACAACGGCGGTACACCCATGCACTGTGATCATGATGCGTCGTTTCGAGAACCGATCGGCCACGACGCCACCGAGGACCGAAAAGGCGAACAGCCCGAGGCTCATACCCGTGGCCACTGCCGAGAGCGCCAGAGGGCTGTCGTTGAGGGCGAGTACTTGGAAGACCATCACGATCGTCCACATGCCAGTGCCGAACATTTCGATTCCCACCGTGGCGAAGAGCAGTCGGTAGTCTCTCGAGTTCAGCGGCAGGAGGGCCCGGAATCGAGGTTCGTTCCGGGGGTTCATGCTCGTGCCTCCGCTGCGGTGGTCTCGCTCAGGCGAAGTTGAGGCCACTCCCGGACGTCGCGCAGGAGCTGCCGATCATGGGTGGAGACGATGACAGCTGCAGTCGTGGCTTGGAGTGCTTCGGTGAGTTCATCCACCAGTGCGATGGAGAGGTGGTTGGTGGGCTCGTCGAGAAGGAGGAGCTGGGGTTTGGTTGCCAGGACGAGTGCGAGGTCGAGTCGTCGCTGTTGTCCCATCGAGAGTTCGCCGATCCTTTTCCCTGCTTCTCTGGGACGCAAGAGGCCAAGCTGTGAGAGTCCGATGGCCTCTGAGGGGTTTAATGTGCCCCGTGAGATGAGCTCGTCGACGATGGAAGCGAAGTGTTGGCTTGCTCGCTGTTCCTGAGGCAACGTGGATTCCTGGTGCAAGAATCCGAGGCGGATACTTCCGGGCATCCTTACAGACCCTGTATCCGGGGACAGCTCACCGGCGAGAATGCCGAGGAGGGTGGACTTTCCTGCTCCGTTGGGGCCTGTCACGACGAGACGTCCCCGATGGGATAGCTCAAAGGTGACAGTTTTCGGGAGCCTTCCCGACAGACTCACCTCTTCGACGGTGAGCAGGGTTGCCCCAGTCCGTGTCGGCAGACCTGGGAATCGAAAGTACTGCGGTGGCTCTGGCACGGTCACGGCGTTGGCGTCCAGGGCTTCCTGCCGTCTATGGACGTTCTTCACCAGCCCGCCCGCACGGGTAGCCCGTCCGTGCTTATTGGTGCCTTTATCGGGTCGCCAGCCGGAGACAAGCCGGTTCTGCGCAGCGCTGAGACTGTCTTGGAGACGTGCTTGTTCGGCCTGCTGGCGCTGATATTCCTGTTCCCAGCGCTGGCGTTCAGCGAGTCGTCCCTCCCGATATCCGCTGTAGCCATTGCCATAGACGCGCGGGCGCTGATCCATGGTGGGGTCCAGGTCGATGATGGTCTCTGCCACGTCTGAGAGCAGCGCACGGTCGTGGCTGACGAGGACGACTCCTCCCTTGCGCGCACGTAGCGTCGCGCTGAGGTAGTCCAGACCGCTGCGGTCGAGGTGATTCGTGGGCTCATCGAGGAGCAAAAAGTCGTCGTCGGCTCCCAGCAGGCATGCCAGGCGCACTCGGTAGCGTTGTCCCACCGAGAGATCGGCGAGCAACCGGGAGGTGTCGGTCTCTGCTTCGAGTGCTTCGAGCGCGACTTCAACGCGTCGCTCGGCTTCCCAGGCGTCGAGCGCTTCGGCCGTCTCCAGAGCGGCTGTGTAGGCATCGGTCGCACCCTCTTCATTCTCGGCCAACGCCCGCGCGGTGTGGTCGAGGGTTTCGAGAGCTTCCAAGGATTCACTGATTGCTTCAGCGATTGCTTGGCCGACGGTTCGATCCTCTGTAGCCGACATTTCTTGGTCTGCCATTCCGATCGTGCCGAAACGTTGGACGGTGCCGCCTTGTGGGGAGAGTGTGCCGGCGAGAACGTGGAGCAGAGTGGATTTGCCGCGTCCGTTCTCACCGACGATCGCAATACGAGACTCTGGGGTCACGGTGAGGCTGATGTTGTTGAGGACGGGACTCGCACCGCGGATGACAGAGACATCGGTGGCAACTAATTGTGCGCTATGGCGCGGGGAATGGGGGTGAGTGGGGGTAGACATGTGATTCCTCTGGAAATGAGCACGCCGCACCAAGGCGGAAGGCAAGGAGGCGCGCTGATGACGGTGACCGATGAAGGGTCAGAACACGCGACCGCAATAGACCCGGAGTGGCTCAACGGGCGTAGCGGACCGGTTTTCCGTCAGAGGAAGTACAAATGCATGTGAATATCGTAGGTCACCAACGTGTGACTGCAAACTTGCTCGGCCGGCCTGTTGGGGGTCTCTAGTCTCGGATGGGCCGATATGCCTTGCAGCCTGAGGGTTGGAAGACAGTGTGGGTGCCTGCGGAGAGGCCGTACGTGCGCAGTCCTCTTCCTCGCAGGTTTCGCGCATTGGCCGGTGGGACATGGCGTATGGAGAGCGACGAACTGTTGGCACGATCACCAGGGGAGAGCTGAAGGCTTCTGTCGGGCCGCCCGCGACGTTGGAATGATGAACCCTCTGTGGGAGCGATCCATCAAGCGCAACCTGTGTAGGAATCGCAGACGCAGTGACGTGTCCGGTGAGGGACGCTCCAGCGTGCAGGGTCACCCCGGTGTCGAACGAACGCGCTCCGGTCTCCCAGGTTCGGCCGACTCAGCGTCCCTGGAAGACCGGCTTGCGCTTCTGCTGGAACGCGGCGAACCCTTCGGTGTAGTCCGCGGAGTCACACAGCCGCCCCTGGGCGTGGTTCTCCGCCTCCAGTGATTCCCACAGCCCGATCCGTTGGTCCCGCACCGCAGCCACCAGGTTCTTGGACTCACGAAACGCCAGGGTGGCTCCTGCGGCCGCCACGGCCACCTTCTCCCGTGCGAAGTCGAGCAGCTCCTCGGCCGGCAGTGCCCGGGAGAAGAGTCCCGCGGTCACCGCTTCCGCGCCGGTCATCAGATCCGCGGTGTAGATCAGGTCCAGGGTCCGGTGCGCGCCGAGTCGCTCCGCGAAGAGCGCGTGTCCGCCGGAATCCAAGGTGGCGCCGAGAGCCGCGAAGGGAGAGCCGATCTTGGCGTTCTGCGCCACGTAAACCACATCGGTGGCGATGGCCAAGCCCAAGCCCACACCGAGGCAGGCGCCCTGCACCGCGGCGAAGGTCGGGGCGGGAAATGCCGCCATCCGGCGCATCAACGGGGTGACCTTCTCCTGCAGGTAGCCGAGCGCGTCGTCGGTGGCGGGCACCACGTTCGAGATATCCCGGCCGGCGCAGAAGCCCCGGCCCTCACCGCGCAGCAGCAGCGCGCGCACACCTGCGGCCTCCGCCTCCCGGTAGGCCGCATCGAGGTCATCGAGCGCCTGCTCATCCAGGGAGTTGAGCTTCTTCGGGGCGTCCAAGACGATCTTGGCGACGTTCTCGGTGATGCTCAGGCTGATCATGGGCTCTCCAGGGTTGGGATGCGCTCAGGCGTCGTAGTCGACGACGAGCTGCTTGGAGGTGGGCCGGGTCTGGCAGGTCAGGATGTATCCGGCCTTGACCTCATCGGCCTCCAGCGCGAAGTTCTCCTCCATCTCGAAGTCTCCGGAGACGACCTTCGCGCGGCAGGTGCCGCAGACCCCTCCGGCGCAGGCGAAGGGCACATCGGGTCGGGCGCGCAGCGCGGCGTTGAGCACGGTCTCGCCCGAGCTCGCCGGCGAGGCGATCTGGCCGGTGAGCCCGTCCAGGGTGAACTCGATCTGTACGTTCTCGCCCTCCGGGTCGGCCTCGACCTTGCGGCCCTGCTGGCCCTCGGGGCGGTCCGGGCGTCCGGTGGTGAAGAGCTCGAACCGGATCTTGTCCTCGTCCACCCCCCGGGCGGCCAGGGAGTCCCGGGCCATCTGGACCAGCTCGAAGGGCCCGCAGAGGAACCACTCGTCGGTGTCGGGGACTCGCAGCACCTTGTCCAGCAGGTCGCTGAGCTTCTCCTCGTCGATCCGGCCGGTGAGCAGCGGGTTGATCCGCTGCTCGCGGCTGAGCACATGATGGACCGCCAGTCGCGCGGGGTAGCGGTCCTTGAGGTCACCGAGCTCCTCGGCGAACATGACATCCCCGGCGGAGCGGTTGGCGTAGATCAGGTCGAAGGTGGAGTCCTTCGAGGCGGCCAGCACCGAGCGGGCGATGGCCATGATCGGGGTGATCCCGGAACCTGCGGCGAAGGCGACCAGATGCACGTCGGAGCGCAACGCTACGGCCTCCTCGGCGAGCTTGGCCGGGTTGTTCATCGAGGTGATCGCGGTCTTGGAGACGAAGGCCCCGGAGGGGTTCATCACCTCCATCTGATCCCCGGGCTTGAGCGATTCATTGGCCCAGTTGGAGAACACCCCGCCGATGTCGCGCTTGATCGCCACCCGGATCTCACCGGGTGTCGGCTCGGTGCAGATCGAGTAGGAGCGGCGGATCTCCTGGCCGTCGAGCTCGGTGCGCAGCGCCACGTATTGACCCGGCGCGTAGTCGAAGTCCTCCTGGAGCTCCGGGGGCACCGCGAAGGTGACCTCCACGGAGTCCGCGGTGAGCGGGCGCACCTCGGAGACGGTGAGCGTGGAGAAGGACGCCCGGCGGCGGGTGGTCGTGGACATCAGTGCACCTTGAAGTGGTCGAAGGGCTCCAGGCAGGCCCGGCACTGGTAGAGCGCCTTGCATGCGGTGGAGCCGAAGCGGGTCATCTCACGAGTATTGGGGGAGTCGCATCGGGGGCATTTCACGCTCAGACCCACACGGACCGGCCCCAGGGCTGCCTTGCCTGTGGGCGGGGCGATGCCGTATTCACGCAGCTTCGCCTTGCCCTCCTCGGTCATCCAGTCGGTGGTCCATGCCGGGTGCAGCACGGTCTCGATGCGCACCTTCTCGTGTCCGGCATGGCGCAGCGCGGCGGTGACATCGGCGTTGATCGTGTCCATGGCCGGGCAGCCGGAGTAGGTCGGGGTGATCACGACGACGGCGGTGCCGTCCTCATCCAGGCGTGCCTCGCGGAGGATTCCCAGATCGGCGATGCTGAGCACCGGGATCTCTGGGTCGTTGACGCTCGCGGCGATCTCCCAGAGGGTGGCGCCGGGAGGCAGGGTCACTGTTTCTGGTCCCATCACTGCCATGAGTGCTCCTCTCACCAGGTGGCTCCGGGGTGCTGGCGGGCCAGCACCTGCATCTCGGCCAGGATCAGTCCGCGCTGTTCGGAGTGGCGCCCGGACCGGTCGGCGCCGTGGGCCCCGGACATGTCGGGGATGCTCAGCCCTGCCTCTTCGATGACCTGGTGGAGCCGGTTCAGCGTGGGCTCGCGCAGGGTGGAGGGCAGCACCGCGATATCGCCGAGCTCGGTGATCGGCTCCACGTCGGTGAAGAGCTCCTCGACGTAGGACCAGACCGAGTCCAGGCCGGCCTGGACGCGTTGGGCGGACTCCTGCGTGCCCAGGCCCAGCCGCAGCATCCACTGGGCGGCGTGATCCTGGTGGTAGTCCACCTCTTTGAGTGCCTTCTCGGCGATGGCCGCGAGGGTGGTGTCGGTGGACTGCACCAGTCGGCTGTAGAGCTCGTGCTGGTAGAAGCTGAAGATCAGCTGGCGCGCGATGGTCTTGCCGAAGTCCCCGTTCTCCTGCTCCACCAGGCGGCAGGAGCGGAACTCCTCCTCCGGGCGGAAGTACGCGAGGTCGTCCTCGGTCTTGTCCCAGGCGGTGCCGGCGTAGGTGAGCAGGAAGCGGGCGTGACCCAGCAGGTCCAGCGCGATGTTCGCCAGGGCGACATCCTCCTCCAGCTCGGGGGCCCGGGAGACCCAGGCGCCCAGGCGCTGGGAGAGGATCAGCGCGTCGTCGCCCAGCAGCAGCGCGTAGCGGGCGGTGGCGTCCTCGGCCTTGGCTCCGGAGGAGGCGATCTCCTCGGCGGTGATCGCCTCGCCCTGGGACTGGCGGGTGGCGGAGTCATGCGATGCGAAGCTCACAGGTGCTTCACCCCTTCGGACTGGGTGTAGTACGTGGCATGGCGGTAGCTCTTGCCCTGGGCGGATTCGAAGTAGGCGCCCTTGGAGTCAGGGTCCGAGGCCATGATCGCCGCGGCCGGCACCACCCACACCGAGGTGCCCTCGTTGCGCCGGGTGTAGAGGTCCCGGGCATTGCGGATCGCCATGGTGGCATCAGGGGCGTGCAGCGATCCCGCGTGGACATGAGAGAGCCCGCGTGAGGACCGGATGAAGACCTCCCAGAGGGGCCAGGAGCTTGAATCTGCGCTGGAGGTCATGGCCTCGTCTTTCTCGTGGTGATGTCGGGGGGGGCTGTGGAGCGGGGCTCAGGCGCCGATCAGGGCGGCCTGGTCACGATCCCGGCCTTGGGCCTGGTGGTTCGCGTAGGCCACGGCGGCCTCGCGCACCCAGGCGCCTTCGTCGCGGGCCTTGCGGTAGTGCTCCAGGCGCTGGCGGCTCAGCGGGCCGTTGCCCTTGATGACCGCGAAGAACTCGTCCCAGTCCAGGTCGCCGAAGTCGTAGTGTCCGCGTTCCTCGTTCCACTTCAGCTCGGGATCGGGAAGCGTCAGTCCCAGGGCCTCGACCTGCGGGACCAACATGTCCACGAAGCGCTGGCGCAGCTCATCGTTGGTGAAGCGCTTGATCTTCCACTCCATGGACTGCTGGGAGTTCGGGGAGTCGCCGTCGGGCGGGCCGAACATCTGCAGCGCCGGGCCGTAGAAGCGGTCCACGGCGTCCTGGGCCATCTGGTGCTGCGCTTCGGTGCCATGGGAGAGCGAGTAGAGGATCTCCCAGCCCTGGCGCTGATGGAAGGACTCTTCCTTGCAGATCCGCACCATGGCGCGGCCATAGGGTCCATAGGATGCGCGGCAGAGCGGCACCTGGTTCACGATGGCGGCGCCGTCGACCAGCCAGCCGATCGCGCCGATGTCGGCCCAGGTCCGGGCCGGGTAGTTAAAAATGGAGGAGTACTTGGCCTTGCCGCTGTAGAGCTGGTCGTACATCTCTTCGCGGGGGCGGCCGAGGGTCTCGGCGGCGGAGTAGAGGTAGAGCCCGTGGCCGGCCTCGTCCTGGACCTTGGCCATCAGGATCGCCTTGCGCTTGAGGCTGGGGGCCCGGGAGATCCAGTTGCCCTCGGGCTGCATGCCGATGATCTCGGAGTGCGCGTGCTGGGAGACCTGCCGCACCAGCGACTTCCGGTAGGACTCGGGCATCCAGTCCCGCGGTTCGATGCGGGAGTCCTCGGCGATGAGCTCGTCGAAGCGGTGCTGCCCGGCCTCTGCCTCGGCAAGGGCCGTTGCGGCATCGCCCTCGTCAGCGAGGTGCAGGGGAGCGTGCTGGTGGTTCTCGGGTGACATGGTCATCCTCTATTCCGTCGCATTATTTACCGACCGTTCGTTCAGTATAGCACTGGAGGTGTGACGGTCAACACGCGGGTTGGGATCTGCTCCGCTGGCCCGCGCGGTGCCTCGACGTTCCGCGGCTCACGGCTGCGGATCGCGTGGACGCGGCGCGGATGCACCCCAGGGGCTCGAGCAAACAGACCATCTGGTCTAAAATTAGACCGATCGGTTCAATTGGGCCTGGAGCCCACGGAAAGGAAGTCTCTCGTGCCGTCGAACAGCAACCACGGTGCCCCTGCGCTGGACCCCGATGTGGCGGTCCGGCTCCCGCGCCTGCGCATTGAACGGCGCGCGATCATCTGGTGGACGATTCGTGCGCTGTTGCTGTGGGGTTCGCTCTTGGCCGCGCTGCTGGTGTCGATGGTGCTCTGGGAACCTGCGCGCGTCTGGCTCACGGTCCCGGCGATCGTGTTGGGCGTGATCTTCCTCGCTCGACTCTGCGTGGAGCCGTGGTGGCGCTATGCGGTGCACCGCTGGGAGATCACCGAGCAGGCCACCTATGCCTCCAAGGGCTGGATCGTGCGGGAATGGCGGGTCGCGCCCAGTTCACGGATCCAGACGGTCGACGCCGTGCGGGGTCCGCTGGAGCAGCTGTTGGGACTCTCCACGCTGCGGGTGACGACGGCCTCGTCCTCCGGCGCGGTGAACATCAGCGGGCTCGATCGCAAGACGGCCGAGGACGCCGCCCAGCGGCTGGCCCTCGTCGCGGAGCTTTCCGAGGGAGACGCCACGTGACCGGGGCACCGGAACGATCGGGGGCGCTGGAACGGCCGGGGGCGCTGGAGCGAGCGGCGCAGTCTCTGGAAGCCGCCGGCCCCGACGGGGAGTGGCGCGGCCTCAGCGTCCGGGTGATCTGGGTCGACTTCGTCAGGAGCCTGGTGTCCCTGATGCCCGCGGTCCTCGCCATCGGCGTCTTCGAGGTCGAGGCATCGCTGGAGTCCCTGTGGCCCTTCGCGCTGCTCGCGGCGTGGGGTGTCATCGGTGCGGTCGCAGACATCATCCGCTGGATCTTCACCCGCTACCGCGTGACCGAGAACGAGATCGAGCGCCGCACCGGGTTCCTGGTGCGTCGGCACCGTTCGGTCCGCCACGACCGCATCCGCAGCGTCGACACACACGCCAAGCTCCGTCACCGCATCGCCGGCCTGCGCGTGGTGACCGTGGGCGCGGGTCAACAGACCAACACCGGTGAGGCTGCGTTCGTGCTGGATGCGCTCACGCGCGCCGACGCAGAGCTGCTGCGAGAGCTGCTGCTTCAGGAACGCAGAGATGCCTGGGAACCGACCGGCGGTCCGCGGGACGGTGATCGGATCTTCCAGTCGGAGTCAGAGTCAGAGTCAGAGTCCGCGTCAGAGTCCGAGGGTGCGAGCTCGGGCGTGCCCGCGGGTGCGCAGGAGCGGCAGCGTGAGGACATCGAGGTCCTCGCCGGGCTGCGCCCCTGGTGGGTCGTCTACCACCTGTTCAGCATCTGGGCCTATCTCCTGGCGGCAGGGCTGTTGTGGGGTGCGTATTGGCTCGCGGCGACGTTCGGGGTCGACCTGCTGGATCTCAGCTCCCGCTTCGTCGACTGGAACGAGCTGGGGTGGGGCGGCGTCGTCGTGCTCGGGCTGCTCGTCGGAGGCGTCGTCGGTGCCCTCGGGATGGGGGTGAACTTCTTCACCGCCTATTGGAGGTTCGAGCTTGCACGCGTACCCTCCGCCAAGACCACTTTCCTGCGCACGCGAAGAGGGCTCTTCAGCACCCGCGAGGTCAATCGGGACGAGGCCCGCATCCGCGGAGTATCCATCGGCGAGCCGCTGCTGTGGCGGTGGATGAAGATGGCCGACACCACCGTCATCACCACGGGGCTGGGGCTGTGGGATATGGAAGAACCCACCGCCATCCTTCCGCGCGGGCCCCGGGGCATCGCCCGAGACGTGGCGGCGCGCGTACTGGGGGAGCCACGACCGTTCACCATGCCGGTCGAGCGACATCCGCGGGCGGCGCTGCGACGCCGGCTCTGGTGGGCGACGGCGCTCGCTGCGGGCGTTCTCAGCTGTGTGGCGCTGCCCGTGGCCTCCGGGACCGCGCCGATGTGGCTGCTGTGGGCGGCGCTCGGGGTGTGGCCGCTTGGGCTGGCTGGCGCCGTCATCGCGTACCGGGCGCTGGGGCATGCGATCGTCGGGGACTACCTCATGGTGCGGGCCGGTCTGATGAGTCGGACGACCTCGGTGCTGCGCCGCGACGCGGTCAGCACCATCGCGGTGCGCCAGTCGATCCTGCAGAAGAGGCTCGGGCTCAGCACGGTCTCGGCCATGACCGCGGCGGGCTGGTCCGTCTATGAGGCGCCGGATGTGGCGAGCAGCGAGGCGCTCCGGCTTGCCGCGCAGGCTGCCCCGGGCCTCATCGACGAGTTCCTCGAGACATCGTCACCGGAGATCTGAGGCCAGAACATGCAGTCAACAGAAGATCGACGGACGTTCACCGAAGCCGCCCGCCGCGCCCAGATTGTGGAAGGCGCCATCACGACGATCAATGAGATCGGCTACCACCGTGCCTCACTGGCGGAGATCGCGAAGCGATCACAGGTGGCCAAGAGCGGAATCGTCTACTACTTCGGGTCCAAGGACGCGCTGCTGCTCCAAGTCCTGGACATCGTGTTCTCTGGGCTGGGCAGCGAGGTGGAGAACGCGGTGGGGGCCGAATCTGCACCCGAGGACCAGCTTCGCGCCTACGCACAGAGCTACCTCTCCCACGTCGATGCCCACCGCCGCGAGGTGGCCGCCGGTGTGACCATCGTTCTCTCTCACCGAGGGCCGGAGGGAGTTCCGCTCTACCTGATCCGAACTCAGGAGGAGACGGCGCTGCTGCGTCAGATCCTGAGTGACGGAATGGCGGAGGGGACCTTTCGACGCATGCCTCTGGCGGTCGCGGTGGACGTCGCGGAGTCTCTCCTGGACCTTGCGGTCACCACCGTCCAGCGCGACCTCGACACCGATCTGAGTGAGCTCATTCCCGGGATCATCACCTTCCTCTTGCGAGGGCTGGATCCGCAGGGTCAGCAGGACTTGGGGTAACGGTCTAGGCCGGCTCCTCGCCGACGCCCCGACGACGGATCCGGATCGGACCTCGAGCGGTGGCGAGGTCGACCACTTCGCCGCGCTGGGTGATCTCCACGAGGCCGGCGGCTACGAGGCGTCGCGCCGCCTCTCGCGCCGCATCCATCTGCTCCCGCCACTCTTCACCGGCCACCGCGCGAGCAGCCTCCGAGGGACAGATCGTCGCCGATGCGGCGCGCTTGTCGAGCAGCTCGAGGATCGCGCGCTCCATGTCACGGTCGGAGGCTGCGCACGGTGATTCGTCCATGGCTCCAGTCTCCACCACTCGCGAACGGGGTGGGGCCCACCGGGGCCGGCCTTGGCCCCGAGATCACCGGGCGCAGGCTGGCTCAGCGGAAGGCGGAGTGTCCGGTGAGGTGCTGGCCGAGAATCAGGCTGTGCACCTCATCGGTGCCCTCGTATGTGCGCACGGACTCGAGATTGTTGGCATGGCGCAGCGGTGAGTAGTCGAGGGTGACGCCGTTGCCACCGAGCATCGTGCGCGCTTCTCTGCACACGTCGATCGCGATTCTGCAGTTGTTCAACTTGCCCGCGGAAATCATGTGGTTCTCTAAGCGATTCTCATCCTTGAGGCGGCCGATGCGCAGCGCCAACAGCTGCCCCTTCTGGATCTCCAGGGCCATGTTCACGAGTTTTGCCTGGGAGAGCTGGTACGCCGCAAGCGGCTTGTCGAACTGAACTCGGTGCTGCGAATACTCCAGGGCGGCGTCGAAGCTGTCCCGCGCTGCTCCCAGGGCTCCCCAGATGATGCCGTAGCGGGCCTCGTTGAGGCATGAGAATGGGCCTCGGAGTCCCGGGTTCTCGGGAAGGATGGCATCGGCTGGAAGACTGACGTCCTCCATGGTGATGTCGCACTGGATGGAGGCGCGCATCGACAGCTTCTGCTCGATGGGAGTAGCGGTGAAACCGCGAGCGTCCGTGGGCACGAGGAAGCCGCGGACCCGACTGCGCCCGCTCTCATCGACAACTTTTGCCCAGATCACCGCCACCTGGGCGATCGAGGCGAGACCGATCCAGCGCTTGGCGCCCTGGAGGACCCACTCGTCGCCCTCGCGCACTGCGGTGGTCGCCATGGTTGACGGGTCCGAGCCCGCGGTGGGTTCGGTCAGTCCGAAGCACCCGATGATCTCACCGGCGGCCATGCCCGGCAGGTAACGCTGCTTCTGCTCCTCGGAGCCATGCTTGGCGATCGCGGACATCGCCAGCGAGCCTTGGACCGAGACGAATGTGCGCAGGCCAGAATCTCCGGCCTCGAGTTCTTGCATGGCGATCCCGTACTGCACTGCGGACTTCCCGGCGCACCCATAACCCTGGATATGCATGCCGAGCAGACCGAGCGTGGCCATCTCAGCGATGATCTCCTGCGGGAAGTGCGCGTCCGAATACCACGCGGCGATATTCGGGCGGATGCGTCTGTCCACGAACTCGCGAACCATTCCCTGAGTCTCACGCTCCTCGGAACTGAAGTCTGCTTCGACATCGAGCAGATCGGCTGCGGCTGGGTTCATGGAGCGCTCCTTGAAGACGGGATGTGCAGAGGTCTTTTTCAAGGATTGCGCACTTGTGACCCGGATAACACCTCGAAGCGAATAATTGCTATACAGGTATCAATAAACCCTTAATTAGGTATTTGAACTTTATCAGTGGCCGTGGAAGTGTGATCTGGACGACATTTTCCCTCACATTGGAGACTTCCGTGCCGCATCAGCTCCCCGCCGATACTTCGGCCCGAGTGCATGTCCAGCGTGCTGGTGCCGTGGCGATCGTGGTGCTCGAGGATCCTTCCCGCCGAAACGTGCTCGGATCCCGGATGCGCACCGAATTGCGCAGCGAGCTGGCGGCGCTCGCCGAAGATCCGACAGTGCGGGCCGTGGTGTTGACCGGCTCAGGAGAATGCTTCAGCAGCGGTGGTGACCTGGCAGCGATGCCTCCCGCGGATCCAGCCGAGGGTGCCGCCCGCATGGAAGATCTCGCGCTCCTCGTCCGTCGGCTGGCAACGCTCGACAAACCGGTCGTCGCCGCGGTGCGCGGTCCCGCGGCGGGTGTGGCGGTGGGCCTCGTGTGCTGCTGCGACGTCGTCGTGATCGGGACCAGCGCGCGATTCTTGTTCCCGTTCACCCGGTTGGGTCTGATCCCCGACGGCGGGCTGATGCACTCGCTGGTCCGAAGGGTGGGCGCCGCGCGTGCGCAGAAGATTCTGCTCGAGGCAGTGCCCATCGCTGACACCGAGGCACTCGCCATAGGTCTTGCAGATCACATCGTGACGGACCAGGACGTGCTGAGCGCCGCGGTGGCCCGGGCCGAGGAGCTGGCGAGCAGGGCGCCGCTGGCTGTCGCCGCGGTCAAGCGAGGAATCCGCGAAGCCTCCAGCACCTACGAGGAGGCCCTCTTCTTCGAGCGGGAGCAGCAACCCGCCCTTTTCGAAACCTCTGACTTTGTGGAAGGGAAACAGGCGCTTCTCCACAAGAGGGCTCCTTCCTTCTCCGGGCGCTGAGCGCCGACCTCTGTGATCGAAAGGCCACGATGAAGACAGCGAAGATCCGTTCAACTGCCCTGGGCGCCGCCGCACTGCTCGTCCTTGCCGGCTGTGCCAGCGGCGACGCTGCTGCGCAGGCAGACCCCGACGCCCTGCCGGAGCAATCGGTGTGGTCCACGTACAGCGTGGGCACGGGCACCTATAACGACCTCGCTGCCATCGCGAACACGCTGACCGGCGAAGAGGGGCTTCAGGTACGGCTGATGACATCGGACACCGGCATCGGCCGGCTGGCCCCACTGGTGAACGGCACCGCAGACTATGCCCGGGCCGGTGACGAGTACTACTACGCCTTCGAGGGCGACTATGAGTATGCCAACGAGCAGTGGGGGCCCCAGGACGTGAGCCTGGTGTGGGCGCCCCTCGGCTACTACGGCTTGTTGGTCCGCGCGGACAGCGGCATCGACTCCTTCGAAGATCTGGAGGGCACGAAATTCCCAGATCTGACCGCGAACACCTCCATCAACAACAAGATGGAGGGCTTCCTCAACTATGGCGGGCTGACCGGCGACGACGTCGAGAAGGTTCCACTCTCCTACGCCGAGCAGCTTGACGCTCTCGAGGCGGGTCAGATCGATTCCCTCTACCAGAACGTGGTCGGGTCCAACATCGAGGAGCTCGCCTCGACGACCGATGTGAAATGGCTGACCTTCGACGATCAAGACCCGGACCGCTACGAGACCTGGGACGAGCTCATGCCCATGGTGAACGTCGGCGAGGTCACCGAGGCCCCCGGAGTGGAGGAGGGCGAGAGCGCCCAGGTCCTGGAGTACACGATTCCGATCACCACGATGGGGGACCGAGACACCGAGGAGGTCTACCGCCTCGTGAAATCGATCGTAGAGAACTATGAACACTACGAGGACACCACGCCGGACACTCCGCAGTTCTCCCTCGACGCGGTCCTCAAGGAACCTCTGGTGGTCCCGTTCCATGCCGGCACCGTCCGCTTCTTCGAGGAGCGCGGCGTGTGGACGGAGGAGCTCGAGGAGAAGAACAACGCACTGATCGAGCGTGGCGAGCGGATGCGGGAGGCCTGGCCCAGCGTTCTCGAGTCCTCCTCAGCGGAGGAGCTCGAAGGAAACTGGGCCGCTTGGAAGGCCGACGAGTTGAGCAACGAGAGGACCGGCGATGAGGGCTGAGAACCGAGTGACGCCATTCTGGCGGATGGTTGTGATCGTGCTGACGGTCCTGGGCGTGCTGATCGCCATGAATCAGGTCTTCTTCTGGAACGTGGGCGGACTGGGCCTGTTGAGAAACTCGTACCTCTATCTGATCCTGGGCGTGTTCCTGCCCGTGGTGTTCATCGTCAATCCCCTGCGGAAGATCCCGCTTGCCCAAGCGGTGGAACAGTCGGAGGGTGAGTCTGGCGACGACGTCGCTCCCAAGGAACGCCCAGTTCAGGCTCTCGATGTGCTGCTGATGGTGGTTGCGGCGAGCGTCTGCGGCTATTTCGCCTTCAACGGGACCCGGATCTATGACTTCGGCTGGGAGTACATGGCGCCCACCGCCGCGACAGTCTCCGCGTTCCTGCTGTGGATCGTGGTGCTCGAAGCGCTTCGCCGGACCGGTGGAATGGTCGTCACCGTGATCGCCCTGCTGTTCTCGCTGTACCCACTGGTGGCGGGGGATCTTCCTATCGGAATCCTCCAGGGTGTCAGTTACGACCTCAAGACCCTGGCACAGGTGCACACCATGGGAGCCGAGAGCCTGCTGGGCCTGCCCATCCAGACTGCGGCGACCATCCTGGTCGGTTTTCTGGTCTTCGGCGTAGCCCTGCAGCACACTGGCGGTGCTGACTTCTTCCACAAACTTTCGATGTCGATCTTCGGCCGGTACAGAGGCGGCGCGGCGAAGGTCTCAGTGGCGAGCAGCGCAGCAATGGGCATGATGAGCGGAAGTGCGGTCTCGAACGTCCTGACTACCGGGCCCATGACCATTCCAGCCATGAAGCGCTCCGGATTCAGCCCCACCTACGCAGGTGGGGTCGAGGCGACGGCAGCCTCAGGGGGGTCCATCACGCCTCCGATCATGGGTACCGCAGCGTTCCTCATGGTCTCTTTCGTGGGAGTGCCCTACACCGAGATCCTCATCGCCGCGGCCATTCCTGCGGCCCTCTTCTTTCTGGGCATCTACCTGCAGGTGGACGGTTACGCCGCCCGCAAGGGACTGAAGGGCGTAGCGCCCGCCCTCCTGCCCCGGACCCTGGTCACGCTGATGCAGGGCTGGCCCTACATCCTGGCGCTGGGTCTGCTGACCGGTCTGCTCTTCTTCACGAACTCCGAGACCCAGGTGCCGTATTGGGTGATCCTGGTGCTTCTGGTCGTGGCAGTCCTGCGCCCAAGCCAGAAATTCGGACTCCGGGAGTTCGCCGACTTCCTGGTTGCGGCCGGCCGGACGCTGGGAAACATCATCGGGATCATCGCAGGAGTCGGCCTGATCGTCGGTGGCCTCACGGCGACGGGGGTGAGCCTCTCCCTCGCCCGTGAACTGGTCGCAGTGGTCGGCGACAATGTGGTGCTCATCCTCATTGCCGGCGCTGTCACCTGCTTCATCCTTGGCATGGGCATGACGATCTCAGCGGCGTACGTGTTCCTGGCAATCGTGATGGTTCCAGCGGTCATCGACTTGGGAGTCAACCCACTCGCTGCCCACCTGTTCGTCATCTACTGGGCGTCCGTCTCCTACATCACCCCACCCGTAGGTCTCGCCGCCTTCGCCGCGGCAGGAATCGCCAAGGCTTCTCCCATGGGCACCTGCGTGGCAGCCATGAAGCTGGGAGCGGTGAAGTACATCGTTCCGTTCGGATTCGCCCTCAATCCTGCACTCGTGGCACAAGAATCCCCCGGGCGGGTGCTGCTCGCGTTCGCATTGAGCATCGTAGGCGTCTACGCCCTGGCCTCGGCCATCGAGGGCTGGACGGTCGGCTTCGACCGCCGGATGCCCGTCCTGGGTCGCCTCTTGGGTGCCGTCGGAGGGTTCCTGCTGTTCATGCCAGCGCCGCTCAGCGCGGTCCTGGGACTGGCGCTCGTGGCTGTCAGCCTCGTGCTCGCCTTCCTGACCGTGAAGCCCGGGACCCCCGCCGACGACGGTGCTGCCCCCTCCCAGATTCCCGCGTCTGCGACAAGCGTCGCCTGATCGAAAGGACCAGACATGACAGAAACCACCACCCCCAGCGCCAACGGTGCTGCCGCCGGGACAAGCGTCGTCACCACCGAGATCAGAGGCGGTGTTGCTGTCGTGACCGTGAACCGCCCGGAGGTGCGCAATGCCCTGAACTTCGGCGTGCTGGATGGCATCGAGGCCGCGCTCGACTCGCTCGAGCGCGACGGTGACGTCGGTGCCATCGTGTTCACCGGTCACGGAGAGAAGGCGTTCGTGGCCGGTGCGGACATCAACCAGCTCATCGGCTACACGCTGCGCGACGGGCTCACGGCACGGATGCAGCGGTTGTGGGACCGGATCCAGGAATCTGATCTGCCCACCATCGCAGCGGTCAACGGATTCGCACTGGGAGGGGGCAACGAATTGGCGATGTCCTGCGACATCCGCGTGGCGGCGCAGAACGCTCAGTTCGGCCTGCCCGAGACCAACCTCGGAATCCTTCCCGGTGCCGGAGGCACCCAGCGGCTGTCACGACTGGTCGGCCTGGGCCGGGCGCAGGAGATGATCCTTACCGGCCGCATCATCGACGCGGAGGAGGCACTGCGCATCGGGTTGGTGACCAACGTGGTGCCGCCGGAGGAGCTGATGGACACCGTGCTGTCCACGGCCGAGACGATCCTGGCCAAGGGTCCGTTGGCCGTGCGGCTGGCCAAGCTGGTCGTGCGCGGCGGCGCCGAGACGGACCAGTCCACAGGGCTGCTCCTCGAACGCCTGGCGCAGTCCCTGCTCTACGCCTCCGATGAGAAGGCTGAAGGCGCCACGGCGTTCCTCGAGAAGCGCCGAGCACGATTCCGCGCCGAGGAGTGACGTCCACATCCTGATCGATGATCCCGTGACCACCCCGGGACAGTTTCCGAACATTTCAGCGAAGCATCCCAAGGAGCAGATATGACGCCCGATTCGACCACCGACACCATCGACGACGTCCTCGTCGTCGGCGCTGGGGCCATGGGGACGCAGATCGGGGCGGCCTTCGCCCTGGCTGGCTACAGCGTCACCACAGGCGACCTCGCCCCCGAAGCCCTCGACGAGTCGCGGGACGAGGCACAGCGGCGCCTCCGACGACTGGCCGAGAAGGGGACATTCAGCCGCGAGGAGGTCGACTCGGCGCTGGAGCGGATGTTGTATACGACGGACTCCCTCGAGGCGGCTCGGACGACCGACTTCGTGCTCGAGGCCGCCGTGGAGCGGATCGACATCAAACGACAGCTCTTCGCCGACCTCGACGAGGCCGCCCCGGAACATGTGATCCTGGCGACCAACTCCTCGACGATCCCTTCGTCCCTGCTCATGGATGCCACAGCCAGGCCGGACCGGGTTTGCAACATGCACTTCTTCAACCCGGCGCTGGTGATGAACTGCGTCGAGGTGGTGCGCAACCCGCAGACCTCGGACGCGACCGTGGAGGCTGCTCTTGGGATGGTGCACCGGCTCGGCAAGGAGCCTGTCCGGTTGAACAAGGAGATCCCGGGGTTCGTCGCCAACCGTTTGCTGGGCGCCCTTCGGAACGAGGCTCTTCGGCTGGAGGCCGACGGCGTGGCCAGCTACCAGGACATCGATGTGGCCGCCCGGACAGCGTTGGGCCACCCCATGGGCCCGTTCGAGCTCATGGACCTGGTGGGGATCGACGTGTCGTATCTGATCCGACTCTCCGAGTACGAGCAGAGCGGGGACCCGGCAGACCTGCCGCACCCGTCCGTGCAGAAGCTCTACGAGCAGGGCCGCTACGGACGCAAGAACGGCCGTGGTTGGTATGAGTACGCAGGCTGAGCAGCCCCGACGTCGAACAGACACGAGAAGAAGAGGAAGAGAGACGACATGAGTCGATTCGATGACTTGGGCGTTCTGGAGGAGATCTTCGGTCGCCGAGGCACAGGCCCGCTCGCCGGGGTAGTGGTGGCGGATCTCAGCCGTGTGCTTGCAGGGCCCTACGCCACGATGCTCCTCGCCGATATGGGCGCGACCGTCATCAAGGTGGAATCCACCACCGGCGACGACGCCCGCGCATGGGTTCCGCCGCACCGGGACGGGGAGAGCACGTTCTTCCTCTCGGTCAACCGCAACAAGCAGTCCATCGCATTGGACTTCTCGGATCCTGCACAGCTCGAGATCGTGGAGCGGATCATCGCCCGGGCCGACGTGTTGGTGGAGAACTTCAAACCCGGCGGACTGAAGCGCTACGGACTCGACTACGAGAGCGTCAGCGCGTGGCGTCCAGATCTCGTCTACGCCTCCATCACCGGCTTCGGCACCGCAGGTGGAGCCGACCTGCCCGGCTACGATCTGCTTGCCCAGGCGCTTTCAGGGATGATGAGCCTCACCGGCAGCGAATCCGGTGAACCCTACCGCGCCGGCGTGGCGCTCTTCGACGTGATCACCGGACTCCACGCGGTCTCCGGCATCCTGGGGGCATTCCATGAGCGCCAGGGTTCCGGGAGCGGGCAGCACGTCGAGCTCAACCTGTTGACCTCGGCGCTCTCGGGGCTGGTCAACCAGTCCGCCGCCTACGTGGCCGGCGGCAGCGTCCCGACTCGCATGGGCAACGAGCACCCGAGCCTGTATCCCTACGAACCATTCCCCACTCTGGACAAGAACATGGTGATCGCCGTAGGAAACAACGGGCAGTTCGCTCGCCTGTGCCAGTGCCTCGGGGCTCCCGAGCTTGCTGTGGATGAGCGCTTCGCCACCGTGGGGGCGCGAAACGCCAACCGCGTGGAGCTGCGTCAGCTCCTGATCGACGGACTCAGCACGCGCAACGCCGCCGACTGGTTCGAACGACTCAAGGCGGCACAGGTGCCTTGCGCGCCGATCCTCGGGGTGGACGAAGGTGTGCATTTCGCCGAAGACCTCGGCTTGGAGCCGGTGGTCATGGCCGGTTCCGGAGAGCGGGAGATTCCCACGGTGCGTCATCCGGTGGATTTCAGCCGAACCCCGGTCGACTACACCCACGCTCCGCCCCGCCTCGATGGCGACCGGGGTCGGGTCCTGGCGTGGCTTGAGCGCGTCGAACCTGAAGTGCGGAAAGCCTCATGAGCGCTGTCCACCTCGTCGTGCTGCCCGTTCGCTGGTCGGATCAGGACCTCAATGGGCACGTCAACAACGCCCGTGTGGTGACCCTGATCGAGGAGGCGCGGATATCTGCGATCACCTCCTGGTTGGGCGACGACGGCATCCCTGACCCAGCCCGGCCGCGGGTGGTCGTCTCCCTCACCGTCGACTACCTGCGCCCCCTGGACCATGGACCGGAGCTGACGGCGCGTGTCTGGGTCTCGGCGATCGGCCGTTCCTCCTACACGGTGGACTACGAAGTGGTCCAGCACAGCGAGGTTGCAGTCCGTGCTCGGACGGTGCTCGTCCAGACAAACCCGGCCACAGGACGGTCCGCCCCGCTTCCCGAGCGCCTGAGGCGCATGCTCGCCCAGATCCTCACCCCACAGTCGAAGCCGGTGCCGCCCGGGGCTGAGCCCGGTGCCTCGACCGAACATCAGTGACACACGAACCCACCACCAGGCCGGGTCCGCCGACCCGTCGACGAAAGGACCAACCATGACCGCGACTACATCGACCCGGAGCGCGCCCGCAGCGGCCACCGGCACCACCACCGACGCCGACTACTTCCGTCTCGACGAAGATCTCAGCCCAGAAGAGATCGCCATCCGGGACAAGGTTCGGTCCTTCGCCGAGCAGCAGGTGCTGCCGATCATCAACGACTACTGGGAGCGAGCGGAGTTTCCCTGGGAGCTGTTGCCTGGACTGGCAGAGCTCGGCATCATCGGCACCACGATTCAGGGCCACGGCTGTCCAGGAATGAGCCGCAAAGCCGCCGGCATGGTGGCCCGTGAGATGTCACGTGCCGACGGCAGCATCAATACGTTCATCGGGGTACACGCCAACCTTTGTATGGGCAGCTTGAACATGCTCGGAAGCGAGTCGCAGAAGGAGCGGTGGCTCCCTGAGATGGCGCGCCTGAAGAAGACCGGCGCGTTCGCGCTCACCGAACCCGACCACGGCTCCGACTCGGTCGCACTGGAGACCAGCGCCCGCCGTGAGGGTGACACCTGGGTGATCGACGGGCATAAACGCTGGATCGGCAACGGAGATGCTGCCGACGTCACTGTCCTATTCGCACGAAACGTCGAAGACGGGAAGGTCAACGCCTTCGTTGTGGAGAAAGACGAGCATCAGAACTACCCAACCGGGTACAGACCTGAACGGATCACTGGCAAGGTCGGTAAGCGGGCCATCCAGCAGGCGGATATCACCATCGAAGGTGTGCGCGTTCCCGACGAGAACAGACTCACCGGGTGCAACTCCTTCAAGGATGTCTCTCGGGTGCTGCAAGCGACTCGCGGTGGAGCCTCCTGGGAAGCCGTAGGCCACGCAATGGCGGTCTTCGAGATTGCCGCCGAGTATGCGTCCAGGCGCAAGCAGTTCGGCAACGTCATCGGGGGTTACCAGCTGGTGCAATCGCGGCTTGCCAACATGCTCAGCGAACTCACCACGATGCAGCTTCTGTGCAACCGGATGGCTGAGCTCGCCGATCGTGGCCAGCTCACGAACGCGCAGGCCTCCATGGTGAAGATGTCGACCGCTCAGAAGGGCAAATGGATCTGCAACGAGGCACGCGATCTGCTCGCCGGAAACGGACTCCTGCTGGAGAATCACGTCGCCCGGCACATGACCGACATGGAGGTCGTCTCAACCTATGAGGGCACCGACGCCATCCAGTCCCTGCTCGTAGGACGAGACATCACCGGGATCTCCGCCTTCAAGTGAAAAGCCCTTGACAACCTGACCTCATGACAGATGGGAAGAGATAGTGACGGAAGCATTCTTGGTCGGCGGTTCTCGCACCCCGACGGGCAACTACGGCGGCGCGCTGGCCAGCGTCCGCCCGGACGACCTGGCCGCCCTGGTGATCCAGCACACGGTGGCTGACGCGGGGATCGACCCTCACGACGTCGACGAGGTCATCCTTGGCTGTGCCAATGGTGCAGGGGAAGACAACCGCAACGTCGCCCGCATGGCCTGGCTGCTGGCGGGTTTCCCCGACACTGTTCCGGGGATCACCGTCAACCGGCTGTGCGCCTCCAGCCTGTCGGCGATCATCACCGCCTCACACATGATCAAGTCCGGGGCGGCTGACCTCGTCGTCGCCGGTGGTGTCGAGTCCATGTCCCGTGCCCCCTGGGTCATCGAGAAGCCGACCGCAGCCTTCGCAAAGCCCGGGGAGGTCTTCGACACCTCGATCGGTTGGAGGTTCACGAATCCAGAGTTCAAGAAGACCGACAAGTTGACCTACTCGATGCCCGAGACCGCCGAGGAGGTCGCGGGGGTGGACGGCATCACCCGAGACGAGGCCGACGCGTTCGCCGTTGCCTCCCACGAGCGCGCCATCGCCGCGAGCGAGGCCGGTCATTTCTCGCAGGAGATCATTCCCGTCACAGTGAAGGACCGCAAAGGCGCCGAGACGGTCGTAGTCGCCGATGAGGGTCCCCGACCGGGCACCAGCACCGAGGTCCTCGCGCGGCTGCGCCCCGTGGTCAAGGCCGACGGGATCGTCACGGCCGGCAACTCTTCCTCCCTCAACGACGGCGCCTCGGCGATACTGGTCGCCTCGGAGCGAGCCATCAAGAAGTATGGCCTTGCCGCTCGAGCACGGATCGTGGACGGCGCCTCCGCCGGGGTGGCCCCTCATCTCATGGGGCTCGGCCCGGTCCCGGCCACCAACAAGGTGCTCGAGCGCAGCGGCTATTCCATCGACGACCTCGGCGCCGTCGAACTGAACGAGGCCTTTGCCACCCAGTCACTGGCCTGCATCAGGCGCCTTGGGCTCGATGCCGGAACCGTGAACAACGACGGCGGCGCGATCGCCCTCGGTCACGCCCTGGGCTCATCCGGGTCGAGGATCACCACCACTCTGCTGGGGCGTATGGAGCGTGAGTCGGCACAGATGGGCCTGGTCACCATGTGCGTGGGAGTCGGTCAGGGTACGGCGATGCTGTTGGAGAAGGTCTGATGGATGTCGTCATGCCATCCGTCGTCGGAGTTCTCGGGGGAGGCCGGATGGGGGCAGGGATCGCCCACTCGTTCCTGCTTGCCGGCGCTCGGGTGAGGATCGTCGAGCGAGACCTGGAGTCTGCGCGAGCCGCCAAGGAGCGCGTCGAGCGGGACATCTCGAGATCGATTGAGCGAGGCTCGGTGGAGGAGGGTTTCAAGGAACTGGCCGGACGCCTCACGACGAGCGTGGACCCTGCCGAGTTTTCGCAGGCGGAACTGGTGGTCGAAGCCGTCCCGGAGTCCTGGGCACTGAAGGTCGCTGCCCTGCAGGACGTTGAGCGGCATGCCTCCCCGACGGCCTGGCTGGCCACCAATACATCCTCTCTGTCCGTGGATGACCTCGCTGGACAGCTGTCGAACCCCGAACGGTTCTGCGGCCTGCACTTCTTCAATCCGGTGCCGGCCTCGAAGCTTGTGGAGGTCGTGCTCTCGAAGCACACGCGCCAAGAACTCCGCGAGCTGTCGGTGGGCTGGGTGGAGGGGTTGGGCAAGACTCCAGTAGTGGTTCACGACTCGCCTGGTTTCGCATCCTCCCGACTTGGACTGGTCATCGCCCTCGAAGCGATTCGGATGGTCGAGGAAGGAGTTGCCTCGCCCGAGAGCATCGATGACGCGATGGTGTTGGGCTACAAGTTCCCGATCGGTCCACTGGCTCTGACCGACGTGGTCGGCCTGGATGTGCGCCTGGGAATCGCGGAGTACCTCGAGTCCAAGCTGGGGGACCGGTTCACCCCGCCGCCACTCATGCGGGCGATGGTTGCCAGAAATGAGCTGGGGCGCAAGACCGGCAGAGGCTTCTACAGCTACGGCGACTAGCCCTGCGAGGATGGCGCCCTCATGATCACTGCTGCGGCGGGCCCCCGGATGGGACTGAGACGGATTCTGCGTCCAGCGTCTCGGGCGGGGGGAAGACGGTCTTGGAGATGTCGACGACGGCACGCAGACCCGGACTGAGGTCGTCGCGTCGCCAGATGAGCCGGACCTCCACCGGTTTCTGCCTGCTTCGCAACGGCCTGTAGACCACGCCGCGGGAAGGGACGTGGTCGCGCACGCTGGAAAGCGTGAGGGCGATCCCCATCTCCGCGCCGACAAGGACGACGAGAGTCCCGGAGTCAGGTGCCACCTGCACGATTCGCGGAACGAACCCCGCGTCTACGCCGAGTGCGTTGAGTCGATTCGGCAGGGTGGCTCCCGCGCCTCCCGGCAGGACCAGCCACGATTCATCGACAAGGTCTTCGGCCGCTACGGCGTCCTGACCTGCGAGACGGTGGTTCTCCGGGAGCGCGATCAGCAGCTCTTCCACACCGACGACACGGGAGCTGATCTCGGCGGGCAGGAAGTCCCACCGGCCAATGACGAGGTCGAGGGAGCTGTCCAGAACCTTCTGCAGGCCCACGTGCGAAAACTCCGAACTGTAGAGCTTCAGTGAGATCCCTGGACGTTGCCTTCGGATCTGACGCGCGAGTTCCCCCACGGCCTGGTTGACCGATGCACCCGCAAAACCCAGTCGGGCAGCCCCCACCTCACCCTTCTGGGACTTCACGACAACATCCTTGATCCGCTGCGAGAGCATGAGCAGTTCGCGAGCAGGTTGGAGGATCGCTTCGCCCTCTGGCGTCAGGGTCACATTGCGGGTGTCGCGGTCAAAAAGCTTGGCTCCCAGCTCCGTCTCCAACTGGTGGATGAGCCGACTCAACGGCGGTTGGGCCATGTGCAGCCGCTTAGCGGCTCGACCGAAGTGCAGCTCCTCCGCGACGGTGAGAAACGCTCTGGCTTTATGAACCTCCATTCGGCCATGCTAGCCCGCAGCCGAACAGCTGCCCTAGTGAATAGTCCAGTCGCCCGCCGCTACTGGCTCTGGCCGTTGTCAGCGGCCGTGTGATTGGACTCGGCCAGCGCCTCGCCCATGGCCGTTCCCTGCACCTTCGCCTGCAGGATCGAGCCCAGGTCGATCCCGGTGGCCGCCTCGACCCGCTTGAACACCCCGGCCAGTGCCACGGAGGCCTCGCCGTCGAAGTGCTTGGAGGCGCCTGATTCACCGGAACCGCCGATCAGCGTCATCGAACCGATGTTCGCGTATCCGGCGGCGAAGGAGTCCATGAGCTGCGGCAGCACGGCGAGGGCCTCGCGAGCCAGCACGGCTTCCTGGTTCTCGCGCAGAGCTTCTGCCTCGGCGCGGATGGCGGCGGCCTTGGCCTCGCCCTCTTCGCGGATCGCGGTGGCCTCGGCCTCGGAGCGCTTCAGACGCGCGCGAGCCTCGGACTCGGCGACGAGCGCACCTGCCTCAGCGGCCTTGGTGCGCTCGTAGGCTTCCGCGTCGGCGCGCTTCTGCTGCTTGTACAGATCCGCATCGGCGACGCGCTTGACGTCGGCGTCGAGCTCGGCCTGCCGGTTCTCGGCTCGCTGACCGAGCACCTCCTGGCGCGCCTTCTCGCCCGCCAGAGCTTCGGCCTGCTCGGCCTGAGCACGGGCCTGGCCGACTCGAGAGGTGGCAGCGGCCTTGTTCGAGTCGTATTCCGTCTCCTCGACCAGGTTCTGCTCGTTGTTGAAGATGCGCTCCTTGGCGATGGCGCGCTCGGCGTTGGTCGCGGCGATCTCCGCGGCCTGACGCTTGGCCTCGATCTCGGGTGCACCGAGGGAGGAGATGTAGCCGGAGTCGTCGGTGATCTCGCGGATCTGGAACGAGTCCAGCAGCAGGCCCTGAGTGGCGAGCTCTGGAGAGATCGACTCGGAGATCTCGTCGGAGAACTTCTGCCGATCCCGCATCAGCTGGATGACGGTCTGCTGGGCCATCAGGCCTCGCAGTGCACCCTCGAGCTGGTCCTGGGTGTACTCGACCACGGCGTCGTCCTGGGAGGCGAAGCGCTCAGAGGCTGCCTTGACGTCTTCGTCCGCGCTGCCGATCTTGACCAGGGCGACGGCCTCGGCGTTGATGGTCACGTTGTCGTGGCTCTGGGCGGTCACGGTCATCAGGACCTGCCGGGAGCGCAGCGAGATGATCTCGTGGCGCTGCCGAATCGGATTGACCAGCGCCCGGCCGTTGACGATGACCTGTTTGGGGCGTGAGCCGGGGAGGTCGGAGCGGGAGGACTTGCCGGTGACCACCAGCGCCTCATCCGCGCGGGCGACCTTGGTCCAGGCCCGCATCATGAGCAGCGCGACGACGCCGATCAGCACCGCGGCGATGCCCACGGCTATCACGATGGCCAACGCGCCACCGGTTGTCAGAATGTCCATCTTTCGGTACCTCTATCTGGGTGAGTGATCAGTGCCAGCCGCGGGGTGCAGAGGGCTGGGACCGCTCTGCTTCCTGAGCTCATGAACCGCGGGCAATGAACTGAAAAGCACCCCGGACATAAGCTGACGCTAACCTGAACAAAATCTCATGGTCAATGTGGATCAAGACTATTTCGTGGCGCCCGCCAGCCCTGGAATCGGGCGCGCGCGGCTGCAGGCCCGTGAGGTCGCGGGAGAGGCCAGTTACCCGATGCAAGCAATATTTCTGAGCGACGAGCCCCGCGTCGTGGGCCTCAGCGGGCCTGGGGCGGGCGCAGACCGCCGAGGATGATCTGTTTCACGGTCTCCGCCAGGGCGGCATCCGGGGCGCCGCCGACCGGTCGATACCAGTCGACGATCGAGTTGATCGTGCCCATGGCCAGCCGCGAAGCGGTCCGGGCATCGATGTCCTGGCGCAGGTCGCCGTCGTTCTGGGCCTGCCGGATCAGCTCGGCGATGCGCAGCGTGATCTCACGGCGACGCTGCAGCGCCTTGACCTCCATCTCGGAGTTCCCGCGAAGCCGCAGCAGCAGCGTCACATAGGGCAATGAAGTGGTCAGCACCTTCACCGATTCGCTCAGGATCATCTCCAGCTCGGCCAGAGCTGAGGCGTCCAGCGCCTCCGCCTCGGTGACCACCCGCTCCAGCTCGGCCAGCGATCGGTTCAGCGCGATGTCCAGGATCTCTTCCTTGGAGCTGACATGGTGGTAGATCGCTGACTTGGAGATGCCCAGCTCCCGGGAGAGTGCGCCCATCGAGGTCGCCTCGTAGCCGTGGCGGTTGAAGGTCTCGACACAGACGGTGATGAGCCCCTCGCGGTCATAGCCGGGGCGGCCCCGGCGGGAGGCGGACGCCGTCGTCGAAGTGGAGGTCATGACTCCACACTAGTCGCGGGACTATCGGGGTCGCTGATCATAGATCCGGCGCAGCTTGCCCGAGGAGCGGGCCAGGGACCCTGGCTCCTCCACGCTGATCTTGCAGCTGGAGCCGACCTTGACCTTGATCTGACGAGCCAGCTCGGCACCCGCCGTCTCGGCGTCTGAAGCGGAGGTCTCCGGGCGGCGTTCGATGTGCACGGTCATCTCATCCATTTTGCCCGGCCGGGCCAGGCGGAGCTGGAAGTGCGGGGAGAGCTCCTTGATCTCCAGGGCGATCTCCTCGATCTGGGAGGGGAAGAGGTTGACCCCGCGCAGGATGATCATGTCGTCGCTGCGCCCGGTGATCCGTCCCATTCGGCGGTGCCCCGGGCGCTCGGAGCCCGGCAGCAGCCGGGTCAGGTCGTGGGTGCGGTAGCGGATGATCGGCAGTGCCTGCTTGGTCAGCGTGGTGAAGACCAGTTCGCCGTGTTCGCCGGTGCGCAGCACCTCTTCGGTGATCGGGTCGATGATCTCCGGGCGGAAATGGTCCTCCCAGATGGTGGAGCCGTCCTGGCGCTCCACGGATTCACCGGCGACGCCGGGGCCCATCACCTCGGAGAGCCCGTAGATGTCGCAGGCCTTCAGCGCGAAGGTCTGCTCGATCTCGTGGCGCATCTTGTCCGTCCACGGCTCGGCACCCAGGACGGCGACCTCCAGAGAGGTCTCCCGCGGGTCCACCCCGGCGGCGCGGAAGGCGTCGGCCAGGGCCAGCAGGTAGGTCGGGGTGCACAGGATCACCCGAGGCTTGAAGTCCTGGATGAGCTGGACCTGCTTCTCGCTCTGCCCCCCGGACATCGGGATGACGGTGGCCTTGAGCTTCTCGATTCCGTAGTGCGCGCCCAGGCCGCCGGTGAACAGCCCGTAGCCGTAGGCGTTGTGCACCAGGTCTCCCGGGCGGACCCCGGAGTAGCGCAGGCAGCGCGCCAGCAGGGTCGCCCAGTTCTCGATGTCCGCATCGGTGTAGCCGACCACCGTGGGTCGACCGGTGGTGCCGGAGGAGGCGTGCACCCGGCGGATCTGCTCCATCGGCACGGCGAAGGCCTGGAACGGGTAGGCCGCACGCAGGAACTCCTTGTCCGTGAAGGGGAACTTCGCCAGGTCCTCCAGCGTCTGCAGGTCATCGGGGCCGACGCCGTGGGCGTCATAGAGCTCACGGTAGGCGGCGACGTTGTCGTAGGCGTGGCGCAGGGTCTGCTGCAGGCGGGTGAGCTGGAGCGCCTCGATCTCCTCGCGGCTCATCAGCTCCTCGGTGTCGGGCAGCCCGGGGTCGGTGGCGGGAATCGCGGTGGCTTCGGTGTTCAGGATGCTCATCGGGTCACTTCTTTCCGGGGGAGGCGATGGTGCGCGAGCGGCCGCGGAAGACGCCGAGGAGGTCGTCGCCGCGAGTGATCCGCACGTCATAGACGCCGCTGCGCCCGGTGCTCGCCACTTCGATCGCCTCGGCGGTGATCGTCTCGCCGAGCAGGGCGGGCTTCAGGAAGTTGATGTCCACGCCGGAGGCCACGGTGATCGTGCCCTCGTCGAGGTTCGGGTGGTTGCAGGCCATGGCGAAGCAGGTGTCTGCCAGGGCGAAGAGCATTCCTCCGTGGGCGATGTCGAAGCCGTTGGTCATGTCTTCACGGATCTCCATGCTGACCCGGGCGTGGCCGGGATCGGCCTGCAGGACCACGATGCCGAGCGCCTGGGAGGCTCGATCATTCTCCAGCATCCGATGCCGAGGCTGGGTTGCGGTGCCCGAGGCTGCGGTGCGCGAGTTCAGGCCCTCGGGGGCGAGCTGGGTGGACTCCGTCATCGGTGCTCCTCATAGCATTTCCAGACCGATTGGTCAGTAAGTCAACTCAAGCACCGGAGTAGATGTGATGTCAAGCACAAGACGGAGCGGTCCAGCTGCTGGCCCAGACGTCGGCGGACAGCGCGCTGGTCCAGGGCTCGTCTATTCGCTCAGTGCGGCCGTGTAGCCCGATCGGAAATCGGGGTGCAGCAGCTCGCCGAGCAGGCGGTGCAGCAGGGACCCGTCCAGGGCCTTGCCGTGGCCCGCGCCGAGCAGGTCTGAGGCGAACAGGTCTGCGCCAGAGAGGCCGGCATCGGTCAACACCGAGCCCGCGGGGGAGTCCGCGTGGTGCCGGACCGGGGAGTTCAGCGGCAAGGAGTCCAGCACCTCAGGACTGAGCCGTGGATCGCTCCATGGGCGGGGAAGTTCCAGCTGGTCGGCCATCCAGTTGTGCACCACGCCCAGGGGCACCGGGAGCTTGTCCACGCCGAGCACCAGCTCCGGCGGGGCCGCTGAGGTCAACAGTTCGACGGCGGCGCGCGCGGCGTCCTCGGAGTGGATCCGGTTCGAGATCCTCCAGGCATCGCGCTCCTCCTGACCCGCAGATTCGCCCACCGAGCCGGAGCGCAGCTGCTTGATCAGCCGGTCCCGTCCCGGCCCGTAGATCCCGGAGAGTCGCAGGATCCCGCTGCGGGAACGCGCGGAGGACTCGGGCCCGGCGCTGCGCCAGCGCTGCAGAAGCTGCTCGGTCCGGGCGAGGATCTCTCCGGTGGGGCTGGCGGGGGTCAGTCCGGCAGACTCGTCGAGCCGGCCTTCGGCGTCGCCGAGGACCGAGGTGGAGGAGACCAGCAGCACCTGGACGGACTCGGCGAGGCCCGCCTGGCTGATCCGGTCCAGCACCCGTTCCAGACCGCGCAGGTAGACCTCTTCGTAGCGCTCCGGGTCGCGGGTTCCGGCGGCGGGGGAGAAGACCACCGCCGTGGTGTCGGCGGGCAGGGTGGGGATGCTGGAGGTCTCGGTGAGGTCCATGGCCGCGCCGTCGAAGGTTGCGGGCAGACGTTCCGGGCTGCGTCGCCACCCGGTGACGCTGAAGCCCCGATCCAGGAGCCGGTGCCCGATCCGAGTGCCGACATCGCCGCAGCCCACCAGCACGGCGCGGGGAGCAGGGGAATCGGTGGGCAGCGGGGCAGCGGAGGAAGTCATGGTCCGAGCCTAGCGATGTCCCACCGGCTACGGTGATCAGTGCAGGTCAGAAGTCAACACGTCAGCGAGCACCCCCGACTCCCTGAGAAGAGCGCCGGATGATGAGCCCCAAAGACGCACTCCTTTCCACCGCAGCGATCGCCGCAGCGCTTGCGCTGACCAGCTGCGGATTCTCCGAGGATGAGCTGCCGCAGGACGAATCGACGCAGCAGAGCCCGGCACCCTCCGAGGACCCGATCCAGTCCCCTGAGGGTGACGAGTCTGCCGAGCCGAGTGGCGACAGCGCCGGCGAGTCCGAGACTGCCGGCCCGCAGGAGGGCTCTGAGGAATCCTCGCAGGCGGGCCCCGCTGAGGACTCCGAAACCGTTGATCTCACCGGGTTCAGCACGCAGACCCAGGCCAGCGAGAACTTCAAGGACTACCAGCTGGATCTCAGCCACAACACGATCCAGGTGCTCAGCGATCTCCGGCTCGGCTCCCATGAGGGCTATGAGCGGATCGTGTTCGAATATGCGCTGGACACCGATCTGGCGCACCATGCGCAGTACATCGAACCCGGCACCCAGGGGGAGGGTTTCACCGAGGTTCAGGACGACACGGTCGGGGCGATGCTGCTGATCGACGTCCTCGGCACCACAGGCGGGCCGGAGGCCGAAGCCGCCGCCTGGGCCGAGCCTTGGACCCCGGAGACCGATGCGGCGATGGTCCGTGAGATCCAGCCTGGTGAGCTGCTCGGCGGCGAGTCCCAGCTGTTGATCAGCATGGACCAGGAACGCGACTTCCAGATCCAGCAGCTTCAGGATCCGGTGCGGATCGTGCTCGACATCGCGCAGGACTAGGCCCTCGAGGTCGGCTCTCGCCTTCGCAGACGCAGAAGAACCCCCGCCAGGACTGCTCCCGGCGGGGGTTCTTCTTCACAAAAAGGGCGGAGGCGGGGAGATTTGAACTCCCGGTCCGCTTTGAGGCGGACACTTCATTAGCAGTGAAGCCCATTCGGCCGCTCTGGCACGCCTCCTGTGCTCATGAATTCGGCGAACCGTTCTCATGCGCCCGTCTAGACTAGCGGTTCGGCCAGGAAACTGACAAAGCGCGCGCTCGCAGTACCCTGATCGGGACCAGATGACCGCAGATTTCACCAGGAGAACCTACCGCCCATGCCCCGCCAGACCGAGGAACGCAGCGTCGCGCTGATCGGGGCCGGACCCCGCGGCACCTCCTTCCTTGAACGGCTTCTCGCCGCGCTGGAGCACGGCACGAACGCTGTCCGGGTGCCCCGGCTTCGCATCCTGGTCATCGATCCGGCACCTCATGGTCCCGGCCGGGTCTGGAATCCGCGGCAGTCCCCGCTGTACCTGATGAACACCCCCGCCAGCTTCCCGACCGCGGCTCCCGCCGGTGCCACCCAGGCCCGGCTGCCGGCGTCCTCGGTCTCGCGCTCCTTCGCGCAGTGGCGGCACGAGCACGAGGCCGAGGAGACCGCCACCTCGGTGCGTGCCGACGGCTTCGAGCCCCCGGTCCTGAGAGGGATCGACCACGGTGGCACCGACACCGACTACCCGACCCGCGCCGCCTACGGGCAGTACCTGAGCTGGCTGCATACCGAGGTCTGCGCCGCACTCGAGCGCCAGCCCGGGATCACGGTGGAGCACCTCGGCGCCGAGGTCACCGCACTGCGCCGTGCCGAGCCGGGGTATGAGCTCACCCTCGGCCACAATCATGACAACCCCGACGACGACGCCGCCGAGCCGGCCTCAGGTGATCGGCTGCGCGCGGATCAGGTGGTGCTGGCGCTGGGTCACATCCCCGCCGGGCTGAACGAATCCGGGGAGCACTTCATCGAGGTCGCCGAACAGCTCGGGCTGCACTACCAGCCACCGGCGATCCCCACCGAGGTGGACTACTACTCGCTGCCCGCCGGGGAGAATGTCCTGGTCCGCGGAATGGGCTTGAACTTCTTCGACCTGATGATCCAGGCCAGCGTGGGCCGCGGGGGAGTGTTCCATGAGCACGCCGACCGTCCCGCCGGGCAGCGGCTGGAATACCTCGCCACCGGGGACGAGCCGCATCTGGTGGCAGGCTCTCGGCGGGGCACGCCCTACCGCGCCAAGTCCACCGCGCTCACCGAGTCGCCGGGATTCGCGCCCGTGGGCATCACGCTGCACCACTTCAACGACGAGGCGGTGGCGGAGGCCGAACGGCGCCACGATCTGCTCGACTTCTCCGCCCACCTGTGGCCGTTGATTCAGCGCGACGTGCTGCGCACCTACTACCGGACCCTGGTGCAGCTGGCTCCTGAGCTCTTCGAGGCCGGCTTCGACGCGGCGCTGGAAGAACTCCTCGCGGACACTCACCTGGGGGAGGCGGTGCTGCAGACCCGCGGCCAGCGACTGCTGCGCGAGCTCGCCCCGGACGTGCTGTGGTTCGACATCCGCTCCCTCGGCAGACCCTTCGGCGGCCTGACCTTTGAGTCCGCCGAGCAGTATCAGCAGCATATGAGCGCTTACCTCGAGGACGACGCCGCCACCTCCGCGGCAGGGGTGCGCAGCCCGGTGAAGATGGCGATCGGCGCGCTGCACCTGGCGCGGATGCAGCTCAAGGCGTTGATCAGCCAGGGTCGGGTCTCACAGTCCAGTCAGATCAGCGAGATCGAGGGGTGGTTCGAATCGCTGGTGGAGGGCCTGGCCAGCGGTCCGCCGCTGCAGCGGATCGAGGAGCTCGCCGCGCTGACCCGCGCCGGGGTGGTGGAGTTCCTGGGACCCGAGCCGATCTTCGACGTGGATCGCGAGACCGGCTTCTACACCGCCGAGTCTCCGGCCGTGGCCGCCCCGGCCTACCAGGCGCGATGGCTGCTCGAGGCGATGATGCCGGCCAACCGGGTCCAGCTCTCCCGCTCGCCGCTGGTGGCGGGGCTGCTGCGCAGCGGCCTGGCCCGGCCACGTGAACTTGTGGATGCCTCCGGGGCGCCGCGGGCAGGCAAAGGCTTCGACGTGACCACCGTCCCGCATCGACTTATCCCGATGGACCGCCCCGAACCGGGGGAGATCTACGTGCTCGGCCTCCAGCTCAGCTCGGTCCAATGGGGCACCGCGATCGCCGCCGAGGCCGGCGGGGACGTGGACTCCTCCGCCCGATCGCTTGCGGACGCAGACGCCGCGGCCCGCGCAATCCTCATCGGCCCGGGCGGCGCGGCTACAGGATCGCCCGCCCAGGATTGAGCCGGTACTCCGGATCGAAGACGTCCTTGATCCGGCGCTGCAGCGTGATGACCTCCTCGGATTGCTCCCAGTCCAGCCAGCGCAGCTTATAGGTGCCGATCCCGTGCTCTCCGCTGATGGTCCCGCCCATCTCCAGCGCGAGCCGGACCGAGCCGTCCAACGCGGCGCTCAGCCGCGACATGGCCGATGCTGCAGGATCATCCGTTGCGGGATCAACGGTCACCGAGGTGCCCTCGGGGCGAGCGGCGGAAGCGACGTCGTCGTTGGCCCTGATCTCTGGGGCGGTGCCGGGGCTCAGCTCGGCGCTGGGGACGCTGAAGGTCGGATGCAGGTTGCCGTCCCCGGCGTGCGCGACCACCTTGAGCTGGACCTGGTGCTCCTCGGCGAGGTCTTCGATGGCGCGGATGTAGTCCACCAGCTTCGAGCGCGGGACCGCGACATCCTCACCCACCCGCACCTCGGTGACGACACCGTCCCCGCGGGCGTGCCGACGCAGTTCGATCAGCCGCTCGGACTCGGTGGAGCCGGGGTCGCTGACCAGCGCGCCGAGGCCGCGCAGCACCTCGCGGATGATCTCCGCCTCGATGGCCGCACCGTGGCCGTCGGTCTGGATCAGCAGCAGCGTGTTCCCGCGCGTCGCCAGATCCGAGCCCTGGGCCTCATCCAGGGCGAGCATGGTGTTGTGGTCCAGCATCTCGGTGATCGCCGGCTGCACCCGGGCCTTGCCGATCTCCAGCACGCCCTGCGCGGCGGTGGTCAGCTCCTCGAAGAACGCGGCGATGGTCTCGGTGTGCTCACTCAGATGGCGAAGCCGCACGGTGACCCCGACGACGATGCCCAGGGTCCCCTCGGACCCGACGAAGAGGCTGGTCAGGTCGTAGCCGGCGACACCCTTGAAGGTGGCCTGGCCGGTGTGGATCAGCGTGCCGTCGGCGAGGATCACGTCCAGGGCCAGCACCGAATCGCGGGTCACCCCGTACTTGGCGCAGCGCAGTCCGCCGGCGTTGGTGGCGACGTTGCCTCCGATCGTGGAGATCCGGTAGCTGGCCGGATCCGGGGCGTACATCAGCCCGTGCTCCGCGGCGGCGGCATTCAGATCCGCGTTGATCACGCCCGGTTCGACCACGGCGACCTCGTCCTCTGGTCGCATGGCAAGAATCTGGTTCATCCGGGTCAGGTTCAGCACCACGGATCCCTCGGTGGTGTTCGCGCCGCCGGAGACCGAGGTCCCGGCGCCGCGGGTGACCAGCGCGAACCCGTGCTCGGCCGAGAGCCGCACCAGCTTCTGCACGTCCTGGGTCGATTCGGCGAAGACGACGGCGCGCGGTCGGTGCACCTGCCAGTGCTCCAAGGGCCCCTTGTCCACCGCCTGGGCGGCAAGCTCGGCGGTGTCGGTGCTCAAGGCATGCGGGGCGAAGGCGTCGCGCAGGATCATCAGGACATCAGGGTCAGAAGCGGTCATGGAAGCTGAGTCTAGGTCAGGGTTGACCTCTGGATATGGCGTGGAACACACTGAGGCCCAGTGGGAGCCAGGATCGGGGAGAGGCGGGTCTGATGTGCACACGTGTGGTCTATCTCGGTGAGCAGGACCGTGTGCTGACCGCCCGGTCCATGGATTGGAACGCCGATCTGGGGACGAATCTGTGGGTCTTCCCGCGCGGTCTCGCGCGCCAGGGTGGAGCTGGACCGGACTCGCTGACCTGGACGTCTCGCTACGGCAGCGTGATCGCCACCGGCTATGACGTCTCGACCACCGATGGGATCAATGAGTGCGGCCTCGTCGCGAATGCGCTCT
The DNA here is from genome assembly GCF_017347085.1 of Nesterenkonia sp. E16_10. GTDB lineage: Bacteria > Actinomycetota > Actinomycetes > Actinomycetales > Micrococcaceae > Nesterenkonia. The sequence goes on from NZ_JADPSA010000023.1 coordinate 36,805, forward strand.
GGCTGGTGGAATCGAGCTACCCCAGGCTCGATGATGTCCGGCCCAAGCTCTCCCTCGGCGCCTGGGCCCAGTATGTGCTGGATAGCTTCGCCACCGTGGCGGAGGCGGTGGAAGCCCTGGCCCGGGAAGACTTTGCCGTGGTCACCGCCGGGGTGCCCGGGCAGCCGCGCGAGGCGACCATGCACCTGTCGATCTCCGATGCGTCTGGGGACAGCGCGATCTGTGAGTACCTGGACGGGACGCTGCAGATCCATCACGACCGGGCGCATCAGGTGATGACCAATTCGCCGCCCTTCGTGCAACAGCTGGCGGTGGATGCCTACTGGCGCGGGATCGGCGGGACCGTGATGTTGCCGGGTACCAACCGCGCCGCGGACCGCTATGTCCGGGCCAGCTTCTACATCAACGCGGTGCCCCAGGTCGAGGACCGCACCATCGCGACCGCAGCGGTGTTCGGAGTCATCCGCAACGCCTCGGTCCCCTATGGGATCTCCACCCCGGGGCAGCCGAACATCTCCTCGACCCAGTGGCGAACCGTGGCGGACCACAAGGACCGCCGGTACTACTTCGACTCCGCGCTGCGGCCCAGCGTCATCTGGGTCTCGCTGGACCGGCTGGACCTCGGCGAAGGCTCCGGGGTCCGCCGTCTGGTGCTCAGCGAAGGCCCGCCCGAGGGTCACGTCGGAGAGGTCAGCGATCTGTTCGAACCGGCGGAGCCGTTCGCGTTCCTCGGTCCGGAGTGACCCGTGCCGGCGCGGGATCTTCCGTGGGCGGGGCTCCTTCGGCCCGCCCTGGAGCCGAGGGCCTGGCGTGAGTCCGGACCAGCAGGATGGTCAAGATCGAGCCGATGAAGGGTGCCAGGACCATCAGGAACGCGAAGGCGATCTTTGGCCCGAGGTCGAGGCTCTGGTTCCGGGCCAGCTCCACCGCAGCCCAGAGGAGAGCCGTGACGTAGGCGAGGGGTATGGCCCACCACGCAATGTCGATCCAGGATGACGTGATCGATGGATTAAGCCCAACCACTGCGGGAGATGTCGCAAGAAGCATGAGATGAATATCCAATATGTTGGGTCTCTATTTGGAAATAAACGCTACATTCTCTCGGGTCGGGAGGCCAGTGACCCTCGGCATCACGGAGCTGGGACAGACGGGGTGACCGTCCACTGCGGGACATCCTGGTCGCATTCCTCAGGAAGCTCATGCATCGTCGCCCCGGACATCGCCCCACCTACAGCGATGGTGTCGCCCTCGGAGTAGTCCTCGCCCAGGAACGCGAAACCGTCGCCGTCGGACGTCTCACCGATCTCGTGGGCGGGGAAGACTGGGATGCTGAGACGGCCCTCGACGGTGGGACTCTCGATGTAGAAACACCCGTCGATCTGGGCAACGGCCCCTTCCAGCAGGGCCTCGGGTCCGGTGGGCTCCTCAGCCACGCGATTCGCCACTCCTGCGGGCGGGCCAGGGTCGATCTGGCCTTCGGTGCACCCGGTCAGAAGCACCCCCAGGGCGAGGCAGGAGGCAGCGAGCCCTCCAGAGACTCGCGATGCAGATGCCATGGTCCTACCGTTCCAGAGTTCCTCGTGCTTCGGAAGATCCCCGGATGATCAGCCCTCCGGGTGGACCTGCCACTGCTGGATGTCCTCATCGCACACATCGGGGACCGGATAGGTGATCGATGGGGCGGCGCTCCCTCCGACCATGATGTCGTCGCCCTCGACGTAGTCTTCCCCGTTGAGTGCGAATCCCTCTGTTGTGGAGGATCTATCGACGATGTCGGCCGGGAAGACCGCGACCCACCGCTCGCCCTCAGCGTCCTCGATGTAGAAGCAGCCATCGATCTCAGCGACGACGCCGGCCAGCCGAGCCGAGTCCCCGGCGTCGTCCTGGGTCTCCCGGGTGGGCAAACCCTCGGGTGGATCGGATTCCGTCCCGCTGGACGCACATCCAGACAGGATCACGCCTGCTGCAGCTGCTGTCATGACGGCTCTGGCTCCACGTCGCATGCCCTCAGGCTCGCAGAAGTCGGAGCGCTGTGGAAGATCGTAGGGATAGAGCTCTAGGACGAAGCAACAGCTCTACGACTTTCCGTCGGCCCGGGGCGCCGAACATGACGAACTGCGAACCCGTCCGGCGGCGCGCACTTGCACGGGAGCATTCCGCGATGCAGACTTATCCCTAGGTCAAGAGTGCCAGCGCAAAACCCCGGTTTGCTGGCCGGCAACCCTCCAGTTCGCGGTGGGGTGCCCCGGGTGACGACCTGGTTGCGGCAGTCCCGGAGAAGATCTATGGACTGACCGTGGCAAGCGCGGGCCACACACCAGTGCGGGCCCTTCATCCCAGTCCTCAGGACAGGGCCGTACAGGATTCGGCGCCGGAGTCTCGATCACCGGCAGCGAGGTTCATATCCGGTCCCGATCCTGGACCGCATTGAACGGAGAATCCCTTGAGCAACGAAAACACCTGGCAGTTCGAGACCCAGCAGATCCACTCGGGAGTCGCCCCCGACCCGGTCACCGGTGCACGGGCGCTGCCGATCCAGCAGACCACCTCCTTCGTCTTCCCGGACACCGCTGCGGCCGCGCGCCGCTTCGGCCTCGAGGAGATCGCCCCGATCTATTCCCGCATCGGGAACCCCACCGTCCAGGCGGTGGAGGACAAGATCGCCGCCCTCGAAGGCGGAGTCGGGGCGCTCGCGGTCGGCTCCGGGCAGGCCGCCACCTCGCTGGCGCTGCTGAACATCGCCCACGCCGGCAGCCATATCGTCGCCTCGCCCACGCTCTACGGCGGCACGCAGAACCTGTTCAAGCACACCCTGCCGAAGTTCGGCATCGAGGTCTCCTTCGTGGAGGACCCCGATGACCTCGAGTCCTGGCGCGCCGCCACCCGGGAGAACACGGTGGCCTTCTTCGGCGAAGCTGTGGCGAACCCGCGCGGGGACGTGCTCGACATCGAAGGCGTCGCCTCGGTGGCCCACGAGTTCGGCGCCCCGCTGATCATCGACTCCACCCTGACCACCCCCTACCTGATCCGGCCCTTCGACTTCGGTGCCGACGTCGTGGTGCACTCGGCCACCAAGTTCCTCGGCGGACACGGCACCGCCATCGCCGGGGTGATCGTGGACTCCGGACGCTTCGACTACTTCGCCCACCCCGAGCGCTTCCCCGGCTTCGCCACCCCGGACGAGAGCTACCACGGGCTGGTCTTCGGCCGGGATCTCGGGTCTGAGGGGATCTTCGGAGTCAACCTCTCCTTCATCCTCAAGGCCCGGGTCCAGCTGCTGCGCGACTTCGGCCCCGCGCTGTCCCCGCACAATGCCTTCGAGATCAACCTGGGCCTGGAGACGCTCTCGCTGCGGATCGAACGCCACGTGGAGAACGCCCAGAAGGTGGCCGAATATCTCGAGGCCCATCAGGACGTGCGGCGGGTCTACTACTCCGGCCTGCCCTCCAGCCCCTGCTTCGAGCGCGCCAAGAAGTACCTGCCGCGCGGCTCCGGGGCGGTGCTGGCCTTCGAGCTCGCCGGGGGAGCGGCCGAGGACGACGCCGCCCAGGCCCGCGCGGGCCAGGCCTTCGTGGACGCGCTTGAGCTGCACTCGCTGGTGGCCAACGTCGGCGACGTCCGTTCCCTGGTGATCCACCCCGCCTCGACCACGCACAGCCAGCTCAGCGCCGCCGAGCAGCGTGCCGCCGGGGTCAAGCCCGGGCTGGTCCGGCTCTCCGTGGGCCTGGAACACATCGACGACATCATCGCCGACCTGGCCCAGGGCTTCGAGAAGGCCGCCCAGGCCGCAGCTGACGCGGCATCGGAGACTGCCGCAGATCCTGGTTCCGAGGCCGGCACGAACAATGTGACGAAGCAAGAAACCGCAGCGGCGGTCTGAAGCTAGGGTGATCAGGTGCTGAACGACTTTGGGAACAGACCTGCCGGTGCGCTGAAGACCGCTGAGGTCGGCGCGTACACCTTTGAGGCCGGCGGGCGGCTGCCTGAGGTCACCCTTGCCTACGAGACCTGGGGCACGCTGAACCAGGACCGCAGCAATGCGATCCTGGTCGCACATGCCCTCACCGGTGACTCCCACGTCGCCGCGACCGCGGCGGACCCTTCCACCGGATGGTGGGAGGGGCTGCTCGGGCCCGGCCGCCCGATCGACACCGAGCGCTGGTTCGTCATCGCCCCGGCCATGGTCGGCGGCTGCTACGGCTCCACCGGACCCGCCTCCCTGGATCCCGAGGGGAAGCCCTATGGCTCCCGATTCCCCTTCGTGACCATTCGCGACTCCGTGCACCTCGAAGCCCGGCTGGCTCAGGCCCTGGGCATCGAAAAGTTTTACACGGTGATCGGCGGATCCATGGGAGGTGCCCGGGCGCTGGAATGGGCCGTGACCTACCCCGAGATGGTCGACGGCGTGGCCGTCTTCGCCTGCGGGGCGGCCTCCACCGCAGAGCAGATCGCCTTCGGCCAGGCCCAGGTGCTGGCCGTGGAGAACGACCCGCACTTCGCCGGCGGCGACTACTACGCAGGTCCGGCCCCGCAGGCCGGGCTCGGCCTGGCCCGGCGGATCGCCCACATCACCTACCGCGCAGAATACGAGCTGGCGGTGCGCTTCGGCCGCTCCGCCCAGGGCTCCGAGGACCCCTTCGGGGGACCCCGGCGCCGGCGCGGGCGCTATCAGGTGGAGTCCTACCTGGACCACCAGGCCGAGAAGCTGTTGAAGCGCTTCGACCCCAACGCCTACATCGTCCTCGCCGAGGCGCTGATGAGCCACGACGTCGGCCGAGGACGCGGGGGAGTGGACCAGGCGCTCGCCGGGGTCACCGCCGTGCCGTTCCTGGCCGCGGTCACCACGGATCGGCTGTACTTCCCAGCCCAGTCCCATGAGATCGCCGATGCGATCCCCGGGGAGCATCAGGTGCACATGATCGACTCCCCGATCGGGCACGACGGGTTCCTCACCAGCGCCGAGCAGCTGGGCGACGCCATGCGCGAGACCCTGCGGCTGGGCACCCACACCTCGCTCGCCGAGTCCCTGATGCACCAGCGACTCTGATGCACCAGCTGCACTGAGAGATCACCGACCCTGAAACATCACCGCCTCTGAAACAGCTGTTTCTGGGGTGTCATTCTGCTGTAACACCTGATCGGGCAGACTGGATCGGGACGAGGAGAGTGATCCATGAGCCTGCCAACCGACCAGCAGTCCAGCACCCGCATCAGCGTGGAATCCAGCCCCGAGCCCGTCCTGCAGCCCGGCGAGCACCTGCCCGATGGGGCCCGCTACCTCCCGGCCACCGCGGAGAACATCTTCTGGGGGCGCCTGCCGTGTGCCAACGACGTTCCGGTGCTGCACATCGAGCCCGGGGAGCAGATCGTCATCGACACCCTCTCGCATGAAGGCATCCTGGAGGACCAGGGCCGGGACCCCGCAGGATACTTCGCCAGCCACGGCGTACCGGCTGAGCAGGTGCTCCACGACGCGGTCGAGCTGGCGGCCAGCGATCACGCGCGGGACCCCAAGGTCGATGGTCCGCATGTGAACACCGGCCCGATCCACGTGGCCGGCGCGCAGCCCGGAGACCTGCTGAAGGTCACCATCGACAAGCTTGAACGCCGGGTGCCCTACGGAATCATCTCCAACCGGCACGGCAAGGGCGCGCTGAACGGGGAGTACCCGCGTGGGGAGGCCAACGTGTCGATCTTCGCCGCCGTAGAGCCCGACAGTGAGGGTGTCCCGCGCGGCTGGATGGCCCCGAAGGCCGGCGCCCCGCGACGGCTGAGCTTCGAGCTCGCCCCGTTCTTCGGCACCATCGGGGTGGCCGTGGCCGGCGAGGTCCGGCCGCACTCGGTGCCCCCGGGTGCCCATGGCGGGAACATCGACATCAAGGTGCTCACCGAGGGGACCTCGCTCTACCTCCCGGTCCAGGTGCCCGGAGCGCTGGCCTTCGTCGGGGACCCACACTTCGCCCAGGGCGACGGCGAGGTGGCGCTCACCGCCATGGAAGCCTCGCTGCGCGGACACCTGAGCTTCGAGGTGGTTCCCCGGGAGCAGGCGCTGCGAGCCTTCGGAGAACAGATCGGCCCGCTCGCCGAGACCACCGATCATCTGATCCCCACTGGGATGGACGAAGACCTCGACATCGCGGTACGCAACTGCGTGCGCAACGCGATCGTGCTGCTGCAGGCCCGCTGGGGGCTCGACGCCGAACACGCCTACGCCTATCTCTCCGCAGCCACCGACTTCAACATCTCCCAGGTGGTCGACATCGTCAAGGGCGTCCACGCGAAGGTCTCCGTCAAAGACTTCGCAGGGCTGTGATGGAACCCATGCAGCAGCACTCCCTAACAGGGCTTTCGGCCCAGACGGCGGCAGAGCACCCGATCGACGCGACGGTCTGGCGGGTCGGCGGCGACGCCGGCGCGCCGCTGGTGCCCGCCACCGGAACGGGGAGTCTGGACGGGCACACCCTGGCGGTGAAGGACCTCTATGCCGTGGCCGGGCATCGGATCGGAGCCGGGAACCCGAGCTGGCTCGCCGACGCACCGGTCCAAGACACCACCGCGACCGTGATCACCCAGCTGCTCGATGCCGGCGCCGCGATCACCGGGATCGCGCAGACCGATGAGTTCGCGCTTTCGCTGGCCGGGACCAATCAGCACTACGGCACCCCGCCCAACCCGTCCGCACCGAAGCGGATCAGCGGCGGGTCGAGCTCCGGGTCCGCCGCCGCGGTGGCCCTGGGCCAGGCGCACATCGGACTGGGCAGCGACACCGGCGGCTCTATCCGAGTGCCCGCCTCCTACCAGGGGCTCTGGGGCATCCGCAGCACCCACGGCGCCATCTCACGAGAGGGGATGCTGCCGCTGGCGCAGAGCTTCGACACCGTGGGCTGGATGACCCGGGACCCGGACACCCTCGCCGCCGTGGCCAAGGTCCTGCTCGCCGAAACCAGCGCCGGGACCGGAGCTGCGACCGCTGGTGAAGCGGATCCCGTCCTTGATCCGGTCCTGGCCCAGGAGCCCGCGATGAGGATCATCCCGCGTCTGTTCGACCAGGTGCAGCCGGAGGTCGCCGAGGCGTTGCGCGCCGCGCTCGGCGCCCAGGTGAGCCCCGACGTCGAGCCGCCCACCGAGAACCCGGTGATGCGGATCGAGGAGCTCACCGGGGTCTCACCCGAGATGCATGCCGCCTGGTTCGAGGCGTTCCGGATCATCCAGTTCCGCGAAGCCTGGAGCAACCACGGAGCGTGGGTCGGCCGACATTGGGAGGCGATGGCCTCCGACGTCGGGGCCCGGTTCCGCATGGCCAGCGAGCTCACCGCAGATCAGGAACGACAGGCCCGGGCGCTGGCCGCCGGAGCCCGTCGGATCATCCGGGGCTGGGTCGGTGACGGGATCCTTGCGGTGCCCTCCGCCGCAGGACCGGCCCCGCTGCGTGAGGACGCCGCCCTGGGTGGAGCCCTGATCGAGGAACATCGCCGCGGCACCATGCTGCTGACCTGCCTGGCGGGACTCGCCGGGCTCCCCGCGGTCAACGTCCCGCTGCGCACCCGCGACCGCTTGCCCACCGGCATCTGCCTGATCGGCCCCGCCGGCAGCGATATCGCGCTGATCCAGCAGGCCGCCGCCTTCCACGCCAGAATCCCGTCCCATCAGAGCGACGGGCCCGGAGTCACGGAAACGGAGATCCATGAGACTGACTGAGTTCAATGAGGCGTCGCCCGAGGAGCTCACCGAGCTGCTCGATGCCTGCGTGCCGATTCCCTCCTGGCGGGCTGCGCTGCTGGCCCGGCGGCCCTACGCGCACGTCGAGCAGCTGACCCAGATCGCGGCCGAGATGGCCCAGGACTGGACCGACCTGGAGGTCGACGCCGCGCTGGCCCATCACCCCCGGATCGGCGAGAAGGTCCAGGGCGAGACGCGGGAGGCGCAGGCCTCCCGGCGTGAACAGGGAAGCCTCAGCCAGGATGAGGCCGCGCAGCAGGAATGGATCAGCGCGAACCGGGCCTATGAGGACCGCTTCGACCGGATCTTTTTGATCCGGGCCGCCGGTCGCACCCCGGCCCAGATGATGACTCAGTTGCAGCTGCGGCTGCAGAACACCCCCGAGGAGGAGGCCAGGATCCGCAGTGGTCAGCTGGCCGAGATCGCTGTCAGGCGCCTGGAGCACAGCGTTTCCTGAGGATACGTCCTCGTTTCATGGATGAAACAATAGTTTCAGTACGATGGTGTCCATGAGTTCCAGCCAGATCAATCCGCCCCCACGGCTGCTGATGGGCCCCGGCCCGATCAACGCCGATCCGCGCGTGCTGCGCGCCATGTCCGCCCAGCTGGTGGGCCAGTACGACCCGGCGATGACCGGGTACATGAACGAGGTCATGGAGCTCTACCGCGGGGTGTTCAAGACCTCCAACGAGGCCACCGTGTTGGTCGACGGCACCTCCCGGGCCGGCATCGAGGCGGCACTGATCTCTCTGATCGAGCCGGGCGCGAAGGTGCTGGTCCCGATCTTCGGCCGCTTCGGGCACCTGCTCAAGGAGATCGCGGTGCGCGCCGGGGCCGAGGTGGCCGTCCGCGAGAAGGCCTGGGGCCAGGTCTTCACGCCCGAGGAGATCGAACAGGCCATCCTCGAGGAGCAGCCCACCCTGCTCGCGCTGGTCCAGGGCGACACCTCCACGACCATGAACCAGCCGCTTGAGGACATCGGCGCGATCTGCCGGGCCCACGGCGTGCTGTTCTACACCGACGTCACAGCCTCCCTGGCAGGAAACGAGTTCCGCGCCGACGACTGGGGGATCGACGCGGTCACCGCCGGGCTGCAGAAATGCCTCGGCGGGCCCTCCGGCTCCGCACCGATCAGCCTCTCCGATCGCGCGGTGGAGGTCATCCGCTCCCGCCGCCACGTGGAGGAAGGCATCGCCGACGGCACCGAAGGTCGCGGCCGACGCATCGCCTCGAACTACTTCGACCTGGCGATGATCCTGGACTACTGGGGCCCGCAGCGGCTGAACCACCACACCGAGGCCACCTCGATGCTCTACGGCGCCCGCGAATGCGCCCGGCTGCTGCTTCAAGAAGGCATCGACACCGCCATCGCCCGGCATCAGCTCCACGGCGCGGCCATGCTCGCCGGCGTCCAGGGCCTGGGTCTGCAGGTCTTCGGGGACATCGCCCACAAGATGAACAACGTGGTCGCCGTGCACATCCCGGAGGGCATCGACGGCGACGCGGCCCGCCAGGCGATGCTGCATGACTACGGGATTGAGATCGGCACCAGCTTCGGTCCGCTGCACGGGAAGGTCTGGCGCATCGGCACCATGGGCTACAACGCCCGCAAGGACGCGGTGCTGCTCACCCTGGCCGCACTGGAACAGGTGCTGCGCTCCGGCGGCGCCCAGCCGACCCCGGGCGGAGGGGTCGGCGCGGCCACTGAGGTGTATCAGGATGCCGCGGCCACCGAGGAGACCGCCCGATGAGCCGCGACCCTGAGATGATGAGCGCTGCCGACATGACGGGCGACCCTGATATGACGGGCGACCCTGACCTGACCCATGACGCCGCAGCCGCGCTGATCATGGCCCGATGCGATGAGCTGGCCGCGATCAGCGCGATGCCCGAGGGCATCCTGCGCGCCTACCTCACCGAGGAGCACCGCCGGCACAACGCGCTGGCCGCCCGGTGGATGGCCGAGGCCGGACTCGAGGTCTGGCAGGACGCCGCAGGCAACCAGTGCGGGCGCCTCGAGGGCGCCCGCCCCGGACTGCCCACCCTGATCATCGCCTCCCATCTGGACACCGTGCCCGACGCCGGGCGCTACGACGGGATCCTCGGGGTGCTGCTCGGGATCGAGACCGCACGTCGACTCGCCCCGCACGCCGACGAGCTGCCCTTCGCCGTGGAGATCGTCGCCTTCGCCGATGAGGAGGGCACCCGCTTCGGCGCCACCCTGCTGGGCTCCCGGGCCATGGCCGGCACCTGGGACCCGGGCTGGTGGGAGGCCACCGACGCCGCGGGCATCAGCATGGCCCAGGCCTTCTGGGACTTCGGCCTGGACCCCGAGAAGATCCACGACGCCGCCCGGGCGCCCGAAGACCTGGTCGGCTATCTCGAGGCCCATATCGAACAGGGCCCCTACCTCGAAGCCGCCGGACGACCGCTGGGACTGGTCAGCTCGATCGCCGGAGCCCGCAGGTTCAAGCTCACCATCCTCGGGGAGGCCCGGCACGCCGGGGGCACCCCCTATGAACGCCGCCGCGACGCCCTGATCGGAGCCGCCCAGGCGGTGCTCGACGTCGAACGGATCGGCCGCGACCGCGGGGTCATCGCCACGGTCGGTCAGCTCGACACCCGCCCCGGCGCGGTCAACGTGGTCCCCGGCGAGGTGGACTTCTCCCTGGACCTGCGCGCGGAATCCGACACGCTGCGCGACTCCGCCTGGGAGGAGATCCACGCCGCGCTGAGCGGCTTCTGCACCCAGCGCCGCCTGGAGCTGGTCATCGAAGAGATCCACTCGGCCCCCACGGTGAGCTGCTCACCACGGCTGGGCCAGGCGCTCGCCGCAGGGGTCGCCGAGACCGGGGATCAGGACCCGATCACGCTGTACTCCCGGGCCGGGCACGACGCCATGGCCATGGCGGCGGTCACCGAGATCGGGATGCTCTTCACCCGGTGCGAGGACGGGATCAGCCACCATCCGGAGGAGAATGTGCTGGAGACAGACGTGGCGCTGGCCCTGCAGGCCCTGGAGCGCGCGGTCTGGGCCGTGGCCGCCGAGCACCGAGAGTGAGCAGCAGATGACGAAGTCCTCCACGCAGGATCCTAAGTCAGGATCCCGCGCTGAGCCCCGATCCGAGGCCGACCCGCGGCTCGACACCGAGACTCGGATCGACGCCCGGATCGACGCGCGCTACGGCAGCCTCCCGCCCCAGGAGCGCCACGTCGCAGACTTCCTGCTCGAACACCTGGGCGATCTGGCGATCTTCTCCGCCGCCGACATCAGCCGCGAGACCGGGGTCTCGAAGGCCACCGTCTCCCGGCTCTTCCGGAAGCTGGACTTCGAAGACTTCCGCGAGGTCAAGGACCACGCCCGGGCGCTGCGCAGCCGCGGGGTGCCCACCGCAGCACCGGTGACCTCGGCGGACAACGACGCCTCCACCGGGGTGCAGCGCCACGAGGCGCGCGATCACGAGAACCTCGCTCGGCTCGGAGCCGGTCTGGCCGAGGGCCGGCTGCAGCAGGCGGTGGAGCTGCTCGATGCCGCGGAGCGGGTGATCGTGCTGGGCCTGCGCAACAGCTATCCGGTCGCGCTGCACCTGCACCAGCAGCTCATCCAGACCCGGTCCAAGGTGCGCCTGGCCCCGCAGCCCGGGCAGACCCTGGGCGAGGAGCTCGCCGGCATCGGTTCCGGGGACCTGGTGGTGGCGGTGGGCTTCCGACGTCGCCCGGTGGTCTTCGGGCGTGCGGTGCGGGCGGTGGCCGCATCACCGGCGCAGCTGCTCTGCCTCGGTGACTCCACCTCCCGGCACTACGCGATGGAGGCGGACTGCTGGATCGAATGCCCCATCGACTCCGAGGGCGCCTTCGACAGCTACGCCGCCGCGATGTCCCTGGTCAGCCTGCTCGCCAACGGGGTGCTCAACCGGCAGCTCGGTGCTGGACGCAGACGCCTCTCGGCCATCGCGAAGGCCTACGACGAACTTGACGAGCTCGAACACTGAAGGCAGGAGCCACGATGAGCCTGATCACCACCCACGTCCTGGACACCAGCACCGGAACCCCCGCCGAGGGCATCCAGGTCACCCTGCGCGGACCGGAGCAGCAGCAGATCGCCGCCGGCACCACCGACGCCGACGGGCGCGTCGGCGATCTCGGCCCGGAGTCGCTGACCCCCGGGACCTACGAACTGGTCTTCGCCACCGGGGAACACTTCGACGCCCGCGGGGTCGAGCACTTCTTTCCCCAGGTGAGCCTCGCATTCTCCGTGCAGGCCTCCGCCGAGCACTATCACGTGCCGCTGCTGCTGAGTCCCTTCGGCTACACCACCTACCGGGGCAGCTGAGTCCCCAGCCCGGCCGCTCCAGGAAATGCTGCCGGCACCCATGCCCCGACACGACCGCGCCTCACCTAGAAACAGGAGCACCCATGAGCAGTTCTGACGTCGTCCTCGGTCCGAACCAATACGGCAAGGCCGAGGTCCGGGTGGTCCGAGTCAACCGGGAGACTCCGGTCCATACGCTCATGGACCTCAATGTGAGCTCCCTGCTGCGCGGGGACTTCACCGACTGCTACCGCAGCGGAGACAACTCCCGGGTCATCGCCACCGATACCCAGAAGAACACGGTCTACGCCTTCGCCAAGGAACACGGGATCTCCACCCCGGAGGAGTTCCTGCGGCTGCTGGGCCGGCACTTCACCGCCCAGGACGAGGTCGCCGGGGGTCGCTGGACCGCGGAGTCCTACCCCTGGGAACGGATCCAGGTGCCCGGACCCGAGGGAGAGCTGCGCGCTCATGAGCATTCCTTCGTGAAGTCCAAGCAGGAGATCCGCACCGCCGCGCTCACCATCCAGGACGGAGAGGAACACCTGCTGGGCGGGTTCAGCGATCTCACCGTGCTCAAGACCACCGGCAGCGAGTTCTCCGGATTCCCCCGGGACCGGTACACCACCCTGCCGGAGACCCAGGACCGGATCATGGCCACGGACATCACCGCCCGCTGGCTCTTCGCGGAGGATGCCGCGGCGGAGACCGACTTCGACGCGGTCTACGCCAGGGTCAAGCAGCTCGTGCTGGAGCAGTTCGCGCTGGTGCATTCGCTGTCCCTGCAGCAGACGCTCTACGCCGCCGGTGAGGCGGTGCTCGGCGCCGTGCCCGAGATCGAGGACATCCGCTTCGTGATGCCCAACAACCACCACTATGTGGTGGACCTGAGCCGCTTCGACCTGGAGAACCCGAACGAGGTCTTCCAGGCCGGAGACCGGCCCTATGGCCTGATGAACGCCTCGGTGACCCGCCGCGACGCCCCCGCCCGGCCGCATGCCTGGGAGTGGCTGGGCGGCTTCTGCTGACCACCTGCACCGGGTGTGAGAAACAGGTGTTCCGTAGCGCATGAAACGCGGAACGCATGTTTCTCTTGGCGGTAATCGCTCGGAAACACGGCCCTAACAACGGACTCATACCGTGGGAGCAACCAGCCGGTTTCACCGTGACAGGAAGTTGCTCCCATGAGTGCCGAGACCACCGCAGCCCGCACCACCGACGAGGCGCAGGCCTCCCCGGCGGAGCCTGACGCCGCGCACGCAGTGTCGGCGACGCCCAGCCCGGTGGACCAGATGCCGCCGCTGCGCCGAGCATTCCCGCTCGCCATCCAGCATCTGCTGGCGATGTTCGTCGGCAACGCGGCGCCTCCGCTGATCGTGGCCACCGCCATCGGCATGGCCGCCGGAGAGACCACCCTGATGGTGCAGCTGGCGATGATCGTCTCCGGTGTGACCACCCTGCTGCAGACCCTCGGCGCGGGGCCCATCGGGTCTCGGCTGCCGGTGATGCAGGGCACCAGCTTCGCGTTCCTCGCGGTGGCGATCCCGATCGCCCAGGAGTTCGGCATCGCCGCGGTCTTCGGCGGAGCCTTCGTGGCAGGGTTCGTCCAGGTGATCTTCGGCGGGGCGCTGCACTGGATCTCCCGGCTCTTCCCGCCGCTGGTCTGCGGGGTCATCATCCTGATCATCGGGATCAAGCTGATGCCCACCGCGATCGACTACGCCGCCGGCGGGGCTCCCGCCCAGGCCGCGGGCGACTACGGCGCGCTGTTCCACTTCGGCATCGCCGCCCTGGTGGTCGTCGTGACCGTGGCATGCAACCAGTTCGGCCGCGGCTTCCTCTCGGTGGCCTCCGTGCTGATCGGTCTCCTCATCGGCTACGCCGTGGCGGCCGCCTTCGGCATGGTGAGCCTGCAGGCCGTGGCCGAGGCCGACTGGATCTTCGCCCCGACGCCGCTGCACTTCGGCCTGGACTTCACCAGCGCCGCCATCATCGCGATCACCATCATCGCGCTGGCCTCCTCGATGGAGTCCATCGGGGACCTCACCGCGGTCTCGCGCACCGCAATCGGCAAGACCCCGACCTCGCGTCAGCTCAGCGGCGGTGTCATGGCCGATGGCATCGGCACCTCGCTGGGCGCACTCTTCGGCGCCATGCCCAACACCACGTTCAGCCAGAACACCGGGGTCGTGGTGCTCAGCGGGGTGGTCAGCCGGTTCGTCGTCGCACTGGCCGGCGGCATCCTGCTGCTGGCCGGCTTCGTGCCGAAGTTCGCCGCCTTCTTCAGCACCATCCCCTACGCCGTGCTCGGCGGTGCGGTGCTGGTGATGTTCTCGATGGTCGCCTCCGCAGGCATCCAGGTGGTCGGCAGCGAGGTGCTCAACCGCCGCGCCATGCTGATCATCGCGGTCTCCCTCGGGCTCGGCATCGGCTTCTCCTTCGCCCCGGAGGAGGTCACCGCCGCCTTCTCCGCAGACATCGCGCTGCTGCTGTCCTCCGGAATCGTGCCGGCGATGCTCAGTGCGGTCGTGCTGAACGCGGTGCTGCCGAAACAGGCCCCGACGGATCGCGCCCCCGCCACGTCCCCCTCCCCAGACCCGACCGCAGGCCCCGCGGCAGCACCCGCAGCAGAAGCGGAGCCGAGCCGATGATGCTGCGCCACCTCATCGCCGAGCAGGTCCTGCTCGAGGGCGAGTTCGCCCCGGCCCACCTGGAGATCCTCGGGGGCGAGATCGTCCGGATCCACCGACTCAGCCCGGGGGAGGGACGACGTCGCGCCGAGATCGTCAAGGCCAGCGACGTCGGCGCCGGTGCGGGAATGACCGTGGTCGATCCGCGGCATCAGGTGCTGCCCGGCAACGTCGACACCCATGTACACATCAACGAGCCCGGCCGGACCAGCTGGGAGGGCTTCGCGACCGGAACCATGGCCGCGGCGCTGGGCGGGGTTACCACGGTGGTGGACATGCCGCTGAACTCCATCCCGCCCACCGTGGACGTGGAATCGCTGCGGATCAAACAGCAGGCCGCCGCCGGGCAGACCTTCGTCGAGGTCGGCTTCTGGGGCGGGATCGTCCCGGGCAACACCCCACAGCTGCGGCCGCTCTGGGAGGCTGGGGTCTTCGGCTTCAAGTGCTTCCTGCTGCCCTCGGGGGTGGACGAATTTCCCCCGGTCAACGCCTCTCAGCTGCGTGAAGCAATGACCGAGGTCGCCAGCTTCGACGGGCTGGTGATCGTCCACGCCGAGGACGCCGAGACCATCGAGCGGGCCAGCGAGCTCACCGGAGGACGACGCCGGCTCAGCCACTATGCAGACTGGGCCCAGACCCGGCCCCACGACGCCGAGGTCGCGGCGGTCAGCGACCTGATCGAAGCGGTGCGCGAGACCGGCTGCCGCACCCACATCCTGCACCTGGCCTCGGCCCGCGCCCTGGACATCATCGCCCAGGCCCGCGATGAGGGCCTCCCGCTGACCGTCGAGACCTGCCCGCACTACCTCTGCTTCGACGCCGAGGCGATCCCGGACGGGGCGGCGGAGTTCAAATGCTGCCCGCCCATCCGTGACCGCGGCAACCGCGAGGCGCTCTGGGAGGGACTGCGCGAGGGCATCATCGACGCCGTGGTCAGTGATCACTCGCCCTCCACCGCAGAGGAGAAGCGCCGGGGGGCGCCCGATCTGCAACAGGCCTGGGGCGGAATCTCCGGGCTGCAGGTGGGATTCTCCGCGGTGGCCCATGAGGCCCGGCTGCGCGGCATCGGGATCGAGACGGTCAGCGCCTGGATGGCCACCAACACCGCGCTGCTGGCCGGGCTGCACCGGAAGGGAAGCATCGCGCTGGGCAGGGACGCGGACCTGGTCATCTACGACCCGAGACAGACCAACCTCATCTCCGCCGCAGGACTGGCCCATAAGAACCCGATCTCGGCCTATGACCACTATGAGATCACCGGCACCGTGGTCGGCGCGGTGCTGCGCGGCACCCCGCTCTACACCGCCCAGGACACCACCAGCGCACTGGCCCCGGTGGGCGGGTTTCTGCAGGGACCGGGGAGCTCGCCCGGAGTGGGCGGCCGGCATGGACGAGGCAGCTCTGAACTCAGCGCCCTCCGGCGCTGAGCCAAGCATGGATGAGCAGAAGGAGCAGGCCGTGACAGAAGCACTCGACGCACCAGCGCCACCCAGCGAGGCGCGCGTGACAACGAGAACCCGTGCCGCGGAGCACCGCACCCAGGGGGTGCAGTCGGTGGATCGAGCGCTGGACATCCTCGAGGTGATCAACGCTCATGGGGGACAGCTGAGCCTCAGCGAGCTCGCCGGAGAGACCGGGCTGCCAGCACCGACGGCGCACCGACTGCTGCGCACGATGATCGCCAAGGGGTACGTCCGGCAGCTGGCGAACCGCAGCTACGGGCTGGGGGAGAAGCTGGTCCTGCTCGGCCAGGCCGCCTCGGCGCGCGCCTGAGCGGAACACCGCCCTGATGCCGAGTCCCGACGTGACCGTGATCCTCGCCGCCGGGGCCGGGACTCGACTCGGGGGCCGAGGCAAGGCGCTGCTGCGGATCGGTGGTGAGACCCTGGCCTCGCGGGCGCTGCGCTGTGCCCGCGAGGCCGACACCCGTCCGCTGATCGTGCTCGGACATCGGGCCGAGCCGGTCCGGGAGCAGCTGTTTCAAGGTCCCGGCCTGGCGGATGCGGAATGGGTCCTCTGCCCGGACTGGGAGCAGGGACTCTCCGCCTCCTTCCGTGCCGGCGTGGAAGCCGCGGCCCAGCAGGGAGCCGGCCGGGTCGCCGTCGTGCTGGTGGATCAGCCCGGCATCGGCGCGGTCGCCCTGCGCCGGGTGCTCCAGGCCCACGCTCCCGGGCGGATCACCCAGGGCCTGATCCGCGGCACTCGAACGCACCCGGTGGTCTTCGACCTGGCCGCAGCCCAGGCGGCCGCGGCGATCGCGCTCGGAGATGCCGGAGCGCGCCCCTACCTGAGGGCCCATCCGGAGCTGATCGAGGCGGTCGATCTCAGCGGGATCGCCCAGGCGCAGGACATCGATACGCCTCAGGATCTGGACCGCTGGAGCGGCCCCGGCCCGAGGACGGCAGCGCCGCTCCACGGGGCCTGATCAGCTCCGCGGGGCCACCGCGGTGGGACTCGTCGAAGCCCGGCGCAGCGCCTGCGCGATCCGGTCCTTCCGGAACGGGGTGCGGGTCATCCGCAGCCCGATCGCATCCCGGATCGCATTGCCCAGCGCCGGGGCCACCGGGTTGAACGGGGCCTCGGACATCGACTTGGCGCCCATCGGACCGACCGGATCGTGGGTCTTCGCGAAGTGCACCTCGGTGCGCGGCACATCGGCCATCTGCGGCACGTGGTAATTGCGCAATATGTCGGTGGTGACCTGTCCGGACTCGTCGATCTCGAGCTCTTCGAACATCGCCGCGCCCAGCGCCTGAGCCACCCCGCCCTCGATCTGCCCGCGGCACTGGGCCTCATTGAGCACCACCCCGGCGTCGGCGGCATGGACCGACTGCAGGATGGCCAGGGTCCCGCTGCGCCGGTCCACCGCGATCCGGAACCCCTGCACGTTGAAGGAGACCGAGCGCGGCGTCCCGGCCCAGGTGCCATCACCGGTCATGCCGACCGGGTCCGCCTCGGGATCGGCCGCGAGCTTGCCCAGCAGGTCCTGCGCGGCGGCGTGGGCCGCCTTCACCCCCACCGTGATCCCGGTGGAGCCGAAGGCGCCGGTGTCGAAGCGCACCGCGTCGGTGTCGGCCTGGATCAGCTGGATCTTCTCCGCGCCGGTGCCCAGCACCTCGGCAACCACCTGGCGGTGCACCGTGGAGGTGCCGTTGCCGAACTCTGCGGTGCCCACCTTGAGCAGGTAGCGCCCCTCACCCTGGGCGGTGACGGTGACGTGGGAGTGGTGCCCGTTGGGCGGGACGGTGTCGATCATGGCCACGGCCGTGCCGGTGCCCACCGCCCAGTCACCAAGGGTCGCACCCACCGGGGAGGCGGCAGGCCCGGGGCTGACACCGTCGTCGAACCCGCCGTGGTCGAATCCGCCGTGGCGCTCCTCGCTGAGCAGCCGCTCGCACTGGGCCCGTTCCGCCGAGGTGAGCTCCCCGGTGCGCAGCTTCTCCCCGATGATCTGCAGGCACTGCTGCAGCCCGTCGACGTCGGCGGCCACATCATCATGCTCGGCGCCGAAGAGCACCTCCCCGGGGGCCACGATGTTCGCGGCCTTGAAGCGCAGCGGATCCTCGCCGAGCCGGCGGGCCAGCTCGTCCATGGCGGAGTCCACCGCGAAGGTGGTCTGGCTCAGCCCGTAGCCGCGGAACGCGCCGGCCGGAGGGTTGTTGGTGTAGACGACCTCGGCGTGGACCTGCTTATGCGGAGCCGAATAGAGCTGCATCGACTCGGTGATGCTGTGGAACATCACCCCGGGCCCGTGGTTGCCATAGGCCCCGGTGTCGGAGAGCACCTGCAGCGCCAGCCCCTGGAGCCGGCCCGACGCGGAGGCGCTCACCGAGACCTGCATCTGGAACGGGTGCCGGGTGGTGGTCGCCGCCAGCGCCTCGGAGCGGGTCAGCTCCAGCTGCACCGGGCGGGTGATCCCGCGGGCCGCCAAGGTGCGCAGGGCCAGCAGCACCAGGTCCTCGGTGAGCACCTCCTGCTTGGAGCCGAATCCGCCCCCGACCCTGGGCGCGAACACCCGCACCGCCTCCGAGGACAGCCCGAAGACCCGGCAGAGCGTGCGCCGGACCAGGAACGGGACCTGGGTGGAGGACCGGAGCGTGTAGCGGCCAAGCTCATCGATCCAGCCCAGCGCGCCATGGGTCTCCAGGGCCACATGGGAGGTCCGATGGGTCTCGAAGCTCGCCGAATACGCGGCGCCTCTCGCGGAGTCGGAGCTCTGCGCAGCGGACCCGGCGGGTTCGGCCGATCCGGTTTCACCGGGATCCTCAGCCGGTCGGGAGAGCTCCTGGGCCGCCTCGCCCTGGGAGCTGGAGGCCATCGCGATGAGGTTCCTCTGCGGGAACAGGATCCGGTGGGTGGCGGAGTCCTTGTCTCCGTGGATCGCCGGCGCGGTGTCCTCCTGGGCCTGTCGGGGGTCCAGCACCGCGGGGAGCAGCTCATAGTCGACCTCGACCAGGGCGGCGGCCCGCTCGGCCTGCCGACGCGTCTCCGCGACCACGACGGCGACCCGCTGCCCCACGTGCCGGACCACGTCGTCGAGGACTCGAGTGTCCGCAGGGTCATCCTCCACCAGCTCATGCTGCGCCGAGGAGTAGAGCTCGGCGGGGGCGTCTTCATGGGTGAGCACGGCGAGCACCCCGGGGGCGGCGAGCGCCGCGGCGGGGTCGATGCCGCGGATATGAGCGTGGGCGTGCGGGGAGCGGATCACCACCAGGTGCAGCGGCGACTCCTGGGGGCGCTCGCCGGCCTCATCGAAGGTGTAGGCCGCGGTGCCGGTGACCACGGCGGGCCCCGCCGGAGGCATCGGGCTGCTGCCCGGAGCGGAGTCGGTGCTGACTCGTGGGGTCTTGGTCAGCGCGTCCTTGATCGAGCAGTAGCCGCTGCACCGGCAGAGATTGCCCTTGAATCGTCGCAGCGTGTCCGGGTCCTCGGGATCGGTCTGCTCCCCGGAGGCCGGAGAGTAGGGGCTCCGCGCCGTGGCGGTCATCAGGAATCCAGGGGTGCAGTAGCCGCACTGGAACCCGTGGGCCTCGAGGAAGTCGCGCTGGGTGGGGTGCAAGGCGGCGTGCAGGGCCGCGGGGCTCTCGGCGTTTCCTCGGCCCTCGACCTGCGCCACAGCCTCAGCACTCAGTCCCTGTACGGTCGTGACCTCTGCTCCGGCCACACGTTCTGCCGGGATGATGCAGCTGTGCACAGCGGTGGGGGTCTCGCCGGGCCGGCCCAGGTGCACGGTGCAGGCGCCGCAGTCCCCGGCGTCGCAGCCGCGCTTGACTCCTGCCGAGCCTGCGTCGCGCAGGAAGGTGCGCAGGCACTGGCCCGGGGCGGTGTCCAGGGCGAGCTGTCTGCCGTCCACGAAGACCTGGGGCGGACTCGTGTCAGTAGCGTCGGGGAAGTCGGTGGTGTCGGTGGTGTCGGTGGCCTCCGTGGGCAAGGTCGCGCCAGGGGTGTCGGTGGGGGAGGTCGGGGCGGAGCCGGCCGGCCGGGTCGAGGTGGGCGCGGGCAGTCTCCCGGTGTCGGACCCGCCGAACGCGGGGGAGCTGCCCACGCCGGGGAGGGAGCGCAGCTCCTCGCGCAGCTCGGCGGCCAGTCGGATGGTGGATTCGATCCGCCAGTCGCGATCACCGTGCACGTCGTCGTTCCACAGCGATTCGGGGATCTGGGTGCGGATCACCTCGGCCACGTCGTCCTCGGCGTGCAGCTGCAGGATCACCGGACGCACGGTGCTCGCGGTGATGGTGAGTCGGATGGCTCCGGGGGCTCGGCTGGGGTCCGGGGAGGCCAGCAGCAGGGTGGCGGAGCGTCCGTAGCGGGTGAGGGATTCGCGGACCATCAGCGTGGGCCGCGCCAGGGTGCTGGCGGGGACGAAGAAGGCCCGGATCAGCTCGCCCGGGGCCAGCCAGGTGTGACCGGTCTTGCGCAGCAGCTCCGAGACCGGCGCGGTGCGCCGGGTGCCGCCGGGGCACAGGATCAGTGCGGTGGCCTCCATCGCGCTCAGCCAGGAGGTCATCGGTCCCGCGGGCAGCGCGGTGACCACGTTGCCGCCCACGGTGGAGGTGTTCCAGACCTTCCAGGAGGCCACGAAACACTCGGCCGCAGGCTCCATCAGGCGCACCCCCGGCAGCTCGGCGAGCCGGGCGGCGGAGTCGGTGGGTTCGGTGGAGCCGGCGGGGATGGTGGAGCCGGTGGCAGCCGAGCGAGCCGCCAGTTCGGTGGCTGCGGCATGGAACTGCGCGATGGTGCAGGTGGCGGCGATCTCCAGCCCGGTCCAGCCTGCCGTGCCGGTCTCCACGGCACCCACGCCGGCCCCGGTCGCGTCGGATGCTTCGTCGCCGCCGTCGTGCCAGGTCAGCGGGGCCCATCCGGCCGCGGTGATGTCCAGCAGGCGGCGCGGCGCCGGGTTGGTGAAGTCATAGCCGTAGGAGTAGAGCACGGTGCCCCCGGCCAGCCAGGAGTCGCCGGGAGCGAAGACATCCGGGTCGGTGGTGTGCAGGGTCTGCTCAACGCTGGTGATGTCCACGGGTCACACTGCCATTTCTTCGAGGAGGCTCACGCTGCGTGGGCGCAAGGTGTTGATCGGCCCGCTGCCCCGGGTCAGCGGTGCGGCGCCCGCGGGTGCGTTCTTGGCCGCGATGAGCTGGGCCATCATCGACATCGCCGCCTCTGGGGCGGTCTGCGCGCCGAGGTCCAGCCCGAGCGGGGAGACCACCCGGTCCCGGGCGGCCTGGCTGTGGCCCAGCTCGGCCAGGGCGGCGTCCCGGCGCCGGGCCGAGCTGCGCGATCCCATGGCCCCGATGAAGCATCGGGCTGCGTCGTCGGCCCGCTGGCCATGCCAGCGCAAGGCCGTGTCCAGCACCGGCACGTCGAGGTCCGGGTGATGGGTCATCACGCAGATCCCGGTCCAGGGGCTTTGATCCGGGCCGCGGTCCAGGTCTTGACTGAGCAGCTCGGTGATCACGCTGGCCGGGTGGCCCAGGTGCAGCGCGGCGCCGTCGGGGACGCGCTCCTGCGTGGCGAAGGCGGGCCGGAGGTCGACCAGATCCACACGCCAGCCGGCCTGCAGGCCCAGCTGGGCGAGGTGGAAGGAGAAGTCATGGACCCCGCTCAGGATCAGTCGAGGGGCGCCCGCGCGGTGCTCGGTGACGGCGAACCGCACACCATCGCCGTCCTGGAGCTCTCGGGTCAGGGTCGCGGGGGTGTGTGGATCCTGACCCGCGAGCGCTCGGAGCGCTCCCAGGTCCGCGGTGGCCAGCGGCTGGATCAGCACCTCGATCTCCCCACCGCAGGTCAGGGCGACGCCGAGGCCCGCGACGCCGAAGGGGGTGCCGTCGGGCCCGAAGGATTCCCGGCGGACCACGCCTGCGGCGAGCGCATCCTGGGCGGAGACCGCCACCGCGGACTCCACGCAGCCTCCGGAGAGCGACCCGATGATCCGCAGATCGGCGGAGACCGCCATCGAGGTGCCGACCGGACTCGGCGAGGAGCCGCGGACCGAAACAATCGTTGCCACCGCCCAGTTCTCGGGGTCCTGGAGGCAGTCCAGATAGGAGCTCAGGCGATCAAGCATGGGGTCTGCTCCTCCGGTGGCCGACGACAGGCAAAGGGACGTGGAATCGGCCTCCAGCATAGGCAGGTGCGGGTTACGGGGCCGTTACAGGATCGGCATTTACATGCCCGTAACCGGGCAGGATGAAGGAAGAAACATCCGTTTCATAGGTTGGGGCCAATCTACTTTCAGGAGGACGGATGCCCCCGGCCCAGACGCGCGTCGACACGCTGATCACCAACGCCTATATCGTGCTCGAGGCGTCCGGCTCCGGCGCGGATGCCCAGCAGCAGGCGCTGGCGGCAGGCCGAGAGATCGACGGCGGCTGGATCGCGCTGGATGCCGGCCGGGTGCACAGCGCGGGACCTTCCACGCAGCCGGCGCCCGCGGCGGCTCGGGTGATCGACGCCGGAGGTCGGCTGGTGACCCCGGGCCTGGTGAACACCCACCACCACATGTACCAGAACCTGACCCGAGCCTTCGCCCCGGCGATCAACGGGACGCTCTTCGCGTGGCTGACCACGCTCTACCCGCGATGGGCGGCGCTGGATGAGGAGTCCACCTACCTCTCCACCTACGTGGCCTGCGCGGAGCTGCTGCTCAGCGGCTGCACCACCTCCTCGGATCACATGTACGTCCACCCCAGGCCGAATCTGATCGACGCCCAGATCAAGGCCACCACCGAGATCGGGTTCCGGTTCATGGCGAATCGCGGCTCGATGACCCGCTCGGTGAAGGACGGCGGGCTGCCACCGGAGTCGGTGGTCCAGGACGAGGAGACCATTCTGAGCGACTCCGAGCGGCTGATCTCCACCTTCCACGACCCGGCCCCCGGGGCGATGACCCGGGTGGCGCTGGCACCGTGTTCGATGTTCTCGGTCAGCGAGTCGATCATGCGGGCCACCGCCGAGTTGGCCGAGAAGCACGATGTGCGGCTGCACACCCACCTGGCCGAGGACAAGGACGAGGACAGCTACGCGCTTGAGGTCTATGGTCGGCGTCCGGTGGAGTACTTCGAGGACGTCGGCTGGGCCACGCCACGCTCCTGGGTGGCGCACTACGTCTACGGCAGCGCCGAGGAGAACCAGCGCCTCGCCGCCGCAGGTGTCAGCGCGACCCAGTGCCCCAGTTCCAACATGATCCTCGCCGGAGACACCGCCGATGCCCAGGCGCTGCGCTCCCTGGGCATGCCGGTGGGGATCGGCTGCGACGGATCGGCCTCCTCGGACTCGGCCAATCTCTGGATGGAGACCCGCGGCGCGATGCTGCTCGCCCGCTACCGCGGCGGCCCCGCGGCGATGTCCGCCCGCGAGGCGCTCTCCATGGCCACCGCCGGATCCGCCGCCAACCTCGGCTGGTCCGAGGAGATCGGCCACCTGCACCCCGGCGCCTGCGCCGACCTGGTCATCTGGGAATCCGCACCGCTGTCCCAGGCCGGGGCGCTCACCGACCCTGTGGAGGGCTGGCTGCGCTCCGGGCCCGCCCGCGGCTGGTATGTGCTGGTGGCCGGCGCCGCGCTCATCGAGTCCGGAGAGCTGAAGCTGCGCGAGCTCGACGAGGTGCTCCCGCGCCATGCCGCAGCGGCCGCCGCGATGCAGGGCATCAACTGACCACCCGCCCCACAACCCGTCCCCACAACCTGCGCTCGTCACCCGCACCACCGCCCACTGCACCCCTTGATGAAGGAGACCCCCATGAAGAACCCCGTCCACAGCCGCCGGCTGAAGCTGACCACCTTCTCCGCCATCGCTCTGCTGGCCCTGACCTCCTGCGGCGGCGAGAACAGCGCCTCCGCCGAAGATGGTGAGGACGCCAGCTACGGCGATATCAACATCGCGCTGTCCTGGGTCGAGAACGCCGAGTTCGCCGGGGAGTTCTTCGCTCAGGAGAACGGCTACTACGAGGAGGCCGGCTTCGAGACGGTGGAGTTCATCCCCGGCCCCGGTCCCATCGAGAACATGGTGGCCTCCGGCGAAGCCACCTTCGGGACCTCCAACGCGGTGGCCACCGGAGAGGTCATCGCCGAAGAGGATGCGCCGCTGAAGATCGTGGGCGCGAAGTACCAGCGCAACCCGTTCACCATCCTCTCGCTCGCCGACGAGGGCAACATCGCCTCCCCTTCAGACCTCGAGGGCAAGACCATCGGGGTGCAGGCAGGCGGCAACGAGGCGCTCTTCGAGGCGCTGCTGGAGGTCAACGACATCGACCCGGAGTCCGTGGAGATGGTCCCGGTGGAGTATGACCCGGCGCCGCTGCTCGACGGCGAGGTGGACGGCTTCTTCGCCTATGTGATCAACGAGTCCATCACCGTGGAGCTGATGGGCCATGAGGTCACCGACCTGATGCTCAGCGAGAACGGCCTGCCCTTCGTGGCGGAGGCCCTGATCACCTCCGAGCAGATGATCGAGGAGGATCCCGAGCTGATCAAGTCGTTCCTGGAGGCCGAGCTGCAGGGCTGGCAGGACGCGGTGAGCGACCCCGAGGAGGCTGCCCGCCTGGCCGTGGAGGAATACGGCGCGCACCTGGACCTGGAGATGGACAAGGAGCTGCGCCAGGCAGAGATCCAGGTGGACCTGGTGGTGACCGACGAGGTCCGGGAGAACGGGCTGCTGACCATCTCCGAGGACCTTCAGGCCGAAAGTGTCGACAGTCTGGAACGGGCCGGGGTGGATGTCACCGCCGAGGAGCTCTTCGACCTCTCGCTGCTCGAGGAGCTGCTCGAGGAGAAGCCCGAGCTCGCCGAGATCCCCGACGGAGTGTGAGCGCAGACCATGATGACGGCACCGCAGCGGCAGGAGTCCCTGACCGGCGAAACGTCCCGCGCCGATCTTTCGGGTGCCGCTGGGGGAGGAGACTCCCCGGGCGGCACCGGACTTCGGATCGAGGGACTGACCAAATCATTCAAACTCGGCGGCGGGGAGACGCTCACCGCGCTCGAGGACGTGTCCCTGCACACCGACCGGGGCAGCTTCCTGTCCCTGCTGGGACCTTCGGGCTGCGGGAAGTCCACCGTGCTGCGGGTGCTGGCCGGACTGGAGGCCCCGACCTCGGGGACCGCGCTGGTCGACGGCAAGACCCCGGCCCAGCTGCGCAGCGACAGCGAACTGGGCATCGCCTTCCAGGACGCCGCGCTGCTGCCCTGGCGCAGCGTGGCCTCCAATATCCGGCTGCCCTTCGAGGTCTCCGGGCAGAAGCCCGACGACGCGCTGGTCTCCGAGCTGATCCACCTGGTCGGGCTCAACGGCTTCGAGAAGGCCAAGCCGGGCCAGCTCTCCGGTGGCATGCGCCAGCGCGTCTCCATCGCCCGGGCCCTGGTGGTCCAGCCCTCGGTGCTGCTGCTCGACGAGCCCTTCGGCGCCCTGGATGACATGACCCGCCAGCGTCTGAACGACGAGCTGCTGCGCATCTGGACCGAGAAGCCGGCCACCACCCTGATGGTCACCCACGGGATCGCCGAGGCGATCTACCTCTCCGACAAGGTCGCCGTGATGAGCGCCCGCCCCGGTCGGATCGCCGAGGTGATCGACGTGGACCTGCCGCGACCGCGGACTCCCTCGATGATGCGCACGCCTGAGTTCCATGCCCTGCATGACCGGGCCTCCGAGCTGCTCTTCGGCTCTGCGGAGAACCCGGGCGGAGGCCAGTCGGGATGAACACCGAGATCGATCGGCGCCGGGCCGCGCTCTACAGCCTCGCCGGACTGGGCGCGGTGATCCTGCTGTGGTGGGCCGCGACGTTGACCATCCTCTCCGAGGCCCGGATCCCGTCCCCGGCCGGGGTGATCCAGGCCCTGCTCCGCGACGGATTCGGGTTCTACTGGGGGCACTTCTCGGTGACCATCCAGGAGGCCGCCATCGGCTTCTTCTGGGGCAACCTGATCGCGATCCTGCTCGCCTCGGTGGTGCTGGTGCTGCCCTGGACCGAGCGGCTGATCACCCAGATCGCGGTGATCAGCTACTGCATCCCGATCGTGGCGGTCGCCCCGGTGCTCTACATCGTGATCGGGGCCCCCGCCACCGGGGAGCCCTCCGGCACCGCGGTGGCGCTGGCGGTGCTCGCGGTCTTCTTCACCACCGTGGTGGGCACGCTGCTGGGACTGAAGTCTGCAGACCCGGCCAGCCTCGACGTGGTCACCGTCTACGGCGGGTCCCGGTTCACCCAGCTGCGCAAGGTGCGGCTGATCGCCGCGCTTCCGGCGATCCTGAACGCGCTGCAGATCGCCGCCCCGGCCGCGCTGCTCGGCGCGATCCTGGGCGAATACGTCGGCGGTGTCCGGCAGGGGGTCGGACTGGCGCTGATCATCGCCCAGCAGAACCTCGACGTGGAACGCGCCTGGGCCATCGGACTGCTCTGCGCGGCGGTGGCCGGCGGCGCCTACGCGCTCTTCGGTGTGATCGGAAAGGTGGCAGCACCATGGTCGAAGGGAGTCGTGTGATGAGCGCAGCCCCAGTGGTTCAGGCATCCCGCGGGGTCCGCGCCGGCTCTCTCACCCGCACCGCGCTGAGCACGCTCGGCAACACCGCGATCATGCTCGCCGTGATCCTGGTGCTCTGGGTCGGTCTGCTCGAAGTCTTCGACGTCTCCGACTTCGTGGGCAAGGGGCCGCTGGACGTCTATGAGCACCTGTTCCTCGAGGAGGACGCCGCCGCGATCCGCGCCGAGATGTGGGGCCTCGCCGCGGTCACCTTGCGCGACGCCGCCATCGGCTTCACCGCCGGGATGATCGCCGCCGTGGTGATCGCGGTGGGGATCGTGATGAGCCGGGTGGTGGAGTCCGCGGTGATGCCGCTGGCGATGATCGTGCGCTCGGTGCCGCTGGTCGCCCTGGCCCCGCTGATCATCCTGGCGCTGGGCCGCGGCACCGCCGTGGTCGCGGCCATGGGTGGGATCGTGGTGCTGTTCCCGGCGCTGGTCACCATCGTGTTCGGGCTGCGCTCGGTCACACCCCAGATCCGCGACGTGGTCACCGTCTACGGCGGGTCCACCTGGGACATCCTGCGCAAGGTCGCGGCACCCTCGGCGCTTCCGGCGTTCTTCTCCGCGGTGCGGATCTCGGTGCCCGGCGCGTTCACCGGGGCACTGTTGGCCCAATGGCTGGCCACCGGAGAGGGGATCGGCTACGCCGTGGTCTCCGCGGTCAGCCGCTCGCAGAACACCCGGGTCTGGGCGCTGGTGGTGGTGATCACCCTGATCTCCCTGGTGCTCTACATGCTGGCGCAGCTGGTGGAGAACCTGGTGCTGCAGCACTACGACATGGCCAAGGACGCCTGAGCCGGTCTCAGCGCCCGCCGAGGATGCAGCCCGAGCCTGAGCCTGAGCCCGCGCCCGAGCCCGCTCAGGAGTCTGCGGGGCCGCCGCCCGGGGGCATGGACCCGCCGAAGAGCGGCTCGAAGGTCGGTCGCTTCGCGTGGACCCCATCTCCGGAGGATCGTCCGCGCAGCCGCCGGACCACCCAGGGGAAGAGGTGGTGGCGCGCCCAGACGGCGTCGCCCACCCGGGCCGCGCGCCAGCTCTGCACCGGGACCGGTCGCGGCTCCGAGGGCTTGAGATCGTGCTCGACGTTCATCGTGTCCAGCACCATGCGGGCGATGGTGTGGTGGCCCAGCGCGGAGAAGTGCAGCCGGTCCTCATCCCACATCTCGGGGCGGGTCAGCTCGCGCAGCGACCACATGTCGGCGACCACGGCGTCGTGGCGGGCCGCGATGGTGCGCACGTTCTCGTTGAAGATCGCCACCTTCCCACGGATCGAGCCGACCACCGGGGTCTCGCGCACGTCGGGGCCGTTGAACAGCATGATGGTCGCCCCGGTGGTGCTCAGGATCTGCACCATGGTGTCCAGGATCCGGGCGGTCTCATCCGGGTCACCTCCCGGACGGATCACGTCATTGCCTCCGGCACACAGGGTGATCAGGTCTGGACGCAGCTCCAGCGCGGGGGCGAGCTGCTCGTCGCGGATCTGTCCGATCAGCTTTCCGCGCACCGCCAGGTTGGCGTAGGAGAATTTCGGCGATCCCTCCACAGCGGCGGCGCCGAGGGCGAGCTCCTCGGCCACTCGGTCGGCCCAGCCGCGGTGGTAGCCCGGTCGGGTCTGATCCGGATCCCCGATCCCCTCGGTGAAGGAGTCCCCCAGGGCCACATAGCGGGTCCAGGGGTGCCGCGGAGTCGCTGGAGTCACGGCGTCGGCAGGAAGGTCAGGTGTTTCGAAGGTCTCGTCGGTTTCGCTCACAGGTGCATTCTCTCCGATGACCCCCGCCCGACGCATCCACCCGTGGGCTGATTAGAGTAGGTAGGTCATTCTTCTCGTCCCGCAAAGGTCTCTTCATGTCTGAATCCCCGCACGTCGCCTGGTCCCGCGAACCCGAAGACCGTGCCGACACCCCGCTGGTGGTGCTGCTGCACGGCTACGGCTCCCATGAGCAGGACCTGATGGGCCTGGTCCCGGGCCTGCCCGCCGGCTTCACCTACGCCTCGGTGCGCGCGCCGGTGAAGATGGAGGTCGGCGGCTACACCTGGTTCGACCTGGACGTGGAGCGGCTGGCCTACTCGTCCTCGGCGGCCCGGGATGCGGTGGAGGATCTCTGGGAGTGGATCGCCTCGGTCAAGGACCAGCACAGCTCGGTGACCCTGCTCGGATTCTCCATGGGGATGGCGGTGGCCACCTCGCTGCTGCGCAGCCGCCCGCAGGAGTTCGCCGCCGTCGTCGGGCTCTCCGGCTTCGCCGTGGACCCGAGTCGGGGAGAGGGTCTCGAGGACTATTTCGACGACGAGGCGCTGGCCGCCGCGAAGATCCCGTTCTTCTGGGGCCGCGACCAGGAGGACCCGATCATTCCGGCCGAGCACGTGGAGTACACCCACGGCTGGGCCACCAAGACGGTGAAGCTGACCAAGGTGCTCTACGCCGGCGCCGGGCACGGCGTGGTGCCCCAGGAGATCAGTCACGTGGGGGAGTTCCTGACCCACACGGTTCTCAGCTCCCGCTGAGCGCCCTCGCGTAGACCTCGGCGTGGGCGGCGGCGATGGCTCGCCGCTGCTCGCGCCGCCAGTGCAGTCGCGCCTCCGGTGTCAGCCAGGGCCTCACGGCCTGCCCCGCCGCCTGCCCCGCGGCCGGCTCGGCCGCCTGCCGGGCCGCCTGCTCC
>NZ_JADPSA010000024.1 GCF_017347085.1 Nesterenkonia sp. E16_10
CCGCGTGGCGGACCACCGGC
Organism: Nesterenkonia sp. E16_10; assembly: GCF_017347085.1. Lineage (GTDB taxonomy): Bacteria > Actinomycetota > Actinomycetes > Actinomycetales > Micrococcaceae > Nesterenkonia. Next base: position 21 of record NZ_JADPSA010000024.1, read on the forward strand.
GGGGGCGCCGGGGCGACCGCCGGCAGGCGCCGGGGCCTGGCTGGGCATCATCGAGGGCTTGGGACCACCCGGACGTGCCGGTGCTGGGCGGGCTGCGCCGCCTGCTGCCGGTGCGCCTGGACGTGAACCGGCAGGGCCGGCCGGGCGGGGTGCGCCCGGACGGGGTGCGCCACCGGGGGCACCCTGACCGCCGCGAGGACGGGGGCCGCCGCCGCGCTCATTGCGCATCCCCTGCTGGGGTGCGAACGGGTTGTTGCCCGGACGGGGTCCTGCCGGCTTGGGGCCGGGGCGAGGGCCGCCGGTGCCGCCGGGCCGGGGGGCCTGGCGCTCGGCGCCCATGCCCTGGCTCGGTGCGTAGGGGTTGTTGCCCGGACGGGGACCGCCGGGCTTGGCGCCGGATGCGGCGGGCTTCGAGGCGGGCTTCTCAGCCGGGGCCTCGGTGCTCGCGGCGGGCTTCTGCTCGGCCTTCGGCGTCTCAGCCTGGGGAGCTTCAGCCTTCGGTGCCTTGGGGGCAGCGGCTGCCGGGGCCTCTGGTTCAGGGGCAGCGGCAGGCTTCGGGCCGGGCCGGGGGCCGGGCTTGAAACCGCCGGGGCGGGGTGCGGAGGAGCCGGGCTGCGCCGAGGACGAGCTGTCAGCGGCAGGCGCGGAGGCGCCGTCGGACTTCTTCGCCTCTGGACGAGCGGAGCCGTTGGACGCGGAGGCGTCGGAGGCGGGCTTGGCGTCAGGGAAGGCCTGACGCAGCTTCTTCGCCACCGGGGGCTCCACGGTGGATGAGGGCGACTTCACAAATTCGCCCATGCCCTGCAGTTTCGCGAGGGCTTCTTTCGAGGTGATGCCGAGCTCTTTGGCGAGCTCGTGTACGCGGGCCTTGGCCACATTTCTCCTTAATCTGGCCCGCGCATTCCCGCTGGCACCAGCGGGGCTGATGTCAGCGGTTCATCGGCGCAGGCCGTTTGAACTGTTCTGAAACCGTGACGGAGTTGCCGTGATGGGTCATCGCTGCGAACTCATGCGTCAGTCTTCATCGGGGATCCATCTCTCTGAACCCGCTTTCTGGCTTCCTCCACCCGATCCTCCGCATTGCTGCGAGGGGGGGCGCTGTCAGCCGTTGGTGCCGATAATGTCGTGCAGATCGAGCGTCCTCGGGTCCACGGTCCGGCGGAAGGCCCGGTTGAAGGCCTTGCGCTTGAGCGCGGTCTCGAAGCACTCGCGCTGCGGGTGCAGCCAGGCGCCTCGTCCGGGAAGAACCCGGGCGGTGTCCGCCACCACCAGAGGCGGGGCGGAATCGGCGGTCTGGGCCACGTCGAGTGCGAGCCTTATTGCTTTATCCTGCGCGACCTCACGACGACAGCCGATACAGGTACGCACTGGAACCATGACAGTCTACCCCTTCCGGCGGCGTCGAGCAGAAACGTCGGAGTCGGCGGCGCTCAGGGTGCCGCGAGGGTCGCGTCGGAGACGATGTCGATCCGCCAGCCGGTGAGCTTCGCGGCGAGCCGGGCGTTCTGGCCCTCCTTGCCGATGGCCAGGGAGAGCTGATAGTCCGGGACCACCACCCGGGCGCTGCGCGTGGCCTCATCCAGGATGGTCACCGACTTCACCTTCGAGGGCGAGAGTGCGTGGGCGATGAACTCGGCCGCGTCGTCGGAGTGATCGATGATGTCGATCTTCTCGTCGTTGAGCTCGTTCATGACCGCCCGGACGCGGGAGCCCATGGAGCCGATGCAGGCTCCCTTGGCGTTGATCCCGGACTGGTGGGCGCGCACCGCGATCTTCGTGCGGTGCCCGGCCTCCCTGGCGATGGCGGTGATCTCCACGGAGCCGTCGGCGATCTCGGGGACCTCGTGCTCGAAGAGCTTCTTCACCAGGCCCGGGTGTGAGCGGGAGAGCGTGATCGAGGGCCCGCGCATGCCGCGGTGGACGTCGACGACGAAGGCGCGGATCCGGTGACCGTGGATGTACTCCTCACCGGGCACATGCTCCTGCGGGGGCAGCAGCGCCTCGACGCTGCCCAGGTCCACCTGGATCATCTTGGGGTTGCGGCCCTGCTGGATGGTGCCAGAGATCAGCTCGCCCTCGCGGCCCTTGAACTGGCCCAGGACCTGATCATCCTCGGCGTCGCGGATCCGCTGCATGATCACCTGGCGGGCGGTGGAGGCGGCGACTCGGCCGAAGTCTCGGGGGGTGTCGTCGAACTCCCCGATGAAGGTGCCGTCCTCGTCCTGCTCCTTGGCCCAGACCGTGACATGTCCCGTGGACTGATCGATCTCGGCGCGGGCGTGCTGCAGTGCTCCGGGCGATTTGTGGTAAGCCAGCACCAGCGCCTGTTCGATGGCGGGGATCAGCCGCTGCAGCGGGATCTCGCGCTCTTTGACAAGCATGCGCAGTGCGCTCATATCGATATCCACTTGTGCCTCCGGTTAAGCCAGTATCTACTGCGTATGGGAAAACTCTACCTGCACTCGTGCCTGGTCGATGGCCGAGAGATTGATCCGTGCGGGGTCTCCGTACTTCACCGGCATCCCCTTCTTGGGGCTCGGCTTCTGCTCGACCACGGTGATGGCGCCGTCCTCGACCGACTGGAGCCGGGCCAGGATCGGGCTGTGCCCGGTCTGAGTGATCTCCAGCAGCCGCCCCAGATTGCGCTCGAAGTGCCGCTGTGTGGTGAGCGGGCGGGTCGCGCCGGGGGTGGAGACCTCCAGGTCGTAGCTCTCCAGCTCGGGAAGCACGTCGTCCTCGTCGAAGCGGGCCGAGATCGCCTGGGAGACTTCGGCGATGGTGTCCAGATCCACCTGTTCGGTGCCGGTGAGCATATCCACCGAGACCTTCAGCGTGGTGGTGGGCCCGTTGGCGACGAGCTCGATCTCCTCGAGGTGCAGCCCCTGGGCGGTGATCGTGTCGGTGATCAGCTCGGCGATCTTCGCGGTGCGGGCGTCCTTGAAGCGCTGCTCGCCGGTGGGGCGGGGGGCGGTGGCCATGACGGTCCTATCAGTGGTGGTCTGCGGTGCGTCTCTATTGTGCCTGAGACTCAACGCACCGCCTACCGCCGGGGCGGCGGGCGGCTCAGCGCAGCAGCTTGGCCTTTCCGGCCGCGAACTCCTCCTCGCTGAGCAGCCCGGATCGTCGCAGCTCGGCCAGCCTCTGGAGGTCATCGAGCAGGCTGGCGCCACCTGACGCGGAGAGCTGCGCCGGTGCTGCGGGGGCGGGTGGGGCGGCATGGGCCAGCGCCGCCAGCGCGGCCGTCTCGATGCGCGCCTGCTGGTGGGCGGCTGAGTACTGCTCCTGCTCCTCACGATCCCGGCGCTGTTCGTCGACCTCGACCTGACCGGTCAGGGCCGAGCTGGATCCAGCGAGCGCCGAGGTGGATCCAGCCAGCGCCGAGGTGGATCCAGCCAGCGCCGAGGTGGATCCAGCCAGCGCCGAGGTGCGCTCCGCCAGTCCGATCAGGCCCGGGCGTCCTCTGCGTTCGATGATCATGGCGAGGTTCCTTCCACCGGGTTGTACAGGTCGATGAGCGCGTTGACCACCGGGGCCGGTATCTGCGCGCTGCGCAGCACCTGCGCCCGGCCGGGGGCGAGCCGCTCCGCAAGGGCCAGCTCGACTCTGAGCTCCAGTGCCAGCACCGCCGCAGAGGATCCAGGGGCCAGCGGCGCGGCAAGGTCGGCGAGGTCCTCCTCCCCGATCAGCCCCTCGGTCACGGGGTCGGGTCCCACCGTCCAACCCTGCCGGTCCCGGTCCTGCCGATCCGGATCCGTTCGCGCCGGATGCGGTCGCGGGGGAACCTGCCGATCCAGGCCCAGCCGATCCAGGCCCTGCCAATCCAGACCCAAGAGCTCCCGGCTGGGGAGATCAAGCATCCTCACCTCGCCGCTGTGGTTCTTGCTCACGGTGACCAGATCCAGCAGTCGCACCATTCCGGAAGCGAGCACCCCCAGCAACGGTGCCAGGCATCCGGGCGCGGGCCGCTCGGCGTCGAAGACGATCAGATAGAGCTCCACGGGTCCATATCGGAAGTCAGGCATGGCCTCATCCTCTTCAGTGGTCTCCTTCGTTCTGGCAGAGTCCTGCAACGCATGGAGCGTCTGCACCGATGTTCGCAGAGCCGAACACGATGCCCGGTTCCGCTCACCCAGAACGGGTGAGCGTGGGCCCGCTCGTCGGCGGTCTATGTGACTCTCAAGGTGTCAATCCTGACGAGAACGGCATACCGCACAGAAGGGCAGTGTCATGGAATTCTGGGAATCGTTCTGGTCCATCATCTGGTGGTTCGTCTGGGCCTTCGTCTTCGTGGCCTATCTGATGGTCCTGTTCAGCATCATCGGAGACATCTTCCGGGACCGGGAGCTCGGCGGTTTCGCAAAGGCCGTCTGGGTGTTCTGTCTGATCTTCTTCCCCTTCATCACGGCACTGGTCTATCTCATCGCTCGTGGCAGCGGCATGGCCGAGCGTGGAGCCGCTGCCGACCAGCGGCATCACGAGGCGCTGCTGGCTCGTCTGCGGGAAGTGGGCGTGAGCAGTCCCAGCGTGGAGATCGAGAAGGCGGCGCAGATGCGCGAACAAGGCACCATCACCGAGTATGAGTTCCAGTCCTTGAAGGCCCGCGTCCTCGCCTGAGCCTGGCACGGTCGGTCGGGAGCCCCGCGTTCAGGGCTGGCGCGTTCAGAGTCGGCGCGTTCAGGGCCGGGGCTGCGGATCTAGGGGGCGAGCTGCTGAGCCTCGCGACGGGTCCGGACCCCCAGCTTGCGGTGGATCGCTCGCTGGTGGGTCTTGACCGTGTTCACCGAGACGCTCAGCGCCTCTGCGATCTCGTGGAGGGTCATGGAGGTCTGCAGCAGGCGGTACACCTCGACCTCCCGGCCGGACAGGGCAGCGAGAAGCCCCTGGCTGCTCTGTTCGGCGGTCAGGGCGCCGGCGATGAACGCCTCATGCGACGTGCGTCGGGTCAGATGGTCTGTGAGCAGCAGGCGGAGCTTCAGGTCCCCGTCGCAGAACGGCGCTCGGATGTCTTCGCGCTCCGCGATGTCCAGGGCGTACTCGCAGTATTCGTGGGCCACCTCGGGCTCTCCATGCATCCGGTGGACCAGGGCGGCAGAGATTCTCGCGGAGATCGCCACATAGGAGACCCCCAGGAAGGCGCGATGCCGTGACAGCAGCCGGAAGGCGCCCGCGGGATCCCCGGCTCGACGCAGCACCCCGGCCAGCACGACCCCGATCATCGGCAGGTCTGCCGCCTCCGTATGTCGCGCCACCAGCACCAGCGCCCTCGGTCGTTGACCAGCGGCTTCCGCCAGCACGGCATGCGCCGCATCCCGGAAGATCGGCCACTGGGCTCCCTGGACCTCCTCCGGCGACACCGCCTCCAGCTCAGCGGCGGCACGTCGGCACAGGGCTGGATCGCGGGCACCGGCCGCACTGAAGGCCAGGAATGCGCGCACCGCACCACCCAGCGGAACCGGGAGGTCTCCCGCCTCAAGGATTCGAGTGAACCAGGCAGCCGCGTTCTCGAAGTCCGCGGACCAGTAGGCCAGCAGTCCCGATGCGGTGCCCAGTGCACTGCCCTCGTAGGCGGTCAGTGTCGCGGCCGAGGCCTGAATCGGTGCATCGACCTCTCGCAGAATGCGCCGGGCCCGGGAGTTTCTCCCGTCGCACAGATGAATCATGGCGAGACTGCCCAGCGCGCTGCGCTCCAGGTGTGTCTCGTGCATCGCTGCCCACTCGCGAGCGGCGGCAGACATGATCTCGGGAGCCGAGGCGGGGTGCAGCCGAAGCCGCAGCTCGGTCCAGGTCAGCAGGAACAGCACCGCGACCCGCTCCCGTCCCTCGTACTCCCCCGCCACCGCGAGCCACGCGTGGACGTCCTTGGTCGCCTCCAGCGCCGCCTTCGGGTCATCGGTGAGCAGCAGCCGCGCCACCCGGAGGATGGATCCCACCTCCTGGTCCGTCCCTTGCTCCGGCAGCGCGTCCAGCACCCTGTGGAACCGGGCGCGTGCCTCATGGTGTTCACCGATGGCCTCTTCGGCGCAGGCCAGGATGAGCTGGGCCGCGGCGGCGGCGGAGAGACCCCGCGGAAGCCCCGCGCAGAACGTGGCGACCTGCGCGGCGTGATCCCCGATGATCAGTTCCAACCAGTTCTCGACCAGGACCTCCATGGCGCGGTCCGGGTCATCAGCGGCCTCGAAGTGGCGCAGCGCCCTCAGGGGGTCGGTGGAGCACAGATGCTCCCCGGCCCTGCGGTGGATGAGGTTCAGCGCCGTCGGATCCTGGCGAAGCAGGATCTGGGTGCACTGCCGAGCGAAGATCGGATGCCACCGGTAGACCGGGGCCTCCTCCGATCCTCAGTGCCGGCTCAGGAAGATGCCGCGGTCGACGAGTTCCTCCAGCATCGCCGCCGCATCCTGCCGACCGGACATCGCGGTGGCGAGCCCGGCGGTCAGCTCGGTGCAGACGGTCGTGGTGAGCACGAAGACCGCGAGCGAGTCGCCGAGCCCATCGAGGATCTGGGTCTGAACGTAGCTGCGCAACAGGTCCTCGAGACTGTCCTGCGCTGGCGAGGGCCGCTGGCTGGCCAGCGCTGCCACCTGCACCGCTATCGGCCAGCCCTGCGTGTCCTCGAGCACCTCGCGCGCGTCCAGGCGACCGCCGAATCGCTTCAGCAGGCCCTCGGTCTCGGAGCGGTCGAAGGCCAGATCCTGCGCCGCCAGCTGGACTGCCGAGCCCTCCAGAAGCTGCTTCGCCAACCAGCCCTCGATCGCAGTGGTTCCCAGGAGCACCAGTCGCAGGCTCTCGGGGGCCTCCTCCACGAGCATGCCCAGCAGTCCCGCTCCGAGCTGGCCGGCGGCTCGCTGGGCGTCGTCGATCACCAGGACGCAGACCCCGCGGGCCTGCTCGAAGGTCCGGCAGATCTGGTTGTAGAGCCGGTTCACCTCGGCACCCGGATCCAGCCGCCCCAGGGCCTCGCCCAGCTCCTGCTGGGCGGGCAGCAGTCCGCGCAGCGCGGTGACCACGCCGGAGGTGAGCACGGCCGGGTCGTCGTCGGTCGGGCCCAGGCTGAGCCAGGCGACGGGGCGCGGCTGCCGCGCCGCCCATTCGGCCGCCGCCCGGGTCTTGCCGTGACCGCTGGGGGCGCTGATCACGCTGATCCGATGGCCTGAGACCGCGGCTTCGATGGCCGCGCTCACGCGAGGACGTGACAGTGCCTCCGGTCGACTGGCCGGAATGCGATAGCGGGCCCATGGCACTGTCGAATGCGCTGGCCTCGAGACGGCCACGCTCGGAGTATAGCCACGCCGCGCGGCGGCATGGCAGGGTTGCCCGACGACCGGTGGGAGTCCAGCTGCGAGCGCCCCTTAGACTTGGGCCGGTAGAAGATCCCTCACCGGAAACGAGTTCACCTGTGCCGCTCCGCCTGTCTCACCTGTTCCTCCGCACGCTGCGCGACAATCCGGCCGACGCCGAGGTCGCCAGCCACCAGCTGCTGGTCCGCGCCGGATACATCCGCCGCGCCGCCCCGGGCGTCTACACCTGGCTGCCGCTGGGGCTGAGCGTGCTGCGGAAGATCGAGGCGATCGTCCGCGAGGAGATGAACCGGATCGGCGCCCAGGAGGTGCACTTCCCCGCCCTGCTGCCCAAGGAGCCTTACGAGGCCACCGGCCGCTGGGACGACTACGGCGACGGGATCTTCCGGCTCAAGGACCGCAAAGAGGCGGACTATCTGCTGGCGCCCACCCATGAAGAGGTCTTCACCCTGCTGGTGAAGGACCTCTACAGCTCCTATAAGGACCTGCCGCTCTCGATCTACCAGATCCAGACCAAGTACCGCGATGAAGCACGCCCCCGGGCCGGACTGCTGCGCGGTCGCGAGTTCATCATGAAGGACTCCTATTCCTTCGCGCTCACCGAAGAGGACCAGAGCGCCGCCTACGCCGCGCACCGCGAGGCCTATCTGCGCATCTTCGACCGCCTCGGCCTGCCGGTGGTCCCGGTCAACGCCCAGGCGGGTGCGATGGGCGGATCGGCCTCCGAGGAGTTCCTCTTCCCCTGCGACATCGGCGAGGACACCTTCGTGGAGTCCGACGGCGGCTTCCGTGCCAACGTCGAGGCCGTCACCACCCCTGCCCCGGAGCCGCTGGACTACTCCGAGCTGCCCGCCGCCCAGGTGCACCACACCCCAGGCACCGACACCATCGCCACTCTGGTCGACGCCGCCAACACCCACCAGCCCCGGGCCGACCGCGCCTGGACCGCAGCAGACACGCTGAAGAACGTGGTGGTCGCGGCGGTGCTGCCCGACGGCACCCGTCGCATCGTGGTGCTCGGCGTGCCCGGCAGCCGCGAGGTGGACCTGAAGCGCGCCGAGGCCACCATCGGCGGACTGCTCGGCGTCGGCGGCGAGGTGGCCCTGGAGGCCGCGAACGAGGGCGACCTCAAGAAGCACCCCGGACTCGTGCGCGGCTACATCGGCCCCGGTCTGTCCTTGGACGCCCCGGTCCTGGGTGAAGCGGGGAGCACCGGCATCAGCTACCTGGTGGACCCGCGCGTGGTCTCGGGCACCAGCTGGATCACCGGCGCCAACGAGGCCGATCAGCACGTGTTCGGACTGGTCGCCGGGCGTGACTTCGGCTGGGACGGCGTCATCGAATCGGTGGTCGTGGAATCCGGTGACCCGGCTCCGGACGGCTCCGGTCCGCTGCGCACCCGCCGCGGCATCGAGATGGGCCACATCTTCCACCTCGGCACCCGCTATGCCGAGGCGCTGGGTCTGCAGGTCCTCGACGTCAACGGCAAGCTCGCGACCGTGACCATGGGCTCCTACGGCTTCGGCGTGACCCGCGCCCTGGCCGCGATCGCCGAGGCCACCCACGATGACAAGGGCCTGATCTGGCCCCGTGCCATCGCCCCGGCCGACGTGCACCTGGTCGCCACCGGCAAGGGCGAAGAGGTCTTCGCCGCAGCCGAGGCGCTGATCGGCGAGCTCGAGGACGCCGGCCTGAGCGCGATCTATGACGACCGGCCCAAGGTCTCCCCCGGCGTGAAGTTCGGTGACGCCGAGCTGCTCGGGGTCCCGATGCTGGTCACCGTGGGCCGCGGCCTGAAGAACGGCACCATCGAGCTCAAGGATCGCCGCTCCGGTGAATCCCGTGAGGTCCCGGTGGCCGAAGCCGCGGCGGCGGTGCTCGAACACGTCAAGGGCCTGCGCTGAGCGAAGCCCTCGAGGCCGCTGCTGATCTTGTGATCGGTGGCGGCCTCGAGATCACCTGGGTGACGCTGCTGCTGCTGATCCTGGCAGGCTTCGCGGCCGGGTGGGTGGACGCCGTCGTCGGCGGCGGCGGGCTGCTGCAGCTGCCGGCGCTGCTGATGGTCCCCGGGATCACTCCGGTCCAGGCGCTGGCCACCAATAAGCTGGGCTCCATCTTCGGCACGACGACGTCGGCGATCACCTACGCGCGGCGGGTCAAGCCCTCCATGGCCACAGCCCTGCCCATGGCCGCGGCCGCGCTGCTGGCCAGCTACGGCGGCGCGGTGGTCGCCGCCTCGCTTCCGGAGCGGATCATCCTGCCGCTGATCCTGCTCGCGCTGATCGGCGTGGGAGTGTTCACCGCGGTGAAGCCCCACGTCGGCCAGCTGGAGAAGCTGCGCCACGTCGGGATGGGCCACCTGGCGCGCGCGGTGAGCATCGGGCTGATCGTGGGCTTCTATGACGGGGTGCTCGGACCCGGCACCGGCACATTCCTGGTCATCGCCCTGGTGACGGTGTTGGGCTACAACTTCCTGAACTCCTCGGCTCAGGCGAAGGTGGTCAATGTGGCCACGAATCTCGGTGCGCTGCTCTACTTCTTCCCGGCCGGGCATGTGTTCATCGGCCTGGGGCTGGTGCTGGGCGCGGCGAACATGGCCGGAGGCTACCTGGGCGCGCGGATGGCCATCGCCAAGGGCTCCAAGTTCATCCGGGTGGTGTTCCTGGTGGTGGTCTTCGCCCTGGTGATCAAGCTGGGCTACGACGTGGCCGTGGACCTCTTCGGCTGAGCAGGACCGCCGGATATGGGTCCGGAGGCCCTGCGCCGCGGCTCAGTCCAGGCTCTCGAGCAGCTCGACGGCCTCGGCCTCGAGCTCTTCCACGGCGACCTCGGCCTCGTCCTCGGAGAGCCCCTCGCTCAGCGGGACCGTGACCGTGACGATATGTGAGCCGCCGCGCAGGGTGATCGCGGCGCTGTCCTCACGCTCGCCCTCCGAGCTGATCCGCGTGGTGGTGCCCAGTGCGGCCTCGGCATCGGAGGAGACCTCCACAGGGTCCACCGAGGTCGAGGTCTCCACGGAGTCCTCTTCCCCGCGGCTGGCGGTGTAGGAGTCGCAGGACTCCAGTCCGTCCTGCTCCGCGGCGAGGTGGGCGTCGGCGGCGCGCCAGTCACGGAAGCTCAGGATCAGGGCCTGGCGCTGCTCGGGCAGGTCCACGGTGACCGGCTCGGACTCCTCCTCATCATCGGAGCCACCGCCCTCGGAATCAGCGTCCTCAGGGTCGCTGCCCTCAGAGTCACCGTTCTCGGAATCACCGTTCTCCGGATCAGCGTTCTCAGGGTCGCTGCTCTCAGAGTCACCGTTCTCGGAGCCACCGTCCTCGGATTCATCTTCCGCCGATTCAGCCTCGGCGGAGTCGTCCTCCTCGGTGCTGGCCAGCTGGATGCGCATTCCGGAGGAGTCTCCCCCGGGCTGGTTCGCCCCGGCCTCGGGTTCGCCCTCGGATCCACCCTGCTCCTCAGACTGGTCCTCCTCGCCCTGCTGCTCAGACTGGTCCTCAGACTGGTCCTCCTCGCCCTGCTCCTCAGACTGCTGATCCTCGGCGGCCGGGGCCGTGCCATCAGCAAAGGCCACCAGCGCGCCCGCCGGCACCGGGACCGCAGAGCGCACGACGAACTGCTTGCACTCCGGGGGGTCCACCACCAGTCGCTGCAGCTCGGTCTCGACATCCCGCAGCCCCGCCCAGTAGTCCGTGGTGTCGCTCAACGCGGCATCCGGGTACCGGGCTTCCAGCTGCTCACGCATCTCCTCGTGGGAGAGCTGATTGCCGGCAGGCTCCGGGACCTGCTGGCCGACGCCGCCGCTGCTGGTGCCGGGCTCGGCCGCCGGTGTGCCAGGCTGCTCCGCGGGCGTGGACTCACAGCCGGTGAGCAGCAGCATCCCGAGGAGTCCGAGCGCGGCACCGGCGCGGCGGCGCGCAGCAGGAGAGGAGGGGAAGAAAGTCATCTAGAACAGTATGGTCGCGAAGGTCCCCACCTGGGTGAATCCAACACGCTCGTAGGTCCGAATCGCCGCCGTGTTGTAGCTGTTCACATACAGGCTCACCGTGGGCGCCAGCTTGAGTCCCTGCTCGATGACGGCGGCCATCCCAGGGCCGGCGAGGCCGCGTCCGCGGTGGCTCGGCCGCACCCACACGCCCTGGACCTGGACCACCTCGGGGCTGACCGCCCCGAACTCAGCCTTGAACACGATCTCGGAGGTCTCAGGGTCCACCGCGATGATCGAGTGCCCGGCGTTGATGAGTCCGCGCACGCGCTCCCGGTACTGGCTTCCACCCTGGGCGTAGGGGGAGAATCCCAGCTCCTCGGTGAACATCGCCGCGCTGGCCTTCTCCAACCGGGGGAAGTCCCCGGACGCGGAGAGCCGGGCCCCTGCCAGCGGCTCCACCGCGGAGGGCGCGGTGGTCGCCATCAGCGGCTGGTCGGGCCTGACGTCGCGGGCACCGGTCCAGCCGGTGGCCTCGAAGAGCGCCAGGCAGGCCTCGGCCTCGCCGTAGATGGACGCCACCCGGCGGCGCATCGCGGCGACGGCTTCGCCGAAGAGTGCCCCCTGGGCGGCGCTGGCCCCGACGGGGATGATGTTGCTTCCGGTCCAGCAGGCCGCGAGCAGCCCGTTCTCGCCGTCGATCCCGAGCACCACGGCGCCGTTGCGTCCCTTCCCGGGGCCGGCAGAGCGGCGGGCGCTCACGGTCGCGGTGACGGAGACGTTGGCCACCGGGTCGGCTGCGAGCAGCTTCTCCAGCGCCGGAGTGTCGCCGTGTCCGAGCACGCGGACGCTGCCGCGGGTGGCGCGGTGCACGCGGGCGGCTGCGGCGTCAGCTGACGGAGACCACAGGGGCACTCGCTGCCTGAGCATCTCCATCGGATTCGCGTTCCATCTCTTCGGCCAGTCGGTTGGCTTCTTCGATCAGGGTCTCGACGATCTGGTCCTCGGGGACGGTCTTGATGACCTCGCCCTTGACGAAGATCTGCCCCTTGCCGTTGCCGGAGGCCACGCCGAGGTCCGCGTCGCGGGCCTCACCGGGTCCGTTGACCACGCAGCCCATGACGGCCACGCGGAGCGGCACGGTCATGCCCTCGAGTCCGGCCGTGACGTCGTCGGCGAGGGTGTAGACATCGACCTGGGCGCGTCCGCAGGAGGGGCAGGAGACGATCTCGAGCTTGCGCGGGCGCAGGTTCAGCGACTCCAGGAGCTGGTTGCCCACCTTGACCTCCTCGGCCGGCGGGGCCGAGAGCGAGACCCGGATGGTGTCGCCGATGCCCTGGGCGAGCAGCGCGCCGAAGGCCACGGAGGACTTGATCGTGCCCTGGAAGGCCGGTCCGGCCTCGGTGACGCCCAGGTGCAGGGGCCAGTCGCCGCGCTCGGCGAGCATCTGGTAGGCCTGGACCATGACCACCGGGTCGTTGTGCTTGACCGAGATCTTGAAGTCGTGGAAGCCGTGCTCCTCGAACAGCGAGGCCTCCCAGACGGCGGACTCCACCAGCGCCTCGGGCGTGGCCTTGCCGTATTTGTCCATGACCCGCTTGTCCAGGGACCCGGCGTTGACGCCGATGCGGATCGAGACCCCGGCGTCACTGGCGGCCTTGGCGATCTCGCCGACCTTGTCGTCGAACTGGCGGATGTTGCCGGGGTTCACGCGCACAGCCCCGCAGCCGGCCTCGATGGCCGCGAACACGTATTTGGGCTGGAAGTGGATGTCGGCGATCACCGGGATCTGTGACTTCATCGCGATGATCTTCAGCGCCTCGGCGTCCTTGTCCGTGGGGCAGGCCACACGCACGATGTCACAGCCCGAGGCGGTCAGCTCGGCGATCTGCTGCAGGGTGCCGTTGATGTCGTGGGTCTTGGTGGTCGTCATCGACTGGACCGAGACCCGGTGATCACTGCCCACGCCTACTGATCCGACATGGAAGTTGCGCGTCTTCCGGCGCGGCGCCAGCACTGGCGGCGGCGCGGAGGGCATTCCGAGGTTGATCGCGGGCACAGACTCTCCTGATGGATCTTGGGCTTCGACGTCGGTCAGACGCCGTGGTTCTCATACATCTTCTTGGCGCATCGGCGGGAGTCCCCCGCCTACTCAATGGTACCGCCCGGCGTGGACGCGGCTAGTCGAAGAGACGGATCGGGTTCACGATATCCGCATAGATCAACAACACGCCCATGACCAGGAGCATTCCGGCGACCACATAGGTCAGCGGAAGCAGCTTGGAGATGTCGAAGGGGCCCGGATCCGGGCGACCCAGCAGCTTGGCCAGGCGCCGGCGCAGGCCCTCATAGAGCGCCCCGGCCACATGGCCGCCGTCGAGCGGCAGCAGCGGGATCAGGTTGAACACCATCAGCGCGACGTTGACCCCGGCCACCAGGGAGATCAGCGAGGCGAAGCGGGACTCCAGCGGGATCTCCTCCTGCGCGGAGAGCTCCCCGGCGATCCGGCCCACACCGACCACCGAGAGCGGCCCGTCGGGGTCCCGCTCGGCGGAGGTGAAGGTGGAGACCGCGACGTCGTAGAGGCGCACCGGCAGGTTCGCGACGACGGCGCCCACCGCCTTGGACTGTTCCCAGACCGTGGGCCCGGCCTCCCAGAACGGCTGCTGGACGATCTCCTGATCGGCACCCATCCCGATGAAGCCCACCGGTTCGGTGATCAGCGAGCCGTCGTCGTCGCGCTGGGCACGGCCCAGTCCGTCGCTGATCGGGCGCTCGGTGAGGATCGGGGTCAGCGTGGTGGTGGTCTCTTCACCGTCGCGGACGTAGCTGACCTCGCTGGACTCATCGGCGGATTCCCGGATCAGCGCGGTGAGCTCATCCCAGGTCGCCACCGGCTCGCCGTTGAAGGCGAGGATCTGGTCCCCCGGACGCAGGCCTGCCTCAAAGGCGGGTCCGGCGGGGTCCTCGTCGGTGCATTCGGTCTGCCCGGCGTCGGCGGCGTCGGCGGAGACCACGCACTCAAAGACCTCCCGGACCGTGGTGTTCGGCTCGGCGGTGCCGTGGAAGGAGATGATCCCGGCGGTCAGCGCCAGCGCGATCAGACCGTTCATGGCCGGGCCGCCGAGCATGATGATGATCCGCTTCCAGATGGGCAGCCGGTAGAACATCCGGTCTTCGTCCCCCGGCCGCAGATCCTCGGCGGCGACCTCGCGCGCCTCGGTCGAGAGCTGCTGGAAGATTCCGGTGGACTGCGAGCGCACCGTCTTGGTGGTGGTTCCGGACCCGCCCTCGGACCCTGCGGCCGGGGAGGACGTTGCCGGGGCGCCGTACTGGGCGCCGACCTCGCGCAGGTAGGGATCCCGCGGGGCGTGGTCCTTCGGTGCGGCGTCCTCGGCCGCAGGATTCTCCGCGGATTCATGCTCACCCTCGGCCGGGTGGTTCAGCGTTCCGGTCTCATCCGGCGGCGGGTACATCCCGATCATCGCGACGTAGCCGCCCAGCGGGATCGCCTTGACCCCGTACTCGGTCTCACCGCGGCGCCGGGACCACAGTGTGGGGCCGAAGCCGACCATGTACTGGGTGACACGGACCTTGAAGAGCTTGGCGGGCAGCAGATGCCCGATCTCATGCAGCGCGATGGACAGCGCGATCCCGAGAGCGACGATCACGATGCCAGCGATCATCAGCAGCGCGATCATGCGCGCACCTGGACCGATCCGGCGGCGATGCGCTCCTCGGCGGCGCCTCTCGCCCAGCGTTCGACGTCCAGGACCTCCTCGAGAGAGGGCGCGGCGGAACTGCTGCCGGGCTGGTGGCGCTCCAGGGTCGCCTCCACCGTGGCCACGATGCCCGGGAAGCCGAGCCGTCCGGCGTGGAAGGCGTCCACGGCCTGTTCGTTGGCCGCGTTGTAGACCGCCATATGGGTCGGTGAGGCGGCGCAGGCGGCCTTGGCCAGAGCCACGGCGGGAAAGGCCTGATCGTCCAGCGGCTCGAAGTCCCATTGCATGGCCTGGGTCCAGTCGATGGGCGCGTCGATCTGCTCGAGCCGTTCCGGCCAGGACAGGCCCAGCGCGATCGGGATCAGCATCCGCGGGTGACCGGCCTGGGCGATGGTGGAGCCGTCCTGGAACGTGACCATCGAGTGGATCCACTGCTGCGGGTGCACCACGGTCTGGATGTCGTCCAGCGCGATGTCGAAGAGCAGGTGCGCCTCGATCACCTCCAGCGCCTTGTTCACCATCGTGGCGGAGTTGGTGGTGACCACTCGGCCCATCGTGTAGTTCGGGTGCTTCAGCGCCTGGGCCGGAGTGACCTCGGCGAGCGCCGCGGCGTCCCAGCCGCGGAAGGGCCCTCCGGAGGCGGTGACCACCAGGCTGGAGACCTCCGAGGTGCCGCTGAGCCGGGTGGTGCCGTCTGCGGGGATGGAGCAGAGTCCGCGCTCATGCCGGCCGGAGCTCAGGGCCTGGGCCAGCGCCGAGTGTTCCGAGTCCACCGGGACCAGCTGCCCCGGGCGCTGCAGCGCCGCGGCGACCAGCGCGCCGCCGACCACCAGGGACTCCTTGTTCGCCAGCGCGAGGGTGGCGCCGGAGCGCAGCGCGGCGAGGGTGGGGCGCAGACCGATGGATCCCGTCATCCCGTTGAGCACGACGTCGGCACCGGATTCCGCGGCGATCTGCACGGCAGCCTCTTCACCGGTGAGGATCTCGGGGCGGCCGGCTGAGTGGGAGGAGGCGGAGCTGCCGGGAGCCGTGGCTGAGTCTGATCGGCCGGCGGTCAGCGCGGCGCGAAGCTCGCTGGCCGCGGCGTCGTCGGCGATCCCGACCAGGCGCGCGCCGGTGGCGATGGCCTGTTCGGCCAGCAGCGCGGCATTGGAGCCGGCCGCGAGCGCGACGACCTCGAATCGGTCCGGATGTGCGGCGATGACCCGCAGCGCCTGGGTTCCGATGGAACCGGTGGAACCGAGGATCGCCACGCGGCGCTTGGGGGAAGCCATAGGCACCATTATGGCGCACCGAGGTCGCCCGTGATGGGCGTGCACAGTACGCTGGTCACACAGCAGTTGCAGACCCATGCGGCCACAAGCCGATGAAGGAGCCTCACCGATGATCACACTGCGTGCAGTGGAGACCGAGGACCTGGAACAGTTCTTCGTGTTCCAGCAGGATGCCGATGCGGCCCATATGGCCGCCTTCGCCTCGACCAACCCCAAGGACCGCAGCGTCTTCGATCACCATTGGGGCGAGCTGCTGAACTCCGATGACATCATCGTGCGCACCATCGAGAGCGACGGCCAGCCCGTGGGCTCGATCGCCGCCTTCGAAGACGAGGCCAGCCGCGAGATCACCTTCTGGATCGAGAAGCGCTTCTGGGGCCAGGGCATCACCACCGAGGCCGTGCAGAAGTTCCTCACCGAGTTTCCCGAACGCCCGGTCACCGCCCGGGTGGTGGTGGACAACCTCGGCACGCTCAAGATCCTGGAGTCGCTGGGCTTCACCGAGACCGGCGAGGAATCCAGCTTCTCCAACGTGCGCGCCAAGGTCGTGCAGGAGAAGATCCTGCAGCTGGGCTGAGCCCCTCGGCGCCCCCACCGCGGCACCACCAGACGGTCTTTGGCAGCGACATCAGCACAACATTGTCCTGACCTGCGGCTACCATGTGTCCAACGCCGCTGACGTGGCGTCTTGAACCCAACGGGGGTCATGCACGTGAAAGCATCTGCTGCCAGAATCGTGATCGGTCGAGACTCCGAGCGCGCCAAGGTGCTGCGCGCGATCCATCGCACCCTTGCCGGCCACAGCGGTGTCTGCTTCCTTGAAGGGACCGTGGGCTCAGGGAAGTCCGCGCTGGCCTCCGAGGCACGGGAACGCGCCGCCGGCGCCGGCCTGAACGTGCTCTCACTTGCGGATCTGACCCCTTTCCGGGGAGTGTGCGAGTCCCTGCAGACGCACGGACCCGGCCCTTATTGCGTGGTCGTCGATGACCTCCACCGGTCCTCGGCCGAGGCGAAGCACGCTCTGGAACAACTGGTGGATCAGGCGTCGCTGACCCGCAACGCCGGTGCCCCGGTGCTGATCCTGCTGGCCTCCTCCCCCACGACCGATCCGCTCACCCGCAGGCTGGCGAGGATGTCCGCGCACACCGGAACCCGGGTCACGCTGCGCGGCATCACGCGCCATGAGCTGGGCAGGCTGCTGCGCCAGCACGGTCACCAGCTCAACGAGGAGACCCTCGCCGCGGTGCACCTCAGCGCGGCGGGCAACCCCGGTGTCGCCCTGCGACTGGCAGAGGCAGGGGCGCACATCGAGGCCGCGGAACGGTCCGCGATCTCCCGGGCATTTCTGCGGCCCGAGCTCGAGCGGATGGAACCCTGCCTGCGGACCTTCCTGGAAGTCCTGGCTGTGGACACCGGCGACTCTCGGGCCGAGGTCGCGGCCGAGGCCGCCGTTCTCGCGCTGCAGGCCGCCCGCCCCGACCTTGCCGCCCCGGTGGACGCCGCTGACCTGGTCGACGCGCTGCACCCGATCCTGAGCGGCAACGGACGCGAGGTGAGACTCGCCGACGAGGCATGGCGGCAGACCGCCCAGGCCCTGATCGAGCCTGCCCGCCGCCAGCGCCTGCATGAGCTGCTGGCTGAGCGCACGACCGGTCTCGCTCGATCCCGCCACCAATGTGCCGCCGCCTCCTCCGAGGGAGATCCAGTGCTGGGCGACGAGTTCGAGGCCAGCGCGCTCGAGGCGCTGGAGGCTGGGAACTACTTGACCAGTGCGGAGTACCTCTCGCTGGCCATGAGCGTCAGTCGCGGATCCGAACGTGCGCGCCGAATGGTCTCGGCGAGTCTCACGATGGCCATCGCGGAGGACCCGAACGGCGTGCTCGACCTCCATACGGAGATCGGCCTGCTCGAAGACCAGGTCATGGTGACGCTGTTCCAGGCTGGGCTGGCCTTCTTCACCGGTCAGCTCACCGAGGCCCGACGGCTGCTGCACAGTGAGCTGCGCGCCCCTGGGGCAGGGCAGCACATCGAGAGCCTCACCCGGTGGCGGATGCTGATCCTGCTGTGCACCGTGGAGATCGCCGCCTCCGATGCGCAGGCCGCGCAGGCCGCCGTGGCCGAGCTGCGCCTGCTGGAGATCACACCCTCGACTCCCATCGACAAGGTCCTGGGCCGCGTGCTGACCATGCATGAGATCTACGCGCTGTGGAATGCGGGCGCGGTGGAGGAGTCCGTCGTCCGGCTGGATGATTTCCTGATCCAGGCCGCCGGCA
The DNA here is from genome assembly GCF_017347085.1 of Nesterenkonia sp. E16_10. GTDB lineage: Bacteria > Actinomycetota > Actinomycetes > Actinomycetales > Micrococcaceae > Nesterenkonia. The sequence goes on from NZ_JADPSA010000024.1 coordinate 18,507, forward strand.
CTGCCGAGCACACGGATGCGCTCTACTTCCGGGCCAGGGTGCACTACTACGCCGGCCATATCGCCGCGGCCCTGGATGATCTGGAGCGCGCCGAGGCAGGACGGCATCATCGGGTGGTCCCCGGTGCGGCGCAGCGCGGGATGGCCGAACAGGCCATGATCGAGTTTCAGCTGGGCCGCTGGAGCGATGCGATCTTGCGCGCGGAACGGGTGATCTCGATGGCCCGGACCAGCTCCGACTGGCGCGGCCTGGCCAGTTCTCACGCGGTGCTGGCCATGGCCGCCGTCGCCCATGCCGATGAGACGGCGGCCGCGGAACACACCGACTGGCTCAGTCACCATGTGACGACCTCGGCCGCTCTGCCGCTCTATAACGTCATGACCGCCATGGCCTGGACCGCTCGAATGTCCCAGGACCACGCGCGGGCCCTCGACGTGATCGCGGACTTCAGGCGCAGCAGATTGAGCACCTGGGCCGAAGAGGTGGGTCTGATCGGCTGGCGAGCCCTGGAGATCGAGGCGCTGCTGGACCTCGAGAACCCGAGCCGGGCCCAGATCGCCGAGGCTGGCCGACTCCTGGAGGTGTTCTCGCAACAGGTGGCGCTGCGACCCGCGCTGCCCCTCCCCTATGGCCACCCGCAGGCCCTGCGGGCGAAGCTCGCCGCACAGCGCGGGGACTTCAGGGCGGCGGTGGCGGACTACCGGGCGGCGATATGGCTCGCCACAGACTTCCCGCACACCAAGGCCCGGCTCCACCACAGCCTCGGGATCGCGCACCGCGAATGCGGCGAGCATGCAGAGGCCGATGAGCAGCTCGAGGCGGCGCGAGACATCTTCGCCCAGCTCGGCGCTTCTTCGGAACTGGGCGCGGTGAAGAGCAGGCTGCTCTCCGTGGCCGGCCGCTACGCCTCTTTGACGCCCCGGGAGCGCGACATCGCCCACCTGATCTCCCAGGGACGGACCAATCGCGAGATCTCCGAGAGCCTGTTCGTGTCGAAGAAGACCGTGGAGTATCACGTGTCCAACCTTCTGCCGAAGCTCGGGATGTCCTCCCGGCGCGAGCTCTGGACCGCCGCGGCGGTGGCCTCCCAGCGCACCGCCCCACCAGAGCAGGCGCCAGGATTCTCCCCCGGGCTCCGCCGCATCTAACCGAGCGGCTGCAGCGCGAAGGGGTCGGCGCCGTCGCGAGCGTCCGCGCCGAGCGTCCTGCGCAGTGACTTCAGCCCGTAGTACATCCGGGTGCGCAGCGTCGCCACCGGAATGCCGGTGCGCTCCGAGAGCTCCTGGTAGCCCATGCCGTCCAGCTTGACGGCCACGATCACCTCCCGGTGTTCAATGCTGAGCCCGGTCAGCGCCTCATAGATGGCCAGCCGCTCCACGATGAGCTGATCCTCGGTCACCGGCTCACTGGCCGATTCGATGTTCTGCTCCCCCGAGGGCGACGGACGCCGGGACCGAGCCCGCAGAGCGTCGATGATCAGGTTCCGCTCGATGGCGAAGAGCCAGGTGCGCACCGAGCCCCGCGAGCTGCTGTAGCGCTCCCTGCCCTTCCAGGCCCGGATGAACGCCTCCTGGACGCAGTCTTCGGCGTCGGTCCGGTCACCCAGCCCGTTGAACGCGAACGCGAAGAGGGCGGCTCCGTGGGCGGCGTAGGCCTCGCGCACGTCGAAGGGCGCGTCCTCGGCGGCCTGCTTCGGCGGCGCCGCGGCATGGGGAGTCTTGATGCCCAGGGCACCTGCGGGCCGGGCGATGATCTGGCTGAGAGTGGGGGCGCGCTTCGGGTCGAAGGCGAAAGGGCCGGCGAGAGGAGAGATAGACATTGGAGACATCCCGTAGATAGGACCAGAGGGATCGTGCAGAATCTTGCAGGGGGCGGGCCCGCCGGGGAACGGGCCGGCGGACCCTGGTGCTATGTAGAGACTAAAGTCGATACCTGGGTGTGCGCCCTGGGGTGCTGCCCTAGGTTTCCCGGGGTCTTTGGACTTCTTGCCGAAACATGGGGCTCGGGGGGCCGCGCAGCGATGCCGCCAGGCCGATTCCCAGCATCCGCGAGCAGAAGCGGCCCCTGGAGGATCCTGCGGGATCACCCAGGGGCCGCCTCTGTCGCCGAGGCAAGGCTGCTATTTGGAGTCTTCGGCAGCGTCCTCGGCGTCCTCTGCGACGTCGGCATCTTCGGAGTCCTCGGCGTCCTCGGCGTCCTCGGCGACGTCCTCGGCGGTCAGCGGCACCCAGGGCGAGCTGTCCGGATCACCCTGTGAGGCGTCGGGACTGTCTCCCTCGGTCCACCACTTCGCCTCATACGGCGTTCCCTCGGCGAGCACCCGGTCACCCTTCTCATAGGCGGTCGAGCCCTTCCAGGCCGGGTAGGTGCCCTTCTCCACGGTGAAGACCGGCATCGGGGTCTCCCCGGGCAGGACCGGCCCGATCAGCTCCCACGGGGTGTCCCAGGCCTCGAGCACCGGGTTGTCCGGGAGCTCTCCGCGGGTCCACCACTTCGCCTCGTAGACGTTGCGGTGCCAGACGATCTTGGTGCCCTCCAGGTAGGACGCCTCTTCGGTCCAGATGGGATAGGGGCTGGTCTCCGGGTCATCCTCGGCCGGGGCCGCGGCGGCAGGATCGGGCGTGGTGGTGGCCGAGGCGGCCTCCGCAGCATGACCGGTGTAGCTCTGACTGAGCACCTCAGCAAAGCGCAGCTCACCCTGATCGACCCCGCTGCAGGCATCGGAGACCCGTGAGGTGTCGGGGTAGTTCGGCCCGCAGGTCGCATCCCGGTTCAGCGACCACATGGACATCCGACCGATTCCGTTCTCCAGTGCGAACTCGTTGAAACGCTGCGCGTCATCGACCGTGAAGACCTCGTCCACCACGTCGTTCTGCCCGACCATGGGAGTCGCGCCCAGCTTGCCCCACAGTGAGGCGCTGCTCAGCGGGATCCCGGCCTGCTCGTACATGATGCCCAGCTGCCGGTGGGTGGAGCGCAGGGAGGCCGCGGAGACGTCGAACATGGAGCGTGAATCCCGTGCCTGGCCGTAGTTCATGGTCATCAGGTTCACCCCGGCCAGGTCGGCGCCCGAGTCCAGCATCCCGATCACCACGTCCCGCCCGTCAGCGGTCAGTCCGCTGGGGATCACCGGCAGCGTGAGCCACACCGCAAGCGGCTTGCCCGCGGCGGCGAGCCGCTTCTGCAGCAGCGCCACCGCTTCGGCGCGCATCGCATTGCTCTCCGGGTCCTCGAGTGCGGGGCCCTCGATGTCCAGATCGATGGTGTCCAGGTCGTAGCGCTCGATCACCGCCAAGTAGGCCTCGGCGAGCTCCTCCGGAGACTCACAGACCGTGGCCAGCTCCTGATTCATCGCGCCGCCGAAGGAGACCACGACTCCGGCCCCCTGTTCACGCAGCCGTTGAATGCGACGGTCCAGGTCGAGCTCTGCGCCGGCCTCGTCGAGGCCGTAGTAGGTCCCCCAGCTGGGCGTACAGGTCCCGGCCTCATCGGCGACGATGAAGGAGAGCACGACGTCGGACACGTGGCCCTCGGCATCCACGGACCCCTCCTCGAAGGCGTAGCTCGGAGTGGCGGTGACATCGACATAGCCGGCGAACCAGTGCGAGGCCGGCTCCTGTGCGGCTCGGGCTTCGTACATGCGGGCTCCTAGGACTCCGGCCACCGCGGTGGCCAGCACAATGATGACGGCGAGGGTGACTCGCCATGGGGAGAGTCGTGCTGTGGTGCTCATGCGTTTTCCTCCTGGGCGCTGCGGGATCGGTCTGCCGACGGCCGGGCGAGCGACAGGGGCTGATAGGTGAGCTTCTGGCTGGTCAGCGGTCGCAGCACCGCGGGCGAGGCGGAGCTGATGCGCTTCGGGTGACCGTCGGTCTGCGGCCCGCGAGGGGCTGACCAGGTGCCGAGGATGCCTTCGTCCAGGACCAGTCGCCAGTCCAGCTGACCGGGGACCGATGGCGCGGCGTGCGCCTTCCTGGAGGTCTTGGCCGGTCGCCGGGAGGTCTTGGCGTCTTCGACGTAGAACCAGCTGCGGATCGCGAGCGCCACATCCATGAACGCGTTCCAGGGTCCGATATAGGCGATGAACGCCCAGGTGCCCCAGAAGGCGTTGAAGGCGGCGAAGGCGGCGTTGCCCCAGTTCTGCTGCCCGATGTCGCGCCACAGGGTCAGCAGCGAGAACCCGACGATCAGCACCGGCGCGACCGCGTAGATCCAGGGGGCAGCGGTGCGATCCTTGACCTTCGGGGTGCGGGCGAAGGGGATCTTCTCTCCGGTCAGCGCCTGCTGCAGGGACTTGAGCACGCCGGCCAGATTCACCGGGAGCAGGATCAGGTTGAACCCGTAGATCCGGAAGATGTCAGAGAACCTGTACCCGCACTCCCGCAGGTCGGCCCCCATGGTCAGGAAGTAGGGCAGCGCGGCCAGCAGGATCAGCGGGCTGAGCAGCCGTGAGTCATAGGGGTAGGCGAGCAGGAAGATCAGCCCCAGGGAGGCCCAGGCGATCGAGGCCATGTAGTTCAGCCGCAGCATCACCTCGGTCAGCCGGATCTGCTCGCCCCGACGACGCCGGGCGCGCAGCTCGCGCACCAGCTTGGGCAGGATCAGCAGTCCGCCGTTGGCCCAGCGGCGCCGCTGAACCACCAGGGAGCCGAAGTCCGGCGGGGTGGCGCTGTAGGACAGCCGCTCGGGGTAGTTCATCAGCGTCCAGCCGTGGGTTCCCAGGTCGATGCTGGATTCGGTGTCCTCGATGACCGTGCGGTCCTGCACGAAGCGCTTCACCAGCACCCCGTTCTCCCAGCTGGTCTCGGCGATGTCCTGCAACGCCGCGGTCCGGATGACCGCATTGGCTCCCACCCAGAAGGTCGCCCCGGCGTGGCTCATCCCCTGTGGAGCAGGTGCTGGATGTCGGTGGTCGCCCCGGCCAGGCGCTCGATCCGTGTGCCGGCGCCCCGGAAGGAGGAGTACGGAGTCTGGGTGACCGCGATCCGCTCGTTGCCCGGCTGTTCCAGCAGGTGGACCAGGCGCAGGCAGTATTCCGGCAGCAGCAGCGAGTCGGCGTCGAGGGTGAGCACGAACTCGGCGTCGGCCACGCTGAGGTCCGGGGCCTCTCCGGGCTGGACCGGGCGCAGCGCGGTCCCCGAGAAGCTCAGCTCCGCCTTGTACTCCCCGCCGAGGAGCCCGAGGTAGGCGTTGAGGTTCATGGCCTTATTCGCCTCGTGGGAGAGGTTCGTGTAGGTCTTGCGCTCGAAGCTGCTGAGCTCGGCGGTGAAGATCCAGGTGAGCCGGCGGTGCAGCTGCAGCATCCGCTCTGCGGAGGGCAGCTCCTGGGCCGTTGCGGCCATCACGAGGGCCTCTGCGGTGGCCGCGAGCTCGGCGGTGAGGCCGCCCAGGACCTGGGTGCAGAAGAAGTCGTCCACATGATCGGCGCGGGACTCCTCCGCCGCCATCTGGCGCAGCCAGTCCGCACCCCAGGAGTAGTGCCCGGCGAGGGTCAGCACCTGCAGCGAGTTCACCGGCTGTCCCTGGGAGAGTCCCATCTCGTAGACGACCTGGGCGTCCGACATCCGGGTTCCGGGCTTCTTCAGGGCGGCCTCGATCTCTGCGGCCAGGCCTCGGGTCCGCTCCAGCGCAGGGCTCTGCGAGTCGGGGGCGTCGTCGATGAGCAGCACCACGTGGATCGCGGGGTATTCCTGCAGCGCCGCGGACCACAGGGTCTGACGCACCACTCCCGGCTCCTCGGCGTAGGAGGGCACCAGCACGATCATCGGGGAGTCGACCTCGGAGCGCGCAGAGACCGAGCTCTGTCCGCTGAAGTGGGCGTCGAGCTCCACCCGGGAGGCCCGGCGGTGGGAGCGGAAGCGCAGCAGCGCGCCGTGCCGGGCCACGAGGTACATCAGGGCCGAGAAGGTCAGCATGGTCACCACCAGCAGGTAGCCCACGGTCTCCATGGTGAAGCGGAAGTTCTGCGAGCCGTACTCCAGGAACTGCCAGAGCACGGTGCTGACCACGTAGCCGACCCAGGCCAGCACGGTGGCGAGGATCGCCAGGCGGCTCAACACGATCCGGCGCAGGCTCGGCCGCGGATGCACCACCGATAAGGGTTCGGTGCGCCGCTCGGCGCCGAGCTGACGACGACGTCGCGGGGTCGCCGCGGAGCGGGTGCGGGAACCGGCAGCCGAGCTGGAGGTGGAGGAGCTGGCAGCGGTCGAGCCGCCGGCAGACACGGAGGAGCGGGGAGGAACAGTCATGGTGGGGCTTCCCGGAGGTCGGGCAGGAGACCTGCAGAGGGTGGGTCCGCCGGTGAACGGGCCGGCGGACCCTGGTGCGCTTTATAGACTAAAGTCCACATACCCCTGGCGCCCTGGGGTGCCACCCTAGGATTTCTCCGCTGTGCGGACCATTGTCCGAATCAACCGGATCGAGAAAACCCCTCCTCGGTGTATTCTCAGCCCCATGACTGTGAGCCAGGCAACACCCGCATTCCCGGAAGACTCCCCCACCGACCCAGCCCACTCCCGTGAGTCCCCTCGCGAGTCCCGCCGCGAGTCCCCCGGCGGGGCCCCCGGCGGGGCCCAGCCCGAGACAGACCCGGCGGCCCCGGCTCCGACTCCGCCGCGCAAGGGACTGCGCTGGGGCATCCTGGCCACCGGATTCATCGCCGGACAGTTCACCGCCGACGCCGTGCTCGCCGGACTCGACGTCCGCGCCGTCGGCTCTCGATCCGAGGAGTCCGCTCAGCGCTTCGCCGACACCTATGGGATCCCGCGTGCCCATGGCTCCTACGAGGCGCTCGTGGCCGACCCCGAGGTCGACATCATCTACGTGGCCACGCCGCATCCGATGCACCGCGTGACCGCCGGGATGGCGCTGGAGGCCGGCAAGCATGTGCTGGTGGAGAAGCCCTTCACGCTCAACCGTGCCGAGGCCGTGGAGCTGCGCGAGATCGCCGCTCGCCACGGACTGCTGGTCATGGAGGCGATGTGGACCCGGTACCTGCCGCATATCCGCCGGATCCACGAGATCATCGCGGCCGGTGGGATCGGCGAGGTCCGCACGGTCTTCGCCGATCACACCCAGTCGCTGCCCACCGATCCCGAGCACCGGATCAATGCGCCGAGCCTGGGCGGTGGTGCCCTGCTGGACCTGGGCATCTACCCGATCTCCTTCGCCTGGGACATCCTGGGTGAACCGATCAGCATCCAGGCCGCCGCCCACTTCGGCGCCACCGGCGTGGACACCGAGGTCGCCACCGTGATGACCCACCTCTCCGGGGCGCTCTCGACGACGACGACCTCATCGCGCGCCAAGGGTCCCAACACCGCCCATATCGTCGGGACCGAGGGGCGGATCGACATCGATGGGGTCTGGTACACCTCCGCAGACTTCAGTCACCGCGCCGCGGACGGCACGTTGTTGGAGCGCTATGAGTCCGCCCGCCATGGGGTCGGCATGCAGCATCAGGCGCTCGCGGCGCAGGACTATGTGGCTCGCGGGCTGCTCACCTCGGAGCTGCTCAGCGTGGACGACTCGGTGCGGATCATGGGCACCCTGGACGAGATCCGGGCGCAGATCGGACTGCGCTACCCCGGCGAGCCGCGGCGCCGCTAGGGCTCGAAGCGGGGCGGGGCGGGACGGGGCGAGACTCGAGGCGGGCTGCGCGCCGGGCGGGACTCGAGGCGGGCTGAGGTCAACGGCTCGGCCGCGCCGCCACGATCTCCGGGGTGTGCAGCAGAGCCATCACGGCTTCGGTGTGGCTCGGCGGCTGTCCAGCTCCGAACCGGCTCACCAGCACGGTCACCGCGAAGGCCAGCGGGACGCACCACAGCGCCGGGGACACCAGCAGCTGCAGCGGGCCGTCCTGGACCGGCCCCTCCCCCAGGCTCAGGCCCAGCACCTGCGCGGCCAAGGAGCTCACCGCCCCCGCCGCCATCCCCCAGAACGCGCCCTGGGCGGTGAGCCCGCGCCACCAGACCCCGAGCAGCATCACCGGAGCCAGCGCGGAGGCGGTGAAGGTGAACACCATCGCCACCGCGCCGGCAAGCGCGAGCTCCGAGGTCGCCGATCCCACCACCAGCGGGACCGTGATCGCCAGCAGCGCGCCGAGCCGGAACCCACGCACCGTGCCGGAGAAGAACTCCTGGGAGAGCACCCCGGAGACCGAGACCACCAGCCCCGAGGTGGTCGAGAGGAAGGCCGCGAAGGCTCCCCCGGCGATCAGCGCGGTCAGCAGATCGCTGGCCAGGCCGTCGAACACCGCCGCCGGCAGGCGCAGGATGGCGGTGTCATGGCTGAGCCCGCCGGTGCCCGCCAGCTCGCCCGCCGCCGCCGTCGTCCCCCAGACCATCCGGGCGATGACCCCGAGCAGCACCGGCAGCAGGTAGAAGAGCACGAGCAGCCCCAGCAGGAATGTGGTGGTGCGGCGGGCGGCGGCGCCGTCGGGGTTGGTGTAGAAGCGCACCAGCACGTGGGGCAGCCCGAGGGTGCCCATCATCAGCGCCACGAGCACCGAGAGGCTCCGGGAGAAGTCCCCCCACTGGTCCCCGGTGCCGCCCAGCGTGGCCAGCCCGGCAGACCAGGCGCCGTGGAACTCGGGCAGCTCCAGCCGCTCCCAGAACCCGACCTGGAGCAGGATGAACACCGTGGGCACCAGCAGCGCGGTCAGCTTCACCCAGTACTGGACCGCCTGGGCCAGGGTCACCGACCGCATGCCGCCGGTGAGCACCACGAAGAGCACCACCAGGGCGACCAGCAGCGGCCCCACCCAGCCGGGCGCGCCGCCGGTGGCCGAGAGCGCGATCGAGGCGCCGTGCAGCTGCGGGACGATGTAGAGCCAACCGGCGGCGACCACCACGAGGACCGTCATTCGCCGCATCATGGCGGAGCGGAAGCGCAGCACCACGAAGTCTGGGATCGTATAGGCCCCGGAGCGGCGCAGCGGGGCGGCCATGAAGAGCAGCACGATCAGGAAGCCCGCGGTGTAGCCCACGGGGAACCACAGTCCATAGGTTCCGTGGGCCAGGATCAGTCCGGCCACGCCGAGGAAGCTGGCGGCGGAGAGGAACTCCCCGGCGATCGCGGAGGCATTCATCCAGGGCGGGACGCGGCGGGAGGCCACGAAGAAGTCGCCGGTGCTGCGCGAGAAGCCAGGACCGCCCAGCAGCAGGGTCACCGCGCACACCAGCGCGACGGCGGCCAGGACGGCGATCTGCTCCCCGGTCACCGTGGAGCCCCTGATCCGGGACGGGGATTCGGGGTGGTCTTCAGGGCTGCCTGCGGGGCTGCCGTCGAGACGGAGCTCTGCAGGCTGAGCCCCAGGACCTCCGCCCATCGCTGCTCATTGAGCTCAGCACGCCGGCGGAAAAGCCCGGCCAGGACCAGCAGCACAGGGAAGAACCCGACGCCGGGCACGGCCCAGGCCAGCGGCACACCCCAGAGCGTGAGCGACCCGAACCCGGTGGTCACCAGCAGCAGGCTGATCAGCACCACGGCGCAGAAGAATCCGACGCCGAGGATCAGCGCGAGTCGCAGCTGGGCGCGCATCAGGCCTCGCACCGCCTGGGCCCGCTGGTCGGAGTCTGCACCGGCGGTCCGTGCGTGGTCAGCCGCCTGGCTGCGGGTCAGCAGCGCCTCGCGCACGGTGGGCTCCGCCTGGGGTCCGCGCACTGCGGTCCGCGGCGGGAACGACGGCGCGGCAGCCGGGTGCGCGGCTGAGTCGGCGGCGGCCGGGTGCGCGGCTGAGTCGGTGTCGCTCATCAGCGGCCAGCCTCCAGGCGCTCGCGCACCTGGGGCATCAGCCGCCGACTGACCTCGAGCTCGGCACCCGGAACCTCGATCAGCATCCGTCCCTGCCGACGGGTGACCCGCTGCACGTGGATGACGTTGACCAGCGAGGAACGGTGGGTCCGGATGAACCCGTGCTCCTGCCACTCCTCGGCCAGCTCCGCCAGCGGGGTGCGCAGCAGATAGGTGCCGGCCTGGGTGTGGAGCCGGGCATAGTCACCATGGGCCTGGACCCAGCGGATGTCCTGCAGCTTGACCAGCACCGTGGAGTCACCCTGCAGCACCGAGACCCTGACCGGTTCGGGGCGATCCTGCGCGGCAGCCTCGCTGGCCGCCGTCGCCCGGCGCAGTGCCTCGGTGAGCCGCTCGGCGCGCACCGGCTTGAGCAGATAGTCCCGGGCCTCGAGCTCGAACGCCTCCACCGCGGGATGAGCGTCCGCGGTCACGAAGATCACCTGGGGTCCGACTGCGGCCTGGGGCTCGGCCGCCGGGAGATCTCGCAACCTGCGGGCCAGCGCCAGGCCGCTCATGCCGGGCATATGGATGTCGAGCAGCACCACGTCGATGCGCTGCCTCTGCAGCACCTGTTCCGCGCTGCGTGCATCCGATGCGGTGAAGACCTCGCCGGCCTGGGGCTCGGCGTCGAGCATCCACTTCATCTGCGACAGCGCCAGCGGCTCGTCGTCGACCACCAGGACGCTCAGTCCCTGCGGAGCCGAATTCGCTTCCATCAGGTTCCTTCCTGGGGCTGGGCCGGTTCTTGTTGGGGCGGTTCTCGATGGAACGGGTCGGGCTGGAACGGGGCGGGCTGGAACTTCGGGACCCGCATGGAGACCTTCATCCCGGCCCCGGGAGCGGTCTCCACCACCAGCCCGGCGGCTCCGCCGTAGGCCTGGCGAAGTCGCAGGTCCACGTTACGCACCCCGATGTGGGCGTTGCCGGCCTCTCCGTGGAGCACCTGCCGCATCGCTTCAGGATCGGCGCCCTGACCATCGTCCTCCACGCTGATCTCGGCGTGGGTCGCGGTGTCCGCGGCGCGCAGCCAGACCGTGCCGGAGCCGGCCTCGGAATCCATTCCGTGGCGCACCGCGTTCTCCACCAGGGGCTGCACCGCGAGGAAGGGGATCCGCACGCCGAGCACCTCCGGGGCGATCTGCAGCTTCACCTGAATGCGATCACCGAAGCGGGCCTTCTCCAGCAGCACATAGCTCTCGACGGCGGCCAGCTCCTCGCGCAGCGTGGTGAACTCGCCTTCGGCGCGCAGGCTGTAGCGGGTGAAGTCCGCGAAGTCGAGCACCAGCTCCCGCGCTCGGACAGGATCGGTGGGGATCGTCGCGGCGATGGCGTTGAGGCTGTTGTAGATGAAATGCGGGGAGATCTGCGCCCGCAGCGAGCGCAGCTCCGCCTCCACGAGTTGGCGCCGCAGCGACTCCTCCGCCTCACTCAGCTGCGCCCGCACCTCCGGACTGATCACGGCCTCCCGCGCGCCGGCGGGCCCGGCGTCGTCGTGGGTGCGGTAGAGCAGGACGGCGGCCAGGATCACCCCGACCACCAGGGCAAGGGCGAGCACCAGGGGCGCGAGCTCGGTCAGAAAGTCCATCGTGCTCATCCTATGAGCGCAGGGGGCGATCTGTTGCACAGCTCACCATTCCGACCTCGAGAGCGTCCGGACGACCACTCGTCGCTAATCCGATGCCGCTCATCGCATGAGCGCGCCCTCAGGTCGACCGTGACCCGGATCACACTGCACTCTTGAGATACACACACGTGACCGAGGCCCACAACCGCGGGCCGACGCTACTGATGAAGGAGCCGACATGACCCAAGTCAATGCCCCCAACGCGGGGCCCGTTGACTACCAGGAGGTGCAGGCGCGCGAAGACTTCCAGGAGCTTCGCAGGACGCACCGGAGCTTCGTCTTCCCGATGACCGCGTTCTTCCTCATCTGGTACATCGCCTTCGTGATCACCGCCGCGTTCTTTCCGGACGTCATGGCGATCCCGGTCTGGGGCAACATCAACCTCGGCCTGGTGCTGGGACTCGCGCAGTTCCTCACCACGTTCGTGATCACCGGACTCTATGTCTGGTTCAGCAACTCGAAGATGGACCCGAAATCCTCGGCGATCCGGCTCGAGCTCGAAGCCCGAGGCGCGGGCCTTCCTGAGGAGGACAAGCACTGATGAACTCCCTTTTCCCCGCATCCAGCATCGAGGCAGGCCTCACCCCGCTGGCCACGGCCGCCGCCGAGGCAGGCTCCGACGTCGGCAGCCCGCTGGCGAACATCTCCATCTTCCTGGTCTTCGTGGGCGTCACGCTGTTCTTCGTGATCCGTGCCTCGAAGAACACCAGCACCGCCGCGGACTACTACGCCGGCGGGCGCTCCTTCTCCGGCACGCAGAACGGCACCGCCATCGCCGGGGACTACCTCTCCGCGGCGTCCTTCCTGGGCATCGTGGGCGCCATCGCGATCTACGGCTACGACGGATTCCTGTACTCCATCGGCTTCCTGGTCGCCTGGCTGATCGCGCTGCTGCTGGTGGCCGAGCTGATGCGCAACACCGGCAAGTTCACCATGGCCGACGTGCTCAGCTTCCGTTTGCGCCAGCAGCCGGTCCGGATCGCGGCCGCCATCTCCACCCTCGCGGTCTGCCTGTTCTACCTGCTGGCCCAGATGGCCGGCGCAGGCGCGCTGGTCGCGCTGCTGCTCGGCATCGAGAGCGGGCTCGGGCAGTCGCTGATCATCGCGGTGGTCGGCTCCCTGATGATCTTCTACGTCTTCATCGGCGGCATGAAGGGCACCACCTGGGTCCAGATCATCAAGGCCACGCTGCTGATCGCGGGCTCCGCCGTCATGACCATCTGGGTCCTGGCGCTCTACGGCTTCAACTTCTCCGAGCTGCTCGGCTCGGCGGTGGAGAACACCGGTGAGGCAGCTCTGCTCGAGCCGGGCCTGCAGTACGGCGCCGACCTGTTCACCAAGCTGGACTTCATGTCCCTGGGCATCGCGCTGGTGCTGGGCACCGCCGCCCTGCCACACGTGCTGATCCGCTTCTACACGGTCCCGACCGCCAAGGACGCACGTAAGTCCGTCGTGGTGGCCATCGCCCTGATCGGCGCGTTCTACCTGTTCACCCTGGTGCTGGGCTACGGCGCAGCAGCACTGCTGGACACCGAGACGATCCTGGCGGCACCGGGCGGGCAGAACTCTGCGGCCCCGCTGCTGGCCTACGAGCTCGGCGGCACGTTCCTGCTGGGCTTCATCGCCGCCGTCGCCTTCGCCACCATCCTTGCGGTGGTCGCGGGACTGACGATCACGGCCTCGGCCTCCTTCGCCCACGACGTCTACGCCCAGGTGATCAAGAAGGGCAAGATCGACTCCGCCGGCGAGGTCAAGGCAGCCAAGATGACCGTGATCGTGGTCGGGATCCTCGCGATCCTCGGCGGCATCGGCGCACAGGGTCAGAACGTGGCATTCCTGGTGGCGCTGGCCTTCGCGGTCGCCGCCTCGGCGAACCTGCCCACGATCCTGTACTCGCTGTTCTGGAAGCGCTTCACCACCCGTGGCGCGCTGTGGTCCATGTACGGCGGACTCGGCTCGGCGCTGCTGCTGATCGCCTTCTCCCCCGTGGTCTGGGGCCGGGACACCTCGTTCTTCCCGGAGATCGATCTGGCGCTGTACCCGCTGACCAACCCAGGTCTCGTCTCGATCCCACTGGCCTTCCTGCTGGGCTGGATCGGTTCGATGACCTCGAAGGTCTCCGAGGATCCTGCCAAGCAGGCCGAGATGGAGATCCGGTCGCTGACCGGCGTGGGCGCCGAGAAGGCCGCAGAGCACTAAGCAGCCGCGCCTGATCGTTGAGGGGCGGATTCTACGAGTACTTGAGGCCGGGAACGGCGTCAGATGCTCGGAGAATCCGCCCCTCAACTGTGTGTGGTCGGCCTTTCCGGACGCCACCCCCGTTGGATCAGGGCGCGCTGGATGCGCTGGATGGCGCGGCGTCCCTGGTCGGCCATATGGTCCGCCGTGATCCTGACCTCGACCCAGCCCAGCTGCTCGGTGACCTCGCTGCGCCGCACATCCTTGCGCACGCTGTGCGGGGTGGAATGGAACTCCTCACCCTCGTACTGGATCGCGACGAGGAACGCTCCGATCGCCAGATCGGGCTCGAACCACGGGAACCCGCTGGGATGCCGGACCACCGGGTTCACCAGCGGCTCCGGCAGGCCTGCGAGGTGCATGAAATACCGCAGTCGGGCCTCCTGCGGGGAATCGACGCCTTCTCGGATCAGCCCCAGCGACTCCCGCACAGCCCTGATCCCCCTGGTCTTTCCACGGGCTCGGATCGCTTCACGGAGTTCAGCGATGCTGGCCAGCTCCCTGCCGGTCTCGCCATACTCTCCGCGCGGGCGACGCACCACCTGATCACCCAGGATCACGGCACGCTCCACCTCACCGCCCCGAGGGCCCTTGGGACCCGTCGGGCCCTCCAGCGCCAGGTCCAACCAGGTCCAGGCCGGGCTGGTCACCCGGATGCCGCCGAGCTCGAGCACGAACTGCTCCGGGACCGTGATCCGATGTCCCACCACCAGGTGCGGGCGCTGCACGCGAGGGCCACCCGCGGGGCTGCTGATATGCAACGGTGCTCCGACCTCACCCGGGATCAGCCCCCACAGCCGGCCCGCCGTCTCGAAGCTGACCACACGCGAGGTGGACTCGGTGAGTCCCTGCAGCAGTGCGCGGACCGGATCAGCCTCCGGCTCGTTCGGCAGCCCCGTGCCCGAATAGACGCCGTGGGTGAGCTGGCGCAGGAGATCGTTCGCCCGGGAATGCTCGAGATCGCGTCGCTCCATCCCTCCGGCCTGGAGGCGCGCCCGTCGTCGTCCCTCCGGGGGCACGAAGATCGCGGGGCGACGACGGCCGTCTTGAGGTGTGCTCAGTGACTCCACGGGAGTCAGTGCACACCCGATTGCGGCTCAACCGGGGACAGCGGCCGAGTCTGTGCACGGCAGGCGGGTCACCACGCCCTGGGGAAAACTGCTGGACTCTAGTCCCCTACGCGTTGAGGGGCGGATTCTCCGAGCATCTAGGGCCACAAACCCCATGAACTACTCGCAAAATCCGCCCCTCAACGAGAAAAGGGAGGGAGGGTCAGCCGACGGAGGCCATGATCTCGGTCATCTTGTCCAGGAAGGCGTCCACCTGGGCCTCGTCGTAGCCGCTGTGGCCGTGGGCGCCGGTGAAGGTGATCGTGCGGACCTCGTCCACGCTCATCGGGTTCTCGCCGTCGAGGTACTGCTCGAGCTGCCGGCACAGCTCGTCCACCTGCTCCTTGCGGTAGCCGTTGGAGGACGAGTGCGCGGGCTCGCGGAAGCGCTTCCCGTCCGGGCGGGAGAGCCTCCCGCGCAGCGGCTCGGCGCGTTCGGCGAGCATCTCGTACCAGGCGTCCTCGCCGTGGGCATCGACGTACTTGTCCCGCTCGGCGCTCGCGAAGGCGTCCTCGAGCCGGTCCAGCGCGCCGTCGACCTCAGCCGGATCGTAGCCGCCCCCGGTCATGGAGAAGCTCGCGTCACGGATCTGGGAGAGCGCCATGCCCTCCCCGGAGTCATAGGCCACCCGGGCCCGTGCCATGAACTCGTCCACCTCATCGCGGTTGTACCCCTGCTCCTGATCATTCAGGAGCGTGAACAGTGCCGTCTCGTTCGCCATGGTCATAATCCTAGTGGCACTCCCCCGGCATCGCCGTTGAACGCCACGACCACGAAGAACGCGGTGGGCATCGCGAAGACCAGGGAATCCAGCCGATCCATCACGCCGCCGTGTCCCGGCAGCAGCCGGGACATGTCCTTGATGCCGAGCTCACGCTTGACCATCGACTCGGAGAAGTCGCCCGCGGTGGAGGCGATGACCACGGCGACCGCGAGCACCGCACCGACGTAGACCGGTTCATCGAAGATCAGCCAGGAGGCCAGCACCCCGACGCCGGTGGCGCCGAGCAGCGAGCCGCCGAAGCCCTCCCAGGACTTCTTGGGACTGATCTTCGGCGCCATCGGGTGCTTGCCGAAGAACACGCCGAAGATATAGCCGAACGTGTCATTGGAGACCACCAGCAGCACGACGACGACGAGCCGCCAGTCGCCCTGCTCCAGGTTCAGCAGCAGCACCGCGAAGGACATCATGAACGGCACCCAGCTGGCCACGAAGATCGAGGACAGGATGGAGCGTCCAGGATCGGAGACCTTCCACAGGGCGGCCGCGACGACGATGGCCAGTGCGGTGGCCATCAGCGCCAGCGTCAGCGCCTCCACCCCGCCGAAGTAGGCGGCGGTGGGCATGGAGATGGCGCCGAGGAACAGCGGGATCTTGGGGAGCCGCAGCTGGTGTCCGGTGGGGGCGACGCGCGTCTCGAGCGCGCGGGCCACCTCCCAGACACCCATCGAGAGCAGGATCGTCCAGACGAAGATCAGCATCAGCTCGAAGAAGAAGATCCCGAGCAGTGCGGGTACCAGCAGGACGATGCCGGTGATGATGGCTGCGGGCAGGTTCCTCCCAGCTTTTCCCGCCATCAGACCTCGAGCAGCTCAGCTTCCTTGCGCTTGCTCATCTCGTCGATCTTCTCGACATAGGTCTTGGTGAGGATCTCGAGCTCTTTGGTGCCCCGCTCGCCGTCGTCCTTGCCGACCTCGCCGTCCTTGATGGCCTTCTCGATGATCTCCTTGGACTTGCGCCGGGTGTTGCGCACCGAGACCTTGTGGTCCTCGCCCTTGGACTTGATCAGCTTCACGTACTCCTTGCGGCGCTCCTCGGTGAGGTCCGGGATCGTGATCCGGATCTGCTTGCCGTCGTTGGAGGGGTTGGCGCCGATCTCCGAATCCGAGAGCGCCCGCTCGATGTCGCGCATCGCGGAGATGTCGAAGGGGGTGATCAGGATGGTCTTGGCGTCCGGGGTGGCGAAGGAGGCCAGCTGCTGCAGCGGTGTGGCGGATCCGTAGTAGTCCACCAGCACGCGGGAGTAGATCGCGGGGTTGGCGCGGCCGGTGCGCACGGTGCTGAAGTCGACCGAGGTGGCCTCGACTGCTCGTTCGAACTGCTCCTTGGCGTCTGCCAGGGTCTCATCAATCACGGGGGTCTCCTTAGGGGATGACGTTGCGGATGGAGTAGGGCTTCAGTCTAGTCGGGGGCACCAGGTCAGGGGGTGACCAGCGTGCCGATCTCCTCGCCGAGCAGGGCGCGGGTCACGTTGCCCTCCCCCTCCATGCCGAACACCCGCATGTTGAGGTCATTGTCGTTGCACATGGTCATCGCGGTCTGGTCCATCACTCGGATGTTCTTGCGCAGCGCATCCCCGTAGGTCAGGTGATCCAGCTTCTGCGCGTCCGGGTTGGTCTTCGGGTCAGCCGTGTAGACCCCGTCCACGCCGGACTTGGCCATCAGGACCATGTCGGACCGGGTCTCCAGGGCGCGCTGCGCGCAGACGGTGTCGGTGGAGAAGTAGGGCATGCCCGCACCGGCGCCGAAGACGACGACCCGGTCCTTCTCCATGTGCCGCACGGCGCGCAGCGGGATGTAGGACTCGGCGACCTGGCCCATGGTGATGGCGGTCTGCACGCGGGTGGGCTGGCCGGCCTGCTCCAGGAAGTCCTGCAGCGCCAGCGCGTTCATCACGGTGCCCAGCATGCCGATGTAGTCGGCGCGGGCCCGGTCCATGCCGGCCCGGGAGAGCTCGGCGCCGCGGAAGAAGTTGCCGCCGCCGACGACGACGGAGACCTCCACCTGACCCTTGACCGCCGCGATCTGCTCGGCGATCCCGCGGACCGTGGCCGGATCGACTCCCACTGCGCCTCCGCCGAAGACCTCTCCGGAGAGCTTCAGGAGCACTCGGCGGCGGTGTGTCGGTGTCTCTGCGGTCATGGGTGTCCTCCAGGGGATCGTGGGGCGGGGTGTTGCGGTTGCGGGACGCTGCCGCGACGCTGTTGCGTACTCGTGCGGGCGGGCGCAGGCACGGAAAAGGGGGTGACCACCTCGTGTGAAGTGGTCACCCCCTTGACGTCTGAACTGTTGAGCTGCGACCAGTCTAATGGTCAGCGGCTTCGCAGTTCAGGTGCGTTGAGTCTCAGCTGTCTTGAGTCTCAGGCTCCGACGCGGAAGCGAGCCAGACCCTTGGCGGACGTGCCGGCGGACTCGAGGACCTGGGTGACGGTCTTCTTGGGGTCCTTGGCGAACGGCTGGTCGACCAGCACGTTGTCCTTGAAGTACGCGTTGGTGCGTCCTTCGATGATCTTGGTCATCGCCTGCTCGGGCTTGTTCTCAGCCCGTGCGGTCTCCTCGGCGATGCGGCGCTCGTCGGCCACGGTCTCCGCGGGGACCTCGTCACGGGTCAGGAACTGCGGGGACAGCGCGGCGGCGTGCACCGCGATGTCGTGGGCAGCCTCCTTGGCCTGATCCGAGTCGGCGTCGACGGCGAAGAGCACGCCGACCTGAGCCGGAAGGTCCTTGGAGGTCTTGTGCAGGTAGGCGTCCACGAAGGCACCCTCTACCGTGGCAAGGCGACGCACGACGACCTTCTCGCCGAGGATCGCTCCCTCTTCGGTGACGAAGTCGACGAGCTTCTTGCCCTCGACGTCGGCCTCCAGGAGCGCCTCCACGGTGGTCACGTCGTGGGCGACTGCGGTCTCCAGGACCTTGTCGGCCAGCGCGACGAACTTCGCGGACTTGGCCACGAAGTCGGTCTCGGCGTTGATCTCGATCAGGAAACCCTTGGTGCCGTTGACGACCTTGGCGGTGACCAGGCCCTCAGCGGCGGAGCGGCCCTCGCGCTTGGCGGCACCCTTGAGTCCGCGGATCCGGATGGCCTCGAGGGCCTTCTCGGTATCGCCGTCGGTCTCGTCGAGAGCCTTCTTCACGTCCATCATGCCGGCGCCGGTGCGCTCACGCAGGGCCTTGATGTCTGCAGCGGTGTAGTTCGCCATAGAAAAGCAGTTCCTCTCTCTACTTGGCTTCTTCAGCGGGAGCTTCGGTGGACTCTGCAGCGGGTGCCTCTGCAGCCTGCTCAGACTTGGCGGGCTCCTCGGCCTGCTCGGTCTTGGCGGACTTCTCAGCCTCGGCAGACTTCTCAGTGGCGTGCTGCTCGAGCAGCTCGCGCTCCCACTCGGCCATCGGCTCGGCAGCAGTGCCGGAGCCGCCGCCGCGCTTGTTCTCGCGAGCCATGAGGCCATCGGCCACGGCGTCGGCGATCACGCGGGTCAGCAGGTCCACGGACCGGATGGCGTCGTCGTTGCCCGGGATCGGGTACTGGACGTCATCGGGATCGCAGTTGGTGTCGAGGATGGCGATCACGGGGATGCCCAGCTTCTTGGCCTCGTCGACCGCCAGGTGCTCCTTGTTGGTATCGACGATCCAGACCGCGGAGGGGGTCTTGGTCAGGTTGCGGATACCACCGAGGTTCGACTGCAGCTTGGTGAGCTCGCGGCGCATCAGCAGCAGTTCCTTCTTGGTGTGACCGGAGCCTGCGACGTCGTCGAAGTCGATCTCCTCCAGCTCCTTCATGCGCTGCACGCGCTTGGAGACCGTCTGGAAGTTGGTCAGCATGCCGCCGAGCCAGCGGTGGTTGACGTAGGGCTGACCGACGCGGGTGGCCTGCTCGGCGATGGCTTCCTGGCCCTGCTTCTTGGTGCCGACGAAGAGGACGGAGCCGCCGTGGGCGACGGTCTGCTTGACGAACTCGTAAGCAGTGTCGATGTAGGTCAGGGACTGCTGGAGGTCAACGATGTAGATACCGTTGCGCTCGGTGAAGATGAAGCGCTTCATCTTCGGGTTCCAGCGGCGAGTCTGGTGACCGAAGTGGACACCGGAGTCGAGCAGCTGGCGCATGGTGACGACAGGCATGGTATTTCCTTTCAATGCCGGGCTTGGAACATGGAGGACATGCCTCATGCAGCTCCGGCTGGATTTCTCGGTTGGACAATGGCCCGGTTCTCTCGGGCTCCTGGCAGAAGAGGGAGGGGTCTCGCGTTCTCGCCGCACGGCTGTTCCAAGGTAAGGAACAGCTGGGTGTGGACCGATGAGAAACGCCCCGATCGCTCGGGCAGCTCCTGCGCGTAGTCAGCTGATCCAGGCACGCCTCGGCATGCACAGGTCAACTGCTGGGGTTCAGCTTAGCGGTTCGACGGCGTTTTCCCCAACCGCCTCGAGGATCCGTCAGCGGCCTGGATGCTCCACACATCGGCGGATTGGCGGGGATCCCGGATCGGGGTGCTCCAGGCTGGGTCCATGGGCGCGGGCGGGCGAGGGATCACCGGGGCGAAAGTCACTGCACTGGGTGTTGCGCTGCTGCTTGGACTGGGCGGGCTCCCGGCTGTCTCGGCAGTCTCGGCGGAGGTTTCCTCCGCCGCGGGGGCCGCGCCGGCCGCGGCACTGTGGCGGCTGCCGGTGGTCGCAGATGAGCTGCGCCCCTTTGCCAGGCCACCCGCTCCCTGGGGTGCCGGTCACCGCGGGGTGGATCTCGGTCCGCTCTCCGGTGGAGCGAACATCAGAGCTCCCGCCGATGGTGAGATCAGCTTCGCCGGCGTGGTGGTGGACCGCCCGGTGCTCTCCATCCGCCACGGCGACGGCTACCTCAGCTCCTTCGAACCCGTGGAGACCGTCTTGGAGGTCGGGGATCGGGTCAGCGCCGGGGACCCGGTGGGGAGCCTCGCGACCGGCGCGGGCCACTGCGAGGCGCCCTGTCTGCACTGGGGAGTGCGGCTTGACGGGGAATACATCAACCCGCTGCTGCTCACCGGTGACGCGGAACCGTCAATCCTGCTGCCGCTGGGCGGGGACTGAGGCCACCGGTGCAGTTGCCGCCGCGACGATGGCACAATATTGTCACCTCGCAGGCAGATCACTACCCGAGGAGGACCCGTGGCCCGACCGTCTGAGGACGCGCGGCACCAGAGCCAGCACCAAAGCCAGAGCCAGCACCAGGACCAGGACCAGGACCAGGACCAGAGGAACCGCGAGCGTGGACCCACCCCGCAGGTCAGCACCGGCAAGCTCCGGAACCTGCTGCAGCGGCCCGAGTTCCTCACCGATGTGCTGCAGATCCTCAAGACTGTGATCGCGGGCACCGCCGCCTGGTGGGTCTCCAGCTCGGTGCTGGAATCAGAACTGGCGTTCCTCGCTCCCTGGACGGCGCTGCTGACGGTCCACGCCACGGTGCACCGTTCGCTCTCCCGCGGCGTGCAGACCACCATCGCCTCCACGATCGGCGTCGGACTCTCCTTCCTGATCGGGCATCTGCTCGGCGTCAGCCTGTGGACCTTCGCCCTGGCCCTGCTGGTCGGGGTGGCCGCCGCCCGGATCTCCTGGATCCGAGACGAGGGGATCGCGATCGCCACCACCGCGATCTTCGTGCTGGCCAGCGGCTTCGATGATCAGGCTCCGCTGCTCGATGATCGCATCCTCGAAGTCGCCGTCGGCGTGGCGGCCGGGCTCCTGGTGAATCTGCTGATCATTCCGCCGCTGCGGGACAAACAGGCCGGCCGGTACGTGGACAGCATCAACGAGCGCATGGGCAGCGTGCTGGTGAGCATCTCCGAAGAATTCTCCGATTCCTGGGACACCGACAAGGCCGAGGCCTGGTTCCAGGAGACCGAGTCGATGACCCGGGAGCTGAACTCGGCCTGGACTGTGGTCCGCTTCGCCCGCGAATCTCGCCGCGCCAACCCGCGGGCCCGCCAGGGCATGCAGAGCCTGAAGGTGAGCAGCTGGAACGCCGAAGAGGCCAGCTACGAGGAGATCCTGGAACGCGCCGACGAGGGCATCTCGCACCTGCGTCACCTGGCGCGCACTCTGCGCGAGGCCACCTACACCGACGGCGAGTGGGACCACAGGTTCCGTGGACAGTGGGCGCAGATCGTCGGTGATGCCGGTCGGGCGATCGCCGACCCGGATGCGGAGGTCGCTTCGCTGCACGAGAACCTGAGCTCGCTCTCCGCGGAGATGTCACAGGGCCAGGGGCTTCCGGGCGATTCCTGGCCGCTCTACGGGTCCTTGATCTCCAGCGTGCGCCATATCGTGGTCGTCGTCGACGATGTCGCCTCGGCGCGCCAGGCCCGCGAGGGAACCTCCGAGAACCCGGTCGTCTCCCACTAGAGGGCCGCCGGCCCCCGGGGCTGGTCCTGGGTCAGCCCTCTCGGGCTGCCTGCCCGTGGTCGGCCAGCCGCTCCCCCAGGGCGACGAGCGCCGCGGCGGAGTCCTCCCAGGCGAACTCGAGGCTCCGAGCCCGGGACGCACGAGAGGCGCGGGCAAAGGTCCCAGGCTCCTCGAGACGGCGAACCGCCCGGGCAAAGGCTTCAGGGTCACTCCCGGAGACCACCTGGGCGCCAGCCTCGGCGGCCGCCGCTCCGCCGATCTCGTGGAAGATCGGCAGGTCTGAGAGCACCACGGGGGTGCCGTGAGCCATCGCCTCCACCACGGGCAGCCCATAGCCCTCCGCCGCCGAGAGCGTCACCAGAGCGCTGCCTCGCCGCAGCAGCGCGCGGTAGTCGGCCTCGGAGATTCCGCGGTGGAAGACCAGCTGCTCCGGATCTCTCGCCAGCGCCCGAAGCTGGGCCTCTCGCGGCGGCTGGATCGGGCTGCACAGATGCAACGTGTAGCCGGGCAGCCGGTTCAGGCCCGCGATGACGGCCTCGACGTTCTTATATCCCATGAAGGAGCCCATATAGACGAGCTCCTTCCGCGGCGCCTCGGCGGGATCCCGGGGGCGCTCCACCGATGGTGGGGCATTGGAGATCAGCTCCACCGGTCTGCGGGTCAGCCGGTGCTCGCGGATCAGCCCACGGGTGGTCTCGGAGACGGTCGCGACGGCGTCGGCCTGGTTCAGCACCAGCCGCTGCGGCAGGTAGGAGAGGTGATAGGCGCGCCAGCCCAGGCGCACCAGTGCCGGCAGATCCCGCGGCGGGGTCCGGTGGGCGTAGTAGATCAGGTCATGCAGGGTGAGGATCAACGGGTAGTTCCTGCCCCGGCCGCCCATGGTCTGCATCGGGGAGAACACCACATCGGGGCGGTGTGGGTTGATCTGCCGGGAAACCCATGGCTCTCGGGCCGAGGTGGGCGAGGATATCTGCAGATGCGCAAGGTCCGGGAGCAGGTTCAGCTGCTCGGGGTCGCTGATCAGCATGGTGACATCGGCCTGTTCGGCGGCGGCCTCCACGAGGGAGGCGGTGAATCGGGAGATGCCGTCGTGGACCTGGGTCCGGGTGTACCGGCAGTCGAAGAAGAGCTTCAGCACATGCCGATTCTGGCACAGCCGTCTGCGGGGCACCGGAGTGGACACCTCTGGCATGATGAGGGTCATGAGCGAGTTGAGCTTCACAGGTGTCAGTGCGGATGGCCCGGGCCACGGCCCGGCACCGGAAACCTCCCGCCAGTACTGGACCGAGGCGGCCGAGACCGGAGGGCTGCGCGAGGTTCCACTCCCGGAGCCCCTCCCCGGTGAGCTGCTGATCGAGACCCTGCACAGCGGGATCTCGCGCGGCACCGAGTCGCTGGTGCATCGCGGCGAGGTGCCGAGCAACATCACCGAGATCATGCAGGCACCCTTCCAGCTCGGCGAGCTGCCCTTCCCGGTCTCCCACGGCTACCTCAACGTCGGGGTGGTCCGGCGCGGCAGCCAGGCCCTGATCGGGCAGACGGTCTTCACCCTGGCCGGGCACCGCGAGCATGTGGTCGTCCCCGAGTCCGCCGCCCATGTGCTGCCCGAGGGCTGCCCGCCGCAGCGGGCGCTGCTCGCCGGGATCGGCGAGGTCGGACTCAACGGGCTCTGGGAGGGCACCGTGATGGTCGGTGACCGGGTCGCCGTCGTCGGCGGCGGACTGATCGGGCTGACCACCGCGCTGCTGGCCTCGAAGCTGGCGCTGCAGCGGCTGCAGGTCGTCGAGATCGACGCCGAGCGGCGCGCCTTCATCGAATCCCTGGGCCTGGAGGCGGTCACCCCGGAGGCGGCGGGCGTGGACAACGATGTGGTGCTGCACAGCTCGGCCAGCTCCGCCGGGCTCGCGACCGCGCTGCGGCTGGCCGGCGAGGACGCTGTGGTGGTGGAGCAGTCCTGGTACGGCACCGGAGACCAGCAGGTCCCGCTGGGAGCCGACTTCCACGCCCGCCGACTCCGGATCGTCGCGACCCAGGTCGGTCAGGTGCCGGGTCCTCGCCGGATGCGACGGACCCGCGGCCAGCGCCTCGCCACGGCGCTGGATCTGCTCGACTCCCGCTTCGACCTGCTGATCAGCGGGCACTCGCCGCTGGCCGAGCTGCCGAGCGTGATGCAGGACGTCGCCGCCGGGGCCCCCTGGACCCGGGACCAGATCCTGCATGTGATCGATCACCCGCTCGCCGCGCATCACGCCGTCGGATGATCCCCGTGCCGCGACCACTCTCATCCACCACCCTCCAAGGAGAACCATGAGCCGCTTCCGCCTGACCGTCGATGACCACATCATGATCGCCCACAGCCTGCAGGATCCGTTCTTCGGACCGGCGCAGAACCTGCACGGGGCCACGCTCAGCATCCAGGCCAGCTTCTTCCGGGATGGCCTGAACGAGTACGGCGTGGTCCTGGACATCGGCGCCGCCACCGAGCTGCTGGCCGCGACTCTGGAGCCGCTGCGCTATAAGAACCTGGACGAGCTGGAGGCGCTGGCCGGGAAGTTCACGACCACCGAGGTGATCATCGAGCACATCGCCGAGACGCTGGCCGCAGAGCTGCCCGCCGACCACGGGCTCACGGCCCTGGAGGTGCAGGCCGAGGAACATCCCCGGGCTCGCGCCTCCGTCTGGGTTCAGCTCTAGACCGGCAGGCTCGGTAGTATGTCCGAGTGTCCTGGCGAGTCGACCCACCGTCGCCCGCGAGGACCCGAGGGGCGTTAGCTCAGTTGGTTAGAGCAGAGGACTCATAATCCTTTTGTCCTGGGTTCAAGTCCCAGACGCCCTACCAGAGCGGGCATCACCCTGCACGTGACGGACCGAGCAGGATCCGGTCCGGCCTGCAGGCCCTGGTGGGCTTCGTCATACGTGCCGGCCGCACATCGGTGTGGACTAGGGTCAGGTCATGGGACGTCTACCAGCGATATCTGCCGGAATCCTCACCTCGATGCTGCTCATCGGATGCGCCGAGCCCGCTGCAGAGCAGCCCGAGAGTGGCAGCGAAGCGGGCACCCAGACCAGCCCCGAGACGGACACCGGGACCGACGCCGACGACGCCACGGAGCCGGCGGCACCGGAGGCTGATGACCCGGAGGCCTCCCCCGACTCGGATGCGCCGCCGTTCGGCACCGAATCCCGGGGCAGCTATGACGCCCCCTGGGCGCTGGAGTTCCTGCCCGGTGGCGAGCAGATGCTGATCACCAGCCGTTACGGCGAGCTCTTCCTGCGCGGCACAGCCGAGACGGACGCCTCCGAGGACCTCAGCGTGGCCGGCCTGCCGGAGGACATCGTGGTCGACGGCCAGGGTGGGCTGGGCGACGTCGTCGCGGCCCCCGACTTTGAAGAGAGCCGGCGGGTCTATCTGAGCTGGATCAACTCTTCGGAGGCCGGCACCGGCGCCGTGGTCGGACACGCAACGCTGGTGGACTCCGAAGACAGCGCGGAGCTGCAGGACCTCACAATCATCTGGGAACAGGACCCGAAGACCTCCGGGTCGGGCCACTTCTCGCACCGGCTGGCATTCAGCCCGGACGGCGAGCAGCTCTTCGTGACCTCCGGGGATCGTCAGCAGCTGGACCCGGCGCAGGATCTGGACAGCGGCCTGGGCAAGGTGATGCGGCTGACCCCGGAGGGCGAGCCGTTCCCGGAGAATCCCTTCGCCGAGGACGGCGATGTCACCGAGGAGATCTTCACCTACGGTCACCGCAATCCGCTGGGCATCGACTTCGACGCCGAGGGGCAGCTCTGGGTCTCCGAGATGGGACCCGAGGGCGGCGATGAGCTGAACCTGCTGGAGGCCGGTGAGAACTACGGCTGGCCCGAAGCCTCCAACGGCTCGCAATACAGCGGTGCCGAGATCCCCGACCACACCGAGGGTGACGGCTTCGCGCCTCCCGCCGCCTGGTGGACCCCCTCCATCTCCCCCGGCAGCCTGATGATCTACCAGGGCGAGATGTTCCCGGACTGGTCCGGCAGCGCCTTCATGGGCGCTCTCTCCGGAGAAGCGCTGGTCCGCGTGGAGCTCGACGGGGATCAGGCCGGGGAAGAAGAGCTCTGGGAGATGGGTGCGCGGATCCGCGATGTGGAACAGGCCCCGGACGGAAGCATCTGGATCATCGAAGACGGCGACGGCGCCGAGCTGCTGCGCCTGACCCCACCAGAGTGACCCCGGCGCTCTGACCCCAGCGGAATGACCTCCGCTACGGCGTGTACCGGCTTTCGATCCAGTCGGCACCGCGGTAGAGCTTCTCAAAGGCGTTCATCGTGGTGTTGAGGCTGTGCCGGCCGGCCCGCTCGCGGCTGCGCTCGCCCATCGCGGTGCGCTGCTCGGGACCGGTAGCGAACAACTGCTCCAGCCGGGCCGCAAGATGCGCGGAGTTGCCAGGCTCGAAGAGGTAGCCGTTGACGCCCTCCTCGACCAGGTGCGGCAGAGCCAGAGCGTCGGCGAGCACCACGGGAAGTCCGGAGGACATGGCTTCCAGGGAGACCAGCGACTGCAGCTCGGCGGTCCCGGGCTGGCAAAAGACATCGGCCTCAAGATAGGCCCGGCGCAGCGCGTCCTCCCCCACATGGCCGCGCATCCGTACCCGATCCCCCAGGCCCAGCTCCTGGATCTGCGCGGCCAGCCGATCGCGCTGCTCGCCGTCACCGACGATGTCCAGCCCGATCCCCAGCGCCGGATCCGTCTTGCCGATCGCTTCGATGAGCACGTCCACGTTCTTCTCCACCGCGAGACGACCCACGAAGAGCACCGTGGGCCTCTCGGGCAGGTTCAGCACCTCGTCGGGCCGCTGGCGGTAATACTCGACGTCGATCCCGTTGGAGAGCGGGAGCACCTTCTCGAATCCGGCCCGCTCCATCATGGTCTGCGCCGCGAGCGGGGTCGGGGTGGTCACCACTGCCGCCTTGCCCATCAGCCGACCCATGTCTCGCCAAGAGTTCTTCGCCACGATCCTGCGGAACCAGCCGGGGAACGGCAGGAACGGATCCAGGTTCTCGGGCATGAAGTGGTTGGTCGCGATGGTGCGCAGTCCGCGCTCGGCGGCGGCGTCGATCGCGGCCTTGCCGATCATGTAGTGGCACTGGGCGTGGACGACGTCGGGCTGCAGCTCGTCCATCAGCCGTCCCATCGCGGGCTCCACCAGCCAGGGCAGGCAGAGCCGGATGTACTCATGCGTCGGGGCCTTGAACGACCGGAACCGGTGCACAGTGGCCTCTTCGGTCTCTTCCACCAGGTCGGGGCCGCGACTGGTCCGTGCGGCGGCGATGTGAACCTCGTGACCGCGCGCCGCCATGTTCTTCGCGAGCCGGTGGCTGAACACCGCGGCACCGTTGACGTCGGGCGGGTAGGTGTCGGCGGCGATCAGGATCCGGAGCTTGGCCGGGGGCTTCTCGGCGGGCTCCCCCGGGGGGTTCTCGGCGACATCTTCTCGGGGAGCCTCAGGGGGCACAGCGTTCACCATCAGCCGGTCGAATCCTCCTCGATGCCCGGTCGGGCCTGTTCACGGCGCAGCCGCCCCGCCTCGCGGCGGGCTTTGATGAAGTAGTCGATGGACGCAACGATATGCATCCCCGCGCCGAGCGCCAGCAGCACGAAGGCGACGTCGGGCACGAGGCTCTCGCGCAGCATCCCGGTGGACCCCAGCAGCGCCATCGGCAAACCGATCAGCAGGCACGCGGTGCGCAGCTTGCCGAGCACGGTGACCTTCAGCGGCGGGGGCCCCTTGAAGAGCAGGTAGGTGTTGACCGAGAGGACCAGGTCCGGGATGACCACGGCGAGCACCACCCAGATCGGCACGATGCCGAAGCTGGCCAGGGTGGCGCTGACGATGATCAGCGCGAGCCGGTCGGCCAACGGGTCCAGCCACTGCCCCACGGTGGACATCTGATCGAAGCGCCGAGCGATGTACCCGTCGATCCAATCCGTGCCGGAGAGGACGACCAGCACCCAGAACGCCGCCAGGTACTCGTCGCGGGCCACGAGCACCACAAACACCGGGATCAGCAGTGCGCGCAGCACGGTCACGATGTTCGGCGCGGTCCAGAACGTCTCGCGCATGGTGTACTCGAAACCATCCTGGGTCCCGGCACCGATCAGTCTCACCGGGACAGTTTATTTCTTCACAAGCTCGCGGAGGAAGACGGCACCCGCGGCGGCAGAACCTGCCACGACGGCGAGCGGCTTCCACCGAGCGGCCACAAACTCACCGGCGACGTGCGCGCCGGACTCCTGGCCTGCGGAGTCGGCACCCCGCGCGGCGGGGACACCCTCGATCTTAGGCTCGGCGGACGGGACGCTCACCGGTGCACCGGCCGCGCCGCGGGTCTTCGCCGAGGAGTCGGCCTGGCTGGTCTTGGGCTTGTTGCGGCCGCGGACCTTCGGCGAGGAGTCGGCAGAAGTGGACTTGGGCTTGTTGCCGCCGCGGACCTTGGAACCGATGTTCTCGGCCTTGTCCTGAAGGCTCTGCGCCCGACCCTTGGCGCCCTCGGCGATGTTGCGGGTGCCGGAGGTGATCTGGTCCTGCAGTGAGGCCAGGTGGTCCCGGCGCAGGCCGGTGCGGCGCAGCAGCTCGCTGTAGGTGGGAGGCGTCGGGGACCCGGCACCGGGGGTCTTCGCGTCCTTCTTGGCCTGTTCGGCGGCCTGGCGCTTGGACTCTTCCTTCTGGCGGCGCTTCTCTGAATCAGCCTGCTCCAGGCTCTGCGGATCAAACCGGGTGCCCTCGCGGGCCACCCCGAGATCGAGGCGGAAGCCGCGGATAGCGTCTTCGGGCAGCAGCGGGAGCGTCTTCTTAAGCTTGAGCAGCCCGATGAGCGCAAAGATCAGCGCGATGACCAGGAAGACCCCGGCCACGATCAGTGCGGCGGCCCAGAGCTCGAAGATCAGCGAAAGCGCAGCGACGGCGGCGACGATGAGCGCGACCACGAGGAAAGCGAGAAAGACCACGCCCACCACCATGAGGGCCACGGCGATGCCTGCTGCCACTCCCTTGGTCTTCATCTGGGCGATGGCCAGCTGAATCTCGTCGTTGATCTGTTTGGGGCCGAGTCGCAGTACGACCTTGATCACGTCGAGCAATGATGTCCGGGGCGCCGTGCCCTTCGTGCGGCCGATTCCTGGCTGAGACAAGACTGCGCCTCCGTAGTGTTCATGGTGCTCAGGGGTGGGTGTTCAGTTCACTACAAACTACCACCTATACGATGAGAGACATGGCTGACCAGTACGACTTCGAAGAGCTCTATGCCAACACCTATACCGAGGCTGACCAGCGGGCGTACGAGACCCAGCCGACCTCGAAGAAACGTTTTGTGACCGCCTGGCTCCTGACACTTCTCCTGGGCCCCACGGGGGCTCACCGCTGGTACCTGAGCCGCCCGATCACGGCCTCGCTGATGGCGCTGGCGAGCATCGGCGCCGTCGGGCTGATGGTCGCGGGGCAGTCGAACCTGGGCCTGCTCTGCATCACGATCGTCTTCGCCTGGACCCTGATCGACCTGATCATGATCCTCACCGGGTCGATGCGTGACCGTGATGACCTGAGACTGGCCGGGCATCGCGAGCGAGCCGGCCTGTGCTCGGCGATCACGATGCTGCTGCTGGCGATCGGACTGGTCTTTGCCCTGGTGCTGGGCACCAGCTCCGGGGTGGCGGGCTGAGCTGAACCCGACCCTGAGGGTTCAGTCCTCGATCTGACCCGCCGGGGTGCGCTTCTCGGCCTGGAACTGATCCTCGATCCGGCCATGCGCCCAGTAGGCCGAAAGCGACATGGCCTTGCGATCCAGGCCCTTCTGATTCACCAGCATCTTGCGGATCCGCTTCATCTGGGCGCGTTCGCCGTGCACGAAGACCTGCACGTCACCGTCCGGGACACTCAGCTCCTCCAGGTACTGCGCGAGCATCGTGGTCTCGGGACTGAAGTCCGCCTCACGGTGCAGCCACACCAGGTCCATCCCTGCGGGGACGTCCAAGGGCTGACGTTCCGAAGCGTCGCGCACCTCGACGACGGCGACGCCGCGGGCATCCTCACCCATTGATTCCAGCGCGGAGGCGATCGCGGGCAGCGCAGCCTCATCTCCGGCCAGCAGGTGCCATGCGGCCTCCTCGCGCGGGGCGTAGCCACTGCCGGGTCCGAAGAAGCTGATCTGGTCCCCGACCTGCGCGTGCTTCGCCCAGACTCCGGCGCGACCGACCTCGCCATGGACCACGAAGTCCACCCAGATCTGTGAGTTGGCATGGTCCACGTGCCGGATCGTGTAGGTCCGGGTCGCCGGCATCTGCTCGGTGCTCAGCTGCTCGCGCAACGCGTCCATGTCATAGGGACGGCTGAGATCGACATCCTCGGGCAGGCCGGCCGCCTCAGTGCCTTGGGGCAGGAAGAGCAGCTTGATGTATTGATCCGTGGCGGGCGACTCCCCCACAGACTTGAACTCGATCGCCTCGAATCCAGGACCACCTAGGACCAGCCGGATCATGTGCGGGCTGAGCTGCTTCTTCGCATCGACCGTGAGGACGTGCTGGACGCGCGTTTTCTTTGACTTGGACACCCCGGCACTCTAATCGAACCCGACGGTCCGGCGCAGGGGAACCTCAGCGGAGCGGCACTGTATTGCGACAGATATCCATGCGCGAATCCGGCTCGCAGTCCCCCGGAAAAAGTTGAGTGCATCGCGCTCAAGTTAGGAATATACTGGACTCAGGTTTCGTTGGAACCGTCGCCGCAAGGCATTGACCCTGTCCCGTAGAGCAATGAGTACAAGGAGCTGATTGCCGTGATGAACAACTCTCTGACCCGCCTGGACCCCTTCGCCCTGATCGACGATGTCTTCCGCTCCGTGCGGGCCCCTTCGATGGACGCCTCCCAGCGCCAGGCCGGGTTCGTTCCGGCAGTGGATGCCCACCGCGAAGGCGAGGACCTGGTCCTGCGCGCTGATCTGCCCGGGATCGATCCGGACAAGGACGTCGCCGTCGAACTGACCGGGCGCACGCTCACCGTCTCCGGGGAGCGCCGGAGCGAGACCGAGGCTGAAGGGCTGCGCGAGGTGCGCTACGGGTCCTTCTCCCGCACGATCACCCTGCCGGGCGAGATCTCGAGCGACGCAATCTCCGCATCCTACGAATCCGGAGTGCTCACGGTCCGCGCAGCCGGGGTCTACGCCGCCGAGGCGCCGCGCAAGATCGCGATCTCCTCCACCGAGCGCGAAAAGAAGCTCGACTCCTGATCCCCAGCCCTTCACCGTTGAGGGGCGGATTTTCCGGGCATCTCATGGGCCTTAGGGCCCAAACTGCTCGGAGAATCCGCCCCTCGACGAGTTGGGGGTGGGTGGGATCAGAAGACGATCGTGGTGCTGCCGTTGCGGATGACGCGGTCTTCGCAGTGCCACTTCACCGCGCGGGAGAGCACGGCACGTTCGACGTCGGCGCCGAAGCGGGTGAGCTGGGCGACGTCGTCGCTGTGTGAGACCCGGATGACGTCCTGCTCGATGATCGGGCCCTCGTCGAGGTCCTTGGTCACGTAGTGCGCGGTGGCGCCGATCAGCTTCACGCCGCGGTCCGCGGCCTTCTGGTACGGGCCTGCGCCGATGAAGGCGGGCAGGAAGCTGTGGTGGATGTTGATCACCGGAGCCCCGACCTGCTCGAGGAAGTCCTCGGAGATGATCTGCATGTACCGGGCAAGCACGATCATGTCGACGTTGCCCCGCAGCAGCTCCAGATGCCGGGCCTCGGCCGCGGCCTTGTCCCCGTTGGCCACCGGCACGTGGAAGTACGGGATCCCGAAGGGCCGCACATCCTCGGCGAGGTCGGCGTGATTGGAGATGACCATGACGATGTCCATCGGGATCTCGCCGCGCCGGTGCCGCCAGAGCAGGTCCAGCAGGCAGTGGTCGGTCTTGGAGGCGAAGATCGCCACCCGCTTGGGCTGATCGGCCGCAGAGAGTGAATAGTCCATGGAGAACCGGTCGGCCAGCTTGGTCTGGATCGCCTGCTCCACCGCTGGCTTGGCCGCGGCGAGGCCCGGCAGGTGGAACACCGTGCGCTGGAAGAACCGACCGTCTTCCACGCCGGTGGAGTACTGGTCGAGGCTGATGATGTTGCCGCCGACCTCGGCGATGAGCTCTGAGACGGCCGCCACGATCCCTGGCTGATCCGGGCAGGAGATGATCAGCCGGGCGATGTCATGGGTCTTCGTCTCAGGGGCGCGCATCAAGTCTCCGAATCGGGTTCACCAGGTCAGTGCGGCGCAGCAGCGTCGCAGGAAAAACACTATGGCATGAAAAACGCCCCCGCCCGTAAGGGCGAGGGCGGATCTGCTCCCCCAGTTGGATTCGAACCAACAACCGCTCGATTAACAGTCGAGTGCTCTGCCGTTGAGCTATGGAGGATTGCGACTGGAAAAGTCTAACAGGGGTTCCCGGCCACAGGGAAATCGCTGTGGAATCATGGAGTCGTGACGCCTATCTCTCTCGACACCCCCGCGACGGCCCCTGCCCCGAGGTTCAATGCTCTCACGGTCTTCACCGGCTCCGCCTCCGGATCCGACCTGGACTACACCGAGGAGGTCCGCCGGCTCGGCACCGCGCTGGCCGGAGCCGGCATCGCCGTGGTCTACGGCGGAGGCAAGGTCGGGCTGATGGGGCAGATCGCCGACGCCGCCCTGGAGGCCGGCGGCGAGGTCCACGGGATCATCCCGGAGGTGCTGATCGGCCGCGAGGTGGGACACCATGGGCTGACCTCCTTGGAGATCGTGCCTGACATGCATTCTCGGAAGTCCCGGATGGCGGACCTCGGTCACGGCTTCATCGCGCTGCCCGGCGGCATGGGAACCCTTGAGGAGTTCTTCGAGGTGTGGACCTGGCAGTACCTGGGGCTGCACGCGAAGCCCGTGGGGCTCTATAACGTCAAGGGGTTCTGGGATCCGCTGCTGGCCATGGTCGATCACATGGTCGATGAGGGCTTCATGTCTGCCTGGCGTCGCGAGGCCCTGGTGATCAGCAGCGACCCGCAGGACCTGATCTCCCAGCTGCGCGCCTGGACGCCTCCCCTCGGGCACTGACGCCCAGCCGTCAGCTTCAGCTCAGCGTCAGCCAAGCTCAGCTTGAGCCCAGCCCGACCCTCAGTCCAGGTCGCGGTCCAGCCAGCGGCCCAGCACCACGGTGTCCTGGTCGGTGTAGCCCAGCCCCCGGTAGAAGTCCTGCACGGCCGCGTTCTCCTGGCGCACCATGAGCATCAGCTTGGGCACACCGCGGCGACGAAGCCAGTCCTCCGCCCCGGCGAGGAGCTGCTTGCCGAGCCCCTGGCCCTGCAGCCGTTCATCCACGGCGAGGTAGTAGATCCAGCCGCGGTGACCGTCCTGTCCGACCATCACGGTGCCCACCAACTCCCCCGCGGCGTCTCGGGCGATAAGCACCGTGGACTCCTCACCGGTCAGGGCGCGCAGGCAGTCCTGGTGCGGGTCGTTCCAGGGTCGGGTGAGTCCGGTCTGCCGCCAGAGGGCGACGGCGGCGTCCACCAGTTCCAGCGGCAGCTCCGTGATGCGCGGGTCGGTCACCTCGCGGCTGCTACTTCTGCACCGGCCGGATGGAGATGCTCTCCACCATGGAGGCGTCCTCCATGTCCACCACGGTGCGCGCGGCCTCGGCGATCGCCTGCGGGGAGATGTAGATGCCGCCGTCGTAGTCCTTGTTGCCCATGGACTCCTGCAGGGCGACCTGCATGTCGGTGTCCACCCGGCCCGGGTGGATCGAGGTGACCTTGACCTGGCCTCGCTCCTCCTCGCGCAGCGCATCGGTGAGCGCGCGCAGCGCAAACTTGGTCCCGGAGTACATCGAGCTGCCGGGGCCGGCGGTGAATCCCGCCCCGGAGTTGATGCTCAGCAGCTGTCCTGCGGAGGCGCGCAGCAGAGGCAGCGCGGCGCGGGTCAGCTCGGCGACGGCGAAGACGTTGACGGTGAACATCTCCTGGAACTGGGCCGGGGAGGTCTCTGCGACCGGGTTCATCCAGGCCAGCCCGGCGGAGTGGACCAGCACGTCGAGCCGGGTGAGTCCGGCCGCCTGCAGCGCGGGGGCGATGGCGTCGAGGTCGGTCAGGTCCACCAGAAAGGGTTCGGCGCTGGGCAGCGCCTGGACCACGGCATCCACGGTCTCCGGGTTCGTCCCGCCGACCAGGATGTGATGATCGCGGCCAAGCTCGACGGCGATGGCCCTGCCGATCCCGCGGGAGGCGCCGGTGACCAGCGCGACGGGACGAGTGCTGAGGGTCTGCTCTTCGGTCATGAGATCAGCCTAGAGGATCTGCTCGGCCGCCCGCCGGCCGCCGCCGGCTCAGCCGCCCAGCAGCCAGCGATGCAGCGCGGTGTGGCAGTCCCGCAGCGCCTGCGCGGTGACGTGTTCGTCGTCGGAGTGCGCCAGCAGCGGGTCCCCCGGGCCGAAGTTCACCGCGGGGACTCCTCGGGCCGAGAACCGCGCCACATCGGTCCAGCCGTACTTGGGCATCGGCACTCCGCCCACTGCATCGATGAATGCCTGGGCCGCGGGATGATCCAGCCCGGGGCGCGCCGCAGCCGAGCTGTCGGTGACCCGCTGCTGGTCCTCGCTGATTCCGGCCTCGGCCAGGACCTCGCGGACGTGGGCGTGGGCCTGCTCCTCGGTCTTGTCCGGGGCGAAGCGGTAGTTGATCTCCACCACCGTGGAGTCGGGGATGACATTGCCGGCCACGCCGCCGCGGATCCGCACCGCATTGAGACCCTCGCGGTAGTCCAGGCCTTCCACCGTGATGGTCTTCGGGCTGTACTCGCTCAGGACCCGGAGCAGTCCGGCGGTGCCGTGGATCGCGTTCTCCCCCATCCAGGCCCGCCCCGAGTGTGCAGCGACTCCGGGGATCGTGACCTCGAAGCGGCAGGTGCCGTTGCAGCCGCCCTCGACCACCCCGTGGGTGGGCTCCAGCAGCACCGCGAAGTCACCGTCCAGCAGCTCTGGGACTTCGGAGAGCACCCGGCCGAGCCCGGACTTGCTGGCCTCGACCTCCTCGTGGTCGTAGAAGACCCACGTGATGTCCCGGCCCAGGGAACCACCTGCGGAGAGGTGCGTCGCGACGTCCTCGGCCAGCTTCAGCTGCACCGCCACGCCGCCCTTCATATCGGTGGCGCCCCGGCCGTAGAGCACCTCGGCGCCGTCGGCCTGCTCCCAGCGCGGCGGCACGGTGCCGCGGGAGCCCGGGGTGGTGGGCAGCGGGACCGTGTCCAGGTGCCCGGCGAGGATGATCCGCTGCGCGGC
Source organism: Nesterenkonia sp. E16_10 (assembly GCF_017347085.1). Taxonomy (GTDB): domain Bacteria; phylum Actinomycetota; class Actinomycetes; order Actinomycetales; family Micrococcaceae; genus Nesterenkonia. Next base: position 53,734 of record NZ_JADPSA010000024.1, read on the forward strand.
ACCGGTCTCGGTGCGCGCGATCACGGTGTCGCCGTCGCGGTGCAGGCTCAGTCCCGGCAGGTCCTGGAGTGCCGCTTCGACGGCGTCGGCCAGCGTCTTCTCGTTGCCGGAGACGGATTCGCAGCCGATGATCGCCTCGGTGAGCGCGGCGACGTCGCCGGAGAGCAGTGCACGGATATCCATTCGTTCAGCCTAGGCGAACGCCCCCGCGCGTGGGACCCGCGGGAGCGGCTGATGGGCTGGCGCGCAGGAAAAAGTAGGATGGTGCCATGAGCACAGACATTCGAACCGCATCCGGCCATGGCCTCGCCACGGTGACCACCGACGGCACCGTCCTGGACACCTGGTTCCCGCGCCCCGTGATGGCCCCTCTGTCCGAGAACGACGACGCCGAGCTGATCGCCGCCCTGCAGGCCGCCGCCGGTGAGGATCCCGACCGTGGGGTCACCACCCAGGTGGTCTCGGTGGAGTCCGATCTGGACGCCGAGGCGAGCTCGGCCTCTGATGTCTGGCTGCGTCTGCACCTGCTCTCCCACCGGCTGGTCAAGCCGCGCAGCATCAACCTCGATGGCATCTTCGGGCACCTGAGCAACGTGGTCTGGACCAACTTCGGGCCCTGCGCGGTGGCCGACTTCGAGACCACCCGGCTGAAGCTGCGCTCCCGCGGGCATGTCAGCGTGCACTCGATCGACAAGTTCCCCCGCCTGGTGGACTACGTGACCCCCTCCGGTGTGCGCATCGGCGACGCGGACCGGGTCCGCCTGGGCGCGCACCTTGCCGAGGGCACCACCGTGATGCACGAGGGCTTCGTGAACTTCAACGCCGGCACGCTGGGCACCTCCATGGTGGAAGGTCGCATCTCGGCCGGGGTCGTGGTCGGCGACGGCACCGACATCGGCGGCGGCGCCTCCATCATGGGCACCCTCTCCGGCGGCGGCAAGGAGAAGATCACCCTGGGTGAGCGCGTGCTGCTGGGCGCGAACTCCGGCGTGGGCATCTCGGTCGGCGATGACTGCGTGATCGAGGCCGGGCTCTACGTGACCGCCGGCACCAAGGTCTCGGTGCTCGGTGATGATCGCAGCGTGACAGACACCGTGAAGGCCTCGGCGCTCTCCGGCGTGCCGAACCTGCTCTTCCGCCGAGACTCCGTGACCGGTGCGGTCCAGGCAGTGCCGCGAAAGGGCGCGAAGGTCGAGCTCAACGCCGCCCTGCACCGCAACTGAGCGGCCGCTGCGCAGGCAGCCACTGAGTCGCTGCCGAGCGAACCCCTGAGCCGAACCCGAGCCACCTGAGTCGAGAGGTCTTCGATGAGCCGTCGCGCTGATCGCCCCATCACCGTCACCCGCACCGTGCATCGGCGGCGGCGTCGCGTCAAGGCCGTCGCGGCCATCGCCGTGGTGGCGGCCGCCGTGGGAGCCACCGGCTACGGGGCCTGGCAGCTCATCGAGGAGAACGAGTATCTCCTCGATGAGCGCTGCTCGGTGACGGTGGGCGAGGTGGAGCACCGGCTCACCCCGGCCCAGACCTATGCGGCCGCGCACCTCGCGGCGGGCGCGGCGGAGCGGGAGCTGCCGGTCCAGGCTGCCACCGACGCGATCGCGATCTCGCTGCAGGAGACGAACCTGGACGACCGGGCGGACCCTGTGGAGGAGGAGACCGAGGAGGTCGACGCCGAGGAGGCGGAGGCTGCTGAGCCTGCTGATTCAGAGGAGGACCCGGGCGCGCCCGCCCCGGTGCTCTTCGCCGACGGGGGTCCGCAGTGGGACGCCGTGAAGGCGACCAGCTCCACCCCCACCACCGCCGAGGACTTCTACGCCCGGCTGATCCAGAGCCGCGAGGACGGCGGCGAGGAGGCGTGGTCACCCGAGCTGGGGCTCGAGGAGGCCGCCGAGGCGCTGGGCCGGCCGCAGAACCCCACGTTCTACCCGCAGCACGAGGAGCTCGCGCGGGCCTTCGCCCGTCCCCTGGCTGGTCTGCAGCCCATGGTGATGACCTGTCAGCTCAGCCAGCTCGAGGTCCCCGGCCCGGACGCCGAGGGCCTGCGCGGTGAGCTTCAGTCCTCGCTGTCCGGGATGCTCGGCGAGGAGGCGACCGAGGTGGAGGGCTCCGGAGATTCCGCCGTGGTGCGGGTCTCGGTGAGCGAGGTGGCGGAGGAGGCCGGGGCCACCGAGGCTGCGGAAGAGGACGCGACCGAGGAGGACGCGGCCGAGCGCAGCGAGCCGGAGTGGCTGGTGGCGCAGTGGGCCGTGGCCGCCGCAGAGACCTACGGGGTCCAGTCGGTCCACGCCGGGGCGTACGAGTGGCACCGGGATTCGGGCCGCTGGGAGCGGGTGGAGACGGTCAGCGAGGACGTGGAGATCGGATTCTCCCGCCGCTGACCCCCTTAACGCGTTGCCCCCCCAACGCGTTGCCCCCCAACGCGTTGAGTGGCGGATTCTACGACCATCTATGGGCCTTTTCGGCCTCAGATACTCGTAGAATCCGCCGCTCAACGGAGGGGACGGGAGGGGACGGGAGGTGGGAGGTCAGACTCCCGGGTAGTGACGCTCGGGCTCGCCGATGTAGATCTGGCGGGGCCGACCGATCTTCGTCGAGGGATCCTCGATCATCTCCCGCCACTGCGCGATCCAGCCGGGAAGCCGGCCCAGCGCGAAGAGCACGGTGAACATCTTCTCCGGGAAGCCCATCGCCTTGTAGATCAGGCCGGTGTAGAAGTCCACGTTCGGGTAGAGCTTGCGCTCGATGAAGTAGTCATCCTCCAGCGCCTTCTGCTCCAGGCGCTGGGCGATGTCGAAGAGCTCGTCGTCGCCGCCGAGCTTGGCCAGCAGGTCATCGGCCAGGCCCTTGACCACGCGGGCGCGCGGGTCGTAGTTCTTGTACACCCGGTGTCCGAAGCCCATGAGCCGGACCCCGGCCTCCTTGTTCTTGACCTTCTCCATGAAGGCCTCCGGGCTGACGTCGCCGGACTGGATCTGGCGCAGCATGCCCAGCACGGCCTCGTTGGCGCCGCCGTGGGCGGGACCGTAGAGCGCGTTGATGCCCGCGGAGACCGAGGCGAAGAGGTTCGCCTGCGAAGACCCGACCAGGCGCACGGTGGAGGTGGAGCAGTTCTGCTCGTGGTCCGCGTGCAGGATCAGCAGCGTGTCCAGGGCCTTGACGATGTCCGGGTCCAGCTCGTACTGCTCGGCGGGCACGCCGAAGCAGCCGCGGAGCAGGTTCTCGACCAGGGTCAGGTTGTTGTCCGGGTAGAGCATCGGCTGGCCGATGGACTTCTTATACGCGTAGGCCGCGATGGTGGGAACCTTCGCGAGCATCCGGTAGGTGGAGCGCTCCACGTGGTCCTTGTTGAAGGGATCCAGCGAGTCGGGATAGTAGGTGGAGAGCGCCGAGACCGCGGAGGAGAGCACCGGCATCGGGTGCGCGTCGCGCGGGAAGCCGCCGAAGAAGTCGCGCAGCTCCTCGTGGAGCAGGGTGTGCCGACGGGTGACGGTGTCGAAGTCGGTGAGCTGCTGCTGGGTGGGCAGCTCGCCGTAGATCAGCAGGTAGGAGACCTCGAGGAAGCTGGACTTCTCCGCGAGCTGCTCGATGGGGTAGCCGCGGTAGCGCAGGATGCCTTCATCGCCGTCGATGTAGGTGATCGCCGACTGCGCATTCGCAGTGTTCATGAAGCCGGGGTCATAGGTGACCGCGCCGGTGGTCTTCAGCAGGGGTGCGATGCCGAGGCCGACATTGCCCTCCACGGAGGGCTGCACGGGTAGTTCAAGATCTCCCCCCTGATAATTCAGGCGGGCAGAAGACTGCTCAGTCATGGGTCTCCTTATCAGACACACTAGGGGGACATCATGACAAACCTACCGCTTGGTCACAGGTGGTTGCCAGTTGTGTCACGGTTCACGGCATCGGGTGTAACCTGCGCCGGATCGCCTCGGGTCGCGCGGAAGCGCCCAGCTCAGCCCGTGAGTCGTGCGGCCGCGGCGGCGATCCGCTCGTCCGTGGCGGTCAGCGCCACCCGGATGTACCCGTTGCCCTGCTCCCCGTAGAACACCCCGGGACCCACCAGGATCCCGCGCTGGGCCATCTGATCCACCAGCGCCCAGGTGTCCTCCGCCGTGCGGGCGGAGGGCTCAGCCTCGGCGGCGCGGCACCAGAGGTAGAGTCCCGCGACAGAGTCTTCGATCTGCAGACCGGCGGCCTGCAGCGCGGGCACCATCAGGGCCCGACGCCGCCGGTAGAGCTCGCGCTGGGCGGCCACGTGGGCGTCGTCGTTCAGCGCCGCCGCCAGCGCGGCCTGGACCGGGGCAGGCACGATCATCCCGGCGTGCTTGCGGGTGTTGATCAGCCCGCTGATCACCTCCGGGCAGCCCGCGGCGAAGGCGGCGCGGTAGCCGGCGATATTGGACTGTTTCGACGCCGAGTACACCGCGAGCAGTCCGCGGTGGTCGGGTGCGCCGGTCTCCGGGTCGGTGCCGCAGACCCGGGGGTCCAGGACCGAGGGGACGTCATCCCCGGCGACCTCCCAGGGCAGCTCGGCATAGCACTCGTCGGAGGCGACCACGGCGCCGATGCGGCGGGCGAGCTGGACCACCTCGCGCATCCATTCGGCCCCGGCCACCGCGCCGGTGGGGTTCGAGGGTGAGTTGATCCAGATCAGCTTGACCCGCTGCAGCGTCTCCTCGTCGAGGCTGAACGGATCGTCGGTGGCCAGCGGGGTGGCGCCGGCGATCTGCGCGCCGATGTCATAGGTCGGGTAGGCCACCAGTGGGCGCAGCACGACGTCGGAGGCGCCGGCCCCGGCGCGGGCGCCGAGTCCCAGCAGGGTCGGCAGCCAGGCCACGAGCTCCTTGGAGCCCACGGTGGGCAGGATGTTCTCCGGGTCCAGGCCGGTGACCCCGCGCCGTCGGGCGAACCAGCCGGCGATGGCTTCGCGCAGCGCGAGCGTGCCGTGGGTGGTCGGGTACCCCGGGGCGTCGGCGGCGGCCGTGAGCGCCGCCTGGATCACCTCAGGGGTGGGGTCCACCGGGGTGCCGATGGAGAGGTTGACGATTCCCGCGGGGTGCTGCCGCGCCTTCTGAAGGTAGGGAGCCATGGCGTCCCAGGGGTACTCAGGAAGAGTCAGCATGAGGGCCTCCGCTGGGATGGATGATCAGTGCGCCGGGAAGATCAGTGCGCCGGGGTGGTCACTGCTGCTGCGGGGGCAGGGCCGCGACGATCTCGTGGTCCTTCGGGATCAGCCCGACCTTGGCCGCGCCGCCGGGAGAACCGACCTCGTCGAAGAACTCGACGTTGGCGCGGTAGTACTCGGACCACTGCGAGGGGGTGTCGTCCTCGTAGTAGATGGCCTCCACCGGGCAGACCGGCTCGCAGGCACCGCAGTCGACGCATTCGTCGGGGTGGATGTAGAGCATCCGGTCCCCTTCATAGATGCAGTCCACCGGACATTCATCGATGCAGGCCTTGTCCTTCAGATCCACGCAAGGAAGGGCAATGATGTACGTCATGGACTCCTCTTATCTTTCTTCGAGTGCGTAAGTCGAGTCTACCGAGATACGGCGCGGTCCCGCACCAGGATCCATTTGACCAGGACCATGCTGATCAGGGTCACCGCTGCGGTGCCCAGCCACCAGATCACCGAGGCCAGTGTAGGCCCGGGCAGCAGCGCCATGGCCTCGGGGCTGTAGGGCACCACCAGCTGATCCGGTCCGGGCCAGAGGTAGGCGATCGAGGCCACGGTGAACGTGGTCACGCCCATCAGCATCGGTTCCAGCAGCGAGCCGCTCTTCAGCCCGGCCCACAGCTGCGCCATCAGGCACATCAGCAGGGCCAGCACCGCACCCCAGGGCAGCACGGTCCCGGTCTCGGTGGACCCGAGCATCACGATGTTGCCGTGCAGCACGGTGCCCAGGATCCCGAGGACCACCCCTGCGGAGAAGCAGACGCCCAGCAGCGCTGGTCGCAGCGAGCTTCTCCGCGAGGGTGCCGCGGTGTCCTGCGGGGTGGTCATTACTGTGAAGCGCTCTTCTTCTTGCGCGTGTCACGCATGCGCTCGGAGGAGTTCAGGATGACCTTGCGGATGCGGATGGAATGCGGGGTGACCTCCACGCACTCGTCCTCGTTGGCGAACTCGAGGGACTCCTCGAGGGTCAGCTTGGTCGGCGGGGTCAGACCCTCGAAGGAGTCGGCAGCCGCTGCACGCATGTTGGTGAGCTTCTTCTCCTTCGTGATGTTGACCTCCATGTCGTCGTGGCGGGCGTTCTCGCCGACGACCATGCCCTCGTAGACCTCTTCCTGCGGGTCCACAAAGAAGGTGCCGCGCTCCTGCAGGTTGATCATGGCGAACGGGGTCGCCGTGCCGGTGCGGTCGGAGATCAGCGAACCGGAGGTGCGGTACTCGATCAGGCCCTTCCACGGCTCGTAGCCTGCGGCGTAGGAGGAGGCGATGCCGGCGCCGCGGGTGTCGGTGAGGAACTTGGTGCGGAAGCCGATGAGGCCGCGAGCCGGCACCATGAACTCCATGCGGATCCAGCCGGTGCCGTTGTTGGTCATCGTGGTCATGGTTCCCTTGCGGGCGGCCATGAGCTGGGTGATCGCACCCATGAACTCCTCGGGAGAGTCCACGATCATGTTCTCCATGGGCTCGTGCAGCTTGCCGTCGATCTCCCGGGTGACCACCTGGGGCTTGCCCACGGTCAGCTCGAAGCCTTCACGGCGCATCTGCTCGACCAGGATCGCCAGCGCGAGCTCGCCTCGGCCCTGGACCTCCCAGGTGTCGGGGCGCTCGGTCGGGAAGACCTTGAGCGAGACGTTGCCGATGAGCTCCTTGTCCAGGCGATCCTTCACCTGGCGGGCGGTGACCTTCGCACCCTTGACCCGGCCGGCCATCGGCGAGGTGTTGATGCCGATGGTCATGGAGATCGCGGGATCATCCACGGTGATGGTCGGCAGCGGCTTGGGGTTCTCCAGGTCGGTGAGGGTCTCACCGATCATGATGTCGGAGATGCCGGCGACGGCGACGATCTCACCGGGTCCGGCGGAGTCTGCAGAGACCCGCTCCAGGCCCTTGGTGGCGAGCAGCTCGGTGATCTTCACCGTCTTCATGGTGCCGTCCTTGCGGGCCCAGGCGACCTGCTGGTTCTTCTTCAGCGTGCCGTTGAAGATGCGCAGCAGGGCCAGGCGGCCGAGGAACGGGGAGGCGTCGAGGTTGGTGACGTGAGCCTGGAGGACTTCCTCGGCGTCGTACTTCGGGGCCGGGACGTGCTCAAGGATGGTGTCGAAGAGCGGCTCGAGGTCGTCGCTGTCCGGCATTCCGCCGTCCTCGGGCTGGTTCTTCGAGGCGCGGCCTTCTCGGCCGGAGGCAAAGACCACGGGGACGTCGAGCACCGAGTCCAGGTTCAGCTCGGGGTTCTCCTCGGCGACGTCGGAGGCCAGGCCGAGCAGCAGGTCCATGGTGTCGGAGACGACGCCGTCGATGCGCGCATCGGGGCGGTCGGTCTTGTTCACGACCAGGATCACCGGAAGCTGGGCATTGAGTGCCTTGCGCAGCACGAAGCGAGTCTGGGGCAGCGGGCCCTCGGAGGCGTCCACCAGGAGCACCACACCGTCGACCATGGAGAGACCGCGCTCGACCTCGCCGCCGAAGTCGGCGTGACCGGGGGTGTCGATCACGTTGATGGTGACCTGGTCCATGCCGGCGTGCTTCGTGGCGGCCGGACCGGAGTAGAACACGGTGGTGTTCTTGGCCAGGATCGTGATGCCCTTTTCCTTCTCGAGCTCGCCGGAGTCCATGACCCGCTCCTCGAGGGCGCCGTGCGCACCGGCGTCTCGGGTCTGAGTCAGCATGGCATCGACCAGAGTGGTCTTGCCGTGGTCGACGTGAGCGACGATGGCGACGTTGCGCAGATCCTGGCGCTCGTCAGTGCCTGCAAGTGTACGAGCGGCAGCAGTGGTCATAAGTGGGGCAACGCCTTCCATAGAGGAGAGTGTGACGTGTCTGGTCGGTCGATGTCCTGTCTTGACTCGTCCATGGCACGTCGTGGTTCTACATGTGGTTCAACAGTGTGGTTTGGGGTGGGTCAGAGCGCACAGCAACACGGCCGTGCGCGACCACACCATTCCAGTGTACGGCCTCGAGCGGCGAGACCGGCAATGATGCTGCTCACCCGGGTATGCGCAGCGCCTCCAGACAGGGGCTCTCCCCCGCCCGGAGGCGCGCGCAGGGTGTGCGATCCGCGGACTAGCCGTGGGCCGGGATGACCTTCTCGTTCTGCTCCGCGTGGTGGCAGGCGCTGAGCTGGGTGATCTGACCTCGGGAGATCAGTTCCGGCTCCTGGGTGGCGCAGATCTCGGTCGCCTTCCAGCAGCGGGTGCGGAAGCGGCAGCCCGAGGGCGGGTTCGCCGGGTTCGGCGGATCGCCCTGCAGCACGATCTGCTCCCGGGCCCCGCGCAAGGTGGGGTCCGGCAGCGGCACGGCGGAGAGCAGCGCCTGGGTGTAGGGGTGCGCCGGGCCGGAGTAGATCTCGTCCTGGGTGCCCAGCTCAGCCAGCTTGCCCAGGTACATCACGCCGACCCGGTCGGAGATGTGCCGGACCACCGAGAGGTCATGGGCGATGAAGATGTAGCTGAGACCGAACTCCTTCTGCAGGTCATCGAGCAGGTTCATCACCTGGGCCTGGACCGAGACGTCGAGTGCGGAGACCGGCTCGTCGCAGATGATGACGTCGGGGTTCAGGGCCAGGCCGCGGGCGATCCCGATCCGCTGGCGCTGACCGCCGGAGAACTGATGCGGGTAGCGGTTGATGTGCTCCGGGTTCAGCCCGACGAGGTCCAGCAGCTCCTTGACCCGGTTGCGGATGCCCTGCTTGGGCTTCTCCTCCGGGTGCAGCTTGAACGGCTCGGCGATGATGTCGCCCACCGACATGCGCGGGTTCAGCGAGGTGTAGGGGTCCTGGAAGATGATCTGGATCTTCCGGCGCAGCCGGCGCAGCTCATCGCCCTTGACCGAGAGGAAGTCCTCGCCGCGGAACTTGACGCTGCCGGCGTCGGGCTCCTCCAGTCGCATCAGCAGCTTCGCCAGGGTGGACTTGCCGCAGCCGGACTCCCCCACGATGCCCAGGGTCTCGCCCTCGCGCAGGTTGAAGCTCACCCCGTCCACGGCCTTCACCGCCCCGACCTTGCGCTGGAAGACGATGCCCTGGGTGATCGGGAAGTGTTTGACCAGGCCGTCGACCTCGAGCACCGAGGGCTTGTCGGCGAAGGGGTCCGCAGCGGCGGCGGGAACTGACAGGCTCATTGTGGTGCCTCCTCGGAGACGTCGATCATTCCGGCGCCGGTGGGTGACGGGCGGCGGGTGCGGGTGGCGGTGCCGGCGTAGACGTCCTCGGCGTAGTGACAGGCCGAGAGGTGCCCGTCCGCGACCGGGCGCAGCTCCGGGCGTTCGGTCCGGCAGCGGTCGGTGGCGAACTCGCAGCGCGGGTTGAACGGGCAGCCCGGCGGCATATCGGTCAGCGAGGGCGGCAGCCCCGAGATCGCGCGGAGCCGTCCGCCCTCGTCGTCGATCCGTGGGATCGAGTTCAGCAGGCCCTGGGTGTAGGGGTGCCCGGGCTTGCCGTAGATCTCGTAGACATCGGCGGCCTCCATCACACGTCCGGAGTACATCACCGCGATCTTGTCCGCGACGTCGGCGACCACGCCGAGATCGTGGGTGATCAGGATCAGGCCCATGTTGAACTCGGTCTGCAGATCCTTCAGCAGCCGCATCACCTGGGCCTGGACGGTGACGTCCAGGGCGGTGGTGGGCTCATCGGCGATCAGCACGTCGGGGTCCAGGGCGATGGCCATCGCGATCATGATGCGCTGGCGCATGCCGCCGGAGAACTGGTGCGGGAAGTCCCCCGCCCGCTCCTCGGCGCCGGGGATGCCCACGCGCTGCATCATCTCCACGGCCTTGACCTTGGCCTCTTTGCGCTTGAGTCCGCGGTGGACCCGGAACATCTCGGCGATCTGCCAGCCCACCGGCAGCACCGGGTTCAGCGAGGACAGCGCGTCCTGGAAGATCATGGCGATCTTGACCCCGCGCAGCCTGCGCCGGGACTCCTCGGGCATGCTCAGCAGGTCCTCGCCGCGGTAGCGGATCTCACCGCCGGCGATCTTGCCCGGGGGCATGTCCAGGATGCCCATGATGGTCTGTGCGGTCACGGACTTGCCGGAGCCGGACTCACCCAGGATCGCGAGGGTCTCCCCCGCGTGCAGGGTGAAGTTCAGCCCGTTGATGGCCTTGGCCACGCCGGCCTTGGTGCGGAACTCCACCTGAAGGTCCTTGACCTCCAGCAGCGGCGCGTCGCCAGGTCGGGTCCCGGGGGTGAGCCCGGTCGAGGTCTGGGATTCAGTCATCAGATCCAGCCCTTCACTTCTTGGATTTGGGGTCAAGGGCGTCGCGGATCGCGTCACCCATGGTCATGAACGCGAACACGGTGAGGCCCACGAAGATCACCGGGAACAGCAGCAGGTGTGGCACGGTCTGCAGGAACGGCTGCGCGTCGGAGAGCTGCAGTCCCCAGGAGATGGCCGGCAGCTGCAGGCCCACGCCGAGGAAGGTCAGCGTGGCCTCGGCGCCGATGATGATGCCGGTGAACACCGTGGCGTAGCCGATCACCGGTCCCAGCGAGTTGGGCAGGATGTGCCGGCGCATGATGGTGATCGGTCCGGCGCCCAGGGCGCGGGCGGCGAGGACGAACTCGGAGTTGACCACCGAGATCACCGAGCCGCGCATCAGACGCGTCATGGTCGGCCACATGAAGACGATCAGCACGAAGGCGACCTCGCGCACTCCGCGGGACTCCAGCACGTTGAGGAACACCAGGGCGCCCAGGATATAGGGCACGGCGAAGACCATATCGGTGAAGCGGGAGATCACGGCGTCGACCCAGGAGCCGAAGTAGCCGGCCACCAGGCCGAGCAGCACGGCGATGATGAAGGTGCCGATCGCGACGATGAAGCCCACCGCGATGGAGTTCCGGGCACCGTAGATCACTCGACTGTAGTAGTCACAGCCCTGGATATCGGTGCCGAACCAGTGTTCGGCCGAGGGTGCCTGACGGCTGCGTCCGAGCAGGCACTCGCGCGGATCGTTGTTGGTGAAGAGCTGCGGGAAGATCGCCATGGACAGGAAGAGCACCAGCAGCACCGCGGAGATGATGAACCAGGGGTTCTTCCGCAGCGAGCGCCAGGCATCGGCGAGCAGGCTCGCCTCCTCGACCTTCTTGTTCTTGGCGGGCTCCCCTGCAGGTTCGATCGTGGAATCGATCGGCTCCACGCGCGCTTCGGGGCGGTGTGTCTCACTCATAACGGATCCTTGGGTCGAGAAGGCCATAGAGGAGATCAACGATCAGGTTGATCACCACGAAGAAGAGCACGAAGAGGGTCACGATGCCGACGACGACGGTGCCCTCCTGCCCCTGGATGGAGGCGAAGACCTGCTGGCCCAGTCCGGGGAGGTTGAAGATCGTCTCCACGATGATGGAGCCGCCCAGCATGCTCGCCAGGTCGGCGCCGATGAAGGTGACCGCGGGGATCAGCGAGTTGCGCAGACCGTGGCGGGTGATCACCCGGCTGCGCTTCATGCCCTTCGCGGTGGCGGTGCGGACATAGTCGGACTTCAGCGAGTCCAGCAGCTCGCTGCGCACCAGCCGGGCCAGGATGCCGGTGGAGACCGCCGCCATGGTCAGTGCCGGCAGGATATAGCTGGAGACCCCGTTGTTGACGCCCGCGATCGGGAACCAGCCCAGATTCAACCCGAAGATCAGCTGCAGCAGGAAGCCGATGACCAGGGTGGGCAGCGCCACCATGGCCACGGTGGAGACCTGGACGAAGCGATCGAAGAACCGGTCGCGATAGAGCGCGGCGAGGATGCCGGCGATGATGCCCATGAGCGTCTGGATCACCAGGGTCACCAGGGCCAGGGTCGCGGTGACCGGCAGTCGCTGCTCGATGATGTCGGTGACCGGGCGGCCGTTGAAGGTCGAGCCGAAGTCCAGGGCGGTGACGATGCCCCAGATGTACTTGAAGTACTGGATGAGGAACGGATCGTCCAGGTTGTACTGCTCGCGCAGGGTCTCCCGGACGGCGTCGCTCATCGGGCGATCTCCGGCCAGTGCCCGAATCGGGTCACCGGGAATGGCGAACACCAGTGCATAGACGATCAACGTGGAGATGAGGATGACCGGGATGAACTGGAGCAGACGCCGAATGATATAGCGGGTCATTGCTGTCCTTGTGGGTGCGGGCGGTGGCGCGGGTGCGCCGAGCGTCTGTCTCGGCGGAGAGGTCCTCTCCGAAGCCGAGGGCGACGCCGCGATCAATGATAGGGAGTCGGATGGGATTTCCAGGAATCCTGGGAGGCCGATCCTGGACGTGCCGACATGCCAGAGGCGCGACCTGCGCGAATACTCACGCAGGCCGCGCCTCTGAGGGATTCCAGGATTACTCCTGGGTCACCACCACCTGCTCCAGGCGGGTGAAGGTGGCCTGGTCCATGAAGAGGGACTCTCCATCGATCCGGTCGCTGTGCACCACCTGGTAGTTGGTGAACCACATCGGGATGACCGGCATGTCCTCCAGGAGGATCGCCTCGGCGTCGGTGTAGAGCTCGGCCGCGGCATCGGGATCGGTCTCGGCATTGGCCTGGCTGATCAGATCATCGAACTCCTCGGAGGAGTAGTCGGCGTAGTTCGAGGAGACACCCGTGGTGTAGATCGGCTCCATCGCGTACTGCGCGCTGGGGTAGGACAGCGTCCAGCCCAGCCGGTAGGGTCCGGTGATCTCCTGCTCGTCATGCAGACCCAGGTACTGGGCGAACTCCAGGGACTCGAAGGTGATGTCCTCGATACCCAGGTTGTCGCGCCACTGGTTGGCCACGGCCTCGACCCAGTCCTCGTGGCTTGCGCCGGAGTTGAAGTAGACGGTCAGCTCCTCGGGGCCGCCTGCTTCCTCGTAGAGCTCTGCGGCTGCCTCGGGATCGTACTGGCAGTACTCGCAGGTGTTCTCGTTGCCCTCGATCAGATCCGGCGGAATGATGTTCTCCGCCGGGGTCTGCGCGCCGTCGAAGATGTTGTCGATGATCAGTTCGCGATCGATCGCCATGGAGAGCGCGTGACGCACATCGGCGTCCTGGAACTCTTCCTGGTACAGCGGGAAGCCCAGGTAGGTGAACGCCGAGGTGTCGAAGTCCTGCGCGTTGTCGCCGAAGTCGGCTTCCACCGTGGTGCGGCGGTTTGCCGGGGCGGCGTCGAGGATGTCGAGGTTGCCGGCCTGGACGTCGAGGTAGGCGGTGTCGACCTCGGAGTAGATCATCCATTCGATGCGCTCGGGAAGACCCGGGTTTTCCCCGGCCCAGTCCTCGAAGCGGTTCACCGCGATCTGCTGGTCGTGCTCCCACTCGCCGTCCATCTGGTAGCGACCGTTGCCGACCGGGGCCTGCTCGAAGGCCTCGATGTCGTCGTAGGCCACCGAGGGCATCGGGTAGAAGGCCGTGTAGGTCAGCATGTCGGGCAGCGGGGAGAAGGGCTCGGTGAGCTCGATCTCGAGGGTGTAGTCATCGACCGCGCGGACGCCTTCCATCTCCTCGGCGTCGCCGTCGACGACCTCCTGGTAGCCCAGGAAGTTGTCGAAGAAGTTGGCGCTCTGCTGGGCGTTGTCCGGATCCACGGCCCAGTTGTAGGTGTCCACGAAGGTCTGCGCGGTGATCGCTTCGCCGTCGTGGAAGGTCCAGTCCTCACCCAGCGTGAAGGTCCAGGTCACGTTGTCCTCGGTGTCCCAGGACTCGGCCACGCCCGCGGTGGGCTCGTAGGTGTCGAAGTCGGTCTGGGTCAGTCCGGTGAACAGCGAGCCGAGGACCCAGGAGCCGCAGACCTCGGTGGAGTTCGCGGGGACCAGGAACTGTGGTTCGCAGTTATAGGCCGAGACGGTGCCGCCGCCTTCGACGCCTTCGGCGGCTTCGCCGTTGTCCCCGCCGTTGTCGCCGCCGCCGCAGGCCGACAGCACCAGGGCTGCGGCTGCGGTCACGGCGAGCGCACCCGTCGCGCGAGAGCGACGAGAGGTCTTGTTGACGTGCATATTCGGTTACTCCTCGAGAAGATGCGAGCTTTATGGGCAAACGGTGGTCCGCGCGAGAGTGTTGCGTGGGTCACCTGTGGGAGCGAGTTTAGCAGGGGAGTTTTTCAGCTGTGTTTCAGGTTCCGTACATGTGACCGTGTGTCATGTGCTACCCAGACCGGGCCTGGAGCGCGGTTTTCAGCCCAGCTCGCTGTTCAGCCCAGCGCGGCGAGCAGTCGCTGCCGTTCTGTCCGGCGTCGAGCCTGGACCTCGGGATTCGGAACCGGTGCCGCCGCGAGCAGCTGCTGAGTGTAGGACTCCTTCGCATGGCGCAGCACCTGATCCGTGGTCCCCTGCTCCACGGTGCGGCCGTTCTGCATGACCAGCACCTTATGCGCGAGCGAGTCGACCACCGCGAGATCATGGCTGACGAAGAGGCAGGCAAAGCCATAGTGCTGCTGCAGCTCGGAGAACAGCTCCAGCACCGCTGCCTGCACCGAGACGTCCAGGGCCGAGGTGGGTTCGTCGGCGATCAGCAGCGTGGGGTTCAGGGTCAGCGCGCGGGCGATAGAGATGCGCTGCCGCTGGCCTCCGGAGAGCTCATGCGGGTACCGGTTGAGCACGCTGGAGGGAAGTCGGACGGCGTCGAGGAGCTCCCGGGCCCGTGCCATGCGGGAGTTCTTGTCCCCCTCTTTGTGCACCACCATGGGCTCGGTGATGATGTCACCGATCGGGAACCGCGGATCCAGTGAGGCCGCCGGGTCCTGGAAGACCACCCCGATCTCCCGCTTGAGCGCCTTCTTCTGCTTCGACGGCAGCGTGGGCATGTTCTCACCGCGCACGCGCAGCTCACCCTCGGCCACATCGAGCAGGCCCAGGACCGCCTTGGCCACGGTGGACTTGCCCGAACCGGACTCCCCCACCAGGCCCATGATCTCCCCGGGCTGGACGATGAAGTTCAGGTCATGCACCACTCGGGTGGCCTTGCGCCGAAACTTGTACTCCAGCGCGACATCCTTGGCCTCGAGCGCCGCAGGCACGGGCGAGGCCGCACCTGAACCCTTGCCTGTGGCGGTCCCGTGGCGGGCCTCACTCGCGGCACGCTCGCTGACGCTGACCCGCTCCTGCTCCTGCTCCAGTTCCAGCGAGGGGTCCCCCGCCTCGCGCAGCAGCGGCATCGCCGCAAGCAGGCGCCGGGTATAGGGGTGCTCCGGGTGACCGAGGATCTTCGCCACCGGGCCGGTCTCCACCACCTCGCCGTTGAGCATCACCACCACGCGGTCCGCCATATCTGCGACCACGCCCATGTTGTGGGTGATCAGCAGGATCCCGGTGTTGAGCTCCTGCTTGAGCTCGCGCAGCAGATCGAGGATCTCGGCCTGGACCGTGACGTCCAGGGCGGTGGTGGGCTCATCGGCGATGATCACCTTGGGCCCGCAGGCGATGGCCATGGCGATCACGATGCGCTGCCGCTGGCCACCGGAGAACTGATGCGGGTACTGCCGGATCTTGGTCCGGGCCTCCGGGATGCCCACGCGTTCGAGCAGCTCGATGGCCTTCTCCAGCGCCTCACTCCCGAAGGCGACCTCGTGGACCTGCAGCGCCTCCACCAGCTGATCCGAGACGCGCAGCACCGGGTTCAGCGCTGTCATCGGCTCCTGGAAGACCATGCTGATGTCGGAGCCGCGCAGCCGGCGCAGCTCGGCGGTGGACATCTTGAGCACATTGCGGCCCTCGAGCAGGACCTCACCCTCCACGCTGGCGTTCTCCGGCAGCAGTCCCATCGCGGTGGAGGAGGTCACGGACTTGCCCGATCCGGATTCACCGACGACGGCGACCACCTCACCGGGCATAACCTCGAAGGAGACCCCCTTGACCGCGTCGACGTCGCCGAACTCGGTGGCGAAGCTGACGCGGATGTCCTTATAGCTCAGCACTGGTGCGGGCATCAGGAGTCCCTCTTCTCGTCGGTGGGATCGTGGCCGAAGTCTGGGCCGTGGTCGGTCATGCCGGCGGGTGGCTGCATCTGGGTGGGACCTCCGGAGAGCTCCGAGACCTGCTTGCCGGCCCGCTCCTCGGCGGTGGACCGGCCCAGCAGACCGAAGGCTGTCCGCCAGCCGGGTCGGCTGGCGCCGGAGCGCTTCTGCCGCGGGTCGATGGCATCGCGCAGGCCGTCGCCGATGAAGTTCACGCTCAGCGCGATGGCGATGATGAAGAGCCCGGGGAACCAGAAGAGCCAGGGTCGGGTGGTGAAGGCGTTCTGGTTGTTCTGGATCAGGGCGCCGAGCGAGGTCTCCGGGGCCTGCACGCCGAATCCGAGGTAGGACAGCGTGGTCTCCAAGAGGATGGCGGTGGCGATGGCGAAGGTGGCGTTGACCACGATCACCCCGATGCTGTTGGGCAGCATGTGCTTGAGGATGATGCGCGCCGGGTGGGCACCCATGGCCACTGCTGCGGAGACATATTCCTTCTCGCGCAGCGAGAGGATCTCCGCGCGGACCAGGCGGGCGGTGCCGGTCCAGGTGGCCAGTCCGATGGCGAGCGCCAGCGTGAGCGTGCCACCGGGGAGGCCCTGGGCGTAGGCGCCGAAGACGGCGGCCAGGGCCAGCAGCGGGACCACGATCACCACATCGGTGATCCGCATCAGCACCGCTTCGATCCAGCCGCGGAAGTAGCCGGCCAGCGCCCCGACAAGCACACCGAGCACCGTGGAGGACAGCGCCACGCCTATGGCGACCAGCAGCGACTGCTGGGTGCCGCGCATGACCATGGCGAAGTAGTCCCGCCCGATGCTGTCCTGGCCGAAGGGGTGCTCGCCGAGGAAGGCCCCGTTGAACATGGTGGGACGGCCGCCGTCGACCGTGAGACCGGTGGACAGGAAGCTCTTGGACCACCAGCCGGTGCCCTGGCCGGAGAAGCCGATGGAGGTGATCGAGAGCAGGATGATGAAGGCCAAGACCACCATGGAGACCACGGCGGGCTTGTGCGCGAAGAACCTGCGCCGGACCAGCTGGCCCTGGGAATAGGAGCGCTGCGCGCTGGCAAGCTTGGCGTCCTCGGCCTCGGCGGCGCTGCGCACGTCCTCGGGCGGAATGGGGGGTGTTGACTGGCTCATACTCTAATCCTCGGATCCAGGACCGCATACATGAGGTCCGCAATCAGGTTGAACAGCACCGCGGCGGCGCCGGTGATGAGGGTGAACGCCATGACGGGCGCGGGGTCTGAGCTGCTCAGGCCGGTGACGAACATGTTGCCCATGCCGGACCAGCCGAAGACCTGCTCGACGACCACCGCCCCGCCGATCAGTCCGGCGAAGTCGAAGGCCACGATGGTGGTCAGCGGGATCATCGAGTTGCGGAAGGCGTGCTTGAAGACCACCGTGCGCTCATTGACTCCCTTGGCGCGTGCCGTGCGGATGTAGTCCTGGTTCACGGCCTCCAGCATGGAGCTGCGGGTGTAGCGGGTGTAGGTGGCCACCGAGACCAGCATCAGGATCGTGGTGGGCAGCACCAGCTGTGTGCCCTGGTCCAGGGCGACCTCCCAGAAGTCCCCGCTGAAGTTCGGCGAGGAGGAGCCGATCGTGGCGATCGGTCGCGGCTTCAGGCCGAGGAATCCGGGCCAGGCCCGCATGAAGTGATCCAGCAGCACCATCACCGCGAACAGCGAGGCGGTGATCACGCTGACGGCCACGGCCTGACCCTTGGCGTGACCGCCCATGGTCCGGCCGATCAGCACCGCCACGGCGATGGTGACCAGGAACAGCCCGATCACGGTCAGCCAGCCGCCGGGCGGCTCGATCAGCAGCCAGAAGGTGGCGTAGTAGGAGACCAGGCCCACCCCGACCACGGTCAGCGCCGAGTACAGCACCCTGCGGTTGTTCAGCCCGGAGAGCAGAGCGGTGAGCCCGAAGGCCAGGCCGATGCCCAGCAGCGTGATGACCGCGGGACCCAGGCGAGGTTCGCGGGCGTAGTTCAGCGAGTCCATCAGCGGCATGACCACCAGGACGAAGCCGAACATCACCGCACCGGTGAGCAGACGCCGTCGGGCGGAGCCACCGATGATCAGCGGCACCAGGATCGCGGCGACCACACCCACGACGATGATCTGCGTCCAGCTGAACTGTGGTTCTCGCAGCCAGTTGTTGTACGTGATGCCCATCCAGTCCTTGGCCAGCACTGCGGCCCAGAAGACCGGGAGCGAAAAGAAGAGGAAGACGAAGAAGGAGACGGCGTAGTCCAGCGAGGAGTACTGCCGGATGGCGGTGACGATGCCGGTGAGGATGCCGATGATGATCGAGAGGATGGTGGCGATGAAGACCAGGCGCAGCGTGGAGGAGGCGGAGTTCGCGACCATCGCTCCGACGTCCTGCCCGCTCATATTGGTGCCGAATTCACAGGCACCGACGGCGCAGCCGGCGATCCCGGTGAGCCAGATCCAGTACCGGGAGTACCAGGGCTCGTCGAGATTCATGAAGGAGATGCGCTGCTGGATCAGGAATTCGACATTCTCCGCATTGGACTCGCGAAGCTCCTGGAGCGGATCACCGGAGTTGATCACCAGGACGAAGACGAGAAGAGAGGCGCCGAAGAGCACCGCGATGGCGCTGAGGAGACGTTTCAGAACATAGCTGTACACGGGGTGGTTGTACCTTCCACGAGCTGCAGGGGAAGCATCGGTCCTGCTGGGCTGAGTTATTCAGCCGCGGGGACCTGGGAACTGCTGGACTCACTCAGCGCGCTGCCACTGCTCGGCGTTCCAGACGATCTGGTCCTGCGATGCGGTGTCGCGGACGTTGCTGATCGAGATGTCGGAGCCGGAGAGCTGCGGGTGCACGTAGAGCGGGATCCCGAACAGGTCTCCCCAGAGCTCCTGCTCGATTCCGATGATGATCTCCTGCTGCTCGTCAGCGTCCTCGGTCGTGGCGAGCTGGTTAAACAGGTCATCCACGGTCTCGTTGGAGTAGCCGCCGTAGTTCTGCGGGCGATCCGTGGAGTAGATGTTCTGTCCCGAGACGACCTGGCCGGAACCGGCCCAGGCGAAGAGTGCGACCTCATAGTCCCCGGTCTCCTGGGCGCCGCCCGGACCGAAGAAGTCCTCGGAGCCGGAGTCCACGATCTCGAATCCTGCTTCATCACAGGAGGCCTTGATCTCGGCCACCGTGTCGGTGCGGCGCGGGTTCGGGCCGGCATAGCCGATCCGGACCTCGGTGCCGACCGCGTCCTCAGCCTCGAGGATCTCAGCGGCGCCCTCGACATCGACCTCGTCATAGGTGCCGTCGTAGCTCTCGGCGACGATGTCCTCGTAGTTCTCCTCGAAGGTCAAGGATTCACGGGCATTGAGCACCGAGGCCTCGGGGTTCACCGGTTCGATGAGGTTGGAGACGATCTGCTGGCGCGGCACGCACATGGCGAAGGCCTCGCGCAGCTCCAGGCTCTCGGAGAAGGGACCGTCGTTGAAGTTGAAGTCCAGGTGCTCCCAGGTGGCTGCCTCGCCCTCGTGCAGCACGATCTGATCCTCGAGGCGCTCGAGCTGGCCGCGGGTGTCCACGGTGGCCTGCGGGCGGGCGACGTTGAGGTCGCCGTTCTCCAGGGCCTGGACGTGCTGGCCGTCGTTGACGAAGCGGAAGACGATCCGCTCGGTGCCCGGAGCGTTGCCCCAGTACTCCTCATTGGCGGTGATGGTCAGGGACTCACCGGCCTGCCAGTTGTCCAGCGTGTACGGACCGGTGACCGGGATGAGCTCCTCGTCCGGCAGGGTGCCGGGATCGGTCAGCCAGCCGTCGTTCCAGAACTCGGCCACCGGCTCCAGCGCCTCGGTGTCGGCCTCGCGGACCGCGGTGACGAGCTCCTCGAGCTCGAGATCGCTCTGCTCGGCGACCACGTGCGCCGGCAGCGTGGAGTTCACCATGATCTCCCAGTCGGCGAAGGGCTCGCTGTATTCGATGGTGAAGGTCTTGCCGTCGGGATCGCCCTGCGGACCCTCCAGGACGCGTTCGCCGTAGGTCTGGGAGATGCCGTTGAACAGCGGCTCATCGTCGGAGTTGGTCAGCGAGGCGTTCTGGTACGCCCAGTCCAGCACGTAGTCCGCCACGGTCACCGGGGTGCCGTCGGACCAGGAGACGTCCTCGCCGATGGTGTACTCCACGGTGAAGGGATCCTCGCTGATCACCTCGTAGGAGCCGAAGTCCTCGTTGGCGTACCAGACGTTGTCGGTGCCCCAGTAGCCGAAGCCCTCGAAGATCCGGTTGACCACGGTGGAGTTGTAGACGCTGTAGCTCTCCGGCGTGCTGCCGTTGTAGCCCACGAACTCGATCTCACCCATGGAGACGGAGATCTCGTCCTCCATGGTCTCCAGATCGCTGGTGTCGGCCTTGCCGGTGTCCTCCGGCTCGGTGGTGTACTGCTGGCCCTCGGCACTGAAAGCGTCGGTGTTGCCGCTGGTCTCGCCGTTTTCGCCGTTGGATGTGTCCTCGGCCTCGGCGTCGCCGTTGCCTCCGTCGGGGGTGCAGCCGGAGAGCACGAGTGCGCCCGTGGCCAGAATGGCCGTCGCCGCAGAGAGTTTCCTCAGTTTCACAGTTGCTCCTCATCCTTCAATGCGATGTGACCGGTGCGCCGTCGTCCCCTCATCCCTCGAGAAGGTGACCTACCTAACACCGGTTCAATGTGCGAACCAGACTACGGTCGGCCCGCTCGATCGGATCGCCAAATCGGCTCGCGTGATGAAATCGTTACCCGGCGCAACGGGCTGCCGAGTGATCCAGGTCACCGCCGCCCTGGGCCCCGAACTCCGCTCGAAAACATGTGTGAAACATGCAACGACCACCCTGAGACAGAGAAACTCCCGTGCGATTCCGCCCAGGGAATCGCACGGGAGTTACCAGGCGGTCACATGTCCGCGGAATGAGTGAGTAGCGCCACTCTGCTACGTGAAACTTGTCCGCAATATTCAACTCGGTCTTGGACTACTGATCGGTAACCCGACTCTTCGCCGAATAAGTCACAGTGTTACGCGCAGGTGCACACTGCTGCGCTCAGCGCCGCCAGGAAGTCTCCGGGTCGGAGGTCTCACCCTGGCTCAGGCGCAGCGCCTGACCCTGCGCCACGACGTCTTCGTACTTCTTGGACTTCTTCTCTGCAGCGCCCATGTCCCGCGGGGGAAGCATGATGGTGCGTTCGGCCTCGATGCCACTCTGGAGCTGACGTCCGCGCTCCAGCTCAGAGTCGAATTCCGCGCCCAGCAGCAGCACCAGGTTCATGATGTAGACCCAGAGCAAGAAGATGATGACGCCGGCCAGCGCACCGTAGGTGGCCTCATAGTTGCTGAAGTTCGAGACGTAGAAGAACACCGCGGCGGTCGCGAGCACCATGACCAGGATCGCCAGCACCGCGCCGGCGGAGATCCAGCGGACTCCGGGCTGACGCAGATTCGGCGTCACGTGGTACAGCATGGCGATGCAGATCGCCGCCACCAGCAGCAGCGCCGGATAGGTGCCCCAGTTGAAGATCGCCACCGCGGTCTCGCCGAGCCCGACCGTGTCCCCCACGGCCCGCGCGATCGGCCCGGAGGTCAGCAGCAGGAACACCGCCGTCGCCACCAGCACCAGGAGCCCGGCGGTGACCAGGTAGAAGATCGGACGCAGCTTCAGCATCGAGCGCCCCTCCTCCACCTCGTAGATCCGGTTCATCGACCGGGAGAAGGCGTTGACGTAGTTCGAGGCGGTCCACAGCGCGGTGAGGATGCCCAGTGCCAGTCCGATGCCTGCTCCCTGGACGCTGGTGATCGCGATGATGGGGTCCCGGATCTGATCCATCGTCTGCGATTCGACCATCTGCGCGGCGGTGGAGAGCAGGAACTCCTGGGTCCGCTCCTCCTCGCCGACGAAGGACATCAGCGAGACCAGCGCGATCAACGCGGGGAAGACCGAGAGCACCGCGTAGTAGGTCAGACCCGCGGCGAGATCCGTGCAGCTGTCGCGGCCGAACTCCGTCAGGGTGCGTTTGGCGCTGTACTTCCAGGTGGTGCCGGTCAGCTTCACGGGTGAGGAGGTCTTATGATCCTCGCTGTCCCCGGAGACGGATTCTTCGAAGTCCTCACGCTGGCGGTTCTTGACCATATAGGGCTGGTCGGCCGCCGCCGAGAGCGTGCCTACTCGCAGCTTGTCGCCTTGGTGCACGGTCGCGCCGGACCGGCCGGTGTCCTCGATCTGGTGCCGCGAGGCGCGGTGCGGCTTCAGGGCACCAGCGGCCTGACTGGCCGGGCTGGTGTTCTCGGAGTGACCCTGCGGGTCGGAATGAGTGCTCATGGACTCAAACTATCCGCATGTGTTCTCAGGACCAACTGTTCAGCGACCCCCTGACACCTCGCGTCTGGTCAGGGCCAGCTCATCGATATGGGTGATCGGTGCCGGCAGCGCATTGTTGAGATAGCCGGCCCGGGCGATGGCCATGGATCCCACCGCTGAGGTGAGCAGCTGAGCGATGATCGCGATGATCGCCTTGACCAGGTTCAAGCCGCTGAAGTCCATCAGCAGCGCACCCAGGACGATCGACGCCACCCCGAGCCCGGCCGAGGTGCCCACGGCGGAGGCGCGCAGGTACAGATCGGGCAGCTTGAACAGGCCGATCGCCGAGATGATGATCGTGGCGATGCCCAGGAAGATGAACACCAGGCCGAGGATGTCTGCAATATCAGCGAGTGTCATCAGCGGCGACCTCCGGATCCGAGTCGTGCCATGGACAGCGCGGCCATGAAGCCCAGCAGCGTGGCGATGAGGATGATGTCGAAGAGCGCCTCGATATTGGTGCGCAGTCCGATCAGGGCGACGAAGCCGATGGTGGCGAAGAAGATCAGGTCGGCGGCCACGGCACGGTCCATGGTGCGGGGCCCGAGCAGCCCGCGCACCGCGGCGATGACCATGCCGATGGCCAGCAGGATCAGCGCGACCTCAAGCGTCCATTCGGAGATCATCGGCTCTCACCTGCCTCGTCCATCGGACGGACCACCGGCAGCTCGGTCGGGCGGGTGAGATCTCCGGGAGCTCGTCGCATCGCGCGCAGCATCCGGTCCTCCATCTCCTGGATCTCGGCCACCAGCTGGCCGCGGTTCTCCACGAACATGCCGTGCACGTAGAGGATCTTGTGCTCCTTGGAGATCGTGATGGTCAGCGTGCCCGGGGTCAGCGTGATCAGTGAGGAGATCATCGTCCACTCGCTGTCGCTGCGCGAGGCCGCCGGGACCGCGACGATCGCGGGCCGCATCTTGGCGCGTCTGCGCGGGCGCAGCACCTCGGCGGTCACCGTGACGTTCGAGGTGATGAACTCCTTGGCATACCAGAAGAGGAATCCGATGATCCGAAATGGCCAGCTCATCATGCTCCGCTCACCGCCCTCACATAGTCCATTGGGTTCAGCAGGTTCTCTGCCGCGGTCTCCGACCAGCCCATCAGCAGCTCGGCCCCGAGTCCGAAGAACAGGGTGATCGCGGCCAGCAGGATCGCCGGGAAGATCAGCTTGAACGGCACCTTGACCGCCTGCTTGCCCGCGAGCACCGCGGAGGTGGTCGCCGTCGGCGGTCCGATGGTCAGCGTGGGGGTCTCCGCCTGTGCCTGGACCCGCAGGTAGCGCTTGCCGTGCATCCGCTGCTGGTAGGTCAGCGCACGCTCCTGAAGGTCATCGGGCTCGGATCCCATGAAGACCCCGGTCCAGATCTTGAGCATCGAGAGCAGCGTGAAGACCGAGACCACCACCGCGACGGCGGCCACCCAGTAATGCGATTCGGCCAGGGTCGCCTGGATGATCGCGAACTTCGCGACGAACCCGGAGAAGGGCGGCAGCCCGGCGAGCGAGAGGGCGGCCACCATGAAGGTGACCGCGATCAGCGGCTCGCGTTTGAGCATCCCACCGAGCTTGTCGATCTCTCCGGTGCCGTAGGTCTCCTCGATCGCACCGGTGGAGAGGAACAGCGAGGCCTTCACGATCATGTGATGAAGCAGGTAGAAGATCGCGGCGGTGAGGCCCAGCAGGGTGAACAGTCCGACGCCGATCAGGATGTAGCCGATCTGGCTGATCATGTGGAAGACCAGGATGGATCGGGTGGTCTTCTCCCCCACCGCACCCAGGACGCCGATGAGCATCGTGGCGGAGGTGATCACCAGCGCCACCCAGAGGAAGCGCTCGTCGCCGTCGAAGAGAAGGGAGTAGATCCGGTAGATCACGTAGATCGCGACCTTGGTGTGGATCCCCGAGAACAGCGCGGTGACCGCCGGAGAGGTCATCGCGTAGGTGCGGGTCAGCCAGCCATGCACCGGCACCACCGCGGCCTTGATCGCGATGGCGCTGAGCACCACGCCGCCGGCCAGAGCCACGGCAGGGTCTTCCTTGCCCGCCCCATGCAGCTCCGCCAGGTTCACGGTGCCCGCGGTCGCGTAGACCAGGGCGATGCCCACCAGCAGCAGCGTGGAGGCCAGCAGGTTCACCGAGACATAGATCCGCGCACCGTGGGCGCCGAGCTTGGCCCCCATCATGGCCAGCAGGCCGTAGGAGGGCAGCAGCATCACCTCGATGAACACGAAGAGGTTGAAGATGTCACCGGTCATCAGGGCGCCGGAGACTCCGGCCATGAGCACCAGCACGAAGGGGTGGAAGAACCGTGCCCGCGCCTCGTGGGTGGCCATGGCGAAGAGCACGCTGGCGATCGCCAGCACCGACATGATCATCAGCACCAGCGCGGAGAGCGCGTCGACCACGAACGGGATCGAGACGCCGTAGTCCCAGAGCCCGACCTGATGGACCAGCACGGTGCCGTCACCGGTGGCGATCACCAGCAGCACCGCGAAGACGAACAATGCAGCCAGGGTGCCGAGGCTGATGATGTGGCGGGCCAGGCGCTTCTTGCGCAGCGCCACACCGAGCGCGGCGAGCAGCAGCGGAACACCGACCGCCAGCGGCAGCAGCGGAGGAAGGATCTCGGTCATCGGGTCTCCCCCTCCCGTGTCGTCTCAGCCTGTGAGGCTTCTGCGTCTGGTGTTGCCGCACTCGGTGCGGCGGGGTCGGAGTTCTCCACCCCTGAGGCCATGCCCGTACCGGAGGGCTTCTCCGGCCAGGGGTCTCCGGTCTCGTCCTCTCCGCGGTCCACCACGATGTCACCGGACTCGGTGGTCAGACCGAAGTAGCCGGCGTCGTTGGTGTCGCCGCGGTCCGCGGCGAGCAGCAGCGCCGGGGAGACCTCGACGTCCTCGGTGTCGTCGTCGGTGGTGGTGGTG
The DNA here is from genome assembly GCF_017347085.1 of Nesterenkonia sp. E16_10. Lineage (GTDB taxonomy): Bacteria > Actinomycetota > Actinomycetes > Actinomycetales > Micrococcaceae > Nesterenkonia. The sequence goes on from NZ_JADPSA010000024.1 coordinate 79,079, forward strand.
ATCGCCAGGGTCACCATGAACATGGTGATGGAGAAGGCGATCACGATGGCGGTCAGCACGAAGGCCTGCGGGAGCGGGTCGGCCTGTTCGCCGAGCTCCCCGGAGCCGATATAGGGCACCCCACGGTAGGCGGTGTTGCCCGCCGCGAAGAACACCAGGTTTGCTGCATGGCTGGCCAGGACGAAGCCCAGCACGATCCGCACCATGCCGCGCTGCATGAACAGATAGACGGCGGCGGCGGTGAGCAGCCCGACGGCGATGGCGATGCTCATCGGTCGTTCACCCCTCCCGGCTTGATCTGGTCATGGCCCCCTGGTCGGGGCTCCTCCGACTGCACCTCGAAGGGCAGGTCGCCGGGGTCGGCGTGATAGCCGGCCGGGACCTTCAGCGTGGAGAGCTCGGCCTCGCTGGTGCCGTGGGCGCGGCGGTGCGCCTTGAGCAGCTCCGCCGGGTAGCGCTGGGCCTGACCGAGGCGGTCCAGCGCCACCAGCACCGCACCGATCACGGCGAGGTAGATGCCGACGTCGAAGATCAGCGCCGTGGTGAGCGAGAACCCGGCGTCGGAGCCCCAGGGCATCGGGAGTCCCTCGGCGATCACGATCGGGCGCAGATAGGAGCCCTCGAGGTAGCCGGCCAGGCCGATGGCCGCGCCGGTGATGATGCCGCCGACGATGACCAGCGCGTAGTCGAAGCGCAGCTTCACCGAGGTGTCCGAGGGCGCGACCAGGTAGCGCAGCGCGAAGAAGCCGCCGGCGACCAGTGCGGCGATGAACCCGCCGCCGGACTCGTAGTGCCCGCGCAGCAGCAGGATCAGCGAGAGCAGCACGATGAACGGCGCCATCCAGTTGAACACGCTGCGCATCGCGGTGGTGTTGTCCCCGGCGTGGTCCAGCGGGGTCCCCGACCACTGCCGTGAGGCGGGCGGCTCGTTGTCCGAGGTGGCGAAGGATGAGTTCAGCAGCGCCAGGATCGCGAAGCCCGCCACGCCGAGCACCGTGAGCTCTCCGAAGGTGTCCAGCGCGCGGAAGTCCACCAGGATCGAGTTCACCACGTTCAGCGCCCCGGTCTCCTCGTAGGTGTTGAGCAGGTACCACTCGGCGATCGGAGTCTGCCCGCGTCGGCCGGTGAGCGCGAAGGTGGCGGCGAAGGCCATCACGCCGAAGGCCAGGGCCACGGCGATGGAGACGCCGCGTCGGGTTCGGGTGACCTTGTGGAAGCGTTTGGGCAGCTTGCGCAGCACCAGGACCAGCACCACCACGGTGAGGATCTCCACGAGCAGCTGGGTCATGCCCACGTCCACCGCGCCCAGCGCGAAGTACCAGGCGGCGACCACGAACCCGGCGCCGCCGGCCAGGACGACGGCGGCCGCGCGGTTCTCGGCGATCACGGTGCCGGCCAGGAAGCAGACCAGCAGCCCGATCAGCACCCAGTCGGTCATCCGGGTATTGCCGGGCTCGAACTCCCCGACCACCGGTGCCGCGATCATGCCGGAGATGAACAGGCCGGCCAGCAGGATGCCCGGTGCGGCGAGGTGGACCCCGTGCACGTCGCTGCGGGTGATGTCTCCGACCCGGCGGCCGAAGTTGATGGTTCCCAGGCGCATGGACTCGACCACTTCCACGCCGGTGAACGGCAGGATCCGCCGTGGGATGAGGTTGTCGAGCCGGGCGCGCACCACCACGGCGAGCAGGCCGCCGCCGACGATCACCCCGGAGAGCATCAGCTCGGTGTTGAAGCCGTGCCAGAGTGCGAACTCCGCCGCATAGGTTCCGGTCTGGGCGTCCTCACCGGCCCGGGTGATCAGCCCGTCGAAGACGAACGGGATGAAGCCCAGCACCAGACCTGCGGCGGCAGGCAGCAGCGCCGGGAGGTAGAAGCTGGCTGGGGCCTCGTGCGGCGTGCTGGGATCGATCGGCTCGTGGTACTCGTCCTTGGACCCGGCGCCGGTGTAGCTGGTGAACGCGCCGAGCACGATCCGACCGCAGTAGGCGAAGGTGCCGATGGCGGCGAGCACCGCCATGGAGGTCAGCGTCCAGGTCAGCGCGGCGGGCATGTCTGCAGAGAGGAACCCTGCCAGCAGGTGCTCCTTGGAGACGAAGCCCAGCAGCGGCGGAACCCCGGCCATGGAGAGTGAGGAGATCAGGGTGATCACCAGCGAGATGCGCATGGTCCTGCTCAGCCCGTTGAGCCGGCGGATGTCTCGCGAGTGTGCCTCATGTTCGATGATGCCGACCATCATGAACAGCGCGGATTTGAACAGTGCGTGGGCGACCACGTGGATCGTGGCGGCGACCAGCGCGGTGGGGGTGCCGATGCCGATGACGGCGACCAGGAAGCCCAGCTGAGAGACCGTGGAGTAGGCCATGATCTCTTTGATGTCGTGGCGCTGCAGCGCGAAGAGCGCACCCATCAGCGCGGTGGTCAGACCGGAGCTGATCAGGAGCACCTGCCAGAGCGTGGACGCTTCGAAGACCGGGGAGAAGCGCAGCAGCAGGTAGATGCCGGCCTTGACCATGGCCGCGGCGTGCAGGTACGCCGAGACTGGGGCGGGGGCCACCATAGCGTCGGGCAGCCACAGGTGGAACGGGAACTGCGCGGACTTGGTGAACGCGGCAAACGCGATCAGCACCGCGACCACGGAGGTGAAGGTGGTGTTGTCCTGCCAGGCGCTGTGCGTCAGCGCCTCGGACATCGAGGTGGTGCCGGTCTCCACGATGATCAGCAGCACCGCGGTGAGCAGGCCCAGCCCGCCGGCGGCGGTGATCAGCAGCGTGCGCTGCGCCGGTGCCGGCGCCTTATCTCCGGAGCGGTTGATCAGGAAGAAGGAGCACAGCGTGGTGAACTCCCAGAACACGAAGAGCAGGATCAGGTCATCGGCGATGACCATCCCGCTCATCGCGAAGACGAACATCAACATCCACAGGTAATAGTCGCCGGTCTTCTTCTTGACCGAGAAGTAGCGGGCCGAGTATGCCATCACCAGGGCGCCGATGAAGAGGATCAGCAGCAGGAAGACCATCCCGAGCCCGTCCAGGCGCAGGCTGATGCCGACGTCGATGGTGGGGATCCAGGGCAGGTGCTCCTGAATCACTCCCCCGTCCAGCAGGGTGCTCAGCCACGGCAGCGTGGCCACGCCGATGCCGGTCAGGGCCACGGCCGCGAAGAAGCCGGTGTCGCGACCCACGGCACGGTGGACCAGCACGGCCAGCGGGACCAGGGCCAGGGTCAGCATCAGGAGCACCATGAGCGTCATGGGCGGACCACCGCCCAGGGCATGGAAGGTCTTCGCGAGTGCATGGTGCCTCCAGTCGGTGCGGGTGAAACGGCGCGGTGAAGCTCATCGCCGACCAGTCTTCCCGGCACACCAGTGATCGACTATATCTATCGGGCTGATCTCTCAGCAATTGCGTCCTGCTCATGGAGGGCGGACCATGCTCCGGTGGGATCCGTGCTACGGCAAGTGTGTCCTACTGCTCTTCGACGACTCCGCAGGCCACGCGGTTGCCGGAGTCTCCGCTGGTCAGGGTCTCGGCGTCGGGGCCGAAGTAGCGTTCCGGGACGTTGCCGTGGTTGTCGGGCTGGGCGTGGATGATCACGGAGCTGCCCTGGTCCCCGAGCAGATCTTCGGTCTCCAGACGGTCGCTGATCAGGCTCAGCCAGCCGGTGCGGTCCTGGTTGACCAGCAGATTCGGCAGGTCTCCGGCATGGTCCGGGTGAGTCACCGCCTCGGGCTCGGCCGGCGGGGCCGCCTCGCCGAGGTCATCGAGGTCGGTCTCGGGGGCCTCCTCCTGCGGGGCCTCCTCACCGTCGACGATGCCCATGTCCTCCTCCATGCTGCCGACCAGGTGGCCGCCGGAGGACTCGAAGTCGCCGAACACGCCGGACTCGGAGCTGGACTGGGTCTCGCAGACACCGCGCTCATGCAGCGTGATGCCGCGGAAGCCTGCGTCGAGGTCGTGGACCTCGGCCTCGATGAGCACCCCGTTGGCGACCTCGGAGAACCGCACCGTGCCGATGTCGTTGCCTGCCACATCGGCGAGCGCCGCGGAGGCGAAGGGCTCCTCGGAGCCGTCGGGACCGCCCTGCAGCTCGGCGTCCTGCACCTCGTCTCCAGCCTCGGCGCCGCCGTCCGCTCCAGCTTCGGCCTCCGAGCCGGCCTGGGCGTCCTCGGGGTCCGCGGCGGTGTTCTGCTCGGCGTCCGGTTCAGCCTCGCTCGCGTCTCCCCCACCGCAGCCTGCCAGGGCCAGCGCTGCGGCGAGCGCGATCCCGCTCAGCGGGAGGCCGCGGACTCTGCGCGCGGAGGATCGGTGAGGTCGAGTGCTCATGAGCGCACAGCCTACCGGGCCTCCTGCGCCGCCACGAGTTTCGGGGAGGCTGGGCGGGGCTGCCCAGGGCGGGGCGCTCAGGCGTGGGTGTGGGTCTCCTCGGCCGCGATGCTGCGCGGCTCGAGCTGGAAGGTGGAGTGTTCCACCGCGACGTCGAAATGCTCGGCCACGCAGGTCTTCAGCCGGTTCAGGGTCTCCGGGACACACCCCTCGCTGAAGCAGGCGTCGTCGAGCACCACATGGGCGGAGATCACGGGCAGCCCGGTGGCGACCGTGGAGGCATGCAGGTCATGGACCTCCTGGACGTGGTCCTGGGCCAGCATGTGCGCCCGGACCTGTTCCAGATCCAGCCCGCGCGGCGCGAACTCCAGCAGCACCCGGGCGGTCTCGCGCAGCAGCAGCAGCGCCCGCGGGATGATCAGTGCGGCGATGGCCAGCGCCGCGACCGCGTCGGCCTGCTGCCAGCCGGTGGTCCAGATGACCACGGCGGCCAGCATCACCGCCAGCGAGCCCAGCGCGTCCGCACTGACCTCCAGGAACGCCGCGCGCATGTTGAAGTTGGCCTTGCGGCCCGAGGCGAGCACCAGCAGCGAGATCAGGTTGCCGGCCAGGCCCAGCGCGCCGAAGATCAGCAGCTCGAGGTGCAGGATCACCGGCGGGGTGCTGAGCCGGCCGATCCCCTCCACCGCGGCATAGATGCCCACGCCCAGCAGCAGCGTGGCCTGCAGCAGACCGGCCAGGATCTCCACCCGGCGGAAGCCCCAGGTGCGCTGCGCCGTGGCGGCCCGGTACATCAGGCCCGCCGCGACCAGGGCGACGCCGAGGCCGATGCTGTCGGTGAGCGAATGCACCGCGTCGGTGAGCAGCGCGAGGGAACCGGTCACCCAGGCGCCGAGGGCCTGGGCCAGCACGATGCCGATCGTGATCGCGCAGGCGATCGCGAGCCGGCGGCGGTGGGAGCGCGCGCGCTCCGGGGTCTCGGCCGAGGCGGAAGCCCCGGCCCCGTCGGGGGCGCCGTGATCGTGGTGGTGCATGATGGCTCCATTGTCCTGCGTCCGCGTGGGATCGCCTAAGCTGCGAGCCGGACGCAGAAGCGTTCTCAGCAAGGCCGGTGCGCTAGAGTCCCAGCATGGTTGCTCAGAGAAACTATGTCATCAGCAATGCCCACATCCTGCCGATCAGCGGCGAGCCCTTCGACGGCTCCGTGGTGATCACCGAGGGCAAGATCGCCGCGCTCGGAGCCGAGGTGGACCACCCTGCCGGGTACGAGGTGATCGACGCGGCCGGCGGCTGGGTGCTGCCCGGCCTGATCGACGCCCATGTCCACCTGGGCGTCCATGAGGAGGGCGAGGGCTGGGCCGGCGCCGATGTCAACGAGACCACCGACCCGGTCACCGCTGCGGTGCGCGCGCTGGACGCGATCAACCCGGCGGAGCTCGGCTTCGCCGACGCCCGCGCCGCCGGGATCACCACGGTGAACGTGAACCCCGGCTCGGCCAATCCGATCGGCGGGCTCGCCGTGGCGCTGAAGACCCAGGGCCGGATCGTCGATGAGATGGTGCTGCGCTCCCCCTCCGGGCTGAAGTCCGCGCTGGGCGAGAACCCCAAGCGGGTCTATGGAGAGCGCAAGCAGACCCCAAACACCCGGCTCGGGGTCGCGATGACGATACGCAAGGCCTTCACCGAGGCCAAGAACTGGCAGGCCAAGGACCCGGCGGACCGGCCCGCGGATCTGGTCTCCGAGGCGCTGGCTCTGGTGCTGGACCGCAAGATCCCGTGGCGCCAGCACTGCCACCGCGCCGATGACATCGCCACCGCCCTGCGCCTGGCCGACGAGTTCGGCTACGAGCTGGTCCTGGACCACGGCACCGAGTCCTATAAGCTCGCCGACGTCATCGCCGAGCGCGGCATTCCGGTGCTCTACGGACCCATGATCGTCTCCCGCTCCAAGGTGGAGGTCCGCGACCGCAGCCCCAAGGCACCGGGCATCCTGGCCCGCGCCGGGGTGAAGGTCTCGATCATCACCGATCACCCGGTGGTGCCCATCGAGTTCCTGATCCACCAGGCAGCCCTGGCGGTGCGCGAGGGGATGGACCCGGTGGAGGCGCTGCGCGCGATCACGATCAACCCGGCCGAGGTGCTCGGGGTGGCGGATCGGGTGGGAACCCTGGAACCGGGCAAGGATGCCGATCTGGCGCTGTGGTCCGGGGATCCGCTGGACACCCGCAACCGGGTGCAGCGGACCTGGATCGACGGCGAGCTGGTGTTCTCCCAGGAGACCGCCGAGACGGCAGTCTGATCCTCGCCGGCCGGTCCGCCCGCCGGCGAGGACCGGGGCCTGGTGGCTGACCCGTGAGGATGTTTGACTGGGCGCATGACTGAACCGCTCTCATCGCCCGACGCCGAACAGCCCCTCTCCCCCTCGGGCTGCACCACCGGCACCCACCTGTGGATCACCGGAAGGGTCCAAGGCGTGTCCTATCGCGCGGCAGCGAAGTCCGAGGCCGATGACCTGGGTCTGATCGGCTGGGTCAGGAACACCGCCGAGGGGGCGGTGGAGCTGCTGGTCGGTGGCGACGGGCCGGCGGTGGACGCGCTGCTGCGCTGGGCCGGCAAGGGCCCCGAGTCGGCCGAGGTCGCGGAGGTCGAACAGCGCGAGGCCACCGAGGCGGACCTCGCTTCACTGCCCCAGGCCGGCTTCGAGATCCGCCGCTGACCCTGCTCCTGCTCCCGCGGGGTCCGCAGCCCGGCGCCCCGTCCGGCCGTGGGCCGCAGCCGCGCGCCCGGTAGGTCTGCGCGCTGGTCGTCGCTGCAGTTGCGCGAGATCACTGTCCTGTTACGGTCGAAGGACAGCTTCTGGCACCTGCGAGCACATGACACGGGGACCATGTCGCGGAGTGCGAAGCGACCCGAGATCACCTGATACGAAACCAGACACAGATCTGATGCAGAACCAGAAAGGTCAAGAATGACGACGACGATGAATCACCCGGCGGCGATCGCCGACCGTTACCCCACCCGCACCGAGACCGAGACGCAGGTCATCGCCCGAGAAGACCCGGTGGTGCAGGGATCGCCCCAGGACGGTCCGCTGGAGGCCGCCGAACTGGCCTCCTTCGAGGACAAGGGCTACCTGAGCATCGAGCAGCTCATCAGCGCCGAGGAGCTTGCGCTGTTCAAGCAGGAGCTCCGCCGGCTCGCTCAGGATCCTGCAGTGAAGCAGGACGAGCGCACCGTGGTGGAGGCGAAGTCCGACGAGGTCCGCTCGATCTTCGACATCCACCGCACCAACGAGATCTTCGCCAAGATCGCCAACGATCCCCGTGTGGTGAAGCGGGCCGAGCAGATCCTGGGCTCCGAGGTCTACATCCACCAGAGCCGGATCAACTACAAGCCCAGCTTCACCGGCAAGGACTTCACCTGGCACTCGGACTTCGAGACCTGGCACGCCGAGGACGGCATGCCCGCCCCACGAGCGGTCTCGGTCTCGATCTCACTCACGGACAACTACTCCTTCAACGGTCCGCTGATGATCATGCCCGGCTCGCACCAGCACTTCATCAGCGCCGTGGGCGCCACCCCGGAGGACAACCACGAGAAGTCCCTGGTGATGCAGGGCGCCGGGGTCCCCGACGCCGATACCCTGACCGAGTTCGCGGATCGCTTCGGCATCGACGTGCTCGAAGGCCCCGCGGGCGGTGCCGTGATGTTCGACAGCAACTGCATGCACGCCTCCAACGGCAACGTCACGCCCTACTCCCGGTCCAATGTGTTCCTGGTGTACAACTCGGTGGAGAACCTGCCGACCGAGCCCTTCGCCGCGGCGAAGCCACGGCCCGCCCACCTGGGCAGCCGGGACTTCACCCCTGCGGGGAGCTGAGCCAGTTCCATAGCTGAGCAGGCGGCCCTGGTCATCCGACCAGGGCCGCCTCCTTGTCTCGGGGCATGCATCTTCGTCTCCGGGCATGCATCTCCGGCTCCGGGCCTGTCTCACCGGCTCCGCCTGTCCGCCCGGGCGGGCGGGCGGGCGGGCGCCGGAGTCAGTCGGCAGCCGGTGCAGTGAGCCCCAGTTCTTCCGGTGGCACCGCCGCCTCGCCGAGCAGGTGCTCGGCGAGGAAGCCGGAGACCACCTGGTACCAGATCTTGGCGTGGGCGGGACTGAGCACCCAGTGGTTCTCGTCCGGGAAGTACAGGAACCGGTGCGCGCTCTGCCCGTCCTGATCAGCAGGCAGCCCGGACTTCGCGAGCAGCTCGTACCAGAGCCGCAGGCCCTCCCCGATCGGCACCCGGTAGTCCTTGTCGCCGTGGATCACCAGCATCGGGGTCACGATCTTCTCCACATGCAGGTGCGGCGAGTGCTCGGCGGCCATCCGCTCGTCGAGCTCGTTGCGCCAGTAGGAGGCCATGTCCGTGGTCGGTCCGAACTGGTCCAACGCCCACAGCGAGGCGTGGGTGACGATGGCGGAGAACCGGTCGGTCTGCCCGGCGATCCAGTTGGCCATATAGCCGCCGAAGGAGCCGCCCATCGCCGCGGTGCGCGTGGGGTCGATGTCCTCGCGCGCCTCGGTGACATCGGTGATCGCCATCAGATCGGTGAACGGGTGGCCGCCCCAGGAGTTCCAGCCGCGCTGGACGAACTCCTGTCCGTACCCGGTGGAGAGCGCCGGGTCCGGAAGCAGCACCGCGTAGCCCTGCTCCACCATCAGCCAGGGGTTCCAGCGCCAGGTCCAGGCGTTCCAGGAATTCAGCGGTCCGCCGTGGATCCAGAGCAGCAGCGGCGCCGGCTGCGTGGAGGAGGCCTGCTCGGGAAGTGCGAGCCAGGCGCGCACCGGTGCGCCGTCGGTCCCGGCTGCGGTGACCTCGGTCAGGCGGCCCGGGAGCTCCGGGCGCTGATGCGGGTTCTGCAGTCGCGTGGCCTCACCGGTGGCGAGATCGATCGAGACCACCTCTTCGGGGAAGGCGTAGCTCGAGCGCACCCCGTAGGCGGTGTGACCCTTGGGGTGCACGACGACGGCGGAGTAGGTCGCGTCCTCGGTGGTCACCTGGTGCACCGCGCCGGAAGCGGCATCCACCCGGAACACCGGGCCGCGACCGCCCTGATCGGCCAGCGCGAGCATAGCAGAGCCGTCCGGCAGCCAGGCCGCGGGGCTGAGCCACAGGTCTGCAGCCTCGGCGAGCCGGGTCAGCTCCCCGGTGTCCAGATCCAGCAGGTGCAGCTGCGGCTGCGGGGCCCGCTCCGGGGTCGGCTGGGCCGAGCGCAGAACAGCGGCGGTCCGACCATCCGGGCTGATCACTCCGGCGCTGAACGTGTAGCCGGGCTCATCGGCAATGATGCGACGTTCACCGGTGGCGATGTCCACCACGGCCAGGGCGTTGCGCTGACCTGCCCGGGGTTCCGGCACGATGACGCTGATCAGTGCGAGACCGCCCTCCGGGCTGAGCTGAACCTCGCCGCCGAAGCGTGCGCCGAGACCCTCGGTGAGGTGGCGCAGGCTCGCCTGCTCGGAATCCTGGGACGCCGGCGCGGCGGCGTCGTCGGGCTCGGTGTTCTCCGGCGCGGACTCCAGCGCGAACAGGCTCGGGCGGGCCGGTCCGAGGTCATGGTCCCAGAACCGGACCGGGTAGCCGGTGTGCAGGATCGCCTTGACCGAGGCGTCCTCGCGCCGGGTGTGCAGCTGCTCCTGGTCCTGCTCGCTGCGCGCTCCCGGCAGCAGCGGTGCGGTCAGCAGAATGGTGGATCCCCGCTGGGCGCAGTGCGGCTGGCTCACTCCGCCAGCCCTGCGGCTGACCAGCATCGATTCACCCCCGGCGGCCGGGAGCTTGTAGAGCGCGGAGCCCTTCTCCTCGGGCTTCTCCCCCGGGCGGGCCGAGGTGAAGTAGAGGTCACCCTCGGCGGAGAAGACCGGAGCCGCCTCGCCCTTGGCGCTGCGGGTAAGCCGCCGCGCGGCGCGGCTGCCCTGCGGGTCGATCTCCCACAGCGCTCCGGTGTAGCCGTCTCCTGCGGTGTTGACGGTGGAGACCGTGGTGACCAGCCGCGAGCCGTCGGGGCTCAGCGTGAGGCCGCTGAGCCGAGAGTGGCTGACGTAGTGGTCCAGGTCGGCGAAGATGCTCGGGCCGGGCTGTGTCGGTGTGCTGTTCGTCATGATGCTGTTCTACCAGCGCGGAGCAGCATCTGGTTGCAAGATGCAACTACCGGCGTGGTGGGCCGGGATACCCTGGTGCCGTGCCTTCTGACCAGAATCCTGCGCCGACCGCTTCGCTGACCTCTTCACCGACCCATCGCCCGGCCCCCGCGCGAGCGACCGCAGTCGAGACCGGACCTGCGGTCGGTCCCGATGGGCTGGCCCGCACGCCCTGGGCGCTGGGCAGCGAGATGATGCTGCGCTATTACGACACCGAATGGGGCATGCCGATCCGCGATGAACCGGGCCTGTTCGAACGCCTGAGCCTGGAGGGCTTCCAGTCGGGTCTCTCCTGGTCCACGATCCTGGCCAAGCGGGAGAACTTCCGCGCCGCCTTCGCGGGATTCGATCCCGAGGCCGTCGCGGAGTTCACCGAGGCGGACGTGCTGCGGCTGCTCCAGGACGCCGGGATCATTCGACATCGTGGGAAGATCACCGCGACCATCGGCAATGCCCGCGCCACCCTGGCGCTGCGGGAACACGGCGGCCTGTCCGCGCTGATCTGGTCCTTCAAGCCGGAGCAGACTCCGGTGCCGGAGACCATGGAGCAGGTGCCCACGCGATCCGCGGAGTCCGAGGCTCTGGCGAAGCGACTGAAGGCCGAGGGGTTCCGATTCGTCGGTCCCACCACGGCCTTCGCGCTGATGGAGGCCATCGGGATGGTCGACACCCACCTTGCAGGCTCGCACCGCCGCGGGGCTTCGCGGGTGCAGTTCACCAACCAGCCCGGCTGAACCTCAGGGCGTTTGAAGCTCAGCGCCGCTGAAGCTCAGTGCGGGCGTTGCAGCTCGATCACGCGGTCCATGTCATCGTCCGGGGCGAGCCGGTTCCGGTCCACCTGCCCGCACCGGGTGCAGCGGTGCAGCAGCAGGAAGCCCTTCTTGCCGGTGTGGTCCACGCCCACCGGCTCCATCGCGGCCCCACAGTTCGCGGCGCGGTCCCCCGGAGCGATGTCCACATGCCGGGAGTACAGGCAGCGGGGGCAGTGATTGCGATAGCTGCCACCGAGCTGTCTGGGAATCGGCTCCCCGCAGTGGATGCAGTCGAAGCCGGTGTTCTCGGCCTCCCGGCTCATGCCGTGGGTGCGCTCTCTCCGGCCTCGGACGCTGGCGCCTCGGCGGAGAGCGCGTGCTGAGCCATCGCGGTGGAGTACATGCACACCGTGGCCGCGGTGGCCACGTTCAGGGACTCGGCGGCCCCGAAGAGCGGGATCGCCACGCGCTGATCGGCGAGTTCACGCTCGGCGTGGGTCAGTCCGTGGGCCTCGTGACCGAGCAGCCACAGCGTGGGGGCCGCAGGGGTCGCGAGCTCGGCGAGCTGGACCTCACCCCGGCCGTCGGCGGCGAGCACCTGGAAGCCCTTGGCGCGAGCCGCCTCGGTCAGCTCCGCGGCGTCGATGCCGGTGAAGATCGGCACGTGGAAGTGTGATCCCGCCGCCGAACGCACGACCTTGGGGCTCCAGGGATCAACGGTCCCTGCAGAGAGCACCACGGCGCCGGCCCCGGCCGCATCCGCGGTGCGGATGATCGTGCCGGCATTGCCCGGGTCCTGCAGGCGCAGCATCGCAGCGACCTGCCCGGTGCCCTGGGCGACCTTCTCGAGCTGGGCGTCCAGCGCTTCACGTGCCGTGCTCACCGAGGGGATGCGGCAGACGGCGAGCATGCCCTGGGAGGTCTCGGCGTCGCCCATGGCGCGCAGCGCCTCGGGGGTGGCCTCGCGCAGGAACGGCCGGGCGTTCGAAGGCAGCTGGGTCTCCGGGTTGAACAGCACCCCGCGCATCCGGTCCAGCAGCGCGAGCACATCGGGGTGCCGCTCCAGTGCGGCGGGATCAAAGAAGAGCGCGTCCAGCTCGGGGAAGGGCTGCGGGCCCAGCTCCTGCTCCCACTGGCGCAGCCAGATCGTGAGTGCTTCGCGGACCGGCTGAGGCCCCTCCGCCAGGAAGAGTCCCTGCTTCTGCCGCGCGGAGCGCCCGGCCAGAGCCGCCACGCGACGGACGCGGTCAGACTTCGGGTTGTCGACGAGCTCGGGGTCGATGTGCTGGGACATGATTCTCTCTTCTCCTGCTTCGGGGCTGCTCATGTTTCTACGGGTGCTGCCAAGCGGCGCGCTGTCGCGAGCGGCCGCGCACATGCAGAAGGCGCCGCCCCCGATGAGGAGACGGCGCCTTCAGCCACGCGGATCGAGTCAGACTCGAGCGGCGTTGACGTCCTGCGGGAGCGCCTTGCGGGCGGTCTCGACCAGAACGCCGAATGAGTTGGCGTCGTAGACGGCCAGCTCAGCCAGCATGCGGCGATCAACCTCGACTCCAGCGGCCTTCAGGCCCTGGATGAAGCGGTTGTAGGTCATGCCGTGCGAGCGGGCGGCAGCGTTGATGCGCTGGATCCACAGGCGGCGGAAGTCACCCTTGCGCTTCTTGCGGTGCTGGTAGTTATAGACGTACGAGTGCAGCAGCTGCTCTTTCGCCTTGCGGTAAAGGCGTGAGCGCTGACCGCGGTAGCCGGAGGCCCTGTCTAGGACCTTGCGGCGCTTCTTATGACCATTGACGGCCCTCTTCACACGTGCCACGTGATATCTCCTTGAGTCTTAAAGTCTTCGGTGATGAATGTGCTGAGGCTCAGATGCCCAGCATCCGCTTGATGCGCTTCTCGTCGGCCTTGGTGACCAGGTGGTCTCCGGCCAGGCGGCGCTTCAGGCGTGAAGACTTGTGCTCCAGGTAGTGGCGACGGTTGGCCTGCTGGCGCTTGAGCTTGCCGGAACCGGTCAGCTTGAAGCGCTTCTTGGCCCCGCTATGGGTCTTCATCTTCGGCATGGTGCCGTTCTCCTTATGTCGTTCGGACCTGCAGCGCCTGTGCTCTCCCACCGTGAGCCGAGGCTCATCAGCTGGTGCGGCGGCGCAGAGGTGGGTCGGCCAGCGTGGCCGGCGCTGCTTGCGCAGCACGACGGATCCACGCCTCGGACCCCTTTTTGGGTGGTGGTGACCGCCCCCTGTGGGGCCGTCACGCAGACCAGCGCACCAGTCTACGTCATGAGAATGGTGCGCGGGTTCACCGTGAGGAGAGAAGGCCTCTAGAGGTTCTTCAACTCATCCGGCAGATAATCGGCCATGGAGTTCGAGAGCGGCGTCGCGTCCTTCTTCTCCGTAGGCAGCCGCTCGGCGTTCTTCCGCGAGCGGCGCTCGTTCTTGACCTTGGGCGCCTCGGCCTCGGCATCAGCCTCGACGGGATCCTCTTTCTTGGCCTGGTTCTTCGCCATCGCCTTGGCCTCGGCCTTGGTCTTGAGCGGACCGACGACCATCACCATATGGCGACCGTCCTGGCGCGGGGAGGACTCCACGGCGCCGAGATCAGCGACGTCCTGCGAGAAGCGCTGCAGGAGCCGCACGCCCATCTCCGGACGCTGCTGCTCGCGACCGCGGAACTGGATCATGGCCTTGACCTTGTCACCGGCATCCAGGAAGCGGCGAGCGTGACCGACCTTGGTGTTGTAGTCGTGGTCATCGATCTTCAGCCGGAAGCGGACCTCCTTGAGCACCGTGGTGCTCTGGTTCTTCCGCGACTCACGGGCCTTGACCGCAGCCTCATACTTGTACTTGCCGAAATCCATCAGCTTGCAGACGGGAGGCTTGGCCTGGGGCGCAACCTCTACCAGATCCAGATCCGACTCAGTGGCAAGACGAAGGGCGTCTTCAATGCGTACGACACCCACCTGCTCCCCCTGGGGGCCGACAAGACGGACTTCTGGTACGCGGATGCGTTCGTTGATGCGTGGTTCGCTGATCTGTCTAGCTCCTGTTGTGAGGAATTCGGTGAATGGGGAGACATCGGCTGGAGCGCTTCGTTGAGCTCAACTGGGCGCATTTCGCGGTGTTGAGCGCGTTTAGCGCGGCCGATGAGACTGTGACAAGCTTACCAGCATGCAGAGTGAGCAGAACAACCACGCCGGAGAATCCGATCTCGCCCAGGCGGTCAACCAGCGGTCCCGCGACATCTCCGAGGTGCCCGCGGTGGAGCTGATCAACACCGTCGCCGTGCACCTGATGAGTGCCGCCGCGGTCAAGACCGGCCTCGCCGACGACCCCAAGGCCGAGGAGCTCAAGGACCTCGATGAGGCCCGCAAGCTGATCACCGCACTCGCCGGCCTGATCACCGCCGCCGCTCCCGAGGTCGGTTCCACCCACGCCGCGCCGCTGCGTGACGGACTGCGCTCGCTCCAGCTCGCCTTCCGCGAAGAGTCCAGCGTCCCGGATGCGCCCGGCAAGGGCCCCGGCGAGAAGTGGACCGGACCGGTCAACTGAGCCTCCCTCATGAGGCGCTGAGGTCTTCATGAGAATCAGATGAGACCAGGATGAGAGAACTCGGAAGAGACTCTCATGCTGGTCTCATCGCTGCTTCACCTGCGGTGACCAGAGTGGTCTTCCATGAGCATCACCGTAGTCCTCTACTCCCACGACTCCGTCGGCCTGGGCCACGCCCGCCGCAATCGGGCTCTCGCCCACGCCCTGGCCGCGGACCTGCCGCGACTGACCGGGCACCCGGTGCGCGGGCTGCTGATCGCCGGACACCCCGATGCCACCGCGGACTCGCTGCCACCGGGCTGGGACTGGCTGGTCCTGCCCGGGTTCACCCGGACCGCTGAGGGCTACGCCTCCCGGAACCTCGACGTGAGCAACGGGCGGCTCTCCGAGCTGCGCCGCTGCACCGCGGCCGCGGCCATCACGGCGATGTCCCCCGATCTCTTCATCGCCGACCGCCACCCGTTCGGGGTCGACGGGGAGCTGCTGGACTCCCTGGAGTGGCTTCGGT
Organism: Nesterenkonia sp. E16_10; assembly: GCF_017347085.1. Taxonomy (GTDB): domain Bacteria; phylum Actinomycetota; class Actinomycetes; order Actinomycetales; family Micrococcaceae; genus Nesterenkonia. Next base: position 94,388 of record NZ_JADPSA010000024.1, read on the forward strand.
CCCGAGGCACCCGCTGCGTGCTGGGGATGCGCGAGGTGCTGGACTCCCCGGCCGCGGCGCAGGCGGAGTGGGACCGGATCGGCGGGGCCTCGGCGGCCGCGCAGTTCTACCATGCGGTCTGGGTCTACGGTGACCCCTCGGTCTATAACCCGATCATCAGCGGTGAGATTCCGCAGCCGCTGGCCACCCGGACCCGGTTCACCGGCTACCTCAGCCACGGACGCCCCACCGATGAGCTCTGCGACTCCAGCGTCCGGGCACCGAAGCCCTACGTGCTCTCCATGGTCGGCGGAGGGTCCGACGGCGGCCGGCTGGCCCTGGCAGCCGCCCAGGCGCGGGTCCCCGCGGGGCATCGGCACATCATCCTGACCGGGCCGCAGATGCCGCGCCAGGACCACGCCAGCGTGGAGCGCGCCGTCGCAGCCTCCCCCGAGGCAGCTCAGATCCAGGTCACCCGGCTGGCACCGCACGTGCCGGCACTGGTGCGGGAGGCCGCCGCCGTCGTCTCGATGGCCGGCTACAACTCCACGGCCGAGATCATGGCCAGCACCACCCCGGCGCTGCTGGTGCCGCGCGCCACCCGTCGGGCCGAGCAGCCTCGGCGAGCCGAGGCCCTGGCCGCTGTGGGCGCCGTGGACACCCTCGCACTGGAGGAGCTCAGCGCGGAGGCGCTGAGCCGGTGGCTGGTCGACGCGGTGACCCGCCGGTGCGACCGCGACGCCGTGGACCTGGACGGGCTCACCCGGATCGGTGCACTGGCCGCCGCGGAGCTCTCGCTGGCGGCGCCCCCTGCGGTGCGGCGCGCTGCTGCTCTCCGCGTCGTCGCACCTCCCACCCCCGCACCCCCGGCTG
>NZ_JADPSA010000025.1 GCF_017347085.1 Nesterenkonia sp. E16_10
CAGTGCCCCGCTCCAAGGGGAAGATCGTCGTCAGCTGGCTGACGACCACCGATCACAAGGTGATCGGGTACATGTACCTGATCACCTCCTTCCTGTTCTTCTGCGTCGGCGGCGTCATGGCGCTGCTGATCCGCGCTGAGCTCTTCGAGCCCGGCATGCAGCTGCTGCAGACCAAGGAGCAGTACAACCAGCTCTTCACCATGCACGGCACCGTGATGCTGCTGATGTTCGCGACCCCGCTCTTCGCCGGCTTCGCCAACGCCATCATGCCCCTGCAGATCGGGGCCCCCGATGTGGCGTTCCCGCGGCTGAACGCGCTGGCCTTCTGGTTCTTCCTCTTCGGCGCACTGGTGGCCATGGCCGGCTTCCTCACCCCACAGGGCGCGGCCTCCTTCGGCTGGTTCGCCTACGCTCCGCTCTCGGACACCACCTATTCCCCGGGCGTCGGTGGAGACCTCTGGGTCTTCGGTCTGGCGCTGACCGGCTTCGGCACGATCATGGGTGGCGTCAACTTCATCACCACGATCATCTGCATGCGCGCACCGGGCATGACCATGTGGCGGATGCCGATCTTCGTCTGGAACACGCTGATCACCTCGATCCTGGTCCTGATGGCGTTCCCGCCGCTGGCAGCAGCGCTGTTCGGACTCGGCCTGGACCGGCGGTTCGGCGGTCATATCTTCGACCCCGAGGCAGGCGGTGCGATCCTCTGGCAGCACCTGTTCTGGTTCTTCGGACACCCGGAGGTCTACATCATCGCGCTGCCGTTCTTCGGCATCGTCTCGGAGATCCTCCCGGTCTTCAGCCGTAAACCGATCTTCGGCTATAAGGGCCTGGTCTACGCGACCATCGCCATCGGCGCCCTGTCGGTGACCGTGTGGGCCCACCACATGTATGTCACCGGTGCGGTGCTGCTGCCGTTCTTCGCGCTGATGACCATGT
>NZ_JADPSA010000026.1 GCF_017347085.1 Nesterenkonia sp. E16_10
GATCTGTTCCGGGGTATGGCGTCTTCTCTTGCTTGTCATGGTCACACCAGTTTTCCTGCCCGGAGCGTCGGGCGCTAGTGCGACTCTCATAACTCGTGGACCGAAATTAGGGGGTCATGCCACCCTGAGAGTTAGGGGAACAGCTGAATCGACGGTGCTTGAAGAATACTTGCGGTGCCTCGGTAACGGTGGGAGATCCCGGTTCGAAAGGGCACCAACCTGGTGGATTTCTCTTTTACGTACCCGAGTTCGGTTTTTGCTGGTGCCGATAGAAAGTTGCTCTACTCCACCCCACCAGTTTTGCCGCCTCAGTCGCCGTGCGACCTCGCATCCGTGCCTCCTGAACCACCTGGAGCTTTTCCGCGACCACCGCAGGGTCCGATGGTGGCCGGCCGAAGCGGGTGCCGGTTTGCTTTGCCGCCGCGATGCCAGCGTTGACCCGTTCGGTAATGAGTTCGCGTTCGTACTCGGCCAACGTGGCGAGCATGTTCAGCATCAACCGACCCGTCGAGGTCACAGGATCAATCCCATCGCTGATGGATTTCACCGCAACCCCCCTATCCCGGAGAAGATTCACCGTGTTCAGCACGTCGATCAACGACCGGCCTAGCCGGTCGACTCGCCAGACGACTACGGTGTCCCCGGACTCGGCATACTCCAGCAGCTTCTTCATACCTGGACGAGACACCGCGGTTTTGGATCCAGAGGTGACATCGAAGAACACATCCCGACGCTGCACCCCCTCCCCCAGCAACGCATCAACCTGCAACTGCGAATCCTGACTCGCCGTACTGACACGCGTGTACCCCAAAAGCCTCATGAGACAAGAATGCCTCACAAATGTGGGTGGAGGACCCTTGTGAGACTAATTGCGTCGAGACGCCTTAACGAGACACTCAAAACCCCGATATCACGCGGAGTCGAAGGTGCACAGCAGAGTGCCTGCTGAGTGTCTTATAAAACTACGCTTACGAGACGCCTCTAAGCGTCTCACAGCGGATGAATCCTGCGCCCCCAACCCCATTCGGATAGGACAACCTTGCTGCGGGGCCGCTCAATTGGTGGCCTGGGAACTCTTCGGTGACTGTATTTACGCGGGTTCAGTTGTCATTGTTCCCGTTGCCATTACCGACGTCACTTGCTCCTTGGTTGTCTTCGGTCTGCTCCTCGGCCGAGGTGTCGTCTTCAGAGTTGCTGGGTTGCCCCCGGAAGTAGGTCCACGCGTTATGCGGGCCGCGGTTTCTTCAATGGGTACAGATTTCAGCATACTCAGCCGGGCTGCGGTACCCGAG
>NZ_JADPSA010000027.1 GCF_017347085.1 Nesterenkonia sp. E16_10
GACTGCTAAGAAAGCAGAGAGGATAGTCCCATGCCGAAGATCTACTCCGAGGAGTTCAAGGCCTCCGCGTTGGAGCTGCTCGATTCCGGGATGACCCAGAAGCAGGTCTGCGAAGACCTAGGCATCTCGAAGTCAGCCCTGCAGATGTGGGTGAGCAAGGATCGAGCACATCACCACGGTGTCGAGCCTGCTGAGGATGCTGCTGGCCGAGCGGACCAGTCGAAGATGCTCAAACGCATCCGCGAACTCGAACAAGAAAACGAGATCCTGCGTCGAGCTACTGCGTACTTGTCGCAGGCGAATCTGAAGGTCGGGCAGGCCCGCCCAAAATGATGTTCCCGCTGGTCCGTGACCTTGCCGTCGCCGATGTTCCGGTAGCGGTGGCCTGTCGGGTGTTGGGCTTCTCGAAGCAGGCGTTCTACAAATGGGCGGCGAACCCGGTCTCGGCTCGTGACTGGCAGGAGGCGGAACTGCTCAACGCCGCCTATGACATCCACGCCGATGATCCCGAGTTCGGGCACAGGTTCATCGCTGATGAGCTCTGCGCGGCTGGGCATCGTGTCTCGGAGCGCCGGGTCTGGCGGCTGTGTTCTCAGCAGCGGATCTTCTCGGCCACGGTCCGCAGAGCCCGGCGTGTGAACAAGAAGCCAGGCCCTCCGGTCTGTGATGACCGGGTCCAACGCGACTTCACAGCGACTGCTCCGAATCAGCTGTGGCTTACCGATATCACGGAGCATCGCACCGCTGAAGGCAAGCTCTACGCCTGTGCGGTCAAGGACGTGTTCTCGAATCGGATCGTGGGCTACTCGATCGGACCACGGATGAAGTCCCATCTCGCGGTGGCCGCGTTGAACGACGCGGTGGCCCGCCGCGGAGCGCGCGCAGCGGCCGGATGCACCGTTCACAGCGACCGAGGCTCTCAATTTCGTTCAAGAAAATACCAGCGAGCGATCAAGGCTCACGATCTGCTCGGATCGATGGGCAGGGTTGGCGCTGCAGGCGATAATGCCGCGATGGAAAGCTTCTTCTCCACGCTGCAGAAGAACGTGCTCAACAAGCGCCGCTGGTCCTCCCGGGATGAGCTCCGCAGGGAGATCGTCTACTGGATCGAGCGGACTTATCACCGGCGCCGTCGGCAGCGTCGTCTGGGTAAGCTGACCCCGGTTGAATACGAGACCGTTTACAAAGCGACCGTCGCTCTGGCGGCGTAAACCCCGAGGTCAACTAAACCGTCAGCAGACCCCCGATCGGTGCGGCAGACCCAAGCTCCACCAGTTGAACCGCCTTCTAGTAACGCAGATTAACTGTGCAAAGCAACGTACTTGGTGTCCAGGTACTCCTCGATGCCTTCGTCTCCGCCTTCGTGGCCGTAGCCACTTTGCTTCAGGCCCCCAAAAGGTGCGGCCACGTTGGAGAGCACACCGCGATTGATGGCGAGCATCCCGACCTGCAGATCTTCACTGAACCGTCGGGCAGCGTCCAAATCCCGCGTGAAGAGATAGCCGGCCAGGCCGTAGGGGGAAGCATTCAGCCCCTCCAACAGCTCGTTCACGTCCTCCCAGACAACGATAGGCGCGACTGGACCGAAGATCTCCTCGCGCACCAGACGCGCCTGCAACGGCACATCTCCCAACACCGCCGGAGAGCAGTAGCTACCCGGAGACGGGGCCTGGAGACGGCTGAGCACGCGAGCACCCTTATCAATCGCGTCCTGGACTAACCCTTCGACTTTACGCACGGCGCCGTCGTCGATGAGCGGACCCACCGTGCTGGACTCTTCGCAACCAGGACCGACAACCAACTCGTCGAACCGACGCGCCAGGGCCGTGCCGTACTGCTCAGCGACGTCGCTATGGACATAAATAACGTTGGCCGCCGTACACGCCTCCCCGTTGTTGCGCAGTTTCGCCTTCATCGTCTCGGCCACCGCCCGATCGACGTCAGCGTCGCGGCACACGATCAACGGGGCATTGCCACCGAGTTCAAGGGAAATCCGTAACACGTTCTCCGCCGCCTGGGCGGCGAGGATCTTCCCGACCTGAGTGGAACCGGTGAAGGAGAGCTTACGCAGCCGCGAGTCAGCCATGATCGCGGCGACCACGGCTGGAGAGTCACTGGTGGGAAGGATAGAAAGCACACCGGCGGGCAGGCTCGCCTCTAGAAAAATACGGCCCAGCACGTTCATCGCCAGCGGGGTATGAGTCGCCGGTTTCACAATCGCTGTGCAGCCGGCGGCCAGAGCGGGCCCAATCTTGCGGGTGCCCATCGCCAATGGAAAGTTCCACGGTGTCACTAACAGGCACGGACCGACAGGTTCCTTGAGGGTAAAGATCCGGGAGTCATTATCCGGGGCCGCCCGGGTGATGCCGTTGATACGGGTGGTCTCTTCGGAGAACCACCGCAGGAACTCAGCAGCGTATTTTACCTCCGCCAAGGACTCCTGCAGGGGCTTGCCCATTTCTAGGGTCACCAACAGCGCGAGGTCCTCCGCCTGTTCCAGCATCAGTTCGTAGGCGCGGCGCAGAATGTCGGCCCGCACCTGCGGAGCAGTGCGCTTCCAGGACTCTTGGGCGTCACACGCTCGGTCGAGGGCCTGTTTGGCGTCGTCCACGGTGGCGTCAGCGACGGCGATAAGCGTTTCTCCAGTGGCTGGATTGGTGACGTCGAACTGACCGTGCCCGGCTGAGGACACGAAGTGCCCGCCGATGAGCAAACCGGTGGGGACCCGGGAGAGGAGGGTGGTGGCGATGTCCTGTGTCGTCATGGTTGCTTCCTGACAGGCTGGTCGAGGTGTTGCCGTCACGCATCCGGGGTGCGATGTATTCGATCAAAAGGTCGCCAACCGGTCGGTGGCCCTCGAGTGCGCCACAGACACCGGGCGACGGCGTCGTGCTGGGCCCGTGGGACACTTCATACAGCTCAGACACGGGCTCTTACCTGCATTGGGGTAGTGCGCAACGCCAGGACTCGTATGGAATCGGGACGTGAGCCGTGGGCCACCCGACGGGCGAAGGATGGCCCACGGCTCGACTCGACACTGGAGGACGTCACACGTCCTGGACCAGGAGCAACCGCCAGTGAAGAAAAGGAATCCGCAGCGAGATTAGGTACTGACAGACGTGGCTTTCTTCTCCTTGAGAATCCCCAGGGCCTGCTTCAGATAACGCCCGAACACGGGATAGTTCTCGCTCATGGGGAAGTGCCCGATCTCTTTCATCTCGATGAACTCCGCGTTGCGGATCTGAGAACAGGTCCGGGTCCCGTCCTCGGGGGTGGTGAGATAGTCGTACTCCCCGGTCATCATGACCACTGCGCACTGGTCGGTGTCGATCTCCTGGAGCTTGCCGCGCATGTCATGGTCCACGGAGTAGAAATGCAGATCGCCCTTGAATGCCTCCGACCCCTGGGAGTAGTAGAACCACGTCTTCCACCGTTCCACATCCGGTGACTGAGGTGCCATCAAGTCCCATGTACCACTGGCGCAGACCTGGGCGGCGTTGGCATGCGGATGCTGCCACCAGTCCAGATAGAACCCCGGGGAGTAGTCGGCGGCTTCGACGGGAATCACCGCGTCGAAGCGGTCTGGACGCCGGTGGGCCAGCTGCAACGCGATGTTGCCGCCAAAGGAAGAGCCCATAAAGATCGGGGCTTCCAGCTCCAAGGCATCGCAAAGGGCGATGATGAAATTGGCGTAGTGGTCGGCGGTGAGTTGATACTCCTCGGTCCACCAGGCGGTGTTCTCCGGAGGGTCAGACTTCCCGTGTCGAGGCAGGTCGTAGGCGATGACCCGGTAGTTTGCGGTGACTTCCTCATCCTCCAGCAGTCCGCGCCACTGATGGTTGTGGGCCCCAGCAGTGTGTTGACACACCAGGGGCTGGCCGGTGCCGTTCTCAAGGTAGAACACCTTGTATTCCAGCCCATCGACGTCGACAGTGACGTAGTGGCCGGTGACCGGTGAGATGCGAGACATAAGATTTCCTCCTGATTCAGGGGTTCAGACGGGGACGCCGACGGTGCGCAGAAGGACGATCTGACGGGTCAAGCAGCGCAGGTTCTGCATCAAGACGAGGATCTCGCCCTCCAGGCGCATGTCCCGTTGGAAGGTCGCCGCCCAAATACCGTGGAACATCGGGGCCGGCATCGCGGTGCCGAATTCGCGCCAGGTGGCCGAGCTGGCCTTGATGGCGAAACTGTATGGTGCGTCCAAGGGCCCAGGGTCAATAGCGATCTCGGCGACCTTGCCGGCATTCATCCGCACCACGAAGGAGTGCTCTTCCATGTCGAGCAGATAGGAGCAGGTGAAGTACTTCCCGTGGGTTTGAATCTCGGCGTCTTGGTCGTTCGCGGATCCAAAGGCGTCGACCCACTGCTGGGTCGAGAGGGTTGTGGTCGTGGCAGTCATGAGGTGGTCCTTCCCGCCTGACGTGTCGGTGACGCTTGCCCGCTCATTCAATCGTGAGCTGGGTCACTAAACCATTACTCATCTGTAATGCCGCGATAGGCCACGCCTATTGACCAGTCGTAGGCCCCGTCGATAGCGTTCACCCCATGCAGCCTCCCTTCGAGCTGCGGGTCCTGCGCTATTTCGTCAGTGTTGCGGAAGAACTGCACTTCGGACACGCCGCCGCCCGGCTCTTCATCACCCAACCGTCGTTGAGCGTGCAGATCCGCAATCTGGAACGAGGCCTGGACACGCCCCTGTTCAATCGCACAAACCGAGGGGTGACCCTCACACCCGCTGGAGAGGTGCTCCTAGGCCACGCCCGTGAACTCTTGTCGGCCGCCGACGCCGCCGCCTCCTTAACCCGACAAGCAGCCCAGGAACCGGGCCAGAAACTGGTGGTGGGCTTCCAAGCCAATGCCGCCGCCGAGCTCACCCAAGCTGCCCTGGAGGCGTATCGTCACAACTACCCCGGGGTCCAGGTCGAGATGCGTTCCTACCCCTTCCGCGATCCCACAGCAGGGCTCGCCGACGGCAGTGCCGACGTCGCGTTCGTGCGCCCACCCTTGCCAGAGTTCAAAGATCTTCGAATGGCAACACTATTTGAGGAGCCCCGTGTTCTAGCCGTCTCAGAGGCCTCCGAACTTGCCACACGGTCCTCGATCAAAGTAGAAGAACTTCTCGAAGAGCCCTTCATCGCCCGCAAGGCTCCGGAGGTGTGGCGCGACTTCTGGCTGGCCACCGACGCCCGCCACAATCAGTCGCCCGTCATCGGCTCCGAGGCCAGCACCGTGGACGAGTGCTTCGAGGCTATCCTCAGCCGCCGCGGCGTTGCCTTCACCCAATCCTCCACCCAGCGTTTCTACAGCCGCCCCGGCCTGGCATTCGTCCCCGTAACCGACCTGTCGCCCTCCACAGTCAGTGTGGCCTGGCGCCATGACAACGAACATTGGGCCGCCCGTGCCTTCATCGAGACCACCCAATTCACCGCCCTGAGTGCCCCTCCTCCCCACACGACACTGGTGACCTGACCCATCCACCCGCAGCGACAGCACCTACTCAACGGCACCGCACCTCTCGGTCATCGACCACGCGCCTTCTTCAATCAGACGGTGTCGTAGCTGTAGTCACTGGCCAACAGTCCCCCGTCTTCACCTTCCTCGAAATTGAAGAAGAACAGACGGCGTTCCGTGGGGTCGCTGATCACATCCCCCCTCCTCAGTGACCCAGACCCACGTCGCTTCAATGGACACCACCTCGTTCGAGATTGCCCGGTTGGGGGCTCTTCCCAGATGAGGGTGTAGGTCGGCCGGGCGCGTCGGTCCGCAGATAGACGTCGAGGTTTCCCGACGATGGAGGTTCCTACGCCATCCATCCGAAAGACCTCGACGTGTCCGACGCTACCCCGCCGAGGTCTTTCGGATGGAT
>NZ_JADPSA010000028.1 GCF_017347085.1 Nesterenkonia sp. E16_10
TGATGGTCCCCGCCGCTGCGCCGGGTCAGCTCCGCGGCGAGCCTGGCGGCGAGGTCACGCTGCAGCGCGCCCCGCTCCGCGGCCGGGGTGTAGCGCTCCAGCGCGGCCAGCGACTGGCGCAGCAGCCCCTGGACCACGACGATCTCCTCGATGTCCAGGCCCAGCTGCTGCACGGCGGCCAGGAAGCGGCGGGCGGGCAGCTCGCCGTCGCGCACCATCGACCACAGCGCGGCCCATACGGTGGCGCGCGCCAGCGGATCAGCGATCGGATAGGTCAGCACCGCCGCCACGGACTCCGGGTCGAGGCTGAGCTTGGCGTAGGTCAGGTCGTCCTCGTTGGGCAGCAGCAGCCGGGGCGTGCCCTGCGGGACGCTCAGGTCCGGCACCACGGTGAGCCCGTCCGGTGCGTTGGGGTCCAGGAACAGCTCCTGGGCGGCGTGCAGCACCAGGGTCTCGCTCGCGGGATCCAGCACGTGCACCCCGACCCGGATCTTGTGCGGCCGGGACACGGACTCGCCGGTGGCTGGGTCGATGCCCTGCTCACGGACCAGCACCCGGGCGGGAGCGTCACCCACGCCGGACTCGTCGAGCTCGGCGGAGAGCACCGGGACCCCGGCGGTCTGCAGCCAGGCCCGCGCCCAGTCGTCCATATTGGCTCCGGTGACCTCTTCGAGCACCGCGAGGAAGTCCCCCAGCGAGGCGTTGCCGAAGGCATGCCGGCTGAAATAGCGCCGGGCGGCCTCACGGAAGGCCTCGCGACCGGCGTAGGCGGCGAGCTGCTTGAGCACCGAGGCGCCCTTGGCGTAGGTGATCCCGTCGAAGTTCTGGTCCGCGGCCTCGAGGTCGCCGATGTCCGCGACGATCGGATGGGTGGTGGGCAGCTGGTCCTGCACATACGCCCAGGCCTTGCGCCCGTTGGCGAAGGAGATCCAGGAGGTGCTCCAGTCGGTGGCCTCATCCACCGCCAGGGACCCCATGTAGTCGGCGAAGGACTCCTTCAGCCACAGGTCATCCCACCAGTGCATGGTCACCAGGTCGCCGAACCACATATGCGCCATCTCATGCATCAAGGTGTTCGCCCGAGTCTCGTACTGGGCGTCGGTGGCCGCGGTGTCGAAGACGTACTTCTCGGTGAAGGTCACCAGTCCGGGGTTCTCCATCGCGCCGAGGTTGTACTCCGGGACGAAGACCTGGTCGTACTTGCCCCAGGGGTAGGGGTAGGCGAACTCGGCGTGGAAGAAGTCCAGGCCGCGCCGGGTCAGCTCCAGCAGCGCATCGGCGTCGAAGTGCTCCGCCAGGGATGCCCGGCAGAGCACGCTCAGCGGGATCTCCACGGTCTCACCGCCGGGCACCCCGCCGCGGTAATGGCCATCGACGTGATGGTACGGACCCGCCAGCAGGGCGGTGATGTAGGAGGACATCCGCGGAGTCTCGGCGAACTCCACCCGGACCAGCGGGCCGACGACGACGCCGTCCTCCGCTGCGGCGCTGCGGGCCCCGGCGGCGCGCTCGGCCTCAGCGCCCTCCAGCGGCATCCGCGTGATGGCAGGGCTGTTGGAGCGCAGCTGCCAGTGCTGTGGGCCGATGATCGAGAAGCTGAACCGGGTCTTGAGGTCGGGCTGTTCGAAGACCGGGAACACCCGGCGTGAGTCGGCCGGCTCGTACTGGGTGTAGAGGTAGACCTGCTCGTCCACCGGGTCCACGAAGCGGTGCAGGCCTTCCCCGGAGCGGGAGTAGCGCGAGGTGGACCGGATCTCCACGGTGTTCTCGGCCTGCAGCCGGGGCAGCAGGATCCGCGCCGGTCCCACATGGGTGCTCAGATCCAGCGACTCCCCGTTGAGCACCACAGACTCCACCGAGGCGCCCAGGTGATCCAGGAAGGTGCTGGCCCCGACCTCGGCGCAGGAGAAGTCGATGCTGGTCTGCACCGGGTAGGTCGCGGCCCCGGGAGCCGGCGCCCCGCGCAGATCCACCTCGACCCGGCAGCGCGTGACCTCGAGCAGCGCGCTGCGCCGGGCGGCCTCCTCGCGGGTCAGGTTCTCGACGTCGGCACGGGGAAAGGGCAGCTGAGCAGTCATCCTGCTATTCAAGCAGACCACCGCCCAGCCGCCCATCAGCTGCGACATCTCCCCGCCCATCAGCTGCGCATCAGGCGTCCCGAGGCAGGCTCATTTCCGTCGTGCGTGGAGCAGCTTCTCATCCACCGGCGCCTCGGGGGAGGCGCGCAGCGCCCGGTAGTACTCCATGGACTCGTCCTGGCGCCGCTGCTCGGAGCCGGAGGTGATCTCCATGCGCACGTGTTCGGGGGAGTAGCCGAAGGAGTCCACGATGTCCTGGGCGTGCGGGCGCAGCCGCGCCAGCAGCCGGTTCACGTAGGGGCTCAGCGTGCGGGCGCGCTGGGCGGAGATCCGGCCGTGGAGCAGATACCAGTCCAGCGTGTCTTCGATCTTGGTCAGCGCGTAGAGGTCGCGCAGCCAGGTCATGATCTGCCGGGTGCCCGGGTCGCTGACCTTCTCCAGGGCCTCGGTGAAGGATTCCCAGAGCAGCAGGTCCGCGTGGGCCTTGGCGGCGTTGATGATCTCGTACTGGTGTTCGTTGAAGATCTCCGCCTGCTTCGCCGCCGGCTGCTTCGAGGCCGAGCGCAGCTCGCCGGCCACGTCGATGACCATCTGCCGGGACCGGTCGGTGAGCAGCGCCCGCTGCACATCGGGCTGCTTGAACCAGTTGGCGCTGCGGCGTTCATCTCCGGTGTCCTGCACGGATTGGAAGGCCTTGCGCAGCCCGAAGCGGTTCATCACGGTGCCCTGCGCCTGGTTGGCCACGTAGCGCGAGAGCACCCCGAAGTCGGCGCCCTTGAACTCTGCGGCGTAGTCGCTGAGCAGGCGCTTGGCCACCAGCTGGAGCAGCACGTTGTTGTCACCTTCGAAGGTGACATAGACGTCGAGGTCCGCGCGCAGCGAGACCAGCCGGTTCTCGGAGATGAACCCGGCGCCGCCGCAGGCCTCGCGGGCCTCCTGCAGGGTGTCCAGCGCGTGCCAGGTGGTCACGGACTTGATCGCCGCAGCCAGGGTCTCCAGCTCCTGCCGGTTCTCATCCGAGTCGTCCTTGCCGGAGAACACGTCATCGAGCTTGACCAGGAGGTTCTCATGCGCGAAGTTCGCGGCGAAGGTGGTCGCCAGCCGGGGCAGCAGGCGGCGCTGGTGCAGCTGGTAGTCCAGCAGCACCTCTTCTTCGATGGTGGAGGAGGCGTTGAACTGGCGGCGCTGGTTGCCGTAGGTGACCGCACCGATCAGCGCGAGCTTCGAGGCTGCCACCGAGGCGCCGGTGAGTGAGACCCGGCCCTGCACCAGGGTGCCCAGCATCGTGAAGAAGCGCCGGCCGGGGGAGTCGATCGGGGAGCTGTAGGTGCCGTCCGCGGCGACGTCGCCATAGCGGTTGAGCAGGTTGGTCCGCGGGACCCGGATGTGATCGAAGGTGAAGCAGCCGTTGTCCACCCCGTTGAGGCCGCCCTTCTGGCCCTCGTCGGTGATGGTGATCCCGGGCAGCGCCTTGCCGTCCTCGCCGCGGATGTTGGTGTAGAGGCAGTGCACCCCGTGGTTGACCCCGTTGGTGATCAGCTGGGCGAAGACGACGGCGTCCCTGGCGTCGTTCGCGGCGTTGCCGAGGTAGCGCTTGGTGGCCGCGGGGAACGGGGTGTTGAGGATGAACTCCTCGGTGGCCGGATCGTAGGTCGCGGTGGTGCCGATGGAGGCCACGTCGGAGCCGTGCCCGAACTCGGTCATCGCGAAGGCGCCGGGGGCCCGGAGGTCCATGGTCGCGGGGAGGAATCGGCGGTGATGGTCTTCAGAGCCCAGGTGCAGCACTGCCGCGGCGAAGAGGCCCCACTGCACGCCGGCCTTGATCTGCAGCGAGGGATCGGCGGTGACCAGCTCCTCGAAGGCGGCGATGTTCGCGCCGTGGGCGTCGGCCCCGCCGAACTCCTTGGGGAACGCCCGGTGCACGGCGCCGTCCTCGGAGAGCTGGACCATCTGCTGGAAGACCCGCTCGCGGTGGTCCTCCTTGGAGAGCCCCTCGATCTTGTGGAAGGCGGAGTCCTTGAGCAGCTCACGGGCCTGACGCCGGGTCTCGGCCCAGTGTCCGAGCAGCACATCCTCCATCACCTGCTTGTTCACACGGACCGCGTCGGCGGAATCGAGGGTCTCGATCGGGTCGGTGATGGGGTGAGCGATCGGGTCGGTGACCGGGTGGTGTGACATGAGGTCTCCTCAGACTGGGATGGAGCGGCAGGCCCGCGGGATGATCTGCTCCGCGGCGCGAGGCTGATCAGTGATCCTGCACACAAAATAGTCTATGATACTGACCAGTAACAAATGCAAGACCTGCCGGACCCGCTGACCCAGCGGACGTCCCGTCGGGTGCCTGCACCCCTCGACCCAGGAGTCAGTTCCATGAGTGCACAGAACATCCGCGACGCCGTCATCATCGGTGGAAACCGCATCCCCTTCGCCCGGGCCCACACCGCCTACGCCACCGCAGGCAACCAGGACATGCTCACCTCCACGCTGAACGGCCTGGTGGCCCGCTTCGGGCTGCAGGGCGAACAGATCGGCACCGTCGCCGCCGGTGCGGTGATGAAGCACTCCAAGAACTTCAACCTCACCCGCGAGTCGGTGCTGGGCACCCCGCTGGACCCCAAGACCCCGGCCTTCGACGTGCAGATGGCATGCGCCACGGGCATGGAGGCCATCGGTTCGATGGCGAACAAGATCAAGCTGGGCCAGATCGACTCGGCCATCGCCGGGGGAGTGGACTCCATCTCCGACGCCCCGATCGTGGTCACCGACGAGCTGCGCGGGATCCTGATGGAGGCCAACCGGGCCAAGTCGGTCAGCCAGCGGCTCAAGGCGCTGGCCAAGATCCGCCCAGGCCACCTGGCCCCGCAGGCCCCCGGCGTCAACGAGCCGCGCACCGGCATGTCCATGGGTGAGCACATGGCGATCACCGCCCATGCCTGGGGCATCACCCGCGAAGAGCAGGACGAGCTCGCCCTGGCCAGCCACAAGAACCTGGCGGGCGCCTATGACCGCGGCTTCTTCGACGACCTGATCACCCCGTTCAAGGGCGTCAGCCGCGATACCAACATGCGCGCCGACTCCACCATGGAGAAGCTGGGCAAGCTCTCCCCAGCCTTCGGCCGTGATCTCGGCTCCGAGGCCACCATGACCGCGGCGAACTCCACCGCGCTGACCGACGGCGCCTCCGCGGTGCTGCTGGGCTCCGAGGAATGGGCCGATCAGCACGATCTGCCCAAGCTGGCGAATTTCATCGACTACGAGGAAGGCGCCGTGGACTTCGTCGACGGCGCCGAGGGCCTGCTGATGGCTCCGGCCTACGCCGCGGCCCGGATGCTCAAGCGCAACAACCTGAGCTTCTCCGACTTCGAATACCTCGAGATCCACGAGGCCTTCGCCTCCACGGTGCTGGCCCAGATCAAGGCCTGGGAGTCCGAGGAGTTCTGCAAGAACAAGCTCGGACTGGACTCAGCCCTGGGCACCATCGATCGCAGCCGGCTCAACGTCAACGGCTCCTCGCTGGCCGCCGGACACCCCTTCGCCGCCACCGGCGGGCGCATCGTGGCCGCACTGGCCAAGGCGCTGCACGGCAAGCCCGGCAAGCTCGGCTTCATCTCGGTCTGCGCCGCCGGCGGCCAGGGCATCACCGCGATCATCGAAGGACGGTAACCGCTCCATGGCTCGAGACACCTACACCGAATTCGCCAACACCGGCTTCGGCCGCGCCCTGACCAAGAACCTCGGCCTCCCACAGCCGGCGAAGCTGCGCCGGCACCGACCAGGACGCCCGCTCATCGAGGGTCCAGTGGTCGTGCTGGGCAGCTCCGAGGCCGCCTCGGCGCTCGCGGACCGGCTGCTCAGCTGGGGCCTCGATGTGCGCCGGCACGTCGGGCCCAAGGAGAAGGTGGCCGGCGTCGTCGCCTGCTTCGACTCCGCCTCCAGCCCCGCGGCCCTGAGCAGCACCGTGCTGGAGATCGGGATGCTGCTCAAGCAGCTCAAGCCCTCCGGCCGGGTCATCACCGTCTCGCGGGACCCGCTGGGCACCGCTGATCCCGCCGTGCGCGCGGCCCGCAGTGCGGTCCAGGGCCTGACCCGCTCCACCGCGCATGAGATGCGCGCCGGCGGCACCGCCAACGGCATCGTGCTCGCCGAGGAGCTGGACCCCTCCGCGCCCGGCGTGGCCGGGGCGCTGCGCTTCCTGCTCTCCGGACGCTCGGCCTTCGTCTCGGGCCAGTTCATCTCGGTGGACAGCGTCAACGGGGCGCTGCCGGGGAACTGGGACCGGCCGCTGCAGGGCCAGGTCGCGGTGGTCACCGGTGCCGCCCGCGGGATCGGCGCCGCCATCGCCCGGGTGCTGCACCGCGACGGGGCCGCCCTGATCCTGGTCGACATCCCGGCCGCCGGCGAACAGCTGGCCGGAGTCGCCAACGAGGTCTCCGGCACCGCGCTGCAGCTGGACATCACCGCGCCCGAGGCGGGGGAGCGGATCCTCGCCCACGCCAAGCAGCATCACGGACGGCTCGACATCGTGGTGCACAACGCCGGAATCACCCGGGACAAGCTGCTGGCCAATATGGACGAGTCCCGCTGGAACTCGGTCATCGCGGTCAACATCGAGTCGCAGCTGCGGATGAACCGGGCCTTCCTGGCCTCGGAGCTCTTCAACGCCGACGCCCGCGGGGCCATGGGACCGCGGATCATCTCGCTGGCCTCGACCTCCGGGATCGCCGGCAATCGCGGTCAGACCAACTACGCCGCCTCCAAGGCGGGAGTGATGGGCATGGTCTCCGCGACCGCCGCCCAGCTCGCCGCCCGGCACGGCACCATCAACGCCGTCGCCCCGGGATTCATCGAGACCGAGATGACCGCGAAGATCCCGTTCGCCACCCGGGAGGTGGCCCGACGGCTGAATTCGCTGAACCAGGGCGGACTTCCGGTGGACGTGGCCGAGACGATCGCGTTCCTGGCCTCGCCGCAGGCCGGGGGCACCTCGGGGCTGACCCTGCGGGTCTGCGGACAGAACCTCGTGGGGGCCTGACCCATGAGCACCGAAGCTGTGAGGACCGAACCTGTGAGGACTGAATCCCTGCGCAACGAATCCAGGATCACCGAGATCGAGATGCCCTCGCTGAGCAGCCTCTATGGCCGTGCCGCCCTGGGTGCCGCGCGCTCGAAGCTGCGTCCCGGGACCGGGGCCCGCAGCCTGCCGGAGAGGACCCTGCTGGCAAAGCACCCCGGGGTCAGCGCCGAGCAGGCCGAGAGCTACCGTCGGCTCTTCGGTGGGGAGGCCTTCGACGGGGCCCACCGCACCGCGCTGCCCTCGGTGCTGGTCCACATCATCGGGTTCCCGGTGCAGATGGCCCTGATGAGCCAGGACGACTTCCCGCTGCCGCTGATCGGACTGGTCCACGTGGCCAACGAGGTCGAACACCGGCGCCCGGTCCGGGTGGGTCAGCCGGTGCAGATCCTGGTGGCGGCGGAGAACCTGCGCCCGCACCGCCGGGGCACCCAGGTCGACATCACGGTCACCGTGCTCGAGGCCGGGGCCGACCCGGCGACGGTGGATGTGACTGCGGCCGATTCGACGACGACCACCCCAGCGGCTGCCGGGCACGCGGGCTCGGGCGAGGCTTCGGTGCTCTGGCGCTCGGTCTCGACCTATCTGAGCAAGGGCGCCCAGCTCGGCACGGAGAACTCCCAGGCTTCGATCTCCCAGGCCTCCGGGGCTGAACAGGTCGGATCCTCCGCAGCGGTCCGCTCGGAGGACCGCGAGTCCTTCGTCCCACCGGTCAAGACCGCCTCCTGGCGGCTGGGCGCGGACGCGGGCCGGGCCTACGCCGCGGTGTCGGGGGACTACAACCCGATCCACGTCTCCCAGCTGGCCGCGAAGACGCTGGGCATGCCCGCCGCGATCGTGCACGGCATGTACTCCGCCGGGCGGATGCTCGAGGGCCGGGAGCCCGAGGGTGCCGGGCACCGCTGGTGGATCCGCTTCGAGGCGCCGGTGACCCTGCCCGGCACCGTGGCCTTCGCCGCGCAGCCTCAAGGACCCAAGACCGTGCGCTTCACCGGGTGGAACCCGCGCAAGGCGAAGCGCCACTTCAGCGCCGAGCTGCAGCTGCCCTGAGCTGACCTGCCCGCCGGGGGATCCGGGCCGCTAGGATGAGCCCCATGGCTTCTCAGCGGACCGGGTCCTCACGGACCGGAACACAGCGCAGCGGCGGCGCGGGACGCGGCGCGAAGGCGGCCGAGGGGCCGGACTTCCGCAGCGTCACGCCCGCTCCGCTGATCCTGCTCAAGGGCGCCGAGGACTACCTCGCCAGCCGCGCGCTGGACACGATCAAGCAGGCGCTGCGGACGCAGCACCCTGACCTCGAGTTCACCCGGCTCGACGTCTCCGCCGCCGCCCCGGGGGAGCTGTTCACCGTCACCTCACCCTCGCTCTTCGGCGAGGCGCGCCTGGTCCTGGCCGAGGACCTCGCCGCGATGAACGACAACTTCCTCACCGATGCCCTGGCCTACCTCGAGGAGAAGCCCGAGGACGTGACCCTGGTGCTGCGGCACAGCGGTGGCAACCGGGGCAAGAAGCTGCTGGACGCGCTGACCAAGCGCGCCGTCGTCGTGGACTGTGCCGGGGCCCGAAACGACAACGAGAAGCTCGACTTCGTCCGGCGCGAGTTCCGCGCCGCAGGACGCGAGATCCACGCCGACGGCGCCCGCGCCCTGGTCGCCGCGGCCGGCTCCACGCTCTCGGACCTCGGCGGAGCCTGCCAGCAGCTCATGGCCGACGTCTCCGGGGACATCACGGAGGAACACGTGGACCGCTACCACGGAGGCCGGGTCGAGGCCTCTGCGTTCAAGGTGGCCGACGCCGCCTTCGAGGGTCGCCGAGAGGCCGCCACCCGGCTCTACCGCCACGCCATCGCCACCGGCGTCTCACCCATAGCCGTGACCGCCGCACTGGCGAGGAAGGGCCGGCACATCGCGGCTCTGGTGGATCACCGCGGCAGCCCCGCCTCACTGGCCTCCACCCTCGGTGCGGCACCCTGGCAGCTGCAGCAGGTGGCCGAGACCGCCCGGCGCTGGCACCCGCTGCGCGCGGCCGAGGCCATCGAGGCGATCGCCCGCGCCGACGCCGAGGCCAAGGGCGCCTCCCGGACCCCTGAATACGCGGTGGAGCGCGCCATCACGGCCATCGCCTCCTCGGTGGGCCGCTGAGCCTGAGACCGCGCCCGACCCGGTCCCGGACCCGGTGCCTGACCCGGCGCCGGAGCGCGCTGCAGATCGACCCGGACCCGGGCCGGCTCGGTGGCTGGAGTGCGGCTTCTCTGCTATCGTCTATAGGCAGTGTCTGGGGTTCGAAAGAGCCCCAAAACCCTGCGGCAGCAAGTCTCGCGCAGTCCTGGGCCCTCTACCTCAAATGGGCTGCGCAATCGCTATGGCAACCCCACGCCACTGAAGTTTGTCTGCTGCCGGCCGACAGGGACGTATCCTCACGACCAGTGACCTCAGACAGAAAGACAACTCGTGGCAAACATCAAGTCTCAGAAGAAGCGCATTCTCACCAACGAGAAGGCGCGCCAGCGCAACCAGGGCGTCAAGTCCCAGCTGCGGACCGCCATCAAGAAGGTCCGCAACGCAGTTGCCGCCGGCGATAAGGACGCAGCGATCGCAGCGAACCGCGAGGCAGCCCGCAAGCTGGACAAGGCCGTCTCCAAGGGTGTTCTGCACAAGAACAACGCCGCCAACCGCAAGTCCGGTCTGGCCGCCACCGTCAACGCTCTGTGAGCTTGACTCTCTAGAACGTCCGCTCACCTCGCGAGCGAGCAACGGGGCCCTGCGCGCTGCGCGGGGCCCCGTTCGTGTAAGACCTGACCGCGCAGCCCCGCATCACTGCAGTCATGATTGCAGCAGTCATGGAACAATGAAGAGCCAGGTGCAGCACCATGCCCGGCGTCTCGACGAAGCAAAGGACCCCCACCACCGTGTCACCGAAGGCCCGCAGCTCGCAGGTGCCCGCCGCCACTGACCCCAGTGTCATCCGGAACTTCTGCATCATTGCGCACATCGACCACGGCAAGTCCACGCTTGCAGACCGGATGCTGCAGCTGACCGGGGTGGTGCAGGCCCGCAACATGAAGGCCCAGTACCTGGACCGGATGGCCATCGAGCGCGACCGCGGCATCACCATCAAGTCCCAGGCGGTGCGCATGCCCTGGGAGCTCGACGGCCAGACCTACGCCTTCCACATGATCGACACCCCCGGCCACGTGGACTTCTCCTACGAGGTCTCCCGCTCGCTGGCCGCCTGCGAGGGCGCCCTGCTCCTGGTCGACGCCGCCCAGGGCATCGAGGCG
The DNA here is from genome assembly GCF_017347085.1 of Nesterenkonia sp. E16_10. GTDB lineage: Bacteria > Actinomycetota > Actinomycetes > Actinomycetales > Micrococcaceae > Nesterenkonia. Next base: position 10,430 of record NZ_JADPSA010000028.1, read on the forward strand.
CAGACCCTGGCGAACCTGTACCTGGCCATGGAGCACGACCTCAAGATCATCCCGGTGCTGAACAAGATCGACCTGCCTTCGGCCCAGCCGGAGAAGTACGCCGAGGAGATCGCCTACCTGATCGGCTGCGAGCCCGAGGACGTGCTGCGCGTCTCCGGCAAGACCGGCGACGGCGTCGAGGAGCTGCTGGACAAGATCGTCGCCGAGATCCCCGCCCCCGAGGGCGACGCCGAGGCTCCGGCCCGCGCGATGATCTTCGACTCCGTCTATGACACCTATCGCGGCGTGGTGACCTTCGTGCGCGTGGTCGACGGCAAGCTCGGACACCGCGAGAAGATCAAGATGATGTCCACCGGCGCCACCCACGAGCTGCTCGAGATCGGGGTCTCCTCACCGGAGCCCGAGGCCACCAAGGGCCTCGGCGTCGGCGAGGTCGGCTACCTGATCACCGGGGTCAAGGACGTCCGGCTCTCCAAGGTCGGCGACACCGTGACCTCACAGAACCGCCCCGCCGCGGAGATTATCGGCGGCTACGACGACCCGGCCCCGATGGTCTTCTCCGGACTCTTCCCGCTCGACGGCTCTGACTTCCCGGTGCTGCGCGAGGCGCTGGAGAAGCTGCAGCTCAACGACGCCGCACTGAACTTCGAGCCCGAGACCTCCACCGCGCTGGGCTTCGGCTTCCGCGTGGGCTTCCTGGGCCTGCTGCACCTGGAGATCACCCGGGAACGCCTGGAGAGCGAGTACAACCTCGACCTGATCTCCACCGCCCCCAACGTGGTCTACGAGGTCACCGCCGAGGACGGCGAGATCCACCGCGTGACCAACCCCTCGGAGTTCCCCGAGGGCAAGGTCACCGAGATCCGTGAGCCGGTCGTGGACGCCACGGTCATCGTCCCGGCCGAGTTCATCGGCCCGGTCATGGAGCTCTGCCAGTCCCGGCGCGGCACCATGGAAGGCATGGACTACCTCTCCGCCGAGCGCGTGGAGATCCGCTACAAGATGCCGCTGGCCGAGATCGTCTTCGACTTCTTCGACCAGCTGAAGTCCCGCACCAAGGGTTACGCCTCGCTGAACTGGCAGGGCGTCGGCCAGCAGGCCGCCGACCTGGTCAAGGTCGACATCCTGCTCCAGGGCGACCAGGTGGACGCGTTCTCCGCGATCACCCACCGCGACTCCGCCTACGCCTACGGGGTCAAGATGGCCTCCAGGCTCAAGGAGCTGATCCCGCGCCAGCAGTTCGAGGTCCCGATCCAGGCCGCCATCGGCTCCCGGATCATCGCGCGGGAGAACATCCGCGCGATCCGCAAGGACGTGCTCTCCAAGTGCTACGGCGGTGACATCAGCCGCAAGCGCAAGCTGCTGGAGAAGCAGAAGGAGGGCAAGAAGCGGATGAAGATGGTCGGCACCGTGGAGGTCCCGCAGGAGGCCTTCATCGCCGCGCTGTCCTCGGACGAGGACGCCGGCAAGGAGAAGGCCGGGAAGAAGTAGGCCTTGCCCTCCACCCTTCCCCTCGGCGACCCGGTCCCTGCCGACGGCGGCTTTCCCGCAGCCGTGGCGCAGGCGCTTCCCGCCCGCGCCGAGGCGCCCTTCGGCCTCTACGTCCACATCCCGTTCTGCAGCGTGCGCTGCGGCTACTGCGACTTCAACACCTACACCGCCGAGGACCTCGGCCCCGGGGCGTCCCAGGTGTCCTACCCGGACACGCTGATCTCCGAACTGGTCTTCGCCCGTCAGGTGCTCGACGCGATGGGCGCCCCGGAGCGCCCCTTCTCCACGGTGTTCTTCGGCGGCGGCACCCCGACGCTGCTCCCGCCGGAGGAGCTCGCCCGGATCCTCACCCGGGCCCGGGAGCTCTTCGGCTTCCGCCCGGACGCCGAGATCACCACCGAGGCGAACCCCGACACGATCACCGACGCCACCGCGCAGGTCCTCGCCGAGGCCGGGTTCACCCGGCTGAGCCTCGGCATGCAGTCCGCCGTGCCGCATGTGCTCAGCACCCTGGACCGCACCCATGACCCGGCCAATGTCGAGCGCGCGGTCCACGCCGCTCGCGCCGCAGGCCTGCAGGTCAGCCTGGACCTGATCTCCGGGACTCCGGGGGAGAGCCTCGAGGACTGGCGCACCAGCCTGGAGCACGCGGTGGCGCTGGCGCCGGACCACATCTCGGCCTACTCGCTGATCATCGAGGAGGGCACCGCCATGGCCGCGAAGATCAAGCGCGGCGTGCTGCCCGACATCGACCCCGATGACCAGGCCGATAAGTACCTGCTCACCGATCAGGTGCTCGGAGCCGCCGGGCTGACCTGGTACGAGGTCTCCAACTTCTCCACCAGCGAGGCCACCCGCTCAGAACACAACCTGAACTACTGGCTGGACTCCGACTGGTGGGGCGCCGGCCCCGGCGCACACTCGCATATGGCGGGACTGCGCTGGTGGAACGTGAAGCACCCGGCGGCCTACGCCCAGCGGCTCTCCGGCGGCGCCACCCCTGGCCACGGCCGGGAGCTGCTCGCGGACGCGGACAAGACCCTGGAGCACCTGATGCTGCGGTTGCGTCTGGCCGACGGGCTCGACGTCGCCGGGTTCAATGCGCTGCCGGAGCTGCGCCGCAGCCAGGGTGAGAAGATCTCGCGCAAGAGCGTCCAGGCCCTGGTGCATGACGGGCTGATCGAGGAAGACCCCGCCCAGCCGAGCAATGCGCATCCTCAGGGGCGGGCGGTGCTCACCCTGCGCGGACGGCTGCTGGCCGATGCGGTGACCCGGCGACTGGCACCCTGAGTCGAGCCTGAAGGGTCGGGAGCCCGCAGCCGGATTCCCGGCGGATCAGCCGATGATCTTCAGTGGGTCAGCCGAAGATGCTCAGTGGGTCAGCCGAAGATGCTCAGTGGATCAGCCGAAGATCCTCAGTGGATCAGCCGAAGATTCAGCGGGTACCGGTAGGGGCGGCCCTTATTGCACTGGATGCCGGCGACCAGGCCGGAGATGGTCATCGTGATCCAAATCAGCACCGCCAGCAGACCGAAGATCCAGCCGATGGCGGGGATCAGGGCCAGGATGTAGCAGGCCAACATCACGGCGGTCAGCGGCAACGTGAAGTTCAGCGCCTCCTTGGACTCCTGGGCCGTGAAGGGGCCACGGTCGCGGTAGACCAGGTAGATCGCGAGTGCGGGGAAGCAGCCGATGAGCGCGCCGAAGTGAGACAGCGTCGCCCAGCGCCGATCCTCCGCCGGGGTCAGTGAGGCCGCGGCGACAGAGGAACCCTTCAGGCGTGACGCTGGATCCGTTCGAGCGTCCTGTCCCGACCGGTCGCCCTGGGGTTTCTGGTTATGCGTCACTGCACCTCCGTGATGATGGTGCCGCCCTTGCGACACGCGGCCGTTCCCTGGTCGAATTCTATCCACTGACGCTGAACATCCACTGGCCGTCGCGGGCGTGTCGGCCCCCGGGTTCCCCGGCGCTGCCGCGGGACTCGGTGCTCCGAGGGGGCACTGCGTGCCAGCGTCACTGGGTCACGGCGTCACTGGGGCGCTGCGTGCCAGCGTCACTGGGTCACGGCGTCACTGGGGCGCTGGCCGTATTCAACCGATCGTCGCAACACCTACCCGATAGAGGTGTTCGATGGGCACTAGCCCGAGACAAAAGAAGATCAGGGAAGAACGAGG
>NZ_JADPSA010000029.1 GCF_017347085.1 Nesterenkonia sp. E16_10
CGCGCTGCCGTTCTTCGGCATCGTCTCGGAGATCCTCCCGGTCTTCAGCCGCAAACCGATCTTCGGCTATAAGGGCCTGGTCTACGCGACCATCGCCATCGCGGCGCTGTCGGTGACCGTGTGGGCCCACCACATGTATGTCACCGGTGCGGTGCTGCTGCCGTTCTTCGCGCTGATGACCATGCTGATCGCGGTGCCCACCGGGGTGAAGTTCTTCAACTGGATCGGCACGCTCTGGCGAGGGTCGCTGACCTTCGAGACCCCGATGCTCTGGAGCCTGGGCTTCCTGGTGACCTTCCTCTTCGGCGGGCTCACCGGCATCATCCTGGCCGCCCCGCCGCTGGACTTCCACCTCTCCGACACCTACTTCGTGGTGGCACACTTCCACTACGTGGTCTTCGGCACAGTGGTGTTCGCCATGTTCGCAGGCTTCTACTTCTGGTGGCCCAAGTGGACCGGCAAGATGCTCAACGAGCGTCTGGGCAAGATCAACTTCTGGATGCTCTTCGTCGGCTTCCACGGCACCTTCATGATCCAGCACTGGCTCGGCGTCATGGGCATGCCGCGTCGTTATGCGGATTACATGGTCGAAGACGGGTTCACCACGATGAACCAGTTCTCCACGGTGTTCTCGATGCTGCTGGGTGCTTCGCTGATTCCGTTCTTCTGGAACGTCTGGATCACCTCGCGCAAGGGCAAGAAGGTGCTGGTGGATGACCCGTGGGGCTTCGGCGGCTCGCTGGAGTGGGCGACCTCCTGCCCACCGCCGCGGCATAACTTCTACTCGCTGCCGCGGATCCGCTCCGAGCGTCCTGCACTGGATCTGCACCACCCCGAGCTCGCGGATCGTCATACCCTGCAGACCCCTGCGGGCAAGATCTTCGGCCCGGCAGATCAGTCGGATAAGGAAGGTGTCTGATGAAGGCAAATATCGGATTGTTCCTGGGCCTGGGCGTCTTCGTGTTCATCGTGGCCTTCATCTACGGCTTCTGGAGCGGATGGTCAGACCTGGCCGGATTCCCGCTGCTGCTGCTCACCGCCGGCATGGGCTTCATGCTCTGGTTCTACCTGCGCATGGTGGCGAAGAACCATGACGTGCTCGACGGGGACAACCCGGAGGGCGAGATCGAGCACATGGCCGGCAACTACGGGGAGTTCGCTCCGTGGAGCTGGTGGCCGCTGGGCCTCGGCTTCTCCGCAGCGTTTGCCTTCTTCGGGCTGGCCATCGACTGGTGGGTCTTCTTCCTCGCCCTGATCCCTGGCCTGTTCTTCATCACCGGCTGGGTCATGGAGTTCAACCGGAAGCGCTACGCGCACTGATCCACACCGACACCCGTCACAGCAAGGCCCGCCGTGAGCACAGACTCGCGGCGGGCCTTGCTGTGTCCCGGTGCAGGAGCTGGCGGGTCTCGTCCGCCGGCGCACCACGCGTTGCGTAGAATTCTGGCTATGACGATCCGCCCCATCACGATCCACGGTGAACCAGTCCTGCATCGACGAGCGCAGGAGGTCGAACGCATCGACGACTCCATCCGCGAGCTTGTCGCCGACATGATCGAGACTCAGGACGCCGCCCACGGTGTCGGGCTGGCGGCCCCGCAGGTCGGCGTCGGGCTGCGCATCTTCACCTACAGCTTCGCCGACTCCGGGGATCAGCCCTCCCGCGGAGTGATCATCAACCCGCGGCTGCGCCTGATCGGCAAGGTCTCCAAGGAATCGGCGGACCCGGAGGAAGAGTCCGAGGGCTGCCTGTCAGCCCCGGGATACAACTACCCGCTCAAGCGCAGCGAGCACGTGGAGATCACCGGGCTCGACCTGCGCGGAGAGCCGCTGCAGTTCGAGGCCACCGGCTGGTTCGCCCGAGTCCTGCAGCACGAATACGACCACCTCGACGGCTATCTCTACGTCAACCGGCTCGACCCGAAATGGGCTCGGCGCTGGAAGAAGGTCGTGAAGAAGGAGGGCTGGAACCAGCCCGGGCTGACCTGGCTGCCCGGGGTCGACCCCGACCCGTTCGGCCACGACGAGCCCGAGGAGCTGGCCGAGCCCGAGGGACTGGCCCGACCGGAGGACGCCGGATCTTCGGAGCGGGGCCTCAGCTCACACCCTGGCTGAACTCCACCCAGCGGCGCAGCACCTGCGCGGCGGCGCCTGAATCAAGGGCCTCCTCAGCCCGGCGCATATTGGTCCTCAGCCGCTCCACCAGCGGCCCGTCGGCCGGCTCATCGAGACTGGTGAGCCCTCCTGCGGCATTGAGCACGACGGCGTCGCGCACCGGCCCAGGCTCCCCGGAGAGCAGTCGGTGCACGATCTGGGCGTTCTCGGTGCCGGTGCCCCCTCGCAGGTCCGCCACCGCCACCCGGGAGAGTCCCACGTCCTCTGGCTCCAGGACGGTGTGTGAGACCTCACCGGAGCGGACCTCCCAGATGTCGGTGGCCGCAGAGGTGGTGATCTTGTCCCGACCGTCGCGGCCCCGGAACACCAAGCCTCGGGTGCCGCGCATGGCGAGCACCTGGGCCATCTTCGGGGCCAGTGTGGGACTGGCGCAGCCCAGCGCCTGGGCGGTCACCCGCGCCGGGTTCGACAGCGGCCCCAGGAAGTTGAACACCGTCCGGATTCCCAGCTGGCGCCGGACCGGTCCCACATGTCGCATCGAGGGATGGAAGCTCTGCGCGAAGAGGAAGGTGATGCCGACCTGCTCGGCGGCCCGGGCCACCTGCTCTGCGCTCAGGCTCAGGTTCACCCCGAGCGCCTCGATCACATCGGCGGCGCCGGCCGTGCTGGAGGCGCCGCGATTGCCATGCTTGACCACGCGAGCCCCGGCGCCGACCGCGGTCAGCGAGGCCATCGTGGAGATGTTCACTGTGCCCAGCATGTCCCCACCGGTGCCCACGATGTCCAAGGTGGGCCCGGGGATGCTCAGCGGCACTGCCTTGTCCATCATGGTGCTGCTCAGCCCGACGAGCTCCTCGGCGACCTCACCCTTGGCGCGCAGCGCGACCAGGAAGGCCGCCACCTGCCCGTCGCCCAGGGCGCCGCTCATGAGCTGCTCCATCGCCCAGGCCGAGGTGGCGGACGTGAGGTGCTCCCCGGCGAGCAGGGTCTCGAGCAGCTCCGACCAGCTGGCGGGCAGCGCGGGGCTGAGGGGGAGCGGATCAGGGGAGTGTGGAGGTTTCACAGCCCCAGACTATCGGCCGATTCCGTGTGGAGTCCGTCCAATTTCGACACGCTGTAGAAATATTGTCGACTTTTTTGACCCGCTCCACCTTGGCGGATCCTGGGAATGGCGCGGAATCCGCCCCCTGACAAGGATCTGGAACCACGCCATAGTGGTCAACGGTGTCGCAAATCCTTGGGGTTTCAGGACATAATGAATGCGTGACGTCTGCAACCCAAGCCCCAATCGCTCCGGCGCGAACCTTGCCGAACCGCCCGAACATGGTGTCCGTGGGCACCATGGTCTGGCTCACCAGCGAGCTCATGTTCTTCGCCGGCCTGTTCGCCATGTTCTTCACACTGCGTTCCACGCAGTCTGAGATGTTCGCCGAGGGTGCCAGTGAACTGGACATCCCGCTGGCCACCACGATCACGGTGATCCTGGTCGCCAGCTCGGTGACTGCTCAGTTCGGTGTCTTCGCGGCCGAGCGGCATCAGCCGCGCCGCACCGGAGGCGCGTTCCAGATCCAGCACTGGGGCATGGTCGAGTGGTACATCCTCTCGTTCATCATGGGCGCGATCTTCATCGGCGGCCAGACCTACGAGTTCGCGGTGATGGTCTCTCACGGGATCACCGTCTCCTCGAACGCCTTCGGCTCCGCGTTCTACATCACCACCGGCTTCCACGGCCTGCACGTGGTCGGTGGACTGATCGCCTTCCTCTACGTGATCGCACGGGCGTACTTCAGCGTGAAGTTCACCCATAAGGAGGCTCACGCCGCCGTCGTCGTGTCCTACTACTGGCACTTCGTCGACGTCGTGTGGATCGCGCTGTTCGGCATCGTCTACCTGCTGCCGCTGTTCGTCTGATCCACACGCCAGCCTCAGCACCCCAGCCTGTATCGCATCGAAAAGTTAGGAACCGGCACGTGAAGGCACTCTCACAGAAGCGTCGCCACCCACTCGCGGCAGTGGCGCTGCTCCTCCTGGGCCTCTTGCTCACTGGAGGGCTCTACGCCGCGGCGACCTCCATCAACGACGCGCAGGCGACCAACGCTGCCGAGGCCTACTCCGCCTCAGACGTGGAGGAGGGCGAACGCCTCTTCGTGGCCAACTGCGCCACCTGCCACGGCATCAACGCAGAAGGCTCGGATGCCGGTCCGTCCCTGATCGGTTCCGGCGCTGCCGCCGTGGACTTCCAGGTCGGCACCGGCCGCATGCCGATGCAGATGTCCGGCCCGCAGGCCCAGAAGAAGCCGGCTCAGTTCAATGACGAACAGACCATGCAGCTCTCGGCCTACGTCGCCTCCCTGGGCTCCGGCCCCGCAGTGCCCGACGAGGAGTACCTCGACGTCGAGCAGGGCAACATCGCCCGCGGCGGCGAGCTCTTCCGGATCAACTGCGCCATGTGCCACAACGCAGCCGCCGCCGGCGGCGCGCTGACCGAAGGCAAGTACGCGCCCGCCCTTGACGGTGTGGAGTCCAGGCACATCTACGCGGCCATGGTGACCGGTCCGCAGAACATGCCCGAGTTCAACGACTCGAACATCCCTCCCGAGGACAAGCGCGACATCATCGCCTTCCTGAAGAACAACGAATCTCAAGGCGTGCCGGGCGGGTTCTCGCTGGGCTCGCTGGGACCGGTCTCGGAGGGTCTGCTCATCTGGACCCTCGGACTGGCCCTGCTGATCGGTTCGATGGTCTGGCTGACCTCACGGTCCTCCTGAGCATCACCGGCAGCACCTAAGCACCCCGCACACGTAAACACTGAAGCAAAGGACGAGAACCATATGGGCGAGCACGGTAACGGCGGTCCTAACTCGGGCGCCGTCATCAAAGCAGGTGAGGGAAGGTCGAGTGGCTACGCCATCGACAACCCGGGCCTGCCCCCGCACCGCCCGCGGTTGAGCGACGCGGACGAGAAGGCCGCCAAGCGCGCCGAGCGGCAGGTCTCTGCGCTCTTCCTGATCTCGATCATCGGTACCGTGATGTTCTTCGTCGGCTACTTCGCCGTCGGCGTCACCGCCGGTGATCTTCAGATGCTCCGGCTGCAGAACACCCTGCTCGGCCTCGGCGTGGCCTTCGCCATGCTCGGCATCGGACTCGGCGTCGTGCAGTGGGCCCGCGCCCTGATGCCCGACCATGAGGTCATCGAGGACCGCAAGCCGCTGCGCAAGGAAGCAGACCGCGCCGAAGCCGCCCAGACGATCAATGAGATCGTCGACGAGACCCAGATCAAGCGTCGGCCGCTGCTGCGCAACACGCTCATCGGTGCCGCTCTGCTGGCCCCGCTGCCCGCGGTCATCGTCTTCCGCGATCTCGATCGTTCCGAGGACTTCGGGCCCGAACGGATGCGCCACACGATGTGGGAAGAGGGAGTGCGCCTGGTGCGCGATCCCACCGGCACCCCGATCCGCGCCTCCGACCTCACGGTCGGCTCCGCGGTGCACGCGATCCCCGAGACGCTGCGCGAGGTCTCCGGTCACGGCGATCGCCTGGCCGAGAAGGCCAAGGCCGTCGTCCTGCTGATCCGGATGAACCCCGACGATTTCGAGCCCGTGACTCCCGGTCGCGAGGACTGGAAGTACGAGGGGATCATCGCCTGCTCCAAGGTCTGCACACACGTCGGCTGCCCGGTGGCGCTCTACGAGCGTCACACGCACCACCTGCTGTGCCCCTGCCACCAGTCGACCTTCGACGCCGCTGAGGAGTTCAAGGTCATCTTCGGTCCGGCAGGCCGGCCGCTGCCCCAGCTGCCCATCACAGTCGACGATGAGGGCTTCCTCATCGCTCGCAGCGATTTCACCGAACCCGTCGGCCCCACCTACTGGGAGCGTGGCTAAAACTCATGAGCACTCAGTCTCTAGAATCTAAGTACACCGAGGAGCAGTACTCCGAGGTGGATCAGTACCAGCCGGCGACCCGTACCGGCAGGATCGCGAACTACGTGGACACCCGCGTGGGCGGTACCGGCATGGTGCGGGAGTTCGGCCGCAAGGTCTTCCCGGACCACTGGACCTTCATGTTCGGTGAGGTCGCGCTCTACAGCTTCGTCATCACCGTGATCTCCGGGGCGTTCCTGACCTTCTGGTTCGACCCCTCCATGGCCAGCACGCGCTACGACGGGTCCTACGTCCCGCTGCAGGGCGTGGAGATGTCCACCGCCTACAGCACCGCGCTCCAGCTCTCCTTCGATGTGCGCGGCGGCCTGTTCATGCGCCAGCTGCACCACTGGGGTGCACTCATGTTCGTGATGGCGATGGCCATCCACATGCTGCGCGTGTTCTTCACCGGCGCCTTCCGCAAGCCCCGCGAGCTCAACTGGGTGGTTGGCTGCACCCTGCTGCTGGCAGGCCTCGGTGCCGGCTTCACCGGTTACTCGCTGCCTGATGAGGTGCTCTCCGGCAACGGCCTGCGCATCATCGACGGCATGCTCAAGGCCATCCCGATGGTCGGCACCTACATCTCCTTCTTCCTCTTCGGCGGCGAATTCCCCGGCGACGAGGTCATCCCCCGTCTCTACTCGCTGCACATCTTCATCATCCCGGCAGTGATCCTGATCCTGATCGCGGTCCACCTGTTCATGGTGGTCACCCACAAGCACACCCAGTACCCCGGCCCGGGCCGCACCGAGCGCAACGTGGTCGGCTACCCGATCGGTCCGGTCTACGCCGCCAAGGCCGGTGGCTTCTTTTTCGTGGTCTTCGGCGTGCTGGCTCTGCTGGCCGGCACCTTCCAGATCAACGCGCTCTGGAACTACGGGCCTTATGACCCCTCCCCGGTGCAGGCGGGCACGCAGCCTGACTGGTACATCGGCTGGTTCGACGGATTGCTGCGCCTGATGCCGGGTTACATCGGCGACATCCCGCTGGAATTCGTGATCCCGACGCCGTGGGGCGGCAACAGCGTGGCGACGCCGGTGCTGGTCACCTTCCTCCCGATCACCGCGCTCCTGCTGGGTCTGTTCGTCTGGCCCTGGATCGAGGCCTGGATCACCGGTGACAAGAAGGAACACCACATCCTGGACCGGCCGCGCAACGCCCCCGGCCGCACCGCCTTCGGCATGGCCATGATGATCTGGTACTTCGTGATGTGGGCTGCCGCGTCCTCCGACCTGATCGCGACCCACTTCTCGCTCTCGTTCAACGACGTGCTCATCTGGCTTCGAGTGCTGTTCTTCGCCGGACCGATCCTCACGTTCATCATCACCAAGCGGATCTGTCTGGCCCTGCAGCGCAAGGATCGCGAGATCGTGCTGCATGGCAACGAGGCCGGTGTCATCGAGATGCTGCCCCACGGTGAATTCCGTGAGAAGCACACCCGGGTCAGCGACTACGAGCTCTACACCCTGGTCGCCTACGAATCTCCCGAGGTCACCCCGGCCCGCCCGAACGCCAAGGGCAAGGTCGGACTCCTGGAGAAGTCCCGGGTCAGGCTGAACCGGACCTTCTTCGAGGATCGGGTCGCGCCTGTGAGCCGCGAGGAGTACATCGAGGCCCTCTCGCACGACGACCACGGCACTCCCGCAGAGCTGCCTGCCGGCTCCGTCGGAGCGATCGAGTCCCGGAAGAGCTGATCACCCGGGGGCACCGATGATTCGGTGCCCACCGCGCAGAAGCGGCCGTCTCCCTCTCGGGAGGCGGCCGCTTCTGCGTGTCGCGTGAAGTCACCGGGCCGACGGGTGTGGGCTGACTTGCTCGGGCGAACTCAAACTGGGCCCGGGGGAGTCCAGCCTCAGGGCCAGTGGGTGATCTCTGCGGGGCGGCGCATGCCCGCTAGGTCCGGTCCGCACCCCGGATGATCATGCGCAGCTTCTCCAGCCGTTCGGCGACGGCGCGCTCGGCTCCGTTGCCGGTGGGCCTGTAGTAGTCCACACCGATCAGCTCATCGGGCACATACTGCTGGGTCGCGACGTGATGCGGCTGGTCATGGGCGTAGACGTAGCCCTTGCCGTGGCCCATCCGGTGTGCCCCGGAATAGTGTGCGTCGCGCAGATGCGGCGGGACCGAGCCGGATCTGCCGGCCCGCACATCGGCGATGGCGGCGTCGAGCGCCTTATAGGAGGCGTTGGACTTGGGTGCGGTGGCGATGTGCACCGTGGCCTGGGCCAGCAGGATCCTGGCCTCTGGCATGCCGATCAGCTGCACGGCGTCGGCGGCGGCCATCGCGGTCAGCAGCGCCGAGGGGTCGGCCATCCCGACCTCTTCGCCGGCGGCGATCACCAGGCGTCGGGCGATGAAGCGGGGGTCCTCTCCGGCCACCACCATCCGCGCCAGGTAGTGCAGCGCCGCGTCCGGGTCCGAACCGCGCAGCGACTTGATGAAGGCCGAGACGATGTCATAGTGCTGGTCTCCGTCCCGGTCGTAGCGCTGCACGGCGAAGTCCATGGCCTGCTCGGCGTCGCGGGCGGTGATCAGCACCGGGGAGCCCGACGCCCGATCGGCGGCGGAGGGGTCATCCACGTGGGCCGGGTCGCCGTCCTCACCGTCGTGGGCGGCAGGAGCGACGCCGTCATCGGCCGCCGGAGCGACGCCGCCATCGTCGGCAGGATTGGCGGCGGCCTCGCCGTCCTCGGGGGAGCGCCCCATGGCGACGGCGGCCGCGGCCTCCAGGGTGGTCAGCACCCGGCGCGCATCGCCGCCGGCCATGCGCAGGATATGGTCTCGGGCCACGTCTTCGAGCGCGAAGGCCGAGTCCAGGCCACGGGGGTCCTGCAGCGCCCGGGTGATCAGCCCGGAGAGGTCGTCCTGGGTCAGAGAGCGCAGCGTGAGCATCAGTGACCGGGACAGCAGCGGGGCGATGATCGAGAACGAGGGATTCTCCGTGGTAGCGGCGACCAGGATCACCCAGCCGTTCTCCACCCCCGGCAGCAGCGCATCCTGCTGCGCCTTGTTGAACCGGTGGATCTCATCGAGGAAGAGCACCGTGGTGGTCCCGCGCAGGTCCCGGTCCTCCAGCGCGCGGTCCATGACCTGCCGGACGTCCTTGACGCCGGCCCGGATCGCGGAGAGCTCCACGAACTTCCGTGAGGCACCCCTGGCGAGCACATGGGCCAGCGTCGTCTTCCCGGTGCCGGGAGGGCCATAGAGGATCACCGAGGAGGCCCCGGCGGGGCCGCGGTTGCCCTCGGCCAGCACCCGCAGCGGAGAGCCCTGCTCGAGCAGGTGCTGCTGGCCCAGGACCTCTTCCAGCGCCCGGGGACGCATCCGCACCGCCAGCGGCGTATGCCGACGACGCGCGCCCGTCTGCGGCGTGGCGGCGGGCGCGTCGTCGAAGTCGTCGGAGGCGAAGAGGTCCCCGGTGATCGGATCGGCCACTGCGCCTCCTAGGGCTGGCTGCGTGGACGGATTCGAGAAGAATCCGTTTCAGAGTACCTGGCGGGGGCTCAGGCCTGAGCCTTCGCCTTCTCCTGATCCTTCGACTGGTCCTTGCCCGCGGCGGTGCCTTCGGCCTTGGTCTCAGTCTCGGGCTTCGGTTCGGGCTTCGCGTCCACACCGGCCTCCTTGCGCTGCTGGGCGGTGATCGGAGCGGGTGCCGCGGTGAGCGGGTCGTAGCCGCCGCCGGACTTGGGGAACGCGATGACCTCGCGGATGGAGTCCTCCCCGGCGAGCAGGGAGACCACCCGGTCCCAGCCGAAGGCGATGCCGCCGTGCGGCGGCGCGCCGAACTTGAACGCGTCCAGCAGGAAGCCGAACTTCTCCTGGGCCTCGTCCTCGGGGATGCCCATGACCTTGAAGATCCGCTCCTGGACGTCGCGGCGGTAGACGCGCAGCGATCCGCCGGCGATCTCGTTGCCGTTGCAGACCAGGTCGTAGGCGTTGGCCAGGGCGGAGCCGGGATCGGTGTCGAAGCTCTCTGCGAACTCCGGCTTCGGTGCGGTGAACGCGTGGTGCACCGCGGTCCACGCCCCGGAGCCCACTGCCACATCGCCGGCGGCCTGGGCCTGCGCGGCGGGTTCGAACATCGGAGCATCGACCACCCAGACGAAGGACCATGCCGTCTTGTCGATCAGTCCCACGCGCTCGGCGATCTCATTGCGTGCCGCGCCGAGGAGTCCGCGAGAGGGGGAGACCTCGCCCGCGGCGAAGAAGATGCAGTCTCCCGGTGAGGCGCCGGTGGCGGCGGCCAGCCCGGCCTTCTCGGCCTCGGAGAGGTTCTTGGCCACCGGGCCGCCGAGCTCGCCGTCCTCGCCGATCAGCACATAGGCCAGGCCCTTGGCGCCGCGCTGCTTGGCCCACTCCTGCCAGGCGTCGAGGGTGCGGCGGGGCTGCGAGGCGCCGCCGGGCATCACCACGGCTCCGACGTAGGGCGCCTTGAACACCCGGAACGGGGTGTCCTTGAAGTACTCGGTGAGCTCGGTCAGCTCCAGGTCGAAGCGCAGGTCCGGCTTGTCCGAGCCGTAGCGCGCCATCGCCTCGTGGTAGGTGATGTGCGGGATCTCGGCGGGCAGCTCCACGTCGATGAGCTTCCAGAGCCGGCGCACCAGCTCCTCGCCCAGGGAGAGGATGTCCTGCTGCTCCACGAAGCTGGCTTCGATGTCGAGCTGGGTGAACTCGGGCTGACGGTCCGCGCGGAAGTCCTCGTCGCGGTAGCAGCGGGCCAGCTGGTAGTACTTCTCGAAGCCGCCGACCTGGAGCAGCTGCTTGAACAGCTGGGGGGACTGCGGCAGCGCATACCAGGCTCCGGGCGCCAGGCGCGCCGGGACCAGGAAGTCGCGGGCGCCCTCGGGGGTCGAGCGGGTCAGCGTGGGGGTCTCGATCTCGGTGTAGGACTCGTGGTGCAGCAGGTCCCGGGCGACCCGGTTGGCCTCGGAACGCAGGCGCAGCGCGCGCTGCGGGCCGGCCCGGCGCATGTCGAGGTAGCGGTGGCGCAGCCGCGCCTCCTCGCCGATCTCGACGTGTTCATCGATCTGGAAGGGCAGCGGGGCCGAGGTGTTGAGCACCGTGACGGTCTCGGCCAGGACTTCGACCTCTCCCGAGGGCAGGTTCGGGTTCTCGTTGCCGGCCGGGCGGCGCTCCACCGCACCGGTGACCTGCAGCACGAACTCGTTGCGCAGCGGATCGAAGTCCGCCTCCTCGCGCACCACGACCTGGGCCACGCCGGAGGAGTCACGCAGATCGAGGAAGGCCACCCCGCCGTGGTCTCGGCGTCGCGCCACCCATCCGGTGAGGGTGACGGTCTGGCCTATGTTCTCGGCGGTGAGGGAGCCGGAGGTGTGTGTGCGAAGCACGGTGTCCTTCCTGAGGGATCAGTTGCTCGAGTGCGGGCCTGCGGCCCGGGGAGTCAGTCGGTGGCCGATTCTACTATCCGCGGGAGCGCGTCCTGGGCCGGGGGCGTCCAGCTGGCCGGATCGGCGGGCGTCTGCGCGCCGGTGCGGATGTCCTTGACCTCGTGGCTGCCGTCGTCCTCGGTGAACCAGACATAGGGGATGCCGCGGCGATCGGCGTGGCGGATCTGCTTGCCGAACTTCTCGGCCTTCAGCGCGACCTCCACGTTGATCCCGCGGGCGCGCAGCGCATCGGCCACGTCCTGGGCGGCGCCCCAGTCGGCGTCGGAGCGCAGCGCCACGAAGACCGCGGCGGGAACCTTGCGGCTGGCGGAGAGTCCGCCCTCGGCCAGGATCCGGGAGACCAGCCGGGTGACCCCGATGGAGAGCCCGACGCCGGGGAAGGTGCGCTTGCCCTTGGAGGCCAGGGATTCGTAGCGGCCGCCGGAGCAGATCGAGCCCAGCGACTCGTGGCCGATCAGCACGGTCTCGTAGACCGTGCCGGTGTAGTAGTCGAGGCCTCGGGCGATGGAGAGATCGGCGGTGACCCGACCGGGGACCCGCTTGTTGAGCTCCGCGACGACCTCTTCGAGCTCGCTCAGTCCGGCCTCGAGCAGCTCATCGGGCGCCTTCGAGCCCAGCAGCTCGCGCACGGCGGCGACAAAGCTGGTGTCGGTGGCGCGGATCTGGGCGAGCTCCAGCGCCTGCTGCGCCTGTTCGGCAGTGGCGGCCCCTGAGGAGACCAGCTCCTCGCGCACCTTCTCGGCGCCGATCTTCTCCAGCTTGTCGATGGCGCGCAGCACCGCGGTGGTGTCGGTGAGCCCGATGGAGCGGTAGAAGCCCTCGGAGAGCTTGCGGTTGTTGACCCGCAGCATGAAGTCGCCGATCGGCAGCGCCTCCAGTGCCTTGGCCATCACCACGCCGATCTCGACATCGCTGCGGAACGGCAGCGCGCCGTCGCCCACCAGGTCGATGTCGGCCTGGGTGAATTCGCGGTAGCGGCCGTCCTGTGGCCGCTCACCGCGCCAGACCTTCTGGATCTGGTAGCGCCGGAACGGGAAGTCCAGGTGCCCGGCGTTCTCCACCACATAGCGGGCGAAGGGCACGGTCAGGTCGAAGTGCAGCGCCAGCCGGGCCTCGCGTCCCTCTTCCTCCTGCAGCCGGGAGACGGCGTAGATCTCCTTGTCGATCTCGCCCTTCTGCAGCAGCGTGTCGATGGTCTCCACCGCCCGTGATTCGATCGAGGCGAAGCCGTGGCGTTCGAACACTTCACGAAGCGTGTCCAAGACATGCAGCTCCACCAGCCGCTCCTCGGGGAGCCATTCGGTGAAGCCGGAGAGAGAGCTGGTTCGAGCCATGAGTGTGCGCGCAGTCCTTGGGTCGTCGGGGGAAGCCTGGAATCGGGCCCGTTCAGCATAACGGCTCCGGTAGGCTGGTGGCATGAGTCCTGCAGTCAAGCCCGACCACCATGAGACCTCCCTCGACGATGCCCGCCGATTCGCCCGGGTGGATGAGGAAGGCCATGTCTACGCACTGGCCCCCGCAACCGGTCAGCCGGTGACCGCCGCCCCCGCCGTCCCGGAGGCTGGCGCGGCCGTGCCGGAGGCGGACGGAGCAGCGCCGGAGGCCGACGGAGCAGCGCCGGAGGCCGACGGAGCAGCGCCGGAGGCCGGACAGACCGAGGCGTCCGCTGAGTCACCGGCCGCCGAGACCTACGTCGGACAGTTCTCCGGTGCCAGCGCGGACGAGGCGCTGCACTACTTCACCCGGAAGTTTGACGAGCTCTACAACCGTGCGCTGCTGCTGCGGGCCCGCGCCGCGGCCGGAGCCGACTCCGCCAAGGCGCTGCATGAGTCCCTGGGACATATCCGCAAGGAGCTCACCGCGGGCACCTGGGTGGGCGACGTGGCGGCGCTGAGCGAGCTGCTGAAGGAGATCTCCACGGAGATCGATCAGCGCGCAGCCGTGGAGGCCCAGGAGGCCGAGGTCGTCCTCGCCGAGCACCTGGCGGTTCGTGAGCAGATCGTGGCCGAGGTGGAGCTGCTGGCGGATGCCGACCCGACCACACAGCATTGGAAGAGCGCCCAGGCGCGGATGAATGAGCTGTTCGAGGCCTGGAAGGCCGAGCAGAAGAAGCCCCCGCGGCTGACGAAGTCCCAGGAAGACCCCTACTGGAAGCGATTCCGCGCCGCGCGGAACCTCTTCGAGAAGAACCGGCGCGCCTTCTTCGCCACCAGGGACAAGGAGCACGGCGAGGTCAAGGCCGCCAAGGAGGCGCTGATCGCCGAGGCGGAGCAGCTCAAGGACTCCGATGACTACGGAGCGACCACCAAGGCCTACCACCGGCTGATGGACGACTGGAAGGCCCTGGGCCGCGGCGCCCGCAAGACCGACGACGCGCAGTGGGCCCGATTCCGTGCCGCGCAGGACGTGTTCTTCGGCAACCGGGACAAGGTCAACGCCGAGACCGACGCTGAGTACGCCGAGAACCTCACCGTGAAGCTGGCGCTCCTCGAGGAGTTCGAGACGCTGATGCCGATCGAGAACCCCGAGGCCATCCGGGAGAAGCACCAGGCGCTGCTCAACCGTTGGGACGCCGCCGGGCGTGTGCCCCGGGCCGATATGAAGTCCGTGGAGGGCCGGCTCAAGCGGGTCCAGGATGCGTTCCGCGACGCCGAGCAGACACACTGGCGCAAGACCGACCCCGAGACCCTCGCACGGCAGAACTCGATGCTCACCCAGCTCGACGAGGCTATTGCCGAACTTGAGGCGGCACTGGAAGCCGCCCAGGTCAGCGGGGACGACCAGCGGATTTCCGAAGCCAAAGAAGCATTGGACGCAAGAAGAAGCTGGCGAGATATGTTGAAGTAACGAATGGATTACACTCGTCAAAGATCCGGTGACCCATGAGCCATTCCCGATGGGTCCCTGGCGTTGTGCCGTCGACATCCAGTAAGGACCCCGCGTGAGCGATCAACAGCCGCATGAGTCGGGCTCCCCGCGCAGCCGCCGCGAGATTCGCGAGGACCGGGAGCGCGAATTCGGGGCGAAGCGTGAGCGTCAGAGCGCCTCGCAGGAGCGCGCGCTCGACGAGACGCTGCGCTCCGTGCGTGCCGGCTCCGCCGCCGCTGCGGCGCGGCGCGGGGAAGACCCCGCTGCGGGGCAGCGCGAGGAGGATCCCGCTGTGGGTCAGCGCGAGGAGGACCCCGCTGTGGGTCAGCGCGAGGAGGATCCCGCTGTGGATCCCGGCGCGCCCCGGGTGCCGCTGCCGGCCATCGCGCCGATCCAGGCCACGGTGGTCTTCGACCAGACGGTCGCCTTCTACCGGGATGACCTCACCGAGGACGGCTGGGACCACACGGGACCCCAGCTGGCTGCTCCCTCCGCCGTGACCCCCTTCGATCAGGTGATGACCGGCTCCGATCAGGCGCTCTCCGGGCAGGAGGCGGAAGAGGAGTCCGAGTACGCCATGGCGGAGGAATCAGACTTCCTGCATGACGAAGACCTCGAAGACGACTACTACGAAGGCACCCGCATCGATCACGACGACGACGGCACCCCGCTGCTGATCTCCTCCTCCAGCCATGGCCGCGGCTACCAGACGGTCTCCGCCGTCGAAGGCGGTGCGACCCAGGCGGTGCTGGAGAAGCGCCGCCGTCGCCGCCGCCGGCGCAACCTCACGCTGAGCGTGGCCTTCGGGCTCTTCGCGGTGCTGCTCGTGGGCTTCGTGGTCGTGCTGCAGTCTCTGTTCGGCGGGGGCGGTCCCGAGGACTTCGAGACCCAGGCCGGCGAGGTCGTGGACTTCACGGTTGAAGAGGGCGACGGCCCCGCCCTGGTGCGAAACCGACTGCTCGAAGCCGGGATCATCGCCAGTGAGGACGCATTCGACGATGCCCTTGCGGAGCTCGAGGACGCACCCGAGCTCCAGCCGGGCGAGTTTCAGCTGCGTGAGCAGATGCCTGCCGAGGACGCGCTGGCAGTGATCTTCGAACAGGGCGAGGCGCTGCACTACATCTCGCTCCAGGACAACACCCGCATCGACGCGGCGCTGAGCTCCATCGCCGCGCAGACCGGCATCCCGGAGAGCGACATCCGGCAGGCCGCCGAGGACCCCGCGGCCTACGGGCTTCCCGAGGAGGCCGAGACGCTCGAGGGCTATCTGGCGGCCGGTGAATACCAGCCCAGCCTCGAGGCCACACCTGAAGAGATCCTGCAGACGCTGGTGGACACCACCTTCGAGCGGCTCGACGAGCTCGGCATCACCGAGGAGGACGAGCAGTGGCGCACCGTGATCGTGGCCTCGCTGCTCACCGCTGAGGGCCTGCCCGGCGACTACGAAGAGATCGCCGGGATCATCGAGAACCGGCTGGCCCCGAACAACTCCGAGACCGACGGACTGCTGCAGATCGACGCCACCGTGATCTACGGCCTCGGCACGCAGAGCGTGCACTTCACCGAGGAGGAGCGGGCCGACGCCTCCAACGAGTACAACACCTACCAGAACCCAGGACTGCCCCCGGGGCCCGTGGCCGCGCCCAATATGGCGACCCTGGAAGCTGCCGCGAACCCGGATGAGAACGACTACTTCTACTGGGTCACGGTGGACCTCGAGACCGGAGACACCGAGTTCGCCTCCACCTACGAGGAGCACCTCGGCTACGTGGAGGAGTTCAACGCGTACTGCGAGGACAACCCCGAGATCTGCGAAGGCGAGCCGACCCAGGAGAACGCGGGACCGTGACCCGACAGGCCGCTGTGCTGGGCCACCCGATCGCCCACTCACTCTCCCCGCTGCTGCACACCGCCGCCTATGCGCACCTGGGGCTGGACGCCGAGTACCGGCGCATCGATGTGCCAGAGGAGTCCCTGCAGGACTTTCTGGGCGGCGCCGGCGACGCCCAGGACTGGCTGGGCTGGTCGGTCACCATGCCGCTGAAGGCCGCCATGGTCAGTGCGACGGACCATATCTCGGCTCGGGTCGCCGCGCTGGGCGTGCTCAACACCGTCGTCCACCGACCGGCCGGCGAAGCTGCCAGCGGCACCGGCCGCACTGGCAGCTACGGTGGCTCCGGCCGCACTGGCAGCCTTGGCGGTGTGCGCACGCTCTACGGCGAGAACACCGATGTGGACGGCATCGTGGCCGCCCTGGGCGAGGCCGGGCTGCACCCGGGCGCGACGTCGGGGCGGGGAAGTCTCGGGATCATCGGCGCCGGGGCCACCGCCACCGCCGCGCTGGCCGCCGCCGCGGAACTCGGCTACACCCACGTGCGCAGCTATGTGCGCTCGGTCCAGCGCGGCCTGGAGCTGGCACCCGTGGCCTCCGCCCTGGGGCTGCGGCTCAGCGTGAGCGAACTCTCGGAGCTCCCCGCAGACCTGCACACCGGCGGTCAGGATCCTGACCGAATCCGCCCCGACGCGGTGGTCTCCACGCTGCCGCCGCGCGCCGCCGACGAGCTCTCCGCCACCCTGCCCCGGCTGGACCGCCCGATCCCGCTGCTCGACGTCGCCTACGACCCCTGGCCCTCGGCCCTGGCCAGCTCCTGGGAGGCCTCCGGAGGCCGGGTGGTCAGCGGTCTGGTGATGCTGCTGCACCAGGCGGTGAAGCAGGTGGAGCTCTTCAGCGCGGCCACCTCGACCCCTGCCGGTGAGCTCTCCGAAGAGTCCCACGCCCAGATGGTGGCAAAGATGAGGCGCTCCATCGGTTTATGATGGACCCCATGTTGCGCTGGCTCACTTCCGGAGAATCACACGGCAAATCCCTCGTCGGAATCCTGGAAGGGCTTCCCGCCGGCGTCTCGCTGAGCACCGCCGCGGTGCAGGAGAAGCTCGCCCGCCGCCGTCTCGGCTACGGCCGCGGGGCCCGGATGAAGTTCGAGCAGGACCAGGTCGCGCTGTTGGCCGGGGTGCGCCACGGCGTCACCATCGGCGGTCCGCTGACCATCGAGGTCGGCAACACCGAATGGCCCAAATGGGAGAAGGTGATGTCGGCGGATCCGGTGGACCCCGAAGAGCTGGCCCACCTCGCCCGCAACGCCCCGCTGACCCGACCCCGCCCCGGCCACGCCGACCACACCGGGATGCAGAAATACGGATTCGGCGAGGCCCGCCCGGTCCTGGAGCGCGCCTCTGCGCGCGAGACCGCCACCCGCGTGGCCCTCGGCGCCGCGGCCCAGTCCTTCCTGGACGAGCTCGGGATCACGACCGTCTCCCACACCACCGCCATCGGCCCGGTACAGATCCCGGCCGACGCCCCGCTGCCAGGCGCCGCAGACGCCTCCGCGCTGGACGCGGATCCGCTGCGCTGCTTCCACGCCGAGACCTCCGAGCGGATGGTCGCCGAGGTCGACGACGCCCACCGTGCAGGCGAGACCCTCGGCGGCGTGGTCGAAGTCATCGTCGAGGGGCTCCCACCGGGGCTCGGCAGCTACGTCCACTGGGACCGCCGGCTGGACTCACGGCTGGCCGGGGCGCTGATGGGCATCCAGGCGATCAAGGGCGTGGAGGTCGGCGACGGCTTCGAGACCACCCGACGCCGCGGGTCCGCCGCCCATGACGAGATCACCCTCGACGAGCAGGGCCAGATCGAGCGCACCTCCAACCGCGCCGGCGGGATCGAGGGCGGCATGAGCATCGGCGGTCCGCTGCGGGTCCGCGCCGGGATGAAGCCCATCGCCACCGTGCCGCGCGCGCTGCGCACCGTGGACACCGCCACCGGGGAGGCGACCACCGCCCACCACCAGCGCTCCGACGTCTGCGCCGTCCCGGCGGCCGGCGTCGTGGCCGAGGCCATGGTGTCACTGGTCATCGCCGAGGCCGTGCTGGAGAAGTTCGGCGGGGATTCGGTGACCGAGGTGCGGCGCAACCTGCGCGGCTACCTCGAGCATCTCCCCGAGCTGGGCGGCGACCCCTCCGGCGCCGGAGCCGACGGCGACCCGCTGCAGGCCCCGGCCGCGATGCAAGACTGATGCGTCAACCCGCAGCCGCTGACCAGCGAGGCGACGGCCGCAACATCGTGCTGATCGGACCCATGGGTTCCGGGAAGTCCACCGTCGGTGCGGCCCTGGCCCGACGTCTGCACCGGCCCCACGTGGACAGCGACCACTTCTTCGTCGCCCGTCACGGCCCCATCCCGGAATACTTCTCGCTCCACGGCGAGGACGCGTTCCGGGCCGAGGAGCAGAACATCGTCGCCGAGCTGCTGGACTCTCCGCGCCCCTCGGTGATCAGCCTCGGCGGGGGAGCGGTGCTCAGTGCCGGCACCCGTGAGCTGCTGCGTGATCAGCTGGTGGTCCTGCTCGACCTCACCGAGGACCAGGCCGCGCTGCGGCTGGGTGACGGCTCTACCCGACCCATCCTCGGCGCCCACCCGGTGCAGGCCTGGAAGCGCATCTACGCCGAACGCGAGCAGATCTATCGAGACTGCGCTGATATCGTCATGACCCCAGACGATGCGCACATCGACGTGCGCGTCGATCACATCGTGCGAGCCCTCAACACCACCTCCAGGAGAGACCCAAGCGTATGAGTCACCAGGCCGAGACCGAGGCTTCCGCCCCCGCCGCGGAGCCCACGATCATCACCGTCGGGGAGGGCGCGGGCACCGGAGGTCAAGAGCTGGGCTACGACGTCGTCATCGGCAACGGGCTGCTCTCCCGGCTGCCCGGACTCGTCGGCGCGCAGGCAGAACGGGTGCTGGTGATCCATCCCCGGGCGCTGCGCGCCACCGGCGACGTGGTCCGGGAGGACCTCGAGAAGGCCGGGTATCAGGCACTGGTCGCTGAGATCCCGGACGCCGAGGAGGGCAAGCACATCCAGGTCGCCGCGTTCTGCTGGCAGGTCCTGGGGCAGAACGACTTCACCCGCTCCGACGCGATCGTCGCCGTGGGCGGGGGAGCGGTGACCGATGCCGCGGGCTTCGTGGCCGCGACCTGGCTGCGCGGGATCCGCGTGGTCCACATGCCCACCACGCTGCTGGGCATGGTCGACGCCGCCGTGGGCGGCAAGACCGGGATCAACACCTCCGAGGGCAAGAACCTGGTCGGCTCGTTCCACCAGCCCGCCGGGGTGCTCGCCGATCTGGACACGCTGCTGACCCTGCCGCGCAACGAGCTGGTCGCCGGCCTCGCCGAGGTGGTCAAATGCGGATTCATCGCCGACGAGCGGATCCTGGACATCATCGAAGCCGCACCGGAGCAGGCGCAGAACCCGCACTCCTGGCAGATCCGCGAGCTCATCGAGCGCGCCGTCGCGGTCAAGGCTCAGGTGGTGGGGCAGGACATGCTCGAATCAGGTGTCCGGGAGTCGCTGAACTACGGCCACACGCTGGGCCACGCCATCGAACTCGCCGAGCGCTATCAGTGGCGCCACGGCGCGGCCATCTCGGTGGGCATGATCTTCGCCGCCGAGCTCGGGCGCAGCCTGGGCCGGCTCGACGACGCCACCGCTGACCGCCACCACGCCGTGCTGACCCTGCTCGGACTGCCCACCACCTACCGCGATGACCGCTGGAGCCAGCTGCTCGAAGGCATCCGTCGGGACAAGAAGAACCGTGGCGACCAGCTGCGATTCGTGCTGCTCAACGGACAGGGACAGCCGGCCACCGTGGAGATCCCGGACGCCTCGATCCTCTTCGCGACCTACCAGGAGATCGCCCAGCCGGAGACGGGCACCATGATGTCGCTCTGAGCTCGGCGCGCGAGCCTGTAGAATCGACTGGCGCCGCGTGGAGCAGCCATGGCGTCCAGCCGCGGCTGTGCATCGAACTCCATGCCCTCACGACCCAGGAAAGGCAGATTGTGGCCAGCTCGAACGACATCAAGAACGGCTCCGTCCTCAAGATGGAGGGGCAGCTGTGGAACACGCTCGAGTTCCAGCACGTCAAGCCGGGCAAGGGCGGCGCGTTCGTGCGCACCAAGCTGAAGAACATCCGCACCGGCAAGGCCGTGGACAAGACGTTCAACGCCGGCGCCAAGGTGGAGTTCGCCACGGTCGACCGCTCCAACTACCAGTACCTCTACCAGGATGGTGAGGACTTCGTCTTCATGGACCTGCGCGACTACGACCAGATCACCGTGCCCGCCACCGTGGTCGGCGACGCCGCGAACTTCCTGCTGGAGTCCCACGAGGTCACCATCGCCCTGCACGACGGCACCCCGCTCTACCTCGACCTGCCGCCCTCGGTGGTCCTGGAGATCACCTACACCGAGCCGGGCCTGCAGGGTGACCGCTCCAACGCCGGGACCAAGTCCGCCACCCTGGAGACCGGACACGAGATCCAGGTCCCGCTGTTCGTGGACCAGGGCACCCGCGTGAAGGTCGACACCCGCACCTCCGCCTACCTCGGCCGAGTCACGGACTGATCCCGCCAGTGGCAAAGCGAAGCAAAGCCCGCCGTCGGGCCCTCGAGATCCTCTTTGAGGCCGAACAGCGAGACATGGACCCCTTCGAGGTCCTGAGGGTCCGCCGCGAGCGCGCGGACCTGATCGTGAACGAATACGTCCTCGAGCTCATCGACGGGGTGAAGTCCGAGCAGGAGCACATCGACGAGATCCTCGCCACCTACGCGCGCGGCTGGACCCTGGAGCGGATGCCGCGGGTGGACCTGATGGCGCTTCGGATCGGGGCCTGGGAGCTGCTGTGCAACACCGAGATCCCCGACAACGTGGCGGTCTCCGAGGCCGTCTCACTGGTCAAGGAGCTCTCCACCGACGACTCGCCCAGCTTCGTCAACGGCCTGCTCGGACGGATCCAGGTGCTCAAGCCCACGCTGGTCGAGGTCGATGACGTAGAGTGAACCCGGCGCGTGCATCACGCGCCGAGCAGGACAGCAGCTGCGCCGCGATGCGGCGGCAGCCGCCCAGAACTGAAGATCCAGACTTCCTTTAAACATCGTCCAGTGAGGCGAGGAAGGAGTCATACGGTGACCCGATCACCCGAGACCTCTCATGTGATGTCCGCCTCCGACATGGACCGGGCGCTCACGCGCATAGCCCACGAGATCGTCGAATCCCACCGCGGGGTCGAAGGTCTGCTGCTGCTGGGCATCCCGCGCCGCGGAACCATCCTGGCCCGCCGACTGGGCGAGCGGCTCGCCCGGATCGACCCCGGCTTCGATCCCAGCCAGGCCATCGGCTCCCTGGACATCACGCTCTACCGCGACGACCTGCGCGCCCATGGCGCCCGCACCCCGGAACCCACCAGGATCCCCGGCGCCGGCATCGACGGTGCCACCGTGGTCCTGGTCGATGACGTGCTCTACTCCGGGCGCACCGTGCGCGCGGCCCTGGACGCCCTTCAGGCGCTGGGCCGTCCCGCGGTGGTCCGGCTCGCCGTGCTGGTGGACCGCGGCCACCGCGAACTGCCCATCCGTTCCGATCACGTCGGGAAGAACCTGCCCACCTCCCGGGACGAGCGCGTCTCGGTGCTGCTCGACGAGATCGACGGCGTGGCCCGCAGCCAGGAGGCCGTGGTCATCCAGCGCCGCGGCGGCAAGCAGTCCCAGGCGGGTGAGCGCTGATGCGGCACCTGCTCTCCACCGCCGATCTCAGCCATACCCAGGCGCTGAGCATCCTCGACACCGCCGAGGAGATGGCCGCGGTCTCCACCCGCGAGGTCAAGAAGCTGCCCACGCTGCGCGGACGCACCGTGGTGAACCTCTTCTTCGAGGACTCCACCCGCACCCGGATCTCCTTCGAGGCCGCCGCCAAGCGGCTCTCCGCCGATGTGATGAACTTCTCCGCCAAGGGCTCCTCGGTCTCGAAGGGCGAGTCGCTGAAGGACACCGTGCAGACCCTGGAGGCCATCGGCGCCGACGCGATCGTGATGCGGCACTGGGCCTCCGGGGCCGCGGCGCAGCTCGCCGGCTCGGGCTGGACCGACTGCGCGGTGATCAACGCCGGCGACGGCACCCATGAACACCCCACCCAGGCGCTGCTCGACGCGCTGACCCTGCGCCGCGGCTGGTCCGCCGCTCACGGAGCAGACCCACGCGGCACCGACCTGACCGGGATGCGGGTGCTGATCGTCGGCGACATCCTGCACTCCCGGGTGGCGCGGTCGAACATCTGGCTGCTGCGCACGCTCGGCGCCGACGTCGGCCTGGTCGCCCCGGCCACGCTGCTGCCGGTGGGCGTGGAGAAATGGCCGGTGAGCGTGTACTACAGCCTCGATGAGGCGCTGGGCTCCGGCCCGGAGGCCGGCCCCGATGCGATCATGATGCTCCGGGTCCAGGCCGAGCGGATGGGCGGAGCCTACTTCCCGACCGCCGCCGAATACACCCGCCGCTGGGGCCTGACCGACGAGCGGCTGGCCCGGCTGGCCGCCCACCGCGGCGCCGCCGGGCAGCGACCGATGATCCTGCACCCAGGCCCGATGAACCGCGGAGTCGAGATCTCCGCCGCCGCCGCAGACTCCCCGATGAACCAGGTCCTGGATCAGGTCTCCCACGGGGTCTCCGTCCGTATGGCCGTGCTGCACCTGCTGCTGAGCAGCTCAGAGAGGAACACCGCATGAGTGACACCCCCACCGCCGCGACCCTGATCCTGGGCGCCCGGCCCTATGGGGAGGCGCCGCTCGACGTGCTCATCAGAGACGGCCGGATCGCCGCCCTCGGAGAAGCGGCCCGAGCCCAGGCCGAGCAGCTGAAGGCCGAGCAGCCGGAGCAGGTCAGCACCGTCGAGGCGGAAGGCCTGATCATGCTCCCGGGCATGGTGGATCTGCACACCCACCTGCGTGAACCCGGCCGTGAAGACGCCGAGACCGTAGAGACCGGCAGCCGAGCCGCCGCCAGGGGCGGATTCACCGCGGTCCACGCGATGGCGAACTCCTCCCCGGTGGCCGACTCCGCCGGCGTCGTGGAACAGGTGCACCGGCTGGGTCGGGCCTCTGGCTGGACCGAGGTCTACCCGGTCGGCGCTGTCACCGTCGGTCTCGCCGGGGAGCGGCTCGCCGAGCTCGGCGCCATGGCCGAGTCCTCCGCGCAGGTCCGGATGTTCTCCGACGACGGCATGTGCGTGCACAACCCGGTGCTGATGCGCCGAGCCCTGGAGTACGTGAAGACCGTGGACGGGTTCATCGCCCAGCACGCCCAGGAGCCGCTGCTCACCGAGGGTGCCCAGATGAACGAGGGCGACGTTTCCGCGATCCTGGGCCTGCCCGGCTGGCCGGCGGTGGCCGAGGAGTCGATCATCGCCCGCGACGTGCTGCTGGCCCAGCATGTGGGCTCGAGGCTGCACATCTGCCACGTCTCCACCGCCGGTTCGGTGGAGATCATCCGCTGGGCCAAGGAGCGCGGCATCGACGTCACCGCCGAGGTGACCCCGCACCACCTGCTGCTCACCGACGAGCTGGTCCGCGGCTATGACCCGGTGTACAAGGTCAACCCGCCGCTGCGCACCGGCGCCGACGTCGAGGCGCTGCGGGCCGGACTGGCCGACGGCACCATCGACATCATCGGCACCGACCACGCCCCGCACCCCACCCAGGCCAAGGAATGCGAATGGTCCGCCGCGGCCATGGGCATGACCGGGCTGGAGACCGCGCTGCCGGTGGTCATCAAGACCATGATCAACACCGGACTCATGGACTGGCGACGTTTCGCGGAGGTCACCTCGATCGCCCCGGCGCGGATCTACCGCCACGCGCATCAGGGCCGGCCGCTGGAGCTGGGGGAGCCCGCCAACCTGATCCTGGTCGACGCCGAGGCCACGCAGACCGTGGACCCCGACGGCCACGCCAGCAAGGGCCGAAACTCGCCCTTCCGCGGCATGGAGCTGCCCGGCGCGGTGCGCGCGACCTTCCTGCACGGACACCCGGTGGTGCTCGACGGCGAGCTCAACACCCCGCTGGCCGAGGCCGCTGCGGGCGCCGCCGGATCCTCACAGGTGAGGCCATGACGCTCACGCCTGCCACGCTGGGACTTCCCGCGACCCTGGGCACCACCGCCGCGGACATGACCGGTACCTACCTGAACTACCTGTGGATCGCCCTGGGCATCATCGCGGTGCTGCTGGGCCTGCTCTGGCTCGGCTGGCGCGGGCGCAAACGCCGCCAGGGCGGACTGCCGGCGCCCGATGAGGTCCCCGCCACGCTCATCGAGGCACAGCCGCGCGCAGCGGCCGAGGGCATGGTCATCGGCACCGTGAAGGCCGGGGACTACCTGGACCGGATCGCCGTCCACGGACTCGGCGTGCGCACCAACGGACGCCTCGAGGTCCACGACCAGGGCGTCGCCGTCTTCCGCTCGGGAGCCCCGAACTACCTGATCTCCGCGGCCGCGCTGGAGCATGTGCGCACCGACCGGGGAGTGGTGGGCAAGTTCGTCGAACGCGACGGGGCCATCATCATCGGCTGGCGACTCGGCGAGGAATCCGTGGAGACCGCCTTCCGCGCCCGGCATGCAGAAGCCCACCAAGAGCTCCTCGACGAGCTCACATCCGTCATCCGTCCCTCCGACGAGGAGTCAGAACCTTCATGACAGCACAACCCTCCGCCACCCAGGCTCAGTCACCGGCCGCCACTGAGGCCGCCACCGATGCCGCCACGCAGGCACCCCTCCAGGCCGCCGCCCCCGCGCTGCTGGTCCTCGAGGACGGCACCGTGCACCGCGGCGCCGCCTACGGCACCCAGGGCGCCCGCCTGGGCGAGGCGGTCTTCGCCACCG
Organism: Nesterenkonia sp. E16_10; assembly: GCF_017347085.1. Taxonomy (GTDB): domain Bacteria; phylum Actinomycetota; class Actinomycetes; order Actinomycetales; family Micrococcaceae; genus Nesterenkonia. The sequence continues at coordinate 25,083 of NZ_JADPSA010000029.1, forward strand.
GGATGACCGGCTACCAGGAGACGCTCACCGACCCGTCCTACGCCCGCCAGATCGTGGTGCAGACCGCCCCACACATCGGCAACACCGGCATCAACGATGAGGACGCCGAGTCCCGCAAGATCTGGGTCGCCGGCTATGTGGTGCGCGACGCCGCCCGCCGGCCCTCCAACTGGCGCTCCCGGCGGACCCTGCACGAGGAGCTCAACGCCCAGGAGATCATCGGCATCAAGGACGTCGACACCCGGGCGATCACCCGACACCTGCGCAGCGCCGGATCGATGAAGGCCGGGATCTTCTCCGGGGACCAGTCGGCCCGCCCCATCGCCGAGCTGATCGCCGAGGTCAAGGCCCAGCCCTCGATGGCCGGAGCCCGGCTGGCCGAAGAGGTCTCCACCGACACGGCCTACACCGTCGAGCCCAGCGACCACGGCTGGGGCGCGGAGATCGTCGCCACCGTGGCCGCCATCGACCTCGGCATCAAGACCATGACCCCGGTGCGGATGGCCGAACGCGGACTGCGCGTGCATGTGCTCCCGGCCACGACCAGCTTCGCCGAGATCGAGGCGCTGAACCCGGACGGGGTCTTCCTATCCAACGGTCCCGGGGACCCGGCCACCGCCGCGAACCAGATCGGGCTGCTGCGCGAAGTGCTCGATGCCAGGACCCCGTTCTTCGGGATCTGCTTCGGCAACCAGATCCTGGGCCGCGCGCTGGGCTTCGGCACCTATAAGCTGCCCTTCGGTCACCGCGGGATCAACCAGCCGGTGATGGATCACGCCACCGGCAAGGTGGAGATCACCTCGCAGAACCACGGATTCGCCGTGGACGCCCCGGTGGGCGAGGTGCTCACCGCCCCGCAGGACCGCTTCGGGCGGGTCGAGGTGAGCCACTCCAGCCTCAACGACGGTGTGGTGGAGGGCCTGCGCTGCCTGGACATCCCCGCCTTCAGCGTCCAGTACCACCCCGAGGCTGCGGCCGGACCGCATGATTCGGCCTACCTCTTCGACCGCTTCGTCGAGCTGATGACCGACGCGCGCACCAAGACCGGGGCCGACACCGTGAGCGCCGCCACCACTACCGACACTGAGACCCGTGGAGGGAACCCACTCAATGCCTAAGCGTCAAGACCTCAAGTCCGTCATGGTCATCGGCTCCGGCCCGATCGTGATCGGACAGGCCGCCGAGTTCGACTACTCCGGCACCCAGGCCCTGCGAGTGCTCAAGGAGGAGGGCCTGCGGGTCATCCTGGTCAACTCCAACCCGGCCACCATCATGACCGACCCCGAGTTCGCCGACGCCACCTACGTGGAGCCGATCAGCCCCGAGGTGGTCGCGAAGATCATCGAGAAGGAGCGTCCCGACGCCCTGCTGCCCACCCTCGGTGGGCAGACCGCGCTGAACACCGCGATCGCACTGGACAAGGACGGTGTGCTGGAGAAGTTCGGGGTCGAGCTGATCGGCGCGAACATCGCCGCCATCGAGCTCGGCGAGGACCGGCAGAAGTTCAAGGGCGTGGTGGAGCGCTCCGGCGCGGAATCCGCGAAGTCGCTGATCGTGCACTCCATGGAGGAGGCGCTGGCCGCCGCCGAGGAGCTGGGCTACCCGATGGTGGTGCGCCCCTCCTTCACCATGGGCGGGCTCGGCTCCGGCATGGCCTACGACGAGACCGACCTGCACCGGATCGCCGGCGCCGGGCTGCAGTACTCACCGACCACCGAGGTGCTCCTGGAGGAGTCCATCCTCGGCTGGAAGGAGTACGAGCTGGAGATGATGCGCGACTCCAAGGACAACGTGGTCGTGGTCTGCTCCATCGAGAACTTCGACCCGGTGGGCGTGCACACCGGGGACTCGATCACCGTGGCTCCGGCCATGACGCTCACCGACCGCGAGTACCAGCGGCTGCGTGACATCTCGATCAACGTGATCCGTGAGGTCGGGGTCGCCACCGGTGGCTGCAACATCCAGTTCGCCATCGAGCCCGGAACCGGCCGCGTCGTCGTCATCGAGATGAACCCGCGGGTCTCGCGCTCCTCGGCGCTGGCCTCGAAGGCCACCGGGTTCGCGATCGCGAAGATCGCAACCAAGCTCGCCCTGGGCTACACCCTGGATGAGATCCCCAACGACATCACGCAGAAGACCCCGGCCAGCTTCGAGCCGGTGCTGGACTACGTGGTGGTGAAGGTCCCGCGCTTCGCCTTCGAGAAGTTCCCCGCCGCGGACCCCACGCTGACCACCACCATGAAATCGGTGGGCGAGGCGATGGCCTTCGGGCGCAACTTCACCGAGGCCATGCAGAAGGCGCTGCGCTCCCTGGAACAGCGCGGCAGCGAGTTCGACTTCACTCTGGCCGATCCCGAGGAGCTCGAGCAGCTGCTGGAGAAGATGGCGACGGCGACCACCGAGCGGCTGCACCAGGTGCAGCGGGCGCTGCTCTCCGGCGCCTCGATCGAGACGGTCTATGAGATCACCGGGATCGACCCCTGGTACCTGGACCAGCTGCAGCTGATCAACGAGACCGCGACGGCGGTGGCCTCGGCCCCCGAGCTCGACGTCGAGGCGCTGCGCCTGGCCAAGCGGCACGGCTTCTCGGATGAGCAGATCGGCGCGCTGCGGCATATGGACGCCGCGGTGGTCCGCGGGGTCCGGCATGCGCTGGGGATCCGCCCGGTCTACAAGACCGTGGACACCTGCGCCGCCGAATTCGAGGCCTTCACCCCGTACCACTACTCCTCCTATGACCTCGAGGACGAGATCGTGCACCACGATCAGCCCTCGGTGATCATCCTGGGCTCCGGACCCAACCGGATCGGGCAGGGCATCGAGTTCGACTACTCCTGCGTCCACGCCACCATGGCGCTGCGCGAGGCCGGCTACGAGACCGTGATGGTCAACTGCAACCCGGAGACCGTCTCCACCGACTACGACGTCTCCACCCGGCTGTACTTCGAGCCGCTGACCCTGGAGGACGTGCTGGAGGTCATCGCGGCCGAGGAGCGCACCGGGGGCGTGGCCGGGGTCTTCGTCCAGCTCGGCGGGCAGACTCCGCTGAAGCTCGCCCAGCAGCTCGCCGACGCCGGGGTCACCATCCTGGGCACCTCCCCGGAGGCCATCGACCTCGCCGAGGACCGCGGCGCGTTCGACCAGGTGCTCCAGCGCGGCGGACTGATCGCGCCGAAGAACGGCACCGCGGTGAGCTTCGAGGACGCCAAAAAGGTGGCCGACAGCATCGGCTACCCGGTCCTGGTCCGGCCCAGCTACGTGCTCGGCGGACGCGGCATGGAGATCGTCTACGACGAGCCCGGCCTGGAGCGTTACATCGCCAACGCCACCGAGGTCACCCCGGAGCACCCGGTGCTGGTGGACCGGTTCCTGGAAGACGCCATCGAGGTCGACGTCGACGCGCTCTACGACGGCGAGCAGCTCTACGTGGGTGGCATCATGGAACACATCGAGGAGGCCGGGATCCACTCCGGCGACTCCGCCTGCGTGCTGCCCCCGATCACGCTGGGCCCCGACGTGCTGGAACGGGTCCGGGTCGCCACCCGGGTGATCGCGGAGGGCGTGGGGGTCAAGGGCCTGATCAACATCCAGTTCGCCCTGGCCTCCGACATCCTCTACGTGATCGAGGCCAACCCGCGGGCCTCGCGCACCGTGCCGTTCGTCTCCAAGGCCACCGGGGTCCAGATGGCCAAGGCCGCCGCGCACATCGGCACCGGGGTCAGCATCGCGGCGCTGCGAGCCGGCTCCGGAGACCCGCTCTCCGGACTGCTCCCGGCCACCGGGGACGGCTCCGAGCTGCCCCCGGGCGCCCCGGTCTCGGTGAAGGAGGCGGTGCTGCCCTTCGCCCGCTTCCGCACCCCCGAGGGTCGCGTGGTCGACTCGCTGCTCGGCCCGGAGATGCGCTCCACCGGAGAGGTGATGGGCATCGACAAGCACTTCGACACCGCCTTCGCCAAGGCGCAGCAGGCGGCGAACAACCCGCTGCCCACCTCGGGCAAGGTCTTCGTCTCGGTGGCCAACCGGGACAAGCGCGCGATCATCATGCCGGTCAAGCGGCTGGCCGACCTGGGCTTCTCCATCGTCTCCACCGGCGGCACCGCCGATGTGCTGCGCCGCAACGGGGTCGAGACCACCACGGTGGCGAAGATCGCCGACGCCGAGACCCAGGGCGGCACCATCCTGGAACGGGTGGAGAGCGGTGAGATCGCGCTGATCATCAACACCCCCTCGGGTGGTGATGCGCGCAGCGACGGCTACGAGATCCGCGCCGCCGCGACCTCGGTGGGCACCCCGGTGATCACCACCGTGGCCGAGTTCGGTGCGGCCGTGCAGGCCATCGAGGCGCTGGGCCAGTTCAGCTGGTCGGTGGCCTCGCTGCAGGAGCACGCCGAGCGGCTGAAGCAGGCCGAGGCGCGTCATCAGGTGGAACAGCGCCGGCAGGCCGACCTGCGTGAGCAGGCCGACGCATCGAAGCAGGCCGAGCCGGCGAAGCAGGCTGAGCCGGCGGGGCAGGCCGGGGCATGACCTCGCCTCTGCCGGGCCAGTCCGCCGGAGCCTCCTTCGGCGGGCGCCTGGCCGCGGCGATGCGCACACACGGCAGGCTCTGCGTCGGCCTGGATCCGCACCCGCAGCTGCTCACCGACTGGGGGCTCACCCAGGACGCCGCCGGACTGGAGGCGTTCTGCGACCGGGTGCTCCAGGCCTGCATCGGCCGGGTCGGGGTGCTCAAGCCCCAGGTGGCGTTCTTCGAACGCTTCGGGGTCGCCGGCATGCAGGTGCTCAGCACGGTCCAGCACCAGGCCCGTGCCGCCGGTCTGCTGGTGATCGCCGACGCCAAGCGCGGAGACATCGGGTCCACCATGGCCGGCTACGCCGAGGCCTGGCTGAACCCAGAGGGGGACTTCGGCGCCGACGCGCTCACCGTGAGCCCCTACCTGGGCTTCGGGTCGCTGCAGCCCGCGATCGAGGCCGCCGCCCGCCACCAGGCCGGACTCTTCGTGCTGGCCCTGACCTCCAACCCTGAGGGCCAGCAGGTCCAGCTCGCCCAGGACGCTCGGGGTGTCACCGTGGCCGGCCAGATCGCGGCCGAGGCGGCGGCGGCCTCCACCGCGCTGGCCCAGGCCGACACTGCGCTGGGCAGCATCGGACTCGTCGTTGGCGCCACGACGGCGGGGCTCGCCGCCCAACATGGAATCGACCTCGCCGCCGGCCGCATGCCGCTGCTGGCACCGGGCTACGGCGCCCAGGGCGCCGGCGCCGAGGAGCTGCGCGCGGGCTTCGGCGCGTCCTACGCCGAGCAGGTCCTGGTGAACTCCTCGCGCGGGATCCTGGGTCAGGGTCCGGACCCGGATTCGCTGACCAGGGCCATCGAGCAAGCGAAGGCTGATCTGGGCTGAGAACTCGCCAGGCCGCACTCTCTTGATGTTCCACCGTCCAGCCGTTAGATTCTGCTCATCATCACCTGGTGCAGTCCGCAGAAAACCGTTCCTAGCGGGTGCACCACGGAAGTTGGGGGAGAATCGTGGCACTGCGAGAACTGACCAAGGAAGAGCGGGACACCGCCCGTCGCAAAGCACTGGCCGCCCGCGTGGAGCGGGCCCAGTTGAAGAAAGAGTTCGGCAACGGGGGCATCGGCTTCGATGAGGTGCTGCAGCGCGCGTCAAGCTCCGAGGCGGTGGCCCGGCTCAAGACGCTTGAACTGCTGGAGTCCCTTCCCGGGGTCGGCCGCGTCACCGCCACCAAGGCGCTGGAGGACCTGGGCATCTCGGTGAACCGGCGTCTCGGCGGTCTCGGGGTCAAGCAGCGACGAGCCTTGAAGGAGTATCTGGCAGAATTGGGTTGACCACCCCAGCCCTAGGAGCCAGTGCATTGTCAGCAGTCCCCGGCAGTCCCGCCGTCACCGTGCTCGCCGGACCGACCTCCGTCGGGAAGTCCACGCTGAGCCGATTCATCCGCACCCACTACCCCGAGGTGCACTTCTCGGTCTCGGCCACGACCCGACCCCCGCGCCCGACCGAGGAGGACGGTGTCGATTATCACTTCATCGACCCGGCTCGCTTCGACGCACTCGTCGAGGCCGGGGAGTTCCTGGAGTGGGCCACCGTGCACGGGAAGCACCGCTACGGCACGCTGCGCTCGACTGTGGACGCCGCCCTGGCGGCCGGGAAGCTGGTCCTGCTGGAGATCGATCTGCAGGGAGCCCGCCAGGTCAGGGCCACGATGCCGGAGGCTCAGTTCGTGTTTTTGGCGCCTCCTTCATGGGAGGACCTGGTCTCCCGGCTGGTCGGTCGCGGCACCGAATCCGAGGAGGAACAGCGGCGCAGGCTGGAAACGGCTAAGATAGAACTCGCTGCAGAGCAGGAATTCGACGTCTCGATCATCAACGACGAGCTCGACCGTGCCGCAGCCGAACTTGTAGCCCGCATGGGCTTCACCCATGCATCACCCCAATCTGAAGGACGACTCCCCACGTGACTGAGCAGACCGAAGGCATCATCTACCCGTCGATCGACTCCCTCCTGGAGAAGAGCGCCTCGAAGTACTCGCTGGTGCTCTTCGCCTCCAAGCGCGCCCGCCAGATCAACGCGTACTACGCACAGCTGCACGAGGGCCTCTTCGAGTACGTCGGACCGCTGGTGGACACCAAGCTCAACGAGAAGTCGATGTCCATCGCCCTGCGCGAGATCAACGAGGACCTGCTGGTCAACCACCCCGCGGTCAACCCCGCCTCCTGATCAACAGCCGCTGCTGACCCGCTCCGCCGGGTGAGCAGCACGACCCCGCAGTCACCCTCACCTGGGCCTGCGGGGTAATCTGGGCGGATGCGCATCGTTCTTGGAGTCAGTGCCGGCATCGCCGCCTATAAGGCGGTCCACCTTCTGCGACTTATGCGAGAAGCCGGCCACCAGGTCGATGTCATCCCCACTCCCGCCTCCGAGAAGTTCGTCGGACGCGCCACCTGGGAAGCGATCAGCGGCCGCCCCGTGACCACCTCGGTGTTCTCCGGAGTCGACGAGGTCCGTCACGTCCGGCTGGGGCAGGAGGCCGACCTGGTCGTCGTCGCCCCCGCCACCGCCGATCTGCTCGCCCGGGCGCGGGCCGGCATGGCCGATGACCTGCTGACCACCACGCTGCTGGCCTCCGAGGCTCCCACGCTGCTGGTCCCCGCGATGCACACCGAGATGTGGAACAGCGCCGCCACCGCGGACAACGTCGAGGTGCTGCGGTCCCGCGGCGTCGAGGTCATGGAACCCGCCGTCGGCCGGCTCACCGGCAAAGACACCGGGCCAGGGCGGCTGCCGGAGCCCGAGCAGATCTTCGCCAGGGTCACCGAGATCCTCAGCCTCCCCGGTGACTTCGGATACGCCTACGCCCCGCGCGCCGGAACCTTCCACGCGCCCGACCCGGAGGTCCAACCGCCGCTCTCGGGCCAGACCGTGGTGGTCACCGCCGGCGGCACCCGTGAACCCCTGGACCCGGTGCGCTACCTCGGCAACCGCTCCTCCGGCAAACAGGGCATCGCGCTGGCCGAGACCGCCGCCGCCGCGGGCGCGGCGGTGCATCTGATCGCCGGGATCATGGATGTCCAGGCCCCGGAGCACATCGCGAACATCACCGTTGAACGCATCGAGACCGCCGCCCAGCTGCAGGCCGCGGTCCAGCGCGTCGCACCACAGGCGGACCTGCTGATCATGGCCGCCGCCGTCGCCGACTTCCGGCCCACCGCCTACGCCGCGCAGAAGATCAAGAAGACCGAGGACGGCGAGAACCCGGTGATCACCCTGGAACGCAACCCCGACATCCTCGCCGAGACGGTGGAGCACCGCCGCGCCGAAGGCACCGGGCCGCGCGTGATCGTCGGCTTCGCCGCAGAGACCGGCAGCGCCGAGGCCGACCCGCTGGAGCTGGCCCAGGCCAAGCTGCTGCGCAAGGGCTGTGACCTGCTGGTGCTCAATCAGGTGGGGGAGGCGCTGGTCTTCGGACGCGACGAGACCGAGATCCACATCCTCACCTCGCCCACGCTCACCGCACCGACTGGCAGCTCACCCGGCCCCGCAGAACCGGGTCTCACAGAACCGACTGTCAGCGCCGGCGACGCCAGGGTGACCACGCTGCGCGGGTCCAAGCACGAGGCCGCCCAGGCGATCATCGCCGCGGCCGCCGCTTACGTCGTGTGAAGCAGGCTCCTCAGGTCAGGATCGGCCTGCCGTAGGATGACCCAGTGACGAATTCCAACACCTCCGCGGCTGGGTCCTCGCTGCGCCTCTTCAGCTCAGAATCCGTGACCATCGGCCACCCGGACAAGATCTGTGACCAGATCTCCGACGCCATCCTCGACGCGCTGCTCGCCGAGGACAAGAACTCCCGTGTGGCAGTGGAGACGCTGACCACCACCGGGCTGGTGCACGTGGCCGGCGAGGTGACCACCTCGGGCTACGTGGAGATCCCGCAGATCGTGCGCAACACGCTGCTGGACATCGGTTATGACTCCTCGGCCAACGGATTCGACGGCGCCCGCTGCGGCGTCTCGATCTCCATCGGTCAGCAGTCCCCAGAGATCTTCGCCGGAGTCTTCAACTCCATGGAGGCCCGCGGGGGAGCAGATGACCGCCGGGACGCCCAGGGCGCCGGTGACCAGGGCATCATGTTCGGCTACGCCACCAATGAGACCCCTTCCTATATGCCCAGCGCCATCTCGCTGGCCCACCAGCTCTCCGCGCAGCTGACCAAGGTCCGCCAGGACGGCCAGCTGGCCTACCTGCGCCCCGACGGCAAGACCCAGGTCACCATCGGCTACGACGGCGACCGTCCGGTCAGCCTCGACACCGTGGTGGTCTCCACCCAGCACACCGCCGAGATCTCCCAGGAGCAGCTCCAGAGCGAGATCAGCGCCCAGGTGATCGCACCGGTGCTGGAACACACCGACCTGGACCTGGCCACGCTCTCCGAGATCATCAACCCCTCGGGCCCCTTCGTGGTCGGCGGACCCGTGGGCGACGCCGGGCTGACCGGACGCAAGATCATCGTCGACACCTACGGCGGCTTCTCCCGGCACGGCGGCGGCGCCTTCTCCGGCAAGGACCCCTCCAAGGTGGACCGCTCCGCGGCCTACGCGATGCGCTGGGTGGCCAAGAACGTGGTCGCTGCGGGGCTCGCCGACCGCGCCGAGATCCAGATCGCCTACGCGATCGGTCGTGCGCACCCGGTGGGCATCTACGTGGAGACCTTCGGCACCGAGAAGGTGGATCCGGCCCGGATCTCGGCGGCCATCGACGCGATCTTCGACCTGCGCCCGCTGGGCATCATCGAGGACCTGGACCTGCTGCGCCCGATCTACCGTGAGACCTCCAAGAACGGGCACTTCGGCCGCGACGGGGAGAACTTCCCCTGGGAGCGCCTGGACCGGGTGGATGCACTGAAGTCCTTCTTCAACGCCTGACCCGGACCGGTCGGGGCGGGCCCCCAGCGGGTGGCGCCATTGCGTTCAGGCGGCGGGTCCTGCTCCGGGGAGGCGGTGACTCGAGGTCCCGCGCCAGCTCCGGTAGGCCCAGATGGTCATCGCCACCACCACCGACCAGGCCACACCGATCACCACGCCGTTGACGATGGTCTGATCCGCGATGAAGGCACCCAGCGCCACCAGAGCGACCTGTCCAGGCACCGTGGCGACCGCACTTGCCACGACGAAGTCACGCTGGGTCACACCGAAGGCGCCGCTGCCGTAGTTCACCGGCCAATAGGGGACACCCGGGGTCAGCCGCAGGGCGCAGACGGCCTCGAAGCCAGCACCCTCCAGATGCGCCTCGACCTTCTCCGCATGGGACCCCAGCAGCTTACGCACCGCCTGGGTGCCCAGGAAGCGCGCCAGGTGGTATGCCGCGAAACAGCCGATGAGCACCCCGATCACCGAGAGCAGACTGCCCAGCATGGTGCCGAAGATCAGCCCGCCGCTGACTGCCATGATGGTGACCGGGATCGGGGTCATGGCGACCGCCGCGTAGACGGCGATGAACACGATCCACGCGGCCCAGCCGAAGTCCTCGATACGCTGCTGCAGCTCGTCCAGAGGCGGCAGCCGCAGATTGAAGGCGGCATAGATCATGCCGGCGAGCACTGCCACCAGCAGCGCGTTGCGGATGAAGGAGCCCCAGGCGGGACCGAGGGCTTTTTCGCTCATTGGCTCAACTCTACGCATCGGTGCGTGTCCCTGGTGGGAGATACGATCGCAGGGCAGCGGTAATCAGGGCGAGGGGGTGGATCAGCGTGGCGCAGGAGCCGACATCGCAGGCGGGGCAACAGTCGAACCAGCCAGCCCTCTTGGACTCGCTCGCGCCCGCGCCTGCTCCGCAGCTGCCCGCCGGCGCCACCGATGAGCTTCCCGTGGCAGAGGTGCTGCTGGAGTCCGCCGTGCCCCACCTGGATCGCCCGTTCGACTACGTGGTGCCCGTCGATCTCGCCGAGAAGATCGTCCCCGGCTGCCGGGTGAAGCTGCGGTTCTCCGGTCGGGAGATGACCGGCTATGTGCTGCGCCGCAAACAGGAGCCCTCCACCGCCTCACGGCTCTCCCTGATCACCAAGCTCGTCACCGCCCTGCCGGTGCTCTCCGAGGACATCCTGGAGCTCGCCCAGCAGGTCGCCGAACGCGGGGCCGGGGTCACCGCTGATGTGCTGCGCGCCGCCATCCCGCCAAGGGCCGCCCGGGTGGAGAAGGACTACGCCGGCCTGCGCGCACCTGCGCCCGATCTCGACCCCGAGCACCCCCGTCCACGCAGCGCCGCGCTGGCGCTGAAGTCCTACGGCGAGCAGTCCTGGACGACCCAGGTGCTGGATCGGGTGCACGAGTGTCTGGCGGGGGAGGGCGACGCCGTCGTGGTGGTCCCGGACCAGCGCGACGTCGAAGCCCTGATGGAGGTGCTCACCGGCACGCTGGGCAGCGGGGTCGCGGTCCAGCTGACCGCGGAGATGGGTCCCTCCGCGCGGTACCGGTCGTTCCTGGATCTGCGTTACGGACAGGCCCGAGTTGCTGTGGGCACCCGTTCCGCGGTCTTCGCCCCGGTGGCCCGGCTGCGGTTGCTCATGGTCTTCGAAGACGGCGAGCTGACCCACGCCGCGCCACGCGCGCCATATCACCATGTGCGTGAGGTGGCGCTGCTGAGGACGGTGCAGACCGGCGCTGAGCTGGTGATGCTCTCCACCTCGCGCAGCCTGGAGGTGCAGCGGCTGGTCGAGCGCGGCTGGCTCGCCGAGGCGGCGCCCGAGCGAGAGGAGCGCCGAACCGCGGCCCCGCGGATGATCGCCACCGCCGACTCCTACGAACAGGAGCGCGAGCCGGCCTTCCGCGCGGCCAGGCTGCCCGCAGCCGCATACAAGGCGGCGCGGGACGGGCTGGCGCAGGGGCCGGTGCTGATCCAGGTCGCACGCAGCGGGTTCATCCCGGCGGTGCTCTGTGAGCGCTGCCGCAGCCGTCAGCAGTGCCCGCAGTGCCACGGACCACTGAGCCTGCCGGCTCATCACGGCCAGTCCCGGACGCTGAAGTGCCGATGGTGCGGGCTGCACCACCGGAACCACCGTTGTACCGAGTGCGGCTCCACCACCTTCCGTGCCGGCACGCGCGGGGCTGATCGCACCGCCCAGGAGCTCGGTCGCGCTTTCCCGAACACTCCGGTGATCTCCTCGACCTCGGATCACCCGATCGCCGAGGTCGGACAGGAGCCGGCCCTGGTGGTCAGCACCCCCGGAGTGGAGCCCGTCGCGCAGACCGGCTACGCCGCCGCGCTGCTGCTCGACGGGGACACCCAGCTCAGCCGTGAGGGCCTGGACGTGCCTCGCCAGGTGCTCTCCCGGTGGTTCCGGGCGGCCTCGCTGGTCCGCCCGCACAAGACTCACGGCGGCACCGTGGTGATCACCGCCGAGGCCGAGGAGCTCACCGCAGCCCTCGTGCGCTGGGATCCGGTGGCCTATGCCCGCAGGGAGCTCTACAGCCGATTGGAGCTGGGACTGCCGCCGGCGCAGCGGATGCTCAGCCTCACCGGAGACCCGGCCGAGGTCGAGGCATTCCTCGCCCAGGTGCAGCTGCCCGAGGGCCGAGCGTGGATCGGGCCTGCGCCGCTGGATGATGGGCGGCACCGCTACCTGCTGTTCTTCGGCTACGCCGAGGCCGCCGCAGTGGTCACCGAGATCCGCCGGATCCGACGCACCCACAGCGCGGCACCCCCGGGAGCCGCACGCGGCAGCCGCGGTCTGCGGATCGCTATGGACGACATCGCGAGCCTGCAGTTCTGATCCCGCAGTTCTGGTCCCGCGGTTCTGAACCAACGGTTCTGGTCCCGCGGATCAGGGGCGCCGCGAGGGTGCTCAGTCCAAGCTGGAGATGAAACGGCGCAGCGCCCGGGCCGCCTGCGCCGGCTTCTCGTAGTGCAGCAGATGCCCGGTCTCGCACAGCACCTCGGTGTGCGCTCCTGGAATCATTCGGCGCAGACGCTGCTGCCCGGCCGGGGTGCTCAACTGATCCTTTGACCCCGGCGCCAGCAGAACCGGCAGCTCCAGCCGGTCGGCGAACTCGGTGACGGTGTGCCGGCTGGAGGCCCAATAGGCCTGCAACAGGGTCTTCGGGTCCGCGTAGCCGCTGAAATGCTGTCGGTGCTGATCCCGGATATAGGCCACCTGATTCGGATCGCGGGTGACGATCATCGAGGCGTTGGTGACCGCCTGCGCCAGCGGAGACCGCAGCAGCGCCTGCGCCACAGGCTCGGGCAGCCACTGGCTTGCTCGGTAGTACAGGTCCACAGCGGCCGCACCGGGGAGCAGGCTGCCGGTGAAGATGTCATTGCTGATCGGGGCGAACAGCGCCAGCCCCGCCCAGCGCCGAGGTTCCTCTGAGCGGTCTGCTGGGCTGGTCTGCGCGGCGTGGGCCGCTGGGTTGGTCTGCGCGGCGTGGGCCGCTGGGTTGGTCTGCGCGGCGTGGGCCGCTGGGTTGGTCTGCGCGGCGTGGGCCGCGACGATGATCGAGCCGAAGGAGTGACCCACCAGGACATCCGCTGCTCCCAGCTCGAGGGCCTCCGCCAGCGCCTCCACGAAGCCCGCATAGGCGTCCAGGGTGTGCTCGGCGGGGACCCGCTCGCCGGGGACGGCGTCGGCTGGGTCCGCAGCGGCGCGCTGCAGCGGCGGGGTCGCCCCGAAGCCGGGGAGATCCGGAACGAAGACCTCGAACTCCGGCAGTGCATCCACGATCAGCGCCATCCCGTGATGGTCCCCGCGGAAGCCGTGGATCAGCAGCAGCCGGCGCGGCGGAGCCTGCGAGGCGGCGGAGGCACCGGGGGTCGGCGCCTGGGCGGGGTAGTGCCAGACCGCAGCCGCCGTGCCCAGCCGGGCGTCGTCGTCGACGACGGTCTCGCGTCCCGGGCCGCTCACGGGCTTCGGGGCGGCGAAGTCCACCGGGACGTCTCGTCTGATTCCTGCCCGAACTGGGTGCTCGGTCCACGTCTGGCTCACTGGCCCAGCCTACCGGGGAACTCAATTAGACTGGCGGGGTCCAAGATACGACCCGACGACGACGAGGTGCCCCCCAGGTGAGCCACGCGAGCGAAACCGCTGCAGCCGATACCACTGCGACGCAGCCCAGCAGCCCTTCGGCTGACGCCCAGGGCGGCGAGAAGAAGCAGTACTCCTTCCAGGAGATGGAGGCCCGCTGGCAGCCGGTCTGGGAGGAACAGGGCACCTTCGTGGTGGACCCGGCGGACACCCGGGAGAAGAAGTACGTGCTGGACATGTTCCCGTACCCCTCCGGTGACCTGCACATGGGCCACGCCGAGGCCTTCGCCATCGGCGACATCCCCGCCCGGTACGCCCGGCTGCGCGGCTACAACGTGCTGCACCCGATCGGCTGGGACTCCTTCGGGCTGCCGGCCGAGAACGCCGCGATCAAGAACGACGCTCACCCCGCGGACTGGACCTACGCCAACATCGAGACCCAGGCGGCGTCCTTCAAGCGCTACGGGATCAGCACCGACTGGACCCGCCGGCTGCACACCTCGGACGAGTCCTACTACCGGTGGACCCAGTGGCTGTTCCTGCAGTTCTACAACAAGGGACTGGCGTATAAGAAGGACTCCCCGGTCAACTGGTGCCCGAAGGACCAGACCGTGCTCGCCAACGAGCAGGTCGTCGAGGGCGCCTGCGAACGCTGCGGGACCGCGGTGATCAAGAAGTCGCTGAACCAGTGGTACTTCAAGATCACCGACTACGCCGACCGGCTCCTGGAAGACATGGACGAGCTCAAGGGCCACTGGCCCGACCGGGTGCTCTCCATGCAGCGCAACTGGATCGGCCGCTCCACCGGCGCCTCGGTGCGCTACCAGATCCCCGCCACGCAGGGCGCGCCCGAGCACCCCCCGGTGGAGGTCTTCACCACCCGCCCCGACACCCTCTACGGGGTCACCTTCATGGTGGTCGCCGCCGACGCCGACCTGGCGATGGACCTGGTCACCGAGGAGCAGCGCGCCGAGCTTGAGGCTTACCGGGCCGCGCTGGGCAGCGTCTCCGACATCGAGCGCCAGTCCGCCGAGCGGGAACGCACCGGGGTCTTCCTGGGCCGCCACGCGATCCACCCGATCACCGGCGAAGAGCTGCCGCTGTGGGCCTCGGACTATGTGCTCGCCGACTACGGCACCGGCGCCGTGATGGGCGTGCCCGCCCACGACCAGCGCGACCTGGAGTTCGCCCGCACCATGGGGCTGAAGGTCCGCGTGGTGGTCGACACCGGTGAGGAAGACCCGGCTGAGACCGGCACCGCGACCGCCGGCGAGGGCACCGCGATCAACTCCCCGGCCTGGGACGGGCTGAGCAAGGACGCCGCGATCGCGCGTGCCATCGAGGTGCTCGCCGAGCAGACCGTGGGCGAAGCCAAGGTCAACTACCGGCTGCGCGACTGGCTGCTCTCCCGGCAGCGCTTCTGGGGCGCGCCGATCCCGATCATCCACTGCACCGACTGCGGCGAGGTCCCGGTGCCCGAGGACCAGCTCCCGGTGAAGCTGCCCACCGGCATGCGCGGCGAGCAGCTCGCGCCGAAGGGGAAGTCCCCGCTGGCCGGCGCCACCGACTGGGTCAACGTGGACTGTCCCTCCTGCGGCGGCGCCGCCACCCGCGACACCGACACCATGGACACCTTCGTGGACTCCTCCTGGTACTACCTGCGCTATATCGACCCGAACAACGACGCCGAGATCTTCCCCAGCGCGGAGATCAACAAGTGGCTGCCGGTGGATCAGTACGTGGGCGGCGTGGAGCACGCCATCCTGCACCTGCTCTACTCCCGGTTCTTCACCAAGGTGCTCTTCGACCTGGGCCTGGTGAACTTCACGGAGCCGTTCAAGGCGCTGCTGAACCAGGGTCAGGTGCTCAACGGCGGCAAGGCCATGTCTAAGTCCCTGGGCAACGGGGTGAACCTCGGCGAGCAGCTCGACATCTACGGCGTCGACGCGGTCCGGCTGACCATGGTCTTCGCCTCCCCGCCGGAGGATGACGTGGACTGGGCCGACGTCTCGCCCTCGGGCTCCGCGAAGTTCCTGGCCCGTGCCTGGCGCTTCGCCCAGGACGTCAGCTCCGAGGCCGGCGTCGACCCATCCCACGGGGCCAAGGCGCTGCGTGTGGTCACCCATCGGACCATCCAGGACGCCGCCCAGCTGGTGGAGGACAAGAAGTTCAACGTGGTGATCGCTCGCACCATGGAGCTGGTGAACGCGGCCCGCAAGGAGATCGACTCCGGTGCCGGCGCGGGTGATCCTGCGGTGCGTGAGGCCGCCGAGGTCACCGCGCAGATCCTCTCCCTGGTCGCGCCCTACACCGCCGAGGACATGTGGGCCCTGCTCGGCCACCAGCCCTCGGTGGCGAACTCCGCCTGGCCCGCAGTGGATGAATCTCTGCTGGTCCAGGACACCGTCACCGCGGTGGTCCAGGTCAAGGGGAAGCTGCGCGACAAGCTGGAGGTCGCCGCAGACATCACCGAGGCCGAACTCGAGGCCCAGGCGCTGGCGCTGCCAAGGATCCAGAAGTACGTCGCCGAGGGCGGCGGGGTGCGCAAGGTGATCGTGCGTGCGCCCAAGCTGGTCAACGTCGTGACGGGCTGATGAGCCCCCGGCCAGCAGAACGCTGCCAGCAGAGCCTGGCCCGATGGCGCAGCGCGCTTGAGGCCGACCTGCTGGCTCGGCGGGCTGCGATGCCGGGGCGTAAACCCCATCTGCGCCGCAAGAAGGGGCGCATCGCGGTGGTCACCGACTCCTCCTGCTCGCTTCCTGTAGATCGCGGGCCCCAGGAGCTGCTGCTGGGCCCGGTCGGGGTCAACATCACCTCGGTGCCGATCCCGGTGATGATCGGGGATCAGATCTATCCGGAGACCAGTCACGAGCTGGACCGGGATCTGCCCCTGGCGCTGGCTCAGGGGAACCCGGTGCGCACGTCTCGACCGTCCCCGGGACGGTTGCTGGAGTCCTACGAGTCGCTGCGGGCCCAGGGCTACGCCGGGGTGGTGTCCATCCACCTCTCGGCGAAGCTCTCCGGCACCGTGGAGGCCGCCCGGCTGGCCGCCGAAGGGCTGGACTTTCCGGTCATGGTGGTCGATTCCCGTCAGGCCGGCCTGGGTCTGGGGCACAGCGTGATCGACGCGGCGATCACCGCGCAGCTCGGCGGATCCCTGGCGGCGGTCGCGGAGTCCGCGACGCGCAGCGCCCACGCCGCAGAGACGATGTTCGTGCTGCCCAACCTGGACCAGCTGCGCCGCGGGGGACGGATCAACGCGATGTCCACGCTGATCGGTGGACTGCTCTGGGTCAAGCCGCTGCTGCAGCTGACCGAGGGTGAGATCCAGCCCATGGAGCGTCCGCGCACCATGCCGCGCGCCCTGGAACGACTTCAGGCCCGGGTGGCGCAGCACGCCCACAGCATGGACGCGCCCCGCCTGGGAGTGCATGGATTCGGTAATCCTGCCCAGGCGCTGGAGCTGGCCGAGACGCTGGCCCCGCTCTCCGCGGCCCCGGTGCCGGTGGTGGACCTTCCCCCCGCCCTGGGCGCTCACCTGGGCCTGGGAGCGCTGGCGGTGTCGTTGAACCCGGCCCTGCCCGCCACTTCCTGAACCCGGCCCTGCCAGCCGCTTCCTGAGGCTGCCCACCGAGTTCTCCGGCTCGGACCGGTCTTCCCCAGCCCCGCACTGAGGACGACGCCGCGGCCCGCTGCGCACAGCGGATGCTGCACCGCGGATCCGAGTCGATCACGGTCCTAGCGTGATCCCATGGAGGATCGGGCTGAGGAGCAGCTGACACGGCGGGAGCGGCTGCGCGCTGAGCGCGAAATCGAACACGCCGCCCCGGCCCGGATCCGGATGAAGCTGGCCGGCGTCATCGTGATCGTCATCGCCCTGCTGAGCTGGCTCGCCGTGTCCTGGTTCAGCAGCGCCGCTCCCTCGGGAGCGCCCACCCTGCCAGAGCCCCCGCAGCTGCAGGGCGCGGAGCAGCCCGGAGCGAGCCCCGGAGCCGGCCCCGGAGTCGGCCCTGGAGCGGGTCCTGGAGCCGGCCCCGGGGCCGGCCCTGGTGGTGCCTCGGGTCAGGCCGAGGGCCCTCCGGCGTCGAACAGCCCCGGGGCCTCCGCCGGGGCCCGGCCCGACACTGGGGCCGAGGGTGCCGCGGATGAGGCCCAGAGTGCTGTGCCGGGCGCGCAGGGGACGAGGCTTGTGGTGGTCCACGTGGGCGGCGCGGTGGCGGAACCGGGCGTGGTGGAGCTGGCCGCCGGGGCACGCGTGCATGAGGCGATCGAGGCTGCGGGCGGGATGACCTCGAAGGCCGATCCTGGCGGCCTGAATCTCGCCGCGCCGGTCCAGGACGGCACTCAGATCTGGGTGCCCACCCCGGAGGAGCTTGAGGCCGGGACCGGACCCCCGTCCGCCGGGCAGGACTCGCCCGGGCCGCCGGGGGCGGCGCCGGGAACAGCACCCGCCCCGGAGTCAGGAGCAGCACCTGGGGCCGAAGCAGCCCCCGGGGCCGGTGACTTGATCAACCTCAACACTGCCGATGCCACAACACTCCAGGAGCTCCCCGGGATCGGACCGGCGCTCTCGGAGCGGATCATCACCTACCGCGAGGCCAACGGCCCCTTCGGCTCGCTGGAGGAGCTTGCCGGGGTCAGCGGCATCGGGCCTGTGATCCTCGCGGATGCGGAGGGTCTGGTGACCTGGTGACGACAGGGAAGCCGTTGGACCTGCGGCTGCTGCCCGCCGCGCTGGCCGCCTGGGCGGCGGCCCTGATGGCGGTGCATCTGCCGTGGGAGTCCGCGGTGCGGCTGGGCTGGGGCTTCCTGGGTGCGGCCACGCTGCTGAGCCTCGGTGCCGGACTGGTCACGCGGCTGCTCGCCCACCCGGCGACGCTGCATGCGCTGCTGTGCTGCGTGGTGGTGGCAGTCGTCGCGCTCCAGGCGGGGACGGACGCTCGGGCGCACGCGTTGAGCGGGTGGATGCAGGCGGTGCAGGGCGACGCCCCGGTCACGGTGACACTGCGGATCTCCGGCCAGCCAGAGCTGCTGGACACCCCGGGGTTCGGCGGTGAGGCCCGAATCATGGCCCACGGGGTTGTGGAGACGGCGTCCATGCCGGGGGAGCCGCTTCCCGTGCCTGTGGGTGCCCCGGTGGTGATGATCCAAGATGCCCCGGCGGACTTCGATCTGTTGCCCCCAGACGAATCTGCCCCGGCGCCCGGTGAGGCAGCCAACGAAAAACCTGCCGGTGACCCGGCCGAGGGCCCGGCCGGGGACCTGGCCGGTGACCCGGCCGAGGGCTCCGTCGAGGTGTCCGCCGGGAAGCCCGCCGCACCGCGTCTGCCGCTCATCACGGGTCAGCGCTATCAGGGGCTGGTGAAGCTCAGCCCCACCGACCCTGGCCAGCGGGAGACCGCTGTGCTCTTTCCGTCAGGGGCGGAGCTGGAACGGCTCCCCGCTGATCCTCGTGCCGAGTTCACCGAAATCTTCAACGGATTGCGCTCTGCCACCGCGGCCGCGTCCTCCCACGCGGTGGGCGATGCTCCGGGGCTGCTGCCGGGGCTGATCCTGGGTGATCGGACACACCAGGATCAGGAGGTCCGCGAGGCGATGCGTGCCGCAGGCCTGAGCCACCTGACCGCTGTGAGCGGGGCGAACTGCGCGCTGGTCATGGGCGCTCTGATCGGAATCGTCAGGCTGTTGCGCGCGCCGCGCTGGATGACGGTTCCGGTCGCGCTGATCGGTCTGGTGCTGTTCGTGCTGCTGGTGCACCCCGAGCCCAGCGTGATCCGTGCCGGGGTGATGGGCAGCATCGCCGCAGTCTCGCTCTTCGCCGGGCGAGGTCGGGCGGCGTTTTCGCTGCTGTGTGTCTGCGTGATCGGGCTGCTGGTCTTTGATCCGTTCTACGCGATGGAGCCGGCGTTTCAGCTGAGCGCCGCTGCCACGGCGGGGATCGTGGTGATCGGGACCCGGATCCGGGAGCGGTTGGAGAGGTTTCTGCCGGTGGTGCTCGCGGCGCCGCTGGCACTGGCGTTCTCCGCGCAGCTCTTCGTCACCCCGGTGCTGCTGCCGCTCTCGGCGGCAGTCAACACCTACGCGGTGCCCGCCAATGTCCTGGCCGCCCCTTTCGTCCCGTTCATCACCGTCCCAGGGACCTTCGCCGCAGTGATCTCCACGACGCTGCCCTGGCTGGCGGTACCGATCCTCTGGTGCTGCGGGTTGGCGGCAGCCTGCCTCGGGCTGATCGGCCGGGCCGCGGCTGGGTTTCCGCAGGCCACCGCCCCGTGGCCGGAAGGGTGGGTGGGCTGGGGTCTGGTGGTGCTCTACGTCTTCGCGGCCCTGGTGCTGGCCTGGGGTCTGGTGGACCGGTTCCGCTACTGGCACATGGTCCTGCTGGCGGGAGCCGCGGCGGCGATGCTCGCCCTGGTGCTGCCGGTGACGGCATTGGCCCCGTCGCGTGGCCTGGATCATTGGCGGGTGGCCCTGTGTGACGTGGGGCAGGGCGACATGCTGGTGATCCGCACACAGGAGTCCGCGGGCGTGGTCGTGGACGCGGGGGAGGATCCGCTGCTGGCAGACCAGTGTTTGGAGAAGCTCGGTCTCGACACCGTGGAGGCACTGGTGCTCACCCATGAACACAGCGACCATTACGGCGGGACCGCGGGGGTGATCGAAGATCGTGCGCCGGGCACGGTCCTGCATGCCGGAAGCGCAGACTGGGACGTGGACGCTGAGGTCGAGTCTGTGGCCGAGTTGCCGGCGAGCGTCCCGGTGTACCGCCCCCAGGCCGGGGAGGTCTTCGAGTTCACCCGCGAGCTACGGGTGCGGCTCACCGTGTGGGTCGCGGAGGCCCATCACGCGGAGGCCAACGACAACTCGCTGGTGGCGCTGTTCGAGATCGCGGACCCGCAGCTGCCGGTGGGGCAGATCGGTGCGGTGAGCCACCCGCTGCGTCTGCTCGCGATGGGGGACATGGAGGAGGCGGCGACGGCGTCGCTGCTGCGCCGCGACGGCGTGCCGCCGGGCGTGCACCTGTTGAAGGTCGCTCATCATGGGGCGGCCAATGGCGGCACCGAGCTCCTGGAGGCGACGCGACCGGCGGCGGCGCTGATCGGGGTGGGGCAGGACAACAGCTATGGGCATCCCTCCGCCGAGATCATCCGGACTCTGGAGGCTGTGGGCGCCTCGGTCTACCGCACGGACCTCCACGGCACGGTGGCCTTCAGCCTTGGACCCAACGGGCTTGAAGCGATGGAGCTGCGGTGACGAAGGTCTGCTGGTCGAGGAATCGCGTCAGCGGGCAGAAGTCGGGAGCATCGCATCACGCCGGGCATGCGTGAGCAGCGAGGGGCACCGAAAGTGAGTGGAGTCTGCAGGCGCAGGCGTCCAGACTCCACTCACCGAGGTGGCTTGCGGCGGGCTAACGCTTCTTGGCGTTGCGGTAGGCCTCCACGACCTCCCGATGCAGCCGGCCTCTCGAGGAGACCTTGAAGCCGTTGTTCACCGCCCACTCCCGAATCTGTCGAGCCTCGTTCTGCGGTGACGGAGGGGCGATGACCCGACTCTTGCTGATGTACTGCTTCAACGAGTCACGCAGCTCCTTAGTGTGCTGATCGCTGAGATCAATTTCGTAATAGCGAGCATCCAGACCAAAAGTCACCGTCTCCTTAGCTTCACTGCCGTCAAGGTCATCGACAAGCACCACTTCGATTCTCTGGGCCATATCCAACACCTCATTGCCTCATCGACGATGAGGAAGCAACTGCCTCACCCGTCGTATCGACTTCTGCATGTGAAAGTCATGCAGAAGGTATAGCTGATAGTGATTACTCCGCAGATGTGCCCAGCGTTCAATGCATGTGGCAAATAAAAATACGTTTCTGAAAAACAAGCGGACGACGGGCCAGGGGTAAGTGGACACGCGCTTCGGTTCCAAAGCAGCCGATCAAGGACGCTGCGAATCTGGGGAATCAGTTCTACGCCTGTTGCATCGGCGAGGCAGATCGCCCGACCTATGGCTGCACGGGACTGGTCAGCGACCCGCCGACAGAGCTCCACCCCAGGCAGTGCTGAAGACAGCCCCGCCATTGGGACAGATCTTATGCATTCCCACAAGAGCTGTATCGCCTTTCCGAAGTGGACATTCGGTCACTCCGCGGCACCTCGGGACGCGGGGGCCAACCGCAGCGGGGCCCTTCGTACGCTCAGATGCGGCCGGTCTCGTGGGCCCACATGGCGACCTCGACACGGTTTCGGGCGCCGAGCTTGCGCATCAGGCTGGCGAGGTGGGCCTTGACGGTGCTTGGGGTGATGTAGAGCTCGCGGGCGATCTCATTATTGGTCCGGCCTTGGGCTACAGGCAGGAGGACCTCCTCCTCGCGCGCGGTGAGCGGTTCTATCGGCTGTTTCGGTGGTGCGGTCTGTGCATCGGCGAAAGCCGCGAGCAGTTTGAGCGTCACGCTGGGTGCGATCAGTGCGTCTCCATCGGCGGCGGCGTGGATGGCCTGGGTCAACAGGGCAGGCCCGGCGTCCTTGAGCAGGAACCCGCGAGCGCCGGCCTTGAGCGCCCCGTGGACATATTCATCGAGGTCGAAGGTGGTGATGACGATGATCGGCAGGGGGTCGGTGACGTCGGGGCCAGCGAGGCGCCGCGTGGCTTCGATGCCGTCCATCAGCGGCATGCGGATGTCGAACAGGCCGACGTCGGGGCGCAGCTGCCGCGCCAGGCGGACCGCCTCGCGCCCGTCTGCGGCCGCGCCGACGACTTCGATCTCGGGCTGGGCCTCAAGCAGCATGCTCAGCCCGGTGCGCACGATCGGCTGGTCGTCGGCGATCAGGACCCTGATGCTCATCGGGGAGCACCGCCTCGGGGCAGGACCGCCTCCACCCGCCAGCCCTGCGCGGCGGGGCCCGCCTGGAACGTGCCGCCGAGCAGTGAGGCGCGTTCCCGCATGCCGATCAGCCCGTAGCCCACCAGACCGTAACCTGCTGCGCCGCGGCCGCTGACGGGGGAGCCGTCGTCGTCGATGGTCAGCCGCACCCGGTCGGCCTCGCCCGTGACGGCGACGGCGACCCGGGTCGCGTGGCGGGCATGGCGTCGGGCGTTGGTGATGGACTCCTGGGCCAGGCGGTAGATCGCGGCCCTGACCGCTGGGCTGAGGTCGTCGAATTCTCCGGAAAGGGTCACCGTGACACTGGGCCGCGTCTGTCCGCCGGTGGCGAGCGCTTGGATCTCGGCCACGCCGGGCTGCGGCACGAACTCGGTGTCCTGCGAGGCGCGAAGCACGCCGACGATGGTGCGCAGCTCGGTGAGCGTCCGGGTCGCTGCGTCCTCGATGATGCCAAGGGCCTCGATGGCACGCTCGGGGTGCGAAGCTGCGATGGCCCGTCCTGCCTGGGCTTGGATGGCGATGCCCGAGACGTGGTGGGCGACGGTGTCATGGAGTTCACGAGCGAGCTGTTCGCGCTCCCGGGCCTTGGCCTGGTCGACGTCGCGGAGGTGGATCTTCGCGCGGTACCGGATCGCAGCGCCGAGCGCGGCGGCAAACAGGAAGAACCCGTATCCGGCGACTGCTCCCCAGAGGCTGACGGGGTCGGCGACGTTGGTGATGGGCAGCCACAGCAGGATCACGCCGAGGCCGCCTGCGGCCTCGCGACCGGAGCCCCACCGGAACAGCGAGTAGGCCAGGATCAGCGCCGCCGACATGCTGTTCAGCATGCCGCCTTCCGACCCGGTGAGAATTCTGACCGAGTCGACCACCGTCCACGTGCCGAAGCAGACCGCGACGGCCAGGAGGGGGTGCGAGCGTCTCCACAGCAGCGGGCCCAGGACTGCGAGCACCGCGAGCAGCAGCAGCGCCAGGGGAGCCAGGTCCTGGCGGAGCGCGACTTCCACCACGGACCAGCCGATCAGGACGGCGACCAGCGCCGCGTCCCGCGGCCCCGGCTCCGGAGCATTCGCGGGTCGCGGTTCAACCCACAGCGAGCGGAGCGCGTGGATGGCCATCTGGTCAGCCTAGGCAGCCCATGGGCTCGACACATCGGCCGAAAGTACCAGAGCGCGACCGTGCCAATGGCCAGGTGGAATCAGGCTCCGGGGCTGATGTGCCCGCCGCCGGCATCGATGAAGGTGGAAGCACCCACTCAATCTAGCCAAGGAGCATCGTCATGAGAACGCCTGAACCCCACCTCACCCGAGAGAACCTTCCGTCCCAGGGCCGTCTCGAAGACCTGCGCCTGCCCGTGCAGGCCAGACTCGCAGCGGCATGGACCAGCTTCATGTTTCTCTACATCTACGTCGACTATCTCGCGCTGTACAAGCCCGGCTTCCTCGACGAGATTCTGGGCGGCACCGTCCACGAGTTCGACACCGGCCCCACCTTCGTCGCCCTTTCGCTCACGCTCATCGCCATCCCGAGCCTGATGATCCTGCTCTCCACGACGCTGCCCGCGCGGGTCAGCCGCACCATCAACCTCGTCGTGGCGACGCTCTACATCCCCGTCACGATCTACAACGCAGCGGGGGAGTCGTGGAGCTACTCCTACTTCTACGGCCTCTCCATCGGACTCGAGGTGCTGCTGCTGGCCTTCATCCTGCGCTCCTCATGGACCTGGCCCCGCCACACCGCCTCCGGGCACGGTCAGGATTCGTCCCGGTCCGCGGTTCTAGCGGTTCCGCACCCGAGACAAGTACGTTGACAGGAGTCCCATCGGGCCTTGCACCCACCCACGAAGAAGAGTCGGACTGGTGTGCCGTGCCGATCAGGAATGTCGTGGGTCGTCGGAGCCCCTGCATGTCGGCGGGCTCGAGCACCCCCGGCAGCTCAACCCACCCACCCCACGGGCACACCGCAGGGCAGATCCTAGCCGCAGGGCATCGTGGCGACCGCCCACGCAGGCCACCTCAGCGATCGACTCACTACCAGTGACGGGAGAACAGCATGACATCGCAGAGACACCACGCCGACACGAGCGGCGCTCCCCACGCCTCGCACCGAGAAAGTGTCTCGATGCAGGCCATGGTGCAGACCGGCTACGGCTCCACGGAAGTCTTCGAGCTCGCAGAGATCGAGCGCCCCAGGATCGGCGAGCACGAGGTGCTGGTCCGTGTGCACGCGGCCGGCCTCGACCGTGGAACCTGGCACATGATGGTTGGCCGACCGTATCTGCTGCGGGTGATCGGCTTCGGCTTCCGCAGGCCGAAGAATCCCGTGCCGGGAATCGACGTCGCCGGAACTGTGGCTGAGGTGGGCTCCTCGGTGACCGGGTTCGCCCTCGGTCAACCGGTCTACGGGATGTCCCGCGGCTCCTTCGCCGAATACGCCGCGGTTCTGGAGACCAAGCTGGCGGCGAAACCGGCGAACCTGACCTTCGAACAGGCCGCCGTCGTTCCCATCTCCGGCGGTACAGCCCTCCAGGCGCTGAGTGACTCTGGCCAG
The DNA here is from genome assembly GCF_017347085.1 of Nesterenkonia sp. E16_10. Taxonomy (GTDB): domain Bacteria; phylum Actinomycetota; class Actinomycetes; order Actinomycetales; family Micrococcaceae; genus Nesterenkonia. The sequence continues at coordinate 50,036 of NZ_JADPSA010000029.1, forward strand.
GTGAAGCAGGGCCAGAAGGTGCTGGTCCTGGGTGCCTCCGGTGGTGTCGGCAGCTTCGCCGTGCAGATCGCCAAGGCATGCGGCGCGGAGGTGACGGGGGTTTGCAGCCCCGGCAAGCAGGACTTCGTGCGATCCCTCGGCGCTGATCACGTCATCGACTACACCCGGGAGGACTTCGCGGACGGCTCGGATCACTACGATCTGATCCTCGACATCGCCGGCAATCCCCCTCTCGCCCGGCTGCGACACGCCCTGACCCCCACCGGGACCGCCGTCATCGTCGGTGGCGAGGGAGGTGGTGACTGGACTGGTGGATTCGGGAGAAGCCTGCGGGCGCCATTGTTCTCGAGATTCCTGAGCCAGCGGCTCACCATGCTTGCGTCCAAGGAACGCGGAAGTGACCTGGAACGACTTGCCGAGCACTTGAAGAGCGGCACGGTCACGCCGCGTGTGGACCGTACCTTTCCCCTGGCGAAGGTTCCAGAGGCGATGCGGCGTCTCGAAGCTGGAGACGTGTGCGGCAAGATCGCGATCACGCTGCCGGGGTCTGACCTCCCGGGGTGAATCCGCGGTTCGTGCCTGATGAATGTGATGCCAGGTGCAGACACAGCTAGGGGGCGTCAGCTACGCGCTGACGCCCCCTAGTGGTGTGCCTTCTGGCACAAACTTGAATCAGCCTGCTGCGGGCAGCTTCAGCTGATCGCCGACGAAGATCAGGTTGGGATCCTGGACGGTGTCGGTGTTGGCGTTCCAGATGTCCTTCCAATCCAGGCCGAGGGCGTTGGCGATGCTGGAGAGCGAGTCGCCGGCCTGCACGGTGTAGGTCTCGCCGGAGGTCTGAACCTCAACCTGCTGCGGTGCCTGCTCGACCGGAGCCTGCTCCACGGGTGCTGGCTCAGGGGCGGGTGCCGGTGCCGGCTCGGGTGCCGGTGCAGGCTCGGGAGCGGGCTCAGGGGCCGGTGCTGGCTCAGGAGCTGACTGCTCCGGTGCCGGCTCGCTCTGCGCGGGAGCAGTGTTGCCGCCGCCGCCACCCGGGTTGCCGGAGAGGCCGAGCTGAGCGGAGCAGGAAGGCCATGCGCCCCAGCCCTGGATCTCCCAGAGTGCGTGGGCGCGGCTGATCTGCTCGGACTTGCTGGCATCGCTGGGGAGACCGGAGCCGCCCACTGCCTGCCAGGACTGCTGGGAGAACTGCACGCCGCCGTAGTAGCCGTTGCCGGTGTTGATCGACCAGTTGCCACCGGACTCGCACTGTGCGAGCTGGTCCCACTGGCCCGAGGCGCTTGCGGCAGGAGCCTGTGCGACGACGGCTGCGCCGGCGAGCGTGGCAGCTGCGAGGCTACCGCCGAGAACCTTCTTGAAAGTCTGCTTGGTCTGCATGAGAGTTGAGTCCCGAAGTCCCTGCACTCGTGACCCTCCCGGGCCGTCCTCGTGTCACCGTCCGCCTTCATGATGTGTAGCGGTCAAGTTTCACCTGAGTCGGCGTGGACGGTGGTGGGCAGCCGGCTCCGGTGCTTCCTGATTGCCGTGTGTGGGCCTGGGAACGGAGGCCCAGTCGTTACAGCGGCATCACGGAAGATGTCCGTTAACCAGTAAAAGGTCTCGATTTGATTGCGTCAACCGGGGCCTGGGTGACCTCGAACACTCAAAAACCCCGGAACTACGCGGAATTTACTTCGTTACCTGGCCGTTATCAACGTTCCTGTGAATAGTATGTGAGTGATGAAACCGTGACGCGCGACGCGTGCTGGAGGGCCGCTCTGCGCTCGCTCGACGAGGGGGAGCGGTTTCCACCATGTGGGAATTTTGGTGCGCGAACCGCCAAAGTTTCGAATCTGGTGCAAGAATCAGATGATGGACGGTGTGGATCGCGCAATCATTTCTGCGCTGCGAAAAGATGGACGGATTCCCAACGCGGCGTTGGCCCAGAAGGTCGGACTCACCGCCGGGCCCTGCCTGCGCCGGGTCCAGCGGCTCGAGGCCGAGGGTGTCATTCTGGGCTATACCGCTGACATCAACCCCGAAGCACTGGGGCAGTCCTTCGAGGTCGGTCTGGACATCGAGCTCAAATGGGGCGACCGAGAGACCGTAGAACGGTTTGAGGACACCATGGCGAGTTACGAGGAGGTCCTCGAGCTGCTCCGGCTCTTCGGCTCACCGGACTATTTCGCCCGCGTCGCGGTGGCGGATCTCCATGCCTACGAGCGGTTCCTCACCAAGAAGGTGCTGACCATTCCCGGGGTTCAGGGCACGGACTCCGCCTTCCCGATGAAGATCATCAAGAGCCAGCGCCCGCATCTGAACACCGGGAAGTCCTTCGACGAGTGAGTCGCGCATGAGCGCGGCCGGAGAGGCTGCTCCTCGGCGCCTGCCGCAGCTGATGATGATCGTCACGGTCCTGATCGTGGCGGCGAATCTGCGTCCCGCGATCACCGCGGTGGGTCCGCTCATCGAACGCATCGGCCAGGACACCGGCCTGGGTCCGGCAGCCCTTGGGCTCCTCGGCGCCATCCCGGCCCTGGGCTTCGGCATCGTCGCGCTCTTCATCGCGGCGCTGGGGCGCCGCTGGGGGCTCGAGCGGACCATCTTCATCTCGCTGCTGCTGCTGGGACTCGGCACGCTGCTGCGGTCGCTGCCCCTGGGCGCCTTCTCGCTCTTTGCCGGGACGGTCATCCTCAGCGCCGCCATCGGGGTGGCCAATGTGCTGGTCCCCGCGGTGGTCAAACGTGACTTTCCCGCCCGGGTCCCGGTCATGACCGGGCTCTACACGGCGGTGCTGGTCGGCTGCGCCGCGGTGGCCTCCGGCACGGCGGTGCCGGTGGCGGCGGCCAAGGGCTGGGAGTTCACCCTCGGGGTCTCGGCGATCTTCGCGCTGCTCTCCGCCGGCCTCTGGGGAATCCGGCTCAGGGGGAGCCGGCGGGTCGGCTCCGCCACGGCCCCCGGCTCGCTCGGCGCGATGGTCCCCGACCCCGCGTCGCTCGTGTCGGGCTCCCGCGGCGGGACGATGTGGCGCTCCGCGGTCGCCTGGCAGGTCACCGCCTACTTCGCCCTGCAGTCGGGCATCTTCTACCTGATGCTCACCTGGTTCCCCGCCATCCAGACCTCCCACGGCGTGACCGAGGCCGCCGCCGGGTTCTGGCTCGGCGCGTATCAGGCCATCGGGATCCTCGCCAGCCTGGTGGTGGGACCGATCATGCAGCGCGCCCAGGACCAGCGCGCGGTCGTGGTCGCGCTGGCGGGCATCATGTTCCTCGGTGTGCTCGGCATCTTGTTCTTCCCGGCGGCGATGCCCGCCTGGGCGCTGATCGTCGGGTTCGCCTCGGGCGGCAACCTGCTGGCGGGACTGACCCTGATCAGCATGCGCGCCCGCACCTCGGCGGAGGCCGGTCGGCTCTCCGGCATGGCCCAGGGTGTGGGATATCTGCTCGCCGCCGTGGGGCCGCTGCTGGCCGGCACGCTCTTCGAGTTCACCGGCTCCTGGTCCCCGGTGCTGTGGATCATCGCGGCCGCCGTCGTCGTGATGGCGGTGGTGGGGCTCTTCGCCGGGCGCCGGGTGGACGTGCTCTGATCCCCTGTCCGAGGCCTACGGGGGAGACGCCTCGCGGTCACGCCGCACGTGGCTGCGGGCATGCTCCACCGCAGGGGCCAGTTCGGTGAAGAGGTGCTTGTGGTGGCGCAGGGATTCAAGGACGCCGACCCGGGTGACCAGAGCGAGATGTCGGTCCTGGATGCCCTTCACCAGCACTGTGATGCCGCGCCGTTCCAGTGCGGTGACCATCTCCGACACCACCCGGGCGCCGGTGGCGTCGAGCACCTGCAGCTGAGACATCCGGATGATCACCACATCGACGTTCTGGATCTCGGTGACCTTCTCCAGAACCCGCTCGGCCGCGCCGAAGAAGAGCGCCCCATCCAGACGGAACACCGCGATATGGCCGTCCCCGGCCTGCGCCGGGCCAGGAATCACCTCCCGGTGCACCCCGCTGGTCGCGACCATCGAGCGCAGCGCGAAGAACGCGGCGACGACGACGCCGATCTGCACCGCCTCGATCAGATCCAGGGACACCGTGATCACCGCGGTGACGAGGAAGACCAGGGTGTCGGCACGTGTGGAGCCGACGATCGCGCGGACCGCGGCCACAGAGACCATGCGTGCCGCGGTGACCATCAGCACCCCGGCGAGGGCCGCCAGCGGGATCTGGGACACCGGGCCGGTGGCCAGGTAGACGACGCCGAGCAGCACCGCCGCGTGGACGATGGCGGCCAGCCGGGTGCGCGCCCCGGAACGGATGTTCACCGCCGTGCGAGCGATCGCTCCGGTGGCCGGCATGCCGCCGAAGAAGCCCGAGGCCACCGAGGCCAGGCCCTGCCCGACGAGCTCGCGGTCCGCGTCATAGGGACCGGTGTCGGAGATCGAGGTCGCCACTCGCGCCGAGAGCAGCGATTCGATCGCCGCCAGTGCGGCGATGGTGGCCGCCGGAGCGGCCAGCGCCAGGAGGGTGGCGCCGTCGAACTCGGGCAGCACCGGGGCCGGAAGCGAGTCGGGCAGCGCACCGATCCGGGCCGTGGGCAGGTCCAGCAGCGCTGCCGCGACGGTGGCAGCGATGATCGCCAGGATCGATCCGGGCATCTGCGGGTGGATGCGAGGCGCCCCGATCATGATCACCGCGACCAGCACGACCAGTCCCACGGGTGCGGCGATCTGCTGCCAGGGCACGGTGGCCAGGCTCTGCGCGGCGGATACCGCGGCGTTGGCGCTGGGTCCGGCGAGGACGCCAAGCGCGGCGGGCACCTGTTGTAGGAAGATGATGACGGCGATGCCGAGGGTGAAGCCCTCGATCACCGGCCAGGGCAGGAAGGAGACCACCCGGCCCAGCTTCAGCGCCCCGGCGGCGATCACCAGGAGCCCGGCCAGCACGGTCACCACGGCCAGGGCGAGGATGCCGTGGGCGGCGATTACCGGGCCCAAGACGACGACCATGGCGCCGGTGGGGCCCGAGACCTGCACGTTGGACCCGCCGAACACCGCGGCGATGAACCCGGCCACGACCGCGGTGATCAGACCGCTCGCGGCCCCGGCTCCGGAGCTGACCCCGAAGGCCAGCGCGAGCGGGAGCGCCACGATGCCCACGGTGACCCCGGCGACCAGGTCGCCTCTCCAGGTGCGCGGGATCGCGGCGTAGTCAGAGCGTCGGGGCAACAGCGCCCGGATGGACGCCACGGCCTTCATCGGTGGCCAGTGACAGTGGCGGAATCCGCCGGTGACTCCGCGGCGAGCGCGTGGGCGAGATTCCGCTCGGTGCTGCGCAGGATCTCCTGGAGCAGCGCCTTCGCCACCGCCAGCAGCTCGGCCACCTGAGGGTGGGCCAGTGAGTAGAACATCTGCAGTCCGCGCCGTCGGGACACGACCAGATCGTAGCGTCGCAGCACTGCCAGGTGCTGGGAGAGATGCGAGGCCTCCAGCGCGGTCTCGGCGAGCAGATCGGTCACCGAGACCTCCGGCTGCTCGGCGAGCAGCTCCAACACCCGGATCCGTACCGGGTGGGAGAGGCCCTTGAAGAGGTTCGCCTTGACCTGGTTCAACGGGCCTCGTGCCTCGACTTGATCGTCCACGATCGTCTCCTCACAGCCGCCCAGTAGTTTACTGATTGATGAACTCATCATATAGCGCTGGGGGTGAAGGGTCCACGGGTGCTCTTCCTCCACGTGCACGGCCCGGTCGATGACGGGGTCCATCACCCCGGCCGGGCCGGCTCAGCTCCAGGGGATCAGTCCCAGCACCAGCGCCAGCACCAGGGCGACCACGGAGAAGATCCACATCGGCACGAAGGAGTACCGGATGTGCTTGCCGATGTCACAGCCGGCCAGTCCGAGCGCGAGCCACAGGGCCGCGGAGAAGGGGCTGATGAAGGTGCCGATGATATTGCCCACCAGCACGGCGTAGACCACTGCGAGGGTGCTCACTCCGGCCTGGGTGGAGACCCCCTCCACCACGGGCAGCAGCGCGAAGTAATGCGCATCGGTGCTCAGCAGCAGCTCCAGCGGTAGTCCGAAGACCCCGACGATCAGGTGCAGATAAGGGATCAGTGCGGCCGGCAGGATCGACACGGCGTCGGTGGCGAGGGATTCCAGCATGCCGGATTCCTCCAGGATGCCCAGGAAGCAGCCGGCGGCGAGCACGATCGCGCCAGTGGTCACCGCGGCGCCGCCGTTGATCTTCAGCGCCTCCATCTGGTCGCTGACCTTCGGGTAGTTGATCACCAGGGCGCCGCTGAGGCCGAGCATGAAGGCCAGTGGGGAAGGCAGGATGTCCGAGATCAGCAGGGCAAGCATGCCGAGGACCAGGATGGTGTTCACGGTCATCTTCCACCGCGGGGTTGCCAGGGCGTTCTCGGTCCCGCCCCAGAGGTCATCGGCCTCGCCGCTGTAGGCGTCCGTCGTGGCCGCGCCCTGGGCGTTGCGGTCAGAGCCGCCGGAGGTGGTGGAGCTGGTGGCGCTGCTGCCCCTGCCGGCGCCGGTGTCGCTGACGCTGCTGCCCGTGGTGGTGCGGCTGGTGACGTCGCGGTTCGAGGCGACGGAGACGAGCTCGCGCTCCTGGACCCGAGCTTCTGCGGGACCCTCTACCGGCTCCTCGGCCGGCTCGACGATCTGCCCACCGGACTGCTGACCGGACTGTTCACCGGACTGCGCCTCAACCTCCGCAGCTGCCCTGGCGCGGGCAGCGATCCGGCGCTGCTCGCGCAGACCCAACAGGACTGCAGTCACCACGAGCATCACCAGGCACAGGATCTGCACCGGGATCAGGCCGCGCCAGAGCTCGATCGGATCCATGCCGACCACGGCGGCCGAACGGGCCACGGGTCCGCCCCAGGGCAGCATGTTCAGCACGCCCATGCTCATGCCGGCCAGAAGCAGCAGCAGGTACGGGCTCATGCCCAGGTGTCGGTAGAGCGGGAGCAGCGCCGGGATCACGATCAGGAATGTGGAGGCGCCCGCGCCGTCGAGGTGGCAGACCGCCGCCAGCAGCACCGTCCCCACACAGATCGCGATCACATTGCCGCGGGTCAGCCGCACGGTGAGTCTCACCAGCGGGTCGAAGAGCCCTGCGTGGTTCATGATCCCGAAGAACAGGATGGCGAAGATCAGCATCACCGCGACGTCGAGCACCGAACCGATGCCCTCGCCGAAGAAGTCACCGATCTCGGTGAAGCTGAAGCCGGCCAGCAGTGCCCCCGCAAAGGGGATCACGGTCAGTCCGACGATGGGAGCGATGCGCCCCATGATCAGCAGCGTCGTCATGGTGACGATCACCGCCAGGCCGATTAGGCTGAGCATGATTTTTCTCCTCGATGCGGGTGTGGGGATCGATCAGCGGCAAAAATGTGAGCCACGTGACAGCATGGAACGACTGTGATCGGGCCCACAGTTTTGTGCACCTGCGCGCAATATTGGTCATATTGGTCTCGATCATGACCTTGCGCGGCGAATGATCCGTGAGCCATCAGTCCCGACCCGCAGCATCAGGAGGCAGCAGTGTCCGTGCGGTCATCCCAGGCCCCCACCACTGGTGAGGTCTCCCTGGTCCGTCGGCTCTTCCGCTGGAACATCATGCTGCTCATCGGCGCGGTGACCCTGGTCAGCCTGCTCTGGGGGGTGAATCAGTATCTGGAGGTCCGGGCACAGTACGCGGAGCGGGTGCTCACGATGGCCGAATCGGTGGCCGTCATGGACACGGTCCAGGATGCGCTGCGCACCGAGGACCCGGCCGAGATCCTGGCTCCCTGGGCCGAGACGCTGCGCGCCGCTGGCGGGTATGAATACATCATGATCGCCGACGCCGAGGGCCTCCGGCAGTCCCACCCCGACCCGGCCGCCATCGGTGGGCGCCCCGAGCTGGATCCGGCGACGGTGCTGGCCGGAGAGACCTGGACCGGGGTGGAGCACGGCCACGCGGGGCTCACCATGCGCGCTCGAGTGCCGATCACCGAGGACGGGGGAGAGGTCATCGGCTTCGTCTCTGTGGGCATCCTCGCCTCCGAGGTTCGCCTCGCCTCGTTCCAGGAGCTCCCGCTGATCCTGGGGGCCGCGGCGCTCGCCGTGGGCATCGGCGCGATCGGCGCCCGGATGCTGGCCCGAAGGCTGCGCGCGGACACCCACGGCCTGGAGCCTCGGGAGATCACCGCGCTGCTCGACGGTCGGGAGGCGCTGCTGCACGCCATCGGTGAGGGCGTGATCGGCCTGGACCGGGAGGGCCGCGTGGTGCTGGCCAACACCCCGGCCCGGCAGCTGCTGCGCCTGCCGGTGGATCATCTCGGGCGCACCCCCGCCCAGCTGGGACTCAGCGCCGAGGCCCAGGCGGTGCTGAGCGGCCCGGAGCCGGGGGAGGACCTGCTGCTGAGCGTGGACGGGCTGATCCTGGTCTGCAACCGCAGACCGGTGCGCCTGCACGAGGACGACGGCGGCGTCGTGGTGACCCTGCGTGATCGCACCGAGCTCACCCGGCTGAGCGACCAGCTCGACGGCGCCCGCACCGTCACCGACGGGCTGCGTGCCCAGCGGCACGAGTTCGCCAATCGGCTGCACACCGTCGCCGGGATGCTGGAGCTCGGCGGGGTGGATCGGGCCCAGGAGTACCTCTCCGAGCTCTCCCTGGCCACTTCGGGGGCCGACGCCCAGATCGCCGCGCGAATCCAGGACATGACCGTGGCGGCACTGGTGCTCGCCAAGTCCGTCCAGGCCGCCGAACGCGGGGTGCAGTTCAGCCTCTCCGAGCTTTCTCAGCTGCCTGCAGACCAGCCCCACGAACTGCGCGATGACCTGCTGCTGGTGATCGGGAATCTGATCGACAACGCCATGGACGCTGCGATCTCGGAGCCTCTCGCGCAGGCCCGGGTGGAGCTGATGGTCCGGCACCACGGTGGGGTCACCGACGGGCTCATCGAGGTGCGGGTCATCGACTCGGGCCCCGGCCTGGACCCTGAGATCGCCGCAGAGATCTTCAGCATCGGACGCTCCACCAAGGACGAGGCCGGTCGCCGCGGACTGGGCCTGGCCCTGGTGCACCAGGCCTGCATGCGGCGCGGCGGTTCGGTGAGCGTGGAGCATGAGGATGAGACCACCTTCTTCGCCTACCTGCCGGTGCGAGCCGAGGTGACCATCGCATGAACACCACCGCAGGCACGACCTCCGGCGAGCCCGGAACGCCCGCCCCGATTCCGGTGCTGATCGTCGACGACGACGTGCGTGTGGCCCGGAACCATCGTGAGCTCGTCGACTCGATGCCCGGCTTCACCGTGGTGGCCAGCGCGCACACCGCCGCTGAGGCACTGGAGGCGGTGCGTCGACACCGTCCCGGTCTGGTGCTGCTGGACCTCTTCCTGCCCGACCGCACCGGCCTCGCGGTGCTCGAGGAGCTCCGCAGCGCGACCTGGCTGCGGGAGGTCGGGGTCATCGACATCGTGCTGATCACCGCGCTGCGCGACGTCGAACACGTGCGCACCGCCATGGCGATGGGTGCGCTGCACTACCTGATCAAGCCCTTCCCGCTGCGCCAGCTGCGCGACCAGCTCGAACGCTACGCCGCGGCGCGCAAGCGGATGGCCGCGATGTCCACCGTGACCCAGAACGACGTCGACGCGCTCTTCGGCATGATGCGTCCGATGGGGTCTCGGTCCATGGCCAAGGGGCTGACCCCGGCCACGGCCGAACGGGTGGCCGAGGCGCTGCGCTCGAGAGACGGCGACGTCTCCGCCGTCGAGGTCTCGGAGACCACCGGGATCGCCCGGGTCACCGCCCGGCGCTACCTGGAGCACCTGTGCGCGGAAGGCCGGGCCGAGCTGACCCTGCGCTACGGCCAGGCCGGGCGGCCGGAGCACCGCTATACCTGGGTGCCCTGAAGGCGTCGCCGGGCTGCCAGCGCCGGGGTGCCGATGGCACGTCGATCCCAGGTCGATCCCAGGTCGGCCCCCGTCGATCCCACGCGATGGCATCGGACCGGAATAGTCGGGTGCAGGCTCGGCTCGGGGACCAGACTGGATCCTGAAGGGGGAAACCGTGATCACAGCACTGAACCGCGTCGTCAGCTTCATCGAAGAGCACCTCGGGGAGCAGATCGACGTCGTCGACCTCACCCGTGAGCTCGGGACCACCGAGTACCACCTGCGTCGGATGTTCTCGTCCCTGGCCGGAATGCCGCTCTCGGAGTACATCCGACGGCGTCGCATGACGGTGGCCGCGGCTGAGGTGCTCGCCGGCCGCGACCTGCTCGGGATTGCCGTGAGCTGCGGCTATGGCTCCACCGAGGCATTCAACCGAGCGTTTCGCGCGGTGCACGGCATCAGCCCCGGCGAGGCACGCCGTCACGGTGGCCCGCTTCATCCGCAGACCCCGCTCAGATTCCACCTGACCGTCGAAGGAAACACCCCCATGGAAACTCGCATCACAGATCGACCAGCCTTCCGGCTCATCGGACACGCCGCCCGGGTGCCGCTGATCCACCAGGGCGCCAATGAGCACATCCAAGCGCATATCGCCTCACTTCCCGAGACCGAGCACGCCCGGGTGAAGGCCCTGAGCAACACCGAACCAGCAGGACTGCTCCAGGTGAGCGCGGATGTGGATCCGGACTACCGCGAGGGTACGGAGCTGACGTATCTGCACGGCGTCGCTGTCAGCGCAGACACCACGGCCCCGGAGCACCTCAGCGTCATCGAGGTGCCAGCCGGGGACTGGGCGGTGTTCCGCACCACCGGCCCCTTTCCCACAGCGCTGCAGACCACCTGGGCTGCGACCGCGACGGAGTGGTTCCCCTCAAACCCCTGGCGACTGCGGCCCGGGCCCTCGCTGGTGGCCGTTCTTGATCGCGCACCGGATTTCAGCAGCGCCACGACCGAACTGTGGCTCCCGGTGGAACGGGCCTAGCGCCGGAGCTCGGCGGAGACCGCTGATGAAGTTCCTTCTGTGCTGACTCATCAGTAGTCTCAGGTGATGGATCACCACCCCTGGACCGCGGCAGATCTCCCGGCGCTTCACGGCCGCACCGCCCTGGTCACCGGAGCCAACAGCGGCGTCGGGCTGGCGACGGCGACCGCACTGGCCTACGCCGGAGCTCATGTGGTGCTCGGTGTGCGCGACACCGCTCGCGGCCGCGCCGCAGCGGGGACCATGTCCGGCAGCACCGAGGTCCGTCGACTGGACCTGGCGGACCTGGCCTCGGTGAGAGCCTTCGCCCAGTCCTGGACCGGCCGGCTCGATCTGTTGATCAACAACGCGGGGGTCGCCGGCGGGCGCGGCGCGGTGACCAAGGACGGATTCGACCTGCAGTTCGGCACCAACCACCTGGGGCACTTCGCGCTGACGAACCTGCTGCTTCCGCATCTGAGCGACAGGGTGGTCACGCTGGCCTCCGGAGCGCACCGGGCCGGTGACATCTACTTCGAGGACCTCGCGCTGCGCACCCGACGGTACTCCCTCGCCGAGGCCTATGGGCAGTCCAAGCTCGCGAATCTGCTGTTCACCCTGGAACTGGAACGTCGACTGCGGCAGTCCGGCTCTGTGGTGCGCTCGCTGGCCTCGCATCCCGGGTACTCCGCCACCAATCTGGGACTCCGGGGGCGCAGCAGACCGCTGGTGGCCACCGTGAACCTCGCGGGACGGCTTCTGGCGCAGACCAGCCAAGCAGGTGCTGTGCCCACGCTGTTCGCCGCCACCCAGGACCTGCCTGGGGCCAGCTACGTCGGCCCCGACGGCCGGTGGGAGCTGCACGGCAGCCCCAGCCTGGTTGGACGCTCCGCCCGGGCCAGCGACCCCGTACTGGCACAGCGGCTCTGGGAGGCCTCCGAGGAGCTCACCGGTGTCCGCTTCGGGCTTGAGAAGGAAAGGTCTGCCGCAGACCGCTGAGCGCAGACCGCCGAGCTCAGTCCGCTGGGCCTGCGGGTCCCGCGATCTCCTGCAGCGCGCGCACATGCGCATCGAAGGCGGACCGCCCGGCCTTGGTGAGCGAGAGCCAGGTGATCTGCCGGGAGTCTTTGCGTCCCGCTGAGGACGCCTTCCTGGTAGAGACGTGACCCGCGGAGGCGAGCGTCTTCAGATGTTTGGAGAGTGTGGCGTCGGAGACCTCCAAGGTGTCGCGCAGCACCGCGAAGTCGAGCTCGTCCACCCGGCGCAGCATCCCACAGATCCGCAGCCGGACCGGGGCGTGGATCGTCTCGTCGAACCTGGCCTCAGCCATGCCGCAGCCGGTCCACGGCCGAGCGGTAGGCGATACCGGCGAGCCATGTGGTCGTCACGAAGGCGGTCAGACTGGTCAGGGCCACCACCCAGATCATGCCGGAGGCTACGAGGCCGAGCGAGACGCTGAAGAGCACGAGGCACACTGCGATGATCCCGGCCACCGCGAATCCGGCCCGGGAGCCCATGGTGCGCAGCCGCAGCCCGGTCTCGCGCTGGATCAGGTGGAGGGTCACCAGGATTCCGACCAGGGCCAGCCAGCCAGAGGTGGGAGGTTCGTAGTTCTCGCCGGGGGTGGTGCCTGCCGCAGTGGCGACCCACCAGGCGGCGAGGCCGCCGAAGGCCGCCAACAGGGCCCGAGGGACCTGGATCGCCGATGCCAGACGTTCGCGATCATCGGTCAGGGCGTTCAAGGTCTGGGCGGCATCCTGAGGAGAGGTGCCTGCAGAGTGTTTTTCCATAACGGAAAGTCTATGTGTTGCTTTCCGCAACGGCAAGCGACCTCAGTGCCTTGAGATGTTGGCCGGTTTCTCCGCAATGATCGAGGCGTGGGCTCGACGCCCAGGGTCCTCTCGGCCCTCGGTATCGAGAACCGTGAATCCAGACCCCTCCAGCCGCTGACGCATCGCCGCGGCTCTCCACGAGTACGCTGTGCTGACCTCGTGGGCGAACGGCGTTGCGTCTGGACCGTCGAAGAAGCCGATCAGCAGCCTCCCGCCCGGGCTCAGGGCTCGGTGGAGCTCCTGGAGAATCACGGGCAGGGCCGGGAGGGGAGTATGGATCAGTGAGTACCACGCCAGGATCCCGGCCAGCGAGCGGTCGGGAACCTCCAGGTCAGTCATTGACCCCACTCGGAACGGCACGCTGGAGAACCGGGCTCGCGCGTGACCGATGAACTCGGGCACTAGATCCAGGCCAGAGATGTCGAGGCCGCGCGAGTTCAGGTGGGCAGTCCAGTGGCCCGGACCGCATCCCGCGTCGAGGACCGGACCGGTGGGAAGCTCACCGGCCCACGCGGTGATCCTCTCGCGATCACGGGGGTCCATCTGTGCGAGGGTGCCCAGCGCCGAAGAGTACTCGGCGGCCCGTCGGCCATAGGCCACGCGCAGGTCTTCGTCACCGGTCATCACGAGCGATCTTGAGCGCGACGAATCAGGGCTGCGCGATCTGGGGTGCGTCCCATTCCGGGCGATGCTTCTCCGGCTTGGATCCGCGGGCCATCAGGATCAGGAAGGCGATGTCGCCGAGGACGGGGATGAAGGAGATGAAGAACATCGGGCCCGGGAGCCCGGTGTCGTGGAAGCGACGCCAGGTCACGGCCAGCAGCGGGGAGATGGTCGCGGCCCAGATCAGCAGCAGCAGGAGCCCGGCGATGGCGACGATCGCGCCGGCAGTGCCTTCGAACCAGATCTGGTAGGAGAACTCCGGCTGGCCTGCTGGGTTATAGGCCTCGGTGACGATGTCCTCCGAGAAGGAGGTGGAGACGACGATCGCGGTGGCGATGATGATGGCCCAATGGATGAGGAAGAGCATCAGCCAGGGCCACCAGAACTCTCCGCGCGTGGAGTAGCCCTTGAACTGGGCATAGTTCTTGAAGAACGCCGCGATGCATGCCTTGGGGCCATGTGGAGACGGGCGCCCTGCGACAGGTGCATTCGGTGAGGGGTCATACGCGTAGTCAGTCATGGAGTCTCCTGAGGGGCCGGTCCGCGGGACGTGGAGTGGCAGTGTCGAACAATTCCCCACACACGTGCAGGGGGAACCCCTGACCGAGCATCACCATCGATGCCGATCAGCGCCCTCGAGGACGGTCTGACCTGCAGGTATCGAAGTGTTCTGAGCGCCACGATCACTGAAACTAGCCTGAACAAAACATGCGCGTCAACAGGATCGGTGTGCCAGGCCTGGGTCTCAGCTGCGGCGGAACGGCCACGACGGGCCTGTATCGCCGCCGTGACGCGGATCGATGCAGTTGCCCTGCGCAATTAAAATTTCTTGCCCGAAACGGGGTGTGAGCCCTTTGGCCGGGGTGCCAGCAGCCAAGAGCCATGAGTCGTGGCTGGAGACGAACTCCCCGACGCTCAGAGCACCGGGCGCAGCGGGATCAGCGCCCACTCCGTGGCGCGCGCCATCGGGTGACGTTCACGCCAGGTATCGGCACGCACGACCTCACAGTGCTCACGGTCGCTCTCGAACACCTTCTGCATCTCCGAGGCGAACCCTGGATCGATGACCTCGACATTGGACTCGTAGTTGAATGACAGCGACAGCCTGTCGATGTTGGCGGTGCCGATCGTCGACCACTCGCCGTCGATCGTCGCGGTCTTGGAGTGCATCATGCTGCTCGCGTAGAGCAGTATGGAGATGCCCGAGTCGAGCATCTCCCCGAAGAAGCCACGGGACACCCAGTCGGCGAGGACGTGGTTGGAGTCCTTGGGCACCATGACCTGGACGTCCACGCCGCGCTCCGCGGCCAGCTTCAAGGCCCGCAGGATCTGCTGGTCGGGGATGAAGTAGGGGGTCGAGATCCAGATCCGCTCATTGGCCCGCTCGATGGCCTTCAGGTACATGTTCCGGATCGGGTAGACCAGGTCCACCGGCAGGTTGGCGACCACGCGGACCGAGGGATCCCAGCTGTCCGGGGCGATCCATGGGATCTGATCCTCTGCGGGTCGATCCTCGTTCCACAGCCGAGCGATCGTCTGGCGGAGCCCCCCAGACGGCGGGGCCCACCTCGCGCAGGTGGGTGTCGCGCCACTTCTTCGCGTAGAGCGAGCCGATGTTGTATCCACCGACGAAGCCGACCTCGTCGTCGATGACCAGGATCTTGGAGTGGTTGAAGCCGGTGGACCGGATGGGCGCCTTCCAGAAGCTTCTTCCTGCCGCGGGCATGCGGAAGACACGGATGTCAGCATCGAGCTGCGCGTAGAAGGAGTGCGACACCACCAGATTGGCGAATCCGTCATAGATGATGAAGACCTTCACTCCGCGACGAGCCGCCGCGTTGAAGGCATCGATGAACTGCTGACCGACCGCATCGCTCTTCCAGATGTAGGTCTTCATCAGAATCACGTCTTCGGCTGATTCGATGGCTTCGAGCATGTCCCTATAGAGCGATTCACCGTCGGTGTAGATGCGCATCGGGGACTCTTCGACCTCGGTGTTGAACGTTCCTGGGCGCGGCGCGTTCCGGTCCTTGCGCTGGCCATGCTTGAACAGGTCCAGGGCCACCACCGAGAGGGCTGCCAGCGTCGGAACCGCCAGGGCGGAGGCCGCGACCGCAATTGGCAGCGTCTTGCGCGGCGATCGGGCGCCGACCAGGTGGCGCTTGTGCATCAGGAAGCTCATGATGCCACTCTAATTGGCCGCAGGTCCCCATGCGGGGCGCCTGCGCCACGCCTGATGACCCATCAGCCGAGATCTCTTGACCTGGTGCCCGCCAGGGTCTCTCATGGAGTCATCGACTGGGTCCGTGTCACCTTCTCCACAGCAGGGTTCCGGCCAGTGGGACCCAGACGGCCGCACCCGGAAGAGAGCCTGTCATGGTGCGCATGCTGCTGCAGGCCGCGATCAATGTGGTGATGGCCGCCGTCGCCTTTCTGGTGGCCGGAACCTTGATCGACGGCGTCACCCTCGAACCGGTGGGATTCGTCACCGCCGTCGTGGTCTTCGTCCTGGCGCAGGCCGTCCTGGGGCCCTTCGTGTTCAACATGGCCCGTCAGTACGCCTCCGCCATCCTCGGCGCGGTCGGCCTGGTCTCCACCCTGCTGGCCGTATGGGTGGCGACCCTGGTGACCGACGGTCTCACGCTTTCCACGCCGATGGCCTGGATCTTGACCCCCCTGGTGGTCTGGATCGTCACGGCCCTGGGGACCTGGATCCTCGGGTACCTGGTGCTCAAGCGCTGGTGGGACAAGCGCGCCGAGGAGAAGAACATCCGGCAGGCTCTGCGCTGATCCCGATGCTGGCGTTGACCAGCCACGCCGGTGATCCTGGATAGAAGGACGTCACCGAGATGCCTGGAATGACCGGACAAGAAGCACCGACCGTCGCCGGGCTGCTGCGATTATCGGTCCCGGCCATTCTGGTCGGTGCGGTCTCGGCCCTGAGTCTGTTCCTGGTGGAGGAGACCGCGCATCTGTTGGAGCACGCCCTCTGGGTGGACCTCCCCGGACTCTTGGACCTCGATCCAGACTCGGGCTGGTGGATCTTCGCGGTCTTGAGCGCCACCGGACTTGCGGTCGGAGCCGTCTGCACCTTCGTCCCGGGTCGTGGGGGACGTGACTCCGCGACCGTGGAGCTCCTGGCCCCGCCGCTGCCGCTGTCCGCCGTGCCGGGTCTTCTCCTGGCGAGTCTGCTGGTGCTGGCCGGTGGCGTCAGTCTCGGTCCGGAGTCACCCATCATCGCGATCAACACCGCAATCCTGGTGGCATTGACCCTCCGGCTCTGGCCGGGCATCGAGGTGAAGCTCGTGGTGCTGATGACGGGTGCCGGCACCATCGGCGCACTGTTCGGCACGCCCGTGGCCGCCGCGCTGGTGCTGACCGGTGTGGTGGCCGCGGCCGCCGGCGGGGGCGCGCTCTGGGACCGGCTCTTCCTGCCGCTGCTCGCCGCGGCGACCGGCTCGTTGACGATGCGGATGCTCGACGGCCCGCAGTTCGGACCTACCGAGATACCACCGCTCGGGGTGCCACAGCTCTCGGACCTGCTGCTCGGCGCCGTCGTCGCCTGTGCCGCCGCACTGGTCATTCTCGCCGGAGCCGCCGTGTTCACCCCGCTGCATGCGAGCTTCCGCAGACTGCGCAGCCCGTTGCTCTACACCACCCTGGGCGGAGTCCTGCTCGGTGGTCTCGGCGCGCTCGGCGGCCCGGTGACCCTGTTCAAAGGCGGCCAACAGATGGCCGATCTCATCCGGGACGCGGGGGACCTCAGCACCACAGAGCTGCTGCTCATCGTGGCGGTCAAACTCTGCGCGCTGCTCGTCGCGGCCACGGCCGGCTTCCGCGGCGGCCGGATCTTCCCGGCGGTCTTCCTCGGGGCAGCGGTGGGACTTGTGGCGCAGTCGCTGCTCCCGGAGCTTCCGCTGAGCCTCGCGCTCGCCTGCGGGGTGCTCGGCGCCGTGCTCGCCGAGAGCCACGACGGGTGGATCGCACTGTTCATCGCCGTCGTCGTGGTCGGGGACATCTCAGTCCTGGCCGTGCTCAGTGTGGTGGTCCTGCCCGTGTGGCTCCTGGTCATGGGTGCCCCGAAGATGCTGGTTCCCGTGGTGTCGAAGCAGGGGGCATCAGGGTCAAGTGTCTGAACGGTGATCGGGTGAATCAGCATATGCCGTGTGGCACAATCACCGTCGTCCCAGGTGCACGCGGAAGGAACTGGCATGACGACTCGACCATCAGCTCTCGAGTACGTGCGGGATGCGCTCATCGCGCTCGCGGTCCTTGCCGGGGGCATCGCGATCTTCGGCAGCGACATCACGATCTCTCGCAACCCCGTGGCTGGGGTGCTGCTGATGTTGGCGGGCGTGCTGCTGATCGCCGCCGTGATCTTCAGAGTCCGGCGAACTCGTCAGTCCCTCGCCAGCTCAAAGCGTTGAATCAGGTCTCCCGGACTCTGAAGGACAGCAGCCTGCGCCCGAGTGGAAACCAGCCAGGATGCGAACGTGTTGGCCCTCTGGATCTCGCGGCGCGTAAGCCGAGCTCTGTTCGTCACAGCGATGTCGCAGAGCTGAGTGCCGTCGGCGCCCCGTACTGTGGCCTGCACCCTGGTCGAGACCGGGCCCAGGTCGAGTCCTGCGGCAGCCAGCACCGCCCAGGACATCTCAAAGATCCAGGACGCGGGCCGTGGAGCGCTCTTGGCAGTGAATTCCAGTGAAGCCACGCGTGCCCACGGCAGCGAGACATTTAGATCATGGAGAACCAGCTCGTCCGGGTCGAGGGTCATATGGAATGAATCCGCCGAACCTGCAATGAGCCGGTCGCCCTTGATGGCGAACAATCCGTAAGTCTTTGCTGTCAATGGATCCTTCTCGGAGGTGTAGATGTGACTTTCTGCCTCACACCATATCGAGCACCGGGTGTCCGCGTCCTGAGCCTCTCGGCGTGACTCCGGTCTCGTCTGCTGAAGTCCGTTGGTCGGAACAACGCACGGGGCAATAAGGTGGTGCTCCGTGAGCACTCAGACCCCCGCCTCCCAGACTTCTGCGCCCCGGCAGCCCGGGAGCCTCGATCGGTATTTCCACATCACCGCCCGCGGCTCGAGCATCGGCCGGGAGGTGCGCGGCGGGCTGGCCACCTTCTTCGCGATGTCCTACATCATCGTGTTGAATCCGCTGATCATCGGCGCCTCAGCCGACTCCACCGGCAACTTCCTGGGCGGAGGCTCGGAGCCGAACCTGCCCGCCGTCGCGGCGGCGACCTCGCTGATCTCAGGGCTGATGACCATCCTGATGGGCGTGATCGGCAAGTTCCCGATGGCAGTCTCCTCCTCGCTGGGGCTCTCGGCCTTCATCACCTACGGCATCGTCGTGCTGCCCGGTATGACCTGGGCCGATGCCATGGGGCTGGTGGTCATCGAGGGCGTGATCCTGCTGCTCCTGGTGCTCACCGGGTTCCGCTCCGCGATCTTCAACGCCGTCCCTGGTGCGCTGAAGATCGCGATCAGCGTCGGCATCGGGCTGTTCATCGCCCTGATCGGCATGGTCAACGCCGGCTTCATCCAGAACAACGGCAGCACCGGACTGGAGCTCGGCGTCGGGGGCTCGCTCTACGGCTGGCCGATCTTCATCTTCCTCATCGCGATGTTCGCGCTGTTCGCCATGTGGGCGGCCAAGGTCCGCGGCGCCATCCTCTACTCGATCGTGGGGGCCACGGTGCTCGCGATCACCCTGGAATCGGTGTTCCGGATCGGTCCGCAGACCGCCGCAGACGGCACCGAGAACCCCTACGGCTGGGGCCTGACCGTGCCGACGCTGAACCAGGACTGGCTGACCATGCCGGATCTGAGCCTGATCGGTGACTTCAACCTGCTGGGCTCCTGGCAGAGCATCGGCGTGGTCGCGGCCACCCTCGCGATCTTCACCCTGCTGCTGGCCAACTTCTTCGACCTGCTGGGCACCATGGTGGGCGTCTCCAACGCCGGCGGGATCAAGGACGCCGACGGCGAGATCCCGCACTCGCGCCGGATCATGGTCGCCGACGCGGTGGGCACCATCGGCGGCGGCGTGGGCTCGACCTCGGTGAACTCCGGATTCATCGAGTCCACCGTGGGCGTGGGCGACGGCGCCCGGACCGGTCTGGCCAACGTGGTCACCGGCGTGCTCTTCCTGGCCACCATCGTGCTGGCTCCGCTGGCCGCCGTGATCCCCACCGAGGCCGCCTCGGCCACGCTGGTGCTGGTCGGCTTCCTGATGATGCAGCAGATCGTGCGGATCGACTGGACCGATGTGGAGATGGCGATCCCCGCCTTCATGACCATCGTGGTCATGCCGTTCTCCTACTCGATCACCAACGGCATCGGGGCGGGCTTCATCAGCTACGTGGCGATCAGGGTGTTCCGCGGCAAATGGCGTGAGGTCCACCCGCTGATGTATGTCACCGCGGCGCTGTTCGTGCTCTACTTCGTCTCCGGGCCCATCCAGGAGGCCCTCGGCGTCGGCTGATCCCGCTGCCTCACCTGAGCCGGCCCTCCCGAAGACCTGAGGGCGTCATCCGCCCCGGCTCCGAAGCCCCTGCCGAAGATGGGACCTAAGGTCCTGGTGCATTCCTGAGCGGCGGAGAGAGGATGGTGCCGTGAAGGGAGAACGAGATCATGGATGTTGTCATCGTCTACGAGTCAGCCTGGGGAAACACCAAGATCATCGCTGAGGCGGTGGCGGACGGACTGGCTGCCACCATCGATGTCGGGACGATCCTCGAGGTCGGCTCCGCCCCGCCTGCCGACACGGTCACGGCGGACCTTCTCATCGTCGGGGCTCCCACCCATGCCTTCGGGCTGAGCCGTCCCCAGACTCGCGAAGAGGCCGCTCGGCGCGGCGGTCACCCCGGTGACACCGGGATTCGTGAGTGGATCGGCGCTGCCGGCGACATTCACCTCCCGGTCGCGGTGTTCGACACCCATGTCCGCCGTCCCAACCTCCCGGGTGCGGCCAGCAAGAAGGCGGCCAAGCTGCTGCGCAGCCACGGCGCCTCGCTGCTTGCGAAGCCGGAGAGCTTCTACGTCGGGGGATATGAGGGGCCCGTCCTGCCCGGGGAGATCGACCGTGCCACCAGATGGGGCGCCGAACTCGCCGGTCGACTCCCGGAAAGCATCCATGGGGTCTGACCGGATACCCCGAGGGGTCGGGGTGCTGTGGTGGGAGCGGGCTGCGACGCAGCGATCGGCGTGCTCATGCTGCCCCGGGCCCCGCAGCCCAGGCTTCTGAGCCTCGGCCGCCTCCCTGGCTCGGATGTCACCAGGCTGGCCGCCCGGGGTGAGGCTGTCGCGCTCAGCCAGAGCCGCCTTCCTCGTCGACGAACCACAGGCAGTCCGGTCCGGGCTGGCACCACTGCCCGGCCCGTTGTGGCTGCAGAGGTGCGAGCACAGGGACGGCGGCCCGTTCCATCACGGTGAGTCTGGGCGCCTCCCCGGAGGGCAGGGGGCAGTGGGTCTCCACGAGCACAAGGTCGTCGGCGAGACCGATCTCTTCTGGGACTGGCCACACCGCTGACTTCCAGAGAGCACATGCCTGGATGAGGGTCTCCTCCGAACGGCTGCTGCGCACCTCCTGCCCGGTCTCGAGCGTGTACACGATGTCCGTCGCGGTCACTCGGATACCGGTCACCGGGTGCTCCGCGGCGCCGGGCTCGGTCATGTCCGCATAGTCACCGATCGGATCTCCGACCAGGCTCTCACCGACTGGAAGCGCCAGGCACTGCTCGTCCGCAGCCGCGCACTGCACGATCGGCCCCCGCTCTTCGGGGTTCCACGGCTTGATCGCGACCACCTCGGTGCTCTCGTAGCCTCCGGCGTACCAGATCACCGGGTCGCTGATCCTGAGCGAACCCAGGACCAGAGGCTCATCCCCCAGATCCAAAGCCTGGGTGTCTGCCGTGAACGGGCCCGATCCCTCGCTGTCCTGGATCTCGTGGCGTTGCACCACCGTTCGGGCCACTGCGCGCTCCCCGTCCAGTTCGAACGTGACAGTGTCGTCCTCGATCCGCATCACGACACGCTCCACGCCGTCGGCACTGAGAGCGGCGAAGCCTCCCGGGATCCCCTCCGATCCCTCGTCGGCCCACTGCTCCGTCGTAGGAAGCAGCGCGCCGTATACCCCGTCATCCACCGCGTGCAGATACGGCTGCCCACAGCCGAGAGAACCTCCCCCCAGCAGCAGCACCGTCGCTGCAGTCCATGTCACCGGTGCTCGATCCATGATCTGCCACCTTCGTCGCAAGCACTTCATCGGACTGTGGATCAGCGGCGGGAGGGGCCTGGGTCTCTCTGACTCGGGCTGCACCGGTCGGAGCGCAGCCCAGAAGCAAGCATGAGCCGACCATCACCGCATCTGCACGACTCCTGCCATCTAGGTGTCACCACCCTCGTGACTCAGCACACCTAGCGCCAGGGGACCGAGAATTCTGCGTGGTGCTTCTCCGGAGCGGAGGCCCGCGTGAGCAGAATGAGCACCACGAACCATCCGAGGACGGGAACGAACCCGAGAAAGAACATCGAGCCGGGGAGTCCGGAGTCGTGGAGTCGGCGCCAGGTGACAGCGAGCAGCGGGATGATGGTGAGCGCCGCGATGAGCAGGTGCAGCACGACGATGGCGGCCGCGAAGACCGCGCCGAAACCTTCGAACCAGACGCTGGGAGACAGGCCGGTGATCCCGAACAGGTCCTGCGCGTCGGTCACCATATCCTCGGCGAACAGCGTGCTGAGGGTGATGACCGCCGTCATCCCGATGGCGGCATGGACGAGGGTCAGGAACAGGAAGGGCCACCAGAACTCCGAGCGGGTGGAGTAGCCCCTGAACTGGACGTAGTTCTCGAAAAAGGACGAAAGTGCCGCGTCTGGCCCGTAGACATCACCCACTGGCCACGTGGTCTCACCGGCGTATGACTGCATTGCATATCCTCGATCTGATCACGCGCACGGGTGGGCCAGGAGGCCATATCGACTGAGTCCACTCTGTTCGTGTCTGCGCGCCAGATGAAGAGTCTTTGGTCCCGCCGGGCTCTCTCTGCTCGATCTCCTGTCTCTGCCCGATCCGCTGCGGGTCGGCGGACGTGCAGCCAGCCGTGTCCGTGCCCGACCCTAGGCTCACCTCTGTTGCTATCGAATGTATGTTCGAATACGATGAGGCCTCCGGGCTTCCCATCGGCTTCGTCATATCTCTTGGAGACATGAAAGAGGGAGCTTGCCCATGTCCACTGTTATTCGCCCCGAAGCCGACCGAGCACCTCGCCGCGGAGCGGTGACGCTCACTGAATCCATTGATATTGAATGTGACGAGCAGTTCCTGCCCCATCGGGTGATCTGGAAAGAGCGGAGGCATCTCGTGGTCGAAGCCCCTGTGCGCTGGTACCAGCGGCGCAGCTGGTGGCTGGAGGAGCCCCGCGCCGAGCGAGGGCGCCCCGGGCTGGTGGCTCATGAGATCTGGCGGCTGCAGGTCCAGCTCGAGGCCACCTCTCGCACCGAGACCGCCGAGGTGCACACCATCGATGTCAGTCGGCACCTGGCCTCCGGGCGCTGGCGTCTGGTGCGGGTCCATTGACCTTCACCCACCTGAATGTGGCCAGCTCGTTCAGCAGCCATTACGGCACCAACCGCCCAGAGGAGCTGGTGGCCGCGGCTGCAGCGGATGGGATGACGGCGCTGGCCATCACCGATCGGGACGGACTCTACGGGGCGGTCAAGCACCTCGGTGCGTGCATCGACCTGGGCATCGCCCCGATCATCGGGGTCAGCCTCGCCGTGGAGGACCGCGGTCGGGCCGTGGTGCTTGCCAGCAATGCCTCCGGTGGGTATGCGGCGTTGTGTC
Source organism: Nesterenkonia sp. E16_10 (assembly GCF_017347085.1). Taxonomy (GTDB): domain Bacteria; phylum Actinomycetota; class Actinomycetes; order Actinomycetales; family Micrococcaceae; genus Nesterenkonia. The sequence continues at coordinate 73,278 of NZ_JADPSA010000029.1, forward strand.
AGCTCATCTCCCGCGCCCACGAACGCCCGCAGGGCGAGGCCGCTCGAGTGAGTCTGCAGGAGCTGGCCGAGTGTGCGGCCCCGGGGCAGGGCGAGGTGCGTCGTCGTCTGTTCGTCCTTGCCGGGCCGGAGAGTGAGATCGGTGTCGCCGCGGCGTCTCGGGACTACCGCGGCACCCGGGCGCTGCTGCGCCAATGGCGCGAGGCGCTCGGCGAGGCGCTGCGAGTGGAGGTGGTGTCCCATCTGGCACCCCCAGGGGAGGCGCTGTCCACCGCCCATGCGGTCCGAATGCTCAGCGCGGCTCAGGTCAGCCGGGTGACACCGGTGCTGACCAACGCGGTGCGACTGCTGAGCACCGACGAGGCCGCCACCGCCGATGTGCTCGACGCGGTGCGGGTCCTCTCGGACCTGCACAGCACCACTGCCCTCCAGCCCACCGATCAGGGCTGGCTGAAGCCGGCCGCGGCGATGAAGGCCCTGGCCGCGGAGATCTGCGCGGCCAGCACCACCGCCATACCGGCCCAGGAGCTGCTGACCAACACCGAAGCGCTGGGCCGCCAGTGCCAGCTGGATCCGGTCACCGATCTGGGCTGGGGCCGGCCCAAGGTGCCTGAGACCTCCGTGATCGGGATCGAGGGTGATCCGGATCAGGAGCTGCGCGCCCGCTGCGAAGCAGGCCTGGCGGAGATGCTCGCCCAGGAGAGCGCGGCTGGAGCGAGCGCGCCCCCGGAGAATCCCGACCAGGTGGGTCCGCCCCAGGAGGACCCGAGCCAGGAGAGCGGGGCGGAGCAGGACAGCGAGGCTCCGGCCCGCGCGAGGCTCGAACATGAGCTGAGCATCATCGCCGATCTCGGCTTCGCCCCCTATTTCCTGACCGTGGCCGAGGTGGCCCGGCTGATCCGCGAGATGGGGGTCCGCGCCGCGGCCCGCGGCTCGGCGGTCTCCTCCCTGGTGGTCCACGCCCTGGGGATCAGCCCCATCGATCCGCTGCAGCACGGCCTGATCTTCGAACGCTTCCTCTCCCGCCGGCGCTCCACGCTGCCCGATATCGACATCGACGTGGAGTCCTCCGAGCGGCACCGGATCTACCGGGCGGTGTTCAAGCGCTTCGGCGCCCAGCGGGTCACCTTGATGAGCATGCAGAACGCGTATCGGATCCGTGGCGCGGTCCGCGACGCCGGGCTCGCGCTGGGGCTTCCCGAGGAGGAGATCGACCAGCTCGCGGAGATCATGTGGCGCTTCCCGGCCCGGGAGTTCCGCCGCGCCCTGAAGGAGAAGCCCGAGTTGCAAAGTCTGGCCGAGCGGATCGAGACCGAACGCGGCTCCGGACGCCAGCAGCTGGACCTGCTGGTGGACCTCTCTGAACGACTGGACCGGCTGCCTCGGCACATCTCCACCCACCCCTGCGGCGTGATCCTGGGCAACAACAACCTGCTCACACTCACCCCGGTGGAGCGCTCCGGGGTCAACGGCCTGCCGATGAGCCAGTTCGATAAGGACGATATGGACCCGATGGGGTTCATCAAGCTCGACATCCTGGGCGTGCGGATGCAGTCGGCGATCGCCTATGCGCTCACCGAGCTCGAACGCACCACCGGGGAGGTGATCGACATGGTCAAGGACGTGGACTATGCCGATCCCGCGACCTTCGCGATGATCCAGTCCACCCACACCCTGGGCTGCTTCCAGATCGAGAGCCCCGGGCAGCGCGAGCTGATCGGCAAGCTGGTGCCCAAGACGCTCAACGACCTAGTGGTGGACATCTCGCTGTTCCGCCCCGGACCCATGGGCTCTGGCATGGTCAAGCCCTACCTGGAGCGCCGCCACGGCTACGAGACCGTGGGCTATCCGCACCCGGATCTGGCGAAGATCCTCGATGAGACCTACGGGGTGGTGGTCTTCCACGAACAGGTGCTGCGGATCTTCGACACCATGACCGGCTGCGGCCTGGACGTGGCCGATGAGCTGCGCCGCGCGATGAGCAAGGACCGATCAGCTCCGGTGGAGACCTTCTTCCGCGCGGAGACCGCCAGGCGCGGCTATTCGGCTGCGGTGATCGACCGGGTCTGGGAGATCCTGCTCAGCTTCGGCAGCTTCGGCTTCTGCAAGGCCCACGGGGCGGCCTTCGCGGTGCCCACCTACCAGTCGGCCTGGCTGAAGACCCATCACCCTGCGCATTTCCTCTGCGGGCTCTTCGAACATGACCCCGGCATGTACCCGCTGCGGCTGCTGGTCTCCGAGGCCCGCCGGCTAAAGATCCCGCTGCTGCCGATGGACGTCAACCGCTCCACCAGCAGCTATCACGTGGAGGCCACCTCGATGGCCGGGCTGCCGGTGTGGGGGATCCGGATGTCGCTGATCGGGCTGAAGGGAATCTCCAAGGCCGAGCTGCGCCGGATCGAGGTGGAACAGCCCTTCGCCTCTCTGGCCGACCTGCGCGACCGGGCCCGGCTGAAACGCTCCACGCTGCGCGATCTGGCCAAGGTGGGTGCCCTGGACTGCCTGCTGCCCGAGGGCCGGAAGCACCGCAAGGACCTCATCCAGTGGGTGGAGTCCACCAACCTGGAGTACGCCAAGAAGCTGCCGGCCCGGCAGGTCCAGGGGCAGCTGGCCCTGCCCATCGGGGATGTGGAGATCGCGAACATGCCCACCGGGGCGGGGGAGCTGGCGGCCCGGGAGATCGTCACCACCGAGCTGGACCTGACCTCCCTGGACACCAGCGGACACGTGATGGACTTCCATCACCCGGTGCTGCAGGCCGCCGGAGTCAGCTTCGCCGAGGACCTGCTCTCGCTGCGCAACGGCGCCACCGTCCGGGTGGCCGGGATCCGGGTGGCCACCCAAACCCCGCCGATGGCCTCGGGCAAGCGGGTCGTGTTCATCACCCTCGACGACGGCACCGGCTGCGTGGACCTGAGCTTCTTCGAGGAGGCCCAGCGCAACACCGGGGAATGTCTCTTCGCGGCGAAGATGCTGATGGCCGAGGGCACTATTCGGCGCACCGGGCCCCGAGCGGTCACCGTGCAGGCGACCCGCGCCTGGGATCTGCGTGGGGAGACGGTGCCGGGACGGACTCCCGCCGCAGCAGGCTCTCTTTGATCTGCACCCCGTAGCGGAAGCCGCCGAGTCCGCCGTCGGTGCGCACGATCCGATGGCAGGGCACGAACAGTGCCGCCGCGTTCATCGCGCAGGCACCGGCCGCGGCCCGGACCGCCCTCGGGCGTCCTGCGCGGGCCGCGTACCCGGAATAGGTCAGCGGCGCGCCCGGCGGGATCTGGCGCAGCGCCTCCCAGGCCTGTTCGCGGAAGGGCCCGGAGCGCTGCTTCACCGGCACGCGGTCCACGGCGGTGATGTCACCGGCGTAGTAGGCCGCCACCGCCTCGGCCGCCTGATCCAGCACCGGATGCGGGTCACCCTGCGAGCCGGCCCGGACCTCTGGAGCCGATCCGCGGAGGTCAGGGTGAATCAGCTGCGTCAGGGCCTCGATGTCCCAGGTCCAACCAGAGGCCAGGACGTGACGCTCATCAGCTACCACACTGAAAGGTCCATCTGATGTGGTGAAGCTGACATGGTGCAGGCTGTGGTGGTGAGTTGTCATGATCTACCGTTCTTTTGATTCTGATCCGGCAGGTCGGTGGCCGCCTGCCAGAGGTGCATCGCAGCATAGGACCGCCAGGGAGACCAGCCGTTGGCATGAGATTCCAGAGCGCGATGTGCGGCTGTCTTCTTCAGCTCCGGGTCCAGCAGACCGAGCCGCTTGGCGCCGGTGAGCAGGACGACGTCGCCGGTCATCCAGACATCGGGGTCACCCAGCACGCGCAGCATCAGATAGGACGCGGTCCACTTCCCGATGCCGGGCATGGCGGTGAGCTGGTCATGGAGCGCTCGAGTGTCTGCTCCCTGGTCCACGGTGAGCTCTCCGGAGGCCAGGGCCGCAGCCGCGGCGCGGACGGTGTCGATGGATCGGGCAGGCAGTCGCAGCGGCCGTTCCGGATCCAGCACCGGTCTCGGGCCGGGACCGGTGTGCGTCGGCGGAGCGGGGACCCCGGCCACGATCTCTTCCGAGGTGGGGAACAGCCGGGACAGCCCCGGGAAGCCGGATACATGTTCGGTGCCCAACGCGTCGACGAGCCGGCTGAGCTGGGTGCGGGCGGCCGACACCGAGATCTGCTGGCCCACGACGGCGCGGACCAGGTACTCCGGACCATCGGCGGTGCCGGGGATCCGCAGCCCGGGGGAGCGGGTGACCAGAGGCGCCAGCACCGGGTCCTCCGCGAGGGCGGCACCGACGGCAGCCGGGTCCGCGTCGAGATCGAAGAGTCGGCGCGCCACCGCCACGATCGCGGGGATGTCCGCCCAGGCGCTGAGCTCGCATTCCAGGTGCAGCCGCCAGCGCAGGGTCTGTGGCTCAGCCAGGCCCTCGGTCGGTGTGGCCGTGACCTGGAGTGCCGCCGGCCCATGGGCCAGCCGCAGGGTGCGCGCGTAGGTGAGCACGTCGTCGTCGAGCCGGGTGGCCTCGACACCGGGGATCGCACGCTCGGCCAGGAAGGTGAAGAGCTCCACCGCGTTGAAGGGCTCCCGCACCGGCAGGGCCAGGCGCAGCGACAACCGTGGAGCAGCTCCAGCTGAGTCAGAGACTCCGCTTGCCAGGGGTGCGGTGCTGGTCCCGGGTCGGTGCTGCGCACGCATCCTGATCTCTCGGGGCGTCGCACCGAAGACGGCCCGTGCGGTGTCATTGAACTGACGCACCGAGGAGAACCCCGCGGCGAACGCGATCTCGGTGATCGGCAGCGACGTGCCGACCAGCAGGCTGCGTGCCAGGTGGATCCGGTGAGCCCGGGCCAGGGCGAGCGGGCCCGCACCCAGCTCGGCGCTCAGGGTCCGGTGCAGGTGACGGCTGCTGTAGCCGAGTTGGGTGCTCAGGGCTGCCACGCCGCCGTCGTTCATCGCGCCTTCGCGGATGAGTCGCATGGCCCGGCCGGCCAGATCCTGCCGGGTGTTCCACTCCGGGGTGCCCGGGGCGGCCTCGGGCAGGCAGCGTTTGCAGGCCCGATAGCCGTGCTCGTGGGCAGCCGCAGAGGTGGAGTAGAAGGTGACATTCTCCGGCTTCGGAGTCTGAGCGGGGCAGGAGGGTCGGCAATAGATCTTCGTGGAGGACACCGCGGTGTAGAACTGCCCGTCGAAGCGATGATCCCGAGACTTCACCGCCCGGTAGCGGCGCTCGAAGACTTCGTCCTGGTCCATATGCTCCATTCCACCTCTCAGTCGGAGAGAAAGCTAGCGGGAATCGGACCTGGCCCTCGAACTGCCCAGTCCCACGCGGAGGAAGCCGAACACGAGCATGGCCAGGGCCAGGCAGCTCACGGTGTAGGCCAGCAGACTCTCCTCGAAGTACGCCTCGTAGAGCGCGGCTGGGATGAACTGCATGACGTAGAAGGAGGCGAAGAAGCTCGCGATCACCGCACCCGTGGGGGCCTCGCCCCAGACCCCGCGTGAGCGGAAGCCATAGGCGCGCTGCAGATAGGAGGCGAGGCCGACAACTGCCGCCAGGGAGACGATCATGCCGATCCACCCCAGGCCGTCGGCCTCTGCCCTCACGCGCCCGCTGAAGAACAACGCCCCCGCGAAGGCCACGGTCAGACCGACGGTCGCACAGGCATCATGCGGCGGACCCAGGGGCGCCCGGCGCCGGGTCCTCGGGTCCGGTTCGTGGGCGGACCGATCCTCTGCGCGGTCGTTGCTGATCATGTGGGTCCTCTCCATAAGGATCATTTTCTGCGAGTCTCTTCGAGCTGCTGGGGTGCGCTGGGCCACGAGCTGGGCTCGGCGGAGGTGAGGGTCGCAGGCCCGCCCGAGTGGTGATCGAGACCCCCAGCACGACGACCAGCGCGCCGGTGACCTTGGCGGGTGTCAGTTCGGCATCGAGCCACATGACCGCTCCGGCCATGGTGGCGACCGGGAGGAAGTTCAAGAAGCTGGACGCCCGGGCGGCACCGAGCTGTTGGACCGCGCGGTTGTAGAAGAGCAGCGCGAGCAGTCCCGGAAAGACTCCCAGGTAGAGCAGACCAGGAAGGTGTTCGCTCGGGCTGAGCTCCGGAGGTCCGAGCGCCATCCACTCGAGGGCGACCAGCGGCGCCAGCATCAGTGCCGCGAGCCCGGTCATGACCAGCAGCACGCCGAAGGTGGGAAAGAGGCTGAGGTATCGGATGACAGCGATGGAGTAGACCGCCCAGGAGGCGACCGCTCCGAGCATGATGCCATCTCCGATGTTCCACTGCAGCTGTGCCAGAGCGAAGATCTGCCCATCGGTGATCACCCAGAGCGCCCCGAGGATCGACAGCGCCAGGCCGGTCCACTGAAGCAACCGCAGCCGCTCGCGCAGGACCAGGGCGCTCAGTGCCAGGGTCAGGGCGGGTATCAAGGTCTCCAGCACCGAGACATTCGTGGAGGAGGTGAACTGCAGGGCCGCGTAGATGAAGGTGTTGAAGAACGCGACACCGGTGAGGGTGAGCAGCAGCAGCGGCTTCCACTCATGGAGGAACAGTGCTCGGGACCGCCAGGCGGCGCGGGCTGCCAGAGGCGCGAGACACAGGAAAGCGACGGCGAGCCGCGCAAACGCGATGGTCAGCGGCGGGAGATCGTTGAGCGCCTCACCGACCAGGATGTTCCCTGCGTAGAAGATCACGACCATGATCATCAGCAGGTAGGGGAGCATCAGTGAGGTTCCTGGTCGATGGTCAGGGGCGTCTCCTCCGGGACACCGGAGGAGGTCTGCGGGTCAGTCGGCAGCGGTCAGGGTCTGGCGTTCGCGGCTGCGAGGTGCCGGCGAATCTCCTCCACCGTTCGCCCAGAATTGTGGACGCTCAGCAGATAGGTCTTGCCTGAATCACGAACCTCGACGCTTGGACCACCGACCAGGAGACCCACCTTTCCACCCGGGAGAATCCGATAGCCGGCCCCTTCCAGGACCCCGGTCTCGGGACCCTCCTGGACCGAGAGGGTCTGGTCCCACGCGAAGCTCACGTGGAAGATCCCCATGCACCGAGCACTCAGTCCCGTATCACCGGCGACGATCTTGACCCGGGAGAACGCGACCGCAGCGCCGATCAGTCCCACCAGCGCGAGCACGCTGACACCGACCCCGAGGGGGGCGAAGAGGAGTGCGGGCAGCGCGCCGAAGACGAGGAGCACGAACAATGGGATGGAGACGCGCCGGCTGAGACCGGCCTCGGAGATTGTCTGTGCCGTGGAATATGTCATTGGTTCGAGCCTATAGATCTCTCCGGTGGGAAGATAGATCTCGACGAGATCGGCATATCCTGTCTGCGGCCTGGCCAGAGCTGCCGTGGACTATCTGCGGAGCCTCCGCTTGAGCCTCCGCGTGACCCTCCGCGTCACCTTGTGCAGCGCCGATGGAATCTGAGGTCGTCGGGCCAATGCCCGGCGACCTGCAGACCTATGCGCCTGCGCGAGGTACTCATTGACTGCGGCGTCTCCACCGTGTTCCAGCAGCTTCTGTTGAGCGCGCGCCAGCCGAAATCCACCGAGACTGCTTCGGGTATAGAGGAAGTCGGCGATGCGCTGATAGCGTGCGGGGCTGATCCGGGGGTGTGAGGCCAGCACCTCGGCGTCGGTGGACTGCAGCAACGTGCTCCAGTTCTGCGGGGGTTCGACCACCTCTCCCCGGAGGGTCCTCTTCGCGTCAGCGAACAACGCATCGAAGTAATCGAGCACCTCCTCGCTGTAGGTGACGGTCTTCTTGAACTCTGCCCCGGAGGAGAACGTGAACTCACCGAAATATGGTCCGTCGACAGTGTCATAGAGGTCGACGCGCACGAACGGGGCGTCGGTCATCTTGGCGAGTTCAATGGCCCACCGCGAAAGCATGACCGCTGAACGTGGGACCACCGGCACTCCTGGCTGGATGTCCGAGGGCCGGAAGTTATAGTCCCGCCCGGGGACGAATGGCTTCAGATCGCCGTCCAGCTTCACCATGCGTGGGGGTGAGAAGTTCCGGTCGATCTGGGCGACCATGCCGATCTGTCCCTGAAACATGTAGAACTTGTAGTCGAAGGGCACCGCACCGGGCTGCATCCCGCGGAGCAGCTCCTCCACGATCCATTCGGCCTTCTTCCCGGGAAACTTGGCCGCCACCGCATCCTGCTTCCCGCGGATCCCTTCGAGGGTCCATTCGCGCGAGGCCATGTGGTCGTAATAACGGTCATCGCCGAGGCGCTCGAGCAGCATGACGCCTTTGGCCGACCAGCCATTGGCGAACTTCAGGGCGATGCGGTCACCAAGCAGCTCCGCGGTGATCTGTGCGGTGGAGGTCAGCACTGCGTACTGCTGAGGCAGTCCGATCCGCTCTCCGCCGAGCGTCTTCTCCGAGAGCAGCTGGTGCACGTAGGTCTTGTTCGAGAGGTCGCGGCGATGCTGGGAGCCGCGTTTACGAAACTCGGCCGCTACGAAATTGAGGAAGGGAGACTTCGTATCGGGTGTGGCGGATGTCATAGAGGGATACCGGTTCTTCGTGCGTCGTGATGAGTCAGCTCGGAGGGCTGCTGGTCGATTTCTACCAATTCAGTGGTGAAAGGGGCCGTGGTCTTGCCTGGGAGTGGCCAAGCATCAGTTCCTGGAAGGTCAGATGCTGCTGCTCCGCTTTTTTCGCAGTCTCAAAGGTATATGCGCGGGCGGCTTCTCTGGAGTTCTGTGACGCCCCAGTACCTACATGGTTGCCCGGCCCGGTCGGAGAGAAGAATCGCATTGGACCTGACCGGTTGATCGTCTGGGTGTGTCGCTGTGCCCATGCGTCCCTGAGCCACGGACCTTCTGTCACCGACTCGGCGCAGCGCGGATGCAGAGACGGCTGTGTCGAGCAGGAACTGCAGGGGCCAAGCCGATTGCCGTCCACCCCCGCATCTGCCAAGCTCGGACCATGTGTGGACGCTATGTCATGGCCAAGGACACCGGTGATCTGGCCGATGATCTGAATCGGGCGCACCTGGGACCCGTGCAGCCACCTGCCTTCGAACTCAAGCCCAACTGGAACATCGCCCCGACCTCCACGGTGCCGATCCTGGTCGAACGCTATGACGACTCGGGGGCGCCGCTGCGCGAACTCCACCCCGCCCGCTGGGGATTGCTGCCGATCTGGGCCAAGGACATGACCTTCAGCTCCCGCACCTTCAACGCCCGCTCCGAGACGGTGGCGTCAAAGCCGAGCTTCCGAGCGGCGGCAAAGGCGCGGCGCTGCGCGGTCCCCGCTGAGGCCTACTACGAGTGGAAGGCCGGTGGAGCGAAGAAGCGGCCGCACGCGATCCGGTCCGCCGAGGGTTCCCCACTGGTCTTCGCCGGACTCTACGAATGGTGGAAGGACAAGGAGGCCGAGGCCCGCGGGGAGTCAGACCCGTGGATCCTCTCCTGCACCATCCTCACCGGGCCATCCCCGGAGAGTACCGAGGACGGCGTGCTGAGTGAGCTTGGCGCGCTGCATGACCGCATCCCGCTGGCCATGACGGCGGAGTTCGCGGCGACCTGGATCCACCCAGGGGAGAAGACCCCCGAGGAGCTGGAGGTCCTGCTGGAGCAGCTGCGCGGCGAGATCACCGAGGTCGCCTCCGCCTGGGAGATCTACGAGGTAGATCCTGCGGTCGGCAATGTGCGCAATAACGGAGCGCAGCTTCTTGAGCCCGCGCCCACCTTGTGGGAGTGATGATGGACCGAAAGCACCTCGGCGTCGAGACCCCCGGCGACATCGCGGAAGGCTTTGCCGAGGCCTGGAACAGGGCAGACGCCGAGGCTCTGGCCGCGCTGTTCGTCGAGGATGCCGACTTCGTCAACGTGGTAGGGCTCTGGTGGACCAATCGCACACGGATCCGCACCGCCCACGCATACGGATTCGCGAAGATCTTCGGCGGCTCGCAGATGCAGCTCGAACAGATCCGGGTGCGTGAGCTGGGGGAGAGCGTCGCCGTCGTTCATGCGGTGTGGACGCTCACCGGTCAGACCCCCGCGCCCGGGGAAGCCCAGGACACACGCCCGGGCGCCCGGCAGGGCGTCATCAGCTTCACCCTGCAGCGTCAGCCGGGGACCCCGGAAGACCAGGAGGACGGCAGCTGGCTCGCTGTGAGCGCGCAGAACACCGATCGTGTGCCGGGTGCCGAGACGTTGACGGCCTCCGGCGAATCGCGCCAGCCCACGGCCTACCAGGACCTCAGCGGGACTCCGCGTCGCTGAGTGTGGCCGGGCCCGAGTTCTGCGCGACCGGCTGCTCCTGGGCCGACGGAGGCGCCGGCGCCTCACCGCGCAGGAAATACGCGCCGACGGATCCTGCGAGCGTCGCGAACACGCCGACCGAGTACACCGCGAGCACCAGCTGAACCACCTTGGAGAAGGGGTCCTGGGTGCTGATCCCGGTGCCGGTGACGGTCGCCAGCGCCGCCTCATAGAGCGCACTGGTGTAGTCGTCATGGGACTCAAAGGCGTAGAGCAGCTGGCTCGCGGCCAGGATGACGACGGCGGTCACTGCGGCCAGCCAACCGATGCGGCTGGAGAGCAGCCGTCCGGCGGAGCGAGAGCCGCGCACCCCGGCGGAGAGAATCCCGCCCACTCGGGCAACCCGCGTCACGCGCAGCAGGCGCACGGCCTGCAGCGCCCGGACGAACCGCAGGAACGGCACCAACAGGAAGATCACCTGCCACCAGTTGCGTCGCCAGAACGCCTTCTGGAACCCGGCGACATAGGCGCGCAGTAGGAACTCCGCGACGAAGACGGACCAGAACACCCAGCCGGCAGCGCTCAGCGCGCGGCTCCAACCCGGCTCCGTGACGAGCATCTGGCCCAGGAAGACGAATAGGAACACGATCCCGAGCATGCCCATGGGGCGATCCAACCGTGCTGCGAGGCGTTCTGCGGCGTTCTCCCGCTCGGCCTTCTGCGCGGGTGCGCGCACGGGTCGGTTGCTCACGGTCTGCTGACCTCCATAGGTGATGCGGTGTATGCCTTCCCGCCACTCTACGAGTGCGGCCGCAGCTGCTCGGACAGGCAGAAGGATTGACTCAGGGTACCTGGGGCGATGGAATGATCCGATGGAGCTATTCGCGATCATTGTGTGGGTCATCGCTGCGGTGCTGTTCACCGCGTCCTTCGACATGCTCCGGAGTGTGAATCCCGACACTCGACTGCCGTTCTTCTTCGGCAGGCCGCCGAACAACCCTCCGCAGGTCGCGGTGCTGCGGCTCCTCGCGTTCATCCTGTTCTTGGCCAGTGCCTGGGTGTTCAGCGACGCCTATGGTCGCGCGGCGGGGCCGTTCTTCATCGTGCTGGGCGCGATTCCTGGGTGCCTGCGCAATTATCTGCATAATCGTCGGGTCGCGGCAGCCTCCGAGGGTCGCTCATGATCGAGATTCTCAACGCCACAGGGGTGGCGCGCGGCCGGGTCACCGGCGCGCTGGTCGCCGACATTCTGCAGACCATGAAGCGCCGCGCCGTGGTGGGCACGAACCTGCTGGAGATCGACGCCTGGACCAAGGACATGATTCTCGAGGCCAGAGCCACCTCGTGCTACGTGGCCTATGAGCCCTCCTTCGGACGCGGACCCTTCGGCCACTACATCTGCACCTCGGTGAACGACGCGGTGCTCCACGGCAAGCCCCATGACTACGCCCTGGCCGACGGCGACCTGCTCACCCTCGACCTTGCCGTGTCTTTGGACGGGGTCGTCGCAGACTCGGCGATCAGCTTTGTGGTGGGGGACTCTCCGCAGCCAGAAAGCGTGGCGATGATCGAGGCCACCGAGCGGGCGCTAGCCGCGGGGATCGCTGCCGCGGGTCCGGGGGCTCGGATCGGGGATCTCTCCCACGCCATCGGCACGGTCCTGCGCGATGCTGGGTACCCGATCAATACTCAGTTCGGCGGGCACGGAGTGGGGTCCACCATGCACCAGGACCCGCATATCGTGAACACCGGGCGCCCCGGTCGCGGATACAAGCTGCAGCCCGGACTGCTGCTCGCCCTGGAGCCGTGGGTCATGGAAGACACCGATGCGCTGCGCACCGATGCCGACGGCTGGACGCTGCGCAGCGCCACGGGAGCCCGCACCGCACACAGCGAGCACACCATCGCGATCACCGAGGATGGTGCCGAGATCCTCACCCTGCCGACACCCGGGAGAGATCGCTAGCGCGAATCTCTCGTCATACCTGGGGACCTGCTGGCGGGTGCCCCGCCCGGGGGAGTGAGGGCTCTGCTCCTGCGTGCTGACCCGCCGACGCGCCAGATGACCGCACCGAACGGGACCACCCAGAGGCTCCATGCCATCTCGCCCAGGGACCGGTCGTGCCCGAGCAGATGACGCGCCGTTTCCGCGACCACCAGCACGGCCAGGCCAAAGGTGGCCCCCAGCAGGAGGTCCTTCTTCCGGTGCGTCATTCACGCCTCCCCGTTCAGCGCTGCTTGCGCGCATCTGACCTGGACTGAAGCACCAGGCTAGTTCACTAGTGCAACCGCTTGGCCAGGATGACCAGATCCTCGAGGGTGGCGTCTTCACCATTCGGTCCCCTCGCAGACCGTTCCCGCAGCTCACCTACCTGTACCTCCCAGGCGTCCCGGGGCACCAGGGCGGACAGGTCGCCCTCGAGGGTGGGCATCTCATCGGGTCCGTGCCGGTGAGTTGACCACGGCGGGGAGGTCGCGTGGGAGACCAGCATCAGACGGCCGCCCACCGCGACCCGGTCAGCGGCCGTCTGCAGGATCCGCTGTCGGTCCAGCGCCACCGGGGACTGCAGGAAGGAGGCACTGATCAGATCGAAGGGTCCCTCTGGCATACCCTCGGGGAGGTCTGCGGCGAGGAACACAGCGCTGCCGTCTCCCAGGTCATGCGACTCAGCCTGGGCCTTCCCGTGCGCCACAGCGGTGGCTGAGATGTCTATGCCCATCGCCTGCCACCCTCGAGCCGCCAGCCAGAGCACGTCAGCACCTTCCCCGCAGCCCAGGTCCAGGGCGCGTCCTGCCGGCAGGTCAGCGACCAATGAGCTCATCGTGGGGTTGACCCGACCGGACCAGATCCGCTCAGAGTCCGCGTAGCGGCTCTCCCAGAAGTTCTTTGGGCTGTCATCACTCACGGTGGCACCTCTCATCGCTTGGATTCCCTATGGTCTCTCATCAGAGTGTTCGCTCTCTGCCTGAGCATCCTCCGGGGGACCTGGCTCGTCGGTGACCAGAAACAACTCGGTCCCGGTATCGACGACTGTGGCACCGGTGTCTGTGAATGCCAAGGGGATGGCCGTGGCGCCGTCGTCGAGCGGATCGTAGATCCGGGCCGTGTTGCCGGTGACCACGTTGTAGATGTCGAGGGCATCCCCGTCAGCAAGGGTGTAGGCCATGACTCCGCCCACGCCGAGGATCTCGGGTTCCGCATCGAGGCCGAGGGACCAGAGCTCTCCACCCGCTGAGTCGAATCCTACGAGTTCATCCCCGCGGATCGCGACCCAGGTCTCGGACATCAGGTCAAACATGGCGTCCTGAATCCCCTCCGCCAGAAGCTCGCCGCCGCTGAGGTCCCAGAGATCGTAACCATCCGCCGGCGAGCCGAGGAGGGCCGTGCCAGGCGGAAGCCGGTTGGTCGCAGGGCTGATGGGGATCTCCGGGTCAGGAGTGGCCGAGGGGCTGGAGGACGGCGCGCGCCACAGCTGACCCTCACTGTCGCTGGCGATGAGCTCTCCATCGCGAGCGGTGACCGTGGTTCCGAAGAACTCCCCGACGACATGGTCGCCGTCGGGGCTGCGTTCCCCGGTCTCGGGGTCGAGGGCGACCCGCCGACCGGTTCCGCCCATCGGTTCCTCGTGAGGTTCCGCGAAGACCAGACCGGGTCCCTGATGTGGTCCCGGGACTTCTACGGGGCCCCAGACCGGCTCTCCGGTGTGCAGATCATAGGCGCTCGCGGTGGTGGTGATCGAGGAGTCCTGCGGGGAGTTCGGAGGGTCCACATCGGTGAGCACCGCCAGAGCCCGGTCACCTGCACTCGTGAGTGCAAAGCCCGTGCAGCTGAGCGGACGCTGCGCAGTCCACAGCACGGTCCCATCGGCGGATACGGCGCTTAACACCAGCCTGCCGTCCTCTTCTCGCGGGCCCAGGAAGACGCCGTCGTGGACCTGAGGGGGAGTGTCCCACCCGGGATCGACGCTGACGAAGTCGCTCAGGTGCACAGGAAGCTGGATCGCGTCCAGGTCCACCTCCTCTGCCGGTGACTGGACCGGGACCGGATCGGGGTCGATGGAGCCCGGTGAAGGGGTCGACCCGGCCTCGGCGGAGGGATCCCGCTCTGCTGGCGCGGCACAGGCTCCCAGGGTCAGGCCGAGGACGCCCAAGACCACGCCTCCTCGGACGGGCAGGAGAGCAGACCGTTCGGCGCTCATCGAGAAGACTCCTGACCGGGGGCCTCCACACGGTCAGGGGTGCGGCCGCTCCTGCGCCAGGTCAGTGTCCAGATGAGCAGCAGCGTCGCGGCGCCCCCCAGGATCAGAAGAACGTCTGCGACCGGACCAGTCGCCGAGGAGGCCATCGCCTGCAGCGCCCCCTGGGTCCCGCTGGGAACCAGGGAGGGAGCCGTGAGGAGTCCGTTGGTGGTCCAGAACAGGACGCCGACACCGAGGATCAGCGCGCCGGCGAGGACCGAGGTCGTATGGAGCTCGCGGCGGAAGAGGGTGAAGCCGCGTCCGCGGAGAAGCCTCATGGACCTGGGACCGATGCGTCCCCACAGTGCGGCAAGAATCATCAGCGGCAGGACCATTCCGGCGGCATAGATGGCAAGCATCAGACCTGCCTGCGGGATGCTTCCCTGGGCCACCGCGAGGGTGAGGATGGCCCCGAGGATCGGCCCCGCGCAGAACCCGGCCACGCCACTGGCGGCACCGAGCAGGAATGTCCGGATCAGACCCTTTTCGCCGTGGGCCCGTTGCTGCAGCCGCTGAGTCCCGGGAAGCGCCTTGGAGAAGTCGAAGCCCCAGCCGAGCATCTGGGCAAGGCCAAGCAGGATCAGGAGTCCGGAGGTCGCCGCGATCAGTGCCTGACGGTGGTCGATGAACAACGTCCCGACCGCGCCCAGACCCAGTCCCAGCGGGACCAGCGTGAGGACCAGACCCAGATAGAAGATGCCTCCGTGGACCAGCAGTGTCAGGCGAGCCCCGATGGTAGAGGCGAAGAACGCCGGCAGCAGCAGTGCGCTGCACGGGCTCAACAGTGCCAGCATTCCGCCGAGGAAAGCGGTGACCAGACTGATCTCCATCAGTTGCCCTCGGCCAGAGCGTCATCGACCGCGGAGACGAACACCTCGGTGGGCTGGGCACCGATGATCGGTTCCCCCGCCACGATGAACGCCGGCGTGGAGTAGGCCCCGATGTCGAGGCCCTCCTGGGCGTTGGAAGCGATCTGCTCGGCGACCTCCGAGGAGTTCATGTCCTCTCGGAACTGCGTGGTGTCGAGTCCCACCTGTTCAGCAAGGTCGACCAGTCCCTCCTCCGTGAGCCCGGCCTCAGGCCGAGTCTCGCCACCAGCGAAGAGCAGGCCCTGGTACTCCAAGAACTGATCCTGCATCGCGGCGGCATAGCTGGCCCGGGCCGCCCGCTCGGAGGCTTCGCCAAAGACGTTGACATCCCGCCATTCGATGCGGAGCTCCCCAGCGTCGACGTATTCCTTCATCGTGGGCAGGGTCTGCTCGTGCCAGGTGGCGCAGAAGGGACACTGGGCGTCGCTGAACATCACCATCGCCACGGGCGCGTCCTCGGGACCCACGGAGAGAAGATCATCAGGATCCCGGCGCTCGATGTCACTCATGTCCTCCTGCTCAGGCTCGGCTCCGCCCTCAGGCACCGCCACCGGCCCCTCAGCCTGAGAATCAAGGCCGGGAGCATCTGGCTCAGCGACGCCCTGTCCCACGGTGTCCTGCGTGGATTCGGGTGCGTCATCGGCGACGTTCTGCCAGAGCACGAAGGCGATCATCGCGGCCGCGATGATGATCACGAACAGCGGCAGAAGGGTGTTTCTCCGAGGACGGACGGTGGGGGTTGCAGGGGAGGGGAGTGGCATCGGGGCCTTTCTCATCACGTGAGCTACTACGGAGCGTAGTAACTATCCGACATAGTAACTACACCACATAGTAACTATGCAAGATAGTAGATCTGCGGCATAGTGGTCCCATGGCTCCTCCTTCGATTCAGCTGGCGCAGTGGAAGCCCTCCAGCGCGCTCGCGGTCCAGGCGCTCCGCTCCTGGACGCCCCGTCAGATCGTCATCGCCACGATCGCCGCCGGAGTCATCGGTGTGCTGGTAGGCGTCGCCACGGTGTTGATCCCCAACGCCTACTTCGCCCGGGACATCCCGCCGGTGTGGTGGAACTACCCGGTCTGGATCCTGACCTCGGTGTTCAGCGGCATGCTGATGGCGACCTACGTGCGGCCCTCGAGCTCAGAACGGACGAGCTCCGGCGCACTCGATCACGCCACCGCCGGCGAAGCAGAGGATCGGACCTCCTCCTCCGAGGAGCGGCGCACCAGCCGCTTCGGGATGACCGGGATGGTGCTGGCCTGGTTCGCAGTGGGCTGCCCGGTCTGCAACAAGATTGCGCTCATCGCCCTCGGATACTCCGGAGCGATCACCTATTTCACCCCGCTGCAGCCGATCCTCGCCCTCGGCGCGCTGCTGCTCACCGGCCTCGCGCTGATCTGGCGGCTCAAGGGCCAGGTGGCCTGCACCGTTCGACCCAGCAAGGAGCTGGTCACAGCATGAGCGAAGAACGTCAGCCGCAGACCCCAGCCGAGCGACTCGGTCCGCTCGAGCAGCAGGTCATGGATCTGCTCTGGGATCACTCCGGGCACACCGTGCGCGAGGTGATGGACCAGCTGCCCAGCCGCCCGGCCTACACCACCATCGCCACCGTGATGGGCAACTTGGAGCGCAAGGCTCTGGTGACGCCCACGCGGGAGGGTCGTTCGGTGCGCTACCTGCCGCAGCGCACCCGCGAAGAACATACCGCGGGCTTGATGCAACAAGCACTCGGTGTCAGCAGGGACCGCACCGCGTCCATACTGCACTTCGTGGACACCATGCCTGAGGACGAGCGGGACCTGCTGCGCACCTACCTCGAGAACTCCCAGGACTGAGCATGAATCCGCTGCTCATCTCCCTGCTCATGGTCTTCGCCGTGCTCGCGGCGGCCGTGCTCGGGCGTCCGCTGATCCGCGCCGCAGCCCCCGCCCTGATCCGGTTCCCGCGTCTGGCGGTGGTGAGCCTGGGATCCAGCCTCGCGCTCTGGCTGGCCTCGGTCATGGCCGCGGGACTGTTCCTGGCCTGGTCGCTGACCGGCCCGAGTCCGCTTCCGGAGTCGGTGGCGAAGGTGTGTCAGAGGTGTCTGGAGGCCTCGAACCCCTTTTCCGCCGGGTTCGTCCTGGAGACCGGGGTCCCCTCGGCCGCGTTCCTCATGGCCCCCGCCGGGGCAGGGCTGCTCCTGGTGGCTCTGGGACTGCGCGCTGTGGTGCAGCGGCGGCGCTCACTTCAAGAGACCTGCCGTTCGCTGCTGCCAGTGGGTCACCGGCGGATCATCGACGGGCACCTGGTCACCGTGGTCGACGATCCCCACCCCTCGGCGTTCGCGCTCGGACGGGACCGGTGGGGTATCGTCGTCACCACGGGGCTGCTGGCGGCGCTGGATCCGCAGGAGCTGCGTGCGGTGCTTGCCCATGAGGCGGCGCACCTGCGGGAACGCCACCATCTGGTCCTGGACCTCATCGGCAGCATCACCGGGCCGCTGCGAAGGGTCCCCTTGGCCGCCGCCATCGCGGACGCCGTTCCGCACTATCTGGAGGTCTCGGCGGACAATGCTGCGAGGCGCCGAGCGGGTACCCGAGCGCTCGCCTCGGCCCTGTTGATCTTGGGTGAGGCGAGCAGCGGACAGCGCAGGGCCAGCGACCGGACGGGCTCAGAGCGCGTGCTTCTGGCCGCAGGGCCCGAGCGGGTCCGGCAGCTGGTCGCCCCGCAGAACCCTCGACATGGCATGCTGGGAGCGCTGGCGATGATCGCGATCATGGCTGTGCTGATCCTCACCAGCGCCACCGCACACGGTGCCGCACTGAGCGCAGTCGTCTCCGGGTGTGTGATTGGAGCCTGAAGAACACGCTGACTCGTCCAGGTCAGCGCAGCGCGAGTCGAAGGAGAAGTCCATGAGCTACACCCACACGATCACTGTCCCGATGTCCTATCCCCAGGCGGTGGAGGCTACTCGTGCGGCCCTGGCCGAAGAGGGCTTCGGGATCCTCACCGAGATCGACGTCAAGGCCACCTTCACCAAGAAGCTCGGCGCCGAGTCCGGCGAAGCCGTCGGGGACTACGTCATCCTCGGCGCCTGCAACCCCAGCATGGCGAGCAAGGCCCTGGCCGCCGAGCCGCAGCTCGGCGCGCTGCTGCCCTGCAACGTCGTGGTCCGTCGCGGCGCCACCGAGGACCACGCCACCATCGACGCGATCGACCCGCAGACCATGGTCCAGCTCAGCGACTCAGCAGCGGTCCGAGAGGTCGCAGAGGATGCGGAACGGCGACTGCGCTCGGCCTTGGACGCGGTCGGCGCCGCCTCGAAGGACGCCTGAGAGCACCAGGCCTCACCGAGAGGTGACCGCATCGTGCGCCCGGTGGCGCGGACGCGTGGCGGAATACCAGCCGGCGAAGAGCAGCACCAGCAGCGAGATGTCCACCACGTCCCCGCCGTAGTACATCAGCTGTGCCCCTGTCTTCCCGTCCCCGGGTTCCACGCCCGCCGGCGGATGCGCATAGAGCCATTTGGCCAGGATCGAATGTGCCGCGATGAACAGGATCAGCACCGCCGCGCGCACCGGCATCGATGCCCGGTGCGGGTCTGGATCCACCCCGATCAGTGACGCCGTGAAGACATAGCCGGCCACGAAGATATGCAGATGGACCAGTGCATAGGCCACCGGGGAGACATGCATGACCCGGAACAGGTCGGTGGTATAGAGCAGCCAGAGCCCGCCCGCATTCAGCACCGCAGCGACTACCGGGTGGGTGAGCACCCGGACACCGGGACTGCGCAGCGCGCGAGTCAGGCCTCGGGCGGCATGGACCGGCAGAGCACGCAGGGCGAGGGTGACCGGTGCGCTGAGGACCAACAGCAGCGGCGCGATCATGCCCAGCAGCAGATGACCGAGCATATGCGCGGTGAAGCTGGTGTGCGCCGCGGTGGCCACGGGCCCGAGCAGCCCGCCGGCGGCGCAGATCAGCCCGAGGTGGAAGAGCAGGCTGCGGTGCCGGGGCCACGGGCTCCGGCGACGCGCGGCCCATAATCCGGCAGTGTGAATGCACACCGCGGCCAGGAGCAGCAGCACGACGACGACGTCGAGCCCCGCCCAGATCAGCGGGTCCGCCGGCTCCAGACCGAGACCCTCGAGGGGTTCCCCGTGATGATCCATCAGCTGCGTCTGGACGGTGCGGGATCGAGGCTCACGCCGGCACCTGCGCTGGCCGGGTGCGACGGAGGATCAGCAGGCCGATGATCAGAAGCACCACGGCCGAACCGATCCAGGTGAGGTCATAGACGAAGAGGTCCACCCCGTACCGGATCTGGTGGATCCCGAGCAGCTTGTGGAAGACGACGCCATCGAAAAGCTGGAAGAACCCGACTCCGGTGAGGACCGCGCCGCTCCAGCGTGCCCAGTGAACCTGGGCGCGGCGCCGGATGTCCGCGAGCAGGAACAGGCCCCAAACGGTGATGAACCAGCCGAAAGCGTGGAAGAACCCGTCCGCGGTGAGCGCGACCTCGCTGGTGGAGAGATCGTAGAAGTGGTGCCACTGCAGCGCCAGGTGGAAGATGAACAGGTCGATCATCGAGGCCGCGATCCCGCACCCGAACAGCACGCCGGAGAAGCACGATCCGCCGAGCCAGTGCCTCGCTGGAGGGAGCATTCACAAGACTCAGCCTAGCCCCGCAGGTCGGAGAGCCAAAGGACCCTGGTCAAAGGTCTCTGGATGGGACGACACTGGTCTACATGAGCGCCTATCCGCTAGAGCTGCACACTGTCTCCGTCGACGTGCCGGCACCGGCGGCGCGACGGCTCCGGATCTTCAACCTGGTCATGGGCGTGCTGCATCTCATCTCGGGCTCCGCCATGGTGGCGCTGAGCAACGATTTCAGCCTGCAGGTCTCGACCTTCGCGCTGAACGGTCCTCCCGGAACACCGGTGTCCCAAGGCGCCGCCAATCTCGTCTTTGACGTTCCGCTGGGATACGCGACGGCATCGTTCCTGCTGCTCTCCGCCTTCTTCCACTTCCTCATCGCCTCTCCCTGGGGCTTCCGGCGTTACATCGGCGAGCTGTCCAAGGGACGCAACCGTTTCCGCTGGGTGGAGTACAGCCTGTCTTCCACGCTGATGATCCTGCTGATCAGCCTGCTGCTGGGCATCTCCGACATCGCGGCGCTGATCGGCCTGGGGCTGGCCAATGTGGCGATGATTCTCTTCGGCTGGCTCATGGAGATGAGCAACAACGGTCTGATGCACGGGGCCTCCGGGCGTTCGGTCCGGGGCAGGCGCGCTTGGTGGACGCCTTTCTGGTTCGGCTGCATCGCAGGCATCGGACCGTGGCTGGCCGCGGCGGTCTACCTGATCATCAATGTCGGCGTCGAGGGCGGGGAGGGTCCGCCAGGGTTCGTCTACGGCATCATCGTGTCGCTGTTCGTGTTCTTCAACAGCTTCGCCGTGAACCAATGGCTGCAGTATAAGCAGGTCGGCCGTTGGAGCAACTACCTGACCGGGGAGCGCACCTATATCGTGCTCAGCCTGATCGCCAAGAGCCTGCTGGCCTGGCAGGTGTTCGCCAATGTCCTCGTGGGGTGAACTGCCCCGGACCCGGCCCGGAGAGGGCCGGGCGCGCCGCCAGGGTTAGACCTCAGCGGTGGGTGTAGGTGAGGCAGTCTGCGTCGTCAAGGCCCGGCCCGACACGCACCTCGGATGCGCTGCACATCAGGTGATCGTTGTGGACGCATTCGTTGCGCTGACAGGCTCCGACGCCGGCCAACACCTTAGGCAGCCCGCAGTGGACGCCGATGTCGATGAAGGTCGCGCAGGAGGCGTGGTCTTCCTGGCCGCCCACCGTGATGGCCGCTGCATTGCAGTGGGAGTGTTCGTTGAACGAGCAGGCTTCCACGCTGCATTCCGAGACGTGGGTAGTCATGACTGGGATCCTCCTCGGTCCAGCCGCCCGATCGGGCCGCTTCATGTCTCCACCGTAGGCCTGATCACGCCGATCAAAAAGGACCATTTGTGTGACCTAATCACCGAGTCAGAGACCGCGTCACGGGCTGCCGGATGATCGTGCGCAGCTTCTCGGCGGCGGCGGCCCGGCGCGGATCGCTGAGGTAGATCTCGTGGTGCTTGCCTGTTGGTTGTAGACCTTGGCCCGGGATGAAATCACGATGCATCGGTTCTATAGACCTGGATTCCTCCTCGAACGGACCGAGGTGCAGTGTCTGCACGCAACGGCCCTCCGCGAGTGTTTCCAGACGAACGTCCGCGAGACGTGGGGGAGAGGACTTCGTGCGGACAGCGGTGACTGCCGCATCGAACATCTCGCGCGTGACCCACTCGGGGACCATCAGCATCAGCGTCCACTGCCACTTCGATGGGTCCCGGGAGCTGGTGAACGCCGTCATGTCATCGGCCCACCACAGGCCTTCCAACGGCGGGACCACATAGTCACGGGCCAGCTCTCGCTTGCTGGCGAACTTCAGCGCGTACGCCAGGGGATACAGCGATTCCAGCGCGGTGGCGTAGTCGGGCGAGGTGTTCGGATCACCGTGTCCGTCGATCATCAGATACTGCATCTGGGGCAGCTCGAGGATCTGATACTGGCCGGGCTTGGCCCTGTAACCGGCCATCGTCTTCTTGAAATCGATCTTCTCGGTCACAGTCTGCTCGCTTCCGATTGCGGCGGTTATCCACCATTAGAAGCTCCTCAGCCTGCAATCCTCAAGACCTCATGGTCAGGTTATGGTCAGCTGACAATATGTCTTTGATAGGGAACCACTGTTGAAGTCATAGAGCCATAGGTCGGGCTGTTTGAGCCGACCACGGTCGTCGGTCGCCCCATCTCAGGGGCGTGACGCATTCTCTCAGAAGGACAGGACATGACACAGGCTTCCATGACTTACAGAACACTGGGACGCAGCGGTGCAGTGGTCTCTGCCCAGGCGCTGGGCACGATGACCTTCGGTGCGGAGGCCGATGAGGCCACCTCGCATGCGCTTCTCGACGCCTACGTGGCGGCCGGCGGCAATTTCATCGACACCGCCGACGTCTACACCGCAGGCACCAGTGAGGAGATCATCGGCCGCTGGCTCGCTTCCCACCCGACCGAGGCACGCCAGATCGTTCTCGCAACCAAGGGTCGCTTTCCCATGGGACAGGGTCCCAATGACCTGGGCACCTCACGCCGGCATCTGCGCGACGCGCTCGATGCCTCGCTGCGCCGACTCGGCGTCGAGCATATTGATCTGTACCAGCTGCATGCCTGGGATGCGATCACCCCGCTGGATGAGACGCTGCGCTTCCTCGACGACGCCGTCACGGCCGGCAAGATCGGGTACTACGGGTTCTCCAACTTCACGGGTTGGCAGCTCACCAAGGCCGTCCACCTGGCTGATCGGCACGGCTGGTCGCTGCCGGTGACCCTGCAGCCGCAGTACAACCTTCTGGTCCGCGGGATCGAGCACGAGATCGTCCCGGCGGCGCTTGATGCTGGGATCGGCCTGCTGCCGTGGTCGCCGCTGGGCGGCGGGTGGCTGAGCGGGAAGTACCGCCGCGATGAAGCACCGACCGGATCGACGCGGCTGGGGGAGAACCCGGAGCGTGGCATGGAAGCCTGGGAGAAGCGCAATGCCGAGGAACGCACCTGGCGGGTCATCGATGCCGTCTCCGCGGTGGCCGAGGAGCATCAAGCCACCCCCTCGCAGGTGTCGTTGGCCTGGTTGAGCGCCCAGCCTGCCGTCACTTCGGTCATCCTGGGGGTCCGTACGCTGGAGCAGCTTCGCGACAACATGTCGGCGGATGCGCTCGAGTTGAGCGCCGATCAGCTCGATCGACTGACGGCTGCCAGCGAGCCTGAGATGGAGGACTACCCCTACGGCTCGGCAGGGGTTCAGCAGCGGCACCGCAAGCTCGCCGGTGGGCGGTGAGGACGCGGGACCCAGAAGTGAGATCCGGGTAGTCGAGGTCATCAGCTGACATCGACTACCCGGCGCTCAGTGTCTTGCGAGCGGTCCTGTGGAGCCCGCGAGGATCCCACAGAGCATCATCGCGTCGACCCAACGGCAGCACCAGGGCGGGCCCGCTCTCAGAGCCGGGGGCCCGCCCTGGTGCTGTGCTGGTTCAGCCCCGGACGTCCTGAGCCGAGGAATTCGCTGAGTCTGCGACCGTGTCTTTCTGGTCCTGTCCTTCGGACTTCACGTTCTGCGCACTCTCAGCCGCTGAGTCCCGGACTCGCTGCGCAGATTCCTGCGCCGGTTCCTTGAGCTCCTCAGCCATCGACTTCGCCTGGCTCTTGGCATCATCGACCAGGGGCTGGGCCTGGTCCTCGAGCTTGGCGGCCGCCCTCTTCTCCGGCTCAGAGGCCGGCACGAGCGAGGCTGCGAGCCACCCGGCGCCCAGGGCGATCAGCCCGGCCGCCAACGGGTTTCCGCGAGTCTTCTGCTTCGCCGCTCCGGGCGCCTGGTGGAGGCCTTCGGCTGCGTGGTGCGCCTGATCAGAGACCGTGGTCGAGGCGTCATCGGCAGAGCCCATCACGTGATCCTTCCATCCGCCTACGGTGTTGCGGACCTTCTCGGTCTGTCGCTGCGCGACCTTGGAGGGTGAGACCTTGTCGGCGACGGCGTCGACGTCAAGGGAGAGGCTGCTGCGGGTCCGCTCGATATCGGCGCGGATCTCTTCCGGAGTCTGGTGTGTCATCGGGTCTCCTTGGTGGGGGTGAGTGCGTCAGGTACTTCTTTGAGGGTCTCCGTCGTGTGCGGGGCGCCCTTGACCTGCTCCAGGTTCTTCTTGCCGAGCACCGCCAGCACCGCGGCGATGAGCGCCCAGACCGCAGCGACGATCACCGCAGACCAGGCCGATCCCAGATCGGTGGAGCCGATCCCGGCCCAGAGGGCGATGGAGAGGAAGAGCAGCACGAAATGCCCGGCGATGCCGGCGCCGCCGAACATGCCCGCGCCCTTGCCGGACCTTTTCGCGGTCTCGGAGAGCTCCGCCTTCGCCAGCGCTGTCTCCTGCCGGATCAGTGTGGAGAGGTCATTGCTGACCTGGGACATCAACGACCCCAAGGATTCCTGCTCCGCCTTGCGCTCGGCCTGGCGTGCAGTGTCGACAGGCGCGGGGCCAGGTGAGGCCGACCCTGTGGGGGAGTGTCCGGTCGGGGAATGGAAGTTGCTCATCGGCCAGCACCTCCGGCGTAGGGATCCGTGCCTCCCGCGGGGATGGTGCCGGGGACCGGGCCAGAGGCGGTGCCGGCCGAGGTGCCGGGAGCAGGCCCGGAGGCGTTGCCAGCTGCGGTACCGGGCGTAGGCGCGGTGCCGGCTGCGGCCCCGGCAGGAGTCTCGGGGGTGCTGTGTCGAGCCGGGTGCCCAGACGCGCTGGTGGCCCGGTGGTTCGAGGTCGAGGAGCTCGGCTGAGCGTCATCGGCATGATTCTGCTTGAGCCCACGAGTGAACCGGCCTGCGGCAAAACCGACCCCGGCCGCGATGGCCAGGAACGCCACCGGTCGACGACGCGCGAAGCTCTGCACCTCGTGCAGGACCTCCCTCGGATCGTGGTCTTCGAGCCAGCTGGCGGTGGCCTCGGCGCGGCTGTTCAACTGGTCCACGAGGTCCTTCGCAACCCCGGGCTCAGGCTTCTCCCCACGAGCGATGCGGGCGACGTCGTCGCTGAAGCTGCGGACCGTGCCTGCTGCGCGATCCAGCTGCTCAGCTGCCTGGGACTCGAGCACCGTGCCCGCCTCACCACCGAGGCGCTTGGCCTCGCGCACCGCGTCGTCCTTGACCCCTGCGGCTTCCTGAGCCGCGGTGTCCTTGACCGCCCGTCCGGCCTCTGTGGCGTCCCCGGCGACATCCTGGGCCGCACCTCTGGCCCCATTGGTGTTCGAGGCAGAACCGGTCTCGGAGGCATGCGGGTCGGAGTAGCCTGGTTCACCGGTCACAGACTCGAGGCCCGGTGGGGCTGAGGACACTGCAGGAACCGGCTCAGTCGCAGCCGGGGCGGGTGGAGCGGATCCGGGTGCTGCTGTGGAGGGGGTCCCGTGCGCGGCATCTTCTGGGTTGGACGGGCGGGGCGGTGTGTTGTTGTGGTCAGTCATGACTGCCTTTCGTTGGAGTCATCTGCATCGGTGTCGGAGTGAACCGGGCAGGGTGAGGAGTCGCGCAGGGACGGCACCGAGGGCCAGGCAATGGCGACGATGCGGATCTGCCCACTGGAGTAAGGGGACAGCGAGGGCACCAGGGGTGGCGTCTGCAGTTCGGTGCAGAGCAGGAGCTTCCCCGACGGCGCGCGTGGAGGTCGTGGCGCGGGGTCGAGCCGCGGTGCAGGTCCCGGAATTCTCACACTTCACGCACCCACCGACCTGGTTGCGGACAGGCCGGGAACAGGCGGAAGTGCCATCAGGAAGAAGTGAATTGCGCTCCACGGGGTGCCCCTTGAATTCAGAATCAAGAGCCCGTTGCTTGAGCTGAACATGACGGTAGTTCATGGTTGAGCCAGGGTAAAGACTACAAAGTCTTCAATTTTTTAAGGACATGACGAGCTCTGGCTGCAGTCGCGTGCGGGTGCTGTCGGGAACGTAAGCCTCTGACGTAGCGTCGGGGAGAACCCGTCGTCTGTCGAACGGGACCGATGTGAAGGAGTCTTGCTGATGGAGACCACCAAAGACCCCCAGGACCTGGCCACCGCACTGGCCGATGTGCTGACTCAGAATCGCGACATAGCAGGCATGCTGAGAAGCATCGCGGAGTTGGCCGCTCAGCATCTGTCCACCGACCGGGAAGTCTTGTGCGGAATTCTGTTGAACCGTGCCAAGCGAAACATGGTGCTGGCCACCAGCTCGTTGGAAGCTCAACAGATGGATGAACTGCAGGCCGGGTTTGATGAAGGGCCATGCCTGGAGGCTCAGATGACGGGAAATCTCATACGGGTCGCCGATGTCCGGTATGAGAATCGGTGGCCGGAGTACATGGCCGAGGTGCGCGACCGAGGTCTGCGCAGCATCGTGGCGGTGCCGGTCATCATGAAGGGATCCTCCACGGCGGCACTGAACCTCTACACCCGCGAAGTGGGGGCCTTCACCGAAGAAGAGATCGATGCCGCGAGGCGCTTCGCCGAAGCCGTTTCCACCGTGGTGGCCATTGCGGTGCGAATCGCCGCCTATGCCGAGGATGTCGAAGACCGCCGGCGCGCCATGAAGACACGATCAACGATCGACACGGCGGTGGGCATCATCATGGCTCAGAACCGGTGCAGCCAGGATGAGGCGGTGAGGGTTCTCAAGGCAGCCTCCAATCACCGCAACATCAAACTGCGCGCGTTGGCCGAAGAGCTCGTGGCGTCCACCGGTGGCTAGGACTTGTCACCAGGTGTGTTCATCGAGCATCGGTGCTGTGCGACCCGGACCCGGGGCGATGGCAGTGCATCGATCCGCCCCGAAGTTGCGGGAGCCAGCACGCTCGCGTGGTGACTGGCCGAGGATTCGAAGAGTCTGCAGGAGCTTCCATGGGGCGGGAGACTCGGTTAGCATCGGTCTCAGCTCAAGCAACGGGCTCTTGATTCTGAATTCAAGGGGTATCCCGTGGGGCGCAATTCACTTCTCGTCGTCGGCACTTCTGCCTGTTCCGGAGTCGTCAGCACCGGGGTCACGCGGTACGCAGTGCCTCGCCACCGGACTGCCCGCGTCCAGCAGGGGGTGCCCCGATGACCACCGTCAACCAGCTCATGTCTGTGATCACCTCGAACCTGTTTGTGACCCAGTCCCTGCACGATGCCGCGGCGCTGGTCTGTGGCGGGGATGTCAGCGGAGGAGAGACCGCAGCGCTGGTGAGCGATCTTTCCCACCGGCCGGTGGGATTGATCACCGAGGCGAATCTGGCCGAGGTCGCGGCGCGCCACCCCTTTGACTGGAGGAAGAAGCGCTGTGCCTGCCTCCTGACCGAGGATCTCGACTTCCTCAGGCCGGAGCACGATATCGAAGGCGTGCTCGAACGTTATCGGGCCGATGACGTCAGGCCCCTGCTCGTCCTCGAGGGGGACGATCCGGTGGGCATCGTGTATCCGGCTGCAGTGTTCGCCTGGTGCGCGGAGCAGCGGTCGCCGATCTTGATGCGCCCCCGTCATTGAGCAGCCAACAGGACTCAGCCTCCAGAAGTCTGTGTCGAGCCTCTCGGAGGTGGTGGACACGGCGCTATTGTCATAGCAGGGCACGGTGTCCTGCTATGAGGAGGCCCCGAGCGCTATGAAGAAGAAGAGTCTGGGACCACGGATTCGGCGAGTCTTCCTGTGGACGATGATCGGCTCGTTCTGTCTCGCGGCGGCTGCCGGGATCTTCGTCCTGATCGGCGTGAGCTTCGGCGAGACCGGCGCGCGGGTGCTGGCGACAACCTCGACGGTGGGCGCCTTCAGCCTGGCGATGCTGTGCTGCGGCGCGGTCTTCGGTCGGCCCAGTCGGATGGTGGGCGTGGCAGGTGTGGCAGTCTGCCTGCTCACCTTGGCCTGGAGCGTCTTCATGATCTGGTCCGAGGCGGACCACGAATGGAGCACATTCCAGGTGCTGCTCTCGGGGATCACCTTCACCGTGGCGTTCAGCTTCGCGAGCCTGGTCCTGGCATCCGCCACCGCTCGTGACAAGCTGATCCGCGGCCTGCTCTTCTCCTGCCTGGGGCTGATCGGTGTCAGCGTTGCCCTCACGATGGTGCTGATCTGGGATGAGGGGTGGGAGGGTGAACTCTTCCCCCGCGCCTATGGCATCGTGCTGATTCTGGCGGTTCTCTGCGGGGTGGTAGCTCCGCTGCTATCGAGTCTTCGGGCGCGAGGCGCCCCGCACCGGTCGCAGGATCAGCGAGGAGCCCGAGACGAGGCCGGGGCCGTGCCCACCGAGGGGGAAGCGCTTGACCCGGCCCTGGTGGCCGCCCTGCGGCAGGAGGCGGCGACCCGAGGGATCACGGTGGCGCAGCTTGTGGATCCGCTGCTGCGCGCTCCACGGCAGTAGCCGAACGCATCAGCGCTGCTAGGGGGTCCGACGGGTGGACCACACGGCCAGCCCGATGAGTGCTGGCTGGAAGAACAGCCGCACGAGCCGCTTGCGGTCGGTGTCCAGGCCGAACCCGTCACGCTGGTGCACATACTGCGCGATGTTGCCGGGGAAGACGGCGGCGAAGAACACCCCTGCGGCCTTCCCGACCAACGGGCGGTGCGCACGGGAGAACAGCAGCGCGGTGCCCAGCCCGATCTCGGCGACGCCGGACGCCAGGACCGTGGTGTCAGGGTCCAGCGGGATCGATTCGGGCACCTGGGCGCGGAACTCCTCGCGGGCCCAGGCCAGGTGTGAGATCCCGGCGAAGGTGAGGGCCGATCCGAGAAAGATCCGACCGGTGGTGCGCGCGAGGGAAGCCATGGAGACAGGTTATCCCCGCCGCACCCTCGACGGGGAATCCGCTCAGGGACGACCGGCGGTGCCCTGCTCTCCGGTGCTGCCGGAGCGTTCCGGTGAGCGGGCCGCGACGATTCCGCTGCGCCACCCGGGTGCGTCCCCTCGCTCAGGCGGAGCCAGCGCGGCAGCGTCGATCCCAGCGGACTGCAGCAGCCAGGAGATCAGTGAGTTGGAGTTCCACATGTCTCCGATTCCGAACACGTCGCGCCCCCAGGTCAGCTGCGGGGCCTCGGGGATTCGGCCGATGAGAGCACCAACATCCTCCGCGGCGAGCGGGAATCGATGCGGGGGACCGACGGCCCATTCACGATCTGGGATGATTCCGTCTCTCCAACATCGGATCTCGTAGCGAAGGAACGGCGAGGCCCCGGACCAGGTGAAGCCCACAGGTCCCTGGGCCACCACGCCGCGAGGCCCGAGCGGCTGGCCCCATGCGCGGGTCATCTCCACCACATACTCAGCGGGGCCGTTGGTCACCTCCAGCGCGGCATGGAACAACGGGCGGGGGCGTCTGCGCGCCCTGAGCGCGCGCAACGACTCCCACCATCTGCTCGTGTGGACCACGACGTGCCCGCCGGCCCCTACCGGGATCCACCACAGGTCCAGGTGGTGCCCGGTCATGGCTGCGCGGACCGCGTGGTCGGGCACCAGGACGGGGACTCCATATCTGTAGGATACGGTCCGCATGACGCCCGCTCCAGGGCCTATGCGCCTGCTCTGACGCCTTGCACCGCAGCGCTTTTCTGGGCGTGGAGCCAGGGGATGCGGGAACTTCGAAAAAATGGTGGGCCCTGCCGGGATCGAACCGACGACACCCGCGGTGTAAACGCGGTGCTCTACCAGCTGAGCTAAAGGCCCGTGCCCAGATACCGCCGAATCGGCGCCATCCGGTGCAGCAAGAAGTGTAACAACCCCCAGCTGTGGCTCAGGACCGGCCGCGGGAGGCGTTGAGCTTCGTCTGCTCGGCCGCGTACAGCGCCGCCCCGACGATCCCGGCGTTGTTCTGCAGCGCCGCGACCTCAACCTTCGCCCGCAGGTCCTTGATCTCCGGGAGGAAGTCCTCGCTGCGCTTGGAGATCCCACCGCCGATGATGAACAGCTCCGGGGACTGCAGCCGCTCGACATGCTTGAGGAACCGGTTCAGCAGCTTCCCGTATTCATCCCAGGGCATATCGGCCCGTTCACGAGCCGCCGCGGAGGCCTTCTTCTCCGCCACCTCACCCTCGAACTCCAGGTGGCCCATCTCGCTGTTGGGGACCAGCACGCCGTCGTGCACCAGGGCGGAGCCGATGCCGGTGCCCAGGGTGATCGTCATGACCGTGCCCTCAAGCCCCTTGCCCGCGCCGTAGCGCGCCTCGGCGAGGCCGGCGCCGTCGGCGTCGTTGAGCGTGTGGATCTGACCCGGCAGGTGGCGCAGCAGCTTCGCGGCATCGGTGTTGATCCAGGACTCATCGATGTTCGCCGCGGAGAGCACGATGTTCTTGTCCACGATCGCCGGGAACAGCACGCCCACCGAGAGCTCCTCCAGCGCCGGTGCCTTCTCCCGGCTGAGCAGCTCGTCGAGGATCTGACCGATCACCTCGGCCACCGCTTCCGGGGTCGCCGGCTTTGGAGTGGGGATGCGGTAGCGGTCCCCGGTCAGGGTGCCCTTGTGCAGGTTCACCAGGCCGCCCTTGATGCCGGTGCCGCCCACATCGATGCCGATGGCCCGTTTGGGAAGGTCGCTGAGGGTCTCGCTGGCGGAGCCGAGGGCCTGGGCAGCCAGCGGCTGCTCGTGGGAAGAGCTCATAGTGATGCAGTATCTCCGTGCTGTGGGGGAGGGGACCGGACTCAGGCGCCTGAGGGCAGCGTGAGGATCTCGGCGCCGTCATCGGTGACGACCAGAGTGTGCTCGAACTGCGCGGTGCGCTTCCGGTCGCGGGTCACGGCGGTCCAGCCGTCCTCCCACATGTCCCAGTGGCGCGTGCCCAGGGTGAGCATCGGCTCGATGGTGAACACCATTCCCGGCTCCATCGGGCGCGCGTGGTCCGGTGCTGCATCGAAGTGCGGGATCACCAGGCCGGTGTGGAACGCCTTGCCCACGCCGTGGCCGATGAACTCGCGTACGACACCATAGCCGAAGCGTTTCGCGTAGGACTCGATGGCGCGGCCGATCACGTTGATCGGGCGGCCCGGCTTCACCGCTCGGATGGCGCGCATCATGGCTTCCTCGGTGCGCTCCACCAGCAGCCGGGTCTCCTCGTCGACCTCGCCGACGAAGAAGGTGCGGTTGTGGTCCCCGTGCACGCCGTCGAGGTATGCGGTGATGTCGAGGTTCACGATGTCGCCCTCGGCGAGCACCGTGGAGTCCGGGATGCCGTGGCAGATCACCTCGTTGACCGAGGTGCAGATCGCCTTGGGGAACCCGCGGTAGGACAGGCAGGACGGGTAGGCCCCGCGCCCGGTCAGATACTGGTGCGCGTAGGCGTCCAGCTCCTCGGTGGTGATTCCGGGGCGGATCAGCTTGGCGGTGGCGACCATGGCATCGGCGGCGAGCTGGGCGGCCCGGCGGATCCGCTCCACGGTGGCGGCGTCGTAGACGTCCTCGCCGGTGTACTCCGGCGGTGCCTCGAGACCCACGTAGTCGGGCCGTTCGATATGCGCCGGGACCGGACGCGGCGGGGACACCGTGCCCTTGGTGAGCGTGCCCACCGGGGCACGGGAAGACAGGGGGGTGGACTGCGGGGTAGCCATGGGATTCATCCTATCGGTCCGCGGGTTCACGGCGCCGGGGGCGCAGCTGCAGTGCCAGCGCAAGCACCGCGATGCCCACGATGACGCTGATCGCCACCGGCAGTGAAGCACCCTGGGTCATCACCCCGATGGCCGGGGAGAGGCTCAGCATCACCGCGCGCATCGCCCAGCTGATCCAGGTCACCCCGCTGTGCGCCGGCAGCCCCGGCACCCGGTCCGCCCGCGCGAAGGCCAGCGGCACGGTCACGGCGCAGCCCAGCCCTGCCAGTACGAGCCCCACCAGGCTCAGCGGGACTCCAGGGGCCCAGGCGGCACCGAGCAACCCGATGATCACCGCTGAGAGGCTCAGGATCAGCGAGCCCCGTTCCCCGACCCGGTCGATCATCCGGTCCCCGAGCATCCTGCCGATGAACTGGGCGGTGAGCAGCACGGTGAGTCCGACGCCGGCCGAGGCCGGGTCCATGCCGCGCTCGGTGGAGAGCAGCACGGCGGACCAGTTGTTGCCCACATCCTCCACCGAGATTCCGGCCAGCGCGATCAGCGCCAGCGGCAGCAGGATCTTCATCGTGGACCACCCTGAGGGCCTCACCGGGGTCTGCGCGTCCTGCGGCTCCGCTTCGGGTTCAGGCATGAATGCCCTGGCCGCGAGGGTCATCGCCAGCACACAGACCAGCGACCAGACCGCCATATGGAGCACCAGCGGCACGCCGAGGAGAGCGGCCAGGATGCCGACGGCGCCGCCGAGCGCCGCGCCGATGCTCCACCCGGCATGCATCGAGTTCAGCAGCGACCGTCTGTACGCGGCTTGGACGCGCAGGCCCTGGCTGTTCTGCGCCACGTCTACGGCGGCATCCCCGAAACCGGTGACCAGCAGACCCGCCACCACCACCCACGGATTCCCCAGCGCCACCCCGCCCGCGGCGAGGGTCAGCCCGCCGCCCATCCAGAGCGTGCCGAAGCTCGCGGTGCGCGCGACCCCGAGCCAGCGGTTGAGCACGCCGGGCATGTGCAGGGCCAGCGCGCCGCCGAGTCCGAAGCCCACCACCACCAGTCCGAAGATCGCCGGGCTGAGCCCCAGAGCGTCCTTGACCTCGGCATAACGGGCCAGCAGCGAAGCCGGCAGGGCGCCGTTGGTGGCGAAGGCGGCCATGGTCGCGACCCGACTGCCCCGCAGAGAGGCGACGCCGCGCCGTCGTCGGCCGGAGACCGACGCGGTCAGAGGTGAGGGGTTCGCGTGCATGAGCAGAAGTCTGACATGCCTCGGGGGCGGCGAAACCGACGATCGCCGAGGCCCTCGACCCACCGGTCCGGGCGGAGGCGTATTCTGGGCCCATGAGCACCGAATACTGGTACAACCTCCGCACCGGCGAAGTCGAGGAGGGCGCACAGTCCTCCTGGAGTCAGCTGCTAGGCCCGTATCCCACCCGCGAGGCCGCCTCCGAGGCGCTCAAACGGGTGGAGGAGAACAACGAGGCCTGGGAGGACGAAGCGTCCAGCGAGCATTGGGACGACGACGGCGGACACGACCGCAAGCCCACAAGCTGAGCCTCAGCCCTCGAAGCTGTGCTCCGGCGCCGGGAAGGTGCCGGCGCTGACGTCCTCGCGGTATGCCGCAGCCGCCTGGCCGACGACCTCGCGCAGGTTCGCGTACTGCTTCACGAAGCGCGGCACCCGCCCGGAGCCCAGGCCCAGCATGTCCTGCCAGACCAGCACCTGACCGGTGGTGCCGCTGCCGGCCCCGATCCCGATGGTGGGCACGCGCAGCGCCCGGTCCACCTGGGTGGCCAGCTCGGCGGGCACCATCTCCATGAGCACACAGAACGCCCCTGCCCCTTCCAGGGCCAGGGCGTCATCGATCAGTGCCTGCGCGGTGTCTCCGCGGCCCTGGACGCGGTAGCCGCCCAGGGCGTGCTCGGCCTGCGGGGTGAAGCCGATATGGGCGATGACCGGAATCCCGGCGGCGACCATCGCGCGGACATGCTCTGTCATCGCGGCGTCGCCCTCGATCTTCACCGCCTGAGCCCCGGCCTCCTTCATGAAACGGACTCCGGTGGCCACCGCCTGCGCCGGGGAGGCCTCGTAGCTGCCGAAGGGCAGATCGGCGACGACCAGCGCGCGGTGGGCGCCGTTGACCACCGACGTGGTGAAGACCAGCATCTCGTCCACGGTGATCGGCAGCGTGGAGGAATGCCCCATCATGACGCTGGAGGCGGAGTCGCCCACCAGGAGCAGCTCGATCCCGG
This sequence comes from Nesterenkonia sp. E16_10, assembly GCF_017347085.1. Lineage (GTDB taxonomy): Bacteria > Actinomycetota > Actinomycetes > Actinomycetales > Micrococcaceae > Nesterenkonia. The sequence continues at coordinate 106,983 of NZ_JADPSA010000029.1, forward strand.
CCTCGTCGAAGATCGAGGCGATCTGCGCGTCATAGGCGGTCAACATGGAGAATTTCTGGCCGGCATCCTTGAACTGCTGAAGGTGCACGGTGCGGACCCGTTTCGGGCTGATCGGTTCTGACATGTGATCAGGCTACCCAATCCCGAGTGGCCCCCAGTCAGCGGGCCCCGGCAGGCGGGGCGCAGCGGCGCAGAGCAGAGTCGTTGCCATTGACCCGCGTCGCTGTTCTCCGGTTGGGTGGATACATGGATGTTGTCTTCGGTGCTCTGCTGTTCTTTGCCGCCGTCGCGGCGTTGGTGTGGTCGGTGAAGGTCACGCGAACCGCTGAGCCAGACCGTCCTATCCCACAGGTTCGTCCCACGCTGCGCAGGCCGGCGTCGGCGACCCTCCTCCAGGTAATAGGCGTCGGGTTGAGCCTGGCCAGCGCCCTCCTCCTGCAGGAGGCGCTGGGGGCCTTTTCGGCATTGGCTCCAGCTCTTGCCGCCACAGCGTGGATGCTGGCGGTGGCGGCGCACAATCGCCAGGCCGAAGGGCAGTCTCCGCACGCCGGTCTGACACGCTGAGTCGCTTCAGTCTCGGGTGGACTGCTTGTGAAGCGGTGACGTGCAGGAGAGGCAACGTCCATCTCAGAAGGAACTGCACGCCGTCTGCCCAGGAGTAGTTGGGTAGAGTGGTCTCGGCGACACCCACTGCATTTCAGGAGGCTTCAACGTATGGATCGACAGCAGGAATTCGTACTGCGCACCATCGAGGAGCGTGACGTCCGCTTCGTGCGACTCTGGTTCACCGACGTGGTGGGCTCGCTGAAGTCTGTGGCGCTGGCCCCGGCCGAGGTCGAAGGGGTCTTCAACGAGGGGCTCGGCTTCGACGGCTCCTCGATCGAGGGACTCTCCCGGGTCTTCGAATCCGACATGCTGCTGCGCCCGGATCCCTCCTCCTTCCAGATCCTGCCCTGGCGCGGTGAGGAAGAGCCGACCTCGCGGATGTTCTGCGACATCCTGACCCCGGATCAGGAACCAGCCGCCGGGGACCCGCGCAACGTGCTGCGCCGCCAGCTCGACGTCGCCGGGGAGATGGGCTTCACCTGCTACACCCACCCCGAGGTCGAGTTCTACGTGCTCGAGTCCCAGGACCTCAACGCCGACGGTGAGCCGGTCCCGGTGGACCGGGCCGGCTACTTCGATCACGTCACCGGCAGCGTCAGCCAGGACTTCCGCCGGCACACGGTGAACATGCTCGAGGCCGTGGGCATCTCGGTGGAGTTCAGCCACCACGAGGCAGGCCCGGGTCAGAACGAGATCGACCTGCGCTACGCCGATGCGCTGACCACCGCGGACAACATCATGACCTTCCGCACCGTGATCAAAGAGGTCGCGATCATGCAGGGCAAGTACGCCAGCTTCATGCCCAAGCCGTTCACCGAGCACCCCGGCTCCGGGATGCACACCCACTTCGGGCTCTTCGAGGGCGACACCAACGCCTTCTTCGCACCGAACACCGAGTACAACCTCTCCACCACCGCCCGGCAGTTCATCGCCGGGATCCTGCGCCACGCCCCGGAGTTCACCGCGGTGACCAACCAGTTCGTGAACTCCTATAAGCGACTCTGGGGTGGGGGAGAGGCCCCGTCCCACGTCTCCTGGGGCCACAACAATCGCTCGGCGCTGGTCCGGGTGCCGCTGTACAAGCCGACCAAGGGCGGCTCCGCACGCGTGGAGTTCCGCGGGATCGACTCCGGCGCGAACCCCTACCTGGGCTACGCCGCCGTGCTGGGCGCCGGGCTCAAGGGCATCCGGGAGGGCTACGAGCTGATGGAGCCCGTGGGCGAGGACGTGTGGTCCCTGACCACCTCCGAGCGCAAGGCGCTGGGCATCAAGCCGCTGCCGGGCACCCTGCATGAGGCGCTGCGCCAGATGGAAGACTCTGAGCTGATGGCCGAGATCCTCGGCGAGCAGGTGCTGGAGAACTTCCTGCGCAATAAGCAGCAGGAGTGGGACGAGTACCGGGTCAACGTCTCGCCCTTCGAGATCAGACGGTACCTCGGCCTGATCTGATCGTGGCTGACTCTGCGCTAACCCGCCGGGAGCTCATCGCTGCCGGCTTCCAAGAGCTGGAGCGCGCCACCGGGTTCTTCGAGGACGAGCATCTCGCCGGACTGGACCCGCAGGTGCTGCTGAAGACCCTGCACTATGCACCGAACCCGGATCAGGCGCTGCTGCTGCTGATCCGGCTGGTGGAACGTGCCGGGGAGGTCTGTGACCTCTTCAAGGTGGTCACCGACGGGGTCTACCTGCGCGCGGTCCCGTTGATCCGGCTGCTCGGCGCCTCCCAGGCGCTGGGCGAGTTCCTGGTCCGCCGCCCGGAGAACCGCGACCTGCTCTTCGAGATCGCCGACAGCCTGGAGGCGGACCGGGACGAGCACCAACACAATCATGCCCCCGACGACGCCGCGGCCAGCGCCGTCCCGGGGGTCACCGAACCCGAGGTGCTGCGCGCCCGGCTGATGGAGTCCGTCCACGCCGACGCCGACGCGGAGCCGCCCACCGCGGCGCTGGACTCCGAGTTCACAGCCAAGTCGGCCGGGGTCGCGCTGCGCCGAGCCTACCGGCGGGAGCTGACCTCCCTGGCGCTGCGCGATCTCAGCGCCGCCGACCCTGCGGCCTATCAGCCGCTGGTCTCGCGGCAACTCTCGGACCTGGCCGGGGCGGCGATCGACGCGGCGCTGGCGGTCAGCCGGGCCGAGCTCACCGACCGCAACGGGCGCACAGCGGCGGTCGTGGAGCTGGCGGTGATCGGGATGGGCAAATGCGGCGCCCGCGAGTTGAACTACATCTCGGATGTGGACGTGATCTTCGTGCACCGCGCCTCCGCAGAGATCGACACCGCCGCCGCACGCAACACCGCGGTGGCCATGGCCTCCGGGATCTCCAAGGTCATCAACGGCCCAGGCCCCGAGCCCGGTCTCTGGGAGATCGACGCGAACCTGCGCCCCGAGGGCCGCGAGGGCGATCTCTCCCGCACCCTGGAATCTCACCTGGAGTACTACAAGCGCTGGGCCCACGGCTGGGAGTTCCAGGCGCTGCTCAAGGCCCGGCCCATCGCCGGCAGCCGCAGCCTCGGGAATGACTATATCGAGGCCATCTGGCCCCAGGTGTGGACCTCCTCGGCGCAGGAGAACTTCGTGGAGAACGTCCAGCGGATGCGCCGCCGAGTCTTCGACAACATCCCCGCCGATGAGGTGGACCGGGAGATCAAGCTCGGCCGCGGCGGCCTGCGCGACATCGAGTTCACCGTCCAGCTGCTGCAACTGGTCCACGGACGGGTCGATGAGACGCTGCGGGTGCGCGATTCGCTGACCGCGATCGAGCTGCTCGAGGCCGGGGAGTACGTGGCCCGTGCCGACCGGGACGCGATGTCACGGTGCTACCGGATGTTGCGCCTCTATGAGCACCGGATCCAGATGAGCAACATGCGCCGGACCCACCTGATGCCGGTGAAGCCCGATGAGATCCGCGCACTGGCCCAGGCGGTGCACCCGCCGAACCGGCGTCGTCGTCCTGCCGGGGAGGAGGTGCTGACCCAGTGGCGCGAGATCGCCAAGGAGGTCGCCAGCTTCCACGAACGGATCTTCTACCGCCCGCTGCTCTCCACCACCGCGGTGCTCTCCGACGAGGAGGTCCGGCTCACCGCCAAGGCCGCCCAGGACCGGCTCGCCGCGCTGGGCTATCACGACCCGGCCGGGGCGATGCGGCACATCTCCGCACTGACCTCCGGACTGTCCCGGCGCGCGAAGCTGCAGCGCCGGATCCTGCCGATGATGCTGGGCTGGTTCGGCGAAGGCGTGGACCCCGACGGTGGGCTGCTCGCCTTCCGCCGGCTCAGCGAGTCACTGGGCCAGAGCCCCTGGTACCTGACTATGCTGCGCGACTCCTCCGTGGCCGCGGAGCGCCTCTGTCTGGTGCTCTCAGGGTCGCGATTCATCTCCGACATGCTGGAACACTCCCCGGAGTCCACCAAGTGGCTCGGGGACAACGCGGCGCTGGCCCCGCTCAGCTATGAGGCGCTCTGGAAGGAGATCAGCAACAAGATCACCCGGCACAAGGGTGACCTTGAGACCGCCATGCGGCTGACCCGCCTGGTGCGCCAGCGTGAGACGCTGCGGGTCGCGATCGGCGACGCCGTGGGGCTGCTGGAGATCTCCGAGGTCGGGACCGCACTCTCGGACGTGGACCGCGCCGCGACGCTCGGGGCGATGCGCGTGGCCGAGTCCGAGGTCTGGCAGACCGAGGGCCGCCACGCCGACCTGGCGGTGATCGCCATGGGCCGGCAGGGCGGACGGGAGATCGGCTACGGCTCCGATATGGATGCCATGTTCGTCCACAACCTCGCCGAGGGCGGTGATCCGGAGCTCGCCGACGCGCAGGCGCAGAAGCTGGCCATGCGGGTCAGCACCCAGCTCTCCAAGCCTCTCAAGCCCGCCATCCGCGGGGAGTTTCCGCTCAAGCTCGACGCCGATCTGCGGCCCGAGGGCAAGCAGGGTCCGCTCTCGCGCTCCCTGGAGTCCTACCGCGAGTACTACCGTCGCTGGATGGATGTCTGGGAGCGTCAGGCGCTGCTGCGCGCTCGGCCGATCGGCGGAAACGATGAGCTGCTCGACGGGTTCATGGAGCTCGCCGATTCGGTCCGCTACGGCGCGCCGCCGAGCGCCTCACAGATCCGGGAGATCCGTCGGATCAAGGCCCGGGTGGAGTCCGAGCGGCTGCCGCGCGGAGCGGACCCGTCCCGGCACGTGAAGCTGGGCCGCGGGGGTCTCAGCGACGTGGAATGGCTGGTCCAGCTCCTCCAGCTCCAGCACGCCCACGCGATGGCGCGGCTGCGCACCAGCTCCACGCTCATCGCGCTCGACGCGATGGTCGACGAGCAGCTGATCAGCCCGATCGACGCCGAACAGCTCACCGAGGCCTGGAAGCTGTGCACCCGGGTCCGCTCCGCGACCACCGTGTGGAGCGGCAAGACCGCCGATGTGCTGCCCTCGGCGCGCCGAGATCTCGACGCAGTGGCCCGTTGGTGCGGGTTCCCGCCCGGAGGCAGCGCCGACTTCGAGGACCACTACCTGCGCACCACGCGGCGCTGCCGGCAGGTCTACGAGCGATTGTTCTACGACGAGGTCTAGGAATCGAGGTGGACGGCGTCTCAGGGACTCAGGCCCCCCAGCGCCTCTGGGCACTGCGGCGGATCATGATCTCGTGGTGGAGACCCGCGTTTAGTGGCTTGGACGTCTCTGTGAGGTTGCTCAGACCAGGCCGCCGTTGGCGTAGAGGGTCTGGCCGCTGATCCACCGTCCTGGCCAGGGCTTACGGAGAATTCAAGGGCGGCGATGGACATCATGGTTGTGCTGCTGAAGAGCGCGGATGCGCCTGTCGTGTGGCGCATGGGTGCCGTTCTGTCGTCAGGGCTGCTGTGTCGTCGAAAAGGGTTCGTCGACGAGCGCGGCCATCCGGGCGTGGATCGGATTGGTGTGCTGGCGGGCAGCGTCGTCGGAATGCTTGTCCACGCGTCACCTTCCCGTGCTGCGCCGGCGAGAGTTATGGACGCACCGAACCGATGACGGAGAGCAGCTGCAGCTTTTCGTAGCTCTCGGAGCCTGGCGATGCTGTGTAGACCAGCAGCAGATGGAGCTGGTGGCGATCCACGAGCGTCTGGCAGTTCAGTTCCAGTGCTCCCACCTGGGGGTGGATGAAGTGCTTCACCTCGCCGGGTCGGATTCCGACTTCGTGGTTGTTCCATGCCTCCTGGAACTCCGCATCGTCCTTGAGCAGCTCGACCAGGTGTGCGGCTTCTGACCCGGGGCCGCGCAAGGTCGTGACCTGACGCAGGTGAGACACCCACATCCTCGTGAGAAACGGATGATCCTCCGGACGGTAGAAGTCCCGCGCGCCCGGACGGGCGAACCAGCGATAGCCGATGCTGCGCTCGGGACCGGTGAATGAGGTCAGGTTCCCGCTCAGGGCGACACCGAGCGGCGTCTGTTTCAGAGTCTGTCCGAGCTCGGTGACGATCTCGGCCGGCGTGTCGTGGAGGCGGTCGAGGATCCGCAGCAGACCGGGACTGATGTGCGCGCTCTCAGGCCCCCGACTCGGTGCGTTGCGCCCATTGAGTACGAACAGGTGATCCCGTTCATCGAGGGAAAGGTGAAGCCCCTGGGCGATGGAGGCCAGCATCTGCTCGGACGGCTGCGTGCCGCGCTGCTGCTCCAGCCGGGTGTAGTAGTCGGTGGACATGTGGCAGAGCACTGCCACCTCCTCTCGCCGCAGCCCGCCGGTGCGTCGTCGTTCCCCGCGGGGGAGTCCGACGTCCTCGGGCTGCAGCAGCTCGCGGCGCCTTCGGAGAAACTGCGCCAAGCCGGCGCGATCCGTGGTCATCGGTGTCTCCTTCATCTGGTGTCCCTCAAGTCTTACCGGCACGCGGGTTCCGCCACCAGGGACTGATGGTCCCCCTCGCCGGCGAACCAGGGACTGCCAGTCCCGGGATGAGCCGACACTGCCTCGTCTGCTGAATTCTCGGCACAGTAAGTGGCACCACCCCACAGGAGGAGCGAATCATGAAACAGAGATTCAACATTTCAGTCCCGGATCTCTCGGGCCGCAGAGCGGTTCTTACCGGAGGCAGCGACGGAATGGGTCTTGAGATAGCCGCGCGTCTTGCCGACGCGGGGGCAGATCTCATCCTGCCGGTCCGCAATCGCAGAAAGGGCGAGGCCGCTGTCTCGTCGATCCTGCAGCGAAGCCCCGGAGCCCGGGTCGAGCTCGGCGAGATGGATCTCTCGTCTCTCGACTCGATCGCAGAATTTGGGAGCACCATGCAGGACGCTGGGAAGCCGATCCATATCTTGATCAACAACGCCGGCGTCATGACTCCGCCTGACCGGAGGGCGACCTCGGATGGGTTCGAGCTGCAGTTCGGCACCAATCACCTCGGACACTTCGCGCTGACCGCGCATCTCTTCCCGCTTCTGCGTGCCGGGGGCGCCCGGGTGACCTCCCAGCTGAGCGTCGCGGCCTCCCGCGGGTCCATCAACTGGGATGATCTCCATTGGGAGCGTGCGTATCGGGGAATGGAGGCGTACCAGCAATCGAAGATCGCGTTCGGACTGTTCGGGCTGGAGCTGGATCGGCGCAGTCGAGCGCATGGCTGGGGTCTCAGCAGCAACATCTCGCACCCGGGGATCGCCCCGACGTCCTTGCTCGCGGCGCGGCCCGAGCTTGGGCGGGCGCAGCCCACTCCCGGTCGGCGGCTCATCCGGGTCCTCTCCCGGCTCGGACTGACCGGCACCGTGGAAAGCGCCGGACTGCCTGCGTTGGCAGCGGCCACCTCGAAGGGGGCTCAGGGCGGGCAGTTCTGGGGGCCGTCAGGATTCCAGCATCTCGAAGGTGCCCCGGGTCTGCAGCGGCTCTACACCCCCTTGGAGGACCTGAATCAGGCCAGGCGCATCTGGTCGAAGTCGGAGGAACTCGCGGGCGTGTCATTTCTCTCTGAGTCGAGGAGTCAAGTTCGGTGATCCTGGGTCACCGCGGACGTCTGCGGTGACGGAGCACCGCACCACCAGATCTGGAGAGAGGAGGGCATCACCAGTGCGAGTTCATGGAGTGTCCGGCAGGGGGTGAGAGACCCCCAGATCGAGGGGAGGCCGCTTTGGTCCACTGGACAGCACGATGTGGCGCTGGCGCTGCGGGAGCGACTCCGCCCTCGCAGCGTCGGCGCGGTTCATCAGTGACCTGACGTCCAGGCCTCGACGTCAGAGCGTGAAGATGGCGGCGTCGAAGGTGACTCGCAGCAGGGCGCGGGGTGAGCGGGTCTCGTCCGGCTGGGCCCAGGCGACGAGGGCGACGTCGAAGCACGCGAGGCTGGCTTGAACGATCGCCTCCGCTCGAACCTCAGTGTCCTCGCCGGTCAGTCGCTCGGCGGCGAGAGGGGCGAGCATTCGCGCCCAGGCAAGGTGCTTCTCGAGGTGACGAGCCCGCAGCGTGGGAGCAGTGATCAGGACGCGCATCGTCAGCTTCTGTCGGGCCTGGTCTGATTCAAATGCCGCAATCATCAGATCGTACGCGGCATGCAGCGAATTCCATACGGGCTCATCGGTCGGCCGCTTCACGAAGGCTTCCCGGATGAATTCGCCCCAGAGCGGCGCGTCGCCCATGACCGCGTCCTCTTTGGTCGGGAAGTACCGGTTGAAGCTGCGAGAGGAGATTCCCACAGTTGCTGCGATCTGGTCGACGGTGACCCGCTCGAACCCATGCTCGGCGAACAAGTCGATCGCGGCGTCTGCGATGCGAGCGCGCACGACGTCGCGCTTCAGCTGTCGCAGCGACCGCTCAGGAGTCAGGGATGGGTCAGTCACCCCATAATTGTATGCGGTGAGCCAAAAGTGTCTGACTAAGACATTTTAGGCGTATGCTGACACCACCAATCTACGAGAGGATCCACCATGCAGATTCGCACCCTCGGCCAGCAGGGCTTCACCGCATCGGCGATCGGCTACGGCTCTATGGGAACCAAGATGGCCTACGGCCCGAGCGACGACACCGAATCGATCACCGCAATCCGTCGGGCGCACGAGCTTGGCGTCAGCCACTTCGATACCGCCGAGCTCTACGGCTGGGGCGAGGGCGAGAAGCTCCTGGGCGAAGCCCTCGCGCCGGTTCGCGACGAGGTCACGATTGCGACCAAGTTCGGCTTCACCTCGTCGTTCGGCACCGATTCCCGGCCCGGCCACATCCGAGGCGTTGTCGATGCCAGCCTGCGCAACCTCGGCACCGACCACATCGATGTGCTCTACCAGCACATTGACGACACCGACGTTCCGATCGAGGACGTGATCGGCGTTATGAAGGAATACGTCGACTCCGGCAAGGTCTCCTACCTCGGCCTCTCGAATACCACCCCGGAGAATATTCGCCGGGCCCACGCGGTGCACCCCATCAGCGTGCTTCAGACCGAGTACTCGCTCTTCGCCCGCGAATCTGAAGAGGTCCTGCCGGTCCTGGAAGAGCTCGGGATCGGTCTCGTGGCCTACTCCCCGCTAGCTCGCGGATTCCTCACCGGCGTGGCGAAGCCGCGCTCAGAGTACGCCGAGGATGACGCCCGCCAGCAGACCCCGTGGTGGGCTCCGGGCAACTTCGAGGCGAACCAGGCTGTCGTCGCCGAGCTCACGGCGATGGCGGAAAGCAAGGACGCCACCATCTCGCAACTTTCACTGGCATGGCTGCTGGCGCAGCGGGGCTCCATCGTCCCCATCCCCGGTTCCCGAAGCACCACCCGCGTGGCCGAGAACACTGCCGCCGCAGACCTGACTCTGACCACCGAAGATCTCGCCCGCATTCAGGCCATCGTCCCCGACGGCGGAATCGGCGGACGCCTGGCGTTCTGACATCTCGAGACCAGCCGGCTCAGCATCGAAGTTTGTGGTGAGCCGGCCGGACTCGAGGCCGGCGGGCAACGGATGTTCACGGGGCAACGCCAGCGGCGGCGCGACTCTGGTCACTCCGGCTTCGGGATGGGGTGATCAGACGGAGGTCAGATGGAGCTGCGACTGGTGCACCCGACTCATTCCCGCTGCCGGGTGAACCCCAGGGCCGGATCCGTTCCGTATCTCGGCGAGACGATGGGCTGGTGGGCTCGGTGGATGCTCAAAGGGGGATGCGCTGATCGAGGGGAAGTGCTGCGCCTCGCAGATGACGAATCGTATTCTTCGTTCGAGGTCCAGGAACTCCATCTGCGCCAGCAGGATGATCTCCCCTGCAGTCGGGCCGATGCGGGCGTTCGTGAGAGATGCAACGTGGGTGCAACTCAAGTGTGACTAGAGTCACTCTCAGAGGCCGCGTGAAGAATAGCCCGCTCTGGGGAGTCGGCGTGGTCCAACCGCAACCCCGACTGGTGCCGAAGCGATGGCCAGGGGCAGGCGCTATCAAGCAGCCTCCGTCTGGACCCGGACCCCAAGAGAAGTGCCGCCACGATCTAGGAGCCATCATGAGCAATGCCACCGTTTCCTCCGCCCATACACACTCGGACATTCGACCAGGCCGCCACACCACGATGAGGGCAGCGGTCGTCGAGGTCTTCGGCCAGGACCTCGCCATCAAAGAGGTCGCCATTCCCGAGCCAGGGCCGGGACAGGCCCTGGTCAAGCTGATCTCCTCGGGTGTCTGCCACACCGACCTGCATGCCGCCGAGGGCGACTGGCCGGTCAAGCCCAGTCCGCCGTTCATCCCCGGCCACGAAGGTGTGGGCGCCGTGGAGAAGCTGGGTGAGGGAGTCACCGAGCTCTCGGTGGGGCAGCTGGTGGGCAATGCCTGGCTGTGGAGCGCCTGCGGAGCCTGCGAATACTGCCGCACCGGGTGGGAGACGCTGTGCGAGTCTCAGAGCAACGGCGGATACAGCGTCGACGGATCATTCGGCGAGTACATGATCGTCGACGCCAAGTACGCCCCCCTCATCCCCGAGGGTTCCGACCCCTACGAGGTCGGACCGGTGCTCTGCGCCGGCGTGACCGTCTACAAAGGGTTGAAGCAGACAGAGGTCCGCCCCGGCCAGTGGGTGGTGATCTCGGGCATCGGTGGTCTGGGCCACATCGCTGTTCAGTACGCGGTGGCCATGGGCATGCGAGTCGTTGCGGTGGACGTCGCTGACGACAAGCTGGCCCTGGCCAAGCAGCACGGGGCCGAGATCGTGGTCAACGCCATGGTGGCGGATCCGGCCATCGAGATCCAGGAGAAGACCGGCGGGACCCACGGCGTTCTGGTCACCGCCGTGCACCCCAAGGCATTCGGCCAGGCCATCGCCATGACACGACGCGGCGGAACCATCGTGTTCAACGGTCTGCCCCCGGGAGAGTTTCCCGCTCCGATCTTCGACATCGTGCTGAAAGGGCTGACCATCCGCGGATCGATCGTGGGTACCCGCCAGGACATGGTGGAAGCCTTGGAGTTCTACGCCCAGGGAAAGATCCATCCCACGTACAGCCGCCGTCCACTCGAGGACATCAACGCGGTTCTCGACGAGATGCAGCACGCCAAGATTGAGGGGCGTGTGGTGGTGGACTACAGCGCCACCCCGCAGCGCTGACCGAAGCCGCACCCGTGGACGGTCGAAAGTGCCGTCCGTGAACAATACGAAAGAAATACGAGCGTGGGAGAAAATATATGATGCATTATGAGTCATCTGACGCGAAGTACATGCAGAATATCAAGGAAAGATATCCGAAAGGATTCGAGGCTTTCGCGGCGTTCGACGGCGCCGTATTCTCCGAGAACGACCATGTATTGTCCAAGAAGACCCGCGAACTCATTGCGATCGCAGTAGCGACCACTACCCAGTGCCCGCACTGCGTGGAGATCCACTCCAGGGGTGCATTCCAGGCTGGGGCTTCCGAGGAGGAGATCTCCGAAGCCGTCATGGTCTCCGCAGCGATTCGGGCAGGTGGCGCGGTGACCCACGGTTGGATGGCGATGAAGTTCTTTCAGGATGAGGCAGACAGTGGGTGAGGTGCGTTCCTGGTCAGCCCTCGCCGCTCCAGGGCCCGCTCACTGATGAGGCTCGCAGGAGGCTGCCTCATCGAATAAGCCTGCCCAGCCCGGCTGGGGAAGTCTGAGACTGCCCCAGCCGGCCGGGCCGATGTCCGATTCAGGCTGCGAGCTTGGCGATCAGCGCCTCTGCGGTCTCCGCGGAGGACTGCGGGTTCTGACCGGTGATCAGCAGGCCATCCTCGACCACATAGGAGCTCCAGTCCTCGCCCTTGGAGTACCTGCCGCCGAGTTTGGTGAGCTCGTCCTCCACCAGGAACGGCACGACGTCGACCAGGTCGACCCCGGCCTCTTCGGTGTTGGTGAATCCGGTGACCAGCTTGGCCGCCACCAGCGGGGTGCCATCCTCGTTCTTGGTGTGGCGCAGCACTCCAGGGGCGTGACAGACCAGCGCCACCGGCTTGCCGGCGCGCAGCGTGGTCTCGATCAGACGGATCGAGGCGGGGTCCTCGGCGAGGTCCCAGAGCGGGCCATGGCCGCCCGGGTAGAACACCGTGTCGTAGTCGGGCTCGAAGACGGTGTCCAGGCGCACGGTCTCGGCCAGGGCGGCAGTGGCCTCGGCGTCGTCCTCAAAGCGGCGTGTGTCATCGGTCTGGAAGTCCGGCGTGTTGCTCGCGGGATCCAGCGGCGGCTGACCGCCCTGCGGGGAGGCCAGGGTGATCTCGTAACCGGCGTCCTTGAACCGGTAGTACGGGGCGGCGAGCTCTTCGAGCCAGAACCCGGTCTTCTTACCGGTGTCGCCGAGCTCATCGTGTGAGGTGAGGACGATCAGGACCTTCATGGGGAACTCCTTGAGATAGACGGTCTTACGGTGGTGACGAGGTCGTACCGCGCGTGCTGAGGCGCGCGCAGCGACCTGGGTTCAGGGGTCAGGCGACCTGCGAGCGGGTCTGCGGGGAGACGCTCACGCTGGGTGCGAGCAGCTCCAGGGTCCGGTGCTGGACCGCCTCCTCGGGGGCCAGGTTCACCAGCATCAGCTCATCGGCCTGGACCTCCTCGGCGAAGGCATCCAGCCAGGAGACGACCTCCGCCTGCGTCCCGACGGCGGCCCGGGAGAGCATGCTCAGCACCTGCTGGCCGGCGGGATGGTCGCGCAGCATCACCACATCCTCGTCGGTGATCGCACGGTTGCGGCCCAGGTGGTTCTTGATCCATGCGTTCTCGGCCAGGGTCTTCTGCTCCCGGGCGATCTCGGCGTCGTCGTGGGCGATCACGTTGGCCGCCGCGATGAAGTGCGGCTGAGCGTCCGGGCCCATCAGCGAATGGGTGGCGTCGAAATGCTCGCGGTAGATGTGGGCCGCCTGGTTCAGCATCTGCGGGGCGAAGTGTGAGGCGAACGCATAGGGCAGGCCCAGCTGCGCGGCGAGCTGGGCGCCGAAGAGCGAGGACCCCAGGATGTAGAGCGGCACATCGGTGCCCGAGCCGGGATACGCGTTGACCCCGGGGATCCGGCTGTGACCGGTGAGGTATCCGCTGAGCTCCATCACATCGGCCTGGAAGCGGTCGGCCTCGGTGCCGTCACGGCGCAGCGCGCGCATGGTCGGGCCGTCGGTGCCCGGCGCACGGCCCAGACCCAGATCGATCCGGTCGGGGTAGAGCGTCGCCAGGGTGCCGAACTGCTCCGCGATCATCAGCGGGGCATGGTTGGGAAGCATGATGCCCCCCGAACCGACCCGCACGTTCTCGGTCGCTGCCGCCACATGCTGGATCAGCAGGGCCGTGGCGCTGGAGGCGATATTGGGCATGTTGTGGTGCTCGGCGAACCAGATGCGCGTGTAGCCCAGCTTGTCCGCGGTCTTGGCGAGCCTGACGCTGCGAGCGATGCCGTCGGCGACGGTCTCGGGCGGGCGGACGAACGCGAGGTCAAGAAGGGACAGCGGGCGCGAAGCGGTGTTGGGCATATTGGATGCAACAGCCTGGGGGAGTGTTCTCATTCCGCGACGTGAGCACCGGCACCCCCGCGGGGTCTCGGGGCGTCACTCCGGTGAAGCCGGAGCGGGTGGGGGATCGAAGAGTCTCCGGGTGCCTCCGCGGGCCAGCATCAGCACGATGATCAACGCGGTGACCAGGAAGAACCCGCCCAACTGCACCTCGCCGCGGAAGATCAGAGCGGTGAGCTCCAGGACCACGAACTTGCTGCCCGGCAGCACCAGGATCAGGACCAGTCCGTTGAGGGCGCGTCGCACGCCGCGCCGCGCCCGGAGCCGTGCCACCAGGGACTTCTTCGCCGAGGTCACCAGCTCGAGCACCAGCTTCAACAACACTGCCGTGAGCAGCGTCATCGAAAACGACTCCGAGATGACCTCCGGGAAGAACTGGACGAAGAGCCCCAGCACCACGGTGTAGACGAAGACGTCGACCACATCCAGCGGTCCTGGCCGTGTCATATAGCCAGTCTAACGAGCATCGTCTGGTCAGGTCAGCGGCTCACGGGCTACCGTGAGGCCATGGCTCTCATCAACAGCAACGGGCTGGCACACGTCCGGCTCACCGTCACCGACATCGCGCGATCCAAGGCGTTCTACGACCAGGTCTTCGGCTGGCCCGCCGTGGTGGACACCTCGGCACACGCCGATGACCCAGCGGTCCGGAGCTCCCAGGAGCAGTTCTACGGCGGAGTGATCTACCAGACGCCGCAGGGGACGCTGGTCGGTCTGCGTCCGGTGGGGGAGACCTCCTTCGACGCCGAGACCACCGGACTCGATCACCTGAGCTTCGCGGTCGATTCTCGAGATGCGCTGCAAGACGCGGCGCAGGCTCTGGCCGGCGCGGGCATCGAACACGGAGAGATCAACGATCTTGATGATTCTGGGCTCGCGATCCTCTCCTTCCAGGACCCCGACGGCATCAACCTGGAGCTCACCGCGCCTCTGGGCTGATGTTCTCCAGTCCTGGACCGTGCTGGTCTGAACCCTGCTGTCCCGGACACCGGCACAGCTGACACAGCCGACACAGATACAGCTGCGGCCCCGCACCGATGGATCGGTGCGGGGCCGCAGCTGTTGAAGCTCGGTGTCAGATCAGACCGAGTAGTACAGCTCGAACTCATAGGGGTTCAGCCGCAGGTTCAGCGGAGCGATCTCTTCTTCACGCTTGTACTCGATCCAGGCCTTGACCAGGTCCTCGGTGAAGACCCCGCCCTCGAGCAGGAACTCGTGGTCGGCCTCCAGGGCCAGCAGCGCCTCTTCCAGCGAGCCGGGAGCCTTCTGGATGCTGGCAGCCTCTTCGGCGGGCAGCTCGTAGAGGTCCTTGTCGATCGGGTCTGCGGGCTCGATCCGGTTGCGGATACCGTCCAGGCCAGCCATCAGCTGTGCCGAGAAGGCCAGGTAGGGGTTGGAGGACGGGTCCGGTGCGCGGAACTCCAGGCGCTTGGCCTTCGGGTTCGCTCCGGTGATCGGGATGCGGATCGCCGCCGAGCGGTTGCCCTGCGAGTAGACCATGTTGACCGGAGCCTCATAGCCCTTGACCAGGCGCTTGTAGGAGTTCACGGTGGGGTTGGTGAAGGCCAGCACGGCGGAGGCGTGCTTGAGCAGACCGCCGATGTACCAGCGGGCGGTGTCGGAGAGGTTCGCGTAGCCCTTCTCGTCGAAGAACAGCGGGCTGCCGTCGGTCCACAGCGACTGGTGGCAGTGCATGCCGGAGCCGTTCTCGCCGAAGATCGGCTTGGGCATGAAGGTGGCGGACTTGCCGAACTGATCCGCGGTGTTCTTCACGATGTACTTGAACTTCATCAGGTCATCGGCAGCGTGGGTCAGGGTGTTGAACTTGTAGTTGATCTCCTGCTGACCGGGGCCACCGACCTCGTGGTGGGAGCGCTCGACCTCCAGGCCGACGGCGTCCAGCGCCACGCAGATCGCGTCGCGCAGGTCTGCGCTCTTGTCCTGCGGGCTGACCGGGAAGTACCCGCCCTTGGTGGCCATCTTGTGACCGAGGTTGCCGCCGGGGATCTCCTCGGAGGACTGCCAGGAGGCCTCATCGGAGTCCAGTGAGTAGAAGGAGGCATCCGGGCTGGACTGCCACTTCACATCGTCGAAAAGGAAGAACTCGGCCTCGGCGGCGAAGAACGCGGTGTCGGCGATGCCTGAGGCCTCGAGGTACTCCTCGGCCTTCTGCGCGACGCCGCGGGGGTCACGGGCGTAGGGCTCGCCGGTGCGCGGGTTCACGATCGAGAACGTCATCACCAGGGTCTTCTCCACGCGGTACTCGTCGAGGTACGCGGTGGTCACATCGGGGATGAGCTGCATGTCGGACTCGGCGATGCCCTGGAACCCTCGGATGGAAGAGCCGTCGAAGAGCTGTCCGTTCTCGAAGAAGTCAAGGTCAACGGTCTTGGCCGGGAGGTTGAAGTGGTGCTGAAGGCCAGGAAGGTCGGTGAAGCGGACGTCGACGAAGACGACATCCTCTTTCTCGATGAACTTCAGAACTTCGTCAGGGCTTGTGAACATACGTCCGTGCTCCTCGTCAGGTGGCTGGGCTTGCGTGCGTCACTGGGATGAACGCTCAATCCCACGCTATGGGCCGGGCGTTTCCCGGCCATCACGCAAATGTTTCCGTCATGTAACTTAAGTTGCTCATGGGCCCGTGACAAGGCGTCCCCGGTCGGAGGAATAGACTGACCAGGGCCGTGCTCGTACGGCCACATGTCAGACATCACTCTCTCATATCCGAGACAGAAGGAGATCTGTGGCGAAGAACGACGGCGCACCCCCCAACGGCTCCGCGGCGGGGGCGGAAGGACCTCGATGGGCCGGGGACCAGCTGGGTCTGCCGGAGTCAGGTCCCGGCAGCATGGCGCCCTGGAGTCGACGCCTCCTCGCCCTTTTCATCGACTGGGGGATCGCGACTGTGATCTCGATGGCCTTCTTCGGCGGCGATGAGCTGGTGACCCTGGGCATCTTCGCGGCCAGCCACATCATCCTGATCGGACTGCTCGGGGTGACCATCGGCAAGCGGCTGATGCGGATCCAAGTGGTCCGCGGCCAGAACCTCCCGGGCCCGATCTTCTCCACGGTCCGCACACTGCTGCTGATGCTGATTCTTCCGGCCATCCTCATCGGGACCGACGGTCGCGGCGCCCACGATCGGGCGGCTGGCACCGTCCAGCTGCGCATGTGAGCGCCCCCGGACCCGCACGGGTCAGTCGACTCAGCGGTCGCCCGGGCCGCGGCCTGGCGGTGATCTGCGCCAGCGCGCTCAGCACCCAGTCCGGCGCCGCCGTCGGCTCGCTGGCCTTCAGCGGCCTCACCCCGGTCGGGGTGGTCGCGGCTCGCCAGCTGGTGGCCGCCACCGTCCTGCTGGCGATCGCCCGGCCGCGGTTCTGGCGCTTCACCGGCAGCCAGTGGTCGCCGGTGCTGCTGCTGGCCGTGTTCTTCGCCGGCATGAACACCGCGCTCTACGCCGCCCTGGACCGGCTGGGACTGGGCACCGCGGTGACCATCGAGTTCCTCGGACCGCTCGCCGTCGCCGTCCTCTCCTCCCGGCGCCCCCGCGACGGGCTGTGTGCCCTCATGGCCCTGACCGGAGTGGTGCTGCTGACCCGCCCGGGCCCCACGAGCGATCTGCTGGGCCTGGGCTTCGCGGTGCTCGCGGCGGGTTGCTGGGCCGGGTACATCCTGACCCACCGAGTGGTGGGCCAGCGCCTGGAGGGGGTGCAGGGCGTTGCGGTGGGCACCGCCATCTCGGCGCTGGGACTGCTGCCCATCGCTGCGGTGATCGTCTGGCAGCTGCAGCCGCCGCTGGAGGCGTTCCTCTTCGCCGCCGTCGCCGGAGTCCTGGCTTCGGCGGTGCCGTACTCCCTGGATCTCATCGTGCTGCGCCACATCTCTCCAGTGGTGTTCGGTCTCGGCATGTCCCTGCACCCGCTCTTCGCGGCGCTGATCGGGGCCGGCTTCCTGGCCCAGCACCTGCCGCTGATCGCCTGGGCCGGCATTCTGCTGGTGGTGCTGAGCAACGCGCTCACGCTCAGCGGCCCGCTCCGGCGGCCCCCGCCCCGCGTGCCGACCGATCCTGGTCCCTCGCATTGAGGGCACATTGACAGGCTCTATCCTTGAAAGCCGATATTGCAGGCTGTAGCCTGTCTCTATGTTTGTCGTCACCGCTGATCAGCGCCGCAGCACCGAGACCGGGGAGCGCGTCGATGCCCTGATCGAGGAGCTCACACCCTGGAGCGCACGCCGGGAGAAGCAGATCGTGCTGCCGCTGGAGCGCACCGTGGGCGATGAGGTGCAGATCCTGCTGAGCAGCGCCGAGGCGGCGGTCGATCTCGCGCTGGCGCTGTGCCGCACCGAACTGTGGGCCGTGGGCATCGGGGCCGGAGCCGTGGAGCGCCCGCTGGGCGCCAGTGCTCGGGCCAGCTCCGGGAGTGCGTTCATCCAGGCCCGGTATGCCGTGGAGCGGGCCCGCAGCCGCACCGAACCGGTCCCGCTGGTGGTCCAGGGGGACCACCAGGACGCTGCCGTGGCCGCCACCGCGGTGCTGCAGCTGCTGGGCGGGGTGGTGCGACGACGCGCGGACACCGGCTGGGAGGTCAGCGACCTCACGGCGCAGGGGCTCAGCCGAGCGCAGATCGCCGAGAAGCTCAGAATCACCGTGTCAGCGGTCAGCCAGCGGGCGCGCTCTGCGATGCTGGAGGAGGAGCGGCGCAGCCGACCTGTCGCGGCGGCCCTGATCTCCGCCGCCGCTGGTGAAGGCAGCTGGAGGATCGACCCTGCACAGGATCAAAAAGGTGGACATCTATGACATGGCTTGTGATCTCGGCGGTGGTGCTGCTGTCCCTCGGCCTCTCGGCGTTTCTGGGCGTGTTCCTGGTGGGCTGGCTGCTGCGCCGGGTGGAGCCCGAGGGCTACGGTCCGGGCATCCTGCGCGGGGGGACCTGGATCGGGATCCTGGAAAGACTGGCGATCACCGGTGCGGTCTTCGGCGGCTATCCCGAGGCGATCGCGGTGGTCCTGGCGGTCAAGGGCCTTGGCCGCTACCCGGAGCTGCGCGCCTGGCAGGCCGACCAGCGCGCGAAGGCCACCGAACGATTCATCATCGGCACCCTGGCCAGCTATATCTGGTCCGGTGCGGTGGGCCTGATCGGTGTGGCGGTGATCGGCGCGATCAGCTGAGCGCCCCACGCCGCCCGGTGAGCGACGTCGCGCCGGCTGGAAGCTCCGCGCCCTGGGTCAGCCGGCCCTCGATCGCGCGAGCCAGCTCGGCGGCGGCCGCGGGTGCGCGGTGCAGGTTCAGTGCGGGTTCGAACAGCTCCGCCTCCAGCAGCACGGTTCCGTATCGGGCGGAATCCACCACATCGATCCTGGCGTAGAGCGGGGTCTCGGTGCCGGTCCTTCGGGCCGCGGCGGCCAGGGCGCGCTCACCGAAGCCGATCTCTGCGGCGGTGGCCTGGACCAGCTGCGGATCCTCCAGGTAGGTGCCGCCGCGCAGACCTCCGCCGCGGGCCAGCAGCGCGCCCTTGGAGATCGCATGCGTGTGGTGCCCATCGATGAAGTACAGCGCCTTCTCTCGTCCCTGACTCAGCTCTGGGATCTCGGGCTGGAGCATCACGGTGAGGCCGCGGGCCAGGATCCGTTCCCCCAGGGTGCGCGCCGCGGCCGAGTCCGCGCGCAGCAGCTCGGTGTCGAAGGCACCGGCGGAGATGCTGGGCTTGATCACCACCCACTCGTCGCCGTGCTCGGCCAGACCGCGGCGCAGCGCGGCCCCGTCCTCGGCCCAGCTGGTGGGCACACCGGCGAGCCCTTCAGCCTCGAGCTCGCGCAGGTAGACCTTGTCCAGGTTCCAGCGGATCAGCTCGGGACTGTTGAGCACCGGGAGCTGCGCCTCTGCGCGCTCCAGCCAGCTCAGGAACTCCTGGGTCCGGGAGGAGTAGTCCCAGGGGGTGCGGATGACCAGCAGGTCGAACTCCGGTCCCGGCTCCCAGCGGTGCCAGATGACCGGCTCGGCCGCGATCTCACACCGCTGCAGCGCCGCGATCAGCGGATCGGTGTCCCGGTCAGGAGCCTTCGAGTAGTCATCGGTCACCACGATCCCGACCCGTCGGGGCCGTGGTGCGGGGACCAGGCTGTGTTCGGGAAGCCACCGGAAGCGTTCGACGACGATCAGCTCATCATCGCCCAGGCCGGGTCCCTGGGTCCCGCCGTCGGCGACCTCGCCGGTGCTGCGCCAGAATTCCTCATGGGAGGCGCGCCAGGCCGCCACGGAGGCGTAGCCCTCGCCCTCGCCGCGGGCCACCTCCTGGGAGATCTCGCCCAGCGGCACCAGTGCCACCTCCACCACCTCGACGACGCCCAGGCTCTCCTCCTCGACGCCCAGGAGGCGCTGCAGCCCAGGCGTCGGCAGCGGCTCGGCCTCGGCGAGGTAGCTGCGGTGCAGGCTGGTGGTCATGGTCTTGACCCCGGTGATCACCGCGCGGGTGAGCCGCGCGCGCAGCTCCCCGGAGGCCAGGTCCATCACCGGCAGCGCGTCGACCTGTTCAGGTGTCACGGCTTCATCCGGCCGTTGCGCTGGTAGTTCTCGTGCCAGCTCAGTGCCTCGCCCAGCAGGTGCGGGGTGTGCCTACCGCGCTGGTTCTGCGCCACCGCCCGATCGAAGTAGTCCTGCAGCAGGTCCTGGTAGTCCGGGTGGGCGCAGTTGCGGATGATCGTGCGGGCGCGGGCCGCGGGGGAGAGGCCGCGCATATCCGCCAGGCCCCGTTCGGTGACCAGGATCTGGGTGTCGTGCTCGGTGTGGTCGATATGGCTGGCGAAGGGCACGATGGAGGAGATCGCGCCGGCCTTGGCCATCGAGCCGGAGACGAAGAAGTTCAGGTAGGCGTTGCGGGCGAAGTCCCCGGAGCCTCCGATTCCGTTGATGATGGAGCTGCCCATCACATGGGTGGAGTTCACGTTGCCATAGATGTCCGCCTCCACCATCCCGTTGATCGAGATCCCGCCGAGCCGGCGGATCGCCTCCGGGTGGTTGGAGACCTCCTGGGTGCGCAGCAGGATCCGCCCCTTGTACTCCCCGGCGCGGGCGTTGAACTGTTCTGCGCGTTCGGCGGAGAGCGAGAAGGAGGTCGCGGAGACCGCGGTCAGCTTGCCGGTGTCGATCAGGTCGAGCATGCCGTCCTGGATGACCTCGGTGTAGGCCAGCAGGTCCTCGAACTCGCTGTGCGCCAGCTCGGCCATCACCGCGTTGGCGACATTGCCGATCCCGGACTGCAGCGGCAGCAGGTTCTTGGGCAGCCGGTCCTGTTCGATCTCGTAGCGCAGGAAGTCCACCACGTGGGAGGCCATGGCCTTGGACTGCTCGTCAGCGGGCTTGAAGGGCAGGTTCCGATCCGGTGCGTCGGTCTGGACCACCGCGACCACCTTCTCCGGGTCCACGCGCAGGTAGGGATCCCCGATCCGCTGAAGCGGGTCGGTCAGCTGCAGCGGCCGCCGCTCCGGGGGCAGCTTGGTGCCGTAGTAGATGTCGTGGAAGCCCTCGTAGGCGCGCGGGTGCCAGTCGTTGACCTCCAGGATGACCTTGTCCGCGAGCTGCAGCCAGGTCTTGTTGTTGCCCACCGAGCTGCCCGGGACCAGCAGTCCGTTGGGCAGGATCGCGGCCACCTCGATGACCGCGACGTTGAGCTTGCCGTAGAAGCCGAACCAGGCCTGCTGGGCGGAATGGCTCAGGTGGGTGTCGATGTAATCGGTCTCGCCGGTGTTGATCGCCTCACGCATGGTGGGGTCCGACTGGAAGGGCAGTCGTCGGCGCACCGCGCGGGCCTCGGCGAGCACGCCGTCGAGCTCCGGCGCGGTCGAGGCGCCGGTCCAGAGGTCGATCCCGAAGTCCTCGCCGCGGTCATGGGCGTCCTTGGCCCGTTCGGCCAGGGCCGCAGGGACCGCTTTGGGGTACCCGGCCCCGGTGAAGCCGCTCATCCCGACCCGATCACCGTCGTGGATGAAGCGGGCGGCCTCCGCGGCGGTGGTGACCTTGGTGGCCAGGGTGGGGCAGGTGATTCGACTCGAAGCGGCGCTCATTCTCCCAGCCTAGGCGAACAGAGACCCTGCCGGGATTCGCGCGTCTGGCGCTACGCTGGGTGACACGAGGCGGGGTCGGCCCGCAGCTGGACCCGCACCTCAGCCCCAGCTCACAACGGAGGACGCACCATGAACGGATTCGTGCCCTATCCGGTCCGAGACACCTACCGGCTGATCGAGCCGGGCCCCACGGTATTGATCTCGACCTCCGACGGCGTCCGCGACAACATCATGACCAACGCGTTCAACATGCCGGTCCGCCACGACGGGATCCTGGCGGTGATCGTGGGCACCTGGGACGCGAGCTTCGCGGCGCTGCAGGCCACCCGGCAGTGCGTGATCGGCATTCCCGGCGCCGATCTGATGCGCACCACGGTGCAGCTGGGGAACTGTTCCGGAGAGGACCTGGACAAGTGGGACCATTTCGGGCTGACCCGGGTGCCAGGCGTCAGCGTGGCGGCGCCGCTGATCGGGGAGTGTGTGGCCAATATCGAGTGCAAGGTCGAGGATGACTCGCTGGTCGAGGACTATTCGCTGTGGCTGCTGCGCACCACCGCGGCCTGGATCAGGCCCGATGCCGCGCCCACCCCGGAGTTCCACCATCGAGGCAACGGAACATTCTCCACCAACGGTGAGCTGCATGACCTCAGCGACGAGATGACGAAGTGGAAGTACTTCACGAACTAGGGTTACGAGGGTGCTCGGCGCGGCGCCCGGGCGGAGGCCTCTAGCGCTCCTCGAGGCCCCAGGGCGACCCGTAGCCGACCGGTGCCTCGGCCGCCAGCAGCTGAAGGAACGGCCGGGAGTCGAAGGCCTCCGGGCCCAGGACGCCGGTGCACTGCCAGGTCCCGTTCGCCAGCAGCTCCAACGCGATCACCGGGTTCACCGCCGTCTGCCACACCACGGCCTGTGAGCCGTACTCGGCCATCGACCACTGGTTGTCCACCACGTGGTAGAGGTATACTGCCCGGGGTTCACCGTCGGTGCCGAATCCGGTCACGTACAGGCCTGCACAGGTCTTTCCCGTCATGCGATCACCCAGGGTGGCTGGATCGGGCAGCGCCGCGGCGACGACGTCGCGTGGGGCCACAGGCACGCCCTTCACCAGCAGCGGCTCGGTGGAGTCGAGACCCAGCTTGTGCAGGGTCTTGAGCACGTCGATGAACTCGTCGCCGAGCCCGTACTTGAAGGTCACCTTCCGGGCCTTGGTCCAGCGGGGCATCAGGATGACCTCCTCGTGCTCCACATTGACGCACTCCACGTCCCCGATGCCTTCGGGGAAGTGGAAGACCTCGGTCTCGCTGAAGGGCTCGGTGGTGTACCAGCCGGTCTCGCGCTCGAAGATCACCGGTGGGTTCAGGCACTCCTCGATCGTGGTCCAGATCGAGAAGGACGGCGCGAAGGCCGGCTCGCCGTCGGCCCCCGCCACGACCAGATTCGCGCCGTCGCGCACGCCCAGCTCCTCGATCGAGGAGAATAGCTCATCCTCGGCGTAGCGGGCGAAGACGTCGGAGAGTCCCGGCTCCACGCCCATGCCCACCAGGGCCAGCCGACCGGCCTGCTCCCACTGCGGGGCCAGGGCGAACTGTTCCTCGCCCAGCATCACACCGGTCTTGGAGTAGGGCTGCTCCGGGTGCCGGACCGAGAGGCTCATCGCCATGTCGAGGTAGGTCGCGCCGGCGGCGAAGCTGCCGTTGAAGATCGGCATCACGAACCGCGGATCCACCGCATTGAGCACATGGGTGATCTGGTGCCTCCTGGCGACCTCGGCCACCGCCTCCACCGAGGAGGCGTCCACCTGCGCGGCCACCAGTCGATCGTCCTCCAGGGAGTCCACCAGGGCCTGCGGCCGTGAGGGATCGTAGTCGGCGATCACCAGCAGGTCGAAGAACTTGCGGCGGACGGCGATCCGGACGGCGGCGGATCCCACGCCGCCGGCTCCGATGATGAGAATGCGCATCAGGTCAAGCCTCCATTGCTAGGACGTGGGCGTACATCGGGTGCATCGGGGGAGTCGGGCACGAGCACGGCGGTCTCGGCGTTCAGGCTCTCCCCGCGGAAGAACGGCAGTGATCCGGACCGGGTCCGCCAGAGCAGCATCAGCACCAGGCCGAGGGCCAGTGAACCGATGCCCACGACGAAGGTGCCGCCCACGCCGAGGAGCACGCTGTATCCGTAGTCGACGTCTGCCATGTCGATCGCTGACTTGATGAATGCCGCGCTCAGGATCAAGGCGCCCAGCAGCGGGAGCAGGAAGCGGAAGACGAAGTTGTGGCCCGAGGTGAACAGCTCTCGGCGGAAGTACCAGACGCAGGCGTACCCGGTGATGGCGTAGTAGAAGGCGATCGCCAACCCCAGGGACAGGATGGAATCGGCCAGGATGTTCTCGCTGACCAGGGTCATCACCACATAGAACCCGATCCCGGAGATCCCCATGACCAGCGTGGAGAAGGACGGGGTCTTGAACCGCGCGTGCACCGTGCTGAACCTGCTCGGCAGCGCCCGGTATACCGCCATGGACAGGGTGCCCCGGGCGGTGGGCAGGATGGTGGTCTGGGTGGAGGAGACCGCAGAGACGAGCACCGCGACCACGAGCAGCCATGCGGCGGGGCCGAGGACGACATCCTTCAGCGCGAAGAACACGTCCTCTGCATTGCCCTCGTTTCCCAGGCCGACCCCCTCCTCGCCGACTCCGGCGTACATCATGGCGGCCACGGTGACCCCCACATAGGTGATCAGCAGCAGCACCGTGGAGATCAGGGCGGCCAGGCCTGGGATTCGACGGGCATCGCGGGTCTCCTCGTTCAGCGCCAGGCAGGCGTCCCAGCCCCAGTAGATGAACAGCGCCAGCAGCACCGCCTCGGTGAAACCGGCGAGGCTCTCGAAGGCGAAGGGGTTGAACCAGTCCAGGGACGGTGCGGTGGCGTTCTCGGCGGTCCCGTTGGCGATCCCGATCAGCGCGAACACCACGAAGAGGCCCAGGGCGAGGTACTGGATTCCCAGCAGGACGTTCTGCAGCTTGGCGCCGATCTCGACCCCGCGGTAGCTGATGTAGGTCATGGCGGCGATGAAGAAGACCCCGGTGGCGGTGACCACCAGGGAGTTCTCGGCGAGAGAGCCGTCGCCGATCAGCAGCCAGAGGTAGATTCCGGCGATCTGCGCCAGGTTGGCCAGCACGATGATGCCCGCGACCGCCACACCCCAGCCGGCCATCCAGCCCACCCACGGGCCGAAGGCCTTGGTGGCCCATGTGAAGGAGGTGCCGCAGTCGGGAATCTCGCGGTTGAGCTCTCGGTAGGCAAAGGCGATGAACAGCATCGGGATGAACGCGAGGATGAACGCGATGGGCGCCTGAGCTCCGACCGCGAGGACCACGAACCCCAGGGAGGCGGCGAGCGAATAGACCGGTGCGGTGGAGGCGAGTCCGATGACCACCGATCCCCAGACGCCGAGCGTGCCGGCGGAGAGACCCTTGCCCGCACCCGGGGGCGCGCCAGGGAGATTCTTCCCGAGAGCTGCCTGACTCATGGTGCTCCTCCGATCCCCGGCCGGGCCAGCGTGAAGGACCCGGATCAGCGTGATGCGCGCCACTATACCGACTAGTCGGTTTTTTCGATAGGCCTTAGAATCGCTGTCATGGGCCATGCTGCGAGCACCGTTCACCGGCTGATCACCGCGTACCAGGACATCCTGGTGTCCGAGGGGGAGCGCAGCGCCACCCTCGAGGCCATCGCTGCGCGCGCCGGGGTCTCCAAGGGCGGTCTGACCTATCACTTCAGATCCAAGGATGAGCTGGCGGCAGCGCTGTTCGAGCGGCTGCAGGTACTGGTGGAGGCCGATCTGGCGGTGATGCGGTCGGAGCCCTCACAGGCCGCGGACTATTACATCAGAAGCTCGCTCGACGTGCAGAGCCCGCTGGAGCGCTGCAACATGGCGGTCACCCGGCTGGCGCAGGGGTCGCACCCGGAGGCCAACGAACTCCTCGCCAGGTGCCGGACCCAGTGGTTCGAGGTGCTGATGGACGCGGTGGGGCACGAGGACATGGTCCACCTGGTGATGCTGCTCGGCGATGGGATCTATTTCAACGCCTCGCTCACCGGCACCGGCGCCATGCCCGAGGAGACCGATCCGGCCACGATCGACCGGATCGTCCGCCTGATCGGCACCATCCGGTACTGAGCGCCTGGTGCCAAGGACTAGGCGCCGTGCGGCGCGCGGCGCTCAGTGCCTTCCGACCTCGCGGGCCGCCGTCACGGCCGCCTCTGCCCCTTCGGACCAGACGGCCCCATGACCGGGGAGCAGGTGCTCGGCCTCGGTGAGTGCGATCGCGTCCAGCGAGCGGATCGCGCGCGCAGTGTCCTTCGTGGCGGCCCCGGCGACGATCTGCGGACCGGTCTGCCCCGTGTAGGGGTCCAGGGTGACCAGTGCGTCCCCGGTGAAGACGGCTCTGCGGTCCGGGAAGTGCAGGATGCAGTGTCCATCGGTGTGTCCCGGGGTGTGCACCGGCACAGGGAACCCAGGAACCTCCAGCACCGATCCGGCCGTCATCAGCTGCACCCCATGGACGCCCTTGACGGTCAGCGCGCCGGAGCTCACCATCCGTCCCAGCAGCGGCAGCGACCGCGGGTGGCCCAGCGGGTAGAGCAGTCGATTGCGCTCGGTGGCGTAGCGATACGGCGTCGTGGCCAGCTCGGCGTCCTCGTGGTGGATGATCACCGGAACTCCCAGGCTCTGCTGCGCGCGCAGCGCGAAGCCCAGGTGATCGAAGTGACCATGGGTCAGCACCAGCGCCTTGACCTCATAGGGCATCCGTTGGCGCGTCTTGAGCACCTCCATGACCTCGTGCCACATCCGGGGCAGTCCGGCGTCGATCAGGGTGATCCCGTCCTCGGCCTCGACGACGTAGCAGTTCACATTGGCCTGCGAGATGAGATGGATGCCAGGGGCGACGCCGTATTCGATCATGAGCTGCGCTTCCGTTCCGTGGGGGGTTTCCTCAATCCTTGTTCTCCACACGGGGGTTGGTCAAGCGTCACCCGGGCGCAGAGACCTGTGGCCCCCACCCGGACGCGGGTGAGGGCCACAGGGGCTGGACTCAAGAGTCATGCGAGGCTGCCAGAAGGCTCCGGCCGCCTCAGGTTCAGATCAGCGTGCCGGGCGCGAGGACCGTCCCGCTGCGGCTGCACCGCTGCGACCCGAGGGGCGTCCGCCGCGGGCGGGTCCGCCGGAGCCGCCGCGAGCCTGGCCGCCGGAGCCGCCGCGACCGCCACGTGCCGGACCGCCGCCACGAGGCGAGGAGGTGCCGGGACGACGGCGGGGCTGCTGCTGCTGGACAGGGGCCCGTGGGGCGGGCTTGACGAACTCGGCGGTGGGACCGACCAGCTCGCTCACGGCCTCGGACTCGGAGTTCACCCGGACCGGGTGCACGGCGATGGCTGCCTTGCGCAGCAGCGCCTGGGTGTCGCGGCGCTGCTCGGGGAGCATCACCGTGACCACGTCGCCGGCGCTGCCGGCGCGGGCGGTGCGACCCGAGCGGTGCAGGTATGCCTTGTGCTCGGCCGGCGGATCCACGTGGACCACGAGCTCCACCGAGTCCACGTGCACGCCGCGGGCTGCGACGTCGGTGGCGACCAGGACCTTGATGTCGCCCTCGCCGAAGGCGGCGAGATTGCGGTCGCGCTGGGACTGGGAGAGGTTGCCGTGCAGGTCCACCGCGGGGGTGCCCTGATCGGTGAGCTGCTTCGCGAGCTTCTTGGCCTGGTGCTTGGTGCGGGTGAAGAGGATCCGGCGTCCGGTGCCGGAGGCCAGCTGCTTCACCAGGTCACGCTTATCGTCGTTGTGGACCTCGAAGACGTGGTGGGTCATCGCGGAGACGTGGGAGGTGGCCTCGTCTACCGAGTGCATCACCTGGTTGTTCAGGAAGCGCTTGACCAGCTTGTCCACGCCGTTGTCCAGGGTGGCGGAGAAGAAGAGCCGCTGACCCTTGGAATCGGTCTTCTCCAGCAGCCGGGTGACCACCGGGAGGAAGCCGAGGTCGGCCATGTGATCGGCCTCGTCGAGCACGGTGATCTCCACCGATTCCAGGCTCAGGGCGCGCTGGTTCAGCAGGTCCTCGAGGCGGCCGGGGCAGGCCACGACGATGTCCACGCCGGACTTCAGGGCGTTGATCTGGCGAGATGCCGTCACGCCGCCGAAGATGGTGGTGGTCTTGAGGTTGTACGAGGCGGCGAGGGGCTCGAGCACCGCGTTGATCTGGGTGGCCAGCTCGCGGGTCGGGGCCAGGACCAGGCCCAGCGGGCGGCCCGGGCGGCGGTTCTTGGCCGCGTTCTTCTCACCGAGGCGTGCCACCATCGGGATGGAGAAGGCGAGGGTCTTTCCGGAGCCGGTCTTGCCGCGGCCGAGGACGTCGCGTCCGCTCAGCGTGTCGGCCAGGGTCTGCTGCTGGATGGCGAATGCATCGATCTTGCCGTCTGCAGCGAGAGCGCGCACCAGCGGTGCGGGAACGTTGAGGTCGGCGAAGGTCTGGGTCTCAGAAATGGCGGGAGCCTTTCAGAAAGCGCCAGACACAGAGGAGGCAGGGGTATACCCGCCTGAGACTGGTCTGGCTTGGGGCGAAGGCATCGGTTGATGCACTCGGTCGCCGCGAGAAAATCACTGCTGAAACGTGGGCCGGTGGATGACACGGCCCCGTTGATCAAGGCGTTCTTACGACGCGGGCACTCACACGAGGTGGGCACCAGAATCTCCACCATACCCCATGTCTGCTCCCGTCAGACCCAGGTCACTTGCCGCTGATCTGGCTGTAGTGCTCCAGCGCCTCCTCGCGCGAGGCCTTCAGGTCCACGATCGGGGTGGCGTAGTCGGGGGAGTTCAGCTCCGGGATCCAGCTGCTGACATAGGTCCCCTTGGGGTCGAAGCGCTCCCGCTGCCGCTCCGGGTTGAAGATCCGGAAGTAGGGGGCGGCGTCCATCCCGCAGCCGGCCACCCACTGCCAGTTCGCGGGGTTCGAGGCGGCATCGGCGTCGACCAGGGTGTCCCAGAACCAGGCCTCACCCTCGCGCCAATCGATGCCCAGGTTCTTGATCAGCAGGCTCGCCGAGGCCATCCGCACCCGGTTGTGCATATGTCCGGTCTCCCAGAGTTGCCGCTGCCCGGCATCCACCCAGGGGAACCCGGTCTCGCCCTTGGACCAGGCGTGGAAGTCTTCGGGTGCGTCGTGGCGCGACTTCCAGGGGTAGGCATCGAACTGGGTGCGCAGATTGGTGTGCGGCAGCTGCGGGAAGTGGAAGAGCAGATGCCAGCAGAACTCCCGCCAGCCGATCTCCGAGAGGAACTTCTCCACCGCCTCGTCGGTCTGCTGGTGCGCGGCGTGCCACACCTGGCGCGGACCGAGCTGGCCGAAGCGCAGGTAGGGCGAGATCCGCGAGGTGCCGTCTCCGGCTGGGACATCCCGGGCGTCGTCGTAGTCCTCCACCTGATGCTCCAGGAACTCACGCAGCCGCTCCTGGCCCCCGGCCTCGGTGGGGGTCCAGTTCTCCCACAGGCCCCCGGCCCAGTCCGGACGGGTGGGCAGCAGCTCCCAGGCCTGAAGATCTCCGGCGCCGTGTTCCAGGGTGGGGAGCGCCGCCTCGGCCTGGGCGAGCGTGCCCAGCGCGGCGGGACGCTCATGTGGCGCCCCAGGATCTCGGACGCTGATCTGCTTCCAGAAGGGGGTGTAGACCTTATAGGGTCCGCCGGTGTTGGTCTCCACGGTCCAGGGCTCATGCAGCAGCGAGGCGTTGAAGCTCTCCACCTCGATGCCCAGCTCGGGCAGCGCGGCCTTGATGCCGGCGTCCACCGCCCGCTCGGGTCCGCCGTAGCGCCGTGACCACTGCACCTTCTCCGCACCGAGCTCCTGAGCCAGGGCGGGCAGGATCGCCGCGGGGTCTCCGGCGCGCAGCAGCAGCGGGATGCCGAGCTCGGCAAGTTCTTCCCGCAGCGACTCCAGCGCGTGATGCAGCCACCACTTCACCGCACCGCCCAGCGGACGCACCCCCGGACTCACCTCATCGAGGACATAGAGTGCGACGACGTCGCCCGGATTCTGCGCGCGCTGACACGCGGTGAGCAGCGCTTCATGGTCTGCGGTGCGCAGATCGTCGCGGAACCAGAGGAGCGTGCGGGTCATCAGTGCCCTTTCGGCGAAGCGTCGCCGCGCGAGCGGCCGTCCTGGCTGGCACAGTAGCAGGAGTGCCCGTTCATCCACTGGGCCGATGAAGGAGATGTCGATGGCCGAGGAGACAGGATCCGCCCGGGAGTCCGAGCGCTGGCTGGTGATCAAGGGGCGACGCTGGCGCCGCACCGATCCGGCGCTTCCCGAGGAGCTGGTGGCCGCGCTGAAGTCACACCTGGGCCGCGGGAGATCCGGGGTCGGGGCCGGAAAGAAGGCTGACGACCAGGAGCGGGTGACCGCCTCGCGCAGACGAGTCGGTCTCGCCAAGACCGGGCTGGGGGAGCGCGGCCCGTACTGGTGGGAGCTTCCCGAGGCCCAGCGGATCGCGGCGGCCGAGGAGGCGCTGGCCGAGCTCGATGCGTTGGACGACACAGATGCGAGTGCGTCTCAATAAATATATTGCAATATTCTTATATGTCTGGTGTTCTATTGCGGTGAGTGACAACCCGGCGCTGAGCAGCGCGGCCCAGCTGTTCAAGGTGCTCGGTCATGAGTCGAGGCTCCGGCTGCTGTGTCTGATCGGAGATTCTCCCAAGACCGTGAACGAGCTCGTGGAGCGGACTTCGATGTCTCAGCCGCTGGTCTCGCAGCATCTGCGCACGCTCAAGCAGGCGGGCCTGGTGCTCGCCGAGCGCCAAGGCCGGGAGATCGAGCACCGCTTGGCCGACGAGCATGTCTCCCATGTCATCGCCGACGCCGTTGCGCACGTCCAGGAACCTTCACCCGCGGAACTTTCACCCGCGGAACCATCACCCCTAGAATCGGCGGACGAGTCCGCCGGTGAGGAGCACCATCATGACTGAGCACCACACCGCCGAGCACCAGACTGCCGAGCACCGCGCCGCTGAGCACAAGTTCGAGGATCACACCCACGGCGAGAACTGTGGACACGAGGCCGTGGAGCACGGCGACCACGTGGACTACGTCCACGACGGACACCGCCACGCCGCCCACGAGGACCACTACGACGAGCACTGAGTCGCTCGCACACCAGAAGGGGAGCCCCCACGAGGAGCTCCCCTTCTGGTGCACACAAGTGCTACTGGCTGATCACATGCGGCTGAGCGACCTCCTTCAGCCCGGCCACGCCGAACTCCATGCCGAACCCGGACTCTCGGGCACCGCCGAAGGGAATCCGCGGATCCACCGCGCCGTGCTTATTGATCCAGGTGGTGCCCGCCACAAGTCGGGCCGCGACCTCGACCGCGCGTGCAGGGTCCGCTGACCAGACCGAGGAGCCCAGGGCCTCGTCCAGGGCGTTCGCCCACTCGATCGCCTGATCCAGGTCCGTGTACCGGATGATCGGCAGCGCCGGCCCGAACTGTTCCTCGAGGACCAATGGGTTCTGCGGGTCGATGTCGGCCACCAGCGTGGTCGGGTAGAAGTTCCCGGCGGCCTCCAGGTCGGGGTCGCCGCCGAGCAGCACCCGCGCGCCGGAGTCCTTCGCCGCCCGCACCAGCCGATCCACGATCTCCCACTGCGCCCGGTTCTGCAGCGGACCGAGCACATTCTGCTCTTCAAGCCCGATGCCCATCGGCATGGTCTTGGCCACCTCCACGAGCGCCTCACAGACCTCGTCATAGATCGCGTCCGGCACGTAGAGCCGCTTCAACGCCGCACAGGTCTGCCCGGTGTTGATGAACGCTCCCCAGAAGATCCCCTCGGCCAGAGCACGGGGGTCTGCATCCTCGAGCACGATCCCGGCGTCGTTGCCGCCGAGCTCCATGGTCATCCGCTTCATGGTCTCCGAGGCGGCCTTCACGATGGACTTCCCGGTCTCGGTGGA
The DNA here is from genome assembly GCF_017347085.1 of Nesterenkonia sp. E16_10. GTDB lineage: Bacteria > Actinomycetota > Actinomycetes > Actinomycetales > Micrococcaceae > Nesterenkonia. Next base: position 138,562 of record NZ_JADPSA010000029.1, read on the forward strand.
GCCGGTGAACATGATCTTCGCGACATCTGGGTGCCGGGAGAGCCGGTCACCGATGTCACCGCGGCCCGGAACTGCGAGCAGCACATCCGCCGGCAGCGCAGAATTGAGCACCTCCACCAGGGCGAGCACGCTCAACGGGGTGTACCCGCTGGGCTTGATCACCACGGTGTTGCCCATTCGCAGGCTTGGCGCGATCTGCCAGATCGAGATCATCATCGGCCAGTTCCACGGCCCGATCGCCCCGACCACGCCCAGCGGACGGTAGTGCATGATCGCTCGGCCGGATTCATCGTCGACGATCACCTCTGCCTCCAGGGGCAGATCGGCGGTGGTGCGCAGCCAGGCCACGCAGGCGCCGACCTCGAAGCGGGCGTTGGGGCCGTTCAGCGGCTTGCCCTGCTCCCGTGAGAGCAGTCGTGCCAGCTCCTCGGCGTGGGCCTCCACCGCGTCCGCCGCGGCATGCAGGGCCCGCCTGCGGGTGTCCTCCCCGGCGGCGGCCCAGCCCGGCTGCGCCGCGTGGGCGCGGGCCACCGCGGCGTCGAGGTCCTCGGCGGTGGCCTGAGGGGCGAAGCCCACCCGTTCGCCGGTGGCCGGATCGAGGATCTCACGCCCCGCCTCGGGGTCCTGGACACGGTCCAGCAGGTCAGTGGTCTGGGTGCTCATCGGGTGACTCCTTTGTCGGTGGGGGATGGTCCTGGGATCAGGATGGCCTCGTTCGCGTGGATCGAGATTGACTCAGCGTGCAGGGCACTGTTGCCTGTCTGCACGCCTGGCGCTGGGCCCGGCAATTCTGCGCGGCGCGTCGGCGCGACCCCTCGGCGCAGCAGGATCAGCGCCGTGACCGCCAACAGGATCTCCAGCGCCGCCAGCCCGGAGGCCACCGGCAGCAGCACCTCGTGCAGCAGCCCCGGGCCGGATCCGGGCTCTACGACAGCGGCGGTCGTGCCTGCGGGCAGGCCGGTCTCGAATGCGCCCGCAGCCGCATGGTCATGGGCGCTCAGCGCAGCCTGATCGGCGCCAAGCGTCCGGCTCACTGGGTGCGGGTGCCCCTGCTCGGTCCCGGTGATCATCCAGAGGTGCAGCCCCAGCATGGCGGTATTCATCGTCGCGATCGTGAACCAGGTGCCCGGACTGGGCGTCCGCCAGAGATGCCCGGCGCAGGGCAGGCAGATGATCGCCATCCCCGCCATCGCCAGGGCCAGGCCAAGGTGGTGGCCATGGGTGAGCATGACCAGATGCAGCAGGCCCGAGAGGGCGGCGCCCACGGCCGCCGTTCGACGAAGCGCGATCGTCATGTGCATCTGACCCTTCCGTAACGCATGTGAAATATGTCATATTTATTGTTGAGCGTGCGCTCAACTATAAGGAGGATCACCATGGCTGACAAGACCTCAGACCCGCAGTCCCGCCACCCGCTGACACCGCTCTCGGTCCCCGAGATCGAGGCGATGCGCGGCGTGCTGGAACGCGAATCGCTGCTCACCGATGCCACCCGCGTGTCCTACGTGACGCTGCGTGAACCCAGCAAACAAGACGTCATCGCTTGGCGCCCCGGGGTGCGGCTGCCGCGTCAGGTGGCGCTGCTGCTCACGGACCTGAGCACGCTGACACTCACCGAGCTGGTGCTCGACCTGGACCGGGAGGCCGTCGTGGAACGCCGGGAAGTCGACGCGGTGGAGAAGGGCTCGGCCCCGAGCTTCGACGAGGACCTTGCCGGCGCGGACCCGATCGTGAAGGCAGACCCGCGCTGGGTCGAGGCGGTCGCCAAGCGGGGTGTGACCGATCTGGACAAGGTCGTCGTCGTCGGGCTCTCGGCTGGGATCTTCGGCTATTCCGATGAGGTCGGGGTGCGCATGGTCCGCGCGCTGGCCTTCCGCCAGGACTACCCGAGCGACTCGGTGTGGGCACATCCGATCGACGGAGTCGTGGCCCACGTGGACCTGACGAATAAGAAGGTCCTGCGAGTGGTGGAGACCGAGGTGATGCATGTGCCCGAGGAGTCCGGTGACTACCTGGACCCCGCCGTGCGGGGGGAGTACCGCACCTCGCTGAAGCCGATCTCCATCACCCAGCCCGAGGGGGTCAGCTTCAGCCTCCAGGACGGCGTGCTGGCCTGGGAGAACTGGAAGGTCCGGGTCGGGTTCAACGGCCGCGAGGGTCTGACCCTGCACCAGCTGAGCTTCCATGATCGCGGCGTCGACCGGCCCATCCTCTACCGCGGTTCGATCGCGGAGATGGTGGTCAACTACGGGGACCCCACGCCCACCCACGCCTGGCAGAACTACTTCGATGTCGGTGAGTACCAGTTCGGTCGGCTCGCCAACGCCTTGGAGCTCGGCTGTGACTGCAAGGGGGAGATCACCTATGTGGACGCCGTCGTCGTCGATGACCACGGTCGGCCCACGACGTTGCCCAATGCGATCTGCATCCACGAGGAGGACTACGGCATCCTCTGGAAGCACACCGACGACTTCTCGGGCACCAGTGAGGTGCGCCGCCAGCGCCGACTCGTGATCTCCTTCTTCGTCACGGTGGGCAACTACGACTACGGCTTCTACTGGTACCTCTACCTCGACGGCAAGATCGAGCTGGAGTCCAAGGCCACAGGAATCGTCTTCACCTCCGGCATGCCCTCGCCCGACTACCCCTACGCCACTGAACTCGCCCCGGGCCTGGGGGCACCCGTGCACCAGCACCTCTTCAGCGCCCGGCTGGACATGACCGTGGACGGGATCAGGAACTCGATCGACGAGATCGACGCGGTCCAGGTGCCCACCAGCGAGGAGAACCCCTGGGGCAATGCCTTCACCCGCAGCGTCACCCGGCTGCGCTCGGAGAAGCAGGCCGTGCGCGACGCCAAGGGCTCGGTGGGACGGGTCTGGCAGATCAGCAGCGCCGAGCATACGAACCGGCTCGGAGCTCCCACCTCGTATCTGCTGCACCCTGAGGAGAGTCCCACGCTGCTGGCCGCCGAAGACTCCTCGATCCGGCGCCGCGCCGGCTTCGCCGGGCACCACCTGTGGGTGACCCAGCATCATCCCGACGAGCAGTTCCCGGCCGGTGACCAGGTGAATCTCAACCCTGGATTCGGCGGGCTGCCCAGCTACATCGAGCAGGATCGCTCGCTGGAGGGTGAAGACCTGGTGTTGTGGCACACCTTCGGGCTGACCCATTTCCCGCGGACCGAGGACTGGCCGATCATGCCGGTGGACTATGCCGGGTTCACGCTGACCCCCAACGGCTTCTTCGACCGCAACCCGACCCTGGACGTGCCCCCGGAACCCTCTGGGCACTGCGCGGCGACCACGGAGGGCTCCGGCGGCTGCGGCTGCAGCTGAGCCGGTTCACCCGGGGGCGGGCAGCCTTGAGGCGCTGACCGCGGCATGGCCCGTTTCGGTCAGCCAGGGGGAGAGGCAGTGGTGGATCATCCGCCACTGCCTCTGCGTCTCTGCCAGCGGTGTGCGTAGCGCGCATTCCACCTGCAGGCCAGTGATCAGGACCATCACGACGTCGGCGAGATCCTCCACTGGGGTTGCGGGGAGGAGCTCCTTGGCCTCCACCGCCTCGGTCAGACGGTCGGCGATCTGGCGCCGCCACATCGCACCCACCTCGGTCTGGACCTTGCCGAACTCGGGCTTGGAGGACGCTCGACCCCAGAAGTTCGTCACGATCAGGGCTTCGCGTTCGGTCTCCTGACCTACGGGGAGCACCTCCCGCAGCATCGCGTTCAGCGCCTTCAGACCTGAGCGCCTGCCGACCTGCTCGGTGATGCGGGAGTTCGTGCGATCGAAGATCAAGGTGAAGGCGCGAAAGACGACGTCGTCGAACCCGGTGAAGTAATGCCAGAGCGACCCGGTCGAGACTCCCAGCTCGCTGGCCACGGCTCGGGAGGTCGCCGCCTCCAGTCCATCTCGGTCAGCGATGCGCAGGTAGGTCCGCACGATCTGCTGGCGGCGGTCTTCACGGTCGATCTTCTTCGGCATGAGCCGATTCTCCCGCATCCGGCGAGCTCAGGCGGCCCGCGACCCCACGGCCAGACGCTGCCGGCGGTACACGCTCGGGGATTCGCCGTACTCGGCCTTGAACAGCCGGGAGAAGTGCGCGGCGTCGTGGAGGCCCCAACGGCCCGCGATGCATGAGACGGCGCGATGTGCGTGGAGCGGGTCGAGCAGGTCCCGGCGGATATGCTCCAGCCGACGCGTGCGGATCCAGGCGGAGATCGTGTCGCCCTGCTCCGCGAAGATCGTGTAGAGGTAGCGCAGCGAGACGAAGTGTGCGGCGGCGATGGAGGCCGGGGTCATGGTCTCGTCGCTGAGGTGATTCAAGATGTACTCGCGGATCTCCCGGTGGAGACTTCCGGTGCAGGAGCGGGGTTCCTCGCGGCGGCTGTCGAGCTCCTGGGCGAGCATGGTCACCATCAGGTCCAGCGCTGAATGGACCAGCCGAGCGCCATAGGCCCCTGGCAGCTGTTCGATGCTGTTGCAGAGCTCGACGAAGAACGGGTTGACCAGTCGTCCGAATCCGCGGTCCTGGGAGAAGCAGGTGGCGGTGACCCCAGCGATCTGTTCCGCGGTGAGCTCCACCGGGTCGCGAGGGATCACCATCACCATGGTCCGGCTGGGCTCCGGGAAGTGCAGGGCATAGGGCCGGTGGGTGTCATAGATGGCCAGATCCCCGGGGCCCAGGTCGGCGCGGCGGCCGTCCTGCTCCAGGATGCCCCGTCCGGAGAGCTGCAGGCTGAGCTTGTAGAACCTGGGGTCGTGTGTGGAGATCAGGTTCGGGGTGCGCCGGACGGTATGGGCGGTGGTGAGCAGCTCATAGACGCCCACGCCGTCCACGCAGGAGCTGCGGATGCGCCCGGCAAAGGTGGTCCCTGGTTTCGTCTGGATGTCGAGCGGCACGACGGCGGCGGCGATGGCCTCGCGCCAGGTGGCGAGGTCGGTGGTGGGAGGGGAGAGCTCGGGGGAGGGCCGCTCGAGGTCCGTGCTCGTGGCGTGGGGGGTGGGCATCGTCTCTCCTGTGCAGGGGGCCGCGGTGCAGGGTTCATCCCAGATTATTGAGCGCATGCTCAAAATCGGTGACACAGGGGTTTCGAGCACGTGAACCTGGGTGATTTCTGAGTGTGACAGTGCTCACAGGGAATGTAAAGGGTGGGGCGGGGCAACCGGGCAAGCGCGGTGTGCCGAGAGGTCTCAGCCCGGATCCGCAAGGCCTGTGCACCGTGGTGCAAGAGCCATACCTCCGCGTCTCGGGATACTTCGAAGCACCGGCAGCTGCACCCGGCCGGCACCTGCGAAGAGATGGAGCACCTGATGACTGAGCACTCTGCCTCAACCCGGCCCGCGGCGGTGGCGGACACCGCACTGGCGCGACGCACGCTCGGCGTTCCCGCCCTGGTGTTTCTGATCATCGCCGCATCCGCGCCGCTGACGGTTCTGGCCGGCGGTGCCACCACCAGTTTCGCGATCACCGCGCAGTCCGGCGTGCCGGTGGGGTACCTGCTGCTGGGCGTGATCCTGGGTCTCTTCGCCGTGGGCTACGGTCGGATGAGCACCTACGTGCAGAACGCCGGCGCCTTCTATGCCTATGTGGCTTCGGGGCTCGGCACCCGGCCCGGCATCGGCACCGCATTCCTGGCGCTGATGACCTATAACGCGATGCAGATCGGCATCTACGGCGTGTTCGGGTTCACCGCGTCCTCCCTCATCGAGGGTCTCTTCGGCGTCACGATCGCCTGGTGGATCTGCGCTCTGGCCGGGTGGCTGCTGGTGGCCTGGCTGGGTGTGAACCGGATCGACCTCTCCGCGAAGGTGCTCGCGGTCATCGTGTTGCTGGAGTTCCTCGTCGTGATCGTCGTGAGCCTGCTCTCGCTCTCCGCGGCTCCCGAGGGGGTGACCGCGGCCCCGCTGCTTCCGCAGAACTGGATGAACGGAAGCCTGGGAGCGCTGCTTGCGTTCGGCATGGCGGCCTTCATGGGCTTCGAGTCCGGAGCGATCTACTCCGAAGAGGCGAAGAACCCGGAACGGTCCGTGGCTCGTGCCACCTACATCGCCGTCGGGATCATCGCGGTCTTCTATGCAGCATCCTCCTGGGCGCTGGCCATCGGCCTCGGCCCCTCTCAGATCGTGGCGCAGGCCCAGGAGTGGGGGCCGGACCTGGTCTTCGTCTTCCTCGAGGGCAGGCTCCCGGCCCTGCTGGTCGATCTTGCCGCGGTGCTCTTCCTGACCAGCATCATGGCGGCACTTGTGGCGTTCCACAATGCCGCCGCCCGGTACTTCTTCTCCATGGGCCGCGCCCGGGTGCTGCCTGCAATTCTGGCGCACACCGGGGCACGCAGCGGTGCGCCGGTGGTCGGTTCTCTGGTGCAGAGCGGACTCGGGCTCGGCTTCATCCTCATCTTCGCGATCGCCGGGGCCGGATCGGAGCTGGGTCCGCTGTTCCCGGTGCTGACCATGTTCCCCTGGCTGACCAATGCTGCGGGCTTCGGCCTGGTGCTGCTGCTGTGCATCACCTCCGTGGCGGTGCTGCGCTATTTCAACCGAGATCCTGGGCAGCATCCGCTGTTCGTGCGCACCATCGCTCCGCTCTTGGCGGCCATCGGACTGGGCATCATCGCGGTGCTCATCATGTTCAACTTCGAGGTGATGATCGATTCCTCCAGCTCCCCGGCGCTGGTGGTGATCCTGCCCGGTGTGATCGTGGGATCCGGGGTGGTCGGGCTGCTCTGGGCCCAGTACCTGCGGGTGAGGCGCCCGGAGGTCTATGAGCGAGTCCGCCAGGCGAACATCGGCTGAGCAGGGCCTGCCGAATCGCGCTCGCCAAGCCGCCCCTCCGCCACTGTCACCCGTCCGCCCTCTCGCCGCACCACCCGACGGCTCTCCCGCATCGAGTGTGCAATTCGAGCGCCGTTCGGCGCGATTTCGGCGGAAGAACCTGCACAGATTGCACACTCGATGCCGGAAGCCAGCGATTCCACGGAGGCACTTGTGCGCCGCATCACATACCGTATACGATCTGAAATATTATCCGCCGGAGGGATCCGGGAGGGCTCGAGGAGGAGACCATATGAGCGCACAAGATCTGGGCACACCGGGCAAGATCGTCGCCGTCCACATCAGCTACGAGTCTCGTGCCGCGGAACGGGGCCGACGTCCCGCCACCCCGTCCTACTTCTTCAAGCCGACCAGCTCGCTGGGCGTCTCCGGGGACGCGGTGCAGCGCCCCGGCGGCACCGAGCTGCTGGCCTTCGAGGGTGAGATCGCGCTGGTCATCGGCACAGAGGCGCGGCAGGTCACCGCCGATCAGGCCTGGGGCCATGTCCGGGCGGTCACCGCGGCCAACGACTGGGGGCTCTACGATCTGCGCGCCGCCGACAAGGGCTCCAACGTCCGCAATAAGGGGCGCGACGGCTACACCACGGTCGGTCCGGAGCTCATCGACGCCGCCGCGGTGGACCCGACCCAGCTGCGCGTGCGCACCTGGAAGAACGGCCACCTGGTACAGGAGGGCGCCAGCGACTCGATGATCTTCCCGCTGACCCAGCTCATCGCCGACCTCTCCCAGCACCTGACCCTGCAGCCCGGGGACATCATCCTCACCGGCACCCCGGCGGGCGCCTCCGTGGCGGAGCCAGGGGACACCGTCGAGGTCGAGGTGGACGCGGCCGGCGGGCTCAGCAGCGGCCGGCTGATCAGTCCGGTCACCGAGGTTCCGGGAGAGTTCGATCCCGCACTGGGATCTCTGCCCACCGTGGATGACACCCAGCGCGAAGAGGCCTGGGGCTCTCGCGAGGCGGCCGGACTCCCGCCGAAGCAGGCTCCCGGGGTGCACGCCGAGCTGCGCGCCGTGCTCGAGCAGGTGCCGGTGGCCGCGCTCTCCCAGGAGATGCGCCGACGCGGCTACAACAACGTCACCATCGACGGCGTGCGCGCCACCCGGCCAGGCGCCACGCTCATCGGCACCGCGCGGACCCTGCGCTTCCTGCCCCACCGTGAAGACCTCTTCGCCTCCCACGGCGGCGGCTTCAACGCGCAGAAACAGGTGTTCGACTCCGTGGACCCGGGCGAGGTCATCGTGATCGAGGCCCGCGGTGAGCGCGGCTCCGGCACCCTCGGAGACATCCTGGCGCTGCGCGCCCTGCACCGCGGTGCGGCCGGCGTCGTGACCGACGGAGGGGTGCGCGACTACTCCACCGTGGCTGAGATCGGTCTTCCGGTGTTCAGCCAGGGCCCGCACCCAGCGGTGCTGGGCCGCAAGCACGTGCCCTGGGACGCGGACCTCACCGTGGCCTGCGGCGGGGCCACCGTCCAGCCCGGGGATGTCATCGTCGGCGACGACGACGGCGTGATCGTGCTTCCCGCGGCGATCGCCGCGGAGGTGGCCCAGGCGGCGTTGGTCAAGGAGACCGAGGACGCCTGGGTCGCGGAGCAGGTCCGGGCCGGACACCCGGTAGACGGGCTGTTCCCGATGAACTCGACCTGGCGGGCCCGCTACGAGATGGAGCAGGGGCGCGCCGGCGCCGAGGCCCCGGTCGAAGCCGGAGAAGGTCCGTGATCCGGATCGACGAGCGGATCAGCAAGTCCGAGCTGACCTACGACTGGATCCGCGAGCGCATCATCGGCCGCGAGTTCAACCCCGGCTACCGGCTGGTCCTGGGCGCCATCGCCAAGGAGCTGGGCATCAGCGTGGTTCCGGTCCGCGAGGCGGTGCGCCGGCTCGAGGCCGAAGGGCTGATCGAGTTCGAGCGCAACGTGGGGGCCCGGGTCGCGATGGTGAACCAGGACGAGTACATCGACACCATGCAGACCCTCGGCGTGCTGGAGGGTGCCGCCACCGCGCTGGCGCTGCCGCTGATGAGCGAGGCCGACCTCGCCCGTGCCCAGGCGATCAACAATTCCATGCGCGCGATGCTGGAGGACTTCGACCCGGTGGCCTTCACCTCGCTCAACGAGAAGTTCCACCGGGCTCTCTTCCAGCGCTGCCCCAACCCGCACATCTCCGAGCTCGCCGACCGCGGCTGGAACCGGATGTCCGGTCTGCGCAGCTCCACCTTCGCCTTCGTCCCGGACCGGGCACCCCGCTCGGTGCAGGAACACGACGACATCCTGACACTCATCCGCGAGAACGCCGAGCCGCTGGAGATCGAGCTGGCCGTGCGCCAGCACAAATGGCGCACCGTCGAGGCCTACCGCCAGCAGCGCACCTCTTCCTAAGGAGACCCACCAGAGATGAACGACTACCAGAGCCCCGTCCCGGCCGATCTGCCGGATCGGATCCAGCACTACATCGACGGCGAGCTCCTCGACTCGGCCGAGGGCGGCAGCTTCGAGGTGCTCAACCCGGTCACCAACGAGGTCTACGTCAGCGCCGCCGCCGGGACGAAGGCCGACGTCGACCTCGCCGTCGCCGCTGCCGCCCGGGCCTTCGAGACCGGACCCTGGCGTGAGACGCTGCCCCGGGAACGCTCCCGGGTGCTGCACCGGATCGCTGATCTCGTCGAGTCTCGCGGCGACCGGCTCGCCGAGCTGGAGTCCTTCGACTCCGGGCTGCCCATCACCCAGGCGCTCGGGCAGGCCAGACGCGCCGCGGAGAACTTCCGCTTCTTCGCCGACCTGATCGTCGCCCAGGCCGATGACGTCTATAAGGTGCCGGGTCGCCAGATCAACTATGTCAGCCGCAAGCCCATCGGGGTGGCCGGTCTGATCACGCCGTGGAACACCCCGTTCATGCTGGAGAGCTGGAAGCTGGCCCCCGCCCTTGCCGCGGGCAACTCGGTGGTGCTCAAACCCGCCGAGTTCACGCCGCTCTCCGCCAGCCTCTGGGCCGAGATCTTCGAGGAGGCAGGACTGCCCAAGGGCGTGTTCAACCTGGTCAACGGGCTCGGTGAGCAGGCCGGGGATGCCTTGGTGAAACACCCCGACGTGCCGCTGATCTCCTTCACCGGAGAATCCAGCACCGGGCAGATCATCTTCGCCAACGCGGCACCGGCGCTGAAGGGGCTCTCCATGGAGCTCGGCGGGAAGTCGCCCGCCGTGGTCTTCGCCGATGCGGACCTTCAGGCGGCCGTCAACGCCACCATCTTCGGGGTGTTCTCGCTCAACGGCGAGCGCTGCACCGCGGGCAGCCGGATCCTGGTGGAACGCAGCATCTATGCGGAGTTCCTCGAGCGCTACGCCGCTCAGGCCGAACGGGTCAAGGTGGGGCTGCCGCACGAGCCCGGCACCGAGGTCGGCGCCCTGGTGCACCCGGAGCACTTCGAGAAGGTCATGAGCTACATCGAGATCGGCAAGCAGGAGGCCCGGCTGGTCGCCGGCGGCGGCCGCCCCGAAGGGTTCCCCACCGGCAACTTCGTGGCTCCCACGGTCTTCGCCGACGTCGCGCCCGAGGCAAGGATCTTCCAGGAGGAGATCTTCGGTCCGGTCGTGGCGATCACCCCCTTCGACTCCGATGAGGAGGCGCTTGAGCTGGCCAACAACACCAAGTACGGGCTGGCCGCATATATCTGGACCAATGACCTCAAACGCTCGCACAACTTCGCCCAATCGGTCCAGGCAGGCATGGTCTGGCTGAACTCCAACAACGTCCGTGACCTGCGCACCCCCTTCGGCGGGGTCAAGGCCTCCGGACTGGGCCATGAGGGCGGCTACCGGTCGCTGGACTTCTACACCGACCAGCAGGCCGTGCACATCAACCTCGGCGAGGTCCACAACCCGGTCTTCGGCAAGGCCGACTGAGCCGGTTGATTCGACCGAGCCGGCTGATTCGACCGAGCCGACTGAGCCGACCGAGCCGGCGGTCCGGCCAGCAAGGCTGTCCCGCCACTGCCCACCGCAACTGCGCACTGCCGCAGGACCCGCCAGCCCGCACTGTCACACCGGCAGCGCAACACCCGCACACCTTCCACATCGAGCAAGGACGCTTCTGATGACTGACACCCCCACCCAGGATCGGATCCCGACCCCCGCCTCCCCGCCGCCGGACATCCTGCGCTGCGCCTATATGGAGCTGATCGTGACCGATCTGCAGCGCTCCCGGGACTTCTATGTCGACGTCCTGGACCTCACGGTCACCGCCGAGGACGAGGACGCGATCTACCTGCGCTCCATGGAGGAGTTCATCCACCACAACCTGGTGCTGCGCCGCGGCGAGCAGGCCGCCGTCGCCGCCTTCTCCTACCGGGTCCGCGCCCCGGAGGACCTGGACAAGGCCGAGGCCTTCTACACCGAGCTTGGCTGCGAGGTCATCCGCAACAGGGAAGGCTTCACCCGCGGCATCGGGGACTCCGTCCGAGTCCAGGACCCGCTGGGCTTCCCCTACGAGTTCTTCCACGACGTCGAGCACGTGGAGCGCCTGGCGTGGCGCTACGACCTCTACACGCCCGGCGCCCTGGTCCGGCTGGATCACTTCAACCAGGTCACCCCGGACGTGCCCAAGGCCGTGGCCTATATGGAGGACCTCGGCTTCCGGGTCACCGAGGACATCCAGGACGAGCACGGCACCACCTATGCGGCCTGGATGCGGCGCAAGCCCACGGTGCACGACACCGCGATGACCGGTGGCGCCGGACCTCGGATGCACCACGTGGCCTTCGCGACGCATGAGAAGCACAACGTGCTCGCCATCTGCGACAAGCTCGGGGCGCTGCGGCTCTCCGATCACATCGAGCGCGGCCCGGGCCGTCACGGCGTCTCCAACGCCTTCTACCTCTACATCCGTGACCCCGACGGGCACCGGATCGAGATCTATACCCAGGACTACTACACCGGAGACCCGGACAACCCGGTGGTCACCTGGGACGTGCATGACAACCAGCGCCGTGACTGGTGGGGCAACCCGGTGGTCCCGTCCTGGTACACCGAGGCCTCCACGGTGCTGGACCTGCATGGTCGCCCGGTGCCCTCGGTGGAGCGCACGGAGAACTCCGAGATGGATGTGACCATCGGCGCCGACGGGTTCTCCTATACCCGCAAGGAGGACGAGGAGTCCATGCCCTCCGGGAAACAGGGCGAGTACAAGCTGGGCCACCAGCTCTGATGCCACCTGCTCTGATACCCCCAGCGACCATGATCCGGAGAAGACCATGCTGACCCCAGAACAGATCACCGCCATCGCCGACGAGCTCGCGGCGGCCGAGGCGCAGCGCAGCACGATTCCGCTGCTGACCGCCCGCCACCCCGAGATGACCATCGAGGACTCCTACGCGGTGCAGAACGAATGGCGACGCCGCGCCGTCGCCTCGGGCCGCCGGATGGTGGGCCGCAAGATCGGGCTCACCTCCAAGGTCATGCAGGTGGCCACCGGGATCACCGAACCCGACTACGGGGCGATCTTCGACGACATGGTCTTCGAGAACGGCTCGGTGATCGAGCACGACCGCTTCTCCAACGTCCGCATCGAGGTCGAGCTCGCCTTCAAGCTCGGCAAGCCGCTGAAGGGCCCCGGGATCACGGTCTTCGACGTCCTGGATGCCACGGACTACGTGGTCCCCGCGCTGGAGATCCTCTCCAGTCGGATCGAGATGGCCGGACGCACCATCGTGGACACCATCAGCGACAACGCCGCGATGGGCGCCATGGTCTACGGCGGCACCCCGGTCGCCCCGGATGCGGTGGACCTGCGCTGGGTCTCCGCGCTGCTCTACCGCAACGAGACCATCGAGGAGTCCGGCGTCGCCGCGGCCGTGCTGAACCATCCTGCGATGGGCGTGGTCTGGCTGGCGAACAAGCTCGCCTCCCATGGCGACAGCCTGGCCGCCGGCGAGCTGATCCTCGCCGGCTCCTTCACCCGACCGATGTGGGTGGAGCCCGGGGACACCGTGACCTGTGACTACAAAGAGCTGGGAACCCTGACATGCCGCTTCAACTGACCCCTACCCTGCGCGAGGAGCTCGCCGCCGCCGACCGTGCGCTGATCGGCGGCTGGGTCTGCTCCGGGTCACCCGTGATGGCCGAGATCATGGCCGGCTCCGGCCTCGACCTGGTGCTCATCGACATGGAACACGCCCCCAACGGGTTGGAGTCCGTGCTCGCCCAGCTGCATGCGCTCTCCGGCTACCCGGTGACCCCGCTGGTCAGGCTCTCCTCCGACGATCCGGTCAGCATCAAACAGGTGCTGGACCTCGGCGTGCAGAATCTGCTGATCCCGATGATCTCCACCCCCGAACAGGCCCGCGCGGTCGCCGCGGCGACCCAGTACCCGCCGGCCGGTCGGCGCGGGATCGGCAACGCCCTGGCCCGCTCCGGGCGCTGGAACCGGGTGCAGAACTATCTCGACGACGCCGCCGCCCACATCAGCGTCTATCTTCAGATCGAGACCATGCAGGGGGTCGAGAACGCCGAGGCCATCGCCGCGGTGGAGGGCATCGACGGGATCTTCGCCGGTCCCAGCGATCTCTCGGCCTCGATGGGTCTGCTCGGTCAGCAGACCCACCCCCAGGTGGTCGAGGCCGTGAAGGCCACCTTCGGCGCCGCGCAGCGTGCCGGCGCCACGGCCGGCGTCAACGCCTTCGATCCAGCGGCCGCCCGGGACTACCTCGACGCCGGAGCGTCCTGGGTGCTCGTGGGCGCCGACGTCACGCTCGTGGCCCGCGGCTCGGAGCAGCTCGCCGCCGACTTCATCCCACGCACCGCTCACTGAGGAGTCCTCCATGCAGTTCCACCACCACGGCTACGTCTCCAAGAACCCGCGCGTGCAAGCACCCGCCGGCATCGGATTGGAACGCCCGCAGGAGCTTCCCGAGCACATGGACGTGCTCATCGTGGGCACCGGCCCGGCCGGGATGATCGCCGCCGCACAGCTGGCGCAGTTCGCCGAGGTCCATACCCGCATCATCGAGAAGCGCGCAGGCCGCCTGGAGGTCGGGCAGGCCGACGGCATCCAGGCGCGCAGCGTGGAGACCTTCCAGGCCTTCGGCTTCGCGGACGAGATCTCCAACGAGGCGTACCACATCACCGAGATGGCGTTCTGGAAGCCCAACCCCGAGGCGCCGGAGGACATCGTGCGCACCGCGCGTCCCGCCGATGATCCGCACGGGATCAGCGAGTTCCCGCACCTGATCGTCAACCAGGCGCGGGTGCTGGACTACTTCGGAGAGTCCATGGCCAACTCGCCCTCCCGGATGGCCCCAGACTTCGGCTGGGAGTTCGTGGACCTGACCGTGCACGAGTCCGGGGAGCACCCGGTCGAGGTGACGCTGCGCCGCACCGCCGGCACCGATGGCGACGCGACCGGCGCCGCCGCCGGAGCCTCAGCCGAGCCGGGGGAGCAGCGCACCGTCTGGGCGAGGTATGTGCTCGGCGCCGACGGGGCCCGCAGCGGGGTGCGTGCAGCGATCGGTCGAACCCTGGAAGGGGACAAGGCCAACCATGCCTGGGGCGTGATGGACGTCCTGGCGGTCACCGACTTCCCGGATATCCGCCGCAAATGCGCCATCCAGTCGCGTTCCGGAGGCAGCATCCTGCTGATCCCGCGGGAGGGCGGACACCTGTTCCGGATGTATGTGGACCTCGGGGAGGTCCAGCCCGGAGAGGGCGCGCAGGTCCGGCAGACCAGCATCGAGACGATCATCGACCACGCCAACCGGATCATGCACCCCTATACGGTGGAGGTCAAGCACGTGGCCTGGCACAGCGTCTACGAGGTCGGTCACCGGGTGACGGACAGGTTCGACGACGTGCCCGCCGAGCTCGCCGCGCAGCGCACCCCGCGGGTGTTCATCGCCGGGGACGCCTGCCACACGCACAGCGCGAAGGCCGGGCAGGGGATGAACGTGTCCATGCAGGACGGCTTCAACCTCGGCTGGAAACTGGGACAGGTGCTCACCGGACGCAGCCCGGCGGCCCTGCTGAGCACCTATTCGGACGAGCGTCAGGTGATCGCGCAGAACCTGATCGACTTCGACAAGAAGTGGTCCACCCTGATGGCGCAGAAGCCCGAAGAGATGGAGGACCCCTCCGCACTGGAGGACTTCTATGTCAAGACCATCGAGTTCCCCGCCGGATTCATGACCGAATACACCCCCTCGATGATCACCGGGAGGGCCACCCATCAGGCGCTGGCCACCGGCTATCCAGTGGGCAAACGGTTCAAGTCCGCCCTGGTCTCCCGGGTCTGCGACGGCAACCCGCTGCAGCTGGGACACCTCGCCACGGCAGACGGCCGCTGGCGGATCTACGCCTTCGCCGACGCCCCCGCCGCGGGTGCGCCCTCGGCGCTCACCGACTGGGCGCACTGGCTGCACACCGACCCCGGATCACCGGTGCTGCGCCACACCCCGGCAGCCCAGGACGAGGACACGCTCTTCGACATCAAGGTGATCTATCAGCAGCCGCATGAAACCTTCGACGTCACCGAGGCGCCGCGCGCGTTCCTACCCACGGTGGGACCCTTCGGGCTCACCGCCCGGGACCGGATCTTCGGCACCCACCCCGAGCAGGACATCTTCAGCGAGCGCGGGATCAGCCGGGAAGGCTGCGTCGTCGTCGTGCGACCCGACCAATACGTCGCCCACGTGTTGCCGCTGACAGAGACCGCGGCGCTGAGCGCCTTCTTCGCCGGAATCTTCATGGAGGCCATCTGATGACTGCTGACCACGCACAAGACCGCATGCTCGCGGTGCGCAACCCCGCCACCGGAGCCGTCCTTGACCAGGTTCACGACCACTCCGCGGAGCAGGCCGCAGCCATAGTCGACGCCGCGGCGGCCGGATTCCGCTCCTGGCGCGGCACCACGCCCCGGCAGCGCTCCGAGGTGCTCATGGCGGCCTTCCACGGCATGCGCGAACAGGCGCAGCGGCTCCGGGACCTGATCGTGGCCGAGAACGGAAAGTCCCAGGCCGACGCCGCCGCCGAGGTCAGCTACGCCGCCGAGTTCTTCCGCTGGTACGCCGAAGAGGCGGTGCGCAGCCCGGGGGACTACACCGAGGCGCCGGCGGGGGGAGTGCGCAACGTGGTCACCCGGCACCCGGTGGGCATCGCGGTGCTGATCACCCCCTGGAACTTCCCTGCCGCGATGGCTACGCGCAAGATCGGCCCTGCGCTGGCGGCGGGGTGCGCGGTGCTGCTCAAACCCGCGAGTGAGACTCCGCTGACCGCCTTCGCGATCGCCGAGATCCTCACCGAGGCCGGGGTCCCGGAAGGGGTGGTCCAGGTTGCGGCGTCGAGCTCCGCGAGCCGTGTGGTCACCGCCTGGCTCGCCGATGACCGGGTGCGCAAGCTCTCCTTCACCGGCTCCACCGGAGTCGGCAGGCGGCTGCTGGCGCAGTGTGCTGAACGTGTGGTCAACACCTCCATGGAGCTGGGCGGAAATGCGCCGTTCATCGTGACCTCCGGGGCCGACATCGACGCCGCCGTGGACGGAGCGATGCTCGCGAAGTTCCGCAACGGGGGTCAGGCCTGTACCGCGGCGAACCGCTTCTACATCCACCAGGACGTGCTGGGGGAGTTCACCGAGAAGTTCGGTGCCCGGATCGCACAGCTGCGCGTGGGCGATCCGGCCTCCGGCGCAGACATCGGCCCGATGATCACCGAGCAGGCGGCGCAGGAGATTCGCGGACTGATCCGGCGGGCGACCGAGCAGGGCGCGGTCATCGCCGCCCAGGCGCACCTGCCGGAGGGGGCCACTGGAGCGTTCCTCGCCCCGACCCTGCTCACGGGCGTGCCGCTGGACGCAGAGATCCTCCGCGAGGAGATCTTCGGGCCGGTGGCCCCCGTGGTGGCCTGGACCGATCTGGACGCCGTCATCGAACTGGCCAATGCCGCGGAGGTCGGGCTCTCCGCCTATGTCTATGCCGGCAAGCTGCAGACCGCGATGAAGATCGCAGAACGGCTCGAGGCCGGAATGGTCGGGATCAACCGCGGGATCGTCTCGGACCCCAGCGCGCCCTTCGGTGGGGTCAAGCAGGCAGGAATCGGCCGCGAGGGCGGGGACTTCGGCATGGAGGAGTTCACCGAGGTGCAGTACCTGAGCGTCGATTGGTCCTGACCGCTTGAGGGTCACTGCCTGGGCCCCGCGGGGCGGGCTCAGCTGCGCAGCACCTTCTGCATCGCCTTGCCCCGCGCCATCTCGTCGATGAGCTTGTCCAGGTAGCGGATCTCGCGCATCAGCGGCTCCTCGATCTCCTCCACCCGGATCCCGCAGATCACCCCGGTGATCAGCGAGCGGGAGGGGTTCATCGCAGGCGCCTGGGCGAAGAACGTCTCGAAGTCGACCTCCTCGTCGAGGACGGTCTGCAGCTGTTCCGCAGAGTATCCGGTGAGCCACGTGATGATCTCGTCGACCTCGGCCTGGCTGCGTCCCTTGCGCTCCGCCTTGGTCACATAGTGCGGATAGACGCTGGCGAAGCTCATCGTGTAGATCCGGTGGGCGGGCATCGGGGCTCCTCGTCAGGCACGGAACGCTGCGGACTTCTGGTGTACCAGGGTCCCATGGTCCGCAGCCCTGGTTCAACGGCCGAGATTCCGCGCAGGTGGATCCATCTCGCGCACCCCGGGCCTGATGCGGCGCCTGGCGGTTCCTGGCGGTTCGCGGGAGCCCGGCCCTCATGATCCTGCGCGTCAGAGGAGGGTCTCGTCAGAGAGTTCCCCTCCTTGCGGAGGGGGAGAGGTCCGTCCCCGAGGAGGGGGCGTCTGCGCGCGACCCGCGATGGACTGGAGTCACCGACGTTCGGGAACACCGAACAACCACCACAGGCGCCCCGGCGCCGGGACGGACACCGATGACCACCCCCACACCCGCTCTGCAGATCACCGGGCTCTCCAAGAGCTTCGGCTCCACCCAGGCGGTGACCGATGTGAGCCTGATTGCGAACCCCGGCCGGGTCCTCGCACTGCTCGGCCCCAACGGAGCCGGCAAGACCACCACCATGCGGATCCTGCTGGGCCTGGTGGCGCCTGACGCCGGAGAGGCGCTCATCGAAGGACGCCGCTACGCCGAGATCCGCCACCCCGCCCGGCGCATCGGCGCGGTGCTCGACGCCGGCGGACTGCACCCGGGCCGCACCGGCGCCCAGCACCTGGGCATCACCGCGGCCATGATCGGTGCCACCCGCCAGCGGGTCACCCAGCTGCTCCAGGAGGTGGGACTCACCGAGGCTGCGCACCGCCGGATCGGCGGCTATTCCTTAGGCATGCGGCAGCGTCTCGCGCTGGCCAACGCGCTGCTCGGGGAGCCTGCGGTGCTGGTCCTGGAGGAACCCGCCAACGGACTGGACCCGGCCGGGATCCGCTGGCTGCGCGAATACATCCGTAGCTTCGCCGCCGCCGGAGGCACCGTGCTGATCTCCACCCACGTGCTGAGCGAGGTGGCCCTGGTCGCCGATGACCTCGTGATCATCGACCGCGGCCGCAGCCTGCTCTCCGGCGCGCTCGAGGAGCTCACCTCGGCGGAGGGCCGTGACCTGGAACAGCTCTACCTCTCCATCACCACCACCTCCACCGGCGCAGCTTCTGAAGCCGCCCACAGCGGAACCGCCGCTCACACCGAAACGGAGCCCCTGCGATGATCCGCGCAGAACTGCTGAAACTGACCTCCACCCGTGCTCCGAAGATCGCCGCAGCGGTCGGGATCATCGGGGTGGCCGCGACGCAGCTCGCCAGCAGCTGGCTGCTTCCCGCCATCAGTCACGTCGACCCCGACCTTCAGGCAGGCGTCGCGGAGCTCTCGACCTCCACGGCCGAACGTCAGCTCACGGCGATGAACGTGCTCGGCGGGGGAGGCGGGATGGCCTCAGGATCGGTGACCATCGGTCTCGTCGCGATCCTGCTCCTGGGTGCTCTCGCAGCCACAGCCGACTTCCGCCACGGCGGGATCATCACCACCGCGCTGGCTGCCCCGCGGCGGGGTCGAATCATGAGCGCAAAGGCTGCCGCCGTCGCGATCGTCGCGGGGCTCACGGGCCTGGGCTACGCGCTGGTCCAGGGACTCCTGGTCGCCCTGGCGCCGAGCACCATGGGCGCCGGCGGGCTCAGCGCCGGCCTCTGGGACATCACCGAGGTGCTGGGCCGCGGCGTGCTCGCCGTCGTGCCGCTGGCCCTGCTCGGGCTCGCTGCCGGTGTGCTCATCCGCAGCCAGAGCGCGACCTTCCTGGTGCTCATCGGCGCCGCGGTCGCCGATGTGACCCTCGGCGCGATCCTCTCCCTGATCCCGGTCGCCAGCTCCTGGACCCCGTACCTTCCGCTGGCGCTGGTCTCCTCCGCCACCAGTCCCGATGGCGCAGCGGGCCTCGCGCCGGTTCCTGCGCTGGTGCTGCTGACTATGATGGCGCTGGTGGCCGTGAGCGTGGCCTGGCTGTCGCTGCGGCGGCGTGACCTCTGATCCCACGCGGGAGGGTGAGCGGAGACAGATGATCAACAGGCCTGACGTGCCGCTGGACCGGCGCCGCTTCTCCACGGTTCCCGCACTGATCGTGCTGGCGCTGATCCCGCTGCTCTTCGCCGTGCCGGAGTTCCTGGACTCCGGCACGGTGGTGTACCTGACCACCGGGATCCTCCTGGTGCAGGCGCTGTTGCTGCTCGTCTGCGCGCATCGTCCCGGTCTGGTGCTCGCCGGCATCACCGCCGCCGACTGTGCCCTCTACATCCTGGACCCGGGCAACACCAGCGCCGGGCTCGCCGTCCCACTGGCCGTCTACGTGGTCCGTCGGGCCCTGCCGCGGCGCGCCGCCGCCCAGCGGATCATCCCGCTGGCAGCAGTCAGCGCGGTCATGGCCGCTGTGGTCGGGTCCGGGGGAGAGCTGGCGGCCGCCGGGGAGATTCCACTGGGCATCGCGCGGGGGCTGCTGCTCTATCTGTTGCCCTGGGTGATCGCCGAGGTCGTCATCGGACGCACCCAGCTGATCCAGGCGCTGACTGAACGGGCAGAGCTGGCCGAGCGCGAGCAGGAGCTGGCCGCACGCCAGGCGGTTCAGGAGCAGCGCACCATGATCGCCCGGGAGCTGCACGACATCGCCGCCCACCATCTGACCGGGATCATCGTCAGCGCCCAGGCGGCCACCGCACTGACCCGGACCGACCCGCCAGCTCAGCATCGGTACCTGCAGGCGGTGCAGTCCGACGCGCGCTCCGCCCTGGAGAACCTGCGCCGCACCGTGGGTCTGCTGCGCGCGGACGAGGAGTCCACCACCACGCCCGCACCCTCGATGAGCGACCTGCCGCAGGTGATCGACGCCGCCCTGGCACGCGGGACCCGCGTGAAGCTGCACGAGACCGGCGTGGCCTGGTCGTTGGGACCGGTGGCCGGCGTCGTCGTCATCCGCGGAATCGAAGAAGCGCTGGCCAATATCGCCAAACACGCGCCCGGTGCGGAGGCCGGGCTGGTGGTGCGCTGGGAGCCGGCGCGGCTGAGTCTGGAGATCACCGACGACGGCGCCGCCAGCACCGCACCGATGCTGCCTGCCAGCGGCTATGGCCTCGCTGGACTCCGGGAACGGCTCGCGCTGGTCCACGGGAGTCTGCAGACAGGATCTGATGGCACAGGCTGGCGCACCGCGTTCAGCATCCCCCGAGAACACGCAGCCCGAGAAGGAGAGTCGGCATGATCCGAGTGCTGATCGTCGATGACCAACCGATCGTCCGCGCCGGGCTTGCCGTGGTCCTCGACGCCGAAATGGACCTTCAGGTGGTGGGGCAGGCGGGTGACGGCGCGGAGGCCGTGCGGCTGGCCGCTAGGCTGAGTCCCGATGTCGTCTGCATGGACGTTCGGATGCCCATCATGGACGGCATCACGGCGACCCGGCAGATCACCGCCGCACAGGATGCGGTGAAGGTGCTCATTCTGACCACCTTCGACATCGACGAGGACGTCTTCGCCGCCCTGGAAGCCGGTGCCGCGGGATTCCTGCTCAAGGGGGCCGAGGAATCCGTGATCGCAGAGGCGATTCGCTCGGCGGCCGCCGGCACCGGGACGCTGGATCAGCGCATCACGCATAAGGTCATCACCGAATTCGCCGCCCGAGGACGCAGCGGTGGAGCCAGAGCCTCGGCTCCGGAGGCCGAGCTGACGCCCCGAGAGACCGAGGTGCTGCAGCTGATCACCCAGGGCCGCTCCAATGCCGAGATCGCCCGAGCGCTCTTCGTGGAGATCACCACGGTGAAATATCACGTGCAGTCCCTGCTGATGAAGACGCACAGCCGCGATCGACTCCAGGCCGCGATCTGGGGTCTGCGTCACGGCATCACCTCCGCGTGACCTCGTCTCCAGGTCACCCCTCGGATGCGGCCGCAGTGGGACCAATGGCCCTAGGCGGTCAGTCCGCTGCCTACGAGAGTGGGGGAGGGCTCGAGGATAGCGAGCATCGAACGAAAGGGTGCGCCGATGGAGACCGCGACAAGGACCACCACCCCTACCGCCGACGTCACGGTGGACCTCTGTGCGTTGAGACAACTCACCGAGTCCGTGGTCGCTCGAGCCGTTGAAGCGGCCCTGAGCAGATCACCTTCCGTGCCCGAAGGCGTCGCCGCCCAGGTGGTGGACCGGCGCGTCACCCTGACCGGTCAGGTGGACTGGGTCTACCAGCGCGAGGCCGCCGAGCGAATCGTTCGTGGCCTGCCCGGTGTGGGATCAGTGGAGAACCAGATCACCACCGTCGCGCGGACACCTCTGCAGAATGCCCAGGAGCGCCTGAACAACGCCAGGTTCCGGGACCCGCAGATCGAGCCAGACCACGTCGTGGTGACCATCACGGGTCAGACAGCGGTTCTGAACGGGTATGTCAGGTCGCTCGCGGAGAAGCGGCAGGCAGGGCTTGCCGCCTGGATCGCCCCAGGCGTGACCGCCATCGAGAACCGTCTCGACATTCGGCCACTGTGACCGTCGAACCACTGTGACCTTCGAACCACTGTGACCGTCAAGAGGAGCAGAACATGAAGAACAAGACCGTGATGAAGAAGCACCCCGTGGAGGGCGCGAAGAAGAGCTCCAAGAAGAGCTGGAAGGACATGAGCCCGGAGCGCAGGCTCGGCACGATGGTGCTGGCCTCGATCCAGATCTCGCTCGCCGCGGCGGCCTGGATCGATCTGGCGCGGCGGCCCGCGGATCAGGTCAACGGGAACAAGGGCGTGTGGGCGGGCGTCATTGCGGTCAACTACGTGGGCCCGATCGCGTACTTCCTCAAGGGCCGGCAGACCAGCTGAGCCCTGTGTCCGGGATCAGCCCGTGGCGGGGGCTTCGCCGAAATCCCGCGCGGGATCAGGACTGAGCTGGAAGTGGCGCCCGGTGATCTCGGCAGGAGTCACGCGCACGTAGTTGTCCTTCAGCGTGGGCACCCAGGGTCGAAGCTGCAGCTCCTCGGCGGCCTCGATCTCCGAAGAGGTCTGCAGCCAGTGCGCCTGGCCACGGACCGTCACGGTCCATGCGGTGTCGGTCGAGACCTGGTCGGCTTCGAACAGGACCTCAGCGTTGATCGCGAGCTTGGCAAGTTTGGTGCCCGGGGCGGTGCGGAAGATCAAGGTCCGGTCAGGCGCCGCGGCGTAGTTGATCGGGAAGACGTCGGCCCGCTGGCCCGCGACGACGACCAGTCGCCCGAAGCGGCCGGGTTCGATCAGTCCCCAGCTCTGCTCGGCGTCCAGCACCAGGATCGGTGCGCCGTCTGCGTGTTCGAAGATCATCACAATGTCACTCGTGGTGCTTATGGGTCGGCACCACCAGAACCGGACACACTGCACGGTTGAGGACCGCCTGGCTCACGGACCCCAGAAGCAGCCCGGAGAAGCCGCCGTGACCTCGGGTGCCGAGCACCACCAGCGAGGCCGTCCTGGAGGCCTCCGAGAGCACACCGGCCGGTGAGCCGTCGAAGAACTGCCAGCGCACCGACACGGTCGGGAACGCCCCAGTCACCTGTTCAGCAGATTTCTGCAGATGCTCGACGTAGGGGCGGCGCAGATTGGGTATCTCGAGGTTGTGCTCGACGGTGTTGGGCCACCAATGCCCCTGTGCGTTCAGCGGTGCAGCCGAAACCAGGGTCAGCGGGTTCTGCAGCAGGGCGGCGGCCTGCGCCGCCAGGTCCACAACCAGGTCAGGCTCGGTCTCGACGTCGATGCCCACGACGATCTCGGAGTCAAAGTTCAGATCCTGATCCACGTTGGCGAAGTGCCGGCGCTCATGGGACCGCGGGCTCGACTCCTCGACCTGAGTCAGCGGCTCAGACGGCGCCCCATGGTCGGAGGGCAGGTCCTGGGCCGGGGCCAGCAGCTCCGCTGCGGACTCGTTCTCCCAGCGCTCGGGCACCACGAGCGTGGGGCAGCTTGCATGAGCCGCCAGCTTCGCGGAGACGCTGCCCAGGACACGACCGGCGAAGCGGTTTCGCCCGCGCTTGCCCACGACCACGACCTGCGCCGATCGGCTCTCCGCCACCAGCTCTGATCCAGGATCGCCCTGCACCGCCCGAGTGGTGACCGGCACCCCGGCCTGTTCCGCCTGGGCCGCGTACTCGCCCAGCATCTTCTGGACTTCCTGCACCACCGTCTCGAAGTACTCATCCATCATCGGGACGTAGTAGGCGTCGGTGACCACCGGCCGGGGGAATGTGCCGACCAGCCGCAGCGGGAGATTCCGCTGACGCGCGATCCTCAGGCCGGCTCGGAAGGCGCGCTGACTGGCCGGTGAGCCGTCCATGCCCACCAGGACGCCGGGCTCGCGGTCAGAGTGACTCTCCTGTGATGGATTCATGGCCCAACCATACGTCTCATCGTCGAAAGGTCTAGGGTCTTTAGACCCTGGCAGGAAAGCTGTTTCCGAGAGAGAAGTTCTGCGCAAACCGGCGGCCTCCGCGCTTCGGTCCCTGCTCGGGGAAGCCTGCGGGACCAATGGCCCTGCCCGTGCCGCCGGGGAAGTCCCATAGTGAGGGGCAACGTCGGGGGGACCCGAACGGCGACCCGAAGGATTCCTCCTATGACATACCTGAGAAAGAACCTCAACGGCCACCCTCTGGAATCCGCAGCAGCCGCGGAGCCCAGGGAGGATGGCAGCGTTCGAGAGCACTCTGCGTCGCCGCGCAGTGATGCGTCGATCACGAGCCGCGCCGCAGGGATTCTCGCGGGGTCCATGGGCGTACCCAGCACGGTCCGAGTTCGCGTGCAGAACCACACCGCGATCCTCTCCGGTCAGGTGGAGTGGAGCTTTCAGCGAGAACTCGCCGTCCGTGTCGTGAGAGACATCGCGGGAGTCGATCGGGTGGAACAGCAGATCAGTCTTCGGGCGCGCGCCCCGAGCGACAGCCCGTCGCAGCGGGTCATGAAGGCGCTGGCGCTGAACAAGAAGATCGACGCCAGCCACATAGTGGTCACCATCACCGGCAGCACCGCGGTGCTCAGCGGGTATGTCAGATCTCTCTTCGAGAAGAAGCAGGCCGGTCTCGCAACCGGTGCATCCCACGATGTGACGCGGATCGAGAACCGGCTGGCGGTGCGTCGACACCACTCTGGGTCGTTCCGAAGTCACCGATGATGTAGCGAAGCTCCGAGAGGATCACCATGAAGGCACTGCAGTACGTCGCCGTCGGCCAGCCCCCAGAGGTGCGCGAGGTCCCCACCCCGGAGCCCGGTCCCGGCGAGGTCCGGCTGCGTATCACCGCGGCCGGAGCGTGTCATTCGGACAGCTTCGTGATGGGCCTCAGTGCGGAGCAGTACGCCGGCTTCGGCTACCCGCTGCCGATGACGCTGGGCCACGAAGGCGTCGGCGTGGTCGACGCGCTGGGGGAGGGCGCCTCCGGCGTCGAGCTCGGGGAGCCCGTTGCGGTCTATGGTCCGCAGGGCTGCGGACGGTGCCACAGCTGCGCTGCGGGCATCGAGAACTACTGCCCCCATGCCGCCGCCCTGGGCATCACGCCCCCGGGACTGGGCAAAGACGGGGTGATGGCTGAATACATGATCGTCACAGACACGCGGCTGCTGATCCCGCTGGGAGGTCTGGATCCTGTGGCCACGGTCGCGCTGACCGACGCCGGGCTCACCCCCTATCACGCCATCATGGGCTCTCTGGAGCTGCTGGTGCCCGGCAGCGTCGCCGTCGTGATCGGCGTCGGCGGTCTGGGCCACCTCGCGATCCAGCTGCTGCGCACCCTGACCTCTGCCACGGTGATCGCGCTGGACATCAGCCAGACCAAGCTCGATTTCGCCCGGGAGTTCGGAGCCCATCACGCCTTCCTCTCGGATGACCAGGCCGCTGCCCGCGTCGCCGAAGCGATCGGCGCGGGTCCGGTCACGGCGGTCTTTGACTTCGTGACCACCGAGCCGGTGCTCAAGATCGTCCGGTCACTCAGCGGACCGGGTACGGACCTGGTGTTGGTCGGGGCAGGAGCGGTTGAGACCACGGTGGGCCTGCTGGGACAGCCCTTCGGCTCGAGGATCCGGGCTCCCTACTGGGGCTCCCGCCCGGAGCTCATGGAGGTCCTCGAGCTGGCACGCACGGGCCGGCTCAGCGTGGACACCGAATCCTTCAGCCTTCAGCAGGGTCCTGAGGCGTACCGCAGGCTCCACGACGGCGAGCTGCGCGGCCGCGCCGTGGTGGTTCCCTGATCACAGGTCGAGGAATAGGATCAACGACTAAGCGGGCGAATTCCAAACCATGGGGGCGTCGCTCGCGTCGGCCGAGGTCAGGCCCCCGGGAAAGGCACATCATGGACAAGGACATCCACTCGGCGCCGAGGCCTGTGGCCTTTGACCGGGCCACCCGCGATCTCGGTGTGCTGGTCGGTTTCGACGGTTCCCGACAGTCTATCCTGGCGCTCCACTATGGTGCTCTGGCGGCGCAGCGCAGCGGGCGGGTGCTGACCGTGGTGAGTGCCTACAGTGTTCCGACCCCGGTGTACACGACCCTGGCCGCGGTGCCGAACAAGTCGGAGGCCGAGGCCGCCAGCGCCGCTGCCAAGAAGGTGCTCGAGGAGGCCCGGCGATATCTGCAGGACTATCCAGGCAAGGTGATCTACCGGATCGAGCGCGGCGATGCCGCCGGGGTTTTGGTGGACCTCTCCGCCCTCGCCGAGCTCGCCGTGGTGGGGGCCCGGGGCAGGGGCGGCTTCTTGGGCCGGGTACTGGGGTCGGTCTCCTCGGCGCTGCCGGCCCACGCGGACTGCCCGACAGTGGTGGTCCCGAGGCAGTACAAGGTGAGCGAGGCTGGGGGCGCTGCGCGGTTCGCCCAGGGAGAGGATCGGCGGCCTGTGGTGGTGGGGATCGATCGCTCCCCGGCGAGCAGGGTTGCGGTGCTCCAGGCGGCGTTCGCCGCGCAGAACCGCGGGGTGACTCTACAGATGCTGCTGGTGCTGCCCTCGCTGGAGGGTTGGCTCGAGTGGTACCCGGAACTCGAACCCAGTGATGCCGGGGTCACCGACCGGCGCCAGACTCAGCTGGAGAAGGACCTGGAGACAGAGGTCCAGTGGGTCAAGGAGCACTATCCCGCGGTGGAGGTCACGGCTGCGGTGAAGCCGGGGGATCCTGTCGCGCAGCTGGTGAAACAGACCCGAGAGGCCCAGCTCACCGTGGTGGGCACCCGCGGGCGTGGCGGTTTCACCGGAGCACTCCTGGGTTCGGTGTCTCGTGGGGTGCTGCTGCGCGCGATGGGGCCGGTGATGGTGGTCCCTGAGCTGCAGGAACCCCGGTTGAGCGACCAGCCCGGATCGTCCCGGTGAGCCGCGGGACGCCTGGAGACCGGCCCGGACCGTGGGCGGGTGATCGGACGCCAGATGCACCTGTGCTACGCCAACGGTGCTGGATCCGCCCAGATGAAGCGGGCAGCGGTCACCCACGCCCTGGGGGTGGCAGGCACTTCCCGTAACCCCAACACGGTGCCTAAGCTCATCGAGCTCGCCGAGACCTGACATCGGCTGCTCGGCCGTGACGTGTATGGCCCGACCATCGATGTCGGTGAGGCCGGCCGATCCGCCACGGAGCGGGCGGCTCAGCTTCGCTTGGCTCGCTGGGCCGCCTTCTCGTAGAGGTTCTCGACCACGCGCTGGAAGTCACGCATGACCTCGGCGCGGCGGATCTTCAGGGAGGGTGTCAGGTGCCCGGAGTCGATGGTGAAGTCGTCCTCGAGCACGGTGAAGCTGCGGATGGACTCGGCCTTCGAGACACTCGCATTGGTCGAGTCGATGACCTGCTGCAGATGTTCCAGAACCTGAGGATGCTCGGTGAGTTCGCTCATCGGGGTCTCCGGGTCGAGTCCTTTGCTGCGCAGCCAGGCCGGCATGACATCGCCGTCCAGGGTGATCATCGCGGAGATGAAGGGTCGCCCGTCGCCGACGACCACCGCCTGGGAGACCAGCAGGTCTGCCCGGATGGAGTCCTCGAGCTGAGCGGGGGCGACGTTCTTGCCCCCGGCGGTCACCAGGATCTCCTTCTTGCGTCCAGTGATGATCAGCCGTCCCGCATCATCAAGCCGTCCCAGGTCGCCGGTATAGAACCACCCGTCGGCGGTGAAGGATTCAGCGTTCAGCTCGGGCCGGTTGTGGTAGCCGCGGAAGACGCTGCTGCCCTTGACCAGCAGCTCTCCATCGGCTTCGACGCGCACAGCGTTGCCGGGCAGCGGGATCCCGACGGTGCCGATCCGGTAGACCGAGGGGATGTTGCCGGTGACCGGCGCAGTGGTCTCGGTGAGTCCGTAGCCCTCGATGATCTGGATGCCCACGCCGTTGAAGAAGTGCCCCAGCCGCTCGCCCAGCGGAGAGCCCCCGGAGAAGGCGTGGGTGACGTTGCCGCCCATCCGGTGGCGCAGCTTCGAGTAGACCAGCTTGCTGAACACTGCGT
Organism: Nesterenkonia sp. E16_10; assembly: GCF_017347085.1. GTDB lineage: Bacteria > Actinomycetota > Actinomycetes > Actinomycetales > Micrococcaceae > Nesterenkonia. The sequence goes on from NZ_JADPSA010000029.1 coordinate 166,296, forward strand.
GCTTGAGCCGCAGTCCCAGCGGGACACGGCCCTCGGCGGAGGCCCGCGACCAGTCCACGGCCACATCAGCCGCCACGGTGAAGATCCGCTTCTTCCCGTCGCCTTCGGCCTTGAGCGCCGCGGCGTTGTAGATCTTCTCGAAGACTCGCGGGACCCCGAGCAGGAACGTCGGGCGGATGATTCCGAGATCCTCGATGAGCTGCTTGATATCGGGGGTGTGTGCCACGCGACCCCCGGCGGCTACGAAGATCACCGAGATGAATCGCGCGAAGACATGCGCCATGGGAAGGAACAGCACGGTGGAGGAGCGTTTGCCGACGACGCCGTCCATGGCGGCCAAGGTCTGCAGGCTGTGGTCCACGAAGTTGCCGTGCGTCAGCTCGCAGCCTTTGGGCCGACCGGTGGCTCCGGAGGTGTAGATGATGGTGGCGAGGTCTGCGCCCACCGCCCTGGACCGGCGGTTCTCCAGATCCTGGTCCGGGACGGAGGCACCGGCCACACGGAGCTGGTCGAGGGCGGTGGACTCGATCAACAGCACTTCGGGGGGCTTTGGCAGTCCTGAATCCTGCAGGCCCTGAAGGATGGTCTCACGGTGCGAAGGCGTCTCGGCGAAGACCAGGCTGAGCTCAGAGTCCTCCGCGATCCAGGCGATCTGCGCGGCCGAGGAGGTCTCATAGACCGGTACCGAGACGGCGCCGGCGTACCAGAACGCGAAGTCCAACAGGCTCCACTCATACCGGGTGGCCGACATGATCCCGATCCGATCACCCGGCGCGACACCGCGCTGGATGAGGCCCTTGGCGAGAGCTTCCACGTCCGCGTGGAAGGCGGCGGCGGAGACCTCGGTCCATTCGCCTGACGCGTCACGGCGGGTGAAGAGGATGTTTTCGGGGTCCTCGGTCCGCTGCTGCTCCAGAAGATCGGTGGTGTTGATATCTGACGGCACATCGATCAGCGCCGATATCGCGGTTTCCTGCACGGAGTTCCTCCCGGTCTGGTGACGCGCTCTTCGGCGAGTGCTGCTGGTGATCCGGTGGCGACCACTGCCTGGGCAAGAATATCCTGCCCGCGGTGCCGGGTGTTCAGGGGCGAAATCCCGCGACCTCGTGTGAAGCGCCCGTTCGTGCTGACCTGACTGCTCTGGCCCCGGCCTGCCCGGATGCGATGTGTCGCCTCCGGCGGAGGGTCTAGACCGACGGGAGATCGATCTGTCTGATCGCGCCGTCCTGCAGGCGCAGCAGAACGCTGCGCGGCGCGCGACCGAGGTCGCTCTGATACCGGATGCTGAACGGCTCCTCGGCCGCCAAGGTGATCGGAAGGTTCAGCGGGTCCCGCTGGAGAGACTCAGCCAGACTGTCACCGTCGTTAAGGACGGCGACGACCGTGGCGTCGAGACTGCTGGTCAGAGTGATGATGCCAGGCTGATGCGAGGCGGTGATCCGTGCGTCCTTGCCGGCGTGCCCACGCGCAATGGCCACCACGATGGCCGCCACCGCCAATATTGCGATCGCGCCGGCAGCGAGCCCGTTGGCGGAGAGAAAGTCCATGGACCCAACCCTACTCACCTCGTCAGAAGCCGATGACGCTGGGGGAGCGGTGCAGGGCCCGATCCCCGGGCTCCAGAGCCCCCGACCCTGAAGCTTGTGGACCGAACTCGATGGCTGCGAAAAAATCCGACGCGGGGTTGAACGAAACCACGGTGAATGACGTATCCCCTAGACCACCCCACCCGTCGACCGAGGGGACACGAGGACATGAGCACCCGAGCTGAGCTAGAGGACCAGGCCCACTTCGCCCTGATGGACGTGAACAAGCACTGGTTGGAAGCACTCACCGCGGAACAGGCGAGGGATCGGACCGGCTCGCACTCCGCGTTCGAGGACATCATCACCGCCGCGCGCGCTGGCAAAGCTGCGCTGGAGGCCCTGGAGAGCATGGGCGAGGAGCGCCGGCGCCGAGGACACGCGGCCTGAGCCCAGGCGCCATCCAACAACGCTCGGCCGCCACCGCGCAGCTGCCTGACGGTCAGAGCGTGATGTCCCGGCCACGCCAATCTGCCCTCAGGACGAAAAACGGCCCTGGTCGAATGACCAGGACCGTTCCATGGGGTGAGCGACGGGGCTTGAACCCGCGACCCTCGCGACCACAACGCGATGCTCTACCAGCTGAGCTACGCCCACCATGTGGAGCCGAAATCGACTCCTGTGCTCGCTGCGGATCAGCCTCGAGCGGCTGAAAGCAACGCATGTCAGTCTACACAGATTCTCACCGGATCCGGAAATCGGCTCAGTTCTGCTTGAACACCGTCCGGCGATAGTGCCGAAGCTCCTCGATGGAGTCCTGGATATCGCCCAGCGCCCGGTGGTTGCCGGTCTTCGCCGGCGCGGCCTTCTTCGCCTCCGGGTACCAGCGCGAGGAGAGCTCCTTGATGGTGGAGACATCGATCAGCCGGTAATGCAGGTGCTTCATCAGCTCCGGCATGGCCACCCGCAGGAACGCCTTGTCCGCGTGGATCGAGTTCCCGGCCAGCGGTGCGACCCCGGCCTCGGGGATCCAAGCCTTGACGTAGTCCAGGACCTTCTGCTCGGCGACCTGCACCGAGACCCCGTGCTTGAGATCCTCGAGCAAACCCGAGGCTGTGTGCATCTTCTGCACAATGGGCTCCATGGTCTTGAGTCGTTCGGCCGGGTCCGGGGCGATGACGACCTGCACCCCTTCGCCGAGGACGTTCAGCTCGGCGTCGGTGACCAGTGCAGCGATCTCCACCAGGACATCGTGATCGGGGTTCAGCCCGGTCATCTCACAGTCGATCCACACCATCCGGCCCGCCCAGGAGCCCCCGGGGGTGACCGGGACGGTTGCGGCGGATGAGGCGTTGGTCTCAGTCTCTTGGGAAGTCACGCTGCTCACTCTACCGACCGCCCGCCCGGCGCCGGGCTGTGCGGCACCAGTGGTGATAAATTCAAGGGCGATGAGCGCTGAGGCTGGAGCCGCCGAGAACAGCCCTGCACCGCGCGGTGCCGAGGGCGCCGTCGGGCTCGGCAACCCCGCCCACCCCGCCGAGGGTGCAGCTGATCGGCCCACGCAGCGCAAGCGGGACATCTGGCTGCACATCCTGCGCTCCTCCACCCGGCCCAAGAGCGTCTGGTCCCCGATGGTCGAGGGCCTGCTCGGGTCGATGCTGGTGCTGTTCGGCTCCTTCGGCGTCGGATGGCTGGTGAGCGTGTCTCCGTTGTCCCGCCAGCCGTGGATCATCATGTTCCGCACCGAGCCGGTGGGCGTGGTCCTCGCCACGATCGCGCTGACCCTGGGCTGCTGGGTGATGCTGCGCGCCTGGCTGCGGCTGGGCCGGGTGCTGGAGCACCCCGACCCGAACCAGGCGTGGCCCAGCCGCTCGCTGCGCACGGTCAACGCCGCCGTCGTGCTCTGGTCGCTCCCGCAGCTGGTCACGATCCCGATCTTCTCGCGTGACGTCTTCGCCTATCTCAACCAGGGGCGACTGGTCCTGGCCGGGCAGGACCCCTACACCACCGGGGTCTCGAGCTTGGCCAACTGGTTCCAGCTGGGCACCGACATCCTCTGGGCTGAATCCGAGACCCCCTATGGTCCGCTGTTCCTCTGGCTCGAGGCCGCCGTGATGCGCATCGCCGGAGACAGCCCCGACCTTGCGCTGTTCCTGTTCCGGCTCGCCTGCGTGGGCGGGGTGGTCATGATGATGATCTTCGTGCCCAAGCTGGCCCGGATCCACGGGGTCGACCCGGGCCGGGCACAGTGGATCACCCTGGCTAACCCGCTGCTGATCATCAGCTTCATCTCCAGCGCCCACAACGATGCGATCATGGTCGGCTTCGCTCTCGCCGGGGTCTACGCCGCGGCCCACAGCCGCGGAGTGCTCGCCACGCTGCTGGTCGTGGTCTCGATCGGGATCAAACCGATCACCATCGTGCTGCTGCCCTTCATCGGACTGCTCTGGGCCGGCCCGGGCGCCTCCTGGTCGCGGAAGTTCACCTACTGGTTCCTCACCGCCGGGATCGCCGGCACCGTGATGATCGGCATCGGCCTGGTGCAGGGCTACGGGTTCGGCTGGCTCGCCGTGTTGGCAGGCACCGGCACCGGCAGCGTCTTCTGGTCCCCGATCGGGATCGCCGACGGCTGGCTGGGCACGCTGTTGCGCTCCTTCGGACTCGACAGCGGCTGGACCCTGGAGGTCTTCAAGGTGGCCGGTCGGATCCTCTCGGTGGTCGTGGTGCTGTATCTGATGTTCCGCGGCGATGAGAAGTTCATCGTCCAGCGGATGGTCTGGGCGTTCACCGCGCTGGTGGTGCTCTCCCCGATCATCCAGCCCTGGTACCTGCTGTGGCTGCTCCCGCTGTTCGCCATCACCGGGATCCGCAAGGACTGGCAGTTCAAGTGGGTGGTGTTCACCATCGTCTTCTTCCTGGCCTTCGGCGCCTCGGACCAGCTCTCGATCTACCAATTCCTGCAGCTGGACCAGGAGATGCTGGCGCTGTCGATCACCGTGTCCTGGATCTGCATCATCTGGCTGGGGCTGCTGGATCGGCAGACCCGCTGGGTGGTCTGGGACGGCTGGGGACTGCCCGCGGTCCGCTGGGAATGGCCCAGGCTGCGCGGCCGCCGCGCCGCCGAGGACGCACGTGGCGACGACGCAGCACCAGTCTCCGCAGCACCGATCAGCGCAGCACCAGTCTCCGCAGCACCGCTCACAGCCGAGCCGGCCGCCACGCCGGTCGCGCCGCCCAGGGGAGAGGAGCCCACCCCCGGTGCGCGCTAACCTGGTCTCCCGCAACGCGCTGCGCGTCCGGTCCTTCCTGGGTCAATGGCCGCCGACCGCCTGGCTGATCGGCGGAGACGAGGCCGCCGCCTCGCACACCGCACGTCAGGGGCTGCTCGCCTCGATCATGATCATGCTCGGCTCCTGGGGCGTGGGCTGGCTGGCGATGACCCCGCAGTCGCTGCTCGCCGTGAACCCGCTGCTGCTGCCGCTGCGCACGACGACGGCGGGGGTGGTCACCTGCACGGTGCTGCTGGTCTTCGGCGCGCTGCTGCTCGTGCGCTCCTGGCTGCGGCTCTCCCAGCGGGTCGGGTCCTGGTCGACCCGGACGACCCCGGTGATGCGCCGCACCTTGTTCATGTGGGCCACCCCGCTGATGTTCACCCTGCCGATCTTCTCCCGCGACGTCTACTCCTACCTAGCCCAGGGCCGGGTGCTGCACGCCGGGCTGAACCCCTATGAGCACGGGGTCTCCGAGCTCCCCGGCTGGTTCATGGAGGGAGCCGATGGGCTCTGGGCCGAATCCCCGTCGCCCTACGGACCGCTGTTCCTGGTGCTCGCGCAGCTGGTCTGGTTCGTCTCCGGCGGTGTCCCGGAGATCGCCATCCTGCTCTTCCGCGGACTGGCTCTGATCGGGATGGCGCTGATGCTCTACTGCATCCCGCGGCTGGCCAGAGCCTTCGGCTCCGAGCCCTCCTGGGCGCTGTGGCTGTGCCTGCTGAACCCGATGACGCTGCTGGTGTTCCTGCCCGCGGCGCACAACGACGCGCTGATGATCGGGCTGATGCTCGCCGGCACCCTGGCCGGGCTGCGTCGAAGACGTCTGCTGTGCATCGTCCTGCTGGTCGCGGCGATCGCGGTCAAGCCCATCGCCATGGTGGTGCTGCCCTTCATCCTGCTGCTTCCGCTGCGCAGCACCGCGGCGCTGCGCCATCGATTCCGTGAATGGGCCATCGGCGGCACGGCCGCGGCCGTGCTGCTGGTGGGCTCCGGCGCGGCCCTGGGCATCGGGCTGGGCTGGGTGGCCGCGGCCCTCGGCGCCGGTGGCGCGGTGCTGCAGGCTGCACCGGTCGGACTGCTGGGCATCGGTCTGGGCGCCGGGCTGGCGGCGCTGACCGGTGTGGAGGCCGCCGTCGTCACCGAGATCTTCTACAACCTGGCGCGCGCCGCGGCCGGCGCGATGATCGCCTGGATGCTGCTGCGCCGCAACATCGGCAACCCGGTGCTCTGGGCCGGCTACGGTCTGACCCTGGTGGTGCTGACCTCCTCGATCATCCAACCCTGGTACCTGCTCTGGCTGCTGCCCTTCTACGCCGTGGTGCACATCTACCGCGGGCGTGTGCTGGTGCTGGTCACCACGGTCATCACCGTGATGGTGCTGCTCTCCATGGTCAGCCAGCTCTCGGTGGCGCAGTGGATCGATGCCGCCGTGATCCACACCATCGCGATCGCAGTGGTCACGCTGTATCTGATCTACGTGGTGTTCCTGGACCCGAACACCACCGACTTCTTCGACATGCGCCGCCGCTCCCAGCGTTGGAATGCGCAGCACGGGTGGCAGCGGCTGAGAGGATTGAGCGCGCCGCGCACCTCCTGGGCGGCCGAGGACATCTACGAGAAGGACACCACGTGAAGCTCCCCGGCTCCCGACTGCTCTGGCTGCTGCTGACCGCGACCACCCTGGGCGCGGCGCTCTCGGTGGTCGCCGTGCAGTGGTGCCGGATCAACGGCTGGACCGACCCTGACCAGCACATCCACATGTGCTATTCCGACTTCTCGCTGCTGTTCAGCCAGCGCGGACTCGCCGAGGGACTGTTCCCCTTCGTCGACGACGTCCCGGCGGACCAGGTCATGGAGTATCCGGTGCTGCTGGTCATGGTGGCCGGGGTGCTGGCCCTGCTGGTCCCCGGGCAGGGCATCACCGAAGAACGGATCCTGGCGTTCTACGACCTCAACCACTTCGCGGTGGTGCTGTGCTGGCTCGGCGTGGTCCTGGCCACCGCCTACTCCACCGCCGGGCACCGCCGCAAGGACGCCCTGATGGTCGCCCTGGCTCCGGGGATCATCCTCTCGCTCTCGATCAACTGGGACATGTGGGCGGTCTTCCTGGGCGCACTGGCGCTGCTGCTCTGGGGCCGGTCGCATCCGGTCTGGGCCGGAGTGCTGATCGGTCTGGGGACGGCGATGAAGCTCTACCCGCTCTTCTTCCTGGGTGCGATCCTGGTGCTGTGCCTGCGCAGCGGAAGGCTGCGCTCCTTCGCCGCGACCACGCTCGCCGCGGTGCTGACCTGGCTCGCGGTGAACCTGCCGTTCATGCTTCTGCAGTTCGAGCAGTGGTCGACCTTCTACCGCTTCTCCTCCGAGCGCGATGTCAGCTTCTCCTCGGTCTGGCTGTTCTTCAGCTGGCTGCCGCTGGACGGAGCCGCGTTCTCGCTGCTCTCCAACGGGCTCTTCCTGCTGTGCTGCCTCGGCGTCGCCTACCTGGGCCTGGCCGCGCCGACCCGACCGCGGATGGCGCAGCTGTGCTTCCTGATCGTCGCCAGCTTCCTGCTGCTGGGGAAGGTCTACTCCCCGCAGTTCGTGATCTGGCTGATCCCGCTGCTGGTGCTGGCCCGCCCGAAGGTCCGCGGCTACCTTCTCTGGCAGGCCGCGGAGGTCTACCACTGGGTCTCGGTGTGGATGATGAGCGCGAAGATCACCTCCGGCGGGGAATTCGCCGGCGGCACCGAGCTCATCGACTGGGCCTACCACCTCGGGATCCTGGCCCATATGGCCACCCTGATCTATCTGATGGTCCAGGTGGTCCGCGAGATCCTGGATCCTGAGAAGGACATCGTGCGCGTCCGGGACCGGGTCACGGCGAGCGCTTCAGCGGCCGACGACGAGGCGCGCAGCTCCGAGGGGCTCATCGCCGAACCGCGGCCCCAGGAGCTGGGGGAGAGCGACCCGCTGGCCGGGGTCACCCGCGGGCAGCCGGAGACCTTCGCGCTGCCCGGACTTGGCCGGGCCACCTCGTGGAGGCTGCACTGGTGAACCGGCCTCGGAGACCACAGGTCCGCGCGGATTCCGGTGACGGAGGGCTTCCACGGATCCCACGGCTCCCACGGCCCCGGAGGCTCTGATGCTTGAGATGCTCGCGGTGATCGGTCCGATGTTCCTGGTGCTCGGCGTCGGATTCACCGCCGGGTTCGTCCCGCGCTTTCGCAGCGCCCAGGACCACCTCAACGGCTTCCTGTTCTACTTCGCGCTGCCCACGTTCATCTACACCGCGATGGTCACCGCTCCGCCCACCGCGGGGTTCCCGGTGCTGGCGGTGGCGATCGTCGCCGTGGTGACCCCGTTGGTCTCCATCGCGCTGTACTACGGCAGCTTCCTCTTCGGTGACCGCGGCCGGGAGGGCGCGGCGGCGACCTCATTGGCCGGCAGCTTCGGCAACGTCGGGTACTTCGGGATCCCGGTCTCGATCAGCGTGATCGGCCCGGAGGCCGGACTGGCCGCCGGGATCGTGCACATGATGCACAACCTGATCTACCTCAACGGCTACCCCTTGGTGCGCACCATCGTGGCCGCCCGCGCCGAGCCGTCCGCGGCGTCGGGCGCCAATGCGGCCGACGCCAGGAAGACCGGCCGGGCCGCCGGCGTCGGGCAGCTGCTGCGCACCCAGATCTGGCCGATCCTGAAGCGTGCGCTGCTGCTGAACCCGGTGTTCATCGCCATGGGGCTGGCGCTGCTGGTGGTGTTCAGCCCGCTGGGCCTGCCGGCGCCGATCAACGAATCGGTGAGCCTGCTGGGGCAGACCGCGGTGCCACTGGCGCTGTTCTGCGTCGGCCTGGCGCTGCACCCGGCGATCGAGGGGATCCGCAGCGGGGGAGTCCCCAAGCGACTGATCACGCTGGGCACGCTGGGCAAGATCCTGGTCCTGCCGCTGCTGACCTGGCTTGCGGTGCTGCCTTTCTACGACCAGCTCGGACCGGTCTGGGCCGGCACGCTGATCATCATCGCCGCCATGCCCTCCTCCACCACGGTCTACATCTTCGCGCAGCAGTACGAGGGTGACGGCCGCCTGGCCGCCTCGATCCTGGTGACCAGCACGCTGGCCTGCCTGATCACGCTTCCGCTGCTGGCCGAGCTGCTGCTCTGATCCGCCCGGCGTCGATCTCGTAGACGCTGCTGACATGGCGCAGCACCGCGCTGCGGTGGGCGATCATGATCACCGTCGCGCTGGTGGCCTGGGGCATGCGTCGCAGGATCTCGGCCTGGGTGAGCGGATCCTGCGCCGAGGTGATCTCATCGAGGATCAGCACCGGGCTGCGGCGCAGATACCCCCGGGCCAGCGCCAGACGCTGGGACTGGCCTCCGGAGAGCCGCGCGCCCTCAGCTCCCATCGCGGTGTCCAGACCCTCGGGCATCGCGGCGATGTCGCCGTCGAAGCAGGCCGAACGGCACGCGGCCAGCACCTGCTCCTCGGTGGCCGCCGGGCTGCCCAGCAGCAGGTTCTCGCGGATGCTGCCGCTGATCAGCACCGGGCGCTGCTCCACCACGGTGATATGGGCGCGCAGCGCGGCCAGCGAGAGCTCACGCACATCGGTGCCGCCGAGTCTCACCTCGCCGGCCTGGGGGTCCCAGACCCGGGTCAGCAGCGAGGCGAGCGTGGATTTTCCGGATCCGCTGACCCCGACGACGGCGGCCACCGCGCCGGGTTCGATCCGCAGGTCCACCTCATGCAGCACCTCCCGCTCGGTGCCGGGGTAGCCGAAGCTGACGCCGTGGAAGGACACCGAGGCGGCGGCCTCGTGCTCGGTGTGCACCGGGGAGGGGTGCTTCGGCTCGGTGACCTCCGGGGTGCTCTCTTCGAGCTCGCGCAGGTTCGCCGCGGAGGCCAGCGCTGCGGGCAGCGAGATCCCCAGCGCCTCGATCGCGGCCAGGGCCGGTGCGGTGCCCGGCACCAGGGCCAGCACCAGCAGCAGCTCGGTGTAGCCGATCGCGCCTGCCTGGGCCTGGGGGAGTCCCAGGAGCAGCAGCACGAAGAGCGCGAGCACCTGCCAGCCCTGGCCGGAGGCGGCGCGCAGTCCCTGCAGCACCGAGGCGCCGCGTGAGGTCTCACCGATCTGGGCACCGATGCGGTCCACCCGCTCTGCGCGCTGTTCCTGAGCGCCGAAGATGGTGATCTCCTGCCGGCCGCGCAGGTCATCGCTGATCTCCTGGGCCAGCGCGCCGCGTGCCCGGACCGCGGTGGTGCTGCTCGCACGTGCCCCGCGGCGCCCGAGGCCGATCAGCGTGGCCGCGGCGGCCAGGAAGATCAGCAGCAGCCCCAGCGCCAGCGCGGGCCCGGTGAGGGTCCACGTGAGCAACACCGCGGTGGCGGGGATGACCACGGCGGTCACCACCGGGGCCAGGGTGTGCGCGAAGAAGACCTCTACCCGGTCCACGTCGCGGGTGGCCGCCGAGAGCAGCCGGCCGCTGCCGCGGGAGGCGGTCACCGCCGGGGCGAGCGGGATCAGCTTCTCGTAGAGCCGGACCCGCAGCTGCTCCAGCAGGGCGAAGGCTGCGGTGTGCCCGGAGAGCTGCTCGGCGTAGCGGGTCAGGCCCTTGGCCGCGGCCAGGGCGATCATCACCGCGATGACGCTGCCCAGCGGCGGGACCTGTTGACCGTCGGCGAGGCGTCCGACCAGCCAGGCCGGGTAGACCAGCAGGGCGGCGCCGCAGAGCAGGGTCAGTGTGCGGGCGAAGGCTGAGAGGGCGAGCAGCCCGGCGGAGCCCCGGGCCAGTGTCAGCAGATGCAGGATCATCGGTCTTCTCCTTCTCCGGCCGTGGCCTGCGCGTAGTAGCCGGACTGGGCGAGCAGCTCCTCCGGGGTGCCCAGCGCGGCGGGTTCTCCAGCCTCGAGCACCAGGACCTGATCGGCCCAGCGGGTGGTGGTCAGCCGGTGGGCGATGAGGATCAGCGTGTGGTCTCGGGCGAGGCCGCGCAGGGTCTCATCGACCAGGCGTTCCGCCCTCCGGTCCAGGTCGGCGGTGGGCTCATCCAGGATCAGCAGCTTGGCCCCGGAGAGCAGCGCGCGGGCGATCGCCAGGCGGCGGATCTGCCCGCCGGAGAGCGCTCCGCCGTCCTCGCCGACCTGGGTGGACAGCCCGCGTGGCTTCGCGGCGATCTCCGCGTCCAGGCGTGCCTGGGTCAGGACCTCCCAGAGCTGGTCATCGGTGGCCTCGGGCCGGGCCAGGCGGAGGTTCTCCGCCACGGTGCCGGAGAAGATGAACGGCTTCTGCGCGACGGTCACGGCGGCCCGCTGGAGCGCAGTCGAGTCCGCAGCTCGGCCTTCCAGCAGCAGCTCCCCGGTGGCATGCGGGATCAGTCCCTGCAGCACCTGGGCCAGTGTGGACTTCCCCGCCCCGGAAGGTCCGACGACGGCGATCGCGGCGCCGCGGGTCACGCTCAGCGTGACCCCGCGCAGCACGCGCTCGCCCCCGCGATCCACCCCGAGGTCCTCCAGGCGCAGCAGCTCCGTGGCCCGGGCTGAGATCTGGGCGGGGGCCTGCGCTGAGGACTGGGCTGCGGTCTCGCCGGGGGTGCTGGATGTGCTCTGCCCCGGGGTGCTCAGGGTCTGGGTGAACAGTCCCTGCTGGGTCCGCCCGGCCATCGCCACGTAGAAGGAGCGCCCGAGCTTGTCGATGGGTTCATAGAGCAGCGTGGTGAGCAGCACCACGGCGAGGAAGTCGCCGGCGGTGATCGCACCGTCCTGGAAGCGCCACAGCGCAAGGCCCACGGCGGAGGTGATCATCACCAGGGAGAACAGGGCATCGTTGACCAGGATCATCAGCTGGCTGCGCCTGAGCAGGGCCACCGCCTGGACCCGGAGCGCGGCGGCTGCCTCAGCCACGCTGCGCCGTCCGGCATCCTCGGCGCCGAGCAGCACCAGGCCCCCGAGCGAGCGCAGGACCTCCTGGAACTTCGCGGTCGCAGCCCCGGCGAGCCGCCGGTAGGCGGCGGTGGGGCCGCGGAAGCGTTTCAGGAAGAACCGGACCAGGACCGGAACCAGCAGCACCAGGACCAGCAGCACGACCGCGATGATCGGGTCCACGAAGCTGCCCAGCATCAGCAGCACCAGCGCCGGGGCGGTGAAGGCCGCCAGGGCCGGACCCAGAAACTCCGCACGGTATTCGGCGATGCGCTCGACCCCGCCGGTGAGCAGATCAGCCTCACCCATGCCGGGACGCCCAGCACCGGCGTGCCCGCCTGGACGCCCACCGGGACGCCCACCTGAATGGCCGCCCGCGCGCCCCGCCGTCTTCCCCGCCGCTTGTCCCGCCGCGCCCGCCGTCTCACCCGCCGGGTCGCGGTGCAGGGCCGCCCGGATTCCGCTGCCGCGCCAGAGCTGCTCCTCCACGGCGCGCAGCCGAGGCGGGACGGCTGCGGCGATGCCGGAACAGGTCACCGCCACGGCGCCGGCGACCGCGCCGAGGACCAGCCCACCGGTGATGTCCGTGGCGTTCAGCGCGGCGTCGAGCACCCGCCCGAGAGCGAGGAACAGCGTGGCGAGCGCGAGCGTGCGCACCCATTGCAGGGCGGTCGCGATCCAGGCGCGGGGAGGCATGTCTTCCAGAAGCACGCCTCAGATCATTCCAGGTTCAGCGGCCCTCCGGGAGCGAGTGCAACATTTGCGAAGCGGGTCCCGATCCGATGCTGAGCCGCAGTGTCCGGGTGCAGCTGGTCCGGCATCGGCAGCTCCGCCTCGTCGGACTCCCCGAAGAGATGCAGACCGTCGAGGAAGTGCAGCTGCGGATCCTCCTTGCGGCGTGCCTGGACGATCTCGCGCAGCGCACGGCGGATCACCTGCAGGGTGAGCTTGCCGGAGGCGACCTCGCGGGAGTCGCCCATCGAGGAGAAGCGCGGGCCGGACTCCAGCAGGTCCATCTGCAGCGGTCCGGGCCGGGTCTCCTGGATCGAGCAGTGCAGCGGGGAGACCAGCAGCAGCGGGGTCTCGGCGTGGGGGCCCTCGCGGATCGTGTCGAGGAAGCCGTGCACCGCGGGGATGAAGGTGCGCAGGCGCATGGTGTCCCCGTTGGTGATGTTGATCCCCAGCTTCAGGCTGATCACATCGGCCTCGGCGGAGCGGATGGTCCTGGCGGTGAACGGGTCCAGCATCGCCTGCCCGGCGAGCCCGAGGTTGGTCAGCCGCACCCCGGCGGCCCGGGCGGCCACCACGGGCCAGGTGCCGGTGGGATGGCGCACGGCGAAGCCGTGGCTGATCGAGCTGCCGTGATGCAGCCAGCGGGTCATGCCCTCGGCTCCAGCAGGGATCACCGCGGCGTCGGATTCGAGTCCGACCAGCTCGGTCCGCTCATCGTGGGGCAGCCAGATCTGCACATCGTGGGTGCCCGGGGGCAGCCCGGGAAGCTCGATCCGGGCGTCCTCACTCCTGGTGCTGGAGACTTCACCGGTGATCGGGTCGCTGCGGCGAGTGGTGCCCACACCGTCCACCGGCGAGGGCAGCTGCGCATAGAGCTCCCCGTCCACCAGCACGTCGTAGACCGCCCCGTACGGGGTCTCATCCCCGGTGAGCTCGCGGGTCGGGTGGGTGATCAGCGTCAGTCTCGAGGCCTCGGTGCGGACGTCGAGGTGGACGCCGCTGGGCTCTGCGGCCACGCGCTCCACACCTGGATCGGTGCTCTGGCGCCGCGCGGACGCGGGCAGTCGCCAGGGCAGCAGACCACGGTCGGTGAACTCGTGCTCCAGCGCGCCGCGCAGCATCGGCCCCAGGGCCTCGGCAGAGATTCTCATATGTGTCCCCAATCCCAGGAGTTGCTGGGCTGAACAGTACCAACCGGCGGGCGGGGTCTGTTCAACCGCTGTTAACCTTCCTGCCCGAGTGTGGGGCCCGATGACTGAGCATTCAGCGGACGACGCCGGCCCCGCCGCCTCCCGACATCCCGGCACCGTGGCAGAGGTCTTCCTGGTCTTCCTGCGTCTGGGGCTCACCTCATTCGGCGGCCCGGTGGCCCACCTGGCCTACTTCCGCGATGCCTTCGTCACTCGCCGGCAATGGCTGAGCGAGAAGGCCTACGCGGACCTGGTGGGACTCTGCCAGTTCCTGCCCGGGCCGGCGTCGAGCCAGGTGGGCATGGCGCTGGGTCTGCAGCGCGCCGGCTACCCCGGGATGATCGCGGCCTGGTTCGCGTTCACGATGCCTTCCGTGGCGCTGCTGGTCGCCTTCGCGCTGGGAGTCCAGCACGCCGGGGACCTCACCGAGGCCGGATGGATCGATGGGTTCAAGGCCGCCGCGGTGGCAGTGGTGGCGCACGCCGTGCTCTCGATGGCCAAGACACTCACCCCGGATGCTCCGCGCGCCTCCATCGCCGCCGCCGCGATGGTGCTGGTGCTGCTCGTGCCGCACCCCCTGATCCAGGTCGCGGCGATCCTGATCGCCGGTATCACGGGATTCCTCTGGCTGCGCGGCCCCGAGGCCGGACCCAGGTCCGAGGACGCCTTCACCGTGCGCGTCTCCCGGCGCGTCGCATGGACCGCCGCGACGCTCTTCGCCGGGCTGCTGGCTGGACTGCCGGTGCTCGCGGCCACCACCGGCGCCGGATGGACCGCGATGATCGACTCGTTCTACCGGGCCGGGGCGCTGGTGTTCGGCGGCGGGCATGTGGTGCTTCCGCTGCTGCAGGCCGAGACCGTCCCCGCCATGGTGGATCCCGAGGTCTTCCTCGCCGGCTACGGGGCCGCCCAGGCGGTGCCTGGGCCGTTGTTCACCTTCGCCGGGTTCCTCGGCGCCTCCAACATGGGCGAGCCCACCGGTGTGCTGGGTGCGGTCCTCGCCGTGCTGGCGATCTTTCTGCCCGCGGCGCTGCTGGTGATCGCGGCGCTGCCGTTCTGGGAGCGGCTGCGTGGCAACGTGTCTGCACAGAAGGCGCTGGCCGGGGTCAACGCCGGCGTCGTCGGGATCCTGGCCGCGGCGCTCTACACCCCGGTGTTCACCGCCGGGGTGCTCGAGGTCGGGATCGGGGCGCTGGTGCTGGCGGTTCTGGCCTTCGTGGCGCTGAACAGCTGGCGGGCCCCGGCCTGGTCGGTGGTGCTCGCCGCGGGGCTGCTGGGCTGGGCGCTGCTCTGAGCGCCTCGACTGGCCGGGGGACACATATCGAGCCAAAGCTCAGGGCCGAGAGGTACAGTTCTGGGGTACTTGACCGCTCTGGCGAGGAGGGCCCTGCCGCATGCTGAGCTCCCAAGCTCGCGGGCTGAGTCGCCTCTATGCCCTCGACGTGGCGCGGGCCGCCGCGGTGTTCGGCATGATCATCGTCAACGTCGGTCCCTACAACACCGACGGCTGGGCCTCCTGGATCGTCCGGGCGCTCAATGGGCGTGCTTCGATCCTGTTCGTGGTGCTCGCCGGGATCGGTGTGACCTTCCTGGCCCGTCGCTCGCTGACCAAGGGCATCACCCGACGCAGCACGCTGCTCTGGCGGGGTCTGCTGCTGCTCGCGCTGGGGCTGGGTCTGCAGACCCTCGAGCACGGGGTCAACGTGATCCTCTCCACCTACGCGGCGCTGTTCTTCCTTGCCGCGTTCATGGTCAAGATGACCACCCGCTGGCTCTTCTTCTCCGCCACCGTCTCGGCGCTGTTGGGACCGGTGCTCTGGATCCTGGCGCGGCAGACCACCCATTTTCAGATCGAACCGGCCCAGATCGGGGACTCACCGTTCGAGATCATCGGCGCCATCCTGGTCTCCGGTCCGTATCCGCTGGTGGTCTGGATCGCCCCGTTCTTCCTCGGGGTCTGGCTGGGCCGGCAGCCGCTGGGCAACGCCAAGGTCCAATGGCGGCTGGTCTATCTGGGCGCGATCGCCGGTTTCGGCGCGTTCGGCCTCTCTGAGGTGCTGGTGCGGGCCCTGGGCGAACCCGACACCACGCAGGTCGGCTTCGACCGGATGATCTCTGCGGTGGGACATTCCCAGATGCCGCTGTGGCTGATCAGCTCCATCGGCACCGCGGTGATGCTGCTGGGCATCCTGCTGATCGTCGTCCCGCACATCAGCCAGCGCATCCGACTGCTGGTCGTCGTTGGGCAGATGCCGCTCACGGCCTACACGGTTCACCTGGTGATCATCGCGCTGGTGATCTACCCCGGTCCGGAGAACCCCATCGAAGGGTTCCTGATCAGCTGCGCGATCATGTTGGGGCTGATCCTCTTCGCCGTGGTGTGGATGGCCAACTTCCGCTACGGTCCGCTGGAGACGCTGCTGCGCAAGACCCCCGGATTCCTGCGGGTCACCTACCGGCTGCCCGAACGCCACCGCCGCCGCCAGCTCGCCCGGCCCTACCCGCGCCGAGCGAAGCCCGGGTCATCCATGGAACAGAAGCCGACGCCTTCCTGAGGGAGACGAAACATGCAGCCGAAGAACCAGCAGCCGCGCAGCCACGCATCACACACTCTGAGCGCGCCTCGGCGCACCGGGGGAGGCAAGCTCGTGCGCACCACGGCCCTGCTGGCCGCCTGGGGCATGCTTGCCGCCTGCGCCGTCGAGGAAGAGCCGCCCCCACCGCCGGCGCCCAGCGAGGAGCCCGAGGAACCCACCAGCACTCCGGAACCGGTGGAGGATGTGGTGACCCAGCAGGGGGTCAGCGCCGGGCATCCGCTCGCCGTCGAGGTCGGGGAGCAAGTCCTGATCGATGGCGGGAACTCGGTGGACGCCGCGATCGCCACCGCCCTGGCCATGTCGGTGGTGGAGCCCTTCGCCTCGGGCCTCGGCGGCGGCGGCTCCGTAGTCATCGCCGGCCAGGACGGGGATCCGCTGTTCTATGACTACCGCGAGATGGTCGGCGTAGAGGGCGAGATCCCCGAGAGCGGCATCGGCGCGCCCGGATTCGTCGCCGGCATGGGACGGCTGCACCAGGAGCACGGAAGCCTGGAGTGGGACAGGTTGATCCAGCCCGCCCAGGAGCTGGCGGCCGAGGGCTTCGAGGTCTATGACTTTCTGGCCACCCGGATGACCGAGGACCTCGGGCCCGAGGCCATCGAAGGTGTGGAGCCCTTCGAGGTCGACGGCGAGGCGCTGGAGTCCGGAGACCAGCTGGTCCAGACCGAGCTGGCCGCCACTCTCGAGACGCTCGCCGCGGAGGGCTGGGAGTCCTTCTACACCGGTGGCCTCTCCGAGGAGCTGATCCAGGTCGAGGGCATCGACGCGCAGACCCTCGCCGACTACGAGGTCACGGCGTCTGAGCCGGTCTCCGGGGAGTTCGGCGACTACGAGATGCTTGCCGCCGCCCCGGCGCTGCCGGGCCCGGCGATGGTGCAGCTGCTGCAGATCGCCGAGGCCCAGGGGATCGCCGAGATGGAACCAGGTTCCGCGGAGTACATCGAGACCCTCTCGGAGGCCTGGCTGGTGGCGGAGGAGACCGTGTTCACCCAGATCGGTGACCCCGCCTTCGTCCAGGTGCCGGTGGAGGAGATCACCGACCAGGCGGCCAACGCCGAGGCTGAGATCTCCACCCAGTCGGCCCCGCAGTCCCAGACCGAGCCCCAGCCCCAGGCCGGTGCGCCGGCGTCTGCGCAGGTGGAGGCGGAGACCGAGGCGCAGGCCCCACAGGACGCCAACACCACGCATGTCTCGGTGATCGACGACGAGGGCATCATGGTCTCGATGACCAACACGCTGACCAACTTCTGGGGCGCCGGCGAGATCAGCGGGGGATTCTTCCTGAACAACCAGCTCAGCCGGTTCGAAGCGGTGGACTCCCCGGCGAACCGACCAGAGGCGGGCAGGAAGTCCGTGACATGGTCGATGCCCACCATCATCCTCGACGACCAGCAGCGTCCCGTGCTCGGCATCGGGACCCCCGGCGGACACCAGATCCTGAACATCATGGGCACCGTGCTCACCCAGTGGGGACTGCAGGACGCGCCGTTGCAGGAGGCCGTGGACGGGCTGCGCTTCCGTCTGATCGGGGAGGACGAGCTGCTGGTCCTCGACGATGAGCCCGAAGACGAGACCCGTGAGGCGCTCGAGGACCTCGGCTGGGAGCTGCAGGTCTGGCCCGATGAATGGGGCGGCTTCGGGTCGGTCCAGGCGCTGGAGGTCGACTACGAGACCGGCGAGGTCACCGGCGCCGACGATGACCGGCGCGTGGGCAGCCACAGCGTGATCGACTGACCCGGGACGGGCGCTGCGGCTCCGAGCCGCCGGACCGTCTCCGGCCGGCGCCAAACCGCCAAGCCGCCGGAGCGCCTCCGGCCGTCGCCGCGCCCCGGTCCGCCGGACCGGTGGGAGCTGCGTGGGCCGATTAGCATGGAGCC
The DNA here is from genome assembly GCF_017347085.1 of Nesterenkonia sp. E16_10. Lineage (GTDB taxonomy): Bacteria > Actinomycetota > Actinomycetes > Actinomycetales > Micrococcaceae > Nesterenkonia. The sequence continues at coordinate 184,379 of NZ_JADPSA010000029.1, forward strand.
ATGAGTCTCACGTCACCGCGCAGCATCCCCAACATCCTCTCGATCGCCGGCACCGATCCCACCGGCGGTGCCGGCATCCAGGCGGACCTCAAGAGCTTCGCGGCGCACCGAGGATATGGGATGTGCGTGGTGACCGCTCTGGTCGCGCAGAACACCCAGGGGGTGCGCGAGATCCATCTGCCCCCGGTGAGCTTCCTGCGCGCACAGCTGGACGCCGTGTCTGATGATGTGGCGCTGGACGCGATCAAGATCGGAATGCTCGGCACCGAGGAGATCATCAGCACCGTGGCCGCATGGCTGGATGCCCTCGCTCGCAGCGGCCGCCAGGGCCACGGCAGCGACGAGGGTGCTCATGACGACGAACGTGCTCATGACGACGATGGTGCCCACGACGACGCCGTGGGGCCGCGGCCGGTGCTGGTGCTGGATCCGGTCATGGTCGCCACCTCCGGGGACCGGCTGCTCGACGCCGCCGCCGAGTCGGCGCTGATCGGCTTCCTGCACCGGGCGGATCTGATCACCCCCAACGTGCCCGAGCTCGCGCTGCTGGCCGGGTCCGAACCGGCGACCGATCCGACCGGTCTGATCTCCCAGGCCCGAACCGTTGCCGATGAGCACCAGGTCGTGGTGCTCGCCAAGGGTGGACATCTCGACGACGCCTCGGCGCAGGAGGTCGTCGTCGACACGCTGGTCTATCCGGAGTCCTCCGGGGTGCGTCCGGCCGAGGAGCAGTTCCTCTCGCCAAGGATCCATACCCAGAACACCCACGGAACCGGATGCTCGGTCTCGGCGGCACTGGCCACGCTGGCCGCCCGCGGCCACAGCTGGTCCACGGCGCTGCCGGTGGTCAAGGACTGGATGACCGAGGCGCTGAAGGACTCCGAACGCCTCGACGTCGGACAGGGCCACGGCCCGATCCAGCACTTCGCGCAGCTCTGGCGCTGATCACCCAGGCCGCGCCGCGGTCCGGACCCTCATACAGTCGGGCCGGGCCGGGGTTTCAGCTCTGCGGCGCCTCATGCGGACCGCCGGCATGATTGGCGATGTCCTCCCACTTCCAGGTGGTCCCCATCGCGTCATCGGAGGGGAACCACGCCCCGGTGGTCGCGCGATCCCGCGGCGTGGGACCGGTGGCGCCCTGCCCGGAGACCGGTGCCTGATCCTTCAGCGCGGTGACCCGATCCCTGATCGAGGCCATCTGCTGATCCAGGGCCGCCGCCTGGACGGCGGCGTCACGGAGCTCATCGAGGATGTCGCCGGGCACCTCGCCGTCGTAGGTGTAGTAGATCTTGTGCTCCAGCGAGGCCCAGAAGTCCATCGCCACGGTGCGGATCTGGACCTCCACGTAGACGAACTCGGTGCGGTTGGACAGGAAGACCGGCACCTGGACGATCACATGCAGGCTCTGGTAGCCGTTGACCTTGGGGGTGCGGATGTAATCCTTGACCTCGACGACCCGCAGGTCGGGCTGGCTGCACAGCATCTCCGCGACCCAGTAGGCGTCTGAGACGAAGGAGCAGGTGATCCGGATCCCCGCGATGTCTCGGATCGAGTGTCGGATGCTCTCCAGGGTGGGCTCGGCGCCGTAGCGCTGGACCTTGTCCAGGATCCGGTCCAGAGACTTCAGCCGGTAGTTCACATGTTCGATGGGGGAGTAGTCGCGGGTGTGCTCGAACTCCTCACGCAGCACATTGATCTTGGTCAGCACCTCGTCCATGCCGAACTTATAGTGCAGCTGAAACTCGGTGAGCTGACGACGGATGTCGACCATTCGGACCGCCACCCCGTCGCCCCCCTCACCGGCGCCGCTGTGCAGCTCCGAGAGCAGGGCGCGGTAGACATCTGACTCACTGCGCTGCGCCTGCTTCGTCTGCTTCGTCTGTTTCCCCACGGGTGCCTGCTGGGCCAGATCCCTGCCCGGCGGAACCCGGACTCCGGCGCTGAGCGAGACCCCCTCTGGGGCCTCGACGGGTAGGAAGTGGTGGTCAGTGGCAGGAGCGTGTCCAGCGGACATGGGGAAGGTTCTCCTAGGGGTTCAGGGGCTCACCGCGCGGGGCAGCGAGTCGACGGTCATAGGACCGGTGCTTTGATTCTCGACCCTAGGCGCATTGTCTGTGAAGTCCCGCAACATAATCGTTGTGATCGCCGGGACCTCCCCGCCGCTAGGCTGGAGGCTAGGATCCTCCACGGTGAGCGATGCCGCGGAATGCGGTCAGCATGCTCGGTCGAATGAGACCCCAACCACAACATCTGGTGAAGATCCGAGGGCGCAGACGCAACATCTTCTGGTTTCGAGCATCAGACACGCCGAGACACGCGGTGCTTCGAGAAACTTCTTCTTGGGAGCAACGAACTCCACAGCTGTGGAGGAGCGCCCGGGAGGGGTGCCGCTTCCGCGTCATTGCAGGGGAGTCGTGGTCCACAGGTCCTGTGGACAGCCGGTGGAGAACTACATCGGTGCAAGTACATCATCTAGTGGCTGCTGATATCTCCGGACCCAAGATGTAGTATTGAGCCATAGCCAAAACGTCACGTTCGAATCGGGGAGTCCCATGTCTGTCACTGTCTACACCAAGCCCGCATGCGTTCAGTGCAACGCCACTTACCGCGCCCTGGACAAGAACGGCGTGACCTACGAGACCGTCGACATCACCCAGGATGCCGAGGCTCTCGAGCGGCTGCGCGGCCTGGGCTACATGCAGGCCCCCGTGGTCATCACCGAGGCCGATCACTGGTCCGGATTCCGTCCCGACAAGATCTCCGAGCTGGCCGTACAGCACGCTGCGATCAGCTCGGTCGCCTGATGCAGCCGTGAACACCACGGCAAGGCTGATCTACTTCTCCTCGGTGTCGAACAACACGCACCGCTTCGTGGAGAAGCTTCAGCACGGGGCGGGGGAGGTCGCAAGGCTTCCGCTGCGCACCAAGGATGAGACCCTCGCGGCGGAGCGGCCCTTCGTGCTGGTCCTTCCCTCCTACGGGGCCGACGCCGGTGAAGGCTCGGTGCCGAAACAGGTCATCAAGTTCCTCAATGTTGAATCCAACAGGAACCTCCTGCGCGGAGTGATCGGCGCGGGCAACACGAATTTTCACGAGAGCTACTGCATCGCCGGGGACATCGTCGCCGCCAAGTGCCGAGTCCCTCACCTCTACAGATTTGAACTGATGGGCACACCGGAAGACGTGACCACGGTTCAAACGGGATTGGAAGAGTTTTGGAAACAGCAACCAAGCCATTGAACGCGGCGAGCACCGCCCAGACCCAGGACGGCCGGGGCTCCATGGACGCACCGCTGGCCAAGGTCATGCCTGCCCAGTGGCAGGGCCTGAGCTACCACGAGCTCAACGCCATGCTCAACCTCTACGGTCCCGAGGGTGAGATCCAGTTCGAGGCCGATCAGCTCGCGGCTCGGCAGTACTTCCTGGACCACGTGAACACCAACACGGTCTTCTTCCACAACCTGGAGGAGAAGCTGGGCTACCTGGTCGAGAACGACTACTACGAGCCCGAGACGCTTGAGCAGTACTCCCAGGAGTTCATCCGCGCCATCTTCGACCGGGCCTACGCCGCGAAGTTCCGCTTCCCCACCTTCCTGGGCGCCTTCAAGTTCTACACCTCCTACGCGCTGAAGACCTTCGACGGTGACCGCTACCTGGAGCGCTACGAGGACCGCGTCACCATGGTCGCGCTGCACCTGGCCCGCGGCGATGAGCAGCTGGCATACAAGATGGTCGATGAGATGATCTCCGGGCGCTTCCAGCCGGCGACCCCGACCTTCCTGAACTCCGGGAAGAAGCAGCGCGGCGAGCTCGTCTCCTGCTTCCTGCTGCGCATCGAGGACAACATGGAGTCCATCGCGCGCGCCATCAACTCCTCGCTGCAGCTCTCCAAGCGCGGGGGAGGCGTGGCGCTCTCGCTGACCAACATCCGGGAGAACGGCGCCCCGATCAAGCACATCCAGAACCAGTCCTCCGGAGTGATTCCGGTGATGAAGCTGCTGGAAGACTCCTTCTCCTACGCCAACCAGCTCGGCGCACGCCAGGGCGCCGGCGCGGTGTACCTCAACGCCCACCACCCCGACATCTTCCGCTTCCTCGACACCAAGCGGGAGAACGCGGACGAGAAGATCCGGATCAAGACGCTCTCGCTCGGCGTCGTCGTCCCGGACATCACCTTCGAGCTCGCCAAGAAGAACGAGCCGATGTACCTGTTCAGCCCCTATGACGTCCAGCGCGTCTACGGCAAGGCGTTCAGCGAGATCTCGGTGACCGAGAAGTACCACGAGATGGTCGACGACGCGCGGATCCGCAAGACCAAGATCAACGCCCGCGAGTTCTTCCAGACCCTGGCCGAGATCCAGTTCGAGTCCGGCTACCCGTATGTGATGTTCGAAGACACGGTGAACCGGGCGAACCCGATCGCCGGACGGATCTCCATGTCCAACCTGTGCTCGGAGATCCTGCAGGTCTCAGAGCCCAGCGAATACGCCGATGATCTGAGCTACTCCGAGATCGGCAAGGACATCTCCTGCAACCTGGGCTCGATGAACATCGCCAAGGCGATGGACTCCCCGGACTTCGGGCAGACCATCGAGACCGCGATCCGCACCCTGACCGCCGTCTCGGACATGTCCTACATCAACTCGGTGCCCTCCATCGCTGAGGGCAACCGCCGCTCGCACGCGATCGGTCTGGGCCAGATGAACCTGCACGGCTACCTGGCCCGGGAACGCGTGCACTACGGCTCCGAAGAGGGCCTGGACTTCACCAACATCTACTTCTACACGGTGCTCTACCACGCACTGCGCGCCTCGAACCAGATCGCGATCGAGAGCGGTCAGAGCTTCGACGGCTTCGAGAACTCGCAGTACGCCTCCGGTGAGTTCTTCGAGAAGTACACCGAGCAGCTCTGGGCCCCGGTCACCGAGAAGGTCCGCACCCTGTTCGGTCATGTGAGCATCCCGACCCAGGAGGACTGGCGCGAGCTCAAGGCCTCGGTCATGGCCCACGGCATCTACAACCAGAACCTGCAGGCGGTGCCGCCCACCGGCTCCATCTCCTACATCAACAACTCCACCTCCTCGATCCACCCGGTGGCCTCGAAGATCGAGATCCGCAAAGAGGGCAAGCTCGGGCGCGTCTACTACCCGGCGCCCTATCTCACCAACGACAACCTGGAGTACTACCAGGATGCCTATGAGATCGGGTACGAGAAGATCATCGACACCTACGCCGCTGCCACCCAGCACGTGGACCAGGGCCTGTCCCTGACGCTGTTCTTCAAGGACACCGCCAGCACCCGCGACATCAACAAGGCGCAGATCTACGCCTGGCGCAAGGGCATCAAGACGCTCTACTACATCCGGCTGCGTCAGCTCGCGCTGGAAGGCACCGAGGTCGACGGCTGCGTCTCCTGCATGCTGTGACCTCAGGTCCCATCCGGGCCGTGATGACCATGGCCCCTCCCGGAACTCCACGCTTTTTCTAGAAAGAGACTCCTGACGTTGACACCATCTAAAGCGCTCCTCGAGCACGTCGAGGCGATCAACTGGAACCGCCTCGAAGACGAGAAGGACAGCGAGGTCTGGAACCGGCTGGTCAACAACTTCTGGCTGCCGGAGAAGATCCCGCTCTCCAACGACGTCCAGTCCTGGGCCACGCTGACCGAAGAGGAGAAGACCCTCACCATGCGGGTCTTCACCGGGCTGACCCTGCTGGACACCATCCAGGGCACCGTGGGTGCTGTCGCGCTGATCCCGCATGCGCTGACTCAGCACGAGGAGGCGGTGCTGACCAACATCTCCTTCATGGAGTCGGTCCACGCCAAGTCCTACTCCCAGATCTTCTCCACGCTGTGCTCCACCAAGGAGATCGACGAGGCGTTCCGCTGGTCCAAGGAGAACGTGAACCTGCAGCGCAAGGCGCAGATCGTCATGGACTACTACCACGGCGATGACGGACTCAAGAAGCGGGTGGCCTCGACCATCCTGGAGTCCTTCCTCTTCTACTCCGGGTTCTACCTGCCCATGCACTGGTCCTCACGGGCCAAGCTGACCAACACTGCAGACATCATCCGGCTGATCATCCGTGACGAGGCCGTGCACGGGTACTACATCGGCTATAAGTACCAGCGCGCCCTGGAGCGCGAGACCCCGGAGCGCCAGCAGGAGCTCAAGGACTACACCTACGAGCTGATGTACGAGCTCTATGAGAACGAGCTGCAGTACACCCACGACCTCTACGACGGCGTGGGCCTCAGCGAGGACGTCAAGAAGTTCCTGCACTACAACGCCAACAAGGCTCTGATGAACCTGGGCTACGAGGCGATGTTCCCCAAGGAGATCAGCGACGTGAACCCCGCGATCCTCTCGGCGCTGAGCCCGAACGCGGACGAGAACCACGACTTCTTCTCCGGCTCCGGCTCCTCCTACGTCATCGGCAAGGCCGAGGAGACCGAGGACGACGACTGGGACTTCTAGAGCTTCTGTTCTGAGTCTTGCTGCACGAAATCCCGCAACGGCCCTGATCTGCAGTCTCTGCAGATCGGGGCCGTTCTCGTCTAGAGGGCAGGCCTGGACTGGCTTATTCTTCACCTACGCGTGTCAAGGATCCGCCGCCACAGGAGACCACCATGGAAGACCCTCGCACCTCATCGAGCACCATCGACCGACACAGATCCACGGCCCTCACAGAGAGCTGGGTCGCCCTATGGAACGGCGACTACGACATCGCTGAGCAGATCATCTCTGAGGACAATCGCGTGCACGCGGCCATGTTCGACGGAGGCGACGGCAGCGCAGTCGGTGGCGTCTCGGGCATGCGGGAGATCGTCACTCAGATGCGCTCACTCATGTCCGACCTCAGCTTCACCGTCGACGTGGGCCCCGTGGTCGACGGCGACCTCATCGTGGTGCGATGGCAAGCCACCGGGCACTACGGCGGAGGCATGCCCGGAGCGGCCGCACCCGCAGGCACCCCCGTGGTTTTCCACGGCACGGACATCCTGCGGGTCGCAGAGGGCCGAATCGTCGAGTACTGGCTCAACGCGGACAGTCTCGCGCTCATGACCCAGCTGCAGGTCGGGGCCGGCTGAGCATGGCGCCGATCGGCACAACGTTGCCGGCGCGCGGGCCTGGCGTCCATGATGGGGCCAAGACCTGAGCCTGCCGTGACCCGAGGCTCCCTGGGAGGCATCGATGAATCCTGCAGAGCGCGGCCATATCGAGGGTGCAGCGATGCGCTGCGTCGTCGTGGGCAGTGGATTCGGAGGTGCGGTGGCTGCTGCACGTCTCTCCCAGGCGGGATTCGATGTGACCGTCGTCGAACGGGGCAGACGGTGGGAGCCCGGGTCGTTTCCTCGTGATGAATCTGATCTGAACAACCGTTGGCTGTGGGAGAAGGATCGCGGACTCTACGATCTGCGGTGGCTCGACAGCATGATCAGCGTCCAAGCAGCGGGCTGGGGCGGTGGTTCCCTCGTCTACGCCAACGTCTTCGCGCGCGCTCCAGGAGATGCCTTCGATCAGGGGTGGCCGGCGAGCTACAACCGCCGGGAGCTGGACCCCTACTACGACCTGGCGGCACACATGCTCGAGGTGCGGCAGGTGAGTCGAAACCCCTACACCACAGCGTTGCCGACGCGCACGCAGTCGATGGACGCTCTGGTCTCGAAGCTCGGGCGCTCCGCCGGAACCGTTCATCCCCACCTCGCCGTCCAGTTCGCCCCGCCCGGCACACCGGTTGTGAACCGCCATGGTCAGCCGCAGTTCGGCTGCACATTCGTCGGGGAGTGTGTCCTCGGGTGCAACGTAGGAGCAAAGAACAGCCTCGACCACAATTATCTGGCGCTGGCCGAGAAGCATGGAGCGACTTCGCTGACCGACACCGAGGTCCGCGCGATCCGGGACTCTGGTTCGGGGTTCGTGCTGAGCGTTCGCGACCTGGAATCCGAACGCGAATGGGAGATCTCAGCGGACTCGGTGTTCGTGGCCGCCGGTGCGATCGGGTCATTCGAACTGCTCATGCGCTCCCGCGGCCTCGCTCACGGACTGCCTCGCCTCTCCAGCACGCTCGGGACCAACTTCTCCGGGAATGGAGACTATCTCGCGTTCATCAAACGGCGCGGAGTCTCGGTCGATGCCGATGAAGGGCCCACGATCACCACCACGACGATCGTCGATTTCGACCTGAACAAGAATCGGGTGTGGTTCCAGGTGCAGGATGGCGGCTATCCTCGGGCCCTTCTGAACCTTGTCGCGCATCTGGATCCCACGCGAGCGACCCGAACCGCAGTCTCCAGAGGGTTGGCGAGGGCCATCGCGAGGTTGAAGATCGACCTCACCGATCGCGCGTCTGCCCGCGGCCACATCATGACCCTGCTCCTGATGGGACGGGACTCCTCGGACGGGCGCCTGAGCCTCGATCACCACGGCGAGGCTCGAGTGACCTGGAACAATCGGAAGAACGCCCGACTGTACCGCGCTGAGGGCCAGGTCGCCAGGCTCGTCGCCAAAGCCCTGGGAGGAAGCATGACGGCCTCACCTGCGTGGCGCTATCTGCGCAAAGGTGTCACCGTCCACAACCTGGGCGGAGTGCCCATGGGAGTCGACATCGCGCACGGCGTCGTCGATGACGCAGGAGAGGTCCACGGCTATCCGGGGCTGTTTGTGATCGACGGATCGACCGTGCCCACCGCCACCGGGGTCAATCCGTCAGCGACTATCACCGCCATGGCAGAACGCAACATCGAAGCGGTGATCCGTCGGCATCTACGCGATCCTCTGTGGAGAGCTCCGGAGTGGCGCCACGTGCAGCCGGGCACTGTTCCAGAGGATGAAGCCATGAGAGCCATGAACAGGTCCCGGATCGAACGCTCCGGTCACGGCGTGGTGTTCCACGAGAAGATCAAGGGCCGGCTCTGCGCGACCGGCGACGACGAAGGGGCGCAGCTCGAGCTCACACTGGAGCTGGAATGTCGGATCAACGGCTGGCGGGTCTTTCTTCAGGACCCGCTGCGCAAGGTCACCGTGACCGGGTCAGCAGACGTGCAAGGTCTTCGCGCGCCAGCGGCCGTCACCGGAACCATTCAGCTCTTCGCACCGGACAACGACGAGGCCATGCAGTACGAGCTCAGGCTGGTGGCCGAGGACGGTCGGACGTGGAGCCTCAATGCGGTGAAGGCGCAGCAGGCAGGTAGGCCGTGGAGGATGCTTCACGACCTGACGACTCTGGACTCGCGCCTCACCGGGTCGACCTCGCCCGAGCCCCTTGCGGGGACCCTCGCCATCTCCGCCTCAGACGTCGTACGACTTGCATGCTCGGTCCGGGGCTCGGCGTTCTCCCGACCCCAGCGACTGGCCGCGGTCGGTCGCTTCCTGGCCTACTTCGCCCGACAGGCCGCGCGCGGCGTCTACGGCCGGGATCAGTGAAGTAAACTGGTACGTCCTGCCAGCTCACGACCCACAGGCGACTGACACACCCCATGACACATATTCCATGACGGCGAAGAAGTCGCTTCAGGTCTATCGACAGTCCACCAGCGGCGGCGCCGAGGCTGATCTCGAGCGGGCACTGACTCTCCTGCACCGCACCCGAGACGCGAACCGCACCCGGGACGCAGCAGGCCTGACCGACGTCGACGTCTTCCCGCTGCTGCGGCTCTACCGGCCGGAACCCACCGTGGCCTTCGGACAGCGCGACGAGCGGCTGCCAGGATTCGCCGCCGCGGCCCAGGCCTGCCGCGAGGAGGGCTTCACGCCGCTGGTGCGTCGAGCCGGCGGACGTGCCGCGGCCTATCATCGAGGGTCTCTGGTCATCGACCATATCGAGCCGGACCCGGACCCGATCCGGCACTCCCAGGCCCGGTTCACCGAGTTCGGCGAACTCCTGCGCGAGGCGCTGGAGGCTGCAGGGGTCTCGGCCCGGCTGGGTCCGATCCCGGGGGAGTACTGTCCGGGGGACCATTCGGTCCATGGGGTCTCACGGGAGCTTCCGGATGTCCGGATCAAGCTCATCGGCACCGCCCAGCGGGTCATCGGCTCCGGCTGGCTCTTCTCCTCCTCGATCATCGTCCAAGACGGAGCACCGATCCGTCGGGTGCTCTCCCGGGCCTATGCGGCGCTCGGGATTCCCTGGGACCCGCTCACCGCCGGTGCGATCACTCAGCTGGGTGTGGACATCACCGTGGAGAAGATCGAAGCCGCGGTGCTTCAGGCATACAGCCGGCGCTGGACATTGGAAGGGATCGACGAACCCTCGCCGATCCCTTCCAACATCGCTTCAACCGACTGACCAGCTCAACGGCTGGTCAATTCAACTGCTGATCACTCGCCGCGATCGATCCATTCCTGCAGATGCGGCGACTCAGCCCCGATGGAGGTCGAGGGGCCGTGCCCGGTGTTGACCACCGTCTCGCCCGGCAGCTCCTGGAACAGCCGGGTCCGGATCGATTCGATGATGGTCTCGAAGCTCGAATAGGACCGACCGGTGGCACCGGGTCCGCCGGAGAACAAGGTGTCCCCGGAGAACAGCACCGGCGCGGTGGCTCCGTCCGGCCCGGTCAGAGACTCGGAGTAGAAGCAGGTGGATCCGGGGGAGTGGCCCGGGGTGTGGATCGCCACGAGGGTGGCGTCTCCCACGGTGAACACGTCGCCGTCGCTGATGTGGACATCCGGCACGGTGCCCTCATGCACGGCGTCCCAGAGCATCTGGTCCTCCGGGTTGAGGTGGATCCTGCCACCGAGGCGCTTCTGGACCTCCAGTGCCTGACTGATGTGATCGTCGTGGCCATGGGTCAGCAGGATCGCGCTGACCGCGCGCTCACCTACGGCCGAGGCCACGGCATCGGCGTCGTGGGCAGGATCGATGATGATCACCTCGTTCTCATCGCCGATGATCCACACGTTGTTCTCGACATCCCAGGTGCCTCCGTCGAGCGAGAAGGTTCCGGAGGTGACGAGATTCTCAAAGCTGGTGCTCATAGGGTTCCTCAATTCTGGGTGGCGGACTGGAGCTCCACGACCGAGCGCAGCACCTCGCCGCGATTCATCGTGTCGAAGGCCTCCTGGACCTGGTCCAGGCTGACGCGTTCGGTGACGAACGCATCAAGATCGAGGTTGCCGTTGCGGTAGTGGCTCACCAGCATCGGGAAGTCTCGGGAGGGCAGGCAGTCGCCGTACCAGGAGGACTTCAGCGATCCGCCGCGGCCGAAGAAATCAGCCAGCGGCAGCTCCAACATGAGCGAGGGATCTGGAACGCCGACCAGCACCACGCGTCCGGCGAGGTCGCGGGCGTAGAACGCCTGCTTATAGGTCTCCGGACGCCCCACGGCATCGATGACCACATCGGCGCCGAAGCCCCCGGTCAGCTCCCGGATGGTCTCGACGGCGTCGGACTCATTAGAGTTGATCGTGTGGGTCGCGCCGAGCTCGGCGGCCTTGGCGAGCTTCCGGTCGTCCAGGTCCACCGCGATGATGGTGGTGGCTCCGGCCAGCTTGGCCCCGAGCACTGCGGCGGTCCCGACGCCGCCGGCGCCGATCACGGCCACGGACTCACCGCGCTGGACCTCACCGGTGTTGATCGCGGCACCGATTCCGGCCATGATCCCGCAGCCCAGCAGCCCGACGGCGGCATTGGACTCCGAGGGGAGGTCCTGGATCACGGTGCACTGTCCGGCCGCGACCAGGGTCTTCTCGGCGAAAGCACCGATGCCCAGGGCGGCTTCCAACGGGGTGCCGTCGGTCAGCGTCATCTGCTGCTGCGCGTTGTGGGTGTCGAAGCAGTACTTCGGCTCACCCTTGCGGCAGGCGCGGCATTCACCACAGACCGCACGCCAGTTCAGGATCACGGTGTCACCGACCTTCACGTTGGTCACACCCTCGCCGATCTTCGAGACCCGGCCGGTGGCCTCGTGGCCCAGCAGGTAGGGGAAGTTGTCGCCCACCTCGCCCTGCTGGTAATGCTGATCGGTCTGGCACACGCCGCAGGTCAAGACGTCGACCACGACCTCACCAGCGATCGGATCCGGCACGATGATCTGCTCGAGGACGGCGGGGCCGTCCTTCTCTTTGACGACGACGGCACTAACGGTCTGGGACATTGCCAGCTCCTAAATATCTGCAGGTCACACTTCGGCGAGTCTCGCACGCCGGTTTCCACGATATCTCAGGAGGAAGACCCTGAGCTCAGCCGGTGAAGACCTGAGGGAACTGCACGATGATGCTGCCGGCCACCACCAGGTAGATCAGCACGATGACCACCCACCACCAGTCCGCGGAGAGCTTCTGCAGGCCCGGACCGACGGGCAGGGCGCCAGTGGCGATATTGCGAGTCGTCACGATCACGAACATCGGGATGACCGCAGCCCAGACCACCATGCAATAGGGGCACAGCGCGCCGATGACGAACACCGCCTGGGACCAGAGCCAGATGCAGAAGAGCATCGCGAAGCTCACCCCGGCCTGCAGCCCGAGCCAGTACCAGCGGGGCAGTTGGACCCGGCCCAGGATGGTCACCGCGACCAGGATCGCCATCGGGAACCCGATGACGCCGAGGAAGATGTTCGGGAAGCCGAAGCTCGACGCCTGCCAGGAGTCCATCACGAGACCGCAGGAGACCCAGGGGTTGATGTCGCAGGCCGTGGTGTAGTCGGCGTCCCGCCAGAGCTGGATGCGCTCGTGCATCAGCAGCCCGCTGGCCACCGCGCCGACCACGGAGGTCAGCAGCAGCCACAGCCCCACCGAACGCGTTCCGGCGATGTGGGGACGAATCAGCTGCTCGGTCGGGTGAAGGGCCATGCGGGGATTCTACGCAGGTTCTCTGAAGGGGTATGCGATACTGAGTAACATCGGCGAGCGGACCACACCCGCAGACCGAGAAGGCTTTCATGCCATCACCTGGGCCCCATAGACGCCGTTGTGAGATACGTCACAGCAAGGGACCAAGGGCTGATGAGCAGCCACTGGAAGGCCGCGCAGAGCGCGCTCCGTGAAAGGGAGCAGCGCCCGGAAGGCCAGTGGAGCTAAGAACATAGGTTTGAGACAACATCAATATGTGGAATGAGCAGGTCGCACCCTCTGTGAGAGACAGGGTCAACGCGACCGGCTGAATCCACCTAAGCAGAGCCGCGGACGCGGTGAGTGTGGCACCGTGGGAGCGGTCAGGAGCAACTCCATAATGTCCCACCCCGAGACCCCCGCGGACGACGCAGCGGGCAGCAACGACATCTTCAATCCGTTCAGTGCACCGCAGCCCTCGACGGAGAGCCCCCAGCCCTCCAGCGACGCGGCCGAAGCGCCAGAGCCCGAAGAGCCCCGGGCCGCCGCCCAGGACGACGCCGTGAACGTCTTGTTCCAGGCGCCGGATCTGGCCACGGTCAAGGCCCGCACCCCCTCGAAGACCCGCAGCGCCGACGATGCGGACTCCGACTCCCGGGGCTCCTCCACGTCGAGCCGCGATTCCCAGACCAGGGATTCCGAGGACGACGACTCTCAGGACTGGGATGCCCAGTCCGAGAATGATCAGGACGACGACGGCTCGGGCCGCCGCTCACGCCGCAAGCGCCGCCGCGGCGGACGGAACAAGAACCGCGGCTCCGAGGACTCCCGGGGCTCCAGCGACTCCGAGTCATCGCAGGCGCAGTCCACAGCCGGGGACTCCGCGGACTCCGGGAACGGCTCGCAGTCCAACGGCACGAAGAACTCAGAGTCGAAGAACTCAGAGGCGAAGAGCCTCGATTCCGGCAACGGGTCAGGCTCGCAGAACCGTGGGGACCGGGAGACCGACTCCGCCGAGGACGACTCACCGGTGATCCGCAAGCGCCGCCGTCGTCGTCGGGGCAGCGCCGACCTTGAGGTCGAGTCCAATGAGGATGATGCCCACACCGTGACCCGGGTCCGGGCTCCGCGTGAGGCCGCCGAGGCCCCGGTCTCGGACAAGGTCACCGGGCTCAAGGGCTCCACCCGGCTCGAGGCCAAGAGGCAGCGCCGCCGGTCCTCCCGAGACACCGGACGACGTCGTCAGGTGATCACCGAGGCCGAGTTCCTGGCCCGCCGCGAATCCGTGGACCGCAAGATGATCGTGCGCCAGCGCGGGGAGCGGATCCAGATCGGCGTGCTCGAGGACGGCGTGCTCGCGGAGCACTACGTCTCGCACACCACCCAGGACTCGCTGATCGGCAACGTCTACCTGGGCAAGGTCCAGAACGTGCTGCCCTCCATGGAGGCCGCCTTCGTGGACATCGGTCGCGGCCGCAACGCCGTGCTCTACGCCGGTGAGGTCGACTGGGCCGCCTCGCGCCTCAACGGCGGTCCGCGCAAGATCGAGAACGCGCTGAAGTCCGGCGACTCCGTGCTGGTCCAGGTCACCAAGGACCCGGTCGGACATAAGGGCGCCCGGCTGACCAGCCAGATCTCGCTTCCCGGCCGCTACCTGGTGTTCGTCCCCGGTGGCTCGATGACCGGCATCTCCCGGAAGCTGCCAGACACCGAGCGCGCCCGACTCAAGAAGGTCCTGAAGGACCACATGCCGGACAACGCCGGCGTGATCGTGCGCACCGCCGCGGAAGGCGCCTCCGAGGAGGAGCTGACCAACGACATCAACCGGCTGCGCTCGCTCTGGGAGCAGATCCAGCGCCAGTCCGATGACAAGAAGGTGCTGGCCCCTGAGCTCTTCTACGCCGAGCCCGACCTGACCATCAAGGTCGTCCGTGACGTGTTCAACGAGGACTTCTCCTCCATGGAGGTCCAGGGTGAAGAGACCTGGGACAACATCGAGGCCTATGTCACCTATGTGGCGCCCCACCTGCTCGACCGGCTCCAGCAGTGGATCCCCGAGGAGCAGCAGGCCAACGACATCTTCTCCCACCACCGGATCGACGAGCAGCTGAACAAGGCACTGGATCGCAAGGTCAACCTGCCCTCCGGCGGCTCGCTGGTCTTCGACCGCACCGAGGCCATGACCGTGGTCGACGTCAACACCGGCAAGTTCGTCGGATCCGGTGGCAACCTCGAGGAGACCGTCACCAAGAACAACCTCGAGGCCGCCGAGGAGCTTGTCCGGCAGCTGCGCCTGCGCGACATCGGCGGGATCATCGTGGTCGATTTCATCGACATGGTCCTGGAGGCCAACCGGGACCTGGTGCTGCGCCGGCTCGTCGAGTGCCTCGGACGCGACCGCACCAAGCACCAGGTCGCCGAGGTGACCTCGCTGGGCCTGATCCAGATGACCCGCAAGCGCATGGGCACCGGCCTCCTGGAGGTCTTCTCCGAAGACTGCGAGCACTGCGCGGGCCGCGGCGTGATCACCCACGCCGAGCCGATCGAGCACGGCGGATCCTTCACCTCGCACGGGGACCCGCAGAAGGCTCGGGCACCCAAGAAGCGGCGCAAGTCCAAGGGGCGCCGCTCCGAGGACGAGAATGACTCCGCGCAGTCCGCACCGGAGGTGAGCGCCGAGGAGAAGGAGCGCCAGGAGAAGGCACGCCAGGCGCTCGCCCAGGTCGCCGCCGCCTCGAAGCACACCGATCAGGAACAGCGCCCCGCCGGGGAGGATCGCCGCAAGGAGACTGACGCCGATTCGGCGCAGGGCTCCGCGGGCGACGCCGAGAAGTCCGGCGATCGCAGCCACGACGGAGCCCGGGCTGAGAACCAGCAGTCCGGTCCTGCCTCAGGATCCGCCTCGGGGTCTCGACCGGCACGTCGCCGAGGCCGCCGCAGCGCCAGCCAGCCTGCCGGCAGCACCGGGCAGGGCGACAATGCTCAGGCCGGCGCCGCACAGGAGGCCGCCGAGCAGAAGGACGACGCACAGAGCAGCGCCAAGCAGGCCAGCGCCGAACAGGCCAGCACCAAGCAGGCCAGCACCAAGCAGGCCAGCGCCGAGAAGTCCGGCGCCTCCAGCGAGAAGGTGCTCAAGATCGGCGGCGAGGAGGTCCCGCTTCCACGCGCCGAGAAGCGCGAGCGGCAGGCGTCCTCCTCCGCAGGCGGCTCCGGCCAGGACAAGCAGGCCTCGCTCGACACCCTCGGGCAGGCGCTGGACTCGCGTGAACCGCGCAGCCCGGCACCGGCTCGTCGCCGTCGTCGTGCCGCAGGGTCTCTGCAGGGCGTCTCCGGTGAGGTCCAGCAGATCCCCACCGCCCAGAAGCCCGAGGGCAAAACCTTCTCCTCGGCACCGTCCGAGCAGAGTTCCGCCGAGACCCCGAAGAAGAAGCCCGCGAGCGAGCCGGTGATGTTCGGGGTAGGGGTCAAGGCCGAGGAGATCGCCCGCCCCGAGTAGCCGGTGGGCCGTGCCCGATCCCTCAGCAGGGGATCGGGCATGGCCAACTTGCTGTCCCAGGGGTCCTCGCGTAAGGTTGATCCTTGGTGTGATAAGCACCGACATGTCTTCCGCGCAGATCTGCGGAGAGTCTCCGTTCCAGGAGGACCTCCGTGGATATGCGCGATTGGTTAAGTCCGAAATGATCATCGAGAGAAGTGAGTCCCAAGTGGTGTACGCGATTGTCCGCGCTGGCGGCCGCCAGGAAAAGGTTTCCGTTGGAGACCTCGTGACCGTTGACCGAGTTCCGGGCGCGGCAGGCAGCACCATTAAGCTGCCGGCAGTGATGCTGGTGGACGGGGACAAGGTCACTACCGCAGCAGATGAGCTCGCCAAGATCACGGTTGAGGCCGAGGTCCTGGAGAACCTGCGCGGTAAGAAGATCGTCATTGAGAAGTTCAAGAACAAGACCGGCTACCGCAAGCGCCAGGGTCACCGTTCCGAGCTCACCCGCATCAAGGTGACCTCGATCGCCTGAGGCGATCCAGGTTCGCAGTTTCCCCGTTCTTCCCGAGAGGTAGGCAGACCCAATGGCACATAAAAAAGGTGCGAGCTCGACTCGCAACGGCCGCGATTCCAACGCCCAGTACCTGGGCGTGAAGCGCTTCGGCGGCCAGAACGTCTCCGCTGGTGAGATCCTGATCCGCCAGCGCGGCACCAAGTTCCACCCCGGCGTCAACGTCGGACGCGGTGGCGATGACACCCTCTTCGCACTGGCAGAAGGCGCCGTCGAGTTCGGCAGCCGTCGCGGTCGGAAGGTCGTCAACATCGTCCCAGCAGCCTGATCCAGGCCTGCACAGACGTTTCGCACGTAAAGTCGAGGGTGGGCCCACTTGATGGGCCCACCCTCGACTTGTCTTAAGTCAGAATTTTCTTCAAGGAGTCTCCAGCCATGGCACATTTCGTCGACCGAGTGGTCCTCCACACCACGGGCGGTAACGGTGGCCACGGCTGCGTCTCCGTGCACCGCGAGAAGTTCAAGCCCCTGGGCGGGCCCGACGGCGGCAACGGCGGCGACGGCGGCTCCGTGGTCCTCGTGGTCAACCCGCAGACCACCACGCTGCTGGAATACCACCACCGGCCCCACCGCCACGGCGAGAACGGCGGAGTGGGCCAGGGCGATCTGCGCCACGGCACCCGCGGTCCGGTCCTGGAGCTGCCCGTGCCCGAGGGCACCGTGGTCAAGGACAAGGACGGTCGGGTCCTGGCGGACCTGGTCGAGCCCGGCGCTCGCTACACCATCTCCGAAGGCGGCCAGGGAGGACTCGGCAACGCCGCACTCTCGTCGAAGAAGCGCAAAGCCCCCGGCTTCGCGCTGCTGGGCACACCCGGCGAGGCCAACGACATCGTCCTGGAGCTGAAGTCCGTGGCGGACATCGCCCTGGTCGGCTTCCCCTCCGCCGGAAAGTCCAGCCTGATCGCCGCGATGAGCGCCGCGCGGCCCAAGATCGCTGACTACCCCTTCACCACCCTGGTGCCCAACCTGGGCGTCGTCGAAGCCGGTGCGACCCGCTTCACGGTGGCCGACGTGCCCGGGCTGATCCCCGGCGCCGCCGAGGGCAAGGGGCTGGGACATGAGTTCCTGCGCCACGTGGAGCGCTGCGCGGCGCTGGTCCACGTGCTCGACTGCGCCTCGCTGGAGAGCGACCGTGATCCGCTGGGCGACCTCGACGCCATCGAGGCAGAGCTCGCGGCCTACGCCCCGGACAAGGTCGAGGGCGCCGGCGGCACGGAGGACAACTCCTCCAACGCCGTTCCGCTCAATGAGCGGCCCCGCCTGATCGCGCTGAACAAGACCGACCTGCCCGACGGCGCCGCGATGGCCGAGATGGTCCGTGCCGACCTCACTGAGCGCGGCTACCGGGTCTTCGACGTCTCCGCGCTGAATCGCGACGGTCTGCGCGACCTCGGCTTCGCGATGGCCGAGCTGGTCCTGGAGGCCCGCGCCCAGCGCGAGATCGAGCCCGCACCGGTGCCGGTCACCGTGCGGCCCCGCTCGGTGAACCGCAAGCAGTTCACCGTCACGGCGGAGTCCAAGGGCGGGGAGCCGCTGTGGCGAGTCCGCGGTGACAAGCCCGAGCGCTGGATCCTGCAGACCGACTTCGGCAACGACGAGGCCGTGGGCTACCTCGCCGACCGCCTCGTGGCGGTGGGCATCGAGGACGAGCTGTTCAAACAGGGCGCCAAGCCCGGCGAGGCCGTGGTCATCGGCTCCGAGGAGGACGGCGTGGTCTTCGACTGGGAGCCCACCATGGCCGCCGGCGCCGAGCACCTGGGCGGACCTCGCGGCACCGACCTGCGCCTGGATGACCATTCCCGGCCCACTCGCGCGGAGAAGAAGCAGGAACAGGCGGACCGCCGCGCCGCGAAGGTCGCCACCCGCGCCGAGATGGAGGTGGAGTACCGCGCCCAGAACGGCGCACGCACCAAGCGCAAGGACGACGGCGCGCCCACCAGCGTCACCGACGAGGACGGCGTGGAGATCTTCTACCCGCACGGCAACCCTGACGATCTGCAGGACGAGGGCTTCGGCACTGATGAGGCGGAGGCCGACCGGCCATGAGCACGCCCCGGCTGACCGAGTCGATGGTCACCTCGCGCACCGATCTGGTCGATGCCCGGCGCGTGGTGGTCAAGATCGGCTCCTCCTCGCTGACCACCCTTGACGGGGGCATCTCCGTGGACGCGCTGAATCGCCTGGTCGCGGACCTGCAGGTGCTGCGTGAGCGCGGCACCGAGGTCGTGCTGGTCTCCTCCGGCGCCATCGCCGCAGGCCTGGCGCCGCTGGGTCTGGGCACCCGGCCCGCGGACCTGGCGACCCAGCAGGCGGCAGCCGCCGTCGGCCAGGGGCTGCTGCTGGCGCACTACACCCGGGCGTTCGCCCAGTACCACACCACGGTCTCGCAGGTGCTGCTGACCGTGGAGGATCTGATGCGGCGCACCCAGTACACCAACGCGCTGCGCACCTTGGAGAAGCTGCTCAGCCTCGGCGCGGTGCCGGTGGTCAATGAGAACGATGCGGTGGCCACCCACGAGATCCGCTTCGGCGACAACGACCGGCTCGCCGCGCTGACCGCGAACCTGCTTCGCGCCGACGCGCTGATCCTGCTCTCCGATGTGGATGCGCTCTACGACGGCCCGCCCGAACAGGGAGGTTCTCCGGTCTCCCAGGTCTCCGGCCCCGAGGACCTCACCGGGGTGACCCTGGGTCGTCGCGGCAAGGCCGGTGTCGGCACCGGCGGCATGGTGACCAAGGTCGAAGCCGCGCAGATCGTGGCCTCCAGCGGCATTCCCGCGCTGCTGACCTCCGCGCCGAACGCCCGCCGGCTCTTCCACGGCGAAGACGTGGGCACCTTCTTCGAGGCCAGGGGTCGACGCCGCGGGGCCCGCTCCGCCTGGATCGCTCATCTGGCGCACCCGAAGGGTCGGCTCAGCATCGACGACGGAGCGGTCGCCGCCGTGGTCGAGGGCCGTCGCTCGCTGCTGCCCGCCGGGATCCTCTCGCTGACCGGAGACTTCGAGGCCTCTGATCCGGTGGAGATCCTTGACCGCGCCGGCACCGTGCGAGCCCGAGGACTGGTGGGATATTCCTCCACCGAGCTCCCGCAGATGCTCGGCCGATCCACGGCCGAGCTGGGCACCGACCTCGGGCCGGAATACGAACGCGCCGTGATTCACGCAGATGACATCGTACGGATCGAGACTAGGCTGTGAGCATGGCTGAAGAGCAGAAGACCCAGCAGACCGAGACCAGCTCCGCGCAGAACACCGCCGCCGAGGGCGTCCAGGACGTCTCGGGGGAGAACTCCCAGGAGGTCTCGGGGGAGATCGCGGAGGGCATCCGTGCGGTCGCCGAGCGCGCCCGCGACGCATCTCGCGGACTGCGCGGCCTGGACCGCGAACACAAGGACCGGACCCTGGCGGCGGTGGCCTCCGGGCTGCGCGAATCCTTCGCCTCGCTCACCGAAGCGAACCAGGAGGACCTGGATCGGGGTCGTGAGGCCGGGCTCAGCCGTTCGCTGCTGGACCGCCTGGCGCTCAGCCACGAGCGCATCGAGGCCCTCGCCGCCTCTGTCGAGGAGATCATGGCGCTCAGTGACCCCGTCGGCCGGGTGCTGCAGGGCCGGACGCTGCCCAACGGCCTGCGCCTGACCCAGGTCAGCGTCCCGCTCGGGGTGATGGGCGTGATCTACGAGGCCCGCCCCAACGTCACCATCGACATCGCCGCGCTCGGACTGAAGTCCGGCAACGCGGTGATCCTGCGCGGCGGATCAGCCGCACAGAAGACCAACGAGATGCTGTTGGCCATCATCCGGGACGCACTGCGCACCACGGCGGTGCCGGTCGACGCGGTGCAGTCCATCGACAGCTTCGGCCGCGAGGGCGCGACCGCGCTGATGGCTCAGCGCGGCTCCGTCGATGTGCTGATCCCGCGCGGCGGCCGGGAACTGATCCAGCATGTGGTGCAGAACTCCCGCGTCCCGGTGATCGAGACCGGGGAGGGCAACGTGCACATCTACATCGACGCCCACGCCGATCCCGAGACCGCGCGCAACATCGTGGTCAACGCCAAGACCTCCCGGCCCAGCGTGTGCAACGCGGCCGAGACCCTGCTGCTCCACGCCGAGGCCGCAGATGCCGGCCAGGAGGTCCTGCGCGGACTGCTGCGCAGCGGCGTGAACCTGCATGTGGACTCCCGAGCCCGCAAATGGCTGCCGGAGACCCAGCCGGAGAGCCTCACCGAGGACCCGGTGAAGTTCGGCACCGTCACCGAGGTCACCGAGGAGGACTACGCCACCGAATACCATGACCTGGAGCTGGCGGTCGCCGTGGTGGACTCCCTCGACGAGGCCATCACGCACATCACTCGGTACTCCACCGGCCACACCGAGGCGATCGTGACCGATTCGGTCTCGAACGCCGACCGGTTCGTCGCCGAGGTCGATGCCGCTGCCGTGATCGTCAACGCCTCGACCCGGTTCACCGACGGCGGCCAGTTCGGCCTCGGCGCCGAGGTGGGGATCTCGACGCAGAAGATGCATGCCCGCGGGCCCATGGGCATGGCCGAACTGACCACCACGAAGTGGATCGTCCGGGGTGAGGGCCAGGTCCGGGCCTGATTCCGCGTACACTGGGGACCGATCAATCCACGTTCATCCCATACGAGGGAGAAGCATGCTCAACCTGCACGTCATCGCCACAGTCCTGGGCGCCGAGGCCGAAGAGGCCAGTGCTCTGCCGATCCCTGCGCTCTGGTTCGGACTGATCATGTTCGCGCTCCTGATGTTCCTGCTGCTGATCACCGTGAGCTTCGCCGGCAAGGGCCGCCAGCTGCCCGCCGCGCCGCACGGCGATCACTGAACCCGCTTGGCGCAGCGTCACCCGCGCGTCGCGGCGACCTCAGAGCGAGCCCCAGGTCGACTGCGGCTGGGAATCATGGGGGGTACCTTCGACCCCATCCACCACGGGCACCTGGTCGCGGCGAGTGAAGTAGCCACCGAGTTCGGGCTCGATGAGGTCATCTTCGTGCCCACCGGGGAGCCGTGGCAGAAGGTCGGGCGCGAGGTCGCGCCGGCCGAGCACCGTTACCTGTTGACCGTGGTCGCCACGGCGGCGAACCCACGCTTCACCGTCTCCCGGGTGGACATCGACCGCGGGGGAGCGACCTACACGATCGACACCCTGCGCGATTTCCGTGAGATGTATCCCGATGCTGAACTGTTCTTCATCACCGGGGCCGACGCCATGGCCCAGATCATGTCGTGGAAGAACGTCGATGAGCTCTGGGAGCTCGCGCACTTCGTGTCGGTGACGCGTCCCGGATACATCTCCGAGGACTTTGGTCGGACCAATGAGATCTCTCTGATGGAGATCCCCGCGATGGCGATCTCCTCCACGGACTGCCGCCAAAGGGTCCGCGCCGAGAAACCTGTCTGGTACCTGGTGCCCGACGGGGTCGTGCAATACATCGCCAAACACCGGCTGTACCAACGAGATCCGGCAGACCACGCGCGTTGAGCGTCTCGGATGCTCACGCCTCGGCATACGATGGACACCCGTTCTTCACCGTCGAGACCACTTTGAACCAGGGCAATGTTCCGGCTCGGACAGCATTGTCCGACCAGGGACCTCAGGAGGCCGCAGGATGACCGCAGAGAACACCGAGCCGAACGACGCCTCAGGCGGCGATGATCTGCGCGCACGGTACCTTCCGGTCTCACGCAAGGAGCTGCGCCGCAAGCGCGAGGCCGAGCTCGCCAAGAAGCGTCCCGGACGACGTCGCCCGCCGAAGCCGGCCATCGACACGGCCATCGACGCAGCCGCGGCCCCTGCACCCGTTGCTGCGCATGACGGTGCATCCCGTGAGGAATCCCCGCGTGGAGACGTTGAGTCCCGCACCGAGGACCAGCCCAGCACCGCCGTCGAGACTGACGCCGCCGTCGAGACTGACGCCGCCGTCGAGACTGGCACCGACGTCGACTCCGGCACGGATCTCACACCCGAGGCTGACCAGGACTCGGGAGCGGATCAGGCCTCGGAGGCAGTCCAGGATGCCGGTGCTGCTCCTGCGTTCACGACGGGTTCCGAGTCCACCAGCGGACTCAGCTCCAGCTCAGCGCCTGTCGCCTCCTGGGAATTCTCCCTGCCAGCCGCCTCCGGTCCGGACGCCACACCTGCTTCGGCACCCGCAGCGGCCGCGGAAGCAGAACTCGCGAAGACTCAGGAAGCAGCAGAGGCCGAGTTCTTCGGCACCGAAGAGTCCGACGCGCCGGAGGACCGGGCGGAGACAGACTGGTCCGAAGCCGAAGCGCCAGAGGAGACTGCCGGAGAGACGGTCGAGGAAGAATCCGAGGACGAGCCCGAGGGCGACTCCTGGGGCTACTCCGAGGTGGCGGCGTCATCGGAGGACGAGGCAGACCCTCGGCCGGAGCTGACCCACACCCCGGAGGCCGATCCCGCCCCTGAACTGCAGTCCTCACGGCCGCAGGATCTTCCTGGCACCGAGCTCGATGACCAGGATGAGGCCCCGGTGCCTGCCTCCCGGAAGTCTCGCCGAAGCCTGGAGGTGACCGAGAACTTCGCCGCGCTCTCCGAGGACAAGCTCGCCGATCTGCAGGAGCTCAGCCAGGCGCTGGCCGCCACCGACGACCCGAACCGCGTGGATCCAGAGCTGCTGAAGAAGCAGCAGGCACTTGCGGCTCGGGCGATGCAGGCCAACCAGGAACGGCTGCGCCAGGAACAGGTCGAGGCCGACCGTGACGCGAAAGAGCGTCATCGTCGACTGCGGCCCGAGTCCGAGGTGATCACCCGCAAGACTCTGCGGGCGCACATGGAATCCGATGAACCCGCGGAACCCACTGACCGCCCGACCGGATCCATCGAACCGATCCACGCTCAAGGAGCGCACGGTCTCGAAATCGACGCGATGGTCGAACACAGCACGCGTCAGGGAGCGCGTCAGTCCATGATGGGCTGGCTCGTGATCATCCTCGTCGTGCTGCTGATCGTCGCGCTCGGTGTTGTACTCTCATTCATCCTCTAAGCTTGGACGTCATGGCTATCACCGAACTTGTGCTCTCTGAACTCCGCACCGCTGCCTCTGCGGCAGCGGACAAACTTGCGACGAACATCGTCGGGCTGGATGTGGGGGAGCGGCTCGGCATCACTGACGCCTTCCTGGTCTGCTCGGCGCCCTCGGAACGGCAGATCGGCGCCATCGTCGATGAGGTCGAGCGACAGCTCAAGGAGGTCCACGACTCCTCGCCGCTGCGCAGGGAAGGTCGAGGCACCGGCACCTGGGTGCTGCTGGACTACGGACACATGGTCGTCCATGTCCAGCACGAGGAGGAGCGCGCGGTCTATGGCCTCGACCGGCTCTACGCCGATGTCGACAAGGTCGATCTGCAGCTCCCCGACGCACAGTAGATTGGGTTGTATAACCCCAGGTCAGCGACTGGTCCGAGCGATTCTCCCGGGAAAGGGATCCGATTTGCGCAGCGATTCGGGTTCACAGTAGAGTAGGGGAGTTGCCGCGGCGCAGACGCTGATCCGGGGTGATGATCTGGGGGTATGGCGCAGCTGGTAGCGCGTCCGCATGGCATGCGGAAGGTCAGGGGTTCGAATCCCCTTACCTCCACCAGAGCGAAGCAGGTCCGGAGTCCAACAGGGCTCCGGACCTTTTTCGTATGCCAGCCCTGTCCTCCTCGATCTTCCTGTCGGCCTGCACCTGACCTGCATCTGACCTGCGGCTGGAGCTGCACGGCGCTTTCGAGTCAGGCACCCGAGACGTGTCCTGGGTCAGGAGTAAGGTAGGAGGCAGACGTCACACCCAACCTCGGAGGTCCCTTCATGCAGCACCGTGTCCTTGGCCGCACCGGCCGCGAAGTATCCACCATCGGTCTCGGCACCTGGCAGTTCGGCGGGGACTTCGGTCGCGTCGAGGAGGCAGACGCCTACGCCGTCATGGATGCCGCAGCCGAGCACGACGTCACCATCTTCGACACCGCCGACGTCTACGGTGATGGACTCAGCGAGCAGCTGATCGGCAAGTGGCTGGCGAAGAACCCCGAATGGACGGGTCTGGTCGCCACCAAGATGATCCGCCGCGCGGAAGAGCCCAGCCTGGAGCACGCCACGGCCGAGAACTTCCAGGCCTGGGTGGACCGTTCGCGGAAGAACCTCGGGAGAGACACCCTCGATCTGGTGCAGCTGCATTGCCCCAACGACGACGTCTTCGCTTCAGACGCCGTCTTCGATCGCCTGGATGCCTTGGTGGAGTCCGGTGCCATCGCGCACTACGGCGTCAGTGTCGAGACCGTGGATCAGGCCCTGAGCGCCATTGCCCGGCCCAATGTGGCCTCGGTGCAGATCATCCTCAACGCCTTCCGGCAGAAGCCGCTGGAGAAGGTGCTCCCGGCGGCACGGGAAGCTGGAGTGGGCATCATCGCTCGCGTCCCGCTGGCCAGCGGACTGCTCAGCGGCCGCTACACCAAGGACACCACGTTCGAGGCCTCGGATCACCGCAGCTATAACCGCTCTGGCGAGGCCTTCGACATCGGCGAGACCTTCTCCGGAGTGGACTTCGCGACCGGTGTCGATGCAGCGGCGGAGTTCTCCGAACTTGCCCAACAGGAGGGCCTCAAGCCCACGACCGCGGCCCTGGCCTGGATCGTCCAGTCCTCCGGCGTGAGCACCGTCATCCCCGGGGCGCGCAATGCGGAACAGGCCCAGCACAATGCTGAGGCCGGCGCGGCACCACAGCTCTCCGATGACTTCCGAGCCGCTGTGCGGAAACTCTACGCCGATAAGATCGCCCCCTCGGTCCAAGACCGCTGGTAGACCGCCTAAGAGGCACCCCTGGCAGACACCGCCGAACAGACACCCCTGATCAGGAGGATCTATGCGTATTGCCGTCATCGGAGCGACAGGCAACGTCGGGACGGCGGTGCTGCGGCACCTGAACGGCCGTACCGAGGTCGAGAGCGTGCTCGGCATCGCGCGACGACTCCCGGACACCGACGCCGCTCCCTACGCGGATGCCCAGTGGCATCGCGCAGACATCCAATACAGCGAAGTCGTGCCGGAGCTCGCCGAGGCGCTCTCCGGCTGTGACGCCGTGATCCACCTGGCGTGGCTGATCCAGCCCAACAGCGAGCGGAGCCTGCTGCGCCGGGTCAACGTGGACGGGACGCGGCACGTGCTGGAGGCCGCTGCACTGGCGGGGGTGGGCCAGGCCGTCGTCGCGTCCTCGGTCGGGGTGTACTCACCAGCCGAGGACGCGACCCCTCGCGATGAGCAGTGGCCCACCGAGGGCATTCCCGGGTCGCACTACAGCCAGGACAAGGTGGCCCAGGAGCGCGTCATGGATGAGTTCCTCCAGGCGCACCCTGGATTCTCTCTGGCACGGCTGCGCCCCGGACTGGTCTTCCAGCGTGAGGCAGGATCCGAGATCCAGCGCTACTTCGCCGGAGATCTGGCACCGGTGCAGCTGCTGCAGCTCTTCCGCCCACCGGTGGTGCCGGTACCCGGTGGGATCCGCACCCAGGCCGTGCATGCAGACGATCTGGCTGCCGCTTACGCACAGGCCGCCATACTCGGGGCTCGGGGCGCGTTCAACGTCTGCGCGGACGACCTCCTCGACGGTGAGGCCATCGCGAAGGTCGTCTCCGGGAAGAAGACGCCGGGGATTGCCCTCCCACTGCCGGCCGCCGCGCTGCGACCACTGATGAAGGCCGCCCATCGAGCCCGGATCCTCCCCGCAGATGAAGGCTGGCTGGATATGGGCCGTCATGTGCCGGTGATGGACAACTCACGAGCGAAGCAGGAGCTCGGCTGGGCGCCGCAGCATTCCGGGGCCCAGGCCCTCGAGGAGCTGGTCCAGGGCATGGCCGCTGGTGTCGGCGCCCCCTCGGTTCCGCTGCGCCCCCGGGACATCGACGCCGCGGACCGGCCGGAGCTTCCTTCCACCGACCACGAACTCGGTGAGGAGATGGACGCCCTGCTGCTGCGCCAATACATGTCAGACCATCTCGCCGGTGCCACGGCGGGAACGAATCGGATCAAGCGCATGGCGGCGGACTACGTGGACACGCCGGTGTTCCCTCAGATCTCCGAGGTGGCTGAAGCCATCACGCGTGAACGAGGCTTCCTGGTGGAACTCATCCAGCGCCAGGGCTTCACGACGCCACCCGGATCCACGACCATCGCCTGGCTGGGGGAGCGGGTGGGACGGCTCAAACCCAATGGCAGGCACCCTGGCGGTCGATCACCCTCGACGCTGGTGCTCGAGGCGGAGGTCATGATCACTGCTGTCACCGGCAAGCTTCATGGATGGTCCGTGATGAAGGACCATGCCGCGGCCCTTGGAGTAGACCCACAGGTCTTCCAGGGCCTGATCGACGATGCAGAGGCGCAGCGCGAGCAGCTGGAGACCGTCCACGAATACGCCCGGCACCGCGCCTTCCGTCGAGACCGCGATACCTTCGAAAAGACACGCTGAGCACGTAGTTCTGAATTACTCGTAATAACATCTCGATCTTGCTAAGGTCGAAGAGTCCACAAGATAAGTCTGCCCGCCACATGTCGGGCCGGTGAGATCCGCTGATGCCTGCGTCAGGCGCAAGGGATCTCGCCTCAGCGAGAAGGAGAGCGAATTGGCACAGACCGATCCGATCCTGACCACTCGACAGGGTCACCCTGTCACCAACAACCAGAACCAGCGCACCGTGGGCAACCGCGGGCCCGCCACGCTGGAGAACTACCAGTTCCTCGAGAAGATCAGCCACTTTGACCGGGAGCGGATCCCGGAGCGTGTGGTCCACGCCCGCGGCTTCGTCGCCTACGGCGAGTTCGAGGCCACGGGGATGATCGGTGACGAGCCGGCATCGAAGTACACCCGCGCAAAGCTCTTCCAGGAAGCCGGCAAGAAGACCGATCTGGCGATCCGCTTCTCCACCGTCATCGGTGGCCGTGACTCCTCCGAGGCCGCCCGGGACCCCCGCGGCTTCGCCGTGAAGTTCTACACCGAAGACGGCAACTGGGACCTGGTCGGCAACAACCTTCCGGTGTTCTTCATCCGCGATGCGATCAAGTTCCCCGACGTGATCCACTCGCTGAAGCCGGACCCGATCACCTTCCGCCAGGAGCCCAACCGGATCCTGGACTTCATGAGCCAGACTCCCGAGTCGATGCACATGCTGACCCACCTCTTCAGCCCGCGCGGCATCCCGGCGACCTACCGCCACATGGAGGGCTTCGGCGTCAACACCTACAAGATGGTCAACGCCGAGGGTGAGACCGTGCTGGTGAAGTACCACTTCCACCCGCGCGCCGGCGTCGCCTCGATGACCGAGGCTGAGTCGGCCAAGGTCCAGGGCCAGGACCTCGGCCACGCCTCGAAGGACCTCTTCGAGTCGATCGAACGCGGCGATTTCCCGCAGTGGGACGTCCATGTCCAGATCATGGAAGACCACGAGCACCCTGAGCTCGGCTGGGATCCATTGGATGACACCAAGATCTGGCCCGAGGATCAGTTCCCGCTGCGCAAGATCGGCGTCATGACGCTGAACCGCAACGTCGGCGACCACCACAACGAGAACGAGCAGATCGCCATGGGCACCGGTGTCCTGGTCGACGGTCTGGACTTCTCGGACGATAAGATGCTGGTGGGGCGGACGTTCTCCTACTCAGACGCTCAGCGCCACCGTGTGGGTCCCAACTACCTGCAGCTGCCCGTCAACCAGCCCAAGGGACGCGATGGGCAGGTCTACACGAACCAGCGCGGCGGGCTGATGTCCTTCGGCAACGACGTACACCCTGAGCAGAACCCGCACGTGAACTACGAGCCCTCCATCCATAACGGACTGCACGAGTCCCCGGAGTCGCAGCCGAACAACGCTCCGGCCGTGGGCGGGAAGCTGGTGCAGGCGAACCTGGATCGCCGCAACGACTACCTGCAGGCCCGAGGCCGCTACAACACCATCATGGACTGGGAGCGCGATGAGCTGATCAACGTGCTCACCGGCATGTTGGAGCAGTCGGAGCGCGACGTGCAGGAGCGCATCGTCTGGCACTTCTTCATGATCCACGACGACTACGGTCAGCGGATCGCGAAGAACATCGGCCTCACCGTCGATGACGTCAAGCACCTGAAGCCGCTGGCGGTGCAGAACTTCACCGAGGAGGAGGAGCAGCGCCTCGCCAACCTCGGCAACAACGGCGACACCATCGATCCCGAGCAGTGGGGGACCTGGACCGCGTCCGTGGAGAACCGCCAGGCCTCCGGCGAGGACGTTCTCGCCGGCAACCTCGGAAGCCCCAGCTACAGCAAGTGATGAGTCCTAGACTCGCCACCTGAGGCCGACATGACAATGGCCGGGAACCCTGCAAGGTTCCCGGCCATTGCTGTGTGTTTTACTCTGCGTTAAGTCGCCCTGCGGCGAAACCTCGGCTCAGCCAGGAATCGTCTGCCCCGAAAGCGGCTCAGTGGTTGCGCAGTGCGTCGATCAGCTCATCCTTGTTCATCTGCGAGTACCCGCTGAGGCCAAGCTCCTTGGCGCGATCCTGCAGCTGCGCCACGGTCCGGTCCTCGTAGTTCGACGCCTCCCCGCCCTTCTCGCCCTCGCTGCTGCGGCCTTCCTTGGCAGCGGCGTTGGCGATGCGGGCGGATTTCTCCTTGGAGTTTCCCTCCTCGCGGAGGCGTTCGTAGAGCTCCTCGTCCTTCACGCTCGAACGTGCCATCTCTGCGATCCTTCCCCGTCTCGTGCTGCTCTGCGGTGCTGCGGTTCAGAAGCCCTTGCCGCCGGTGACCGGAATGACCGAGCCGGAGACGTAGGAGGCCTCTTCGCTGGCGAGGTAGACATACGCCCCGGCCAGCTCCGCGGGCTGTCCTGGCCGGCCCAGGGGAGTGTCCTGACCGAACTGAGCCACACCATCAAACCCGGTGGCTGGAATCAGCGGGGTCCAGATCGGTCCTGGCGCCACACCGTTGACCCGGATGCCCTTCTCCGCGAGCTCCCCGGCCATCGACTCGATGAACGCGACCTGTGCGGCCTTGGACATCGCATAGTCGAACAGGGGAGCCTTGGGCTCGACCGCCTGGATCGATGTCGTGACGATGATCGAGGCACCGGGATTCATATGCGGCACTGCCTCACGGGTGACCACGATGTGCGCAATGAGGTTGGTCTCAAAGACCTTGCGCACCTCGGCGGTCGGCACCACATCGATGCCGTCCCGCGCCCGCTGATACGCCGCGTTGAGGATCAGCACATCGATGCCCCCGAGGTCCTCCACGGTGCGCCGCACGATCCCGACGGCGCTCTCCTCCTCGGTGAGGTCCACCGGGTAGGTCGCGCACTTCTGGCCTGCATCCCGGACGTGCTGCGCCGTGACCTGCGCGTCTTCCTCCTCCTCCGGGAGGTAGGCGATCGCGATGTCCGATCCCTCACGTGCGAAGGCGATCGCTGTCGCCCGACCGATGCCGGAATCTCCGCCCGTGATCAGCGTCCTGCGGCCCTTGAGTCGACCGTGGCCGACCCAGCTCTGTTCACCGTGATCCGGGTCTGGCCCGGTCTTGCCGGTCAGCCCTGGCTGATCCGACTGTTCCTGCTCGGGAAGATCGCTGTGGCGATACTTGGTCCGAGGGTCCTGCTGGGTATATGAATCTGTCGTCATGGCTGAATCCCTTCGACTGTGTTGAGACCGACCAGGGGCCGGCCCAGGCTGAAGTTCCCGATCAGACCGCCGACTTGGTGGGGTCCAGGACGACCTTGATGCAGCCGTCTTCCTTCTTCTGAAACATCTCGTAGGCGCCAGGGGCATCGGTCAGCGGCAGGGTGTGGGTGATGAAGTCGTCCACACCCAGCGGATCTGCAGGGTCCTCGAGAAGCGGCAGGATCTTGTCGGCCCAGTTCTTCACGTTGGCCTGACCCATCTTGAAAGTGATCTGCTTGTCGAACATGGTGATCAGTGGAAGTGGGCTGGCGGCACCGCCGTAGACGCCGCTCAGTGAGATCGAGCCGCCGCGGCGAACCAGATCGATGGCGGAGTACAGTGCCGCGAGGCGGTCCACGCCGACGGTCTGCATCATCGCCTTGCCGACTGCGTCGGGCACGAACTGCGCGGAGATCTGCGCCGCCTTGGCGACGGGGGAGCCGTGGGCTTCCATGCCCACAGCATCTACGACGCCGTCGGGGCCGCGGCCACCGGTGGCCTCGCGGATTTGGTTCAGCGACTCCTCCCCGGTGTCGAAGACCATGACGCCGTGGCGGGCGGCCATCTCGCGGCGCTCGGCCACGGGATCGATGGCGTAGACCTTCATGCCGTGGTGCTTCGCGATCCGTGCCGCGAACTGCCCGATCGGACCGAGTCCGATGATCGCGATGCTGTCACCGCTCTTCAGCCCGGTGTAGGCCACGCCCTGCCAGGCCGTGGGGATGACGTCGGAGAGGAAGAGGTAGCGGTGATCCGGGAGCTCGTTGCCGACCTTGATCGGGCTGTAGTCGGCGTGGGGCACCCGCAGGTACTCGGCCTGACCGCCCGGGACGGCCCCGTACATGGCGGAGAAGCCGTAGAGTGCGGCACCCATGCCCTGCTCGCGGACCTGCGTGACCTCACACTGGGTCTGCAGGCCGCGCTGGCACATGAAGCAGCTGCCGCAGGAGATCTGGAACGGGATGACCACTCGGTCACCGGTGGCAAGGTTCGAGTCGGGACCCGCCTCGACCACACGGCCCATAGGTTCATGGCCCAGGATGTCCCCGGGGGTCATGAACGGGCCGAGCACCTCGTAGAGGTGGAGGTCGGAACCGCAGATCGCGGTGGAGGTGACTTCGATGATGGCGTCGTTGGCCTGCTGGATCTGTGGATCCGGGACGGTCTCCACACTGACCTTGTGGTGGCCCTGCCATGTCACTGCTTTCACGCGGTGTCTCCTCAGAAGTCTGTCGGTAGGCGAGTCAAGGCTCAAACGTCAGACGTCACTGCCTTGCTCACCCTTACACGCCTACGCTATCGAGTTTCACCTTGACGCTGGCTGAACGCCAGCATGAGATTAACCGGCAAGCCTCTCGTGGCGAGGCGCGAGCAGCCGTCCGGTGGCCCATCGACGGCCCGCGAGGAGCACCCCCAACACGCCCAGTGCCACCAGGATGAAGGACCATTCCGTCCCTCCACCGCCGCTGAGCACGCGCACCGACATGCCCAGTGCCACGGTGCCGAGGATCACCACGACGGCGTCCGGCCAGAGTCGCGAGGGGCTGCGCCAGAAACGCACGGCCAGTGAGCTGACCAGGAGTCCGAGCAGGAACGGAGCTGCGGTGCCCATCACGTCGAGCAGGGCGAGGCCGCCCTCATGTGAGCGATTGCCCAGCGCGGCAAAACCGACGACCAAGAGGCCGTCAAGGACCAGCAACAGCCAGGGGAGTGCGGCCCGGCGGGTCGGGACTGGCTGCGGGGCAGGGGAGGAGTGCATGTGCTGAGTCTAGGTCGCGGAATCGGCGTGGGTCGGGGCCGCCCGATGATCGATCGAGGCCGTGCAGGCATCGATGCGCTCGATCGCCGCCGTCAATGTCTCGACGCTGTTCCACAGCCTGGGGTGCTGGTCGTGGATCTCTTCCAGAGTGGAGCCCGAGGACTTCAGCGTCGCAAGGTCAAAGCTCGCGTTGGTCCGTGCGCCTGCGACCGCAGCGCGCAGGGCCCCGAAGGCGACGACGACGTCGGCGATCACGGCTCGCTTGCCGTGCTCTGCCAGCCAGGAGAGGTCCTCGATGGCGGCGACGGCGTGGTCGCCGAGCTCGGCCGAGGTCTGCGCCGCGCCGATGGCGGCCTCGCGGATCGCCTCCTCGCGCTCCGGGCCCTTCTCCAGCGTGAAGGCAGCGCCGAACGCGCGAGAGGCGGTGGCGTCGTCGTCGGCCAGGTGCAGAGCCGACTGCCGCAGCGTCTCGGATCGAGTCAGGATGGCCCTCAGGCGGTCTCGGCGTTCGGGGTCAGCCTCGGTGTATCCGGCGACCATGGAAGTCAGCGACGCGGCGATGCCGAGCATCACTCCGGCGCCGGCGCCACCGCCCGGGGAGCCGGTAGACTGGGCCAGGCCCTCGGTCCACTCATCGACGGTCGAACGTTGCGTGGTGATCTCTTCTGCGTCAGTCATGGGTCCAGTCTGTACTACAGGAAGAACGAACCGCGCCACTGAACGAGGGGCGGTGATCCGCACCAGTTCCCCTCTCAGCACGGGGACTACGGGTCACTGATTTCGAGAGTCTCTGGGCGAAGACTCCACAATGCACGTTCACGCGGCGCTCCAGGGGTTCTCGACTCCGACGTACTGGGTCGTCGTGTATTCAGAGATACCTTCAGCCCCACCTTCGCGACCCAGACCCGATTGCTTGACCCCACCGAAGGGACCCGCCGCGTTGGATATGTTGCCGACGTTGAGGCCCAACAGTCCAAATTCCATACGATCACCGATACGCAGCCCACGAGAGATGTCTTCGGTGAACACGTACGATGCCAGACCGTACTCAGTGGAGTTCGCTAGAGCCACTGCCTCGTCCTCGTCACTGAAAGTAAGCACCGGAGCGATGGGGCCGAAGATCTCCTCGCGCAATACGCGAGCCTCCAGTGGAACGTTTCGCAGCAGCGTCGGTTCAAAGAAGTATCCAGGACCGTCAGCGCGTCGACCTCCGACCACTACATCTGCGCCTCGATCCACAGCGTCAGCGACGAGCGACTCCATCGAGTCTCGAGCTTTGGCTTCCACCAGAGGGCCCACGTCGACACCGTCATCGATGCCGGAGCCCAGGTTCAGCGCGGACATCTTCTCCGCAAGCTTGGCCACGAACTCTTCAGCGCGTGATTCGTGGACCAAGAGACGATTGGCCGCAGTGCAGGCTTCACCCATGTTGCGCATCTTTGCCGCCATGGCTCCGGAGACTGCCTTGTCGATGTCGGCGTCCTCGAACACGATCAGGGGTCCGTTGCCGCCCAGTTCCATGGATGTCCGGAGTACGTTCTCAGCTGCCATCTTCATGAGGTGTTTGCCCACTGCGGTGGACCCGGTGAACGAGACCTTTCGCAGACGTGGATCGGCCATGATCGTCTCGGAGATGGCCGCAGCCGAGTCTGTCGAGGTCACGTTGAGGACGCCAGCAGGCAACCCCGCGTCAATCATGATCTGAGCGAAATAGTTGGATGTCAGGGGCGTCAGTGCGGCCGGTTTGAGCACCATGGTGCACCCGGCGGCCACGGCCGGGGCGACTTTGCGGGTCGCCATCGCCAGCGGGAAGTTCCAGGGAGTGATCAACAGACAGGGGCCCACTGGCTTACGGGTGATCAGCATGCGCAGATTCCCTTCGGGGGAGTGCGCGTAGCGGCCGTAGTCTCTGACCGCTTCCTCGGAGAACCAGCGCAG
This sequence comes from Nesterenkonia sp. E16_10, assembly GCF_017347085.1. Taxonomy (GTDB): domain Bacteria; phylum Actinomycetota; class Actinomycetes; order Actinomycetales; family Micrococcaceae; genus Nesterenkonia. The sequence goes on from NZ_JADPSA010000029.1 coordinate 218,598, forward strand.
GAACTCCCCACCGTAGGTGACCTCGCCACGTGACTGCGCCAGGGGTTTGCCCATTTCCAGAGTCATGAGCAGGGCCAGGTCTGAGGCGCGGTCTCGGACGAGTTCGAATGCTCGACGCAGGATCTCGGACCGAATGCGTGTAGGTGTTTGCGCCCAGGACCCTTGGGCGTCTGCGGCGGCGTCCATGGCCGTCTGAGCATCAGAAGCGGTGGCCGAGGCCATCGTGGCGAGGGTATGACCGGTGGCTGGGTTCTCCACGTCGAAGGTGGAACCGTCGGAGGATGCCCGCCATTCTCCGTTGATCAAGAGTCCGGTCGGGGTTTTCGCGAGTACGGCGTCGACGCGTTCCTGGGTAGTGGTCGCCGACTTGGTCGTGTTCCCAGTGCTCATTCTCATGCCTTTCAAATAGTTCCTGGCTCAGTCCTGCTTCGCGAAGGTCCCATCGTCCTCGCCCACGAAGAACTGGCGTCCGTAGATGACTGCGCACAGCAAGATTCCGACGGCGAGTCCCCAGCCCGCTCCCATGAGCGCCAGGGCGCCCGCGGTCACACCTGCGATTCCTAGATCACGTTGGCTGCGAGCTTGCATGATGCCGATGCGCACACTGACGAAAGCTTGAATGAGCAGGGTCAAGGCCAACGCCACTCCGAGGATCGGTTCTACGAGCGTGACGATGGGCAGCAGAAGGAGTCCGGTGTTGGTGCCCCAACGGAAGGACCCCATGCCCCCGTAGAGGTTCTTCATCGCCTTCTTGCCCTCTTTGTAGCGCTCGGAGATGACCACCTGCATGGCAGCCCAGACGGGTCCGGCCATGGCGACATCGGGACCGATGACTCCCATCAGCGTGTTGCGGGCGCCGAAGATCATGTGGGCCCGGTCAGGGTTGTATTCCACGTTCTGGTCGGGCCGAGCCTTGTCTGCCTCTTTGATGACCGCATCTGCCTGCAGTGAATCCCCGAAGACCACGATGTAGGTGGCCAGCACCGTCGGGATGGCCATGAGGAACATCGACATTGGGGGCAGCCCGAGGCCGAAGACCGTGTATTCGCGCCACAGGGTCATGAAGTCTGGTTGGATGATGCCCCATTCCACGTCAGACCATTCCGCCTCTCCAGCGAGGGGAGCGACTACTACGGCGACCAAGATGCAGGGAAGCACCCCCAGCTTGCCTATCTGCATGGCGAATCTGTTGCGGGCGCGCCAGGACGCGAAGCCGCGTGAATACATGAGGAAGAACGCTAGTCCTACGGCGATAGTGATGGTGATGGGGAAATCATGGAACTCCCCTCCTTCACCGAAGATGCGCTGGACGGCAGCGATTCCTGCGCCCATGAGCACCCCAGCTTTGATCGCGGAAGGAATGGCTGTGACCACACGCCGCGCCAGACCGGTGACTCCAAGCATGATGGAGAAGAGTCCCAGCAGAATCTGGAAAGAGATGAGCGCGTGGATTCGCTCTTCGCCCTCGGGAAAGGTTTCGCAGTACACCATCACGAGGGGAATGGCGGGAGTGATCCAGCCAGGCACCACCGGGTCCCCGAGCATGTGATGGGTCAGGTAGAGAAGACCGTTGATCAGGACTACTGCCAGAGCTACTTCGAAGGGCATGCCGAGAAGGCTGACCATGAGCGGGATGGCCGCCAGGTCGACGGCGCACATGAACAACCCCTGGGTGTAGTCGGGCCATTCGATGCGGTAATGCTTGAAAGGAAGCCGAACTTCGAAGGGTCCGGCCTTCCAGTGGGGCGAGGGCGCTGGGCCCTGCGGGTCATCCTCTTCAGGGGTCGGCCCCGCACTCTTGACGGTGTCGGACATGACTACTCTCCCTGCTCTTCGAATTCGATGACCTGACGCACGGCACGACCGGCGGCCAGGTCGTCCATGGCCTGGTTGATGTCTTCAAGACGGATGCGGGAGGTGATGAGCTTCTCAACGGGCAATCTGCCCTCGCGCCAGAGCTGTTCGTAGTGCGGGATGTCACGACTGGGCACCGAAGACCCCAAGTAGGATCCGATGATGGTTCGGGCCTCTGACGTGATGGTCAGTGGTGAGATCGTGGCGGTAGCAGAGGGGTTGGGTAATCCGGTGGTCACGGTGCGGCCACCGGGCTTGGTGGCGCGGAAGGCTGTTTCCAAGGCCAGGGGATTGCCGGCACATTCGATCGCGTGGTGGGCCCGGATCTCTTGATCCTCGACCTCTTGAGGGGTGTACACCTCGTGGGCTCCCATGGCACGGGCCATCGCGAGCTTGTCCTCTGACATGTCGACACCGATCACACGCGGGCATCCCTCGGCCAGCGCGGTCAGCAGTGCGGCCATGCCGACACCGCCGAGGCCAACAATCATCACGCTCTGCCCTGTTGCGGGTTCAGCAGCATTGATGAGGGCGCCGCCGCCGGTCAGGACCGCACAGCCCAGCACCGCGGCTACCGCAGGCGGGACATCAGCGCCGACAGGGACCACCGTGGCACGATCGACCACGACGTAGGTGGAGAACCCGGAGACGCCTAGATGGTGATGAACCGTCTCACCGTTGCGGCTGAGCCTGCGGGCTCCGGAGAGGAGGGTGCCGTCATTGTTGGCCCGCGAACCTGGGGTGCAGGGGAGCTGGCCCCCGGCCGCACAGTTCTCGCAGTTCTCGCAGCGCGGCAGGAAGGTCATGACCACACGTTGACCCACCGGTACGTCCACCACGTCCTTGCCGACCGCTTCGGCGATCCCTGCGGCCTCGTGTCCCAGCAACATCGGGACTGGTCGCGGACGGTCGGCGTTGACCACTGAGAGGTCCGAATGGCATACCCCTGCAGCTTCAATGCGGACCAAGAGCTCCGAGGGTCCCGGACCCTCCAGCTCCAGGCTCTGAACGGTGATCGGACGGGTGTGGGCGTACGGACCGGGACGGCCGACTTCTTCCAGGACTGCACCAGTGATGCGCATGAGAGTCTCTTCTTCCCCTTCATCGGAAGCGTGTGATTGTCATCACGTCTCTGGGTGATATAACCAGCATTTGGGAAGGGAATCCACCACAGTGTGTGGTTTTAGTCACCATAATCAGACATAAGGTATGTGCATGACTGACATTCAAGCCGGAAACCGGGAAGCATTCCTACAGGCCCTTCTCGACATCACGGCAGAACTGTCCAGCCTCCAGGACGTGGAGGCAGTTCTCATGTCGATCGTGCGACATGCCCGAAAACTGATGGGATCCGACATGGCCTACATCAGTCTCAACGACTACGCCACGGGGGAGACCTATATCCGGCAATCGGATGGCGTGCTGACAAGCGAGTACCGCACCATCCGCATGCCGATAGGCACCGGCATCCTGGGCCTGGTGGCCTCCGGCGTCGCGCCCTACCAGACCACTGATTACCTGAAGGACGATTCGGTGCCACACATCGCGCGCATCGACGAGATCGTGGCGGCAGAGGGCGTGCGAACCATCATGGGCGTGCCAGTGCTGGTCCGTGGGCGAGTGATCGGCGCCCTACTCGCCGCAGAACGCACTCCACGGGTGTTCAGCCCTGGTGAGGTGGACATGGTCAGCTCTTTGGGCACCCATGCCGCCATCGCCTTGGACAATGCCCAGAAATATGCTCAAGCGCTGGAAGACGCGGAAGCTCTCACTCGACGAAACAAGGAGAGCCTGCAGGAGGTCCTCTCGCTGCGGCGGACGGCCGAGTTCGATGATGAACTCATGCACCAGCTTCTCGAGGGGAACGACGAAGACGGCGTATTGCGTGTGACGGCCGCAGCTTTAGGAGGTGCAATCATTCTGCTCGACGAGATGGGGCGAGCGGTCTCCATGGGCTCGCCTTGGGCTGCCGAGTCGACGCGGGGTGTTGACCCGCAGCAGCTAGTCTGGACACTCGGCAGAGACCCACGGCAGGCGTTGGACTCCGCCGCAGGTACCGGACGCGCCCAGCACTTACGGGGCCCCGACGAAAACGTCGTCGGGACAGTCGCGGCAGTACGCAGCGGTCGAAGCCTGCTGGGTTTCCTCTTCACGACTGCCGAGCTGACTTCCAGTCAGCAGCTGCTGCTTGAACGCTCGGCAGTCCACTGCGCTCTTGCGCTGTTATTCGTCCAGGCCGAGGAGGATGCGCAGCATCGCATGCAGGTCGATGTGTTTGAAGAGCTGCTCTCCGGAGACCCGATTCCTCCGGCGCGACTAGATCGGAGGCTTCGCCCGTGGGGGCTGACCTCGAGGGAGGTTGTATCGGTTGCACTGATACGTCACCCACAGGTCTTCGAGCGAGACTTCCAACGCACACTTCGGCAGCTGAGCGGCACGCGATTCCTCGCCCCCGCGCAGGATGATCTGTGTGTGATCTTCACCGATCGGGAGTGGATACAGAGTCTCGCGTCCCTGGAGGAGAGCCGGGGAATGGGACTGCTGGCAGCGGTCTCGGGTCCTATGCCTGACATCACTGGCCTGCCAAGCACCTTCAGGCAGGCGCAGGCGGCATTGTCCGTACTCGAATACGCCGGTGAGACTGGAGTGATTGATTCAGCCGAGGTCGGCTTGGTGGGGACCGTGATCCATCTTGCGCAGGAGTCTGACACGGTCGATCTCGCTGAGGGAGTGCGTGCGCTGATCAATTATGACGAGGCCAGGGGGACCTCGCTGTCGGAGACTGCACTGAGATTCTTTGACTGCGATAGGCGCATCGACCGCACGGCAGAGTCCCTCTTCGTCCATCGAAATACCGTCACTCAACGTCTTCGCACTATCGAGAAGTTGATGGCCCCAGGATGGGACCGCGCCCCTCGAGCATTGGATGTGCACCTGGCATTGCGGGCGTGGTGGCATTCCCCGGCCGCAGGTAGTCGCTAAGTTTGGGCGCGGGGTTTTTCGGGGTCTGCCCGGTCAGCCGTGCTGTGCAGCACCACGAGTCGAAGAGCGTGCCAGGGGAGCGGATCCACGATCTCCGAGTGCGGCTGGTCGCGCGCCAGCGAGTCAAGGCGTTGAAATGCCCCCTGCGAGGTATCAATGACTGGACCTCGAAGACGAGGTCCGAGCATCCATAGGTGTCCGTCGCTGCAACGGGGAGCTCTGCTGTGCAGCGCGGCCTCCGTCGCAGACGAGAGGCCACAGTCAGATCACCGGCTCGCGGATTGGCGCCCTGTGGCATGGGTCGGCAACTGCAACCTGACATAATGTAGATTATCGGCGCTTTAGTGAGAGTGGTGCACACGCTGTGGGAACTCGTATGTTGTGCCACCGCATCCGCCGTCCACATCCGTTCCTTGCCGGTGAACAACTTCGTCCCCTTGAGCGGCTGGGACCGTCCGGTGCTGAACCTCACGCCACTGCTGCAGGCCGCTGAGATTCCGCGGCGGCCGGGAATCACTCGACGGTCTCGCGACTCGTCGGCGGAGATCACCGAGTCTGCGTTGACTACAACTACGTCGTCGCCTTCCGGCCAGCTCGGACGAACGGTGGGACCAATGACCCTGGGACAACTCCTCACCGGAGCTCATGGTGGAGTCAGGCCCGCAACATCGCGGGCCGGAACGCGCGGACCTTGTAGCCCCGGTTCGGTCGGGACCCGTCACGCGGATTCATCCTCTGTGCCGAGCAAGACCTGCGCGTCCTTGAACTGACCAGACGTCTCTGCGTGTCCCGCATGTGACCTGATGCACTGCGAAGGGATTACCCGCGATGAGCACCCTGACGACCGCCTCCCAGGACCTGCAGCTTCAGTCCGCAGTCCTGGAGGAGCTGCATTGGACGCCGAACCTCAAGGCCGCCGGCATCGGAGTCACCGTCCACGACTCCACCGTCACGCTTTCCGGAGAGGTCGCGGACTCGGAGTACCTCCCGGTAAAACGGGCTGCCATGCGGGTTCACGGAGTGTCGAACATCGTTGATGAGCTCATCGTCCGGCCCAAGATGCCACGGCATCTGAATGAGGCCGAGATCGCTGAAGAGATCGAATGCGCATTGACCTGGGCCTCCAATGTGCCACCGACCGTCAGGGCCCAGATCGACGGAGCCAACGTCACCCTGACCGGTGAAGTCGACTGGGACTTCCAGCGCGAAGCGGCCCAGCATGTGATCGCGCACCTGCGCGGCATCCATACCGTGGTCAACCAGATCAGCCTCACCGCGCGGCCCTGCTCTGAAGAGGCGGTCCGCCGGATACGAAACGCGCTGAGCCGCAACGCCCAACTCGACGCCACTCACATCACCGCCACACTCACCGGGACCACAGCCACCCTCACCGGCCACGTGCGGTCCTGGGCGGAGAAGAAGCAGGCCCGAACAACAGCCTGGTCCTCACCGGACGTGGTCCATGTCGATGACCGTCTCGACGTACACGCCCACTGAGCACTCCCCTCGAAACTTCTAACCTTCAACCTTCAACCTCAGCCTCAGCCTCAACAGAAGGACGACACACCATGACACACACCCTCGTACGCTTCGACCCGTTCGCCGGCTTCGAAAGCCTCCGCCGGGAGCTCTTCGACGACGGTCCGCTGCGCGGGCGGCTCGGCAAGCTGCCCACCACCGATGTCTACACCAACGACAACAGAGAACTTGTCATCGAGGCGCACCTGCCGAACTTCGAAGAGGAGAACGTCACCGTCAACCTCGGGCAGGGCGCCCTGGTGATCCAAGCCGAACGTCACGAACACGATGAGGACAAGAAGAAGAAGTACGTGATCCGGGAGAGCAGCAGCAGCTTCTATCGCAGCATCGACCTCCCGGAGCAAGCAGAGACCGAGCGGATCAATGCGAGCTTTGACGACGGGGTCCTGAAAGTCACCGTGCCGCTGAAGGAACTCTCGGTCCCCACCCGGATTCCCATCACCGGTGGCCACAACGGAGAGTCCGCGCCTGAGGAGAGCTGAGCCATCGGATCTCCCGGCCGGCTGGCTGTGCGCGGCGGTTCACGCCGGCGCATCCACCAACCGGCCAAGCATGCATCGGGCCCACCAGCTTGGCGCTCGTCCAAGACGGTGGAGATCGTCCCACTGTGAAGACTAAGGAAACCTCCATGGCAGAGACACTCGTGCGACGTGATCCCATCACGGGCGCCGAAGTACCGCGCTGCGACCTACCAGAAGACGTCATTCTCCGTGCCCTGCGCGGAAAGCTGCACAGCATTCACATCCACGAGGAACCCGGTGAAGGACTCGTCATTGAGGCGATGCTGCCCAACTTCGACTCCCCCGACATCACCATCGACGTCCACCAGGGAGATCTTCTGATCCGAGCAGAACACCATGCCGACGGCGAGGACACGCAGTACCTGGTCCGGGGCAGCAGCAGTTTCTACCGCAGGGTCACCTTGCCCGCCGGCGCCCAGCAAGACTTCATCTGCGCGGACTTCCATGACGGGACTCTGCGAGTGACCATCCCCTTGGGCGAGCCCGACAGCGTCACCCCTCGCCCATCACCCGCCGCTCTGGAGGAATTCTATGAACATTGATCCGCACGCCCCACCCCGCCCCATCGTCTTCGACCCGGCAGCCCGGGACCTGGATGTGATCGTCGGCTTCGACGGATCCGCCCAATCTATGCAGGCACTGGACTATGGCGCGCTGGAGGCGCAACGAAGCGGACGCGTGCTGACCGTGGTCACCGCATCAGGCACCTCGCTCCCGGTCTCCACCGCTCCCCTGCCGCCGAAGCTCAAAGACGAGGTCCCCGGCGATGCGGCCAAGAAGGTTCTCAGCGATGCCCGGGATCACTTACAGGGCTATCCAGGACGAGTGAACTTCCGAATCGAGCGCGGAGACGCCACTGTCGTGTTGCGGGAGCTGTCCACCGTGGCGCAGCTGGTGATCGTCGGAGCCCGCGGACGGGGCGGGTTTCTCGGCAAGATCAGAGGGTCGGTGGCCACAGGGCTGCCCGCCCATGCCCAGTGCCCCGTCATCGTGGTCTCCGGAGAGTCCGCGCCGAACGACACGGAGGGGGCCGCGCGTTTCACCCCCCGGGAAGACCCACGACCGGTAGTGGTCGGCATCGATGGCTCTGAGCACAGCAGAGTCGCCGCCCTGCACGCGGCCCGAGCGGCGCAGGACCGTGATGCGACGCTGCATCTGCTCATGACGCTGCCCTCACTGGAGGGCTGGTTGGACTGGTACCCAGAGCTGGACCCCATCGACCAGGGGGTGATCAACCGCAGGCAGTCCCAGCTGGAGCAGTCTCTCCGTGCAGAGGTTGCATGGTTGCTTGGCCACTACCCCCGATTGGATGTCACCGCCGCGGTGAAGCCCGGTGACGCCGTGGCGCAGCTGACCAAGGCCACCAACGACGCCCAGCTTGTGGTGGTCGGCACCAGAGGGCACGGCGTGTTCACCGGCGTGCTCTTGGGGTCCGTCTCCCGCGGGGTGCTCCTGCGGGCCGCCGGTCCGGTCATGGTTGTTCCGGACCTCCAGGACGACCGGCTCAGCGACCAGCCAGAACCCATCCGGTAGACCTGCCAGCACCTGACCGATCTCACGCTGATCACCTGGGTTCTCGGAATCCACGAGAGGGGTGCGAGGACTGTATGTGAAGAGGAGGCAGAATTCCGAACCACTGGTCGACCCTGCGTGCCGCCTCGGTCGTCCTGGCTCTCGCCTCCCCTGTCCCGACCCGTCCTGACCCGTCCGGGAAACACAGCCCACCAGACGTGAGTGAGACCTGTGGCCCTACCCGGCTCGGAGGTCCCCGCCCACACTGAAGTTTGCTTCGCCCCAGCGACACAGATTCGAGGAGTTCGTCCATGCAACGCGTTTCACCCATATCGGCCATGAAGGTTCCCACAGACCGCGCGCTGAAACCTGCGGTACAAGCGGAACTTTCGTGGTCCCCGGACCTGGATGCCTCGGGGATAGAGATCCACGTAGAACACTCAGCGGTGACGGCCTCGGGAGTCGTCGGTTCCTACGCCGAATTGCTCGCCGTGGGCCGTGCCATGACGCGCGTCCGCGGAGTCACCTCGGCGATCAACAAAGTGATGGTGCAAGCCGAGAACTCCCGTTGGGTGACCGATGCCGACATCCGAAGAATTGTGGATCACGCTCTGACGTGGTCCACAACCGTCCCGAGAACGGTCAGGTCTCGGGTGCTGAACCGTCACGTCACCCTCACGGGAGAGGTGGACTGGGATTTCCAGCGTCGAGCAGCCCATCGAGCGGTCCAGGACCTCAGGGGCGTGGAATCGGTGGAGAACCTAATCCACCTCACCACACGCACTCCGGTCGAGAACGCTGAGCAGCAGCTGCGGGACGCCATGGAGCGTCATCCACAGCTCGACGCAGGCCGCATCACCGCGACGGTCATCGACCATACGGCGGTGCTCACGGGTTATGTCTCCTCCCTGGCCGCATCGGAGCAAGCTGGTTCAGCGACCTGGGGATGCCCAAGCGTGACACAGGTCGATAACCGCCTGGTGGTTCGTCCCTCCTGACTGAAGCATCAGCCAGAGCAGCGGCCGCCTCGCTCACAACACATCCCTGCACCACCGGGGTTGCTGGACCTTCGACATGGTGCAATTCTCGGTTTCACGAAAGGACTGCTCCCGTGCGCATCGCCAAGACTCCGGACCGCGATCTGGACCTGCAGAACGCCGTTCGAGAAGAACTCCAGTGGACTCGCGATCTTGACGCCGCCGGCATCGGGGTCGCCGTCCAGGATGGGACCGTCACGCTGTCCGGAGAAGTCGACACCTACTCGGAGTTCCTCGCCGCGAAACGGGCCGCTCTGCGGGTCCACAGCGTGACAACCCTGGTCGACGAGCTCACCGTACGCTCTCAGGCGCCCCTGGATCTCACCGAGACAGATCTCGCTCGGGACATCGAACGCGCCCTGTCCTGGTCCAGCAATGTGCCTAACGCCGTGAAGGCTGAGATCAAGGGGGCCAACGTCACCCTCACGGGGGAAGTCGACTGGCACTTCCAGCGCGAAGCCGCCCAAAGGTCGATCCAGTACCTTCGAGGCGTGGAACACGTGGAGAACCGCGTCAGACTGGCCGCACGGCCTTCCTCGGAAGACGCAGCCGAACGCATCCAACGAGCGCTGGTGCGCAATGCTCAACTCGACGCGCAACACATCACGGTCACCGTTCAGGGCAACACGGTCACACTGACCGGAAAGGTGCGGTCCTGGGCGGAGAAGAAGCAGGCTCTCGCAGCGGCATGGTCCTCTCCCCATGTGACTGAAGTCGAGAACTATCTCGAGGTCCACCCCTCCTGACCCCACTCCCGGTGACCGGCTATCGATCAGCCTTCCGGGTCAGATCGACCCAGGTCTGCACCACCGTGTCAGGTGTCAGCGATATCGACTCGATGCCTTGGGCGACCAGCCACCGCGCAAGGTCCGGATGGTCTGAGGGGCCCTGCCCACAGATCCCCACATACTTACCCTGCGACCGACATGCGTCGATCACGCTGGTGAGCATCTTGAGCACTGCTGGATCGCGCTCATCGAAGAGATAGGACACCAGATCCGAACCGCGGTCCACCCCGAGCACCAATTGAGTCAGATCATTCGACCCTATGGAGAACCCGTCAAAGTGTTCCAGGAACTCGTCGGCGAGCAGAACATTGCTGGGCACCTCGCACATCATCATGACCTCTAAGCCGTCTTCTCCACGACGAAGCCCGTGACTGGCCAGAAGCTCGACGACCCCTCGGGCCTCTTCGACGGTCCTGACGAAGGGAACCATGACGGCGACGTTCTGCAGGCCCATCTCTTCGCGAACGAACCGCAGCGCCTGGCACTCCATGGCGAAACATTCGCGGAAGTCCTCGGAGAGGTATCGGGAAGCACCGCGGTAACCCAGCATCGGGTTCTCCTCCTGCGGCTCATAGAGTTCACCGCCGAGGAGCCTGGCATACTCATTCGTCTTGAAGTCGCTGAAGCGCACGATGACCCGTTCCGGAGCGAAGCTTGCGGCGATGGTCGAAACCCCCTCGGCGACCCTGCGCACGAAGAACTCCCTGGGTGACCCATAGGCCTGGACCCGCCGATCAATCTCCTTGCCCAGCTGATCCGGTAAGGCGTCACGTGCCAGCAGGGCGCGTGGATGCACACCGATCTGGTGGTTGATGATGAACTCCATGCGAGCCAGTCCGACCCCGTGGTGCGGAAGCTGGGAGAATGAGAACGCCCTGTCGGGGGTCCCGACGTTCATCATGATCTTCACCGGAGGCACCGGAAGCTGGTCCAAGTCTGTGACGACCTCCTCGAAGGGAAGGGCCCCGGCGTAGACCATGCCGTTGTCTCCCTCCGTGCAGGAGACCGTCACATGATGACCATCGGCCAGGATCGTCGTGGCATCGCCGGTCCCGACCACGGCGGGCAGTCCCAGCTCGCGCGCGAGGATCGCTGCGTGGCAGGTGCGACCTCCACGTTCGGTGACGATCGCCGATGCTCGCTTCATGATGGGTTCCCAGTCGGGGTCTGTGACCTCGGCAACGAGCACCTCACCGGGTTGGAAGAGGTGCATGTCCGCAGGGGAACGGAGAACCCGCACCGGGCCGGCTCCGATGCGCTGTCCGATCGCGCGCCCGCTGGTCAGAACCTTCCCCCGGCCATGCAGGACAAAACGCCGCAGCTGCTGTCGCGTCGTGTGGGACACCACGGTCTCCGGGCGCGCCTGAAGAATGTAGATGCGTCCATCGACTCCATCGCGCGCCCACTCGACGTCCATGGGCCGACCGTAGTGATCCTCAATCGCCAGGGCGCAGCGGCCCAGCTCCATGACCTCCGCATCCGTGATCGAGAACCGGGAGCGATCGGCAGACGGCACGTCTTCGAGCACCGTGCTGCTCTCCAGGCTCAACCCCGAGGAATACCGCATGGCCACCGCCTTCTCGCCGAGTGTTCTGCTCAGAATGGCCTCGTCTCCGCGCCGCAGACCAGGCTTGTAGACGTAGAACTCATCAGGATTCACCACTCCCTGAACCACAGCTTCACCGAGTCCATAAGCGCTGGTGATGAACACCGCTTCCTCGAATCCGGTCTCGGTGTCCACAGTGAACATCACTCCGGAGGTTCCGATATCGGAACGGACCATGCGTTGGATCCCGGCCGAGAGTGCCACCTCGTGGTGGGCGAATCCGTGGTGCACCCTGTAGGCGATCGCGCGGTCGTTGTAGAGCGAGGCGAACACCCTCCGAATCGCGGAGAGCAGGTTCTCCACCCCACCGATGTTGAGATAGGTCTCCTGCTGGCCTGCGAAGGACGCGTCCGGCAGATCCTCTGCTGTCGCGCTGGAACGAATCGCCCAGGTCACACCCTCCGGGTCGGGATCTCGAGCGATCAGCCTGGTGTACGCCGCGCGGATGTCGTGCTCCAGCCCTTCCGAGAGAGGCTGGTCCTGGATCCACGCACCAATCTGGGCGCCGACGCGAGCAAGTTCTCCCACATCGTCGATCTCCAGTGCCTCCAGGGCAGACCAGATCCTCTGGTCGAGCCCGCCCTCAGCAAGAAAAGTCCGGTAGGCATCGGCTGTGGTGACGAAGCCTCCTGGCACCCGAACCCTCGCGGCAGAAAGATGACTCACCATCTCTCCCAATGAGGCATTCTTCCCGCCCACAGCGGCCATATCGGCGAGGGTGATGTCCTCGAACCAGAGAATATTGACCATCAGCTGCTCCCGCTTGAAGGTATGCCCGGCCTACGACGATCTTCCGCACTGCGGATGATCGCCTCCGAGAAGAGCCCCTCGACGACTCCACTCGCATGCTGGTGCAGCCGTCGACCGATGAAAGACCCTCAGATACCGGACGCCTCAGAGCCAGGGACAGCTGACCACCGGCTCAATCCAGGCCCGAACGGGTCGCGTCATCGAGTGAGATCTCCCAACCATGAGCAGGAACCACCGTGAACCGCCGACCTGTCACAACTTCTGGGGTGATGCGTACAAAGTGGTCCTTGGTCCCGGGTTGCCAGGAGATGAGTCTGTGCGCACGACTGCTACTGGACTCCAGAGGTGGCGGCATCGCGTCTGCTCTGCCTTGAACCATGACGCTCCAGGCCATATTAGTGCCGGCGTTGACGCCATCGATCTCGAAGGCCACCGGTGCAGACCCCAGCGCTGCATCTAGCTTCTTTCCTGGACCGGTGCGGAACAGGACGGTCTCTCCCTCCGTGACATATGTCAGTGGAAATATCTCGGGATGATCTACTGACCATACGGCCAACCGACCCATCGGGTTCTCTCGGAGCAACTCCCAGCAGTCGCGAGTCTCCAAGGCCTCTGTCCTCGGTGGCGGCGTAGTCCCTGACATGAAAGGGACCATACTCCGGTCGCTGGTCGGGCTCTAGTGTTGCCAGCAGCGTGAGGCGGCGTTTCGGTGAACAGCTCGACGCCCAGCCGAAGGGCCAGTGCCTGCCGCAGCAGCCAGGTCTCGTCATCGTCGGCTGCCTGACCACCGTCGAGACCGGACCGAGGATCGGGCGGCTTGGAACCGATGCTGACGCCCTGAGGCCGCGCGCCGCCAGGCGAGTAGGACCTTAGGCCCTACCGGCCCTCGCACCGCTGGACCATGGTGGGAAGAGGTCGAAGGCCACCTGGGAGGCGACCACATCATGGGCAACGTCGGACTTTTATACGTCGGTGCGGTTCTGTTCATCAACGGGCTCATGCTGATCGGGGTGATCCCCGGCAAGTCCGCCGCCATACTCAACTTCTTCGTCGGTGGCATGCAGGTGATCTTCCCGACCATCATCCTGATCCAGGCGAACAACGACCCGGGGATCATCCTTGGAGCCGCAGGCCTCTACCTCTTCGGGTTCACCTACCTCTACGTGGGCATTCTGCAGCTCACCGGTCTGAGCGGAGAGGGCCTCGGCTGGTTCTCGCTGTTCGTCTCGGTATGCGCAGTCGTGATCGGGTTCATCCAACTCACCCTCGATGACCCCGTGTTCGCCGTCATCTGGTGGATCTGGGCCGTCCTGTGGTTCCTCTTCTTCCTGCTGCTGGGACTGAACATGGACTCCCTGACCCTCACCACCGGCTGGTTCACGATCCTGATCAGCCACCTCACCGGCACGATCCCAGCCTTCGTGCTGCTGCTCGGCCGATACGAGTCCAACGCGACCCTCGCACTGGCCCTTGCGGCCCTTGGAGCTCTGGCGCTTGCCATCGCGGTGACCATCGGACGCCGCAGCAGGGCCGCAGCAGAGTCCGAGGAATCAACCACTGCCCCCGTCGTCACCTGAGAGCTGATCATGCCGACCTACGAGTTCAGATGTCCAGAATGCACCGACTTTGACCTGATCTTCGATATGCGTTCGGTGTCCGACACCGCGCGTTGCCCCAGCTGTGGGGGTTCCTCCAGGCGCCGGGTCAGCGCGCCCCGGCTCTCTCGGGGTGGTTCAGCGGCAGCTCGACTCATCGAAGCCACTCAGCGCAGTGCACATGAACCAGACGTCGTCGACTCTCCCGCTCCGGGCCGCCGCTCTGGGCCTGCCCAGAGGTACACCGCGAACCCGCTGCACCAGAAGCTCCCCCGCCCATGACTGCCCAGAACTGCCAGAACTGACGTATCCGAGGTACCCGACGAAGGAGAACACCATGCCCGAGCTGCTATTTCCACTCGATTCCTCCAAGAAGTTCGAGGATCAGGAGAAAGTAGGACACAACCGCTGGCACCCGGAGATTCCGCCGGTCGCCTCGGTGAAGCCTGGTACGTCATTCCGAGTGGACTGTCGCGAATGGTTCGACGGCGCCATCGTCAACGATGACTCCGCGGAGGACATCCTCAACGCTCCGCTGCTGACCGTCCACAAGCTCAGCGGTCCCTTCGCCGTGGAAGGCGCTCAGCCGGGGGACCTCCTGGTCGTGGACATCCTTGACGTGGGACCCATTCCCATGGAGGACTCCGGTCCCCTCGCTGGTCAAGGCTGGGGCTACACCGGGATCTTCTCGCGCAATAATGGTGGTGGTTTCCTGACAGATCAGTTCCCCGACGCCTACAAGGCGATCTGGGATTTCAGCGGTCAGACAGCCACGTCCCGCCATATCCCCCACGTGTCCTTCACCGGTCTCATCCATCCGGGGCTGATGGGCACAGCGCCGTCGGCGAAGCTCCTGGCTCGGTGGAACAAGCGAGAAGGCGACCTGATCGCCACCGACCCACACCGAGTACCTCCCCTGGCGCTGCCTCCAGAGGCCGATCACGCGGTTCTCGGTTCCCTGGCCGCGGAGGACTTCGATCGAGTCGCCCATGAGGCCGCCCGGACTGCACCACCCCGCGAGAACGGCGGAAACCAGGACATCAAGAACCTCTCGAAGGGCACTCGGATCTTCTACCCGGTATTCGTCGACGGCGCCAACCTCTCCCTTGGTGATCTGCACTTCTCTCAGGGTGACGGTGAGATCACGTTCTGTGGGGCGATCGAAATGGGTGGTTTCATCGACCTGCATGTCGATGTGATCAAGGGCGGCATGGAGACCTATGGGGTCAGTGAGAACGCCATCTTCATGCCCGGCAACGTGGAGCCCCAGTTCAGCCAGTGGCTGGCGTTCTCCGGAACCTCCGTGACCCTCGACGGCGAACAGCGCTACCTCGACTCGCACCTCTCCTACCAGCGAGCCTGCCTCCACGCCATCGACTACCTCGCCAAGTTCGGGTACTCCCCCGAACAGGCCTACCTGCTGCTGGGTGCGGCGCCGATTGAAGGCCGGCTCTCCGGAGTGGTGGACATTCCGAACTCCTGCTCGACGGTATACATTCCTACGTCGATCTTCGATTTCGACGTGCAGCCCTCCGCCGATGGCCCGTTCCAGATCACTCCTGGGATGGGTGCTCCGCGAGCCGCCAACCAGTGAACCGCGTCTGCCGAGGACCCTCACCGCGCTTCGCGGTGAGGGCGGCATCCCTGCGACGGCGTCCCTTCCCGTGGAGAGCAGGACGTCACCCAGGGACTCGGACGCGATTTGTGCGTCACAATGGCACGAGCAGGACCACTGAACACTGAGACGCGGTCTAGAAGGGATGCGCATGACTCGCTCCAACCCACCCGTCGAGGAAGCTGACGAGAACAACCTCGAAGTCGACAAGCCCAAGGACTGGGCGGCCGGCGTACCAGGGGTTTACCACTCGATGCAGCCAGCACTCAAACACATGGGGGCCACGCGAAGCGCACGGACTCTGCTTGCGATGAACCAGAAACAAGGGTTCGACTGCATGAGCTGCGCCTGGCCAGACCCATCCGGGCACCGGAGCAAGTTCGAGTACTGCGAGAACGGCGCCAAGGCAGTCACCTGGGAGGCCACCCCGGTGACGGTAGCCTCCGACTTCTGGGCCGAACACCCGATCAGCGAGCTGCGTGAGCGCTCCGAGTACTGGCTGGGGATGCAGGGCCGACTCACCGAACCCGTCTACAAGGCTGCCGGTGACGAACACTACCGACCCATCGACTGGGACACCGCCATCGCCATCGTGGCGGGCAAGCTCAAGGGCCTCTCATCGCCCGATGAAGCCGCGTTCTACACCAGCGGCCGCGCGTCGAACGAAGCGGCGTTCATCTACCAGCTGTTCATCCGTGGATTCGGCACCAACAACATGCCCGACTGCTCAAACATGTGCCACGAATCCTCCGGGGTGGCGATGGGCGAGACCATCGGGGTCGGCAAGGCCACGGTCGCATACGACGACTTCCTCAGCACGGACCTGATGATCGTGATCGGGCAGAATCCAGGAACCAACCATCCCCGCATGCTCAGCGCCATGGAGCAGCAGAAGGAGAACGGCGGCCAGATCGTCGCAGTCAACCCCCTGCCCGAGGCCGGACTGCGCAGATTCAAGAACCCCCAGAAGCCCAAGGGTGTCGTGGGCCGCGGAACCCAGCTCGCCGACCAGTTCCTCCAGATCCGCGCCGGAGGAGACATGGCCCTGCTCCAGGCAGTGTCCAAGCGCGTGCTCGACGCGGAGGACAGAAGCCCCGGCGCAGTGCTCGACCACGCCTTCATCGCCGAGCACTGTGACGGTCTGACAGAGCTGCGCGAACACCTCTCGCACCTGGATGAACAGACCGTGTTGGAAGCCACAGGTCTGCGATCGGAAGAGATCGACGAACTCACCGAGCGCTATATCAACGCTGAATCGGTCATCATCACCTGGGCGATGGGCGTCACCCAGCAGAAGAACGGCGTCGGCACCATCAAGGAGATCATCAACCTGCTCCTGCTGAGGGGAAACTTCGGCCGGCCAGGGGCTGGTGCCTCCCCGATCCGTGGACACTCCAATGTCCAAGGTGACCGCACGATGGGCATCTGGGAGCAGATGCCGGCGTCTTTCCTGGACGCGCTCGGCAAAGAGTTCGCGTTCGAACCTCCCCGTGAGCACGGTGTCGATTCGGTCGACGCGGTGCGAGGCATGCGCGACGGCAAGATCAAATTCTTCCTCGCCCTGGGGGGAAACTTCGTGGCCGCAATGTCTGACACCGCAGCCACCGAGGCGGCGATGCAGAACCTCGAGATGAACGTGCAGATCTCCACCAAGCTGAACCGATCCCACACCGTGGTGGGCCAGGAAGCACTCATCCTGCCGACCCTGGGCCGCACCGAGATCGATGTGCAGGCATCCGGGCCGCAGTTCGTCTCGGTGGAGGACACCGTCAGCGCCGTCCACTCCTCCGAAGGCCGGGTGGAACCGGTGGCGCCGAACCTGCTCTCCGAGATCGCCATCGTCAGCCGCATCGCCCACGCGACCCTGGGCAGTCGCATCGCAGCCGACTGGCAGGGGTTCGAGGGCGACTACGATCTGATCCGCGACCACATCTCGCACGTGGTCCCAGGGTGTGAGAACTATAACCAGCGCATCCGCGAGAAGGACGGCTTCCTGCTGGCAAACGGACCACGGGACTCCCGGACCTTCAACACCCCCAGCGGCAAGGCCAAGATGACCGTGAACGAGCTGGACCCCATGGACTGCCCGCCGGGTCGACTCATTCTGCAGACCATGCGCTCGCATGACCAGTTCAACACCACCATCTACGGCTATAACGACCGCTACCGAGGAATCAAGAAGGGTCGACACGTGCTCTTCGTGAACCCTGAGGACCTCGAGCAGCTCGGCTTCAGTGATGGTGACCTGGTGGACGTGCACGGAGAATACGCAGACGGCAAGGACCGCGTGCTGCGGAAGTTCCGCGCGGTGTCCTATCCCACCGCCCGCGGCTGCGCGGCGGTGTATTACCCGGAAGGAAACGTTCTGGTGCCGCTCGACGACACGGTTCAGGGCAGCAATACGCCGGTGTCCAAAGGCGTGATCATCAGACTCGAGCCGGCCGGAAATGGTCCCGCCGGGGGCAGCGGCGAGGAGAACAAGCAGGCGGACATGCCAGCGACCGTGTGACACCTCACCCGGTCGCGTCCGGGGGCACCGGTCCCGGGCGATAGCCTGGACCACGTGACCCCACCCTGGCCTCTGACCTGCCCCGCCTGCGCCGCACCGCTGGAGACGACCCCGCTGGAGACGACCCCGCGGCCGAGCGCAGCGTCACCCGTGGGGCTGCAGGCGCTGCGCTGCCCCTCCGGCCATCGCTTCGACGCCGCACGCCAGGGCTATGTCAACCTGCTCTCGGGCCGCGGCACCCGGTTCACCGCCGATTCTGCGCAGATGATCATGGCCCGGGAACGCGTGCAGGACGCCGGGGTCTTCGCTGCTCTCAGCGAGGAACTGGCACGGATCCTGATCCAGGACCTGCCCCAGCGCGGAACCGCCTGGGCCGCTGAATCTGCGCTGCTGCTGGACTGCGGTGCCGGCACCGGACACTATCTGCACCAGCTGCTCGAGGTCATCCCCTCAGCCCACGGGATAGCCCTGGATCTCTCCACCGCTGGACTCAAGCGCGCGGCCCGCCACCCGCGAACCCTCGCGCTGGCCTGGGACCTGTGGCAGCCACTCCCCCTGGCCTCGGATTCGGTGGACCTGTTGCTCGACGTCTTCGCCCCCCGCAACGTGGCCGAGTACGCACGCGTGCTTCGCCCGGGCGGCCTCGCTGTGGTGGTCACCCCCGGTGACTCACACCTGATCGAGCTGCGCTCAGCCGGGATGCTCGAGGTGCAGGGCCAGAAGCTGCATCAGCTGCAGGAACAGATGGCACCGTCCTTCGGGGCCCCCGAGCAGAGCACACAGGTGACCACGGCGGTCCCCGTGGACGCCGGACTCGCCGCTGACCTGGTCTTCATGGGTCCCGCCGGACATCACCACGACCATGACACGCTGCGTGAGAGTCTTCTGGCGCGGGAGGTGTCACAAGTCACCGTCCACCTCGACGTGAGCCTGTGGCGCGGATAGGCTGAAGGCACGCGAATATGGGTTGATGAGGAGCTGAGATGATCGAATGGTTCGGCGACAACCTCTGGGCGCCCTGGTTGGCACTGGCCCTGGGGCTCCTGGTGCTGGAAGCCATCACGCTCGATCTGCTCTTCCTGATGCTCGCCGTCGGAGCCGGCGCGGCCACCACGGTGGCCCTCGCCGGAGGCGAACCCTGGCTGCAGGTGCTGGTCGGCTGCGCCACCGCGCTGCTGATGCTCGGCGCGGTCCGGCCCATCGCGCTCAAACATCTCAAGAAGGGTCCGGCGAACCAGCTGACCAACATCGACCGGATGGCCGGCATGGAAGCACGCGCCCTGGAGGCCATCACGGGAGACTCCGGACTCGCCGAGGTCGACGGCGACACCTGGACGGCCCGCACCCTCGACGACGTGCGCATCGAACCCGGAATGACCGCCGTCGTCGACTCGGTGGACGGCGCGACCGTCTACCTTCGGCCGGCGCGAGACATCAAATGGGATGACGCGGGACCTGACACCCTCGGGCCCCGCACTCCCCGACCGGAAGGCGCCTGAGCGATCATCAGGCGCTCCACTGAAAAGAACGGAACGTCATGGAAGTCACTGCACTTGTAGTTCTCCTGGTCCTGGTCGCTCTGGTGGTGATCGTCATCGCCCGCAGCGTGCGCATCGTGCCGCAGGCTCGCGCGGGCCTGATCGAGCGTCTGGGCAAGTACCAGCGCACCCAGGGACCGGGACTGACCCTGCTCGTCCCCTTCGTCGATCGGCTGCTGCCGATGCTGGACATGCGCGAGCAGGTCGTGTCCTTCCCTCCCCAGCCGGTGATCACCGAAGACAACCTGGTGGTCTCCATCGACACCGTGGTGTACTTCCAGATCACCGACCCGAAGGCTGCGACCTACGAGATCCAGAACTACATCATCGCGGTGGAACAGCTCACCACGACCACCCTGCGCAACGTGGTCGGCGGACTGAACCTGGAAGAGGCGCTGACCTCGCGAGACCGGATCAACGGACAGCTCCGCGGAGAACTGGACAAGGTCACCGGACGCTGGGGCATCCGCGTGGCCCGAGTGGAGCTCAAGGCCATCGAGCCGCCGCACTCCATCCAGGACTCGATGGAGAAGCAGATGCGCGCCGAGCGTGAACGTCGCGCCGCGATCCTCACCGCGGAGGGCACCAAGCAGGCCGCGATCCTCACCGCAGAAGGTGAGCGCCAGGCCTCGATCCTCGCCGCCGAGGGTGACGCGCAGGCACGAATCCTGGGCGCCAACGCCGAGGCGCAGGCTATCGAGACCGTGTTCAACGCGGTCCACGACTCCGAGCCCGGCCCAGAGCTGCTCTCCTACCAGTACCTGCAGATCCTCCCGGAGATCGCCAAGTCCGAGTCCAACACCATGTGGATGATCCCCGGCGAGTTCAGCGACGCGCTGAAGAACCTCTCCGGCGCGTTCGGCGGCCCCGAGTCAGCTCAGCAGTCCGGAATCAGCCTCGAGGACCGGGAAGCCGAACGCGCGGCCCGCACGGAGCGGCTGAAGCAGCGTCGCCAGGAGAAGGCCAAGGAGAACGCACAGAACCAGGGCAAGCCCTCCATCTCCTCGGCCATCGCGGATATGGCCGAGTCGGCCCGCAGCACCTCGGTCACCGATGAGAATCCGCACTACACGAGCCGCCAGGAGATCGAGCAGGAGGCCCGCAAGGCGCAGGTCGGCAACGCCACGGTGGCCGACACCCGCACCGAGGCCCCCGCCGAGGAGGCCACCGAGCTCACCGAGCAGCCGGTCTTCCAGCAGCAGCCGGAGCCCATGGAGGACCCCCAACGCTGACCAAGATGGGAATAACACCGCGGTGCTCTAGAGTTATAGGTAAGAATGACTCTGCCCATCACACTGGAGGATAATCGATGAGTGATCGCAGTCTGCGCGGAATGCGCCTCGGTGCGCAGTCCATGGAAACCGAGCAGGGCGTCGAGCCGGCGCCCCGCCAGGAGATCGAGTACCTCACGGAGGACGGCGAGCGGATGCGGGTGATGTTCTCCGCTGAGGCCGATGTCCCGGCCACCTGGGTCTCCCCCACCGGCAAGGAAGGTCTGCGCGTTGATGTGGACCGGCCCGAGGCCGAGCCGGTGAAGCCGGTCAGGTCCCACTGGGACATGCTGCTGGAAAGACGTTCTACAGAGGACCTCGAGGTGATCCTGCAGGACCGCCTGAAGCTGCTCAAGGAGCGTCGCGGCGAGGCCGCCTGAGACTCTCGAAGCGGATCCCCGGCTGAGCTGAGAAGCTTGCCGAGCATACAGCGACGGCGTCCCTCCCGAATTCTCGGGACGGACGCCGTCGCTGTATGCATCTGCTGTTCCGGAGTCCTTCTTCCGGTCCGTCTTCCATGGTCACGGCTGGCTGCCAGGGGCGGATCCTCAGCGCTGGCGCAGCTTCTGCCCCAGCGTCCTCGCCCGAGCACGCAGCCCCCAGCGCGTGACGTTGACCATCGCCTCGACCACGATGTTGGAACTCATCTTGGATTCACCCTGGGTGCGCTCGACGAAGGTGATGGGCACCTCGGCAATGGTCTTGCCCATGCTCGCCACCCGGAAGGTCATATCGACCTGGAAGCCATAGCCCACCGACTCGATGCTGCCCAGATCGATCTCTTCGAGCACCGAACGCCGGAACACCCGGAATCCGGCCGTGATGTCTCGGACCTTCAGACCCAGCAGGGTCCGGGAGTAGAGGCTCCCCGCCCGGGAGATCGCCACCCGGTGCAGCGGCCAGTTGACCACCGAACCTCCCGGCACCCAGCGCGACCCGATGACCAGGTCAGCCTCATCGATCTTGGCCAGCAGCTTCGGCAGCTGTTCGGGCTGGTGTGAGCCGTCGGCGTCGAGCTCCACGAGCACGTCGTAGCCGCGTTCGAGTCCCCAGTGGAATCCCGCGATATAGGCGCCGCCGAGCCCGTTCTTGGCCTTGCGGTGCAGCACATTGATCTGCGGGTCCTGGTCGGCGAGCTCCTCGGCGAAGTCCCCCGTCCCGTCGGGGCTGTTGTCATCGACGATGAGCACATCTGAGGTCGGCACTGCCGCCCGCAGACGTTCCACCGTGCCCGGCAGGGCATCGATCTCGTCATAGGTCGGGATGATCGTCAGGATCTTCACGAGTCGCTTCGCGTCCTTCTGGGGGTCGTGGGGCTGGGTGCAGTGGGTCGGGGACAGTCTACGGTCACCTGCTGGCAGCTACGTCTGGGAGGCCCTCGCGGAGCCGGCGCCCGATCCAGCGGTCACCTCGACGCCGTCGATCACCGTGGCGATCAGCGTGGGCAGCGTCTCCCCGTCGAGGTAGGGCAGCAGCGGCGTGCGGGCCCGCACGTCGGTGCTCCACGCGGCGGTGCGCGAATCCGGCGTCTGGACTGCCAGGGAATCCACCTCCCAGACCGCGTAGGTCGCACGGGCGCCCGGATCCAGCTGGGCTGAGGTGGCCGGGGTCCCGCTGGACTCGGGCAGAGAGCGGTAGGCGCCGCGGGTCTGGGCGTTGAAGGCCGCCCGCACCGACACCGGATCGTCCTGATGATGGACATGCGCACTCACCGCGGCCCAGGGACTGTGCCCGGCCTCCGCCACGGCGCTGACCGGCACACCCACGCTCAGCGCAGTGGCCAGGTGACCTCGACCGCGCAGGACCACCTGCACACCGGTGTTCAGCAGCGATTCCCAGTCCTCGCGGGCGGCGGAATCGAAGCCGTGGAGCACCGTGGGCAGCCCGCCGGGTGAACTCTGACGTTTGGCCCGCATCTCGGCGGTGGACTCCACCAGGGCGGCGACCACGAGGCCAGGCTCGCTGGGCTGCTCCACATGCAGGATGAGCTGACGCTGCGCCAGTGCCGCCGCGAGCCGGATGCTCAGCAGGTGTTCCAGCACATCCCCGGCGGGGAGCTGAAGGGCCGCCGGGCGGCCGATGATCGCGTCCACGGTGCGAAGCAGCTCGGCGGCGCCCCGCACCGCGTCGAGCCGGTCTGCCACGCCTGAGTCGCCGAGACCGATCAGCGTGAGCACCGGATAGGCCCGCACCCGGTGACCGGCGGCGGCGCGGAACGCGGCGTTCAGCGTGGCCTGCACCGCCTCGGCATCGCTAAGCGCACTCACCGGCAGCTCGATGTTCAGCCGCGCCGCGCCACATCCCTGCGCCGCGACCCCGTCCAGCTCGGCGGTGATCCGGTCCTCCCAGGAGCGGGTCTCCCCAGCGTCGGAGCTGGGCTCCTGTGTTCCGGAGCCCTCCTGCGCATGGGGGGCAGCCACATCCTCCCAGCCCACGAAGGCCGGCGCCACCAGGGCGCGGTCCAGATCCTGGATCACCAGGTCGGGGTCTCTGCGCTCCGCGGCGGTCTCATCCGAGCCGACCCAGGCGATGAGCCCGTCCTCGAGCAGCATCGCGTCGGCGTAGGGCTCGGACGGGGAATGGATCGTGCCGTTGGTCAGCATCCGCGGCGGGTGCGCGGCACCGGTGCTAGTCATCAGCGGGTTCCTCCAGGTTCTGATAGGCCACCGAGGAGTATGCCACCACTCCCCTGCCGATCAGCTGCACCGCTTCATGACAGCGCGCCGAGAGCTTGGCCGGGGTGTGCGGGATCTTGCTCAGCTGGTCCAAGGTGTCGATGCACTGCTTGGTCCACCGCACGAAGTCCCCTGCGGCGAGCGGCGAGTCGTCCAGGGCGCTGCGCAGGCTCTGGCCCCCTGCCCAGGCGTACATGGGCAGCACCAGGCCCAGCTCGGGTGCCGCAGTAGGCTCCAGGTGGTGCCGCTTCTCCAGACCCTCGAGCTCGGCGTGGATCTCGATCCCGGTGCGCGTCGCCTGGGCCAGGCGCTTGGTCGGCATCACCGGCATGGCCCCCTCATCCTCACGCTTGGCCTGGTAGACCAGCACGGTGACGAACGCGGCGAGCTCCTGCGCCGTGAGCCCGGAGAGGACCCCGCGCTCCATGAGCAGCCCGGTGAACAGGTCTCGTTCCCCGTAGATGCGGCGCAGCTGCTGTCCGCGATCGGTCACCGCGAATTCAGTGGCGAACCACTCCTCTGCGGTGAATCCCGGACGCTGCGCCGCCGGTTCAGCGGCGCTGAGCTGCTGCGGGTCGGCAGGTGGGACGTGGGGCATCAGCTCCGGATCCACCGCTTCCAGATGTCCGAGTTCATGCAGCACCCCGCAGACCCGGTCGAAGATCTTCGCGATCGAGCCGGTGCGCCGGTCGATCTTGAGCTTGAGCTGGTCGATCTCACGCTGGAGCTTCCAGGCGCGTTCGGCCCAGCGCGCGTGATCCTCCCGCTCGCTGCAGCCGTGACAGGGGTGGCGCTGCAGGGCGTTCTGCAGCTGCTCCAGCGACTCCGACTCGGTGTCCTCCTCGCGGAATCCGAATCCGGCGGTCGGTGCCCCGGCTCGGGGAGGCACCCGCTCATGCATCGCGGCGCGCATCGAGGACGCGAGATCTCGGCGAATCTTGGGCACCTTGACCTGGGGCTTGCGCGGGAGCCGGATGCTCGCGATCACCTCCGGGGGCTGCGCGAAGTCTTCGGCGGTGATATTGCGGAACTTGCCGTCGGCGGTGATCACTCCGGGCCGAGGATCATGCTCTGGCGCACTGTGCACCACCAGGGACTCGCCGAAGCCACGCTTGCCACCGACCTCGATGACGTCGCCGGGCTGCAGCGCCGCCAGGACTCGGATGATCTCGCGGCGGCGCTGCCGGTGGCGCGCCTTGGCCTGGTCCTTCTCGGCCTCGTTGAGCCTCCGGCGCAGCGCCGCGTACTCGCGGAAGTCCCCGAGATGACAGGCCATCGCCTCCTCGTAGCCGGCCATGGAGGACTCGCGCTTCGCCACATCCCGAGCGACGCCGACCACCGAACGGTCGGCCTGGAACTGCGCGAAGGAAGATTCCAGGATGGTGCGCGCGCGTCGTCGTCCGAACTGCGCGGTGAGGTTGACCGCCATGTTGTAGGAGGGCTTGAAGCTGGAGTTCAACGGATAGGTCCGCTTGGAGGCCAGCCCCGCGACCTGGCGCGGGTCCATTCCGGGCTGCCAGACGACGACGGCGTGGCCCTCAACGTCGATGCCTCGCCGGCCAGCCCGCCCGGTGAGCTGGGTGTACTCCCCCGGCGTGATGTCCACGTGGGACTCGCCGTTGAACTTGTCCAGCTTCTCCAGCACCACGGTGCGCGCGGGCATGTTGATCCCCAGCGCGAGGGTCTCGGTGGCGAAGACCACCTTGAGCAGCCCCTCGGCGTAGAGCTGCTCGACGAGCTCCTTGAACGGCGGGAGCATGCCCGCGTGATGTGCCGCGACCCCGTTGATCAGAGCCTCGCGGAAGCTCTCGAAGCCCAGGATTGCGAGGTCCTCGGCCGGAAGATCCCAGCCCACCTGCTCGACCCGGGAGGTGATCTCGGCAGCCTCCTCGCGGGTGGTCAGCACGATGCCGGCCTGCAGGCACTGCTCCACCGCGGCCTCGCAGCCGACGCGGGAGAAGATGAAGCCGATGCAGGGCAGCAGCCCGTCGCGGTCCAGGGCGCGGATCATCTTGGGCCGATTCAGTCGTGGTCGTCCTGCCCCGGACCCGGAGATCCCAGAGGCGCCGGAGGGTCCGGCTCCCCTGCGCCCGCCCGCGCCGCCCCGGCTGGAGGAGGCGCTGCTGCGCAGCTCCTGGCGGGGGCCGCCCTGGCCTGGGCCACCCCTGCCCGGGCCTCCCCTGCCGGGGCCACGGCCCCGACCGGGTCCTCGCCCGTTGCCGCGTGATCGGTTGCCGCCGCTGCGCCGGGACCCAGGCGCCTCGCCCTGGTGCGCCAGACGCTGCAGCTCCGGGTTGACCAGGGTCGGGGCGTCATCGTCCTCCTCGTAGATGAAGAGGTCGTGCAGCTCGTTCTCGACGAACATGTGCTGCCACAGCGGCACGGGGCGGTGCTCCGAGACCACCACGGAGGTCTCCCCGCGCACCGTGTCCAGCCAGGCGCCGAACTCCTCGGCATTGGAGACCGTGGCGGAGAGCGCGGCGACCTGGACATGTTCCGGGAGGTGGATGATCACCTCTTCCCAGACGGCCCCGCGGAACCGGTCGGCCAGGTAGTGGACCTCGTCCATCACCACGTAGCCCAGGTCGCGCAGCGTCGCGGAGTCCTGGTAGAGCATGTTGCGCAGCACCTCGGTGGTCATCACCACGACCTGCGCTTCGGAGTTGATCGAGGTGTCCCCGGTGAGCAGGCCCACCTTGTCCGTGCCGTGGACCTCGACCAGTTCCTGGTACTTCTGGTTCGACAAGGCTTTGATCGGGGTGGTGTAGAACGTCTTCGTCCCGAAGGCCAGGCCGAGGTGGACGGCGAACTCACCGACGATGGTCTTGCCCGCGCCGGTGGGTGCCGCGACCAGAACGGCCCGTCCCGCTTCCAGATGCTGACAGGCCTCGACCTGGAAGTCATCGAGGTCGAAGGCCTGAGCCTTGCGGAAGACCCCGAGCTGAGTCTTGGCCTCCGCCGCTCGTCGACGTGACTGTGCGTAGCGCTCGGCCGGTGAACTCATGCTTCCAGCCTATGACATCCCCGCCGGAGGGATCTCACCGGGCGATCCTGCTCGGCCCGGGGTCTTGATGACCCAGGCCATCCTGCCGCCTCCTGCCAGGCCGACCTGGAGGCGAGCGTGCTGACCTGGAGGCGTGCGTGCTGACCTGGGATCGGAGCTGGTTAGACTGCAGCGGTGACCACGGCTCCCTCCCCCCGACGACAGATCCTGCTCGGGGCGCTGCTGCCGGCGTTCATCTTCAGCCTCGGTGCCGGGGCCATGATCCCGATTCTGGCTCCCTTCGCCGTGGAGCGCGGTGCCACGCTGGCGGTGGCCGGCATAATCGCCGCGATGCTCCCGCTGGGTCAGATCCTCGCGGATCTGCCCGCCGGAGCTCTGGCGGCACGTGTGGGTGACCGTCGGGCGATGCTGTTCGCCGCCGGTGCCGCTGCGCTCGGCTTCCTCGCCGCGGGGCTGGCGCCTTCGTTGATCACGCTGGGGGCCGCCGTCGCCCTGGTCGGTGCCGCGAATGCGGTCTTCCATCTGGCACGGCACTCCTATCTGACCGAGGTGACCCCGGTGCATCAGCGTGCTCGCGTGCTCTCCACGCTGGGCGGGGTGCATCGGATCGGGCAGTTCATCGGACCGTTCCTCGGCGCCGGAGTGATCGTGCTGGGGGACCTGCGCGCGGTGTTCCTGCTGGCGCTGCTGACTGCGATCGCCGCGGGTGTCACGGTGCTGCTGGCCCCGGAGATCGACACTCGCCCAGCGCGAGCACCGGGCATCGCCCAGGCCGGGTTTGCCCAGGTGATCGCCACCCACCGGAGGCTGCTGCTGACCTTGGGCGTGGCCTCGATGCTGGTCGGCACGATCCGTGGGGCACGTCAGCAGGTGCTGCCGCTCTGGGGCGAGCACATCGGGCTGGACCCCACCACCATCTCGCTGCTCTTCGGCCTCGCCGGAGGCATCGACATGCTGCTGTTCTATCCGGCCGGCAAGATCATGGACCATCTCGGCCGGCTCTGGATCGGAGTGCCCTCCATGGTCTGCCTCGGCGTGGCGATGGCGCTGGTGCCCCTGGCCCACTCGGTGCCCGTGCTCGCCGGAGTGGCGGTGCTGCTGGGCATCAGCAACGGTCTGGGCTCGGGGGTCATGATGACCATCGCCTCAGACATCGCCCCGGCCGATGCGCGCCCGCAGTTCCTCGGGGCATGGCGGCTGATGCAGGATCTCGGGATCGCCGCCGGACCGCTGACCCTGGCCGCCGGCGCCGCTCTGGGCTCCCTGGCGGGAGGCATCTGGGTGGCCTCGGCCATGGGCCCGCTGGCCAGTGCAGGGCTGCTGCGCTGGCTCCCGCGCTACTCGGTCCACGCCAGTCGTCGGACCCGCAGGGCCGCCGGGCTGGACTGACCCGCAGGGCCGCCGGGCTGGACTGACCCGCAGGGCCGGGAGTGCCAGCAGGCGCGAGGCGTTCAGGCGGATGACTCCCGGGGAACCCGGGCGGTGCTGCGCCGGACCAGCAGGTCGAAGCTGCGCTGCAGGCTCTTCGGGTGCGTTCCATCGGACTCCACGGTGGCGAGGATGAGCTTCGCCGCCGTCGCCCCCTGGTTCTGGGCGTGCTGGTCGACCGTGGTGAGCTCGAAGAGGGCACCGAGCTCGTGACCATCGACCCCGACCACCGAGAGGTCCTCCGGGACCCTGATCCCGAGCTCCCGCGCGGCGAGGATCGCGCCGATCGCCATCTCGTCCGAGGCTGCGACCAGTCCGGTCATCCCGGTTCCCGGGGTGCCCAGCAGCTGTCGCGCCGCATGGAAGCCTCCAGGGATGGTGAAGTCTGCCTCCCCGATCAGGGCCGGCTCGGAGGCGATGTGGCGGTCGCGCAGCGCTCGGTCGAAGCCGGCTCGTCGCTGACTCGGCACCTTATAGTCGGCGTCGAACTGTTCGGCGCCTCCGATGAAGCCCACTACCTCGTGGCCGAGCTCGAGCAGGTGCGCGGTGGCGAGCTCGGTGACGGCTGCATCATCCATGGAGACCCCCGGCAGGGTGCCGGAGCTGCCGCCGATGATGACCACCGGGATGCCGAGCCGCGCCAGCTCCAGCTCCTCCCAGTCGCTGAGCTCCAGCGCCACGACGATGACGGCGTCGACCCGGCGTCGTCGAAGGAAGGCGGTGAAGATCTCCTGCCGGACCTCCGGGTCCGCGGTGACGTTGTAAAGCGTCACGTCATACCCGGCGCGGGTCGCTTCGGCTGAGATCCCGGTGAGCACGGTGTTGAAGAACCATCGGTGCAGCTCAGGCATGATCACCCCGAGGTTGCGCATCCGACCGGACGCCAGGCTGGAGGCCGCGGAGGAGGCCACGTAATCGAGCTCCGCGGCGACCTCCAGGATCTTCGCCCGCGTGGCCTTCGAGACGTTGCCTCGGCCGCTCAGGGCGCGGGAGACCGTGGCGGCGGACACCCCTGCGGCCTTGGCGACATCATCGAGGCTGGTCATCAGCCCGCCTGCCTCCGCAGCCACACGGTGCAGTCAGCGGGCACCTGGGAGCCTTCCAGCGGCGCGGTGGCGAGGAGCACCTGGTGCCCCGCGGGCAGCGCCGCCGGCTTCGTGCCGGTGTTGGCGAGAACGGTCAGGTCCTGGTTGCTGAACATCAGCACAGCCTCCTCGGCTCCCGGGAGCCAGCGCAGCTCTCCGAGGCCCAGGTCGTGTTCGGCGCGCAGAGCAAGCATCTGCCGGTAGAGGCTCAGTGTGGAGTCGGGATCGCCGCGCTGCACATCCCGGGAGAGGTCCTTCCAGCGTTCGGGCTGCGGCAGCCATGGTGTCGCGCCTGAGCTGAAGCCGAAGTTCTCGGACTCCCCCGCCCAGGGAAGCGGCACCCGACATCCGTCGCGACCGAATCGCTCGCCAGCGGTGCGGAACCAGGTGGGGTCCTGACGGGCCGTATCGGGCAGGTCGTGGACCTCGTCCAGACCAAGCTCCTCGCCCTGGTAGATATACGCGGAGCCCGGCAGCGCCAACATCAGGGCGGTCGCGGCGCGGGCACGTGCCAGGCCGGTCTCGCGGTCGGGCAGACCCGGATGCGCGGGGCCGATCCCGGTCCCCTGCGGGTTCTCCCCGGTGAGCGAGAGCCTGGTGGCGTGCCGCACCACGTCGTGGTTGGACAGGACCCAGGTGCTCGGAGCGCCCACGGCGTTGAAGGCATGCAGGGAATCGTCGATGACTCCGCGCAGCGCTTCCGCCTCCCAGGGGGCCTCCAGGTACTGGAAGTTGAAGGTCTGGTGCATCTCGTCCGGGCGCACCCAGAGCGCCGCCTTCGCCACGGAGGACACCCAGGCCTCACCACACAGCGCCCGATCCCCCGCGTACTCTTCCAGGACGAGCCGCCAGTCGCGGTAGATCTCGTGGACGGCGGTCTGTTCGAAGTAGGGCGCCGGAGTCTCCTCCCCGCCCATCGAGGCGGCGTCGACATCCGGGGTGTAGTCCGGGAAGTCCTGGTCTTTGACCAGACCGTGGGCAACATCGACGCGGAAGCCGTCGACCCCGCGGTCGAGCCAGAAGCGCAGGATGCGCCGGAACTCCTCCTTGACCTCCTCCTTTGACCAGTCGAAGTCCGGCTGGCTCGAGTCGAAGAGGTGCAGGTACCACTGACCCGGGGTGCCGTCGGGCTCGGTGATGCGGGTCCAGGCGGGGCCGCCGAAGATCGACTGCCAGTTGTTCGGCGGCTGTTCTCCCTGCTCCCCGCGGCCCTCGCGGAAGATGTACCGGGCGCGCTCGGGGCTGCCCGGTGCGGCGGCCAAGGCCTGCTGGAACCACGCGTGCTGGTCCGAGGAGTGATTGGGCACCAGGTCCACGATGACCCGGATGCCGAACTCGTGGGCCCGCTGCAGGAGGGTGTCGAAGTCGGCCAGCGTGCCGAAGAGCGGGTCCACATCGCAGTAGTCCGCCACGTCATAGCCGGCGTCCTTCTGCGGTGAGGTCATGAAGGGGCTCAACCAGATCGCGTCCACGCCGAGCTCCTGGAGCGCCTCGAGCCGGGCCGTGATCCCCGGCAGGTCTCCGACGCCGTCGCCGGTGGAGTCCTGGAAGGAGCGGGGGTAGATCTGGTAGATCACCGCGCTGCGCCACCACTGGGCCGGCATCCCCGGCCTCGGGGGCGTGCCGGCTTCGCGAGGGACGACGTCGGAGGTGTCGGTGGAACTGCGCAGGTCCTGTTGAGCGGTCATGTCACCAGCATATATGCAAGCGCTTCCACGTAAAGCGCCCACCGGCACAACCGCTTGCACCGCACCACGCGAGCAGCGATCCGTTGAATAACGCCCTACCGGAAGGCATTAATACTGGTCAGCGGGCACACGGTCACCCGCGACACTGCCAGACTCCAAGAGTTGCGTGGATCACATTCTGTCTCCATACTGGAAGCGCTTGCACTCAGGATGGCGGGGCGATCGCCTCCGCTTCTTCACAGAGAGGGACACCGATGACGGTGAACACCGGAAGACTCACGACGATGACCGCGCTCCTGGGACTGGGAGCACTGGCGCTGACCTCCTGCGGCTCGGGAGACGGTTCCGGCGACGCAGGCGCCGCCGAACCTGCCGGTTCGGAGACCACAGAGTCAGAGACCACAGAGTCCGAAGGCGGCGAAGATGCCGCCTCCGGCAGTCTGACCATCTGGGCCGACGCCAACCGGGCCGAGGTGCTCACCGATGTGGCGGAGGACTTCGAGTCCGACACCGGCATCACGGTGGAGATCGTCCAGCAGGACTTCGAGGAGATCCGCGACCAGTTCGTCTCTCAGGTCCCCACGGGCGAGGGCCCGGACATCGCCGTCGGTGCTCATGACTGGCTGGGGGTCCTGGTGAACAACGGCGTGGTCGCCCCGGTCGAGCTCGGGGACGCTGCGGCGGAGTTCGAGGAGATCGCGGTGGACGCCTGGACCTATGAGGGCCAGACCTACGGGCTGCCCTACTCGATCGAGAACATCGCGCTGCTGCGCAACACCGAGCTGGCCCCCGAGGCTCCTGCGGACTTCGAGGAGATGATCCAGATGGGCGAGGAGGCCGGGACCGAGTATCCGTTCCTGGTCGGCCTGGACCCCAACGAGAGCGACCCCTACCACCTCTACCCGTTCCAGACCTCCTTCGGCGCCCCAGTCTTCGGCACCGCCGAGGACGGCAGCTACGACCCCTCGCAGCTGGCCATGGCCGAGGCCGGCGGGGAAGAGTTCGCCGGCTGGCTGGCGGAACAGGGCGAGGCCGGCGTGCTGAACCTCAACATCGACGGTGACCTGGCCCTGGAGAGCTTCAACGACGGCAATTCGCCGTTCTTCCTCACCGGCCCGTGGAACGTGACCGGTGCCCAGGACGCGGGGATCGACGTCGCCGTGGATCCGATCCCGGCCGCAGGAGATCAGGACGCGCAGCCCTTCGCCGGAGTCCAGGGGTTCTTCCTCTCCTCGCAGAGCGAGAACGTCCTGGCCGCCAGCAACTTCCTGATCAACTACGTCGGCACCGCTGAGGTCCAGACCGCGCTCTATGAGACCGGTGGACGCGCCCCTGCGCTGACCGAGTCCTTCGAGCAGGCCCTGAGCGAGGACGAGATCGTCGCCGGGTTCGGCGAGGTCGGGGCAGAGGCCGTGCCGATGCCCGCCATCCCGGAGATGGGCGCGGTCTGGGACGACTGGGGTTCCAGCCAGGCCGCCATCATCAAGGGCGACGGCGATCCGGCGGAACTCTGGCAGAAGATGTCCCAGGACATCTCCTCGGCGATCGACTGATCCATGCGCCCACTGACCACCACCAGAACCGAAGACCGCACCGCCGACCGACGTCGCGCCCGGCGCACCGCCGAGACCGCCGGCATCGGGTGGAAGCTGCTGCTGCTGAAGATCACCGTGCTGGGGCTGCTCAACGCCGTCTGCGTATATGCCGCCATGGTGCTCTTCTTCAACGAACAGTGGCTCATCGGCACTCTGGTGGTGGTCAGCGGCGCCCTCCTGACCTGGATCTACTTTCAGCGCGGAGCACTGCCGGCGAAGTATCTGGCCCCGGGAGTGGTGTTCCTGCTGATCTTCCAGGTCTTCGTCATCTTCTACTCCGGCTACGTGGCGTTCACCAACTACGGGACCGGGCACAACAGCACCAAGGATCACGCGATCCACGCGATCATGCTCCAGACCCAGGACCGGGTGCCGGATTCACCGACGTACCAGCTCACCGTGATCGAACGCTCCGGGGAGCTGGGATTCGCGGTCACCACGGAGGCCGGCGAGGTGCTTCTCGGATCCGCCGAGGAACCTCTGGAGGCTGCGCCGGGTGCGGTCGTGGAGGACGGTCGCGTCACCGAGGTGCCCGATCATGAGGTGCTGAGCTTCGCGGAACTGGTGGAGCGTCAGCAAGAGCTGACCACCCTGGCGGTGCCGCTCTCGGAGGACCCCAATGCCGGAGCCCTGCGCACCCAGGACGGGCAGCGGGCCTACGTCTACACCTCGCGCTTCGTCTACGACGAGTCCGCCGACACCTTGACCAACTCCGCGAGCGGGGAGATCTACACCGACGGCGGCGAGGGCGCCTTCGTCACCGCCGAGGGCGAGGAGGTGATGCCCGGCTGGCGGGTCAACGTGGGGCTGGAGAACTTCGTGCGCGCCATCACCGAGGAATCCATCCGCGGCCCGCTGCTCTACGTCACGGCCTGGACCTTCGGGTTCGCGTTCCTCTCGGTGGCGACCACCTTCATCCTGGGTCTGTTCCTGGCCGTGGTCTTCAACGATGCTCGGATGAAGTCCCGCAAGTACTACCGGCTGGTCATGATCCTTCCCTACGCCTTCCCGGGGTTCCTCTCCGCGCTGGTCTGGGCCGGGATGATGAACCAGGAGTTCGGGTTCATCAACAACGTGCTCTTCGGCGGGGCCTCGATCCCCTGGCTCAGCGACCCCTGGCTGGCGAAGCTGAGCATCCTGATCGTGAATCTCTGGCTGGGCTTCCCCTACATGTTCCTGGTCTGCACCGGAGCGCTACAGTCGATCCCCGAGGAGCTCACCGAGGCCGCTCAGATGGACGGGGCCAGACCGTTCCAGGCCTTCCGACAGATCAAGTTCCCGCTGCTGCTGGTCTCGATCGCTCCGCTGCTGATCTCCTCCTTCGCCTTCAACTTCAACAACTTCAACCTGGTGTACATGCTCACCGGAGGCGGACCGCGAGACATCGAGGCCGGGATCAATGTGGGGTCCACCGACATCCTGATCTCCATGGTCTACAAGGTGGCGTTCGTGGGATCCCAGAGCGACTACGGCCTGGCCAGCGCGTTCTCGATCCTGATCTTCTTCATCGTCGGCACCATCTCGGTGATCGCCTTCCGGCGCACTCGAGCTCTAGAGGAGTTGAACTGAGATGGCCCAGTCCCTGCGCCCCGCCGTGCACCGCACCGCCACGCACCGCACACCCCACCCAGGCGCGGCCGAGCCCCGCTCGGACTCCGCTCGCATGCCCACCCGTCGTCGGCCCTTCCGCCGCTGGTTCTCCCAGACCGGCTGGCGTCACCTGGTCGGCATCGCCGTGGTCATCTTCGCCGCCTTCCCGCTGGTCTACGTGTTCTCCGCCTCGCTGAACCCCGGTGGGACGCTGATCACGGCCAACACGCTGTTCGGGAATCTGAGCCTGAGCAGCTACGTGGACCTGTTCAACCTGCCGCGACAGCCCTTCGCCGCCTGGTACGTCAACACCTTGTTCATCGGGTTCAGCGCCTCCGCCGGCAGCGTGATGCTGGGCGCGCTGGCCGCCTATGCGTTCTCCCGGATGCGGTTCACCGGACGCCGGTTCGGTCTGATCACCATCCTGCTGGTGCAGATGTTCCCGCAGCTGCTCGCCATGGTGGCGATCTTCCTGCTGATGCTCTCGATCGGGGAGATCTTCCCGGCGATCGGACTCAACAGCCAGATCGGCCTCATCATGGTCTACCTCGGGGGTGCCCTCGGCGTGAACACCTACCTGATGTACGGGTTCTTCAACACCATCCCGGTCTCCATCGATGAGGCGGCCAGGATCGACGGGGCCGGCCACGCCCGAATCTTCTTCACCATCATCCTGCCGCTGGTCTCCCCGATCCTCGCCGTGGTCGCGCTGCTGTCCCTGGTGGCGACGCTGAGCGAGTTCGTCATCGCCTCGGTGCTGCTGCGGGATCCGGAGAAGCAGACGCTGGCCGTCGGGCTCTACCAGTTCATCTCCCAGGAGACCTCACAGAACTGGTCGATCTTCGCCGCCGGCGCAGTCCTCGCCGCGATCATCCCGGTGGCCCTGTTCCTGGGGCTGCAGCGCTACATCGTCTCGGGTCTGGTCGCCGGCAGCGTGAAGTGAGGCCCTTGGCTGCGGGGTCGCACATCGCCGTCCACTAGGCTGGGCTGCGCCGTCCGGACCGGACGCGTGAGTATTCGAGGAGTCGACCATGAGCCCTAGCAGCCAGCGCATCGCCACGGTGTATGACCAGGTCATCGCGCGAAATCCTGGGGAGCATGAGTTTCACCAGGCCGTCAAGGAGGTCTTCGACTCGCTGGACCGGGTGCTCACGAAGTTCCCGGAATACGTGGAGGAATCGATCCTGGAACGGATCTGTGAGCCCGAGCGGCAGATCATCTTCCGGATCCCGTGGACCGATGACACCGGTCGGGTGCATATCAATCGCGGCTTCCGGGTCCAGTTCAACTCGGCACTGGGCCCCTATAAGGGCGGACTGCGCTTTGATCCCACGGTCATGCTCGGCACCGTGAAGTTCCTGGGATTCGAACAGATCTTCAAGAACGCGCTCACCGGGCTGCCCATCGGCGGCGGCAAGGGCGGCAGCGACTTCGACCCCAAGGGCCGCAGCGACGGCGAGGTCATGCGGTTCTGCCAGTCCTTCATGACCGAGGCCTACCGGCATATCGGGTCCTCGGTGGACGTGCCGGCCGGAGACATCGGCGTGGGGCGCCGGGAGATCGGCTATCTCTTCGGCCAGTACAAGCGCATCGCGAACCGCTATGAGGCCGGGGTCATCACCGGGAAGGGAACCTCCTGGGGCGGATCCCTGGTGCGCACCGAGGCCACCGGCTATGGGGCGGCATTCTTCACCGAGCACATGCTCGGCGCCACCGGCCGCACCCTGGACGGATCCAGGGTGCTGGTCTCGGGCTCCGGCAACGTCGCGTTCTACGCGATCGAGAAGATCCACGCGCTGGGCGGCCTCGTCGTCGGCGCCTCCGACTCCTCCGGCGCCGTGCATGACCCTGAAGGCATCGACCTGGAACTGATGCGCGAGATCAAGCAGGTCCAGCGCGGACGGATCAGCGAGTACGCCGAGCAGCGCGGCTCCGCCGAGTTCATCGAGGCCCGACCGGTCTGGGCGGTGGCGGAGAAGCACGACATCGACGTCGCCCTGCCCTGCGCCACCCAGAACGAGCTCGACGACGACGACGCACGGATCCTGCTCAAGGCCGGGGTCAAGGCGGTGGTCGAGGGCGCGAACATGCCCACCACTCCGGCAGCCATCGATCGGCTCCGCGACGCGGGGGCGCTCTTCGGACCCGGCAAGGCAGCCAACGCCGGGGGTGTGGCGACCTCGGCTCTGGAGATGCAGCAGAACTCGATCCGCGACTCCTGGAGCTTCGAATACACCGAGGCCCGGCTTGCCGAGATCATGGAGAACATCCACGCCCGCTGCGCCGGCACCGCCGAGGAGTACGGGGTCCCCGGGGACTATGTCGCCGGCGCGAACATCGCAGGGTTCACCCAGGTCGCGGACGCGATGATCGCCCAGGGCGTCATCTGAGTCAGCCCGGAACGGGAAAGCTCGGGTCCGATCGGTGACCACCGCCGGTGCGGCAGGTGGTCACCGATCGAGCCCGAGGCCCCGAGCGAGGTTCAGCCGGTGGTCACCGGCGCGAGCGCCTCGGTCTCTGCGTCGGTGAACAGCCGGGAGCGGATGATGAACCGCTGACCGGTCGGACCCTCGATGCTGAAACCGGCTCCGCGGCCCGGCGCCACATCTATGGTGATGTGGGTATGGGACCAGTACTGGAACTGCACCTGGGAGATCCAGACCGGCACCGGCTCCGGGGTCCCGGGCTCCAGCTGACCCAGCAGCACGTCGGAGGGCCCGGTGATGAAGGTTCCCTGCGTGAAGCACATCGGCGCCGATCCGTCGCAGCAGCCTCCCGACTGGTGAAACATCAGCGGCTGCCCGTGACTCTCTCGCAGCTGGACCAGAAACGCTGCGGCCGCATCGGAGACCGCGATCCGTGAAATGCTCATACCTTGATCATGCTCCTCTCCGCCCGAGGCATCCAGCCTAGAAGAACCCGAGCTTGTCCTCGCTGTAGCTGACCAGCATGTTCTTGGTCTGCTGGTAGTGCGAGAGCATCATCAGGTGGTTCTCCCGGCCGATGCCGGAATTCTTGTAGCCGCCGAACGCGGCATGTGCCGGGTACTGGTGGTAGCAGTTGGTCCAGACCCGTCCGGCCTGGATGTCCCGACCGGCGCGATACGCGATGTTCGCCTCGCGGGACCAGACTCCGGCGCCCAGACCGTAGAGCGTGTCGTTGGCGATCTCGATGCCCTCGGCGTAGTCCTTGAACTCGGTGACCGAGACGACCGGACCGAAGATCTCCTCCTGGAAGATTCGCATCGAGTTCTGGCCCTTGAAGATGGTGGGCTCCACGTAGTAGCCCTCCGCGAGATCTCCACCGAGGTCCACCCGGCTACCACCGGTGAGCACCTCGGCGCCCTCCTGCTTGCCGATGTCGATGTAGCTCAGGATCTTCTCCAGCTGATCGTTGCTGGCCTGGGCCCCGACCTGAGTATCGGTGTCCAGCGGGTTGCCCTGCTTGACCAGCTTGGTCCGCGCCACGGCCTTCTCGAGGAACTCCTCGTAGATGCTGGACTGGATCAGAGCACGCGAGGGACAGGTGCAGACCTCGCCCTGATTCAGCGCGAACATCGTGAAGCCCTCGAGCGCCTTGTCATAGAAGGCGTCGTCGGCCCGGGCAACGTCTTCGAAGAAGAGGTTCGGGCTCTTGCCGCCGAGCTCCAGGGTCATCGGAATGAGGTTCTGCGAGGCGTACTGCATGATCAGTCGCCCGGTGGTGGTCTCCCCGGTGAAGGCGATCTTGCGGATCCGCGGACTGGAGGCCAGCGGGGCGCCGGCCTCAGCACCGAAGCCGTTGACCACGTTGAGCACCCCGGCCGGCAGCAGGTCCCCGATGACCTCCATGAGCATCAGGATCGAGGCAGGGGTCTGTTCTGCGGGCTTGAGCACCACGGCGTTGCCTGCCGAGAGCGCCGGCGCGAGCTTCCACACCGCCATCAGAATCGGGAAGTTCCACGGAATGATCTGTCCGACCACGCCGAGCGGCTCGTTGAAGTGGTAGGCCACCGTGTCACCGTCGATCTCGCTGATTCCGCCCTCCTGGGCCCGGATGGCTCCGGCGAAGTAGCGGAAGTGATCCACCGCCAGGGGCAGATCCGCGGCGAGGGTCTCCCGGACCGGCTTGCCGTTCTCCCAGGTCTCGGCCACGGCCAGCATCTCGAG
This sequence comes from Nesterenkonia sp. E16_10, assembly GCF_017347085.1. Classification (GTDB taxonomy): domain Bacteria; phylum Actinomycetota; class Actinomycetes; order Actinomycetales; family Micrococcaceae; genus Nesterenkonia. The sequence goes on from NZ_JADPSA010000029.1 coordinate 256,928, forward strand.
GTTCTCCTCGATCCGGTCCGCGATCTTGTTCAGCACCACGGCGCGCTCGGCCACCGAGGTCTTGCCCCAGGCCGGCGCGGCGCGGTGGGCGGCGTCGAGCGCCAGTTCGATGTCAGCGGCCTTGGAGCGAGGGATCTCGGTGAAGCTCTTGCCGGTGACCGGCGAGGGATTCTCGAAGTACTCGCCGTCTACCGGCGCGACCCACTCCCCGCCGATGTAGTTCTCGTAGCGGGACTTGTAGCTCACCAGTGCGCCGTCGGTACCGGGCTGGGCGTAGATGGTCATATTGGGCTCCTTCTCTTGGCCTTGCGCCGGACGATGCTCCCGAATTGCGAGAGTCCACGCTCGGTGCTGTGATGTGCCTCACATAAAAGAATCCTAGATCTCTTCAGGTTGCAGCACCGTTGCATGGCTAGACTGTGAGCAAGCACACACGCAGTTGTGGTGCGCTGCAGCAGCACGCAGCTCCCGGGCACCTCAAAGCGTCGAAGGAGTGTCATGGAGGCTTTCTCCACCGAGCCGAAGACCTGGGCCGCACTGCCCCACGCGCTGCGGGAGTCCTGGCTGCGTTCCGCCGGAGATGTGCGAGACCCGATGAGCGCGCTGCCGCCCATCGAGCTCGACGAGCTCCAGCTGCGGGAGTACCGGAGGAACCACCCGCTGCGGCTGGTGCTGCCGGTGCTGCAGCGCCTGCTGATCGAACCCGCCGCCGAGGCGGGACTCATCGTGGCGATCGGTGACGCCGCCGGGCGGCTGCTCTGGGTCGAGGGAGCGCGTGAGACGCTGCGCCAGGCGGAGCGCTCTGCCTTCCAGCCGGGGGCGAACTGGTCCGAGCGGGCCATCGGCACCTCGGCCCCGGGCCTCGCCCTGGCCACCGGACGCGGCGCACAGGTGCACCGGGAGCAGCATTTCTCCTACACCGCACACCGTTTCTCCTGTTCGGCGGTGCCGGTGCGCGACCCTGCCACCGGAACGCTGCTGGGCGTGGTGGACCTGACCGGAGATGCTCAGGCCGTGGCAGTCCATTCGCTGCCGCTGCTACGCGCCGCGGTATCCGCCGCGGAGGCGGAGCTCAGGCTGGTTCCCGCCGTGCCGGCGCAGGCCACGCTGACCACGCTCGGGGCCGGTCCGGCCGTGCTGGGCACCTTGGATGCGCACCAGCCGCTCGGTCTGCGGCACGCGGAGATCCTGTTCCTGCTGGGGTGGCACTCGGACCCCGGATCGGAGCGCGGGCTCACCGCTGAGGAACTGGCCGTGCTGCTCTATGGCGAAGCTGACCATGAGGTGACGGTCCGCGCCGAGCTGGTCCGGCTGCGCCGCCTGCTGGCAGAGCACCACTCCCCCAGCATCGACCTGCTCTCGCGCCCCTACCGGCTCAGCGCCCCGCTGCGAGTGGACGCCCGAGACGCCCACGCTGCTCTCACCGCGGGTGACCGGCAGGGTGCGCTGGACCTCTATCGGGGTGAGCTGCTGCCCGGCAGCGAGGCGCCGGGAGTCTTGAGGGTGCGCCGGGAACTCTCGGCGCTGCTGCGTGAGGCGGTCCTCTCCGACGGCTCCGCCGAGGAGCTGTGGCGTTATCTGCAGCTCACCGAGGCCGCCGATGACCAGGACGCCGTGCGGACCGCGCTGCGCGTGATGCCGGCCTACTCGCCGCGCCGGGCGGTCCTGGTGGCGCGCAGCACGCCTTAGGCTTCACCCCCGCTCCGGCCACCCCTGCTGGTGAGCCGGTGAGCGAGCGAGCGACCCACGAGCCGGCGGGCGGCATCGTAGACTGCTCAGTCATGTCCGCATTCTCCGCCGATCCCACCGGGGCAGATCTCCCGCAGCCCGCTCGGCCCTACACCGTGATGAGCTCCGCCGCGGAGATCTCCCACGAGATCGAGCGTCGACGCTCGAGGTTCCGGGCCCTGATCCGCCGGGTCGAGCACGACGCCGAGGCACAGTCCTGGGTCGAGCAGCTGCGCCGGGCCCACCCCGACGCGCGGCACCACTGCAGCGCCTGGGTCATCGGCCCGGACCGGCGGATCCAGCGGTCCCACGACGACGGCGAGCCCTCCGGCACCGCAGGCGCACCGATCCTGGCTGCGCTGCAGAAGACCGAGATGCCCGGCGGAGAAGCCGACCTCAGTGATGTCGTGGCCGTGGTGCTGCGCTGGTTCGGTGGAACGCTGCTCGGTCCCGGCGGATTGGTGAGCGCCTATTCAGATGCGGTGACCGGCGCGCTGAACCTCGCCCGGGAACAGGGTCAGCTCCGGAGCCGGACCTCCATGCGGGTCTTCGACGTTCAGGCACCCATCGTTGAGGCAGGCCGCTGGGAGAACGAGCTCCGCGCCGCCGGGGTGGTGGTGACCGCGACCCAGTACAGCACCGACGGTGCACTGGCCCAGATCCGGCTCTCGGTGCCAGACACCGAGGCGCAGACCCAGGAGCTGCATCGCAGGGTCGCTGCGCTCAGTGCCGGAACGGCGATTCCGAGGCCGGCGGGCCAGAGCTGGGTGGACCGGTGACTCAGGTGTCGAAGACCGTCGAGGCCGACTGGCGTCCCACCGTGGCCACCAGCTCTTCGGCGAGCGTGCGCAGCTTGATGTTGCGGTGGCTCGAGGCCTTGCGCAGAATCGCGAAGGCCTCCTCCTGAGTGCAGCGGTTCTGCGCCATGACCACGCCGATGGCGATGTCGATCGCGGTGCGTGATTCCATCGCGGCGCGCAGGTGCTCGACGTTCTCGGAGTAGGCCGCCAGCCGCAGCGCGATCACACCCACCTTGGAGGCGAGCTCCGCGTAACGTCGGGCCGCCTCGATCTCGGCGGGGCCGAACGCCTCCGGCGTGCTGGTGTAGAGGTTCATCGCGGCGGCGGATTCCGACTGCAGAGTCAGCGGCAGCGCAAGCACGCTGCGCATGCCGAACTCCCGCACCGCGGCCATATACCCGGGCCAGCGTCGCTCGGAGCGCACGTCGGACACGCTGATCACGGTGTTGGTGCGCTGGGCCTCCAGGCAGGGTCCCTCATCGAAGCCTGCCTGGACCTCGTCCAGCCGTGCCGCCTCCGGACTGCTGGCGGCGACCACGACGTTGCGCTTAGTCCGGTCGAGGATGATGCTGCACAGCACCGGCTGGGTTCCGCTGAACCGCTCGGAGGAGACCTGGGCCAGACCCTGCAGGAAGCTGGAGATGTCGGTGTCCTGTTCGAGCAGAACCTGCAGGTCCGCTGAGGCGTCGAGGCCCGCGGCCTCGGTGTCGATGGCATCCAGGACCGCGTCGTCCACGGTCTGGGTGTCGGTCTCCAGAATGTGATCGCTCAGCTTTGACTCTGTGCTCATGGTGATCTCCGCTCCGAACGTATGCGCCGCCCTCGGCGACGGCATAAGTTTACTTGAATCCTTGAGCGTCATCCGCTGTGTCCAGAGGTCATTCTCCACGGGTTCCCGGCGGGGAGGTCCGTGGTTAGACTGGGAAACGAGTTCAGCAGTGGGCTCAGCTCATCACTCATAGGAGCAGATATGATCCGCCCACTGCTAGGCGCGCCGCAAGACGTCGCGGCTTCCGCATCGAACGCTCTGCGCACGCCGGTTGCGTCGGGGTCAGACAGGGCACGCCGCAACCCCGAGAGGACGGTGGGCATGACCGCCATCGAAGACATCATGGCACCCCTGGGTGCCACCATTCTCGGCACAAGGTCGATGGCGGACGCGGCGCAGGTCCTCGAAGAGTCTGACCCGGTCGTGGTGTTGAACCTCTCCTACCGAGCCATCGGACTCATCACCCGCGCAGATCTCGAGGCCCTGCGAGAGCGGCAGCCGCACGGCTGGTCCAAGCGCCGCTGCGCGGGTCTGGTCCGGACCACCGATCAGGCACTGCAGCGCAGCACCCCGATCCGTGAGCTGCTGGTCAGCCCGATTCTGGACACCACCCGGCCCCTGCTGGTCCTGGATCAGGACCAGGCCGCCGGCATCCTGCTGCCCGGGAGCATCAGCGCCTGGCGTCGAGACCAGGAGTCCACCGGAGCTGCGAGCATCAGCCCATCAAGGGAGTCCCGATGAACGGGTCGATCCAGAGCCCGATGAAGAGCAGGGTGAGGTAGAGGATCGAGAGATGGAAGACCTTCATGGCCTTCTTGTCCGTGAGGGTGCCGTTCTCCGCCTGCCGGTGCAGCACATGGGCCTCGTAGATGAACCATGCACCCGAGGCCAGGGCGAACGCCGTGTAGGTGATGCCGGCCCATCCCATGGGGATCAGCAGCAGCGAGCACATCACGGTGGCCCAGGCGTAGAGCACCACCTGGACTGAGACGGTGCGTGCCGTGGCGATGGCGCCGAGCATCGGCACGTGCGCCGTCTGGTAGTCGGTCCGGTACTTCATCGACAACGGCCAGTAGTGCGGCGGAGTCCACAGGAAGATGATCACGAACAGCACCACTGCGGGCCATTCCAGCGTCTCGCGCACCGCGGCCCAGGCGATCACCACCGGGAAGCACCCGGCGATGCCGCCCCAGATGATGTTCTGCTCGGTGCGGCGCTTGAGGATCATCGTGTAGACCACGACGTAGAAGAAGATCGCGGCCGCGCCGAGACCCGCGGCCAGCGGGTTGGTTCCGAACCAGAGGACCGCGATCGCGGCGGCGCCCAGCACCGAGGCGAAGATCAGCGCCTCACGGGGACTGAGCTCCCCGGTGACCAGCGGACGCTTCTTGGTCCGGTTCATCAGCTTGTCCATATCGCGATCGATATAGCAGTTGAAGGCTCCCGCGGATCCAGCGGCCATGGCCCCACCGACCAGCGTGGCCAGTGCCAGCCAGAAGTCAGGCACACCCCGCTGCGCGAAGAACATGGTGGGCAGCGTGGTGACCAGGAGCAGCTCGATGACGCGCGGCTTGGTCAGGGACCAGTAGGCGGCCACCTTGCGTCGCCATCGAGGCGGCGCAGCCTCCGCACCGGGGGCAGCGGAAGCTGCTCGGGATGCGGAATCGCCGGTCGGGGCGACAGAAGTCTGTTGGGTCACGTCTCAGCTCACAGGGGGTCGAGGTGCACTCGTCGTCGTCGTTCAGTGTACCGGTCACGCGTGGCCTCGGGAGAGCCGACCGGCCTGTGCACTGAATTATTTCTACAGGTCGTAGAAATAGCGCGGTGCTGGTCGGCGCCGGCCAGGGCCGGTCGGCCTTGGCCCTCCGACGTCGGCTCAGGCGTCGATCCGGTCGCGGTCCAGCGCCTGGGATCCCTCGATGATGAACTCCTTGCGGGGCGCGACCACCGAACCCATGAGCAGGTCGAAGACCCGTTCGGCGGCTTCGGCGTCCTGCACCCTGATCCGGCGCAGCGCCCGGTGCTGCGGGTCCATGGTGGTCTCGGAGAGCTGATCGGCATCCATCTCACCCAGACCCTTGTAGCGCTGGATCGGCTCTTTATAGTTCAGCCCGTCCTGCTCCAGCTGGGCCAGGAGCTGGTTGAGCTCCGCCTCGGAGTAGGTGTACCTGACCTCGTTCGCCCGGCGGCCCTGGTGGATGATCTCCACCCGGTGCAGCGGAGGCACGGCGGCGAAGACGCGGCCCGCCTCGATCAGTGGGCGCATGTAGCGGAAGAACAGGGTCAGCAGCAGGGTGCGGATGTGAGCGCCGTCGACGTCGGCATCGGTCATCAGCACCACCTTGCCATAGCGGGCGGCGTCGAGGTCGAAGGAGCGGCCGGAGCCGGCCCCGATGACCTGCAGCAGAGCCGCGCACTCGGTGTTGGAGAGCATGTCGGCCACCGAGGCCTTCTGGACGTTGAGAATCTTTCCGCGGATCGGCAACAGCGCCTGGAAGTCCGAAGAGCGGGCGAGCTTCGCGGTGCCCAGCGCGGAGTCGCCCTCGACGATGAACAGCTCGGTCTCGGCCACGCCCTTGGAGCGGCACTCCACCAGCTTGGCCGGCATCGAGGAGGTCTCCAGGGCGTTCTTGCGCCGCTGGGTCTCCTTGTGCATCCGGGCGGAGATGCGTGACTTCATCTCCGCGACGACCTTCTCCAGCACCGCGGTGGCCTGCTGCTTATCGCCCCGCTTGGTGGAGCTCAGCCGGGTCTCGAGCTCCTTGCTGACCACCTTGGAGACGATCTGGCGAGCTGCGGGTGTACCCAGGATCTCCTTGGTCTGCCCCTCGAACTGGGGCTCGGCGATGCGCACGGTGACCACAGCGGTGAGCCCGGCCAGCACGTCATCCTTTTCAAGCTTGTCGCTCCCGGCCTTGAGCTTGCGCGCGTTGGCCTCCACCGTCTTGCGCAGGGACTTCAACAGGGCCTGTTCAAAGCCGGTCAGGTGGGTGCCGCCCTTGGGAGTGGCGATGATGTTCACGAAGCTGCGCACGGTGGTCTCGTAGCCGATCCCCCAGCGCAGCGCGATGTCCACCTCGCAGTCGCGCTCCACGTCCTCCATATGGCTGCGTCCGTCGGCCGCGAGCACCGGGATCCGTTCGGTGAACTTCCCGTGGCCCTGGATGCGCCAGATATCGGTGACCGAGGTGTCCGCAGAGAGGTGCTCGGCGAACTCGCTGATGCCGCCGTCGTATTGGAAGACCTCCTCGAGGGGCTCCGGGCCGCGTTCGTCGCGCACGGTGATGCGCAGCCCCGGCACCAGGAACGCCGTCTGCCGGGCGCGGTTGGCGATCTCGATATCGTTGAAACCGGCGTCGGAGGTGAAGATCTGTCGATCCGACCAGTAGCGGATCGTCGTTCCGGTGACCCCCCGCTTGGCCTTGCCGATGATGTCGAGCGGCGAGCCGTCCAGGGCCGGGGTGAACGCCGCGTCGGGGTCGGGCCGGGGGCCGGAGAAGACGCCGGGTTCGCCGCGGCGGAAGGAGAGCTGATGGACCTTCCCACCCCGGGTGACCTGGGCGTCGAGTCGGGCCGAGAGCGCGTTGACCACCGAGGCGCCCACTCCGTGGAGCCCGCCCACGGCGTTGTAGGAGCCGCCGCCGAACTTTCCGCCGGCGTGGAGCTTGGTGAAGACCACTTCCAGGCCGGAGAGTCCGGTGCGGGGCTCGATGTCCACCGGGATTCCGCGACCGTCGTCACTGACCTCCACGGAATCATCCCGGTGCAGGGTGATGCTGATGGTGGAGGCATGGCCAGCCAGTGCCTCGTCCACGGAGTTGTCGATGATCTCCCAGAGGCAGTGCATGAGCCCGCGAGAGTCTGTGGAACCGATATACATCCCGGGACGCTTGCGAACAGCTTCCAGACCTTCGAGCACCGACAGATGCCGGGCGTCATACTCCGAGCGCTTGGCCACGCAGTGTCCTCCTGTGGTGGTGGTGAATCATTGCCATCGTAGTGCGCGGCGACCCCGGGGCCCCGCAGAAGCGCCGCAGTCGGTACGCGCACAGCGAAAGCACGGCGGTTTATGGCTGCCGCTGCGAATGAAACCGCCGAGTCCGTGGTTCTATGGAACACCAAGAGATCCTGAGTCAGGCCTTCCCGGCTGCAGGATCTCTGGAGCATTGACCTGAGGAGGCGAAGAGCATGACCGGCACAACTGGCACCGTGGAAAACCAGCCCACTACCTTGACTGCCCTTGACCGTTGCGACCGCTGTGGAGCGCAGGCGTACGTGCGAGCAGCGCTCACATCCGGTGTTCTGCTCTTCTGCAATCACCACGGCCGGCAGGTCGAGGATTCGCTGCGGCCCAAGACCGTCGAGTGGATCGACGAGTCGGATCGCCTCGCGACCGCCAAGTAGCAGCAGCACCACACAGAAGCAAGTGGCGCAGCACCATACAGAAGAAGGGTGCGGACCAGAGAAATCCGGTCCGCACCCTTCTTCTGTGTCCGCTGAGCTACAGCGGGGGCTGAGCTTCAGCGGGAGCCCGCCAGGCTCAGCTCCCGCGGGTCTGAGCCTGGCGGAGCTGAAACTCAGTCGAGGTAGTCGCGCAGGACCTGCGAGCGGCTCGGGTGACGCAGCTTCGACATGGTCTTGGACTCTATCTGCCGGATCCGCTCGCGCGTGACGCCGTAGACCTTGCCGATCTCATCGAGGGTCTTCGGCTGACCGTCGGTGAGGCCGAAGCGCATCGCGACCACGCCGGCTTCGCGCTCGGCGAGCGTGTCCAGCACCGAGTGGAGCTGCTCCTGGAGCAGGGTGAAGCTCACTGCGTCGGAGGGCACCACGGCTTCGGAGTCCTCGATGAGGTCGCCGAACTCGGAGTCACCGTCCTCACCCAGCGGGGTATGCAGCGAGATCGGCTCGCGGCCGTATTTCTGGACTTCGACGACCTTCTCCGGGGTCATGTCGAGTTCCTGTGCCAGCTCCTCCGGTGTGGGCTCGCGGCCCAGATCCTGGAGCATCTGCCGCTGGACCCGGGCCAGCTTGTTGATGACCTCCACCATGTGCACCGGGATGCGGATGGTGCGTGCCTGGTCCGCCATCGCGCGGGTGATCGCCTGGCGGATCCACCAGGTGGCATAGGTCGAGAACTTGAAGCCCTTGGTGTAGTCGAACTTCTCGACCGCGCGGATCAGTCCCAGGTTGCCTTCCTGGATCAGGTCCAGGAAGAGCATGCCGCGCCCGGTGTACCGCTTGGCCAGCGAGACCACCAGGCGGAGGTTCGCCTCCAGCAGGTGGTTCTTGGCGCGCTTGCCATCGGCGACCACGAGCTCGAGATCGCGCCGGAGCCGGCGGTCGGTGATCTTCTGCTTGTTCAGCTTGTGCTCGGCGAAGAGTCCGGCCTCGATGCGCAGCGCGAGGTCCACCTCCTGCTCGGCGTTCAGGAGGGCGACCTTGCCGATCTGCTTGAGGTAGTCCTTGACCGGGTCCGCGGTGGCACCGGCGGAGACCACCTGGATCGCGGGGGCGTCGTCCTCATCGGCGTTGGAGATGACGAAGCCGCGACCCTTGGACTCCTCCTCCTCACCCTCCTTGGCCTTGACCGAGGCCTCAGTGATGGCTTCAGGGTCCTCCCCGTCGGCCACGGCCTTCGCGACGGCCTTCTCCAGGGCCGCGGTGGGGGCTGCCTTCTCCTCGGCGTCCGCCTCGGCCAGGACCTCGTCCACCGGATCCGCGGCGCGCTTGCGGCCTCCGGTCTTCTTGGCGGGAGCCTTGGCCGAGGAAGCGGCGGCGCTCTTCGTCTCCGCAGCGGACTTCGCGGCGCCAGTCTTGGCCGCAGTCGACTTGGCCGCAGTGGACTTCGCGGTGGTTGACTTGGCGGCGCTGGACTTCGCGGCGGGCGCCTTGGCGCTGGACTTCGCGGCTGAGGAGGCCGGGCTCTTCTTCGCCGCAGTGGACTTCGCGGCGGTGCTGCGAGCTGCAGTGCTCTTCTTGGCGGGCGTCTTCTTCTCAGCCTCTGCAGCGGCCGCGTTCTCTTCGGTGGACTTGGACGCAGTAGTGGGCACGGTGACCTTCCGACTTAGACATAGGGTGCAGATGCGATGAACTTGTCGGTCAACACACCTATGACCCTGTCAAGGCCATTATAAGAACCGCACTCCTCTGAGGAGCTGTCAACAGCCCCTCAGGTGGGTGGGATCCTACGATGGTTGCAGGGTCTCAATGGTTGACAACATAGCGTGTTCCGCCCGCATTCCCAATCTGAGAGTTTTTCCGGGCTAATCCGGGCTCGGCGCGGTGGTCCTGGTCCAGGACCAGCTGTGCTGCTTGGTCCGGGCCCAGAGGCACACACCCTTGAGCTGCATCAGCCGCTCGATGATCCGGCTCAGCTCGTTGTCCGGGAACTCGCTCAAGCATTGGTCGATGAAGGATCCGGCAGCGGTGCCTCGGCCTCTGGCCCATTCGATCCACGCCATCAGGCAGAGCAGGTGCTCGCGTTCGACGCCTCGGGCGTAGGGCACCAGAGTGTTGAGCACATCCTCGAGCCCGTCGACTCGTTCCCAGTCTGGCCGTGACCGGGTCTCGCCGAGGAACGACGCCGCATAGAGCTGCAGCATCGCCGCCTCCGCGCGTTCAGGCGGTGACCCGGTGAGGCACTCCCTGTGGCGCACCCCCGCCATGGCGTGATCAAGCCCCAAGGTGGCCAGCGGAATGAGCAGATCCCGGTCGAACCCGGTGCGAAGCTGGGTCAGGAGCTCGATGAGGTTCCGAGCCTGAGCGAATGGCTCCTCGGAAGTGGCTCGCTGATCTTCGCTGCGCGGGGCCACGGCATCGATGCGGCGCCCCTGCTGCGGCGCGGCGGCCCGAGCCAGTGCGAGGTTCCAGGCGTGGAGCCGACGTCGCAGCTGGCGCGTCTCGGGCAGCGGGTGTGTGGCGCTGCCCGTGCGCAGGTCGGCCAGGAGCGCCTCGATCCTGGGGTCCGCGACCGGGGCTCGTTGAAGAAATGCGGCGGCGGCCTTCTCCAGCGGCGCCGGATCACCGCCGGGGAGCCCGTTCTGGAGGCCTCCCAGGGTGGGGATTCGAAGTTCGCCGATGCCCAGGCCCGGCAGCCCGCAACAGGCCGGGTCCGCGCAGAGCGGGTCGCGCACGTTCTCGGCAGCGAGGAACCAGGTCTGGACGATGCGCACGCAGTACTCGGCCTCGAGCACGATCCGCAGCGCCTCCAGGCAGCATCTCCAGGTCTCGTGCTGGCTCGGCGAAGCAGCCTCGTCTCCGATCAGCATCACCATGGCCGCCTCGGGAGCCGGGGAGGACCCCTCCCCAGCCAGGCAGTCCGCGACCATCCGGGCGCAGGTGAACGGCTCCTGCAGCGCCGGCTTCAGGTCGAGCCGCATATGGCCTCCGGTGCAGCCGTCGAGCAGCCCTATGACGATGAGTGACTCCGGCGGGAGCCGCCCGAAGGTGTGCCGCACCAGGGCGAGGCAGTCTGCGGGGTTCGTGATGTCCAGCGGCCCCGGAGGAGGATCCGAGGCGTAGCGCCTGTGGGCCGGGCTGGGAAGCCGGTGCCGTGCGTGCGGGTGTGCGTCCATAGAGCCAGAGTGCGTCAAGTCCAGGGAACCCCGGCGCTGCCGGGGTGGACTGTGGACAACTCCGCGGACGGGCTCCACCGCGCGGCGCTGTGGAGAACCCCACGGCCCCCAGCAGGGCCGTGGGAGGGCTCCGGGGCGGCAGCAGCTGCTCGGGGCGTCGGCTACTCGGGACGGTCGGCTGCCCGGCACGGCGGCTACCCGGGGCGGCGGCTACTCGGGACGGTCGTGATCCTCTGGCTCGGCGTCCGGGCCGTGCCGGTCCTCCCCCGAGGTCGTGCCGGGATTCTCCCGTGCCGCATCGTCGTCCTTCGGGCCAGGCTTCGCCGGGCCAGGCTCCTCTGGGCGAGGTTCCGCCGGGCCGGCATCTCCGGGGGCAGGCGTCCTGCGATCCGGCGACGCCTCGTCGAGCAGGCCCTCGATCGAGCCCGCGCGGGCTGCTTCGGCGTCGGCGGCTGGATCGTGGTGGCGCAGATAGGCCTCCACCGCCGCGCCCAGCTCCTCGGCGTCGGGCACTGCGTCGTCGTCCTTGACCAGCAGCGAGCGCTGCTGCGGGGTGGCGTACTCGTCGAAGTTGCGCTCGAGTCGGTCCACCATCCCCTGGATCTCGGAGTTCTGCGCCACCTGCCGAGAGATGTCCTGCTCCACCATCCGCGAGGACTCGCGCAGCTCATCGGTGGGCAGCATCAGCTCGAGCGCCGCACCGGCGTATTCCAGGGCGGCCACCGCCACATGCGGGAAGCGCCCACCGGCGAGGTAGTGCGGGACATGCAGCGTGTAACCCACCACATCCCGGTCCGCCTCGGCGACCCGCAGCTCCAGGAACTGACTCAGCCCGGCCTCGATCTGCGCACTGGGCCCCCAGGTGGAGATGCCGTCGATGAGATCTGGACGGTTGCCGTGGGCCGTGACACCGATCGGGCGGGTGTGCGGGGTCGGCAGACCCAGCGCGTCCACCAGCACGACGAGCTTCACATCGAGCCGGTCCACCAGTGCAAGCACCGCCTGGGACACGCGGTCCCACTGATAGTCAGGCTCGTCGCCGGTCAGGAAGAGAAACGGCCGACCGAGGGCGTCGCGCACCTCGTAGAGCTCCAGCGAGGGCGCCTCGAAGTTGCTGAACCGGTTGTCGGTGAAGGTGATCTGTGGCCGGCGCGACCGGTAGTCGAAGAGTTCATCCACCTCGAAGCTGGCGAGCCGCCGGTGGGGCAGCGTGCCGAGCAGGGATTCCGAGAGCTGCTCGCTGAGGCTGCCGGCGTCGGTGTGGCCGGACCAGGAGACCAGCAGGCTCAGTCGATCGGCGGGCGGCGCAGCCTCGCGCAGCACCAGAGCGCCGCCCTCGGCGCTCACGCTGGACTCGTGCCCGTCCTGGGCACCGAGGTTGATGGAGGAGTCCGACTCCTCTTCTCCATCGGCTGCGGGATGGACATGCAGCAGATCCAGGGGGTCCTTCACCTGAGGGGTCCTCTTTCCGGTATGGGGTTCGAGCGGGGCCCGGCGTATGAAACGCCGCCGGTCCGACTCCTAGGGTCGTCAGTACAACAGGATGCCAGCTGCGGGCATTCCCGCCTGGAAGTTGGTTAGGATCGAACACAGGAAGAACCACGACGACATAACCGATTCCAACACCCCAGGAATCAGACAGGACCACAGTGATCCACGATTTCCAGCCCAGCCTTTCCGCCGTCTCCACCTCTGTTGAGAAGACCGACACCGATGCTCTGGTGCTCGGCGTCGCCAAGGGGCCGCAGGGTCCGATCCTGCTGCCCAACCCGCTGGCCGACGACGCCGCCAAGGGTGTCGCAGACTCGCTGAAGGCCCTCGGGGCCACCGGCGCGGCGGATCAGCTGCTGCGTCTGCCCGGGATGGACGGCTTCGCCTCTGAGACGCTCGTGCTCATCGGTGTGGGACCGCTGACCGGTGAGGTCACCGGGGGAATCAGCCTGGAGGCGCTGCGTCGTGCGGCCGGCTCCGCGGTGCGTCAGCTCGGCAGCATCGGGTCCGTGGCGCTGGCGCTGCCCGCGTCCTCGGTGGAACAGGTCGGGGCCATCGCGGAGGGTGCCGCGATCGGCGCCTACTCCTTCAACCACTTCCGCAGCTCCGAGGAAGCCCGCACCTCCAGCCCGGTCAGCAACATCCAGGTGCTGACCGCGCTCAAGGAGAAGCAGACCCGGCCCGCGATCGACCGGGCCGCCGTCGTCGGCTCTGCGGTGCGCGCCACCCGTGACCTGGTGAACACTCCGCCGAGCCACCTCTACCCCGAGAGCTTCGCCGAGCTGGTCTCCACGCTCGGTGAGCGCACCAAGGCCCCGGCCCAGCAGGGCGGCACCGCGCGGGCGGCCAAGCTCAAGATCAAGGTCTGGGGCGAGAAGGAACTCGCCCGCGACGGCTTCGGCGGCATCCTCGGCGTGGGCGGCGGCTCCTCCCGGAAGCCCCGGCTGGTCCGCATGGAGCACTCCCCTGCCAAGCCGGTGGCGCATATCGCGCTGGTCGGCAAGGGCATCACCTTTGACTCCGGCGGGCTCTCACTCAAGCCCGCCGCCGCGATGACCACGATGAAGCTGGACATGGGCGGCGCCGCCACGGTGGCCGCCGTCGTCCGGGCGGTCGCGGACCTGAACCTGCCGGTCAAGGTCACCGGCTGGCTGTGCCTGGCCGAGAACATGCCCTCCGACACCGCGCAGCGACCCGAGGATGTCATCACCATCCATGGCGGGAAGACCGTGGAGGTGCTCAACACCGACGCCGAGGGTCGACTGGTCCTGGCCGACGGTCTCGTCGCGGCCTCGGCCGAGCAGCCCGACGCGATCATCGACGTGGCCACGCTCACCGGGGCGCAGATGATCGCCCTGGGCACGCGCACCTCCGGCGTGATGGGCAATGAGGAGCTGCGCGAAGCACTGGTGATGGCCTCGAAGGCCGCCGGGGAGAGCCTCTGGCCGATGCCGATCCTCGAGGAGGGACGCTCCGGGTTCGACTCCGAGGTCGCCGATCTCACGAACCTCGGCGACCGCTTCGGCGGCATGCTGAACGCCGCCGCCTTCCTGCGCGAGTTCGTCGGCGACCGCACCGGCGCCGCGGCTGACCCGCTGGACCCCGAGACCTCCCGCATCCCGTGGGCGCACCTGGACATCGCCGGTCCGGCGTTCAACGAGAAGGGCGCCTACGGCTACACCCCGAAATCGGGCACCGGCGTGATGGTCCGCACCCTGATCAGCTACCTCGAGGGCCTGAGCCGCTGATCCAGTGGCTGATGCCTGCGCACAAGCGATAGGCTGGCCGCAGGAAACACCCTGGGAACGGCTCCCCGACGCGCCCCACGGCCCGCCGGGGAGCCGACTCAGACCGAATCATGATCTTCACGTCTCACCCAATGCAAGGGAGCAACGACCGTGGCCGACCAGCCTCAGGAATTCGACGTACTCGTCCTTGGAGGGGGCAGCGCCGGCTATGCCGCAGCGCTTCGCTCAGTCCAGCACGGACTGACCGTGGGCCTCATCGAGAAGGACAAGCTGGGCGGGACCTGCCTGCACTGGGGCTGCATCCCGACCAAGGCGTACCTGCACTCCGCCGAGCTCGCCGATGAGGCACGGACCTCTGAGAAGTACGGCGTGAAGATGAACTTCGAAGGCGTGGACATGGCCAAGGTCCGCGAGTACAAGGACGGGATTGTCGCCGGCAAGTACAAGGGTCTGACCGGTCTGCTGAAGATGCGCAAGGTCACCGTGATCTCCGGGGAGGGCAAGCTGGTCTCGGAGAACGAGATCGAGGTCGACGGCACCCGCTACACCGGCAAGAACATCGTGCTCGCCACCGGCTCGACCTCGAAGACCTTCGGTTTGCCGCTGAGCAAGAAGATCATCACCTCCACCGAAGCCCTCGAGCTGGACTACACCCCGAAGTCGGCCATCGTGCTCGGCGGCGGCGTGATCGGCTGCGAGTTCGCCTCGGCGTGGACCTCCTTCGGCACCGAGGTCACCATCATCGAGGGGCTCCCCTCGCTGGTGCCCAACGAGGACCCGGCGATCATCAAGCAGCTGGAGCGCACCTTCAAGAAGCGCGGCATCACCTTCAACACCGGCACCTTCTTCAACGAGGTCAAGGAGACCGAGGACGGCGTCAAGGTCACCCTCGAAGACGGCAAGACCTTCGAGGCGGAGATCTGCCTGGTCGCCGTCGGCCGCGGACCCGTCACCGAGGGCTTCGGCTTCGAGGACGCCGGGATCACCCTGGACCGCGGGTTCGTCATCACCGACGAGCGGCTGCACACCGGGGTCGGCAACATCTTCGCGATCGGCGACATCGTCCCAGGTCTGCAGCTGGCACACCGCGGCTACCAGCAGGGCATCTTCGTCGCCGAGGAGATCGCAGGCAACAACCCGGTCGTCGTGGAGGACATCAACATCCCCAAGGTCACCTACTGTGAGCCGGAGATCATGTCCGTGGGCTACACCCAGCCCGCTGCCGAGGAGAAGTACGGCAAGGACCAGATCGAGATCACCGAGTACAACCTCGCGGGCAACGGCAAGTCCTCCATCCTGGGCACCGGCGGCCTGATCAAGATGGTCGGCGTCAAGGGTGGCCCGATCGTCGGAGTCCACGGCATCGGCACCCGCATCGGCGAGCAGGTGGGCGAGGCCCAGCTGATCGTGAACTGGGAGGCCTACCCCGAGGACGTCGCGACCCTGCTCCACGCGCACCCCACGCAGAACGAAGCCATGGGCGAGGCCGCGATGGCGCTCTTCGGCCACCCGCTGCACGGCTGACCCGCATATCCCGGATTCCCGGGGCCACTTTCCAGAACTGCCCGTTGAGATAAATGTTCCAGCCGTGAGGCTGCGTCGAACTTTGAGAGTAGGAGTCGGACACCATGTCTGAAACCGTGAACCTTCCAGCCCTAGGTGAGTCAGTCACCGAAGGCACCGTGACCCGCTGGCTCGTTGAGGTCGGTGACACCGTCGAGGTCGACCAGCCGCTGCTGGAGGTCTCCACCGACAAGGTCGACACCGAGGTCCCCTCCCCGGCCGCCGGCACCATCGAAGAGCTCCTGGTCGCCGAGGACGAGACCATCGAAGTTGGCGCCCCGCTGGTGCGGATCGGCGACGGCTCCGGCGGCGATGACTCCGGATCCTCGGAGGACTCGGCTGATTCGGAAGAGTCCGCCGAGCCCGAACAGTCCGACGACGAGTCCGGCACCTCCACCGAAGAGGCCGAGGATGCGGCCACCGAGGCGGCCCAGCCCGAGGCCACCGAGCAGGCCGCAGAGGAGAACACCTCCGATGAGGGCTCCTCTGAATCCTCGGACGAGTCCTCCCAGGGCGGCGAGTCCGGTGGCGGCGAGACCCAGGAGATCACCCTTCCGGCGCTCGGCGAGTCCGTCACCGAGGGCACCGTAACCCGCTGGCTGGTCGAAGTCGGCGACACCGTCGAGGTCGACCAGCCCCTTCTGGAGGTCTCCACCGACAAGGTCGACACCGAGGTCCCCTCCCCCGTGGCCGGCACCATCCAGGAGATCAAGGTCTCCGAGGATGAGACCATCGAGGTCGGCGCGGTCCTGGCCCTCGTCGGTTCCGGCTCAGGCTCAGGCTCGAGCGGGTCCAGCGAGTCTGCCGATTCCGAACAGGAGTCGGACGCCGAGGCCGAGCAGGCACCCGAGCCCGCCACCGAGGAGTCGGCGCCGGAGCAGTCCGAGCCCGAGCAGTCCGAGCCCGAGCGGTCCGAGCCCGAGCAGTCGGAGCCGGAGCGGGAGCCCGCTCCGCAGGAGCGGACCAAGCAGGAGGCCCCGGCTCAGAGCGAGCAGAAGTCCGAGTCCAAGCGCGAGACTAAGAGCGAGTCCTCGGATTCCTCCGCCGAGGGTTATGTGACTCCGCTGGTGCGCCGTCTGGCCAAGAACGAGGGTGTGGACCTGGCCGACGTCAAGGGCACCGGGGTCGGTGGACGCATCCGCAAGCAGGACGTCGTCGACGCCGCTGAGGCGAGCAAGTCCCAGTCCCGGTCCGAGGCCCCCGCCGAGGCTCCTGCGGCCGCGAAGTCCGCACCCAAGGTCGAGGTGGACAAGACCAAGCGCGGCTCCACGGAGAAGGCTCCACGGATCCGTCAGGTGATCGCTCAGCGGATGAACGAGTCGCTGGACATCTCCGCGCAGCTGACCCAGGTCCACGAGATCGACATGACCCGGATCGTGAACCTGCGTGCGAAGGCCAAGGCCTCCTTCAAGGAGCAGAACGGGGTGAACCTCACCTACCTGCCCTTCATCGGCACCGCCGTCACCGAGGCGCTGAAGCAGCACCCGAAGCTCAACGCCGAGTACGACGAGGCCAACCAGCAGATCACCTACCACGACAGCGAGCATCTCGCGCTGGCCGTGGACACCGAGAAGGGCCTGCTGGTTCCGGTGATCAACGACGCCGGAGATCTCAGCATCGCCGGGCTCTCGAAGAAGATTGCCGATGTGGCCGAGCGGACCCGCCAGTCCAAGATCGGTCCGGGAGAGCTCTCCGGAGGCACCTTCACGATCACGAACTTCGGCTCGGTCGGGGCCCTGTTCGACACCCCGATCATCAACCAGCCGCAGGTCGCGATCCTGGGCACCGGCACCATCGTCAAGCGCCCGATGGTCGTGACCGACGGCGACGGCAACGAGTCCATCGGCATCAGGCACATGATGTACCTCTCGCTGACCTACGATCACCGACTGGTCGACGGCGCCGACGCCGGTCGCTTCATGCAGACCCTGAAGGCTCGTCTGGAAGAGGGCAACTTCGAGGCGCAGCTGGGCCTCTAGACCCGGCCGAGGCGTCCAGCCTCGACACACAGAGCAGGGCCCGTCCGTTCATTCGGACGGGCCCTGCTCTGCGTCTGCGCCCGGCACGAGGGCGCCCTGTTCGACAGCTGTGCCAGGCTCACGCACGCGATAGAGCAGCCACTGTCCCTCCTGCCGGTGCATCACCAGCACCACGTCCTGGGACTCAGCCACCCCGGTGTCCAGCCCGCCAGCGATCACCGAGGCGTGCAGCTCAGCAGTCGTGGGCGACCCGGCCCCTGGCTCCCAGGGCGGCGTCCTCCCCGGAACTGACTCCGTGGGCGAGGGCACGTCCTGGCCCGGATCGGTCACCCGGATCTTGAGAGTCTCACCCTGGTAGCTCGTGCCACCATCGATGAGTCGCTGGATCAGCGCAGCATCTGCCACCTGGGCCGGGCTCTCAGGCACCGTATAGCGGCCGACCGCCTCCTGGGAGGTCTCTCGCAGCGCCTGCGTCCGCAGCGCTGCGAGCCCCTGCACCGCTCGCACCGGGTCCCGATCCCGCAGCTGTTCCCCGGGACTGGGTGGCCTGGGGCTGGCTGCGCCAGTGCTGGGTGCGCCGGACCGGTCGGCGTCGGATGCTGGCGGCTCCTGGCTGACCTGCGCACCTCCGGGGTCGCTGCCCTCTTCCGTCTCCGCCTGCCCCGCTTCCGCCTGCCCCGCTTCCGCCTGCCCCGTCTCCGCCTGCCCCACCTCCGCATGCTGCACGGCCGGCCCGAGCGGCGTCGTCGGGCCGGGGGTCAGGATCTCGGAGGAGAACCAGAGCCCCGCGAGCACCACGGCAGCCACGGCGAACGCCCTGAGGCGAGGGACCCAGCGCCGGACGCCCGTGCCGGGACCGGTCAGGGTCGGCAGTTCCGGCACCACCTCCTCGTGGACATGCGGGGTCAGATCCAACGCCCTGGGAGCGGCGCAGCGGAAGAGCTGCACGGCGAAGTCCTGAGCGTCGGGCCGCAGCGCGGGATCGTCGTGCAGTCCCGACTCCAGCAGCCGGGTGATGGAGAGCGGCAGCTCCGGGCGCAGACTCTGCAGCGGTGCCCGGTGGCGGTCTCGGGCCGGCATCGACCCGGTCAGTGCGAACCAGGCGACTGCAGCCAGGGAATAGACGTCGGCCTCAGGGGCCAGTCCCGCGCGGGCGGCTCTTCGGGTGGCCGAATCCGCACCGGAAGGAAGGCGCCCCTCCAACTCCCGTTCCGGGGCGGCAAACCCGGGAGTGCCGGTGTCTGAACGCGGGGTCCCGAGGATCGGGGCGTCCGCGAGATCTCCCAGCGCAGGTTTTCCATCTGCGGCGAGCAGGATGTTGCCTGGCGAGACGTCCCCGTGGGCGACCCCGCCCTGATGCAGCGCCCCCAGTGCGGTGGCGATGGGAGTCAGCACCGTGACCACCTCACCCAGCCCGAGCCGGCCCACGCCGCGCAGCAGCTGGGCCAGAGATCCCGCGCTGTAGGGCTCCAGCATCAGCCCGATGCCCTGGGAGGTCTCCAGCGCCCCGTAGGCCCGGACCAGGTGTTCATGACGCAACATGTCCAGCGCCTGAAGTTCCGCGGTGACGTGGTGCAGCGGGGGCCGGCCCGCGAGGTGGGCGCGCGGAACCTTCAGCGCGAACGCCGCGGGCGGGCAGCCGTCGACAAGGTGCCAGTCCGGTTCCGCGGGGGAATCCCACCACACCAGCCAGACCAGTGCGCTGCTGCCACCGCCCAGCAGCCGCTCCACCGTGATGCCGGGGGCCTCCGGGGGCTCCCAGCCCTGGTGACCCGCAGCGTCGAAGCTCCGCATGACCCGCTCCAGCGGGGTCGCCCGGTCCGTGCGCTCTGCAGTCAGATCCTCCCGGATGGGCGCTGCCCGGGCTCCGGTGGTGCCTGCGGTGATGTCACCGTCCATGACCTCCATTCTGCTCGCCCGATTCCCGCCCGCGGGGTTATCCACAGGTCATCATCTGTCCGCGGTTCTCAGCGCAGGACCAACTCGGTCTAGGCTGGTGTCATGGAGCTCACCTTCACGAAGCTGGGATTCGATCCGCAGCTCCTCGACTACTCCGAGGGTCTCCGCGTCCAGCGGCGGCTGCATGACGCGGTGCAGCAGGGTTCGGCACCCTCCACCGTGCTGCTGCTCGAACATGCCGACGTCTACACCGCAGGGCGTCGGACCGAGCCCGCAGACCTCCCCGAGGACGGCACCCCCGTGGTGGAGGTGGATCGCGGCGGAAAGCTCACCTGGCACGGACGCGGCCAACTCGTCGGCTACCCGATCCTTCACCTGCGCGACCGATCCCTGGTCAAGGACTACGTCTGCGTGCTGGAAAAGACGCTGATCCGGATACTCGTCGCCGACTTCGGCATCACCGGCACCCAGGTGCCGGGACGCTCCGGCGTCTGGATCACCGGGGACGGCCCCGACCGCAAGATCGCCGCCATCGGGCTGCGCGTGCACCACTCGGTCACCATGCACGGGTTCGCCCTGAACTGCTCGAACGACCTGGCGCCCTTCGAGAACATCATCGCGTGCGGGATCACGGACGCGAAGACCACCAGCATCAGCGCCGAGCTGGGCCGTGAGGTCACCCCGGAGGCGGTGGCCGACCGGGTCGCGGAAGAGCTGCGCCAGGCGCTGCCTCCGCTGCTGCACCACGCCGACGACGACGCGCCCGCCACACCCGTGGCTTCCGGGCTCGGCGCAGACCAGGGCACCTGTGAGATGTCCCGAACTACAGAAGGAGCACCACAGTGACTGTGGCACCTGAAGGCCGACGCATGCTGCGCGTCGAAGCACGCAACGCCTCGATCCCCGTGGAGCGCAAGCCCGAGTGGATGCGCACCAAGGTCAAGATCGGCACCGAGTTCACCGAGATGAAGAAGCGGGTCGGCGAGAAGGGCCTGCACACCGTCTGCGAAGAGGCCGGCTGCCCCAACATCTTCGAATGCTGGGAGGACCGGGAGGCCACGTTCCTCATCGGCGGCTCCGCCTGCACCCGACGGTGTGACTTCTGCGAGATCGACACCGGCCGGCCGGGCGCCGTGGACGAGTCTGAGCCGCTGCAGGTCGCCCAGTCGGTCCAAGAGATGCAGCTGCGCTATGCGACCGTCACCGGTGTGGCTCGCGACGACCTCCCCGATGAGGGCGTGTGGCTCTACGCCGAGACCATCCGCAAGATCCATGAGCTCAACCCCGGGACCGGGGTCGAGATCCTGATCCCCGACTTCTCCGGCCGCGAGGAGAACATCGCCGGGATCTGCGAGGCCGCGCCCGAGGTGTTCGCGCACAACGTCGAGACGGTCCCGAGGATCTTCCGCCGGATCCGCCCGGCGTTCCGCTACGAACGCTCCCTGGACGTGCTGACCCAGGGACGCAGCCACGGCATGATCACCAAGTCCAACCTGATCCTCGGAATGGGTGAGACCCGCGAGGAGGTCTCGGAGGCGCTGCGCGACCTCCACGACGCCGGCTGCGACCTGCTTACGATCACCCAGTACCTGCGGCCCACCCCGCGGCACCTCCCGGTGGACCGCTGGGTCAAGCCCCAGGAGTTCCTCGACATCTCCCAGGAGGCCGAAGGGATCGGATTCCTCGGCGTCATGTCCGGGCCGCTGGTCCGCTCCTCCTACCGGGCCGGATCCCTGTGGGCCAAGGCGATGCAGAAGAAGGGCTGGGAGATCCCCGCCGCACTGGCACACATCGAACCCTCGGGTGCGACCAAGCAGGAGGCCTCCACGCTGGTCGCCGCGGGCTTCTGAGCCTGCGGTAGACTGGGCGCACTATGGCACCAGCAGACTCCACTCCTCCCAAGGCTTCCTCCAAGGCAGAGGCAAAGGCCGCGCTCAAGAACCTCAAGGCCGAGCAGAAGGCCGAGCAGCGCAACCGCAAGGCCCGCAAGAAGGCCAATAAGCAGGAAGGGTTCTTCTCGCGGATCAAGCAGGTCTTCACGATGACCCGCTCCTATGATCCCAACATCGGGTGGTGGATGGCACTGGCCTTCTTCGCCACCTTCGGCGTGTTCTTCCTGCTGTTCACCCTGCTGATGAACTGGGTCACCGGCCTGCTGATCGGTCTGCCCTTCGGCCTGCTCGCCGCGATGATCGTGATGAACCGGCGCGCCGAGAAGGCCGCGTTCTCAAGGATCGAGGGGCGCCCGGGCGCCGCCGCCGCGGCGTTGAGCACGCTCAAGCGCGGCTGGATCGTCACCGAGGAACCGGTGGCCATGGACCCCAAGACCCAGGACGCGATCTTCCGGGTGCTCGGCAAGCCGGGCCTGGTGCTGGTCACCGAGGGACCCGCCGGCCGGGTGAACAAGCTGGTGGAGAAGACCCGCAAGCGGTTCAGCCCGATCCTGCGCGACACCGGAGTGCCGATCCACGTGATCCAGTCCGGCCGCGGGGATCAGCAGGTCCCGCTGCAGAAGCTGGCCAAGACCATCAAGAAGCTCGACAAGAAGCTCACCAAGCACGAGGTCAACGCGGTGGACCGCAGGCTCACGGCGCTTCCGATCTCCCGGCCGCCGATCCCCAAGGGCGTGGATCCCTACCGCACCCGCCCCGACCGCAAGGCGCTGCGCGGCTGATCCTGACCCGCCGCTGAACCACCTGCCTGACCGAACCCCGATCATCCACGAGATGATTGGGGTTCTGTCATCCCCGATGCTAGGCTGTTGTGCTGTCTGGCAGGCTTCGCATCTCTACCGAAGATCCCCTGCACACCGGCTTCCCGCAGATCACTCTGACGGGGTATCCGTGTGCCGGTGCGAAGTCGCAGTGCCGTGAGCCTTCGGCGGCTCACACTCTCCGAACCACGGATCTCGGAGGCCAGGTACCTGAACGTTTGTCGCGGTCAGGAATAAACATCATTCGCCGACAAGACAGAAAGGCATTCAATGCCCACATCACCATTGCGCAGTCGTCGTACTGTGAAGGCCTCGCGAGCCCTTGGCATCGCGCTGACCCCCAAGGCCCAGAAGTACCTGGATCGCCGCCCCTACGGCCCGGGCCAGCACGGCCGGACCCGCCGTCGCACCGACTCGGACTACGCGGTGCGCCTGAAGGAGAAGCAGCGTCTCCGCGCTCAGTACGGCATCCGCGAGGCGCAGATGCTGCGCTACTACGAAGAGGCCAAGCGCATGCACGAGGGCCTGACCGGTGAGAACCTGGTCGAGCTGCTCGAGTCCCGGCTTGACGCCCTGGTTCTGCGTTCGGGCTTCGCCCGCACCATCGCCCAGGCCCGCCAGTTCGTGGTCCACCGCCACATCATGGTCAACGGCAAGCGCGTGGACCGCCCGTCCTTCCGCGTGAAGCCCGGCCAGATGATCCACGTGCACGAGCGCTCCGAGGTCTTCGAGCCCTTCCAGGTGGCCGCCGCAGGCACCCACCAGGATGCGCTCCCCACGGTTCCCGGCTACCTCACCGTCGAGATCGAGAAGCTTCAGGCGACTCTGTCCCGCAAGCCCAAGCGCGAAGAGGTCCCGGTCACCTGCGAAGAGCAGCTCGTGGTCGAGTTCTACGCACGCTGATCCCCAGAGGATCTCTCAGAACCTCGTTCTGAAACCCACAGAGCCCGCTGCCCTCCCCACCGGAGGCCGCAGCGGGCTCTGTGTTTCCACTAAGCTGGTCCCGGCGCAGATCCGGAGGGGTCGCAGATATGAGACCTCCCCGGCCGACTCGCAGCGACCATCAGCAGGAGGACCCGAAAGCCCATGAAGACCGAGGACATCGCCCGGACGTGGTACGACTACTTCGCCGCCAAGGGGCATGAGCGCGTCCCCTCAGCATCACTGATCTCACCGGATCCCTCGGTGCTGTTCACCATCGCCGGCATGGTGCCGTTCATCCCCTACTTCATGGGCACCGAGACACCCCCCTACTCCCGCGCGGTCTCCGTGCAGAAGTGCATCCGCACCGCCGACATCGAAGAGGTCGGCAAGACCGCCCGCCACGGCACCTTCTTCCAGATGTGCGGGAACTTCTCCTTCGGCGACTACTTCAAGGAGACCGCCATCCCGATGGCCTGGGAGCTGCTGACCCACCCGCGGGAGGCCGACCCGGTCACGGGTCTGCGCGGCTACGGGCTGGACCCGGAGCGGCTCTGGATCACCGTCTACCAGGACGACGACGAGGCGTACGCGATCTGGCGCGATCAGGTCGGTGTCCCCGAGGCCCGGATCCAGCGCTTCGGCCCCGAGGACAACTACTGGAACACCGGACAGCCCGGCCCGGGCGGTCCCTGCTCCGAGATCTACTACGACCGCGGCCCCGCCTACGGCATTGAGGGCGGACCCGCCGCCGACGAGACCCGTTACGTGGAGATCTGGAACCTGGTCTTCATGCAGTACCGGCTCTCTGCGGTGCATTCCAAGACCGAGTTCGAGGTGGCGGGCCCGCTGCAGAACAAGAGCATCGACACCGGCTTGGGCCTCGAGCGTCTCGCCATGGTGCTCCAGGGCGTGGAGAACATGTACGAGACCGATCAGGTCCGCCCGGTGCTCGACCGCGCCGCCGAACTCGCCGGCATCGAATACACCTCCACCGAGGATCCCGCCGACCCGCACCACGCCAATGATGTGCGGCTGCGGATGATCGCCGACCACGTGCGCAGCTCGCTGATGCTGATCTCCGACGGCGTCCGCCCCTCCAACGAGGGCGGCGGCTTCGTGCTGCGCCGCCTGATCCGCCGGGTGATCCTCGCGATGCGCCTCATGGGTGTGGAGCAGCCGGTGTTCGGCGAACTCGTCGGCGTGTCCAAGGAGGCCATGAAGGGCACCTACCCCGAGGTCGAGTCCGGCTTCGAGAAGATCCACCAGGTCGCGGTCAAGGAGGAGCAGGCCTTCCTGCGGACCATCTCCGCCGGCACCGCCAAGCTGCGCTCCGCAGTGAGCTCCGCGCAGAGCGCCGGGGCTGCGGTCACCGGCGCCGACGCGTTCGCGCTGCACGACACCTACGGCTTCCCAATCGACCTGACCCTGGAGATGGCCGCCGAGGCCGGGGTCGGGGTCGACGAGACCCAATTCCGGGCCTTGATGACCGAGCAGCGCGAACGCGCCCGGGCCGACGCGAAGGGCAAGAAGTCCGGCCACGCCGATACCCAGGTGTATCAGGAGCTGCGCGCCGACTCCCCCACCCATTTCACCGGCTACACCGAGCACACCACCGAATCTCGGATCCGCGGTCTGCTGGTGGGCGGAGAGGCCCGCAGCAGCGCCTCCGCCGGGGAGGACATCGAGCTGGTCCTCGACGCCACCCCGTTCTACGCCGAGGCCGGCGGTCAGGCTCCGGACACCGGTCGGATCACCGGTGACGGCTTCGAGCTCGAGGTCCTCGACGTGCAGTCACCGATCAAGGGACTCTCGGTCCACCGCGCCCGGGTCCTCTCCGGCGAGGTGCCCGCCGGCGCCGAGGCGCTGGGCGCCATCGATGTGCGCCGCCGGCTCGACGCCGAGAAGGCCCACACCGGCACACACCTGATCCATGCCGCGCTGCACGACGTGCTGGGCCCGGAGGCCGTGCAGGCCGGCTCCTTCAACAAGGAGGGCTACCTGCGCTTCGACTTCACCTCCGAGGCCGCGATGAGCACCGCCGCCCGGCAGGAGCTCGAGGCCGTCGCCAACCTTGCGATCCGGGACAACTACGAGGTCCTGACCCGGGTGACCTCGTTGGAAGAGGCACAGGCGCAGGGTGCGATGATGCTCTTCGGTGAGAAGTACGGCAACGAGGTCCGCATGGTCGAGATCAACGGGGCCTGGTCCCGCGAACTCTGCGGCGGCACCCACGTGGACGCCACCGCCGAGATCGGCACCCTGGCCCTGATGTCTGAGGCCTCCGTGGGATCCGGCAACCGGCGCGTCGAGGCCCTGGTCGGCCTCGACGCCTTCCACCACTTCGCCGCTGAGCGGACCCTGGTCAACCAGCTCACCGAGATGCTCAAGGTCCCCGCCGATCAGGTCCCGGACCGCATCGCCGCGACCCTGGCCAAGCTCAAGGAGGTCGAGCGTGAGCTGGAGAAGCTGCGCAGCGCCGCGCTGCGGGCCAAGGCCGGCGAGCTGCTCTCGCAGGCGGTGGACGCCGGTGGCGTCGAGGTGCTGGCACACAACGCCGGGGCCGTGGACGGCGCCGATGATCTCCGAGCCCTCGCACTGGACCTGCGCGGACGCTTCGGCTCCCGTGCGGCAGCAGTCGCGGTGGCCGGTGAATCCAAGGGCCGACCGGTGATCGTGGTGGCGACCACCGAGACCGCCCGGGACCAGGGTGTCTCCGCGGGAGACCTGGTCAAGCGCGCCTGCGCGGTGCTCGGCGGCGGAGGCGGCGGCAAGCCCGACCTCGCCCAGGGCGGCGGCCAGGATGCCTCGAAGATCCCCGCTGCCCTGCAGGAAGTCACCTCTGCGGTGGGCCAGCGTGGCTGATCACTCCGAGCAGCCCGCTCCGGGCGCCGCTGACGCTTCGGGTGCCGCAGACGCGGCGAGTGCTGCGGGTGCCGCGAACGCTGCGGGTGCCGCGGCCACCCCCGCCACCGGCGACACCCCGGCACCGAACGTGCGGGCCGGGGTGCGCCTGGGCATCGACGTGGGTGAGGCCCGCGTCGGACTCGCCGCATCAGATCCCGACGCGCTGATCGCCACCCCGGTGATGACCCTGCGCCGAGACGCCAACCGGTTCTCCGATCTGTCCATGCTGATCACCATCATCCGGGACCGGCAGGCCCGCGCGGTCTATGTCGGTCTGCCGCTATCGCTCTCGGGACGCGAGACCCCCTCGACTCAGAAGGCCCGCGACTACGCGGGGCAGCTCGCCGGGATGATCGCGACCGCCGGTCTGCAGACCGAGGTGTACCTCATCGATGAGCGGCTCTCCACGGTCTCGGCCGCGACCAAGATGCGCGCCTCCGGGGTTGCATCGAAGGATCAGCGGACTCGCATCGACCAGGCGGCGGCCGTGGAGATCCTCACCCACGCCCTGGACCTGCGGCAGTCCTGGGGCCGGGAACCCGGAGCGCCAGTCTCCGCAGCGTAGAGACAGGCGGCGCAAGAGCGCTCGAACCTCCCGGAGTACGGCTCTCTCCACAGCGGCGCGCCGCGCCCGGTCTGGTGCCACGCTCCTCCACAGCCGTGACCGGGGCCCTGGCAATACGGTGATGATCGGGCAGGCTGGAGGTATGCCACCCCAGACCGCGCCGAGCCTTCCTCCGGGCCTCTACCGCTCCGGCTCCGGCTTCTCCGCGGGAGAGCTCCAGGTCATGGTCCACGAGGGCGCCGTGCGTCCGCTGTTGGGCGACCTCTACGCCTGCAGCGCCCTGCCCGACGCCCCCTCGCTGCGCGCCCAAGCCTGCCGAGCACTGCTCAGCGGCTCCCTGCACGCCCACGCGGTGCTCTGCGGGCAGTCCGCCGCCTGGGTGCACCTGGGCGTCGGGTCAGCCCCGGAGCGGATCACCGTGATCACCGCCGGGGTATACCGGCGCCGCACCGCAGGGGCGATCCCCTGGCAGGTCCATCAGGTGCCGCTGGGAGCACACGAGCAGCTTCAGCTCCAAGGAGTCCCGGTCACCACCGCGCTGCGCACCGCAACGGACCTGTTCCTGGGCATCGGCACGGTTCAGAGCCGCCGGGCCCTGGATGCACCGTCCATCGCACGCAGCACGGAACCCACGCCGCACCCAGGACCAGTGCAGCGAGCGGGTTCGGCGCAGCTGCCCGGCGCACCCGAGAGTGCCGGCTGCGCGGAACGGTGGGCGCTGATCCGGGAACTGCGCCGCGCGGCTCCGGAGCAGATCCAGCTGATCACCCTGCTCCGGGCGATCGACACTCGGCGCGGCGGCCGAGACACCGGCCGACGCCGAGGCCAGGAGCAGCTCGAGGCGCTGCTCCAGGCCCGGATCTTCGACCGGTGAACGCTTCAGGTGCGCGGGTCCGCGCCAGGCTCAGTGTTCCCGGCGTTTGCCCACCGTGCGGTAGACGTCGTAGACCCCGTCGATCCGGCGCACGGAGTTCAGCACGTGGTTCAGATAGCGGGGGTCGCCCATCTCGAAGGAGAACCGGGAGATCGCCACCCGGTCCCGCGAGGTCTGCACGCTCGCGGAGAGGATGTTGACCTGGGATTCGGCGAGGACCCGCGTGACGTCCGAGAGCAGCGACTTGCGGTCCAGCGCTTCGACCTGGATCTCGACCAGGAACACCGAGGACTTCGTGGGGGCCCACTCGACCTCCACCAGGCGTCCGGGCTGTTCGCGCAGCTGCTGGACGTTGCGGCAGTCTCCACGGTGCACCGAGACCCCCTGGCCGCGCGTGACGAAGCCTTCGATCTCATCCGGCGGCACCGGGGTGCAGCAGCGGGCCAGCTTCACCAGCACGTTCCCGGCACCCTTGACGATCACCCCGGCGTCGGAATACTGGTTGGCCGGAGTGCCTGGGGAGGTGATCGGGGTGGTGTCGTGTTCCTCGGACTCCTCCTCCTCGGGCTCGAAGAGCGCGGTCAGGTGGTCGATGACGTTCTGGGTGGAGACGTGCTCCTCCCCCACTCCGGCGTAGAGCCCGGCGACCTCGGTGTAGTGCAGCTGCTTGGCGACGGTGTCGAGCACCTCGGGGTTCATCACCTTCTGCAGCGGCAGCGCGGACTTCCGGATGGCCTTGGTGAGACTCTCCTTGCCGCGCTCGATGGACTCCTCGCGGCGCTCCTTGGAGAACCAGTGCCGGATCTTGTTCCGGGCCCGCGGGCTCTTGACGAACATCAGCCAGTCGTTGCTGGGCCCGGCGGTCTCGGACTTGGAGGTGAAGATCTCCACCCAGTCCCCGTGCTGGAGCTCGGAGTTCAGCGGCACCAGCTTCCCGTTGACCCGAGCCCCGATGGTCTTGTGCCCGACGTCGGTATGGATCGCATAGGCGAAGTCCACCGGGGTGGAGCCCGCCGGCAGCGCCATGACCTCACCCTTGGGGGTGTAGACGAAGACTTCCTTGGCGTTGATCTCGAAGCGCAGCGAATCCAGGAACTCGTCGGGGTCCTTGGTCTCGGACTGCCAGTCCACCAGGGAGCGCAGCCAGCCGATGTCCTCGGTGGCCTGGGACTGCTGGGTCGCGGTCCCGGCCAGGGATCCGCCGGTGGGCTGGTTCACCGCAGAGTGCGGCGCGGTGGCGGAGGAGTCCTGCTTGTACTTCCAGTGCGCGGCCACGCCATACTCGGCGCGTCGGTGCATCTCATGGGTGCGGATCTGGATCTCGACGGGCTTGCCGGCCGGACCGAGCACCGTGGTGTGCAGCGACTGGTACATGTTGTACTTCGGCATCGCGATGTAGTCCTTGAACCGACCGGGCAGCGGGTTCCAGCGGGCATGCAGCGCGCCGAGGACCGCGTAGCAGTCCCGGATGGTGTCCACCAGCACCCGGACGCCCATCAGGTCATGGATGTCGTCGAACTCTTTGCCGCGCACGATCATCTTCTGATAGATCGAGTAGTAGTGCTTGGGCCGCCCCGTGATGGTCGCTGAGATGGCCGACTCGTTGAGGTCATCGGCGATGGTCTCGCGCACCTCGGAGAGGAACTTCTCGCGCTGCGGAGTGCGATCCCCGACCAGCCGGACGATCTCCTCGTAGACCTTGGGGTACAGGGCAGCGAAGGAGAGGTCCTCGAGCTCCCATTTGATGGTGTTCATCCCCAGCCGATGGGCCAGCGGGGAGAAGATCTCCAGGGTCTCCTTGGCCTTGCGGGCACTGGACTCGGCGGCCACATAGCGCCAGGTGCGTGCGTTGTGCAGCCGGTCGGCGAGCTTGATCATCAGCACCCGGATGTCCTTGGCCATGGCCAGGACCATCTTGCGCACGGTCTCGGCCTGCGCGGCGTCGCCGAACTTGAGCTTGTCCAGCTTGGTGACCCCGTCGACCAGCAGCGCGATCTCAGCGCCGAACTCCTCGGTGAGCTGTTCCAGCGAATAGCTGGTGTCCTCGACCGTGTCGTGCAGCAGCGCGGCGGCGAGGGTCGATCCGGTCAGGCCCAGTTCCGCCAGGATGGTGGCGACTGCCACCGGGTGGGTGATGTAGGGATCACCGCTCTTGCGCTTCTGGTCCCGGTGGTGATGGTTCGCCACCTCGAAGGCGCGCTGCACCAGGGGAAAGTCCTGCTGCGAATCATTGGCCCGCATGGCGCGCAGGAGCGGCTCGAGCAGCGGCGAGGAGGCCGCCTCATCACTGACCACCCCGACGGCGCGAGCCCGTCGAACCACGGGCGGTGAGGCTGCGCTCGCTGCGGCGAGCTGCGTGGTGCCCTCGACTGCCGGGCGTTCCTCGTTCACCAGTGCGGACCTGCTTTCCCTAGGACTGAGCCGGGATGCTGAAGACGGCGTGTCGGCAATTGTAGCCCCATTTCAGCCGCTGCTGAGACTCAGTGCTCGTGCGGGGTCTGAATGATGACCTG
The DNA here is from genome assembly GCF_017347085.1 of Nesterenkonia sp. E16_10. Lineage (GTDB taxonomy): Bacteria > Actinomycetota > Actinomycetes > Actinomycetales > Micrococcaceae > Nesterenkonia. Next base: position 286,975 of record NZ_JADPSA010000029.1, read on the forward strand.
GTACTCGTCTTCGGCTTCCAGGTCCTCCTCCGGCTCCGGCTCTGGAAGCGGCGGGAACTTCACCGGTCGTCCGGATTCATCCAGCGCCGTGCCGGACCAGGTGACCGCGTGCACCCCACGGAGCTCGCGCAGCCGCAGGACCTCTTCGGTGTGAGCCTTGATCTCGGCGTCGTTTCGGCGCATCCGGGCGTAGAGCGGGGCCTGGATGAAGATCGTGGCCAGTGTGCCCACGATGATGCCCACGAAGAGCGAGAGTGAGATGTCGCGCAGCGTGCCGGCGCCGAGCAGCAGCGAGCCGATGAACAGGATCGAGCCCACCGGCAGGATGCCCACCACCGAGGTGTTCAGCGAACGGACCAGGGTCTGATTCACCGCCAGGTTAACCCGTTCGGTGAACGTCTGGTCCTTCTGCTCCCTCAGCGGCTCCAGGTTCTCGCGGATCTTGTCGAAGACCACCATGGTGTCGTAGAGCGCATAGGAGAGGATCGTGAGGAATCCGATGATCGCACTGGGGGTCACCTCGAATCCGGTCAGCGAATAGATGCCGACCGTGGTGATCACCACGAAGCCCAGCCCCAGCATGGCCGCCAGGGACATGGTCCAGGTGCGGAAGTAGAACGCCATGTACAGCGCCACGAGCACCACGAAGATCACCAGGCCGAGCAGCATCTGTTGCGAGATCTGCTCGCCCCAGACCGGGCCGATGAAGGTGGAGCTGACCTGTTCCCCGGTCACACCGTAGCCCTGCTGGAGCGCCTCGGCGACCTCCAGGGTCTCGGTGTCGCTGAGCTCAGCGGTCTGCACGCGCACCGTGTTGGGTGCCACGTTGGTGACCACAGCCTCCTGCCCGGAGATCTCCGACACGGCGTCCTCACCGACCGCGATGTCGGTGTTCTCGGTCTGCGAGACCGTGAACTCCGAACCGCCGGTGAACTCGATCCCGAGGTTGAAGCCGCCACGGAAGAACGGCAGGGCGATCGAGGCGAGCACCAGGATCCCGGCGATCAGGAACCAGAGGTTGGATCGCTGGATGAACGGGTAGGACCGTTCACCGGTGTAGAGCTGGTTGCCGGTCTTGGCGAATCCTGCAGCCATCAGCGGTCCTCCTCGATCTCACTAGTTCTCAGGCGCCGTTCCGAGGCCTCTGCGTCATGCGGTGCGTCCTCGGAGCTGCGCTGACGGGCCGCAGCGGCCCGCGCGCGGCGCCGTTCGGCGATCGTCATCTGGCTCCATTCGAGATCTGAGATCTCGGGAAGCTCCTGGATCCGGGCCTCCCGCGCGTCGTCGGGGGTTCCCGCCGAGCGTGGCAGCGGACTGCTCGGCGGCCGGGGGTCCCCGCCGGGGTCTGCGGTGGAGTCGCTCGGCGTCATCGGCCCCGCCGGTCCTTCGGCGACCACGGTGCTGCGTGCGAACCGCCCGCGACCGCGGTAGAGCACATCGACCCCAAGCTCCTTCTCGGAGAGCCCGGAGAAGGGCTTGCCGGCGGCGAAGAACTTCCGACGGGCGATCAGCTGCATCAACGGGTGGGTGAAGAGGAACACCAGGATGATGTCGATGATGGCGGTCAGGCCCAGGGTGAACGCGAATCCGCGCACATTGCCCACGGCCACGAGGTAGAGCACCACAGAGGCGATGATGTTCACGGCCTTGGAGGCCAGGATGGTGCGCCGGGCTCGGGCCCAGCCGGCCTCCACCGCTCCGGGCAGGGATCTCCCCTCGCGCAGCTCGTCCTTGACGCGTTCGAAGTACACGATGAAGGAGTCTGCGGTCAGACCGATCGAGACGATCAGCCCGGCGATGCCGGCGAGCGAAAGCCGGTAGCCGTCGCTCCAGCCCAGCAGGGCGATGGCCCACCAGGTCATCACGCCGGCGACCACCAGCGAGGCGATGGTGACCAGGCCCAGGGCGCGGTATTGGAACATCGCGTAGCCGGCGACCAGGACCAGGCCGATGATGCCGGCGATCAGGCCGAGCCGCAGCTGCTCCTCGCCCAGGGTGGCGGAGATCTGCTGCTCGGACTCGATCTCGAAGCTGATCGGCAGCGAGCCATAGCGCAGCTGCTCGGAGAGCCCGCGGGCCTCGTCCTCGGTGAAGTCACCGGTGATCTGCGGGCGCCCGTCCACGATCGCTGCCTGTGTGGTCGGTGCCGAGATGACCTGGCCGTCGAGCATGATGGCGAACTGGTTGCGCGGGGCCTCCAGGTTGACCAGGCGGGTGGTGGTGTCGCGGAACGCCTCGGTTCCCTCGCCGTCGAAGTTGATGGTCACCGCCCAGCGTCCGGTGGACTGCCCACTGGGAGACTGCTCCATGCCGAAGCTGGAGTCGGCGATGTTGGTGCCGGGGACCTCCACGGGTCCCAGCAGGTACTTCACACCAGAGTTGGGGTCGCAGGAGATCAGCGGCTCCTCATCCGAGGCTTCGGCGCGCTCTTCGAGACTGATCTCGGTGCTGCAGGTGAAGTTCGCGAACTCCGCGGCCAGCTCAGGGGTGATCCAGTTCGGGTCGGAGCCGTTCTCCGGCTCCGCCGTGGGCTCCTCGAAGTCCTCGGGCTCCGCCGCGGGGGTCTCCTCGTCCTCCTCCGCGGTGGCCGCGAGCTCCTCCTCGAGCGCCTCGGCCTCCTCCTCGGAGAGGTCCTCGTCCTCGAGCAGCGTCTGCTGCAGGAAGTCCAGGTCCTGCTCCACCTGGATGACCGGGCGGAACTCCATGTTCGCCGACGCCTGGATCAGTTCTCGGGTCTCTGCGTCGGGCACGCCGGGCATGCCGACGACGACGTTCTCCCCACCCTGAGTGGCGATCTCCGATTCGGTGACGCCGGAGCCGTCGACGCGCTGGCGGATGATCTCCACCGCCTGCTCAAGCTGTTCGGCGTCGATCTGTTCGTCGCCCTCGACCTGGGGCGAGAGGACCATCTGGGTGCCGCCTTCGAGGTCCAGGGCAAGCAGCGGCGCCCACTGGGCGCGGCCGTCCTGGACCGCGAATGCAAGAAGTCCGCCCATGCCCAGGAGCAGCACGAGCAGACCGATCAGGGCGCCGCGGGCACTCGCGACGGGGGTGCGTGGAGCCATAGGAGGCGGATCAGTCCTCGGTGGTGGCGGCGGGTTCAACCACCTGCTGGATGGCGCCGATCAGGAAGTCCACGCGGTCCCCGGAGCTGAACTCCAGGGTCACCCGCTGGGCCTCCTCGTCGCGGGACACCACGGTGCCGACCATGCCGCCCGCGGTGACCACCTGGGCGCCGACCACGGCACCGCCGCGGGCCTTGGTCTGCTCATCGCGCATCTTCTTGCCGCGGCGGAAGGTCAGCACCATGAAGATCACCAGGATGGCGATCATGATCAGCAGGAACGGGTCCAGCGCGGGACCGGTCCCGCCGCCTTCAGTGGCTAGAAGCTGGGCGTGGTAGAGCGAAGCGTTCACAGATCGGGCCAATCTCTCGTCGCGGGATGTTCGAGGCCAGCGGGCGGATCTTCACCCGAAAGAAGCTGGCCGGGCATTCAACCCGACAGACTATCAGGGTGACGCTCCGGTGGAGTCAGCCCCAGGTGCCGCCAGGCCTGGTCAGTGGCGACGCGCCCTCGAGGGGTCCGGGCGAGCAGGCCCTCTCGGACCAGGTAGGGCTCGGCGACCGTCTCCACGGTCTCGGTCTCCTCCCCCACCAGCACGGCCAGTGTGGAGAGTCCGACCGGGCCGCCGTTGAACTTCAGGCACAGCGCCTCGAGCACGGACCGGTCCAACCGGTCCAGACCACGCTCGTCGACCTCGTACATCTCCAGCGCCGCAGCGGCGGTCGCCCGGTCCACCTGCGGCACCCTATGCACCAGTGCCCAGTCCCGGACCCGGCGCAGCAGCCGGTTGGCGATCCGCGGGGTGCCGCGGGAGCGCGTGGCGATCTCCGCGAAGCCCTGCCCGGCGACGTCCATGTCCAGCATCGCCGAGGAGCGGCGCAGCACCAGCTCCAGCTCGTCGGTGCTGTAGAACTCGAGCTGAGCGGTGAAGCCGAACCGATCGCGCAGCGGCCCGGGCAGCAGGCCCGCGCGGGTGGTCGCCCCCACCAGGGTGAAGGGTGGCAGCTCCAGGGGGATCGACGTCGCCCCGGCACCCTTGCCCACGATCACATCGACCCGGAAGTCCTCCATCGCCATGTAGAGCAGCTCCTCCGCGGGCCGGGACATCCGGTGGATCTCATCGACGAAGAGCACCTCGCCCTCGGTCAGCGAGGACAGGATCGCCGCGAGGTCCCCGGCATGCTGGATCGCGGGCCCGGAGCTGATCCGCAGCGGGGCGTTCATCTCGGCGGCGATGATCATCGCCAGCGTGGTCTTGCCCAGCCCGGGAGGCCCGGAGAGCAGCACGTGGTCCGAGGCGGTGCCGCGGATCCGGGAGGACTCCAGCACCAGGGAGAGCTGACGGCGGACCGTCTGCTGCCCGACGAAGTCGCTCAGCGCCTTCGGTCGCAGCGCCGCCTCCATGGCGCGCTCCTCGGTCATCGAGTTCCCGCCCACCAGCTCGCGGGGAGCCTCTGCGCTCACCGGGCACCTCCGAGGCTGCGCAGCGCCTGGCGCAGCACGGTGGAGACATCGGCGGTGAGCAGCTCCGGCTGGGCGGCCAGCAGCTTCTCCACGGCGGTGCGGGCGTCCTTCTCGGTCCAGCCCAGAGAGACCAGGGCCTCGCGGACCTGGACGGCGACCTCGGGCTCGGCCGGGGCGGCGGCGGTCGGTGTCGGCGGATCGATCACGAGTTTGCCGGCGAGTTCCAGCAGGATCCGCTGCGCGGTCTTCTTCCCGATGCCCGGAACCCGGGTGAATGCGTCGGTGTCAGACTCGGCGATGGCCTGGTGGACCTCGTGCGGGGTGTGCACCGCGAGCACCGCCAGCGCCATCTTCGGCCCGATCCCGGAGATCGAGACCAGGGTGGTGAAGATGACCCGCTCGGAGAGTTCGGAGAAGCCGAAGAGCAGCGGCGCATCGTCCTGGCGCGGCACGAAGCTGGTGTGCAGCCGCGCCTCGGTGCCGCGGTGCAGATCTGCCAGGGTCTTCGGAGTGGCCGAGACATGCAGCCCGAAGCCGGAGACCTCGACCACCGCATGGTCGATGCCGACGTGGAGCACGTCGCCACGGATGGAAGAGATCATTCCTCACCTCACCGTCGCCGCTGGCGACTGGTCGCGGACCAGGGATGCCCCGGCGCCATTAGAACATGTATTCGAACACTCTAGCGCGCCCGCTTCGCGGCTTCCATCCAGGCGCGCTGTGCGGGGGTCAGCCCGGCTCCGGACGCCGCTCGTGTCGATCCACCAGGCGTGGAGCCTGCCGCCTGCTGAGCCCGCTGCAGCCCGGTCGTGGCGCCCTGGTGGGTCTGCGTGGATCCCGACATGTTGAATCGCGCACCGATCCCGGAGCGCCAGCCATGACAGATCGCCACCGCATAGGCATCGGTGGCGTCTACCGGAGTCGGCAGGCCCGGCAGCTTCAGGATCCGCTGCACCATCCGGGCCACCGCCTGCTTATCGGCGTTTCCATCGTCGGTCACCGCGGCCTTGACCTCCGAGGGGGTGTGCCAGGCCACCGGAATGCCGCGGGCGGCCGCGGCCGCGATGATCACTCCCGAGGCCTGGGCGGTGGCCACCACCGTGGGTGCGTTGTTCTGCGCGAAGACCCGTTCGATGGCCAGCACATCCGGGGCGAATCGATCCAGCAGCGCCTCGGCAGCGCGCTGGATGCTGAGGATCCGCTCGGCCAGGTCCTGCGCCGCCTTGGTGCCGGTGACCTCCACGTGCAGGGACTCCCCCGTGCGATTGAGGTTCATCTCCACCACCGCGAACCCGCAGCGGGTCAGCCCGGGGTCGACCCCCAGGATCCGCTGTGCGGTCCGCGAAGTCCCGGCGGTGCCGGAGACGACTCCCGCCGGGCTCATCGCGACACCGGGCTCATCGTGTGCTGCGGCATCGGGACTGCGCCTGCCTCAGTCCTCGGCCTCGAGGGCCGCCAGCGTCTCGGCGCTGAGGTCGGCGTTGGTGTGCACGTTCTGCACGTCGTCGAGGTCCTCCAGGGCGTCGTGCAGCTTGAAGAACTTCTTGGCGGCGTCCACATCGAGATCCACGGTGACATCGGAGACGAACTCCACCTCATCGCTGTCCCAGCTCAGGCCAGCTTCCTCCAGGCCCTTGAGCACCGCGTGCAGGTCCTGCGGCTCGGCGCGGATCTCGAAGCTGGCTTCGTGTTCGATGAGGTCCTCGACCCCGGCCTCGAGCACTGCGGCCAGCACATCGTCCTCGCTCAGCTCGGCCTTGGGCAGCTGCACCACGGCCTTGCGCTGGAACATATAGGCCACGGAACCGGGATCCGCGACAGTGCCGCCGGATCGGGTCACCGCGATGCGGACCTCCGAGGCGGCACGGTTGCGGTTGTCCGTGAGGCACTCCACCAGAAGCGCCGAGCCCTGCGGGCCGCGCACCTCATAGGTGATCTCCTCGTACTCCACGCTGTCGCCGGAGAGTCCGGCGCCGCGCTTGATGGCGCGGTCGATGTTGTCGTTGGGCACGGAGTTCTTCTTCGCCTTGGAGACCGCGAGCTCGAGCCCGGGGTTGCCGGCGAGGTCGGGGCCTCCGTTGCGCGCGGCCACTTCGATCTGTTTGATGTAGCGCCCGTTGAGCTTGGCGCGCTTGGCATCCACAGCAGCCTTGCGGTGCTTGGTGTTGGCCCATTTGGAATGGCCGGCCATGGTTCTCCTCGTGAATGACGTCCGGATGATCACAATCAACAGTTGCATGAAGCAACCGTCCTATAGTCTTGCCACCAGCCTATCGGAGAGGACCTTGAGTCTCATGGAGCACACCGAGCGCCCGGGCGCCACAGAGCGCCCGACGACGCACCAGCCGCCCTCGCAGAATCCGCTGCTGGAAGACGGCCCCCTGGACTATGGGCTGGTCGACCTTTCGCGCATCCACGATGAGCACTGGCTCCCCGCGCTTCACGCCGGGATCACCGCTCAGCGCGAAGCGGTGGAGGTGATCGCCGCCGATGACTCCCCCGCGAGCGTCGCCACCGTGCTGCACCCGCTGGGACTCTCCCACCGGCTGCTCTCCCGGGTGGAGCGGGCGTTCTCCTGCATGTCATCGGTGCACGCCACCCCGCAGCGGCAGCAGGTCCAGCAGGAGCTGGCCCAAGAACTGGCCGGGCACCGAGATTGGCTCACCCTGCACCCGGGGCTCTTCCGCCGACTCTCTGCGCTGGAGTCTGCGCTGGCGCAGGGCCAGACCAGCGCCACCCCGGAACAGCTGCGGATGCTGCACAAGACGCTGGACGCCGCCCGCGCCGCCGGGGCTGGACTCGCGGAGACCACCCAGGCGCAGCTGCGCGCGATCAACCTTGAGCTCACCGCCGCCGAGACTGCCTATGAGCAGCTGCAGCGGCGCGAGGCGGCCGCCCACGCGGTCCACTTCACCGACCTCTCGGAGCTGGCCGGACTCGGTGAGCAGGAGCTGGCCGCTGCGGAGGCGGCGGCCCGGGAGGCCGGGCACGGCGGCGGAGCGCTGCTGCCCCTGAATCTGCCCGTCCAGCAGGGCCCTCTGGAGCGGATGACCCTCCGCGAGTCCCGGCGCCGGCTGCACCAGGCCTCCACGGCGCGCGGCACCCTGACCGACGAGGCGGGCAGGACCACCGGTGCGATCGGAGCGCAGATCGCCCTGCTGCGTGCCCGTCGCGCGCGGATGTTGGGCTTCGAGCATCACCTAGACACGGTGCTGCCTTCGCGCACGGCCGAGGACCGCGCCAGCATCGAGACGATGCTGCGCACCATCGCCGACGGCGCCTCGGCCCGGCTCGAGGCCGAGATCCAGACGCTGCGGGAGGCCGGGGTCGTTGCGAACGGCGCGTCTGGCCCCGGTGCCTCGAGCAGCAGCGCAGAGCTTGACCCCTGGGACATCAGCTTCGGCTTCGCAGCGGTGGCGAAGCAGCGGTCCACCGATGAGGCCCCGGGCGAGGGCCAGGACGTGCCCCTGCAGGAGGCGCTGGACCGGGTCTTCGCCGCGGCGTCCCGGCTCTACGGGATCACGGTGGTCGAACGTGATGACCTGCCCGGTTTCGCCCCCGGAGCTCGCAGCTTCGAGGTCTTCGAGGACTCCGCCGAGCAGCGGCCGGGTGCGGGCATCGGTCTGTTCCTGCTCGATCTCTTCGCCCGGCCGAGCAAGTCCGGCGGGGCATGGATGAACTCCTTCTCGGTGGCCTCCACGTTGACCGGATCCTCACCGGTGGTGATCAACGCGTTGAACATCACCGCCCCGGCGCCGGGGGAAGAGCCGGCGTTGACGCCCTCGGCGATGCGCACGCTCTTCCACGAGTTCGGCCACGCCCTGCATGGCCTGCTGGCCGAGGCGGAGTTCGAGGAGCTCTCCGCCACTGCGGTGCCTCGGGACAACGTCGAGTTCCCCTCCCAGGTCAATGAGATCTTCCAGGAGCTGTTCACCGGAGGCCTCGCCGAAGCCGGTCAGGCGCCCGCGGCGGAGCAGCTCTGGGGCAAGGGATTGAGCACCTTCGAACACATCGCCGCCGTCGTCCTGGACCTGGCCTGGCACACGCTCTCCGTCGAGGAGGCCGAGGCCGCCGCGGAGGATCCTGAGGCGTTCTCCGCCCAGGCGCTGGCTGCATGGGGGCTGGATCACCCGTTGGTGCCGCCGCGGTATGGCACCGGATTCTTCAAGCACATCTTCGCCGGATCCGGCTACGCCGCCGGGTACTACTCCTACCTGTGGGCCCAGGTGCTCGCCGCCGACGCCTCACAGTGGTACCGCGAACAGCTGGGTACCCTCGAGGACACCGAGCAGCTGGACCGGGCCCTCGCCGCGGCGGGGTTTCAGGTGCGCCGCGAGCTGCTGGCCCGCGGGAACACCCGGGATCCGCTGGAGTCCTACCGAATCACCTTCGGCCGGGACCCCGCCATGGGGGCCCTGCTGCACCAGCTGGGACTCTAGGACGGTCGGATCGGCGGCACGCCGGGGGAATCAGATTCACCCGGCGTGCCGCCGATCCGCCTGTGGGGTGAGAGCGCACCCCACAGCGCAATCCGCAGTGCACCCCACGGCGCACCCCACAGCGCACCCTTCAGAGCCGTGGCGTACCAGTGACTCCGACGATGACCTTCCCGGAGAGTCTGGGATCCGCCGCGGTCGCGAACAAGGTCGCCGGATCTTCGGGGTCGAGCTCATGGGTGATGACGTCTTCGATCTCCGAGTGCGACTCGAGGAGCCTGATGGCGTCATCGATCTCGTGGACGAAGCGGAATGCCCCGACGATGCGTATCTCCCCGGAGATGACGCGCGAGAGTCCGATGGGGCTCGACGTCGGCGCGACCATCCCCACCTGGACGTGGACGCCTCCTGACCGTAGAGCGCGCGAGGTCGACGAAGCGATGGCCGCATCGACTCCCGAACACTCGAAGACCAGGTCGTAGGAGTGCTCCGGGACGCTGTCCTTGGACACATCCAGGCACACGGTGGCCCCTTGGCGCTCAGCGCGTTCCAGAGCCTGAGGAACCACATCTGTCGCGGTGATGTGGGCCGCTCCGGCAGCCTTCAGGGCCGCCACGGTCAGCAGCCCGATGGGGCCCACACCTGAGACGAGAATCCGTGCGGTTTCCGGATGAGCACCGACCGAGCGGGCCTGCTCAACCGCGTGAAGCGCGACCGCGAGTGGTTCGGCGAGGACCGCGCGACGGATCGGCAGCTGTCCCGGCAGAACCCGCACCATGGTGCGGTCGACCACGATGAATTCTGCCAAGGCCCCCTGCGTATGCGGCCAGGTCGAGGCGCTGCCGAGGTAGGACCCGCCAGGCCAGAGGTTCGGGGCATCCTCCAGGCCGGGCTGAGGCGTGCCCCATCGCGCTGGATGCACGGTCACCGGGGTCCCCGCAGGCAGCTCACCCGTTGGATCCTCAGCCACCGTGCCTGAGAGCTCATGGCCCGGGATCAAGGGTTCACGGACCTTGAAGTCGCCGTTGGCGCCATCCTGGTAGTAGTGCAGATCCGAGCCGCAGATCCCGACGTAGGCCACCCGAAGCAGCACCTGGTGCTCTTCCGGGACCGGCATGGGCACTGGCTCCCAGTAACAGCTCTGCGCGCCATGGATCACCAGTGCGTGATTCGTCTCCTGCGGGGCTGCCGAGGGGCTGTTCACGGTATCCATGCGTCACACCACCGAGGTCATGCCGCCGTCGACGAACAGGTTCTGTCCGGAGACGAAGCTGGACGCCGAGGAGCTGAAGAAGAGCAGTGCACCCGAGAGCTCGTCGAGCGAGCCCCATCGTCCCGCCGGGGTGCGCTTGCAGACCCATTGGTTGAAATCTTCGTCTGCCACCAGGGCTCGATTCATGTCGGTGGCGAAGTATCCGGGCGAAATGGTGTTCACCTGGATCCCGTGACGGGCCAGATCTGCGGCCATCCCCTTGGAGAGCTGAGCGACCGCGCCCTTGGTGGCGGAGTACGGCGCGATCGTCTCCCGAGCCAGCATCGATTGCACCGACCCGATATTGATGATCTTGCCGGAGCCGCGCTGGATCATGCTCGGCACCAGCGCGCGAGAGACGTAGAAGACGCTGCTGAGGTTCGAGCCGACGACGTCGTCCCAGTCCTGGGTCTCGAAGTCCTGGAAAGGCGCCCGGCGCTGGAGGCCTGCGTTGTTGACCAGAATGTCGGGAGTCCCGCGTTCTTCGACCAGCCGGTCCAACTCTCGACGGACCTGATCTGCATCCGTCACGTCGAAGGTGACGCTGTGGGCGGGCCGGCCGGAGACGGACTCCACCTCCAGCCGAGCCTCTTCCAGCGCCGCGGCATCGCGACCATGCAGGGTGACCTCAGCGCCAGCCCCCGCCAGGGCCAGGGCCAGTTGCCGCCCCAGCCCTCGCGAGGAACCGGTGATCAGCGCATGGTGACCGGTGATGTCGAAGAGATTCTGTGCGCGGCTCTCGGTGTTGCTGTGTGTCACGGTGCGGTTCCTTTCAGAGCAGCGAGGCGGCCAGGTAGACGATGACCACCAGGATGAACCCGAGCATCGACTGCAGCGCCTGCTGCACGGTCCAGGTCTTCAGCGTCTCCTTGACATCCATGCCCATGAGTCGGCCGACGAGCCAGAAGCCCGAGTCGTTGACGTGTCCGGCGAACACCGAGCCAGCGGCGGTCGCCAGGACGATGGCCGCGACCTGGATCGAGTTGAAGTCTCCCGCCAGCACCGCCGGCGCGGCCAGACCTGCGGCGGTGACCAGGGCGACCGTCGCCGAACCCTGAGCCAGGCGAATCGCCACTGCGATGAGGTACGCGGCAGCGATCACCGGCAGCCCGAGGTCACTGAGCGAATCGGCCAGTGCATCGCCGATGCCGGAGGCGCGCAGCACGCCGCCGAACATGCCGCCGGCGCCGGTGATCAGGATGACCGAGCAGACCGGGCCCAGAGCGGAGTCCAGGAGCTTCTCCAGGGCTGTGCCGGATTCACCGCGACGGTAGCCCAGCACGATGGACGCGACGATGACCGTGATCAACAGCGCCATCATGGTGGTGCCGAGGAAGGACAGCGCCTGGACCCAGGTGCTCTCCGCGTCGAAGATCCCCACCGAGGTCAGGCTGCTGAGGCCGGTGTTGAAGAGGATGAGCGTCATGGGCAGGAGCAGCAGGAAGATGATGGTGCTGACCCGGGGCGGATTCGTCGGCTGATCGTCGTCGATCTCACCGAAGATCGTGGGAACCGGGACCATCAGGCGCTGCCCGACGAAGAGACCCCACAGGTAACCGGAGACGTACCAGAGGGGGTACGCGATGATGAGTCCGACGAGCAGCACGATGCCGAGGTTGGCCTCATAGAGTTCAGAGGCTGCCACTGGGCCCGGATGTGGCGGCAGGAACACGTGCATGACGGAGAACGCCGCCGCCGTGGGCAGACCGAACAGCAGAACGTTCTTGCCGGAGACCCGTCGTGCCACCGCGAAGACGATCGGGAGCATCATCACGAGGCCCGCGTCGAAGAACATCGGGAAGCCCAGGATCAGCGAAGCGATGCCGAGGGCGAACGGAGCTCGGCGTTCACCGAAGCGGGAGATCAGAGCCTCGGCGAGGGCCTTGGCGCCGCCTGAGTGCTCCACGAGGCGGCCCAACATGGCGCCGAGGGCGACCAGAATCGCGACACTGGCGAGCGTGGCTCCGAATCCGTCCGTCAAGGTCTCAGAGAGGGCCGAGAGTGGAACGCCCGCAACGACGGCGGTGAGGGTCGAGACCACGATCAACGTGATGAACGCGTGGACCTTGAATCGAATGATGAGCAGCAGGATCAGCGCGATCGCGCCGACCGCAATGGACAACAAGGGGCCTGTGCCCAGTGTCTGAGTCCAATCTTCCATGGGTGTCTCCGTTGCAAAGTCTGAGTGGGAGCGCGCGGTCTGGGGCGTCAACGTCGAAGCCTCATCGTGACCGCACAGAGTCACTGGGATGTGTTTCCAGTCACATGGTGGCAGACAGGTAGTACTTTTGGCAAAAAAGGTAGTACCTGTGGGTTTCTGGGCTCCGGGGCCCGCGGTGGAGGTCCCTCAGGCAAGCGCCTCGTCGTCGGTGAGTTGGTCCTGTTCGACCGTCGCGTCGCGGAATCCCGAGCTGACCAGCGCCAGGACTGCCAGCAGCATGACCCCGGCGGCAGAGAGCAGCGCGATGGATGAGCTGGTGGCGATGGCCAGGGCGCCCCCGAGCGGCGCGCCGAGCACGATCATTCCTCGGTTGATCGATCGCCGGGTGGCGCTCATGCGTGCCAGGAGCCGGTCTGGGGTCACGGCCTGCCAGTACCCCATCTCCAGCGGCCCCTCGATCCCCATCGCCACCCAGAACACGAATTGACCTGCGGCGATCACCGCGAAGGCCGACCAGTGCGCGGCCGGCCAGTCTGCCGGGGACGCATAGGTGCCCTCGACCAGCGGGGTCCCCAGCGCCGCCGCGGCCGCAAGTGGGGCGAGAGCCACCAGCGCCAACGCCGCCGGCTGGATGAACCTGGCGATCACCATGGTCCGGCCAGTCCCCCACCGTGCCCCGAGCCGGACCGAGAGCAGCGAGCCGAGGACCGAGCCGATGCCGGCGGCGGTGAGCACCAGCCCCAGTCCCAGTGATCCAAGTCCCAGATCGTTGAGGACCAGGGCGGGCAGCACGGCGCCCATCATCGCTGAGCCGATGAACCAGGCGTGGCTGGACCAGGCCAGGGGCCCGAGCCGTGGGTGCCGGTAGATCCAGCGCAGACCCTCCCGCACCTTCCGGCTCAGCGGTTCCGGGGCGGGCACGGGCGGCTTCTCGGTGGCGACATGCCTGAGCGTGAGCAGGACGGCCGCAGAGATGAAGTGGGTGATCGCGCCGAGCAGCAGCGCGAAGGGGGCCGTGACCAGGGCGACCAGGCCGCCCGCCACGGCGCTTCCGGTGGTCTGGGCCACGGTGTCGCTCTGCTGGAGCCGGGCGTTGGCCCGCGTGAGCAGAGGTCGCGGGACGAGCTTCGGCAGGAGAGACTGATAGGCCGCGTCGCTCATCAGCGCCAGGGTCCCGAAGCAGAAGATCAACACCATCACGGTTGCCACGTCCAGGAGCCCCAGCACGCCCAGCAGGCATAGGGACGCCAGCACCAGCCCCCGGCCGAGATCGCTCGCGATGAGCACCGTGCGTCGCCTCAATCGGTCGACCCAGATGCCGGCGAGCAGCCCGAAGAGCAGGTACGGCGCCCAGCGTGCCGCGTTGACCAGCCCCTGATCAAGCGCTGTGCCGCTCAGAGTCACCAGGACCAGCACCGAGAGCGCCACCGTGGTGATGTAGGTGCCGAAGTCGGAGACGGTCGAGGCGAACCAGAACCGCAGGAAGGCCGAGTTGTGTCGCAGCTTCATGGCTGAGCAGGACCGAGATCTGCGAGCGAACAAGACGGCAGCACGATCCAGCCCTCCCGCTCGGCTCGCGCCTGGTGCTCGGCAGGCGGCGGCTCATACCGACCCAGGGCGGCGGCCCGCGCGGCAAGGGCCGCCACCACGGCGTCGAAGGCATCGGTGGAGGCCACCATGAGCGGCGCATGCGGTCCCAGAGCCAACCAGGGGGCGTCGCGCTGCATCCGCTGCACCAGTGCCCGGCGCACCTGCGGGTCCGTCCGGTATCCACGAACCTCCCACTCCCAGGTTCGCAGCGTGGCGCCGGGGTAGACCTCCACGACGACGCCGGTCCGGCCGGACCGGTCGACCAGAAGCCCGCTGGCGGCGAGTCTGCCGAGGAGACCGGCGCAGCGCATGGCGGTCAGACCGATCCGATCCGTCGAGACGCTCAACGGCCAGCGTCCGATCTTCTCGCGGATCCACCGATCGGTCTCCCGGTAGGCCAGGGTCCGGCGCCATGGCATGCGCCCATCCGGTCGCTGCTGGGCTGCGAGGTTCGCGTGTTCGGCGAGGAAGCTGACGAACTCATCGGGCCAGCCGAAGGCGCAATCGATGCCGATCCTGGTGATCCCTGCGGCGGCCTCGATGATCTCCGCGTCCTCGACGCCAAGACTCAGCCGTTCCAGGTGGGCGCCGCCGGGTCCCCACTCGATGGTGGCCAGGGCTGTTCCCTTGCTCTCGGCGGCCAGGTCGACCCCGGCGGTGCGCATCGGGACATCAGTCATGACCCTGACGCTACCTAATGAGTCAGTCGGTGGCGGCGGCGGTCTGGGCGATCACGGTGCGGAAGCGCTGGACGATGGTGACCACCGAGGCGATCCCGAGCAGGGTCAGCACCACCAGCAGCACCGAGGAGTGCAGACCCAGGCCCGTGAATCCGGTGAACACCAGGGTCAGCACCATGCGCTCGGAGCGTTCGGCGATCCCGACGTCGGCGGTGTAGCCCAGCGCCTCAGCCTTGGCCCGCACATAGGAGACCAGGTTGCCCGCCAGCAGGCAGAACGCCGAGGCGATCCCGAGCCAGATGTGGTCTCCCCCGGTGAAGAACCAGATCAGCAGGCCCAGGAACACCGCGCCGTCCTGGACCCGGTCCAGGCAGGAGTCCAGGAAGCCGCCCAGCACCGACCCCTGACCGCTGATCCTGGCCATCAGCCCATCGACGAGATCGGAGAAGACGAAGACGGTGATGAACACCGTGCCCCAGAACAGCTCTCCCATCGGATAGAACACCAGCGCACCCAGGCAGACACCGATCGTGCCGATCACCGTGACCATGTTCGGGGTCATCCCGATCCCCAGCAGCGCCTTGGCGATCGGGGTGAACAGCCCGCCGAAGAAGGCGCGCGCGTAGCGGTTGAGCATCTAGCGGTTCGCCTCCCAGGCCTCGGCCACCAGGGCGCGGGTCTCGCCCAGGGTCTGTGAGAGGTTCTTCGTCTGCGCGATGATCGGCATGAAGTTGGTGTCCCCGTTCCAGCGCGGGATCACGTGCTGGTGCAGGTGCACGGCGATGCCCGCCCCGCCGACCTTGCCCTGGTTCACCCCGAGATTGAACCCTCCCGGGTTCGCCGTGGCGCGCAGCACGCGCATGCACTCCTGGGTCAGCGTGATGAACTCCGAGGCCTCCTCGGCGTCGAGATCGGTGAGGTCCGGGACGTGCCGGTAGGGGCAGACCATCAGGTGGCCGGGGTTATAGGGGTAGAGGTTCAGCAGCACGAAGCAGCGTTCACCGCGGTGCACGATCAGCGACTCCTCGTCGCTGCGCTTCGGCCCCTGGCAGAACGGGCAGTCGCTTGACCCTCTGACCTGGTCCTGGCCGCGCTGGTGGTAGGCAGCACGGTGTGGGGTCCAGAGGCGCTGGAAGGCATCGGGCACGCCTGCCAGTTCAAACTCGTCGCCGGACCCCACTCGGCTCAGCCTTCCTTGGATTCGATGGCCGCGAGGATCCGGGCCACCGCCGCGTCCACCGGCACCTGGTTGTCCTGGCTGCCGTCGCGGAACCGGAAGGAGACCGCTCCGGCGTCGACGTCGTCGCCCCCGGCGATCAGCACGAACGGGATCTTGTCCTTCGACGCCGTGCGGATCTTCTTCGGGAAGCGGTCGCTGCTGTCCTCGAGCTCGGCACGCACACCGGCGGCCTGCAGCTTCGCGACGACCTCGGTGAGGTAGTCGTTGAATGGCTCGGCGACCGGGATCGCGCGGACCTGGACCGGTGAGAGCCAGACCGGGAACGCACCTGCATAGTGTTCGGTGAGCACGCCGAGGAAGCGTTCGATGGAGCCGAACTTCGCGGCGTGGATCATCACCGGTTCCTGGCGGGTGCCGTCGGCGGCCTGGTATTCCAGGCCGAAGCGCGCGGGCTGGTTGAAGTCGTACTGCACCGTGGACATCTGCCAGGTCCGCCCGATGGCGTCGCGGGCCTGCACGGAGATCTTCGGTCCGTAGTAGGCCGCGCCGCCGGGATCGGCGACCAGCTCCAGGCCGGTCTCGTTGGCGACGTCCTCGAGCACCTTGGTGGCCTCGGCCCACTGCTCGGCGCTGCCGATGAACTTCTCGGAGTCCTCATCCCGGGTGGAGAGCTCCAGGTAGAAGTCATCGAGTCCGAAGTCACGCAGCAGCGAGAGCACGAAGCTGAGCAGGTGGCGGACCTCGTCGGGGGCCTGTTCCTTGGTGACATAGGAGTGCGAGTCGTCCTGGGCGAAGCCGCGCACCCGGGTCAGGCCGTGGATCACGCCGGACTTCTCGTAGCGGTAGACCGAGCCGAACTCGAAGAGTCGCATCGGCAGCTCCCGGTAGGAGCGTCCGCGGGAGCGGTAGATCAGGTTGTGCATCGGGCAGTTCATCGCCTTGAGCCGGTAGTCCTGGCCCTGTTTGGTGATGTTGCCCTCGGCGTCGCGCTCCTCATCCACGTGCAGCGGCGGGAACATGGTGTCGGCGTAGTAGGGCAGGTGTCCCGAGGTGTGGAACAGGCCGTCCTTGGAGATGTGCGGGGTGCCCACGTACTGGAATCCGGCCTCGATGTGCCGGGTCCGGACGTAGTCCTCCATCTCGCGCTTGATGATGCCGCCCTTGGGGTGGAACAGCGGCAGACCCGATCCCAGCTCGTCGGGGAAGCTGAAGAGGTCCAGCTCGGAGCCCAGCCGGCGGTGGTCGCGGCGCTCGGCCTCGGCCAGCCGCTCCTTATAGGCCTTGAGGTCCTCCTTGGTGGGCCAGGCGGTGCCGTAGAGCCGCTGCAGCTGAGGGTTGGTCTCCTTGCCGCGCCAGTAGGCGGCGGCGGAGCGCATCACGGCGTAGGCGTTGGCGATCAGCTTGGTGTTGGGCAGGTGCGGGCCGCGGCACAGGTCGGACCAGATTCGCTCGCCGTGGCGATCGACGTTGTGGTAGATCGTGATCTCCCCGCCACCGACCTCGATGTTGGCGCCCTCGGCGGCCTCTGCGGCACCGTTGGATCCCGCGGCGGCGCTGGCGACGCCGAGCAGCTCGAGCTTATACGGCTCATCCGCCATCGCGGCCTTGGCCTGCTCCTCGCTGACCACCTCGCGCTCGAACTGCTGGGTCTGGTTGATCAGCTTCTGCATGGCCTTCTCGATCTTCTTGAGATCCTCAGGCGTGAAGGGCTCGGCGACGTCGAAGTCGAAGTAGAACCCGTCGGTGATGTAGGGGCCGATGCCGAGCTTGGCCTCGGGGTAGAGCTGCTGGACCGCCTGGGCCATCACGTGGGCGGTGGAGTGGCGCAGCACGTTGAGCCCGTCGGGGCTGGAGATGTCCACAGCCTCGACGACGGCGCCGGCCGGGATCTCGCGGGAGAGGTCCCAGAGCTCGCCGTCCACCCGCATGACCACGGTGGTCTTCTGCGCGGCGAAGAGCGTGGTGCCCGTGGTGCCGCGTTCGATGCTCGCCGTCTCGCCGTCGCGGGTGATGCTGATGGATTCAGCCGGCGCTGACGCCTGGGACGGGGCTTCCGATGCTGCGTTTTCGGACACGTGGGATGTACTCCTCATCAATGATCTGCGGACCCAGGTGATTCTACGGGAACCCCGGCGGAACTGACGCGGGGCTCAGTCGCGCTGGCACCCTGGACACCAGTAGAGCCGTCGGCCCTGCAGCTCGGCGGCCTCGATGAGCGTCGCGCAGCGTGGACAGGCGGTGCCCTGGTGCTTATAGACCCAGTGCCGACGCGAGCCGCCGGAGCGCACGGTACGGATCCGACCCTCCGCGACCCCGTCGCGCAGCTGCTCGGTGAGCCGATCCCACAGCCTCGCCGCACGATCCGGGTCCAGCTGGTTGCTGGGAGTGTGCGGGTCGAGACGCTCGAGGAAGAGCGACTCCGCGCGGTAGATGTTGCCCACCCCGGCGATGACCGCCTGGTCCATCAGGGCCGCGGCGATGCTGATCCGACGTCGGCGCAGGTTGTGCAGGAAGCGCTCACGCAGCTGCGCATCGGCCCGGGCGTCCTGGCTGAGCCCCTGGCGCAGCGGATCCGGCCCCAGCCGATCCACGACGGCCTGGTACTCGGAGAGGTCCAACACCGCGCAGGTGGTCGGGCCGCGCAGGTCCGCCCAGCCGTGCCGGGCGCTCACCCGGGCGCGCACCGCCCCCTTGGGCGGCTCGGGGATCAGCCAGCCGTCCTCGGCGTAGCGCGGTTCGAGGGTGCCCACCGCGGCGCGCGGGGCACCGACCGTGGCCTCCGCCGCGAACTCCGCGTCGCCGCGGAAGCTGAACGCGCCGTAGAGGCCCAGGTGGACCTGCCACACCTCGGGGCCGAGGTGCACGAACAGGTGCTTGCCCCAGGCCTCGGCATGCTCGGGCACCTGCCCGTCCAGACGCTGCGCACCAGCGCTGAACCGGCCCTGCGGGGAGCTGACCCGCCACGGATGACCGGCGAAGACCGTGTTGATCTGCGCGGCGAGCCGGTGGAGGGTGTGGCCTTCAGGCATGGATCAGTCGAGGATCTCGCCGGTGAGCTCATAGTGGGAGATCTTCCCGATCCGGCGGGCGTGGCGCTCATCCCCGGTGAACTCGGCACCCAGGAAGGCCTCCACGATCCCAGTGGCCTCCGCGAGGCTGTGCTGACGACCGCCGAGGGCGACGACGTTGGCGTCGTTGTGCTCCCGGGCGAGGACCGCGGTGTCGTGGTTCCAGGCCAGCGCGGCCCGGACCCCGGTGACCTTGTTCGCCGCGATCTGCTCGCCGTTGCCGGACCCGCCCAGCACGATCCCCAGCGCACGCCGTCCCGCACCCTGGGCGGCGACCACCGCCTCGGCGGCACGGATGCAGAACGCGGGGTAGTCATCCAGCGCGTCGTATTCCCGCGGTCCGTGATCGATGAGGGTATGGCCGAGGCCGCGCAGATGATCCACCAGGTGGGCCGAGAGCTCCATCCCGGCGTGATCGGTGGCGATGTGGACTTCCATGCTGTCTACCATGATCTCTTCTCAGACCTTTCGGGACGAGGGCGCGGGTGGCCCGAGGGCCGGGTCAATCCTACGCCGCGCGGGGAGGTGTCGGCGCTGGCGGCCGGGCAGCGCGGCCGACGGGAACAGGGGCTGAGCGAGTATCGTTGCACCCTGCACCGCGCAACAGGAGGAACATGTCCGAGAAAGAGTCCCAGCCCGCCCGCGAGCTTCCGAAGTTCTCGAACCGCCTGGGGGCACCGATCGCCACCGTGCGTCCGGTCGGCAAGCCTCCCTCGCAGGTCTCGGGCCTGCCCGGCCGCCCCGCCGCAGACCAGTCCGTCCAGCCAGGCGATGCACGGCCGAGCCCGGCCGAGGGAATCCCGCTGAGCCCCGCGCTCCCCCATCCCGGGCAGTCGGGCGCCGAGCAGTCCGGCGCCGAGCAGCAGAGCTTCTACGACGCCGTCGGAGGCCGCAAGACCTTCGAGACCATCGTCGAGGTCTTCTACGCGCATGTGGCCGAGGATGAGGACTTCCGGGAGATGTACCCGGAGGCGGACTTGGAACCTGCCAAGGAGCGCCTGCTGACGTTCCTGGAGCAGTACTGGGGCGGACCGCGCACCTACCAGGAGCAGCGCGGGCACCCCCGGCTCCGGATGCGGCACATGCCCTTCGCCGTGGACGCGCAGGCCCGGGACAAGTGGCTGAGGTTCATGCGCGCCGGAGTCGACGCCGCGGAGCTCTCCCCGCTGCACGATCAGATCCTCTGGGACTACCTGGAGCGCGCCGCGCACTCGATGGTCAACAGCTGAGCCGGAGCGGGTCACCCCGCTTCAGCGTGAGACATCGTCCGGGCCGGGCCTGAGGGCGCGCGGCTCAGAGACTCGGCTCCCGGGTGCTGCGGCACAGGATGTGGCCGCCCTGCGAGCTGAGCCGGACCCAGCGGCCCCGACGGTGGATCGCGGTGGAGCCGCCGGCGCCCTCGGAGGCGAGGAAGTTCAGCGCGTGGGCCCCGAAGGCCGCGCCCGCCGGGATGGCGGCCTCGCTCAACGTCTGCGTCTGGGCTTGTTGCCCAGCGTCGGCTGAAGCATCGGTCTCCAGATCCCGGCCCCAGACCTGCTCCCGAACCTGCTCGACGACGGCGGCGCCCGCGGTGGTCGGCACCGCTTCGGTGATCTGGGCGATGCCTGATGCGGCCTGGGATCGCAGCTGGTCATCGGGAACGCTTCCCAGCGGCTCCCACCCCGAGCGTGGTGGCGTCACGGCCGCCCAGGGCACGCTGAGCCGGCTCGGCGGCAGCGAGAGCTCGGTCTCGGCCGGGTTCATCCGGGCGATGCGCTCGCTGATCGAGCTGAGCTCCGCGGTGACATCGGCCCGGGACTCCTCGGCCAGGGCGACGGTGCGCAGTCCCAGCACCGCCGGCAATTGACTGGTCAGCGATCCCGGGGTCATCACCGGCACCCAGGCGGCGAGCACCCGGCCCACGGCCTGGAGCCGGATCCCCTGTTCCTGGATCCGCCGGGCTCGTTTGATGTAGGTGGAGAGGTCCTGGAGCGAGACGGCTTCAGCGAATCGCAGCGAGTCAGTCATGGCGCTCATTCTTCCAGAGCAGAGCGCACCTCAGCGACCAGCACCTCCATATAGCGCCGCGCCTCGCGGGGGTCCTGGTCCGCGATCGCTCGGGCCACGCCGTCGTGGGCGTCCAGCGCCTCGGGCATCGGTCGGGTCGGCATCAGGCCATGCTTGGTGCGTCCGGTGAGGACCTCGGCGACGACGTCGGCCAGGGCCGCGAACATCGAGTTCCCGCCCGCTTCGAGCATCAGCCGGTGAAAGGCGATGTCCGCCGTGATGAACTCCGTGAGCTGTTCGGACTCCCCCAGCCGGCGCATGGTGGCGGCCAGATCCAGCATCTGATGCGCCTGGACCTCGGTCCTTCGTGCAGCCGCCAGCGCGGCGGCCTCGGTCTCGACGGCGATGCGCAGCTGGGTCAGCTCGAAGAACGCGCCGCGCGCGTCGGCTGAGGCCAGGCGCCAGGCGATCACCGAGGGCGACATCACGTCCCAGTGCTTCGCGGCGGTCACCACGAGCCCGATGCGTCGCTTGGAGTAGAGCAGACCATGGGACTCCAGGACCTTGACGCTGTCTCGGGCCACGGTGCGCGAGACCCCGAAGCGCTGCTGCAGTGACTCCAGGGTCAGCACGGCCCCAGGTTGATGCACCCCATCGACGATCTCGCGTCCGAGGGTCTCGGAGATCGTGTCACGGCCCACTCGGGCCACGGCAGGGTTCGCCACGGAGTCTCCTTTCGTCGATGCAGAGCCAAACATCACACCTTTAGTCCTTAAAGGTGCTATCTTAATTGACACGTGGTCCCCGTCACAGGGGGCTCGAGAACCAGCCCTCAGCACAAAGGAATTCGATGTCGAATCCCCCCGCACAGCCTAGCCCGGCTGAACCCGCACCCCCTCGTCACCTTGTGGTGATGGGCGTCTCCGGCTCCGGAAAGTCCACGCTGGCAGCCGCGCTTGCGGCAGATCTCGGCCTGCCGATGGCTGAAGCCGATGAGTTCCATCCGCCAGAGAACATCGCGAAGATGGCCTCCCAGACGCCGCTCACCGACGAGGATCGCTGGCCCTGGCTGGAGTCTCTGCGCGATTGGATGTCCACCCAGGCGACCACCGGCAGCGTGATCACCTGCTCGGCGCTGCGGCGCAGCTACCGCGATGTGCTGCGCACGGCCGCCGGACGGGTGGTGTTCCTCCACGTGGATGTCGAGATTCCGCGACTGAACACCCGGCTGGCCCACCGCAGCGGACATTTCATGCCCCCGGCGCTCTTGGAGTCCCAGCTGAGCACCCTGGAAGCCCTCGACCCTGAAGAGGACGGCGTGGTGCTCGCAAATGACACCACGGTCGAGGACCTGCTGGAGTCGGCCCGAGCCTGGCTCCGCAGCAATGTCTGTGCTTCTGACTCCACCGAGGAGCAGAATCCCTCGTGACACCCGAAGCGTGATCCCCTCCCCCGGAACGGGGCAGAAGGGCCGTTAGAGTGGAGGCACCTGACTCCGTCCACGCTCGAAAGGACCTCGCATGCCTGATCGCCGTTATGAGGTGCCCGACGCCGCCGATTCGGTGCAGCAGCTCGTGGACATGCTGCAGCTGAAGCACCTGGATCCCAGCGATGATGAGGCGGCCGCCGGACGCGGCGGGGAGGACCATTTCCTCGGGCCGGTGTTCAAGCAGGCCTATTGGCGGGTCTTCGGCGGGCAGGTGCTCGCCCAGGCCGCGACCGCGGCGATGACCACGGTGGACCCCGACCGGCTGATCCATTCGGTGCACGGCTACTTCCTTCGCCCCGGTGACGCGAGCAAGCCGATCCAGGTCTCGGTGGAGCGGCTGCGCGACGGCGGCTCCTTCTCTGCGCGCCGCAGCCAGGCCTATCAGGACGGGACCCCGATCCTGTCCATGATCGCGTCCTTCCAGCGGCCCTCGGCCGGGGTGTCGCATCAGCGCACGATGCCCGAAGGGGTCCCGGACCCTGAGGATCTGGCGCCTCCCCAGGAGCTGGTCGGCCACGTGAAGCACCCGATCGTGCATGAGTGGGCGCATGGCCGCCCGTTCGACATCCGCCACGTGGACCGTCCGATCTACCTCGAGGCCGACCAGAACCCGCATGCCACCAGCGCGGTATGGCTCAAGACCAAGGCCGCGCTGCCCGATGATCCCAATCTCCACCGGGCCGCGATCCTCTACGCCTCGGACTACACGCTGCTGGAACCGGTGCTGCGCCGGCACGGTCTGTACTGGGCCAAGCCGGAGATGAAGGTCGCCTCGCTGGACCACGCCATGTGGTGGCACCGCGAGGCCCGGGCCGACGAGTGGCTGCTCTATGTCCAGCAGAGCCCGAGCGCGCAGAACGCCCGCGGGCTTGCCCAGGGATCCATCTACAGCCGCAACGGCGCGCTGGTCGCCTCGGTGGCCCAGGAGGGCATGGTGCGGCCTCCGGAGGGTCTGCGCCCGATGCTTTCCGAAAAGATGCAGCAGACCCTGGTCAACAGCTCGCGCGCCACCCGGGCGATCAACAAGAAGTACTCCCAGACCTGGTCCTCGCGCTACCTGGAGACCTGAGCCGCGCGGGTTCAGCGACTCGTGATCAGCGCCACGCTGCGGTATGCCTGCAGCGACGCGGTCGCCGTCGCCTCCCAGGAGTAGGAGCGCGCCAGCGTGGCCGCGGTCGCGCTGTAGCGGCTCCAGGCCCTGCGGTGCAGCACCAGCCAGCGCAGCTGCTCGGCCCACAGCTCAGGGTCCAGGCTGGGGATCAGCCGGCCACTGCGCCGGTGAGTGATCAGCGAGGACAGCCCGCCGACGTCGTGGGCGATCACCGGGGTGCCGCAGGCCATGGCTTCGAGCGCGACCAGCCCGAAGGATTCGCTGAACGAGGGCACCAGGACCGCGTCGCTGCCTCGAAAGAGCTCCGCCAGCTCCTCATGCGGCAGCGGGGGCAGCTCCTGGACCGAATCGGCGACGCCGGCTCGGGCTGCGAGGGTCTGCAGGTCCAGCACGTCGTCCCCGCTCTGGCTGCCGGCGACCACGAGCTGCACCGGCACCTCGGGCATCATCCGGCGCAGCGCGCCGAGGGCCTCCACGGCGACCTGAGGACCCTTATGTGGCTGCAGCCGCCCGGCGAAGGCCAGGCGCAACGCGCGCCCGGCCAGAGGGCCGGAGCGCGGGTCCCTGCCCGCCGGCGGGTGGAAGATCTCCAGGTCCACCCCGGGCCGGACCAGCGCGATAGAGGAGTCGGCGAGGCCGAAGAGCCGTTTCAGGTCGGCGACCTCGCGCTCGGTGTTGGCGGTGACCAGATCCGCGGCGCGGGCGATCTCGGCCTCGGCCAGGCTGCGCCGCGGGCTCGCTGAGGCCGTGGGGTCCAGCTCCTGCTTCACCGCAGCGATCGTGTGCATGGTGTGCACCAGGGGCGCCGAGAGCGCCCGGGCCAGCTGGATCCCGGCCAGCCCGGAGATCCAATAGTGCGAATGGACCGTGGTGACCGGGCTGATGTCGGTGGATTCCAGGCTGCGCAGCGCCCGGGCGGCGAGCATGTCGACGCGTTCGGGCAGCAGTGACTTCTCGGCGCGCGCCTGCTCGCCCACGGCGAGGGTGTGGATCCGCCTGCCGTCGTCGAGGACTGTGACGCTGTCCGTGCCAGCGGAGGTCTCGGCGTCGACGTCGCTGGTGACGATGTCCACGGTGAGACCCGCCTGGGCGAGCGCCGCGCTGAGCGCGTTGACGTAGACGTTGAGCCCTCCGGCGTCCCGGTTCCCGGCCTGCGCCAAGGGTGAGGTGTGCAGGCTGACCATGACCACGCGGGCCGATTCCGGGTCGGTCTGCGAGGCTCGGCAGACCCCCGCAGGGACGCAGTCGGTGGACATGTGGCTCTCCATGACGCCGCGCGGCGGCGCGGCTGAGGGGTGTGGTGGTTCGGTCCTTATGCTACAGCGCGGTCATCGCCGGAGGTATTCCGCGCAGTCGCTCGCCGCCTCGGGGTCCCCGGGGGTCTCCCGGTGGAAGAGCCACAGCCCCTCAGCATCCTCGATGACCGGTTCGAAGCCGAGCCGCTCGGCCCGCTCGAAGGCCTCCTCGGGGCTCAACGGGTTCGAGCCGCCCAGCTCCTCCACGGTGTCGTCGATGATGAGCCAGGTCAGCGCGTCCTCGTCGGTGGTGCCGTGCAGTCCCACCGAGGTGCGGTCCACCAGGTGCGGCACTGCGGTGTCCGCGGCCTCCACGCAGACGTCGTCGGGAACGGCCTCGGTGACCTGCTGATGCGCCAGCGCCCGCTCCCCCATGCTCCAGTTGTCCGCGGTCACGGTGCGCTGCAGCGGAAAGACTCCCGGGAACGCCAGGGTGCCGACCAGTCCGACGGCGATGACGGTGCCGGGCAGGCCGACGGCGAGGGGTTTGAGCCGAGGCCAGCGTGCGATGAGCCGACGGGCGACGTCGAAGCCGGCGAGCAGGAAGATCGGGGCGAGGATCGCGTCGTACTGATAGATCACCGACCAGACGTTTGCTCGGTCGTTGAACAGCCGCGAGAGCAGGATCGGGGCGCCGAGGAGCACATAGGGCGAGGCGAAGGGCAGCAGCAGCAGCGGCAGGAAGTGCAGCGCCCAGAGTCCAACCTTGGTCGGGTGATCGAAGAGGATCACCACGGCGTTCCAGGGCTGGGTGAGCAGGAAGACGATGGCGGCACCAGCGCTGGGCCCCAGTGCGGTGAACTCCCAGTAGCCGAATTCCCCGGCGGCGGAGAAGTGCGGGATCACCAGCTCCACGGCGAACCAGTAGCCGAAGACCCCGAGGGCGGCGGTCACCAGGGCGGGCAGCCAGGCGCGCTTGATCGCGAGGACCATCGCGAGGGCGATGAGGGTGACTCCCATATCCTCGCGCACCAGCAGCAGCGCCGCGCCGAGCCCCACGGCGAGCCACATCCGGCGCCGCTCGATGGCCCAGATCACCCAGGCGATCAGCGGGACGCCGAAGGCGATCTCGTGGAAGTCCCAGTTCACCAGGGCTTGGAAAGGCCAGAAGAGCAGCAGCGCGACGGCGGCCAGCAGGGCCGGAAGGTGGCTGAACCAGCCGCGCACCACCAGATAGACCGGGATCGCCGTGGAGACCAGCAGCGCGATCATGCCGATGTTGAGCACCCGGGGGTCGTCCCAGATCCAATACAGCGGGGCGAAGGCGGCGATGATCGGGTGGAAGTGGTCCCCCAGCAGGTGGAAGTCCTCGCCCTTGATCGGCACGATCGGCGCCTTGAACAGCGAGTATTGGCGCACCGCCTGGTCGAAGATGCCCAGATCGTAGCCCTTGGCCTCGAAGTTGCGGAACCGCAGCAGGGAGTGGGCGAGATACAGCAGAGCGGCCGCCGTCATGACGGCGGCCAGCTGGAGTCTATGCGATATGGACAAGTGCCCCGGGAGGGATTCGAACCCCCGACCGGCGGATTAGAAGGCCGCTGCTCTATCCCCTGAGCTACCGAGGCGTGGACACGCAGAGGCTCAGCATCCTGAGCAGGTCCAGGCAGAGAGTCTACCTGCTTCGCACCGCACCGGTTTTCCCCAGCCTCCCTCCCGTGCCGCCGAGGCGCCGGTCATCCACACACGCCGCACATGACCGCGTCACGCCGGCAGGACCGCGAACACTGGGTGGACCCCGTCTCCGACTGCCACGGCCTGCGGCGGGGCCAGGCACACCGTGCCGTTCCTTGGCGGCCGTGACAGAGATGGAGGAGAGCAATGAGCGAAACGATCACCGTCCGCGGTTTCTTAGGCGGCGAGGTGGAGGAGTTCACCACGCTCCAAGGGCTGCCGATCTCGAACTTCCGGCTCGGCTGCACGCCACGGCGCTTCGACCGCAAGACCGAGCAGTGGGTCAACGGGGAGACGAACTGGTACACCGTCTCGGCCTTCCGCCAGCTCGCGCAGAACGTCAAGAGCAGCCTGCACAAGGGCGACCCGGTGTTGGTCACCGGACGGCTGCGGGTGCGTCAGTGGGAGAACGAGAAGGGTCAGCGCGGGACCTCGGTGGAGATCGACGCCGAGGCCATCGGCTATGACCTCACCTTCGGCTCGGGGTCCTTCACCCGGCTCGGCGGTGCAGGCTCCGGGGAAGACAGCGCGCGCAGCATGACGGAGTCGAACTCGCAGTCCTTCAACGGTGCTTCCAGCTCCGCCGCGGAGTCTGCCTGGGGCACGGAGAATGCTGAGGCCCAGGAGTCGGCCGAGGAGAAGGAGGCGGCCCCCTTCTGATCGGCACGACGCCGATCGAGGGGCGATGCTGACCGGGGGACTATGTCGAGCGAGGGGCAGTGTCGAGCGAGGGGCAGTGTCGAGCGAAGGACAGTGTCGAGCGAGGGAGAACATGGGGACATGACTCGGCCCGCCCGCGGTCACCGAGGTGGTGAGAGCGGGCGGGCCGGGTCAGCCTCGCAGGTTCCTCTGCGGGTTGATCGAGCAGATCAGTCGGTGACTGGGCTTCTGGATCAGTCGCGGGTGAGCCTGCGGTGGGTCACGCGGTGCGGACGGGCCGCATCGGCGCCGAGTCGCTCCACCTTGTTCTGCTCGTAGGACTCGAAGTTGCCCTCGAACCAGTACCAGTCGGCAGGCTTCTCGTCGGTGCCCTCCCAGGCCAGGATGTGGGTCGCCACTCGGTCCAGGAACCAACGGTCGTGCGAGATAACCACGGCGCAGCCGGGGAAGTCCAGCAGAGCGTTCTCCAGGGAACCGAGGGTCTCCACGTCGAGGTCGTTCGTGGGCTCATCGAGCAGCAACAGGTTACCGCCCTGCTTCAGCGTCAGAGCCAGGTTCAGACGGTTGCGCTCACCGCCGGAGAGCACACCTGCCTTCTTCTGCTGGTCCGGGCCCTTGAAGCCGAAGGCCGAGACATAGGCGCGCGAGGACATCTCGACGGCACCCACGTGGATGAAGTCCAGCCCATCGGAGACGACCTCCCAGAGGCTCTTCTCCGAATCGATGCCGGCGCGCGACTGGTCGACGTAGGAGAGCTTCACGGAGTCGCCCACGGCGAGCTTGCCGCCGTCGAGCTCTTCCATGCCCACGATGGTCTTGAACAGCGTGGACTTGCCGACACCGTTGGGACCGATGACCCCGACGATGCCGTTGCGCGGCAGCGAGAAGGAGAGCCCTTCGATGAGCTGGCGGTCGCCGAAGCCCTTCTGAAGGTTCTCGGCCTCGATGACCTGGGTGCCCAGGCGCGGGCCCGGCGGGATCTGGATCTCGTCCATGTCGAGCTTCTTGGTGCGCTCGGCCTCGGCGGCCATCTCCTCGTAGCGGTTCAGACGGGCCTTGGACTTGGTCTGGCGCCCCTTGGCGTTGGAGCGCACCCACTCCAGCTCGTCGGAGAGTCGCTTGGCCATCTTGACGTCTTTCTTGCCCTGAACCTTCAGGCGGGCCTGCTTCTTCTCCAGGTAGGTGGAGTAGTTGCCCTCGTAGGGGTATAGCCGACCGCGGTCGACCTCACAGATCCACTGGGCGACGTGGTCGAGGAAGTAGCGATCGTGCGTCACGGCCAGCACGGCGCCCTCGTAGGCGGCCAGGTGCTGCTCGAGCCAGAGCACGGACTCGGCGTCGAGGTGGTTCGTGGGCTCATCGAGCAGCAGCAGGTCCGGCTTGGAGAGCAGCAGCTTGCACAGTGCCACGCGGCGGCGCTCACCGCCGGAGAGCACGCTGACGTCCGCCTCGGGTGGCGGGCAGCGCAGCGCGTCCATGGCCTGCTCCAGCTGGGAGTCGAGGTCCCAGGCGTTGGCGGCGTCGATAGCCTCCTGCAGGGTGCCCATCTCGGCCATCAGAGCGTCGAAGTCCGCGTCGGGGTTGGACATCTCCTCGGAGATCTGGTTGAACCGCTGCAGCTGCTGGTAGATCTCGCCGACGCCCTCTTGGACGTTGCCGAGCACGGTCTTGTCCTCGTTGAGCGCGGGCTCCTGCATCAGGATGCCCACGGAGTATCCCGGGGAGAGACGTGCCTCGCCATTGGAGGGCTCATCGAGGCCCGCCATGATCTTGAGGATGGTGGACTTGCCCGAACCGTTGGGTCCGACCACGCCGATCTTGGCACCGGGGTAGAAGGACATGGTGACGTCATCGAGGATGACCTTGTCGCCCACTTTTTTGCGGGCGCTGATCATGGTGTAAATAAACTCTGCCATGCTCCCCAGGCTAGTCGGCGGGGCAGAGAATCTGCTAATGACCCGCTGGGGCGGCCAGCTTGGCAGGGACGGCGCGACTCAGTCGATCAGGTCCAGCTGATGCGGAGTCCTCGCGGTGGCCGGGCGCAGCTCCACCCGCCACTGCTGGGAGGCCAGCTCGGCGACGTCGTCAATGGTTTCAGGCGCTGCGCCCTCGGCGCGCAGCAGCATCCCCGCGAGCAGTCCGCGGGCGTGCTTGGCGAAGTGCGTGACCACCTTCCGCTGCCCGTCACGCTCGGTGAAGCTGTTGACCATCAGGGTCTGTTCCGGTGCCGGGCGGTGGGCTTGGGCGTAGGAGCTGGAGCGGCAGTCCACAACCAGCTGATCCCCGATGTGCTCGGTGAGCGGCTCGGCCAGTGCGGTCTTCCAGAAGCTGCCCAGTCGCCCGGGAGCCGTCTGAGCCCGCGCCGCACCGGGGCCCTGCCCGGTGCCCGGGGCGCTGAGGCGCACGCCCATGGAGAGGCGGTAGGCCGGGATCCGATCGGTGAGTGACGTCACGCCGAAGAGTCCGGAGAAGATCAGCACCTGCCGAGCGGCACGATCCAGCTGCTCGGGGGTCAGGGATGCGGGGTCCAGGGCTTCGAAGAGCACCCCGGTGTAGATCTCGTGCGCCGGCGCTGTGGGGGCGGTGCCGAGCTGGGCGTTGGCGCGCACCTCGGGCATCACGGTCTTGCCCACATTGAGGATCTGCTGCGCGTCTTCCTGCGCACTGACCTGGACCAGCGCCTCCATCACGGTGCTGCGTGCCTGGTCCAGCTCGGGCAGGGTCAGGCTGCGCAGGTCCACCGCGGGTGCACTGGGGTCGGTCGGGGGTGTCTTGCCCTCGGAGGGCGGCAGGAAGATCAGCACCGGGCAAGGCTAGCAAGCCGCCCGGGGACGGATCGCGTCAGCGCTCCTCCGGCCTCGGGTCCGGCAGTGTGCCCGACCTCGGGCCCGGCAGTGTGCCCGGCCTCACCGTCGAACCGGGGGTGGTGGCTGGATCCCGTAGCATGGTGAGCCGGGACGGGTCGGTCAGACCATCGCGGCTCGAGACTGAGGCCCGCCGGAGACGGCGGATAACTGCCTCGGGCCGAGGAAAGTCCGGGCTCCACAGGGCAGGATGGTGGGTAACGCCCACTCGGGGAGACCCGCAGGCCAGTGCCACAGAAAACAGACCGCCCGCGGCGCTCGTCGTCGCAGGTAAGGGTGAAACGGTGGTGTAAGAGACCACCAGCGCCCCAGGTGACTGGGGCGGCTAGGCAAACCCCATCCGGTGCAAGGTCGAACAGGATGTGCTTGAGGGCTGCCCGCCCGAGCATCCGGGTTGACCGCTTGAGGTCCGTGGCAACACGAGGCCCAGATGGATGATGGTCCGCTTCGGTGAGCAATCACCGCGGCGACAGAACCCGGCTTATCGACCGACCCGTCCCCCACCCGCTCCCCCGCGCCCTCGGGCGCCGGGCCAACCGGGTTCGGCTAGACTCACCTACGGACACATCGCGGTGTTCGCCAGAACCGAGCACCCGATGGGTCCACGTAGACAATGACGTCTAGACGAGTGAGGACACGTCCAATAATGACCACTGAAGCAGACGAACAACTGCGCAGCTGGATCGACCGAGAGTCCCAGGCCGAGGCCATGATCCCTCTGCTGGGCAAGCTCTACCGTGAGAATAACGTGGTCACCGGGATCTACGGCCGCCGACTGGTCAACCGGTCCGCCATCGAGATCCTGAAGGCGCACCGCTTCGCCCGCCAGGTCGACGAGACCGAGCTTCCGGTCTCCCAGACCCTGCCCCTGGTGCAGGCGCTGACCACCCTGGATCTCGGTGCCGCGAGCATCGACGTCGCCCGGCTGAACTCCCGCTACCGAGCTTCTGCGTACGCGGCCTCCGAGGACATGGACGGCTTCCTGCGAGAGGAGCTGGCCGAGGTCATCGGCCGCGGCGGCGAGGGCATGATCGAGCCCCGCAACGTGGTGCTCTACGGCTTCGGCAGGATCGGCCGGCTGCTGGCCCGGATCATCGTGGGCAATGCCTCCTCGGCCTCGGGGCTGCGGCTGCGCGCCATCGTGGTGCGCCAGGGCGCCGAGCACGATCTCGCCAAGCGCGCCTCGCTGCTGCGCCGCGATTCGGTCCACGGGCCCTTCGAAGGCTCCATCCGGGTGGACCAGGAGAACCAGGCGATCATCGCCAACGGCACCTTCATCAAGGTCATCTACGCCTCGGACCCCGCAGCGGTGGACTACACCGCCCACGGGATCAGCAATGCGGTGGTGGTGGACAACACCGGCCGCTGGCGCGACGAGGCGGGGCTCAGCCAGCACCTCAAGGCCAAGGGCGTCTCCCGGGTGCTGCTGACCGCGCCGGGCAAGGGGGACCTGAAGAACATCGTCTTCGGGGTCAACCACGAGCAGATCACCGACGAGGACACGATCATCTCCGCGGCGTCCTGCACCACCAACGCGATCACCCCGGTGGCCAAGCTCATGGATGAGGCTTACGGGATCGACCACGGGCACGTGGAGACGGTGCACTCCTACACCAACGACCAGAACCTAATCGATAACTTCCATCCCGGTGAGCGGCGCGGCCGCTCGGCGGCGCTGAACATGGTGATCAGCGAGACCGGTGCCGCGAAGGCGGTGGCCAAGGCGCTGCCCCAGCTTGCTGGGAAGCTCTCCGGCAACGCCATCCGCGTCCCGACACCGGACGTCTCGATGGCAATCCTGAACCTGGAGCTGGAGCGGGAGACCACCAAGGAGGAGCTCAACCGCTTCCTCCGCCGTGAATCCCTGGAGGGCCCGCTGCACAAGCAGGTCGACTACATCGACTCCGCGGAGGTGGTCTCCACCGACTTCGTGGGCACCCGGGCGGCAGGGATCGTGGACGGTCTCGCGACTATCGTCAACGGCAAGCAGGCGATCCTCTACGTCTGGTACGACAACGAGTTCGGCTACTCCGCCCAGGTGGTCCGGGTGCTGGAGCACATGACGGGCAGCGCCCCGGTGAAGTACCCCAAGGTGCAACCGCGCGATGCCTCCCGCCACGGGGCGGCAGAGGTATCTTCGGCCTACGAGACCAGGTCTGCGGTGCCCACGAGCTGAACCGCGGAGACATTCGAGGCTTCACCCAAAGACGACTGCGGCGGCTCCTTCCCTGGAGGCCGGCCGCCGTAGTCGTGCAGGTGCACTGCGGCATACAGGATCCCACCCAGTCGGCAACTCGGGCGCCCGGCAGTGAACCGCTCGTCGACGAGTCTCGCCTGACCGGTCGCGTGCTGAACCCATCAGATAGCACGTGGGTTCCGCATCGCACGTGGGTTCAGAACGGGCCGGCGGAGGTCGTCCAAGACTCCACCGCAGGACCAAGCCAAGACTGACAAGGTAACTGGATCAGCGGCAATCGGGAAACATTTAGCGCCTGGCACGATCAACAGGAAGACCATGTCTCCGGTAGACGCTGACAAAGATATCTTCGTTCACCTTTCGCAGTCTTGACGGCAGGAAGAATCCGTCGATCAAGGCCCATACGCCGAGGCCGCCCAAGGTCAACACCATGGCGATCCCCACGCCCCTTTGGCCCAGGTAGAACCGATGGGCTCCGAAGAGGCCGAGACAAAGCCATAGGACGAAGGCCACCCTCGGAGACCTGGACTCGTTGTCGTAGCGATGCTGTGCACGGGCAATGGCCGCTTGGTCAGGTTGCGAAGGTGTTGTGATATTTTCCCCTCAGAAAGTGAACACCGATAAAGTGTAACTCACAGATGGTACTTATCTATTATTTGTTTGCACTTAATTTTCAAATTTCTGAAAGACTATTTTCGCTGAGCGATCGAAGCTTCTGCCCCATGCGGCGGATTCACGCAATCCTCCGGCGGGAACACCGCGATCTGAGGGAACGTCTAGGTCCAAGTCGACCAGACCCTCCCGAGCTCAACCCGGCGAGGACTCGTGGCACCCAAGAGCAGCCGTGCCGGCGTCATTCATGCGTGCACCACCTGGATCCACTCTGCTTCGAACCCAGACCCGGAGGTTTAGCCCACCGGGCGGATGCGGCTGCGGCTCGGATCCCAGGGAGTCCCAGCCGCGGAGGCGTCCATGGCCTCGTTGCTCAGCGCGTCGGCGTCGCCGTTGTCCTTGCGCGGGATCCACGTGTAGCGAACCTGCATCGGCGGCAGGATGGTGGAGGCCTCTGCCGCAAGGCGCTTCATGTCCTCGTGCTTGATCTTCCAGCGCCCGCTCATCTGCTCCACCACCAGCTTGGAGTCCAGCTTGACCTCTACGAAAGCCTCCGGGTCCAGGTCGCGGGCCAGCCGCAGACCCTCGATGAGCCCGGTGTACTCGGCGACGTTGTTACTCGCCTTCCCCAGCGGGGTGGCCTTGGTGGCGAGGATCTGACCCGCCTCGTTGCGGACCAGGGCGCCGGAGCCGGCGATTCCAGGATTGCCGCGGCTTCCGCCGTCGGCCTCGACGAACAGAGTGGTCATGGCTCACGCACCTTCAGGTCAGTACAGGTCTTGAATCAGGGACGTCGGGAGCCATGGCCGGCTCAGTGTCCGGGTGTCAGCACGAAGTCCCAGGGGTCGGTGTTGATGCCGCTCACGGCAACCTCCACATCGTAGCCGCGATCGGTCAGCGCCTGGTGGAGCGCCTGCGCCGCGGTGGGCAGCCAGAGCCACTCCGAGGCGAAGTGCGAGACATCGATCAGACCCGGGCGTCCCCCCACGGCCGCCTCACGGGCCTCCGAGGCTGGATGGTGGCGCAGATCCGCGGTGAGGAACACGTCGGCCCCCGCCTCGGCAGCGGCGCCCAACAGAGAATCACCAGCACCACCGCACAGCGCCACGCGCTGCACCAACCCGTCCCGGTCACCGGCTACCCGCACACCACCCGCGACAGCAGGCAGCACCGAGAACACCCGGGCGGCGAACTCCCCGAGCGTCATAGGCTCGGGGAGCATGCCGATCCGGCCGAGGCCTTCCTCGACCAGTCCCTCTGCGGAAGGAGCCAGCGGCGCGGTGTCCTCGAGCCCCAGCGCACCGGCGAGGACATCATTGACCCCGCCGATCGCGGAATCCCCATTGGTGTGCGCGGTCAGCAGGGCGCAGCCGGATTCGATCAGCCGGTGGACCATCTCCCCCTTGAACTGCCCCGCCTCCACCGAGGTGACCCCGCGCAGCAGCAGCGGGTGATGGGTGATCAGCAGATCGGTCCCGGAGCTCGCCGCCTCCTCGATGACCGCTCGCACCGGGTCCACCGCGAAGTGGATCCGGCGCACCAGTGCCTCGCGCCGCCCGGTGACCAGCCCGACGGCGTCCCAGGACTCAGCCAGGGAGCGCGGCCAGAGCTCCTCGGCGGCATCGAGCACCTCATCGAGGGTCGGGACCTGGGAGTCGGTGGTGGTCTCATCCGGGCGCGGAGCGGGGCTGGGCGACATGTCTCTTTTCTACAGGCCATAGATCAGGAATACAGTCCGGGACACGAACGGTTGTGCAGGGCATGGACAACTCTCTCAAGACCGTGGTGCTCGCGGCCGGCTGTTTCTGGTGCTTGGATTCCCTCGCACGGCGCCTGCGCGGGGTGCATCACGTGCGCAGCGTCTACACCGGCGGCTCCGGCCCCGCCATCTACGAAGCGGTCGCCTCCGGCGGCACGGGACACGCAGAAGCCGTGGAGATCGGCTACGACCCGAACGTGCTCCCGGACCAGGTGCTCTACAACGTGTTCTTTTCCAGCCACGACCCGACCACGCTGAACCGGCAGGGCTACGACGTCGGCACCCAGTACCGCTCCGCCATGTTCTACACCGACGAGGCCCAGCACGATGAGTTCGCCGCCGCGATCGCCCACGCGCAGAACTCCTTCGACCGGCCCATCGTGACCACCCTGGAACCCCTGGGCCGGGTCTTCGAGGCCGAGGCGGTCCACCAGGACTTCCACGCCCAGCGTCCCGATGTCGGATACTGTCAGGTCATCATCGACCCCAAGGTCGCCAAGCTCCGCAGAGACTATGCTTCATGGTTGAAACCCGAGGAAGAAAGGTCCACACACTGACATGGCCAAGATTCTTGACAACATCACTCAGGCAGTCGGAAACACCCCCCTGGTCCGGCTGAATCGTCTGGGTGCGGACCTTCCGGGCAACATCGCGATGAAGCTGGAGTTCTACTCCCCCGCCAGCTCGATCAAGGACCGCATCGGCGCCGCCATTGTCGACGCCGCCGAAGAGTCCGGGATGCTCAAGCCCGGCGGAACCATCGTGGAGGGCACCTCGGGCAACACCGGGATCGCGCTGGCCATGGTCGGTGCCGCCCGCGGCTACCGGGTGGTGCTGACCATGCCGGAGACCATGTCCACCGAGCGTCGCGTGATGCTGCGTGCCTACGGCGCCGAGATCGTGCTGACCCCCGGAGCCGAAGGCATGCGCGGCGCCGTGGAGCGGGCCAAGGCCATCGTGGCGGACACCGAGAACTCCATCTGGGCCCGGCAGTTCGCTAACGAGGCCAACCCCGCCGCCCACTACCGGACCACCGGCGAAGAGGTCTGGCGCGACACCGACGGAGAGGTCGACATCTTCATCGCCGGCATCGGCACCGGAGGCACCATCACCGGCGCCGGACGCCGACTCAAGGAATACAAGCCCAGCATCCACCTGGTCGCCGTGGAACCCGAGGACTCCCCGATCCTCTCCGGCGGCACCGCAGGTCCGCACAAGATCCAGGGCATCGGGCCGAACTTCATCCCCGACATCCTGGACCAGGAGATCTACGACGAGGTCTACCAGGCCAACCTCGAGAAGGCCGTGAGCTGCGCCCGCGACCTCGGCATCCAGGAGGGCATCCTCGGCGGCATCTCCACCGGAGCCAACGTCGCCGCCGCCCTGGAGCTGGCCTCCCGCGAGGAGAACCGTGACAAGCTCATCGTGACCTTCGCGTGTGACTTCGGAGAGCGCTACATCTCCACGCTGCTCTACGAAGACATCCGCGGCTGATCCGCCCACCAGCCGTGAAGTTCAATCCCTGTGAAAGGTGGGTTCCCCGTTGGGACCTCTGAAGCGTCTGCGCGAGGACATCAAGGCCGCGCGTGAACATGATCCGGCCGCGCGCAGCACCGCGGAGGTGGTGCTGGTCTACTCCGGTCTGCACGCGGTCTGGTCCTACCGGGTCGCCCACAAGATGTGGCAGCGCCGGCCGCTGAAGACCCCGGCCCGGGCGCTGTCCCAGCTGACCCGCGGGCTCACCGGGATCGAGATCCACCCGGGGGCCGAGATCGGGCGTCGGTTCTTCATCGATCACGGCATGGGCGTGGTGATCGGCGAGACCGCCGAGATCGGTGACGACTGCATGCTCTATCAGGGCGTCACCCTGGGCGGACGATCCCTGGAACAGACCAAGCGCCACCCGACCCTGCGCGACGGCGTCGTCGTGGGCGCCGGGGCGAAGGTGATCGGGCCCGTGGAGATCGGCGCCGGCTCAGCCGTGGGCGCCAACGCCGTGGTGGTGAAGTCCTCGCCGCCCAACTCGATCCTCACCGGAGTTCCGGCCAAGGCGCGTCAGCGCGGAGTCGCCGAGCGGAAGCCTCACGTGGATCCGGCGGAGTACGCGTTGGATCCTGCGATCTTCATCTAGAGGCTGTGTGCGCCTAGAGGCCGTGTGCGTCTAGAGGCTGCTCGACTCAAGCCGGTGGCTTCCCGCCAGGCGGCGTATGACCTCGACGGCGGGGTCCTGGGTCGCCGCGGCGAATCCGGTGCCGGCCCAGAGGTTCAGCCCGTGCGGGTCGCAGGCGGCGCCGGCTGCTCGGCGCAGTCCCGCGCTGAGCTGATGCAGTGCCGGGAATCCCGACGGCGCAGACGCGGTCAGCGCCTCGGTGAAGCTGTTGCCCAGCGCCCGCGCCGGCCGACCGGAGAACGCGGTGGTCACGATGGTCTCGGGCACTCCTGGTGGAGCGGCCAGGGCCTGCTGATGGGCCGGATGCGTTCCGCTCTCGGGACAGCGCAGCAGCGCGGTGCCCAGCACTGCGGCCTCCGCACCTGCTTTCAGTGCGGCGCTGACTCCGGCGTCGTCGGCGATCCCGCCGGCGGCCCAGAGCGGCAGTTCGGTGCGGCCCGAGATGGCCTCAAGCAGCTCGAAGAGCTCGATCTCCTCGGGCGGATCCAGCGGAGTCCAGGTCCCGGAGTGACCCCCGGCGGAGGAGCCCTGGACGATCAGCCCGTCGATGCCGGCGGCGGTGGCGCTCACAGCCTCCGCGACGGAGGTCACGGTCTGCAGCACCTTGGCCCCGGTGGCCTGCATCCGCTCGATGTCCTGGGTGGCGGGCAGCCCGAAGGTCAGGCTGATCAGCGGCACCGGGTCCGCCTCGAGCACCTCGAGCTTCTGTTCCCAGAAGTCGTCCCAGGCCTCGCCGGGCGCTGGGGTGACTCCTGGCCCCCCGGTGACTCCCGTGACTCCTGCGAGGCTGCTGATCTCCGGCAGCTCCACATCCGCCGCCCACTCTGCCCCAGCCCGGGCATGATCGCCCAGCCACGCCTGCAGCGCAGCGCGGTGCCCCTCGAGCTCCTCCGGCCGGATCGGGACCGGGTTCGGCACGAAGAGGTTCACGCCGAAGCGCGCCGTGGAGCGCCGCACCTGGGCGATCTGGATGGCCAGGTCTTGGGGGCTCTTGTACCCGGCGGCGAGGAAGCCGACTCCCCCGGCTGCGGCGGCGGCCAGAACGAGCTCAGGACGGCTCGGACCGCCGGCCATCGGGGCGGCCACCACGGGAAGGGTGGCGCCCGATGAGGCCAGCAGACCGGCCGTCCTGGTGCTCATGCGTTCAGCTCCGCACGTTCGGAGTCAGTCCTTGGACCCGAGGGTCAGGCGTCGATCTCGTTGCGGTCCCCGGACCACAGGGTGTGGAAGGTGCCTTCCTTGTCCACGCGCTGGTAGGTGTGCGCGCCGAAGTAGTCGCGCAGTCCCTGGGTCAGCGCAGCGGGGAGCCGGTCCCGGCGCAGGCTGTCGTAGTAGGACAGCGAGGAGGAGAACACCGGTGCGGGCACGCCGTAGGTCGCGGCGGCCGCGACCACGCGGCGCCAGGCCGGGAGGCATTCGTTGATGGCCTCGTTGAACTCCGGAGCCAGCAGCAGGTTCTTCGGCTGCTGGTCGCGGGGGGCGTCGTAGGCCTTCATGATGGTGTCCAGCAGGTCGGCCCGGATGATGCAGCCGGCGCGCCACAGCGAGGCGATGGCCTTGAGGTCCAGCTCCCAGCCGTACTCCTCGCCGGCGGCGACAAGCATGTCCAGGCCCTGGGCGTAGGCGACGAGCTTGGAGGCGTAGAGCGCCTTGCGCACGTCCTCGACGAAGTCTTGACGGTCCTCGGGGCTGCCGTACTTCTCGGTGGCGGAGAGGGTCTCGTCGATGCCGGCGTGGAAGGTGGCGTTGGTGACGGCGCGCAGCTCACGCTGGGAGGAGATCGAGCGGGCGAAGACGGACTCGGCGATCGCGGTGACCGGTGAGCCGACCTCGAGGCCTGAGATCGCGGTCCAGCGGCCGGTGCCCTTCTGGCCGGCGGAGTCCACGACCACGTCCACCAGCGGACGGCCGGTGGTCTCGTCCTCCTGCTCGAGCACCTCGGAGGTGATCTCGATCAGGTAGGAGGCCAGGTCTGTGGTGTTCCACTCGCGGAACACTCCGGCCTGCTCGCGGGGTTCGATGCCGGCCAGGGAGCGCATCAGGTCGAAGGCCTCGCCGATGACCTGCATGTCGGCGTACTCGATGCCGTTGTGGACCATCTTGACGTAGTGGCCGGCGCCGTCGGTGCCGACCCAGGCGCAGCAGGGCTCGCCGTTGTACTTCGCGGAGATCTTCTCCAGCATCGGGCCCAGCGAGTCGTAGGACTCCTTGGAGCCGCCGGGCATGATCGAGGGGCCGTTGAGCGCTCCCTCTTCGCCGCCGGAGACGCCGACCCCGACGAAGTGCAGGTTCTGCGCGCGCAGGCTCTCTTCCCGGCGTCGGGTCTCCTCGTAGAAGGAGTTGCCGCCGTCTATGATGATGTCGCCCTCGTCCAGCAGCGGCACCAGGTCCGCGATCACGGAGTCCACCGGGGCTCCGGCCTGGACCATGATCAGCACGCGACGGGGGCGCTCCAGAGATTCCACGAGCTCGGCCAGAGTCTCGGTGCGCACGAAGTCGCCGTCGCCGCCGTGGGCTGCCAGAAGGGCGTCCGTGCGGGCGACCGAGCGGTTGTGCAGCGCGACCGTGTAGCCGTTGCGCGCCAGGTTGCGAGCCAGATTGGCTCCCATGACGGCCAGGCCGGTCACTCCGATATGGGCACTCATGCATTCTCCTTCGTCGAGGTCAGTCAGACATTCTCACAGCGCAGCATCTTCTCCGTCTGCACGCGCGGACCGCGGTGGCGGGCCGGGATCACCGTGCACACAGCAGCCGCCCTGGAGGTCGGACATGGGATCCCGCCGTCGTGAACCTCGGTGTCCCCGGGGCGAGCACTGCAACTCTACCGCTTCGCCTCGCGCACCGGCCCAGGAGCCCTGAGCCCGCGTGGCCCGCCCGGGCTCAGCGAGGGTCAGCCGTCCGCGGCGTCGCTCAGTCCCCCGCAGCGACGCTCAGTCACCCGCAGCGATGCTCAGTCACCCACGGCGTCGCGGCCGCGCTGCACGATCAGCGGATCGGGCTCCCCGACGATCTCATGGTCCTTGCCCTCGTATTCGAACTGGGCCAGGAAGCACTTCATCGCGTTGAGCCTGGCTCGCTTCTTATCGTTGGACTTGATCGTCATCCACGGCGCGTGGTCGGTGTCGGTGCGCAGGAACATCTCTTCCTTGGCCTCGGTGTAGGCCTCCCAGCGGTCCAGGGACTCCAAGTCCATGGGTGAGAGCTTCCACTGCCGGACCGGATCGATCTGGCGGATCGCGAAGCGGGTGCGCTGCTCCTGCTGGGTCACGGAGAACCAGAACTTGGTCAGGTGGATCCCGGCGTCGACCAGCATCTGCTCAAACTGCGGGGCCTGGCGCATGAAGAGCTCGTACTCCTGATCGGAGGAGAACCCCATCACCCGTTCGACCCCGGCCCGGTTGTACCAGGAGCGGTCGAAGAGCACCATCTCTCCGGCGGTGGGCAGGTGGTCCACATACCGCTGGAAGTACCACTGGCCCAGCTCACGGTCTGAGGGCCGGTTCAGCGCCACCACCCGCGCGGTGCGTGGGTTCAGGTGTTCGGTGAACCGCTTGATGGTGCCGCCCTTGCCGGCGGCGTCGCGGCCCTCGAAGACGATCACGTGCTTGAGCCCGTAGTCCTCGGCCCAGTACTGGAACTTCAGCAGCTCCACCTGCAGGTGATATTTCTCGATCTCGTAGACGTCTCGGGAGAGACGGTTCTCATACGGGTAGTTCTCGTGCCAGGTCTCCACGGCGCGGCCCTGCGGGTCGATCAGGTCCGGGTCAGGGGTATGACCGTCCAAGACCGTGTATCCGCCCTCGCGGAGCTCGTCGATGAACTCACGGAGGTTCTTGCGGGCGGTGCCGTCGACCTGGAAGATCGGGTCATTCATCAGATCAGCCTTTCTCGGGTTGCGGCTGCTGCCAGCTCATCAGATGTCCATGGACACATTGTCGACCGTCTCGGCCCGATCGGGAAGCATCGCGGCCGACTACAGCTGGGTCAGAGCGCGACCTCACCCATCTGCCCGGCGCGGGCGAGCGCGGTGAGCCGGGAGACCGTGCGGTGATACTTCTTCATATACCCGCCAGCCATCATCTCTTCGGTGAAGAGCTGATCGAAGGGCTTCCCGGAGGCCACGATCTTGATGTCCTGATCGTAGAGCCGGTCGGCGAGCACCACGAAGCGCAGCGCCAGCGCCTGGGCCTCGATGGTCTCGACATCTTTGAGCACCAGCACGTCCATATCGGTGACCAGCTGCCGGTAGCGGCTGGGATGGACCCCGGTGATGTGGTTGCAGAGCGCGTCGAAGTCGTCCACCGCGATGCGCGCCTCGGGGTACTGCCGGGTGGCGAAGTCCTCGATCTCCTCGGAGCCCAGCGGCGCGGGCGCCTCGGGAAGCCCACGGTGGCGATAG
Source organism: Nesterenkonia sp. E16_10 (assembly GCF_017347085.1). Classification (GTDB taxonomy): domain Bacteria; phylum Actinomycetota; class Actinomycetes; order Actinomycetales; family Micrococcaceae; genus Nesterenkonia. The sequence continues at coordinate 328,084 of NZ_JADPSA010000029.1, forward strand.
TCCTCGCCGTCGACCTTGATCACGGTGAACTGATCCGAGAGCACCTGGATCTCGCGCTGGAAGTCCGCGGCGGCGAAGCGTCCCTCGCCCAGCGAGCCGGGAATGGTGTTCGAGGTCGCGGCGAGCTTGACCCCGGCGTCGGCCAGTTCCCGCATCAGCCGGGACATCAGCACGGTGTCCCCCGGGTCGTCGAGCTCGAACTCGTCGATGCAGACCAGCGCGTAGTCACTGAGCACGTCCACGGTGCGGCGGAAGGACAGCGCGCCGACCAGGTTGGTGTATTCCACGAAGGTGCCGAAGGCCCGCTGGCCTTCGACCGAGTGGTAGAGCGAGGCCAGCAGGTGGGTCTTGCCCACTCCGAAGCCGCCGTCGAGGTAGATCCCGGCGGGCACCTTGGGGCGGGCCGGGGCCCGGCCGAAGAGCTTGCCGAGGAAGCCGCCGCCGCCCTGACTCGCGCCCACGCTCGCGGAGAACTCGCGCAGCGCGGTGACCGCCTTCTCCTGGGAGGGGTGCGCGGGGTCCGGGATATAGGAGTCGAAGGAGACCTCGGCGAAACGGAAGGACGGCCGCAGGCCTTCCAACAGCTGACCGACTCCGAGCTGAGGGGTCCGCTGGCTCAGCGGAGTGGCGTTGGACGGCATATGACCACTCTACCCACGACTGCGCGTTTCACCGGCGGATTCCCTATCCTGGAAGGTGACCCAGTGACGACGGAAGGTTCTGTTCACCATGACCGAAGACAAAGACTTCTCCCAGTACGCCCACCCCGACGCCCTGGTCTCCACCGATTGGGTGGCCCAGCACCAGGACGACCCCTCCGTGGTGCTGCTGGAATCGAACGAAGATGTGCTGCTCTACGAGGTCGGGCACATCCCGGGCGCGCAGAAGATCGACTGGCACACCGACCTCAATGACCCGGTGACCCGAGACTTCCTGGGCCCGGAGCAGTTCGCGGCCTTCGCCGCCGCGAAGGGGATCACCCCTGAGACCACCGTGGTCTTCTACGGAGACAAGTCGAACTGGTGGGCCGCCTACGCCCTCTGGGTCTTCACGCTCTTCGGCCATGCGGACCTGCGCCTGATGGACGGTGGCCGGCAGAAGTGGGCCGCCGAGGGCCGCGAGCTGGTCACCGAGGTGCAGGCCCCGGCCGCCGCGGAGTACCCCACCCCGGCGCAGCGCGACGATTTCACCTTCCGTGCCTTCCGCGAGGATGTCCTCGCCCACTTCGGCAAGCCGATGATCGATGTGCGCTCCCCCCTGGAGTACTCCGGTGAGCGCACCCACATGGAGGGCTACGAGCAGGAGGGCGCCCTGCGCGGCGGCCACATCCCCTCCGCCGCCTCGGTCCCGTGGGCCAAGGCCGCCAACGAGGACGGCACCTTCCGCTCCCGCGCCGAGCTGGAGGCGATCTACACCGAACAGGCGGGGCTCGGGACCGCCGAGGAGGTCATCGCCTACTGCCGGATCGGTGAGCGCTCCTCGCACACCTGGTTCGTGCTGCAGCACCTGCTCGGCTACGACAACGTCCGCAACTACGACGGCTCCTGGACCGAGTGGGGCAATGCGGTCCGGCTGCCGATCGCCACCGGTGATCAGCCCGGTGCGGTGCCCGGCGCATGAGCCAGACCCCGAACCCCACGCTGCCCGCGCAGCTGACCGAGGTCATCGAGGAGTTCGCCGAACTCGAAGACCGGCAGAAGCTGGAGCTGCTGCTGGAGTTCTCCCGAGAACTCCCGGAGCTGCCCGAGCGCTACCGCAACAGCTACGACCAGATGGAGGAGGTGGTGGAGTGTCAGTCTCCGCTGTTTCTGACCCTGGAGTACGACGACGCCGCCGGGACCGCTGCGATCTTCTTCGCCGCTCCCCCGGAGGCGCCCACCACACGGGGCTTCGCGGCGATCCTGCATGAGGGCCTCAGCGGTCTGCGCTTCGAGGAGATCCTCGCGGTGCCGGAGGACCTCTCGGAGCGCCTGGGCCTGTCCAAGGCGATCACACCGCTGCGGCTGCGCGGGATGACCGCGATGCTGGGCCGGATCAAGCGGAATATCCGGGTTCACCAGGCCGGGTCTGCCCCGGGGCAGCCCGGCTGAACAGGTCGGTGACCCAGTCGATGACCGTCTCGTCCCAGCGCTGCGGATCGTGGTTCCACTCCTTGACGTGGCGTGCCTGGGCGAAGGAGACATAGGTGACCTTCGGGTTCTTCCGGGCGAGATCCCGGGAGGGCCCGTAGGGCACGATGTTGTCATCGACGCTGTGCATGATCAGCACGTGGTCGCGCAGCTGATCGGCCCGGTCGATCCAGTTCATCGCCTGCAGGTCCACCGGGGCGGCGAGCCCGGTGACCCGACGGCCGCCCGGGTTGGAGATGAACCACTGGCCCATCCGGCCCACCACGTCGGGGATCCGGTTGGCCTTGGCCTGGTGGGCCAACACGTCCATCCAGTCGATCACCGGGCCGGTGAGCACCAGGCCGCGGATATAGGCGGCGTAGCGGGACCGGTCGGCGGTCTGCAGGCTGATCGCCCCACCCATGGACCAGCCGAAGAGCAGGATGTCCTGCGCCCCGCGCTCCAGCGCGAACTCGATGGCGGCCTCCACGTCCTCCCATTCGGTGACTCCCAGGCCGTAGCGACCGTCGGCGGCGGCCGGGGCCTCGCCGTCGTTGCGGTAGGAGATCAGCAGCGTCTCGGCTCCCAGTGCCGAGGTGGCCGCCAGCGCCCGGATGCCCTCGGTGCGGTTGCTGCCCCGGCCGTGGACCCCGATGGCCCAGACGTTGCGCCCGGTCAGCGGGCCCTGATGATCTGCGGGCAGGCCGGCGGGGTTCGGCTGCGGCGCCACGTGCCAGGCCGGTGAGGGCCCGCCGGGCAGCGTGATGACCACCTCCTCGCTGGCGAAGCCGGCGTCGGCCGGGTTCAGGTAGACCACCGAGGTCCACCAGCCGCGCACCGCGGTGCGCAGGTCACCGCCGTAGACCTTCTGCACCGGGCGGGTCACCGTCCCGCCCTTGGGCTCCAGCGCGATGATCGGCCCGATCCGGGCCAGGGAGCGCCCGCCGTGGAAGAACAATCCGTAGGTGCCCTCCACCACGGTCTCCGCGGTGATCGGCAGAATCACCTCATCGCCCTCGGGACCGCGGGTGACCGCGAGGATCTGGAGGTCCTCGGCACGCTCGCGCACCGGGGTGACCACGGCGCGGGCGAAATACCCGGCGAGCCCGGAGGCCGCGGCGGCCAGGGTCATCCCGGCTGCGAGCCCGGTGCCCACCCCCAGGGTCGTGGCGCGGATCCATGGGGTGTGCGCCCGGCTGTGCGCCGGCGTGCGCTCCGGGAGGCGCTTCGGGGTGTGCCCCACCGCCCCGCGCCGAATCCGACTGGTCGCGGCGCGTGCCGCCCGTGGGACCAGCGCCTTCGCCTGAGTCGCTGCAGCACCGGGTTCATTCAACCGTGACGTCATGCGGCTCAGCTTACGCGGGCGCGCGGAACGTGATGAGATAGAGGCATGAGTGAGAACCAGAACACCGGAACCAGCGCCGATCAGTGGCGCGAGAAGCTCAGCCCGGAGGAGTTCCAGGTGCTGCGTCAGGGCGGCACCGAACGCGCCTATACCGGGGAGTACTGGGACAACAAGGCGGCGGGAACCTACTCCTGCCGAGCCTGCGGGGCGGCGCTGTTCGCCTCCACCGAGAAGTTCGACTCGCGCTGCGGCTGGCCCAGCTTCTTCGAGCCCGCCGCCGACGCGAACATCCGGTACCTCAGCGACACCTCCATGGGCATGGAGCGCACCGAGGTGCGCTGCGGCTCCTGCGACTCCCACCTCGGACATCTCTTCACCGGTGAGGGCTTCGACACCCCCACCGACCAGCGCTACTGCATCAACTCCATCTCGATGGACTTCACCGAAGCCACCGAGAGCTGAGCGGTGACGGCCACCGAGACGCAGCCGCGGCTGCTGGATGCCTCCTTCGCCTCGGACAACGTCGCCGGGGTCTCCCCTGAGATCCTGCAGGCGCTGAGCCGGGTCAACGAGGACGCGGCGCTGCCCTACGGCGCCGACCCGGTGACCGCGCAGCTGCGCGAGGTGATCAAGGAGACCTTCGGGGCGCGCGCGGAGATCCTGCCGGTCTTCAACGGCACCGGAGCCAACGTGGTGGCGCTGCAGGCGCTGCTGCCCCGCTGGGGCGCCGCGATCTGCTCCGCGCAGGCCCACGTGAACAACGACGAGGGCGCCGCACCGGAGCGCCTCGGCGCGCTCAAGCTGCTGCCCCGCCCGACGACGACCGGGAAGCTCACACCGGCCGACATCTCCGCAGAGGCCAAGGCTCTGGGCTTCGTCCACGCCGCGCAGCCGCTGGCCGTCACGCTGACCCAGTCCACCGAGCTCGGCACGGTCTACACCGCGCAGGAGATCGCCGCGGTCGCCGAGGCGGCCCACGCCCAGGGCCTCGGGGTCCACCTCGACGGTGCCCGGATCTCCAATGCCGCCGCCGCCCTGGGATGCTCGCTGGCCGAGATCACCACCGCGGCCGGGGTGGATGTGCTCAGCCTCGGCGGGACCAAGAACGGCGCCATGGCGGCCGAGGCCGTGGTGGTGATCGACCCGGACCGGGTGGCGGGCACCGATTTCATCCAGAAGTTCTCGATGCAGCTGGCCAGCAAGCAGCGCTTCGTCTCGGCGCAGCTGCTGGAGCTCTTCGGCACCGACCTCTGGCGGCGCAACGCGACCCACGCCAATGCACAGGCCGCAAAGCTCGACGAGGCGCTGGCCCAGGTGCCGGGGGTCACGCTGTCACGGCCCACCGAGGTCAACGCCACCTTCCCGGAGGTGCCGGTCCGGGTGGCCGAGGCGCTGCGTGAGCGATACCTGATCCACGTCTGGGACACCGCGGCCAGCGGTGACCCGGTGCTGCGGATCATGTGCTCCTTCCAGACCACCGACGCGCAGATCGAGGCACTGGTGGAGTGTGCGCGGCGCGCCTAGCACGGCAGGCTGATGGTTGTTCCTAATCTGGGGGCGTGACAGCTTTCGGTCCTATCGGAGGACCCGACCAGCAGAGCGCAGCCGGTGGCTCCCCCCAGCCGCCCCATGGTGCCACCGGCATCGAGGGTCTGCCGGAGGCATTCCTGCGAGCACTGGGCAGTCTGCGCCACGCCTCACCGCGCCTGGAGGCGCTGGTCCAAGAGGTTCCGGCGCCCTCCAGGCTGGCGCCCTTCGCCGTGGCGCTGCGCGCCGAGGTCCATTCCGACGGCGGCGTCGCACTGAGCTCCCACCCGGTCACCCGGCTGCGCCCGCAGCCCGAGGACACCGAGGTGCTGGCCACCGGTCGCTTCATCCTGCTCCATGACCCGGCAGGCCAGCAGGCCTGGGGCGGGACCTTCCGGGTGGTGATCTATATCCGCGCCGAACTCGACGCCGAGATGGGCAACGATCCGCTGCTGGCCTCCGTGGCCTGGACCTGGCTCTGCGATTCCCTGGCCCAGCACGGGGTGGAGTACAGTCATGCGGGCGGCACGGCCACCCGGATCCTCTCCGAGAGCTTCGGCAGCATGGAGAACCGGCTGCCGAGCAACGATGTTGAGCTCCGCGCCTCGTGGAGCCCCACCGGACACGGGTTCGGGTCCCACCTGCAGGCGTGGGCCGATATGGTCTGTTCCTTCGCGGGACTGCCGCCGCTGCCCGATGGAGTGATCGCCCTGCCACATATCAGGAGGAACTGACGCAGTGCCGGAGACCTCGATGGAGTCCCCCGACGAGGGGCCGCCGCCGCTGCTGACCGAGCCCGAGGACGGGGTCCCCTTCGTCATCGACACCGACCGAGGCCTGCAGCGCTGCGCCGATGCGCTGGCCGCCGGCACCGGCCCGGTCGCGGTGGACGCCGAACGCGCCTCGGGCTTCCGCTACGGCCAGCGCGCCTTCCTGGTGCAGCTCAAACGCGAAGGCTCCGGGCTCTGGCTGATCGACCCGGAACCGTTCACCACCCTGGCCCCGGTGCAGGAGGCCCTCGACGGCGTGGAGTGGATCCTGCATGCCGCCACCCAGGACCTCCCCTGCCTCGCCGAGCTGGGCATGCACCCGCACAGCCTCTTCGACACAGAGCTCGCCGCCCGGCTGGGCGGACTGCCAAGGGTCAGCCTCGGCGCCGTGGTGGAATCACTGCTCGGCGTCCGCCTGGCCAAGGAACACTCGGCGGCAGACTGGTCGCGACGTCCGCTGCCGCAGGACTGGCTGCGCTACGCCGCCCTCGACGTGGAGCTGCTGATCCCGCTGCGCGCGAGCCTCACCGAGCTGCTGGACGAGCAGGACAAGCTGGACTGGGCCGAGCAGGAGTTCGAACACCTGCGCACCCACCGGCCGGTCACGGTCCCGCGCAGCGAACGCTGGCGCAAGGCCACCGGGGTCAACCGGCTGAAGTCCCCGCGCAAGCTCTCGGTGCTGCGCGAGCTCTGGGCCGCCCGGGAGAACATGGCCGAGTCCAAGGACATCGCCCCCGGACATATCCTGCCCGACTCCGCGCTGGTCGCCGCGGCCGACGCGGTGCCGCGCACCGTGCCCCAGCTGCTCTCGATCAAGGGCTTCTACGGCAGGGCGGCCAAGCGCGAGGCGCCCAAATGGCTGCGCGCCATCGAATCCGGGACCAAGAACCCCGAGGCCCCGGAGTCCAAGCGCCGTGCCGCCGGCCCGCCGCCGCCGCGAACCTGGAAGGACCGCAACCCGCTGGCCTTCCGGCGCTACCGCACCGCCCGGGACTGGTTGAACCACCGCGCCGAGGAGCTCGACCTCATGCCCGAGACCCTGCTGACCCCCGCGGTGCTCAAGCAGCTCTGCTGGACCCCGCCGAAGGTCCTGGACCTCGACGGCGTCAGCGCCGCGCTGGCCGAACTCGGCGCCAGGCCCTGGCAGATCGAGCAGTGCGCCGCCATCGTCACGGTGGCCCTGCTGGACCCGGAGCCGCTGGAGAGCTTCTGAACGCCGCGGCGTGGGTTTCCCCGTTGGTTACTCATGGGTAGGATGTGAGCTGAGACTCACCCCGAGGCGCGGTTGCCCCGCGCCGACCCACGTCACGGAGGCAACACATGACATCAGCGCACCCACCCGAGGCACCGGCCGAGATCCCCGCAGCGGCGCTGGAATTCTCCCGCTTCGCAGACCTCGCGGAGGCCTTCAGCGATGAGGTGATCACCCACTCCCGCGCCGAGGACGTCGCCCTGCCCGAAGGCGCCGGAACGCTGGTGCTGATCCGTCTGGACAACGACCACCCGAAACGCCCCTCCACCCTGGGCCCGAGCAGCCTGATCCAGTTCGGTGAGGTCCTCGCCGCACAGCTGCCGCGAGCTCGGGCCGGAGAGATCGCCGGCATCGCGGTGATCGGCAAGCCCGGGGTGCTCGCCGCCGGAGCCGACCTGGGTGCCGCCGAACGCGTGGAGTCTCGGGACCACTCCACCGCGATGGCTGATCTGGGCCATCACGCCTACCGGCTCCTGGAGGACTTCCCGGTGCCCAGCTTCGCGTTCATCAACGGGACCGCGCTGGGCGGTGGACTCGAGATCGCGCTGGCCGCGCAGCATCGCACGGTCTCCACCGCGGCCAAGGGCATCGGCCTGCCCGAGGCGTTCTTGGGCCTGGTGCCAGGCTGGGGCGGGATCTACCGTCTCCCCCGGCTGATCGGCCCCGAGGCCGCCGCGGAGGTCATCTTCAGCAACGCGTTGAACAACAACCGCACGCTCACCGGGGACAAGGTCCACGCTCTGGGCATCGCCGATGCGCTCTTCGAGGCAGAGGACTTCGAGGCGCAGAGCCTCGACTATGCCGCACGGATCATCAGCGGCGACCCCGCCACCGCACAGCAGCTCACCGCGCACCGCAACCACGACTTCTCCGCCGAAGCCTGGGCCCGCGCCGTCGACGCGGCCGAGCGCACCGTGGCCACCAAGCTGGGCCCCTCCGCGCCGGCTCCGCGCCGCGCACTGGACCTGTTCATCCAGGTGCCCGAGCGCACACGGGAGCAGAGCCGGGCCGCCGAGTGCGAGGCGCTGGGCGATCTGATGCTCACCGATGAGTTCCGCAACACCGTCTACGCCTTCCTGAACCTGCTCCAGAAGCGCGCCAAGCGTCCGGCCGGGGTGCCCGAGGTCGCGCCGCGCAGCGTGACCAAGGTCGGCGTCGTGGGGGCCGGACTCATGGCGTCGCAGCTGGCCATGGTCTTCGCGGCCCAGCTGCAGGTCCCGGTGGTGCTCACCGACATCGATCAGTCCCGGGTGGACAAGGGGCTGGCCCATATCGCGGCCCAGCTCGAGAAGCAGGCGAGCCGGGGCCGGCTCACCCAGGAGCAGGCCGCAGGGCTGCGCGGGCTGATCACCGGCTCCACGGACAAGTCCGTCTACGCCGACGCCGACTTCGTCATCGAGGCGGTGTTCGAGGAGATCGGTGTCAAGAAGCAGGTCTTCGCCGAGCTGGAGGCGATCGTGCCGGCCGAGACCATATTGGCGACCAACACCTCCTCGCTCTCGGTCACCGAGATGGCCGCTGACCTGCAGCACCCGGAGCGGGTGATCGGCTTCCACTTCTTCAACCCGGTGGCCGCCATGCCGCTGATCGAGATCGCCCGGGCCCCGCAGACCGCCGATGAGCCGATCGCCACGGCCTTCGCCCTCGCCGCGGGGCTGCGCAAGACCCCGGTGCTGACCAGCGACTCCACCGCATTCGTGGTCAACCGGGTGCTGCTGCGGCTGATGAGCGAGGTGCAGCGAGCCTTCGACGAGGGCACCGATGCCGCCACCGCGGACGCCGCGCTGAAACCAATCGGGCTGCCGATGAGCCCGTTCACCCTGCTGGCGATGGTGGGCATCCCGGTAGCCCAGCACGTCACCGAATCGCTGCACACCAGCTTCGGGGATCGCTTCCACGTCTCGGCCAACCTGCAGCATCTCATCGACGCGGGAGTCACCGAGATCTGGAGCACCGACGACGCCGGCCGGCCCTTCATCAAGGACAGCACCCTCGCGCTGATGAGCTTCGGAAGCTCCGCGCGCAGCTCGGAGCAGCTGCTGCGCACCGTGGAAGATGCACTGGCCGAGGAGATCGGGATGATGCTCGAGGAGGGCGTCGTCGCCTCCCGTCAGGACGTGGACCTCTGCATGATCCTGGGCGCCGGCTGGCCGCTGCACCGCGGTGGGATCACTCCCTACCTGGACCAGGTGGGCGCCAGCGAACGGGTCAACGGCCGGGCGTTCAACACCCGGGACTGATCCCCCGCCGGCCTCCGGGCTCAGGCCCGGCTCCGGGCTCAGGCCCTGGGTCAGTCCCCGCACAGGGGGCTGACCCAGGGCCCGGCCCGGGTCCGATTCCTCATAGACTTGGCACCATGACTTCGCCCTGCTGTGATCGCCGTCGTTTCCTGCGCGCCTCGGCCCTGACCGCGGGCTCTGCGGCGCTGCTGAGCGCCTGTGGCGCGGATCAGGCGCCAGATCCCGCGGCGCCGAGCGTCGCCGAGGGCGGCACCTGGACCGAGGTCATGGCGCTTGCCGAGCTTCAGGTGGGGACGAGCAGCACCGCCGAGGTCGGCGAGACCCAGCTGCTGCTGCACCGCAGCGACGAGACCACGGTCCACGCGTTCTCTGCGGTGTGCACCCACCAGGGATGCGCGGTGGGCACCGAGCCGGAACGCTTTGCCTGCCCCTGCCACGGCTCGATCTTCAACCTGGAGACCGGCGCCGCCGAGGGCGGGCCGGCACGGCAGCCGCTGACCCGCTACCCCGCCGAGATCGACGGAGAGTCCATCCGGGTCCAGGTCTGAGCAGGGCTCAGCCGACGCGCAGCTCGATCTTTGAGGCCGGGACGTCTCCGGCGCGGATCGCGGCCTTGACCGCCTCGCGGGCCTTGCCCTGGTGCAGGGTCTGGATCCGCATCACCGAGGCGTGGCCGCCGTGGTGCGGTTCGATCACCGGGTCACTGAGCAGGCCCAGGCCGCGCCAGGCCAGGGTGGCGAGCACCTCGCGGTGCACCGCGCCGATGTTGCGCTGCTCCGAGGCGCTGGGCTGCTCTCCCTTGAGCGGGTAGAGCAGGCGCAGCTCGATCTGGTCCTCGGGGGCGGGTTCGGCGAAGCCGTCTTCCCGGCACTGGGCGGTGAAGCTCTCGAGCAGCTGCTCGGCCTCGGGTGCGCTGACCTTCTCGGAGGTGAGCTTGCCGTTGGCGCCCAGCGCCCCGTGGTGGATCACAAACTCTCCGGTTGCTTCGTCGTACCAGGCTTCACGGTAGTGCCAGGCCTGCTCGTCGCGGCGGTAGAGAGTGATCAATGTCAGACCTTTCGGGTACGGAGACTGGGGATCTGGCCGGTGGGAGCCGGTTCACCGGGCAAAGGACGGGCGTAGGGCACCTTGGTGCCGAGCACCTGTCCGACGGCGTCCTGGGTGATCTTCTGGGCGGTGAGGCCCACACGTTCGAGGACCTCGCCGCGGGTGCCGTGGGCGAGAAACTCCACCGGGAGTCCCACCTCGTTGAGGCCGGTGTCCACACCGGCCTCGCGCATGCTCTGCCGGATGCGTGAGCCGACGCCGCCGGCCTTGACGCCGTCCTCGATGCAGATGACGGTACGGTGCCGCGCGGCCAGGGAGATCACCGAGTCCGGCACCGGGAGCACCCAGCGCGGGTCCACCACGGTGGCGCTGATCCCCTGATCCGCGAGCCGCTGCGCGACGTCGAGCGAGAGCTCGGCCATGGTGCCCACGGAGACGATCAGCACGTCATGCGCGTAGGGCTTCGGCGTCTTGGAGGTCGCGGCGGAGCTCCAGAGCACGTCCACGCCGTCCTCGAGGCGTTCGAGCGCGTCGATCTCACCGTTGACCGAGCCCTTGGAGAAGCGCAGCACGGTCGGGGCGTCGTCCACGGCCACGGCCTCGCGCAGCTCCTCGCGCAGCCGGGTGGAGTCTCGTGGGGCCGCGATCCGCAGCCCCGGGACGATCTGCAGCAGCGAGAGGTCCCACATGCCGTGGTGGCTGGGGCCGTCGGGTCCGGTGACGCCGGCCCGGTCCAGGACCACGGTGACCCCGGCGCGGTGCAGCGCGACATCCATCAGCAGCTGGTCGAAGGCCCGGTTGAGGAAGGTCGCGTAGATCGCCACCACCGGGTGCAGGCCGCCGTAGGCGAGACCGGCGGCGGAGGTGAGCGCGTGCTGTTCGGCGATGCCGACGTCGAAGACTCGCTCCGGGTGCTTCTGCGCGAAGCTGCGCAGCCCCACCGGGATCATCATCGCCCCGGTGAGCGCAACGATGTCCTCGCGCTCATCGGCGATGGCGGTGATCTCCTCCTCGAACACCGAGGTCCAGGAGCGGGCGCCGCCGCGGTGCACCGGTTCCCCGGTCTCCGGGTCGATGACGCCCACGGCGTGGAACTGGTCGTTCTCATCGGCACGGGCGGGGGCGTATCCCTTGCCCTTCTCGGTGAGTGCATGCACGATCACCGGTCCGCCGTAGTTCTTGGCGTCGGTGAGCGCTTCTTCCAGGGCGCGCTGGTCGTGGCCGTCCACCGGCCCGATGTACTTCATGCCGAGGTCCTCGAAGAGTCCCTGGGGTGCCCAGAAGTCCTTGGCGCCCTTCTTCGCGGCGTGCAGGCTGCGGTAGACCATCTGGCCCATCGGTCCGCCGTTCTGCAGCTTCTGCTTGGTGCCGTCCATGACGCGCTCGTAGGTGCGGTGGGTGCGGACCTTGTCCAGGAAGTTCCGCCGCAGCCGCCCCAGCTGCTCGGCGAGTCCCCCGACGGTGGGCGCGTAGGAGCGGCCGTTGTCGTTGACCACGATGATCACGCGGCGGTCCTTGTCGGCGGCGATGTTGTTCAGCGCCTCCCAGGCCATGCCGCCGGTGAGCGCGCCGTCGCCGATCACCGGGATCACACAGCGGTCGGATTCCCCGGCGAGCACACGGGCCTTGGAGATGCCGTCCGCCCAGGAGAGCGAGGAGGAGGCGTGGGAGGATTCCACGATGTCGTGCACCGATTCGGCCCGATCCGGGTATCCGGCGATGCCGCCGGTCTGGCGCAGCGTGGAGAAGTCCTGACGCCCGGTGACCAGCTTGTGCACATAGGACTGGTGGCCGGTGTCGAAGATGATGGAGTCCCGCGGGGAGTCGAAGACCCGGTGGATCGCCAGGGTCAGCTCCACCACCCCGAGGTTGGGCCCCATATGACCGCCGGTCTTGGAGACGTTGGCGATGAGGAACTGCCGGATCTCCGCCGACAGCCGCTCCATCTGCTCTTCGCTGAGCTTGGACAGCTCCTGCGGAGACGTGATTGTCTGCAGAATACTCATTGCCGCAGTCTACCTGTCACGGCCTGCGCGGGCGGACTTTGACGGGGCCCTGACACGTTTGAAGACATGTGCCGCAGAACGAAGGAGGGGCGCCCGATCCGAAGATCGAAGCGCCCCTCCTGCTATTCACCGATCGCAGCCGCTCGGCGGTCTGGGATCAGGCTGTTTACTTCTTCACCAGCTGACGCAGCACGTACTGCAGGATGCCGCCGTTGCGGTAGTAGTCGGCCTCGCCGGGGGTGTCGATGCGCAGCACGGCGTCGAAGCTGACCTCTGCGCCGTCCTCCTTCACGGCAGTGACCTTCAGCGTCTTCGGGGTGGTGCCGTTGTTCAGCTCGGTCACTCCCGAGATGGAGAAGGTCTCCAGGCCCGTCAGGCCGAGCGTGTCGGCGGACTCGCCCTCGGGGAACTGCAGGGGCAGCACGCCCATCCCGATCAGGTTGGAGCGGTGGATCCGCTCGAAGGACTGCGTGATGACCGCCCGGACGCCCAGCAGGCTGGTGCCCTTGGCCGCCCAGTCACGCGAGGACCCGGAGCCGTATTCCTTGCCGCCGAGGACCACCAGCGGTGTGCCGGCCGCCTGGTAGTTGACCGCCGCGTCGTAGACCGCGGCCTGCGGACCGCCCTCCTGGGTGAAGTCGCGGGTGTAACCGCCCTCCACGCCGTCGAGCAGCTCGTTCTTGATCCGGATGTTCGCGAAGGTGCCGCGGATCATGACCTCGTGGTTGCCGCGCCGGGAGCCGTAGGAGTTGAAGTCCTTCCGGGCCACGCCGTTCTCCAGCAGGTAGCGACCGGCCGGGGTGTCGGACTTGAAGGAGCCCGCCGGGGAGATGTGGTCGGTGGTGACCGAGTCGCCCAGCTTCAGCAGCACCCGGGCGCCCTCGATGTCGGTGACCGCCGAAGGCTCGAGCTTCATGCCCTCGAAGTACGGGGGCTTCCGCACGTAGGTGGAGTCCTCGTCCCAGGCGAAGGTGGAGCCCTCAGGGGTCTCCAGCTCCTGCCAGCGGTGATCGCCGTCGAAGACGGTGGCGTACTTGGAGGTGAACATCTCGGTGTCGATGGACGCGTCGATGATCTCCTGGACCTCCACCGGGTCCGGCCAGATGTCTCCAAGGAAGATCGCCTTGCCGGACTCATCGTGGCCCAGCGGCTCGTTCTCGAAGTCGAAGTCCATGGAACCGGCCAGGGCGTAGGCGACCACCAGCGGCGGGGAGGCCAGGTAGTTCATCTTCACGTCCGGGTTGATCCGGCCCTCGAAGTTGCGGTTGCCCGAGAGCACCGAGGTCACGGCGAGGTCCTGCTCCTGGATCTTCTGTGAGATCTCCTCCTCCAGCGGACCGGAGTTGCCGATGCAGGTGGTGCAGCCGTAGCCGACCAGGTAGAAGCCGATCTTCTCCAGGTATTCGGTCAGGCCCGACTTCTCGTAGTAGTCGGTGACCACCTTGGAGCCCGGCGCCAGCGAGGTCTTGACCCAGGGCTTGCTGGTCAGGCCCTTCTCGGAGGCGTTGCGGGCCAGCACACCGGCGGCCATCATGACGTTCGGGTTCGAGGTGTTGGTGCAGGAGGTGATCGAGGCGATCGAGACCGCGCCGTGGTCGAGGTGGAACTCGCGACCGTCGGGCATGGTGACCGGGGTCGGATTCGAGGGCCGTCCCTCCACCGGGGCACCGGAGGTGTCGCGGGGCTTGTCGGCCGCGGTCTGCTCATCGGTGGCATCGTGGGAGGGCGCGTCGGAGGCCGGGAAGGACTCCTCGGAGGCGTCGTCGACGACTCCGTTGGTGACCGAGCCGTCCTTGGCGTAGTTGTGGATGTCCTTGCGGAACTGCTCCTTGGCGTCGGTGAGCTCGATCCGGTCCTGCGGGCGCTTCGGCCCGGCGATGGAGGGGACCACGGTGGAGAGATCCAGCTCGAGGAACTCCGAGAAGCGCAGCTCCCGGGAGGGGTCGTGCCACATGCCCTGTTCCTTGGCGTAGGCCTCGACCAGCTTCAGCTGCTCCTCGGTGCGTCCGGTCAGCCGCAGGTAGCCCATGGTGACCTCGTCGATCGGGAACATCGCCGCGGTGGAGCCGAACTCCGGGGACATGTTGCCGATGGTGGCGCGGTTGGCCAGCGGCACTGCCGCCACACCTTCGCCGTAGAACTCCACGAACTTGCCCACCACACCGTGCTGGCGCAGCATCTGGGTGATGGTGAGCACCACGTCTGTGGCGGTGGCGCCGGCGGGGATGGACCCGCTGAGCTTGAAGCCGACCACGCGCGGGATCAGCATGGAGATCGGCTGGCCGAGCATCGCTGCCTCGGCCTCGATGCCGCCCACGCCCCAGCCGAGCACGCCCAGGCCGTTCTCCATGGTGGTGTGCGAGTCGGTGCCGACACAGGTGTCGGGGTAGGCGCGCAGGGTGCCCTCGACCTCGCGGGTCATCACGGTGCGGGCCAGGTTCTCGATGTTGACCTGGTGCACGATGCCCATGCCCGGGGGGACGACCTTGAAGTCGTCGAACGCGGTCTGGCCCCAGCGCAGGAACTGGTAACGCTCGCCGTTGCGCTGGTACTCCATGTCCATGTTGCGTTCCATGGCGTCGGCGTTGCCGAAGGAGTCGATCTGGACGGAGTGATCGATCACCATCTCGGCGGGAGCCAGCGGGTTGATCTGCTCGGGCTTGCCGCCGAGCTCCTTGACTGCCTCACGCATGGTCGCCAGGTCCACCACGCAGGGCACACCGGTGAAGTCCTGCATCAGGACTCGGGCGGGGGTGAACTGGATCTCGGTGTCGGGCTGCGCGTTCTCGTCCCACTGCGCCAGCGCCTTGATGTGATCGGCGGTGACGTTGGCACCATCTTCGGTGCGCAGGAGATTCTCGAGCAGGACCTTCAGGCTGTAGGGCAGGGTGTCGTATCCCTCCACAGCGTTGAGTCGGAAGATTTCGTAGTCGGTGCCGTCGACGTTGAGGACGCCTTTGGCCCCATAGCTGTCCGCATTATTCACTCGGGACTCCTTGTTAGTTGCCAGTCGTGCCAGCCCGCGCAGAGGAAAAGCGGGGCCGATGGATCGATGTTCAGTCTACTCTTTCAGATTTCTTCAGACGCCCGTCATAGGGCCTCTGGCGCGCCGTTCACCTGCGACGCGGTGCGCGGAACAACGCCACTGATTCCATGTGGTGGGTGTTGGGATAGAGGTCGAAGACCTTCAGGTCCGCGAGCTCCCAGCCCCGGCTCAGCAGCGACTTCGCGTCCCGGGCGAAGGAGGAGGGCTCGCAGGAGACGTAGAGGACCTCGCGCGCCGCGGCGGCGTCGATCCCGGCGATCACGCGCTCCCCCGCTCCGGTGCGCGGGGGATCCAGCAGGATCAGATCGCGCCGGGTGAGCCGGTCGAGGACCGCCTCCACCGGGGCCTGAAGCACCTCCACCTGAGGGGTGTCCGCGAAGAGCTGTGCCGCGCTGGCGCTGGAGCCGGGCGCGCCCTCGACGCTGAGCACCGATCCCTCGGCACCCGCGAGCTGGGCGGCCCAGGCGGTGAAGAGACCCGCACCGGCGTAGAGGTCCGCCACCGAGGCGCCCGGGGGCACCTGGGTCATCGTGTTGACCGCCTCGATGAGGCAGGAGGGAGCATTGCGGTGGATCTGCCAGAAGTCCTCGGGCTGGACCTCCACCGTGGTGAGCCTCGGCGCAGCCGCGTCGGCGCCTGCTCCGGTGAGCGCCGGCAGCGGGAGCGGTTCGGTGATGGTGCGGGAGCCGGCGAGCACGGTGTAGCTGATCCGCTCCGGACGCGGCGCGGACTGGTTCGCGCCGCGCGAGCCCGGACCGGAACGCTGGGTGCGGCCCTGTCTTGCGGCGCCGCGGGCGCCCCCACGACCACGACTCGGGGCCGGTTCCGGCTGCGAGGTGGCCAGAACGATATTGCCGACCTCGGGCGCACGCTGGTGCAGCTGCAGCAGCCGCTCGGTGAGCGCCTCCTGCTCGGGCGCCGGCAGCCCGGCCCGGGTGTGCACCACGAGCGTGACCTCGGCGCCGGCGCCGGCGGCCACCGCGTCCACCCGTTCGGCGCCCTTGAAGCTGTAGCCGAAGATGCCGCTCTCGTGGATCGATGACACCGCCAGCGGCATCCCGCGCAGTTCGATGAGTTCGTTGCTGCGGTGCGGCTTCATGCTCAGGGCACCCTCTGCCCCGACGGCGAAGCTCGCCCGGGTCCGCCAGTGCAGCCCGTGATACGGCCCGTCGGAGAGCACATCGTGGACGTGGACCTCCCCGTCCCCGGAGGCCAGCGGCAGCCGCTGATCGTGGATCGAGAATCCGCCGATCCGCTGCATGGTGTCGCGGAAGACCTGACCCTTGAGTCGACGCTGGTGCTGGTCGGTGATGTGGCCGAACTCCGCGCCGCCCACCGGAAGCCGGTCATTCTCATGGGCGCGCAGCGAATCGGCGAGCTTCCAGATGTGTCGGCGCCGGTAGTCCGAGGCGTTGAGCACCTCGACGACGTCGGCCCGCCAGTATTTCGCACCGGGCTCTCCCTCGGTGACCCGGGCCCGCACGGTCTCCCCGGGGATGGCGTGGCGCACGAAGACGACACGACCCTCGTGGCGGGCCACGCAGTGGCCACCGTGGGCCATCGGGCCGATGTCCAGCGTCAGGGTCTGCGTCATCGCAGAATCACCCTCTCTCGTCGTGGTCGGGCTCAGCGGCAGGCTTCTCTGGTGACAGCTCGAGCGGGCTCTGGGCGGGTCGTGAGATCAACCAGCCCACCCACAGGGCCAGCGCGTAGAGCGGGATCCCCATGACCAGGCGGGCGGTGCCCAGCCCGGCCACGTCGTCGGCCAGGTAGAGCGGCACCTGAATGATCAGGCGAAGCGCCGGCACGGCGAGCAGCAGCCAGGTGGCCAGGGAATATCGACGACGGCGCACCGGATCCCGGCGCCAGTCCAGACCTTCCCCGCGCACGATGCCGAAGAGCAGGCCGAGGAACGGCCACTTGACCAGGATCGAGACCAGGAACGCCAGCAGATAGCCGGCGTTGATCAAAAAGCCCCAGGCGTAGAAGTCGCGAGCGTCACCGGTCCGGTAGGCGACCAGGGCGCAGATCAGGATGCCGGCGAGTCCCGCCAGGGACTGCACCAGGGAGCCCTTCTGGACCAGCCGCAGCACTGCGAATCCGACGCCGATCGCCACCGAGATGATGAGCGCGGTCATCAGGTCCTCGGTCACCAGGAAGGCGATCAGGAACGCGGCGGCGGGCAGCGAGGACTCCACGAGCCCGCGCACACCTCCCACCGAGGCCAGCACATCGATCGAACCGTCCTCGCCCGTGCGCACCCGCGAGCCGGCCGCGGTGGAGAACTGCGCCGCGGCATGGGGCCCGGAGTCCGCCGGCGGGCCCTGCACCGGATCTTGGAGGGAGCCTTGAACGGGGTCCTGCTTCGGGTCCTGCTCTGGGCGTGGCTGGGCTGGGTCAGCGGACATCGCTCACCGGAGCCGCGGCGGGGTTGGGGCCGGGGGAATCATCGCGGCGCTGCGCTCGATTGCGGGGGACCACCACGCGCTTGGCCCCCTCGGGAGGCTGCAGCCGCAGCAGCTCGCGCGGAGGCAGCGGGTCATCGCCGCGGACCACGACGATCTTGGCGAACAGGTCCTCCACCGCGCGGGCCGCCGAGGCGTCGATGGCGCCGCGACCGCCGACCACTCCGCGCAGGAACCAGCGGGGACCCTCGAAGCCGATGAAGCGGGCCACGCGCCAGCCCTTGCGGCCATCCTGCAGGACGGTGGGCACGCGTGCCGCAAGCTCCTTGCCGAAACGACCGTCGACCCGCTTGACCTTGCCGCTCTGCTTGATCACCGATTCCTCGATCTGATCCAGCACCTCACCCCAGGTGCCCCCTGACTTGGGGGCGGAGAACGGCTGGACCTGGATGCTCGCCTGATCGACCATGATGGTCAGCGCGACGACGCGCTTGGTCTTCTGGTCGATGTCCAGCCGGACCTGCTGGTTCTTCGCCGCGGGGATCAGCAGCGCGCCGAAGTCCAGGTAGCCCTTCTTGGACTCCAGCTCACGGGAGTCCCGGGGCACAGCCAGCGGGGTGGCCTCGGTGACCGGCTGCGCCACGGAGGTGACGGGCGCCGAGGAGGCCGGCACCGAGGCGGCGGCGGTTGCAGGATCAGCGGGTACGGGGTCGGCGGGTGCGGCGTCGGCGGCGGCGTCGGTGGCGGCGGCGTCGGCGGCCGGTTCTGTCTGGGCGGGTTCCGCTGCTGGCGCCTCTGCTGGCGAGGTCTGGGCCGGTGATGTCCGTGCCGGGGCAGCGTCTGTCTCGTGTGCCTGCGTCGCTGGGGTCTTCTTCTTGCCGAAGAGCATGCCTGTCCTCCTGGTCGGTTCTGCGCTGTTGCTATCGCCCGGTGGAGCCGAAGCCGCCCGCGCCGCGATCGCTGGTCTCGAGATCGTCCACCAGGGTGAACTCGGCCTGCTCCACCTTCTGCAGAAGCAGCTGAGCGATCCGATCCCCACGGGCGAAGTGGACCGTCTCACTGCGGTCCGTGTTGAGCAGGCACACCTTGATCTCTCCACGATACCCAGCGTCCACGGTCCCTGGGGCATTGACCACCGTGATTCCGTGGCGCACGGCGAGCCCGCTGCGCGGATGCACCAGGCCCACCCAGCCCTGGGGCAGCGCCAATGCGATCCCGGTGGGGACCAGCCGGCGCTCCCCCGGTTCGAGGGTGAAGTCCTCGGCGGTCAGCAGATCCGCTCCTGCGTCACCGGGATGGGCGTAGCGCGGAGGGTCGAGGCCGGGGTCAAGCTGCTTGAGTGGTACTGAGATGCGATTCACAGCCTTGAGTGTACCGTCGCGTTCCCGACGATTCCCCAGCCGGACATGCGACGATGGTGCCATGAATGACGAGAGTGCCAAGAGCGGCGAAGCATCCTCCCCTCGCGCGGACGTGGAGGCCGCCCCGATCTATACCGAGAAGCTGTGGCCGGCCTGGTGGCTGTGGGTCGCCGGGGTCATGCTGGGCGCGTCGATCTCGTTGATCTTCTTCCCGATCAGCGTCACCTTCGGGGTGCTGACCGTGTTCATCGGCATCGGCCTGGTGATCTTCGGGCTGGTCATCACCACCCCGACCCTGGAGGTCACTCCGGGGTGGCTGCGGGTGGGCCGGGCGCGGATCCAGACGGTGCATCTGGGACGGATCGTGGCGCACACCGGAGATGCTGCGCGGGAACAGCTGGGACCGGGCTTCGATGCGAGCTCCTACCAGTGCATCCGAGGCTGGATCGATCCGGTCATCACCGCGCAGATCATCGACCCCAAGGACGCCACTCCGTATTGGATCTTCTCCACCAGAAAGCCGAACGCCGTGCTCTCCGCGTTGGGCTCCGCAGAGCCCGTGCAGGAGCACGGCGTCAGTTTCGAGTGACCTGTGGTTTTAGTGACCTGTGGTTTTAGTGACCTGTGGTTCTAAAGGACCAGGCGCCCTCAGTCCGTCGACGGCTGAGGGTCTCCAGGTCTTACGTGTTGCGGAGCGCTCAGCCCTCGCAGTCCTTGCAGAAGAACATGCCGTTCTCCTCGCGAGCCACCTGGGAGCGGTGACGCACCAGGAAGCAGGATGAGCAGGTGAACTCATCCGACTGGGCGGGCAGCACGCGGACCTGCAGCTCCTCCTCGGAGAGATCCGCGCCGGGGAGCTCGAACCCTTCAGCGGCCTCGGTCTCGTCCTCGTCCACCACTGAGGACTGCCGCGAGGTGTTCCGGTTCTTCAGCTCCTCGATGGAATCTTCACTGGTTTCGTCGTCGTTCTTCCGCGGGGCGTCGTAATCGGTTGCCATGAGAGGTGCTCCACACTCCGAATTCTTGAGATCGAAGCGCTCGTTGACCGGCTTCGGGTTGAAGCTGATTGAGCGCGATTTCCCTGTGGCGTGGCCCCCTGCCGGACCAGGCTGATGCCCGGCCCGCAGAACACGTGGGAAATTCTGGTCGGACAGATTGTGTCCCATCCGGATCACAGGACCAAATCCTGATCAACCGTTGAGCCCTGGGCTGACACGGAGGGGCTCGGAACACAGCTGGCAGGTGCGGATGAGGACCAAAGAATGTCACGGGCCGACCGATTGAGCAATCCTTCCAGGAGTGGTTGAGCACCCCGAGAGTTTTTGAACCGCCCCGCGATACAGTGGCCGCAATAGCTACCAGCTCGTTCTTCGGAGGAAGCCTAAATGCAGCACCTGCGCATCGTCGGGGTCAATGACGAGGAGAACATGGCGCAGCTCATCCTCTCCGACGACTCAGGGCAGGAGTTCTCGCTGCCGATCGATGAGGCCCTGCGTCACGCCGTGACCCGGCCTCCCGTCCGGCCTTCTCAGCCCAGACCCGCCACAAGTCCGCTGACGCCCCGTGAGATCCAGGCGCGGCTGCGCGCCGGAGCCACCGTGGACCAGGTGGTGGCCGCCTCGGGACTGACCTCCGCGCATGTCGAGCGGTATGCCGGCCCGGTCCACGCAGAGCGCTCCTACATCGCCCAACGAGCCCGTACGACTCAGGTGGCACCCGCCTCGGCCGCCGAGGCGCATCGCCTGGCCTTCGGCGATGAACCCGCAGATCTCGAGAACATGGTGAACGTCCGGCTGCGCGCCATGGACGTGGACCTGAGCACTCTGAGCTGGGACTCCTGGCGCCGGGAAGACGGTCTCTGGCAGGTCACCTGTGTCTTCGACGTCGACTCCTCGGCCACTCACGGTGCCGGCATCGGTCTCAAGCCCCCTGCGGAATGGAGCTTCCAGCCGGACACGCGCCAGCTGCGCGCGATCAACCGGTGGGCCGAGTCGCTCAGCGCACTCTCCGCGACGGTGCCGACCCCGCGGAAATCCGAGTCGGAGCCTCAGGGCGCCACCTCGGGCACCGGAAGACGGCTGAGCGCCGTGGACGCGGTGTTCAACGTGGAGGAGACCGCCGATCCGCGCGGACTCGGCGCGACCGCCGGTCCGGCTGCTGGGCGACCACAGCCCGAGGCAGGCACCCGAGGCGCGCGCACCTCCGTGCCACGGTCCGGCGCCCGTGGCGAGACCGCACAGCGAGGTGACGCCGGGGCTCGTGGCGACGCGGCACGTCGCGGTGGAACCGGATCTCGCGGTGACTCAGGAGCTCGCGGTGAAGGCCACGAGCATGAGGACCTGCTCGACGTGCTGCGCGCCCGGCGCGGGCAGCGCCTGGGCGCCGACGCCGAGGCCGATGATCGGCTCGCTCTGATGCTCAACAAACAGGACCCACAGGACCGTGACAGCGCGGCCACGCCTGCGGACCCGGGCAGGACCCCGACGGAGTCAGAGGACGAGGAACACTCCACGGTTCCGATCCCTCGGCTGCGCCCGGTGCAGAACCGCGCAGCTGATGACACCGAGACCGCAGACTCCGACGTCGCTGCGACCGAGACGCGCGGCGCAGAGGCCGGCGAAGGGTCCAAGGGGTCCGAAGGGCCCGAGGAGTCCCCTTGGGGCGCCCCGACGGCGGACGCACCGCAGGGCACCAGCGAGTCCGACACCGGTCCCCACGACGGCCGGCTCGACGCCTGGGGCTTCGCCTACGAGGGTGAGCCCGAGGACCGCAGCGCCGATGCCGGAGAGGCGGCTGTAGGTGACGCGCCCGCGGATCGCGCCACCGAGCCCACCGAGCCGGAGGATCCTGCGGAGAAGCCGCGGAAACGAACACCTGCCCGGCGCGCGAGCATGCCTAAATGGGACGACATCCTCTTCGGCTCCAAGAACGACTGAGCGCCGGCCGGCTCCTCGCTCCCGGGAGGTCTGCCCGGCGCAGACCGGAGTCGAGGTCTCGTCCCGGTAACTCCCCCGCGGTGTGGCGGCCTCAGGCCCCCAGACGCAGCAGCGGCACCCGACGTTCGGCCTCGGTGAGCGAGCCATGCTGGCCCACCATGTCCATCGGCGCCTGGCCCACCCGGTCACAGTGGTAGAGCGCGATATCGCTGTGCGCGGCCACCAGCACGTCACCGATGCGCCCCGCGACCCGGTCCTCCACCGCTCCGAACCACCCCGCAGCGATGGCCTGCTCGCGGGTCAGGACCCAGGCGCGGTCGCCATACTCGCTGTCCCAGGCGGCGGCGATGGTCTCGGGAGCGGTGCCGGGTTCGGCGTAGAGCTGCACCAGGCGCGGCTCGCCGCCGGTATGGCGCACCCCGTCCAGCAGCGGGGACTGCCCGGAGAAGTCGAGCCGGTTCTCGGCCGCGATGTCGATCATCCCGTGGTCTGCGGTCAGCAGCACCGAGACCTGGTCGCCGTAGCGCCGGCGCAGCCCGGCGGTGAAGCGCTCCGCCTCGGCGTCGAGGGTCTCCAGCATCTGCAGCCACTGCGCAGAGTCCACCCCGTAGCGGTGACCGGTCTTGTCAAGCTCATCGACGTAGAGGTACACCAGCTGGCGCGGGGCGGGCCCCTGCCGCACACCGCTGCTGGTGCGCTGCTGCTGGATCCACTCGGCGGTGAGGCTGAAGCGGGCGTCCATCCGTGCGGCACCGCGGAACTCGCCGCCGCCCAGCACCGCCTGGGTCAGCCCGGAGTCGACGAACTTCGGCCGTGAGGCGGTCAGCACGGCGGCGCCGGCGGCCTGGGCCCGGTGCAGCACCGAGGGGTGCCGCTGCCACTGCGCCGGGTCGATCTCGGCGTCCCAGCCGCCCAGCATGTTGACCGTGCGATCCAGCTCCGGGGCAAGGACGTCGTAGCCGACCAGCCCGTGCTGCCCCGGTGTGGTGCCGGTGCCCAGCGAGGCCAGGGAGGCCGCCGTCGTCGTGGGCACCCCGACGTCGAGGATCTCCGCGCTGGAGCTGCGCCAGGCGGAGGCGAGGAAGCGGGCGTGCCCGGAGTAGCGGGCGAGCAGCGCGTCGCCGAGACCATCGACCATGAGCACCACCGTGGCGGAGGCCTCGGGCAGGCGCAGCCGGTTCTGGAATCCCGTGAGACCCAGCGAGGCGGCCGCTGACGTCATCACATGGCGCAGGTGGGCGCCGTCGTAGTCCGGGGCGGCCGGCAGCGGGCGAGGCGTCGAGGTCATCGCGGCAGGCGCCTCAGCGGGCGTGGGTGATGCAGGCTCGGCGCAGCGCCCGGACGAACCCGCGGGCCTCATCCACGGCGGTGTCACCCTCCGCGGTGGCCGCGATCCGCAGCGCGATGTCCTCGGGCACCCAGTTTCCGGTGTCGCCGTGGTCGGCCACGCACTCCGGGTTTCCGCACTCGGCCGGATAGGTGTCGAACCGGGCTCCCCCGGTCCAGGTCAGGTTCAGCGAGACCTCGGCGAGCGACCGATCCGGGGTGAAGTCCTCCGGGCTGCGGTGGACCTCGGAGAGGATCAGCGAGCGGACCCGGCTGACCGGGACCACCTCGGTGGAGATCCGCGCCACGGTGTCGGCTCGGCGCGGATGGGGCGAGTCGCCGTGGCCGAAGGCGGGGCCGTCGTCGGCCTCCAGATCATGGTCATCGAGGTGTGCGACGACGATGATGTCCTCGGCCAGCGCCAGCACCGTGATGTGCCGATGGACTTCTTCCATGTCGAAATGGGTGTCCACATGCACGATCTGATGGCTGGCCTCACGCTCGTCGAGCGCCTCGCTGAGCGTGTGCAGCACCAGGGAGGGATAGAAGCCTCCCCGCTCGACTGCTTCCTTGAGACTGGAGGTGGAGGCGGCGCTTCGGTGGTGCTCCCCGGACCCGTGCTGGCTGAACGTCATGGAACTCATGCTATCCGGTAGCGGGATTCGCCGGTGCGCTTCACATACGGGATACTAGACCGGTGCCAGGAAACGCTACTTTTCATCACCGCAACGCCGCCCTCCTCTCCGTGACGGAGGTGCAGGCCCCGGAGGTCCTCACGTCGAAGGACCTTGACCGGCGTCTGGCGGATGCGCTCAAACGACTCAAGCTGCCCACCGGGCTGCTCCAACGGGTGGCAGGGGTCAAGACTCGCCGCCACTGGTCAGGACCGGGTGACGTGCGTGCCGGGACCGCGGAGGCCGGGCGACGGGCGCTGGCCGCTGCCGGGATCGCCCCGGAGGACGTCTCGATGATGATCAACACCTCGGTGTCCCGCGAGCACCTGGAGCCCTCCGTGGCGGTGGGGATCCACCACGACCTCGGGCTGCCCACCTCGGCGATGAACTTCGACATCACCAACGCCTGCCTGGGCTTCGTGAACGCCATCACACTGGCCAGCTCGATGATCGACGCCGGTCAGGCCAAGTACGTGCTGATCGTCAACGGCGAGGACACCCGGAAGGTCCACGACGCGACCATCGAGCGGATCAACTCGCTCGAGAAGATGGCCTCCCGGGAGGACTTCATGGCGGAGTTCGCCTCGCTCACCCTCGGCTGCGGCGCCGCCGCGGCGGTGATCGGTCCGGCCGATCAGCACCCGGAGGGTCACCGGATCATCGGCGGGGTCACCCGTGCGGCGACCCAGCACCACGGACTCTGCGTGGGCGACCACAACGGCATGTTCACCGACGCCCGCGGTCTGCTCGACGGCGGCCTGGAGCTGGTGATGGACGCCTTCAACGAGGCTCGCGAGCACTTCGACTGGGACTCGATGGACGCCTACATCACCCACCAGGTCTCCCAGCTGCACACCTCCTCGATCGTGAAGGCCGCCAAGCTGGACAAGAAGCGCGTCCCGATCACGTACCCGGAGCTGGGCAACGTGGGTCCCGCCTCGCTGCCGATCACCCTGGCCCGGGAGACCGAGCGGCTCCAGTCCGGAGACCGGGTGCTGTGCATGGGCGTCGGCTCCGGGCTCAACACCGCGATGCTGGAGATCGAATGGTGAGCCTGAGAGACCTTTCCGGGCGTTTCGCGCCGATCCCGGCCGCGGGCGCCCGGCTGCCGACCGAGCACGCCCCCGGCACCAGCTTCCCGGGCCTGGACCCGGCATGGTCCCGGCTGGTCACGGCCAAGACCGAGGACGGTCCGCGCAGCTTCCACGTGCTGGACACCGGACCGCTGCTCGAGGCCCGCGGGATCACTCCCACCGGCACGATCCTGGCGGTCCACGGAAACCCCACCTGGTCCTACCTGTGGCGCCAGGTGATCGCAGGCTCGCTGGAACGCGCCCGCAGCGGCGACGCCTGGCGGGTGATCGCCCCGGACCAGCTGGACATGGGCTTCTCGGACCGGCTCGCCCATCCGGTGCCGCCCGCCGCCGAAGCGCCCAGCTACCGCCGGCTCCCGCAGCGCCTGGGCGATCTCGATGCGCTCATGGACGCCCTGGATGTGGACACCGGCTCCCGGCTGGTCACCCTGGGCCACGACTGGGGCGGGATCATCTCGCTGGGCTGGGCGGTGCGCCACGCCGGCCGGGTCGATGCGGCGATCTCGCTGAACACCGCGGTGGACCACCCGACGCAGGAAAAGGTCCCCTCCGCGCTGCGCGCCGCGATGGCCCCTGCCGTGCTGCCCGCCGCGACCATCGCCAGCGAGGCCTTCCTGAAGGTGACGCTGAGCCTCACCGAGGAGCCGCTGCCCGAGGCGGTCCGCGAGGCCTACCGGGCGCCCTACACCTCACGCCTGGGACGCGGCGGGATCGGCGGGTTCGTCGCCGACATTCCGGCCGAGGCCAGCCACGTCTCGCGTCCCGCGCTGAACGATGTCTCCTCCGGGCTGAGCGCCTGGGACAAGCCCCTGCTGCTGCTCTGGGGGCCGAAGGACCCGGTCTTCCAGGATCGTTACCTCGCGGACCTGCAGGCCCGGGTGCCGCACGCGGACCTGCACCGCTTCGAAGGCACCGGCCACATGCTCGCCGAGGATCGGGATCTGAGCGCACCGATCTTCACCTGGCTCGATGACCACTTCGGCGCCGGCGCCTCGCGGGCGGAGCTGAAATCCCCCGCCCCGGCGGGCCGGGTGCTGGGCATGCATGAGCAGCTGGACACACTCGCCGGCTCCGAGCACCGGGACAGCCCCGCCGTCGTCGACATGACCGCCGAGCCAGAGGCCTGGAGCAGCGCCGAGGACGCCGGCACCGGAGACCGGGCGCTGAGCTGGGAAGAGCTCTCCGCCCAGGTGGACGCGCTGGCCGTGGGTCTGACCTACACCGGGGTCCGTCCCGGTGACCGGGTCTCGCTGCTGGTCCAGCCCGGCGCCTCGTTGACCGTGATCCTCTACGCCTGCCTGCGCCTGGGCGCGGTGGCCGTGGTCGCCGACGCCGGCCTGGGGGTGCGTGGGATGACCCGCGCCGTGCGCGCCGCCCGGCCCGACTGGGTCATCGGCGCCCTTCCCGGGCTCACCCTCGCGCGCAGCCTCGGCTGGCCAGGCCAGCGGATCAGCGCCCAGGCGCTCTCCGCGCGCCAAGCCCGGCTGCTGGGCACCGTCGCCTCAGTGGAATCGCTGCTGAGCCGCCACGAGGGCGCCTCCCCGGACCAGGTGGCGACACCCGGCGCGCAGGACCCCGCGGCGATCCTGTTCACCTCCGGCTCCACCGGACCGGCCAAGGGCGTCATGTACACCCACGGACGGCTCGGAGCCCTTGTGGCGCTGCTGGTGGAGCACCTCGACATCCGCCCCGGCGCCTCACTGATCGCCGGCTTCGCGCCCTTCGCGCTGCTGGGACCCGCCATCGGCGCCACCTCGGTGACCCCGGACATGTCGGTGACCCGACCGGCCACACTCACCGCCACCGCCGTGGCCGACGCCGCCCTGGCCGGCAGCGCCACCATGTTCTTCGGCTCCCCGGCCGCGCTGCGCAATGTCGTGGCCACCGCCGGCGAGCTGAGCGCGCTGCAGCGCCGGGGTCTCTCCGAGATCACCCTGGTGCTCTCGGCCGGAGCCCCGGTGCACCCGGACCTGCTGGACGCGGTCCAGGAGATCTTCCCGGCTGCGCAGATCCACACCCCCTATGGCATGACCGAGGGTCTGCTGCAGGCCGACATCGAGCGCCGCCAGGTGATCGAGGCGGTCGCCACCGGCCAGTCCGGGGTCTGCGTTGGCACCGCGGTCGCGGGCGTCCGCTTCGCGCTGGCCCCGCTGGACGGGCTGGGACGGCCTGCCGAGGAGCTGCGCGACCCCGCCGAGGCCGTGGGCGTGCTGGGCGAGATCGTGGTCTCCGCGGCGCACCTGAAGGCCGGCTATGACCGACTCTGGCAGACCGAGCGGACCTCCCGCCGGGACACCCTGGACGGGCTGATCTGGCACCGGACCAATGACATCGGACACTTCGACGCCGAGAACCGGCTCTGGATCGAGGGGCGGCTGCAGCATGTGCTGAGCACCCCGGCCGGACCGCTGGGCCCCGGCGCCGTGGAGACCCCGGTGGATGCGCTCGAAGAGGTGGCCCGCAGCGCCGCCGTGCCGGTGGGCCCCCAGGGCACCCAGGCCGTGGTGGTGATCGTGGAACCGGCCCCGGATCGCAGCCTGCGCACCGGGCGCTCCCCGGTGGCCGAGACCAGCTTCGCCGCCCGGGTCCGTGAGGCCGCCGGTGGGGTTCCGGTCTCCGCGGTGCTGGTGCTCGATGAGCTGCCCACCGACGTGCGGCACAACTCCAAGATCGACCGCACCCGACTGGCCGCCTGGGCCGAGCAGGTGCTCTCCGGCGAGAAGGTGGGCGCCCCATGAGCCGGTTGATCGAACCCGGCGCCCGGGTGCTGGTCACCGGCGCCTCCGGGCTGCTGGGCGGCAGCGTCGCGCAGCGGCTCTCGGAGCAGGGCTACCAGGTCACGGTGCTCCAGCGCGGCGCCTCCGGGCTGGCGGGCGTGCACGAGGTGCGCGGATCGCTCAGCGACCCCGCAGCACTGGCTCGAGCGGTCCAGGACCAGGACGCGGTGATCCACATGGCCGCGAAGGTCTCGGTCTCGGGCCGCCATGAGGACTTCGTGGAGGTCAATGTGCGCGGCACCCAGCGGCTGCTCGACGCCGCGGCGGCCGCGGGGGTGACCGATTTCCTGCATGTCTCCTCCCCCTCGGTGGCCCACGCCGGGGCCTCGCTCATCGGCGCCGGTGCCGGTCCGGCGGATCCGCAGCACGCCGTCGGCAGCTACGCCAGGACCAAGGCCGAGGCCGAGCTCCTCGTCGAGGCCCGCGGGGCGGCGGATCTGAACGTGCTGATCCTGCGACCGCACCTGGTCTGGGGCCCCGGGGACGGACAGCTCACCAGCCGGATCATCGACCGCGCCCGCTCCGGACGGATGCCGATCCTGGGCTCCGGCGCCGCGCTGGTGGATACGCTCTACATCGACAACGCCGTGGACGCCTTCGTCGCCGGGCTGCGCCGGCTGCCGCAGATCGCCGGGCGACGCCTGGTGCTCACCAATGGCGAACCCCGCCCGATCGGTGAGCTGATCACCGGGATCGCCGCCGCCGGCGGGGCGCCGGCGCCCCGGCTGCGACTGGCCCCGGGGCTCGCCAAGGGGCTCGGCGCCGTCGTCGAACGCGTCTGGGCGCTCAGCGAGAAGCTCGCCGGCCCGCGCGCCGACGAGCCCCCCATGACGAAGTTCCTCGCCGAGCAGCTCTCCACCGCCCACTGGTTCGACCAGCGCGAGACCCAGCATGCCCTGGACTGGACCCCGCGGGTGAGCCTGGACCAGGGACTCGCGCTGCTGCGCGAACACATCGAAGCCACCGGAAGCGTCCGCTGACCCTCCCCCTCCTGGGCAGTTGAGTTCTCCGGTCGAGACGTATCCATCGGAGAACTCAACTGTTCCGGAGGAGCCGGGTTCTCCACAGTTCCAGCATCGGCGTGGTGAGCCGGAGAGCGCTGCGGCACGGTGGTGCCATGACTCTTCCAGCGCTGACTTCCCCGATTCCGTTCCAGCTGATCCGTTCCGCCTGGCAGCCCGATGACCTGCACAGCGCCACCCGACTCTCTGCGCGGGTGGCGGCCGCAGAGCTGCTGCGGGTGCGGCGCGGGATCTACCTCGACGCGGAGGCCTGGATGAGCTCCCCGCCCTGGATCCGGGCGCAGATCGTCGTGGCCGCCATGGCGCACCGCCGGCCCGGCTCGCTGTTCTGCCGCGAGTCAGCCCTGCTGCTGCACGGTCTGCCACTGACCACGACGCCGCCGCACGTAACGCTGCGCACCGACGACGCCAGCCGGGTCGGGATCGGCCGGCGCGAACCGATGACCGGGACCACCAGCGCCGAGGCCTGGCTCGCCGGCTACCGGTCCAGGTGTCCACAGGCCGGTCCGACCTCGACGGCCGCGCTGCTCAACGTCCCCACGCGGCGCTTCGAGACGGTGCTCCCGCGGGGCATGACCCGCGGCGCGCTCCGTGAGGCTCGGCGCCGGGGTCAGCGCGTCCAGGCACAGCTGCGGCTTCCGGCCTCGGCCCTGCCCGCGGTCACCGGACCCGAGTCCGGGTACTGGGTGGAGCCGCTGGAGCTCGCGCTGCCCGACACCGTCTCGCGCCTGCCGTTTCCGGAGGCCGTGACGGTGCTGGATGCATTCCTCACCCGGGGCGCCCAGCCGGATCGCTCCACACCCCCATCCTCCGACGCCGACCCAGCGACCTGGGGCGAGGGCTTCCTCTCGCACCGGCTCGCCACGCGGTGGAAAGCCGCCCTGGCATTCGCGGATCCCCTGTCCGAGTCCCCCGGTGAGTCCATCTCGCGGGCGTTGTTCCACCAGCTGGGCTTCGCGGCCCCGGCGCTGCAGGTGTGGGTCACCACCGACGTCGGAGACGAGCGCACGGACTTCGAGTGGATCGTGCAGGACCCGTCCCGCACGGCGCCGGAACGGGTCCACCGGATCGTCGGTGAGTTCGACGGTCGCGGGAAGTACTTCGAGGAGGCCCTGATGGAGGGCCGCTCGGCGAAGGACGTGCACTACGCGGAGAAGCGGCGCGAGGATGCGATCCGGCGGACCGGTCGCGGCATGGTGCGCTGGGACTGGAGCGACCTGGACCGCCCGAACCTGTTGGCAGCGAAGCTCCTCCAGGCCGGGGTGCCGCGCACCCACCCGGCGCCCCGACCCACGGTTATCGTGACCCCAACCGCCCCACCCTCGTGGTTGAGTTCTCCGGTCGAAACGTCGGGACCGGAGAACTCAACCACCCAGGAGGGGTGGGTCAGTAGCGGCTGATCGCGCGGCGGGCCGAGTCGGTGCGCTGTTCCGGGTTGGCGATCTTGATCGCGGCATGCAGCACCTGGACGCCCTCCGGGGAGGCCAGCACCGGGGTCAGCTCCAGGGAGGCCACCTGCGGATGGTTGTCCTTCAGCGTCGCCACCCGCTGCAGCGTGTCCTCCAGTGCGGCGATGTCCACCGCCGGGACGCCCTTATAGCCGAAGAGCCGCTTCGCCGCGCGGGGCCGGCGCAGCAGCCCACGCACGTCCTGGTCGGTCAGCGGGGGCACCGCATGGGCCCAGTCGTCGAGCAGCTCCACCGCGTCCCCGGAGAGCCCGAAGGAGACCACCGGGCCCATCAGCGGGTCCTCGATCGCGCGGATCACGCAGCCCTGCCCGGTCGGGGCCATGGACTGAAGCTCCAGACCCGCCGGCTCGTAGTCGGCCAGCGTCCGGCGCATCTCGCCGATCGCCCGGCGCAGCGCCTCGGGGTCCTCGATGTTCAGCTGCACCCCGCCGAGGTCCAGGCGGTGGCGCAGATAGGTGTTGGTCGACTTCACCGCCACCGGATAGCCCAGCGTCTGTGCGGCGGCCAGCGCCTCCTCCTCGGTGGAGAAGGCCACCGAGCGCAGCATCGAGAGCCCGTAGACCTCCAGCAGCTCGGCGCAGCGCTCCGGCTCGAGCTGGCGCAGCGTCGCACCCTCCAGGCCCTCAAGCCAGCCGTCGAGCAGCTCGTCACCGCGCCGGGAGGCCGTGGTGCCCTCCAGACCGGCGGGCACATAGGGCTCCCCGATGCCCTGCGAGCGCCACCGCTGATAGCGCACGATCTTCGACAACGCGGTCAGTGAACGCTCCGGGGAGGAGAACACCGGGAACCCCTGCTGCAGGGACCCCTTCTCGATCACCGGCGCCGCGTTGCCGATGTGGTTCAGCGGCACGCTGGTGTCGAGCACCCCGATCCAGGAGGCGACCATCGGCTTGGTGTGCTGGCGCGCGGTCTGCGAGATCAGCCGACTGTGGTCATAGTGCTCCCCGGTGACCGCAGGCTGCAGGCACAGCGCGACGGCGTCGACGTCCTCGGCGGTGAACAGCTCCTGCAGCGCTCCGGCCAGCGCGGCGTCGGCCTCGGCGCGCGGCAGATCCAGGTCCAGATCCCCGACGACGTGGGTCGCGGTCAGGTCCAGGGTGCCGGCGGTGTCCGCCAGGATCCGGCTCATCGAGGGCGAGTTCGACAGGATCCCGACCCGCCCGCCGCCGGGCAGCGGCTGGGTGGCGAGCACCTGCAGCACGTCCATGAGCGAATCGTGGTTGCCCACCTGGATCACCCCGGAATGCTCCAACATCGAGTCCACCGCGCCCATCGGCGCCCGGGTGGTGCGGACCTCATGGCCCGGGGGCAGGCTGCGCCCCATCACGTCGGACTTCGCCACGACCACCGGCTTGGTGCGCGAGAGTCGACGCGCGATCCGGGAGAACTTGCGCGGATTGCCGAAGCTCTCCAGATAGACCCCGACGGCGCGGGTCGAGTCGTCGTCCTCGAAGTACTGCATCGCGTCATTGCCGGAGAGGTCGGCGCGGTTGCCCGCGGAGATCACCGAGGAGAGCCCCAGCTCGCGCCGGTTGGCCTGGGCGAAGAGCGAGACCCCGATCGAGGCGGACTGGCTGAACAGTCCCACCCCGCCGCGCAGCGGCATGGTCGGCGAGAGCGAGGCGTTCAACGAGACGTCCGGGTCGGTGTTGAGCAGCCCCACCGACGCCGGCCCGATCACGCGCATCCCCCAGCGGCGGGCCAGGCGGACCAGCTCGCGCTGATCCAGCCGCTGGTGGTCCGCCGCCTCGGAGTCCCGGCCCAGGTCAGGCGCGGTGATCACCAGGATCCCCTTGACTCCGTTGCGTCCGCAGTCCGCCACCACCTCGCTCAGGCGCTCCGGCGGCACCGCGACGACGGCGAGGTCCACCACCTGCTTGATGTGGGCCAGCGAGGCGTAGGCCTCCACCCCGCCGACCTCGAAGGCCTCCGGATTCACCGAGTGCACTCCCCCGGTGAAGTGGCCCTCGATCAGGTTCTGCACCAGGTGGTAGCCCACCGAGCCGTATTCGCGCGAGGCCCCGATCACCGCGACCTGCTCCGGCGCGAGCAGCTCGGCGATGCTGCGGGACTCGGCGCGGTGCTCGCGGGCCTCCATCACCGCCCGGGAGCGTTCGGTCGGGTCGATGGGGAACTCCACCATCACCACGCCGTCCTCGAAGCTGCGCTGGGTCTCGTAGCCGGCCTCGGAGAAGACCCCGAGCATCTTGCGGTTCTCCGGCAGCACCTCGGCGGAGAATCGCTCGAGTCCGCGCTCGCGTCCGGCCGCGGCCAGGTGCTCCAGCAGGATCGAGCCGAGTCCGCGGCCCTGGTGGCGGTCGGAGATGTTGAACGAGACCTCGGCCTCCCGGGTGCCTTCGATCCGGTCATAGCCGCCCACCCCGATGATCTCCTCGTCGAGCAGGATCACCATCGCCACCCGGTCGACGTGGTCCACGCGGGTGAACCGGGCGAGCTCCTTCTCGGTCAGCGCGGACTTGAACGTGAAATAGCGCAGGTAGATCGAGGACTCGGACTGGGAGGAATGCAGGCGCTGCAGCCGCTCCGCGTCCTCCGGGCTGATCGGGCGCAGATGGGCTGCGGCCCCATCGCGCAGCACGACATCAGCTTCCCAGTGGGCCGGATATCCGCCGGTTCGGGGTGTCTCACCCATAGGATCAAGACTAACCACCCCCGCCCGGAGATGGATACCCACCCTCCGAGCTGCACCTGATCACCGCATTCTGAGCCCGCTCGGCATCCTGAGCCTGCTCGAGAGCCCGCGGCTGACACCTGCACCTGCCCACCGAGAGATACAGGACCAGCACCCTCGCTATGGCCCGCCGTTCCAAGAGCGCCGACACTCCCCCGGTCACCCCGGAGCAGAACATCATCGACATCGACGTCTCCGCGGAGATGGAGACCTCCTTCCTGGAGTACGCGTATTCGGTGATCTACTCGCGAGCCCTGCCGGACGCCCGGGACGGTCTGAAGCCGGTGCAGCGCCGGATCCTCTACATGATGTCCGATATGGGCCTGCGCCCGGAGAAGGGCCATGTGAAGTCCGCGCGCGTCGTCGGCGAGGTGATGGGCAAGCTGCACCCGCATGGCGACGCCGCGATCTATGACGCGCTGGTGCGCATGGCGCAGTCCTTCGCGCTGCGGCTGCCGCTGGTCGACGGGCACGGCAACTTCGGCTCGCTCGACGACGGGCCGGCCGCCCCGCGCTACACCGAGGCCCGGATGACCGCCCCGGCGCTGTCGATGACCGCAGACCTCGACGAGGACGTCGTGGACTTCGAGCCCAACTACGACAACCAGCTGACCCAGCCCGGCGTGCTGCCCAGCGCCTTCCCCAACCTGTTGGTCAACGGGGCCTCCGGCATCGCGGTGGGCATGGCGACGAACATGCCGCCGCACAATATGCGCGAGGTGATCAACGGGGCCAAACACCTGATCCTGCACCCGGAGTCCACCCTCGAGGACCTGATCCATCACATCCCCGGCCCCGACCTGCCCTCGGGCGGGCGGATCGTGGGACTCGAGGGGATCCGGGACGCGTACCGCACCGGCCGCGGCACCTTCAAGACCCGGGCGAAGGTCTCCATCGAGCAGGTCTCGGCCCGCAAGACCGGGATCGTGGTGACCCAGCTGCCCTATATGGTCGGCCCGGAGAAGGTCATCGAGAAGATCAAGGACGCGGTTCAGGCCAAGAAGCTCACCGGCATCTCCGACGTCCTGGACCTCACCGACCGCAAGCACGGGCTGCGCATGATCATCGAGCTCAAGGCGGGCTTCAACCCGCAGGCCGTGCTCGGCCAGCTCTACCGGTACACCCCGCTGGAGGATTCCTTCGGGATCAACAATGTCGCGCTGGTCGACGGTCAGCCGCGCACCCTGGGCCTGCTGGAGATGCTGCAGGTCTACGTCGACCACCGGCTGAACGTGGTGCGCCGGCGCAGCGCCTATCGGTTGCGCAAGCGCCAGGCTCGGCTGCACCTGGTCGAGGGGCTGCTCATCGCGATCCTCGACATCGACGAGGTGATCCAGATCATCCGCGCCGCCGAGGACACCGCCGCGGCCCGGGCCCGGCTGATGACGATCTTCGATCTGAGCCAGGCTCAGGCCGATCACATCCTCGAGCTGCGGCTGCGCCAGCTCACCCGCTACTCCGCCCTGGAGCTGGAGCAGGAGAAGGAACGCCTGGAGGCGGAGATCGCCGAGCTCGAAGCGATCCTCGGCTCGGAGGACCGGCTGCGCAACCTGGTCGCCGCGGAGCTCGACGAGGTGGCGGCGAAGTACGGCGATGACCGGCGCACCGAGCTGCTCGACGCCGAGGCCGCCCCGGCAGTCTCCGCGCAGCCGGACCCCGCCGCGCCAGCCGCCGGGTCCAGCCTGCAGATCCCCGACGCGCCCTGCTGGGCGGTGCTCTCCAGCTCGGGTCAGCTGGCCCGGACCACCAACCGCTCCAGCCTGGTCCACCCCACCCGGCGCGCCCGCCATGACGCGCTGAGCTCCGTGGTGCCCACCAGCTCTCGCGGCGAGATCGGCGCGGTCACCTCGGCCGGCCGGATGATCCGGGTTCCCGTGGTGGACATGCCGGCCGTGGAGATGTCCTCCGGGACGGTCAATCTCAACCAGGGCGTGAAGGCCAAGGAGTTCCTGCACCTGGAGAAGGCCGAGGAGCTCCTGGCCTTCGTGCCCCTGGATGCGGTGATCGCCCTGGGCACCGCGCAGGGCCGGGTCAAACGGGTCAACCCGGACTATCCGCTGAATCGTGATGACTGGGAGGTGATCTCGCTCAAGGGCGAGGGCCGCGCCCAGGACCGGGTCATCGGGGCCGCCGTGGCCGCCGACGACGCCGACCAGCTCTGCTTCATCACCGCCGGCGCGCAGCTGCTGCGCTTCGAGGCCGCGCTGGTCCGAGCCCAGGGGCGCACCGCGGCCGGGATGCTCGGGATCAAGCTGGCTCCTGAGGACACCGTGATCGGCTTCTCGGTGGTCCCCGCCGCCGGAGCCCCGGAGGACGCCGAGGCAAGCACCACCGCGCTGGTGGTGACCCTCGCCGCCGGGGACACCCCGCTGGAGGGCTTCGAGGCCGGAAGCATCAAGCTCACCGACTTCGCCGAGTTCCCCGCGAAGGGTCGCGGGACCGCCGGGGTGCGGGCTCACCGGTTCATGCGCGGAGAGGACCATCTGAAGCTGGGCTGGGCCGGGATCGGGCCGGCCCTGGGGGCGGCGCGCAACGGCGTCGCACGGAATCTTCCCTCCGAGATGGTGCGCCGCGACGGGTCCGGGATCCCGCTGGAACGCGGCGTCGACGCGGTCGCACCGAGCCCCGAGGCGCTTGCCGCCGCGGCGGTCGGGGCCACATGACCGACCATTACTACAGCGTGTAGAAATCGACGGTCGGCAGGAGTATCCTAGGTACATCACCTGTCCTCGAGGACGCTTCGACGAGCGCTCTCACCAGGATTTTCGACGTGTCACCGCGATAAGGAGCACCTGCAGATGGCCACTCTCGGAGGACTTGAGCGCTCGGTCATGAGCCTGCTCTGGGACGGCGGCGAATCGCTCAGCGCCAATGATGTGCGCGACCGGCTCGGCGAGGACCTTGCGGTGACCACGGTGCTGACCGTGCTCTCCCGTCTGGAGCGCAAGGACATGGTCCGGCGTGAACGTTCCACCCGCCCGCACCGTTACACCGCCGTGGCCTCCCGCGAGGAGCACACCGTGGAGATGCTCAACGAGGTGCTGGGCACCGCGGGAGACCGCGAGGCAGTGCTCGCCCGGTTCATCGGGGGCATCCCGGATTCCGAGGCCGCGGCGCTGCGCCGGCTGCTGCAGAAATAGCCGCGACGGCGTGTGATCCCTGCGCCTGAAGCATCTGCCTGAAGGATCTGCAGCGTCCGAAGCCCTCACGCCTCGCAGACTAAACTGAGTCGGTGACCTTTCTCGCCGTCTGTCTCGCCGCGCTGGCCCTCGCCCTGGCGGTCCCGGTGCCCCGGGTGCTCAGCCAGGCGACGTTCCGTGCCCGCTCCCCCTGGGCGGCGATGCTGCTGTGGCAGGCCATCGCCCTGGCCGGAGGGCTCTCCATGGTGGGGGCCCCGATCGTCTATGGCCTGGGACCCTTCGGAGAGTCGGTGCCGGGAGCGGCCATGCACGTGCTGCGCCTCTCAGCGGCGGCCGACTTCGCGGCGCTGACCGAGCTCGAGGTGCACCCCGGCCACATCTTCGCACTGTGCCTGGGAGTGCTGCTGGGATGCCACCTGCTGGCCACGCTGCTGCTGACCTACGTGCGGGTTCTGGGCCAGCGCCGGCGGCACCGCGATGTGGTCCGGCTGCTCTCCACTCCGGTTCAGGGGGACCAGGCCGCCACCCTGGGGCGACACCTGAATCTCTCTCCGGAGCTGCTCCACGCCCACGTCTTGGAACATGACGCGCCGCTGGCCTACTGTCTGCCCGGTCGGACCAACTCCGGCTCGGTCACGGTGCTCTCCCGGGGGCTGCTGGATCAGCTCTCCGAGGGCGAGCTCGCCGCCGTCGTCGCGCACGAGCAGACGCACCTGCAGCAGCGACATCACTTCCTGACCATGGCGTTCGAGGCCTGGTACCGGGCGCTGCCCTGGCTGCCGACCACCCGGCACGGGCGCGCCGCGGTCACCGAGCTCACCGAGATGCTGGCCGACGACGGCGCCCTGCGCGCCCATCGGCGTGAGGACCTGGTGCGCGCCCTGGCCCTGAGCTCCTCCGGGCTGGAACACCGCGACGTGCGCCGCGAGGCGACGGTCGCCGAGACGTTCACCGAAAATGCCACAGCGCAGGACCAGTCTGGGCTGATCACCACGGCGCGGCTGCGCAGGCTGCTGGTCCCGCCCGAGCCGCTGGGTCGAGCCGCGCTGGGCGGGATCCTGGCCATCGTCGCGGCCCTGATCCTGGTGCCCACCGCCGCGCTGCTGCTGGGGCCGTGACCGGGCGCTGAGCGCCCGGCCTTGTTCAGCCCGGCCCGATCAGCCGTTGGCCGCCAGGAAGTCCTCGGCGCCGCCGACCAGTTCGGTGTGGCCCTGCGCGAGATCCTTGCGCCCGATGAGCGAGGCGATCTCCACCGCGAACTCCTCCACGCTGTACAGCCTTCCGGCGGCCGCGCGGCGAGTCGCCAGGGCGCCGGGCTCGGCACGCTCGAGCAGGGTCGCGGTGATCGTGCCCTCGATCATGTCTCCGGAGACGATGCTCAGCGTGATGCCCTTGGCGTCGAGCTCAGGGATCAGCTCCAGCAGCGCGTCCTCCCCGGCACGCTTCGAGCGCGCCACCGGCTCATAGGCGTCCATCGTGGCGGTCTGGTGGATGAAGTGCGCCTGGTGGCTGGTCACGAAGACGATCTGCGAGCCGGCCGGCATCACCTCGATCGCGGTGCGCGCCATCTGCACCTGGGCATCGCGGTTGAGCTTCAGCGCGTAGTCCTCACCGCGGCCGGACTCCATGCCTCCGGAGGCGTTGAGCACCAGCAGATTCAGTGCACCGAAGTTCTCCACCGCCGCGTCCACCAGCGCCTGGGCCCCGGCGGCCTCGGTGAGGTCTGCGCCCACGGCGACCGCTCGTCCACCCGATTCCTCGATCCCCGCGACGACCTTCTTGGCGCGGGGGGCCTTCTGCCGGTAGTTGACCACGACGCCGGCGCCGCGAGCCCCGATCAGGGCCGCGGTGGCGGCACCGATGCCGCGCGATGAACCGGTGATGATGGCGCCGATGCCGGCGAGATCCTGCTCTGTCATGACTGTGTCCTCAGTTCTGCTGGTACGTGATGCTTGCTGGGGTGCGCGCCGGGATGGCCCGCCCGGAGGTCGGGCTCAGTGGCCCATGCCCAGGCCGCCGTCGACCGGGATCACGGCGCCGGAGATGTAGCCGGCCTCTGCGGAGGCGAGCCAGCGCACCACCGAGGCCACCTCGGTGGGCTCAGCGAAGCGCCCGGCGGGGATGTTCTGCAGGTACTTGGCCTGGGTGGCGTCGTCCAGCTCATCGGTCATGTCCGATCGCACGAACCCCGGGGCGACGACGTTGGCGGTGATCCCCCGGCCGCCGAGCTCTCGGGTCAGTGAGCGGGCCATGCCGATCAGACCAGACTTCGAGGAGGCGTAGTTGATCTGGCCCGGAGAGCCGTAGAGCCCGACCACCGACGAGATCAGCACCACCCGGCCCTTCTTCATCCGGATCATGCCCTTGGACGCGCGCTTGAGCACCCGGAAGGCCCCGGTGAGGTTGGTGTCGAGCACATCGGTGAAGTCCTCCTCGCTCATCCGCATCAGCAGGGTGTCGCGGGTGATCCCGGCGTTGGCGACCAGGATCTCCACCGGGCCATGGGCCTGCTCGACCTCGGTGAAGGCCGCGTCCACCGAGGCGGCGTCGGTGACGTCGGCGGCGACGCCGAGTGCACCCTCAGGGGCGTCTCCGTTGCGCGTGGTGACGGCGACCTTGTCCCCGTTGGCGATGAACGCCTCGGCGATGGCGCGGCCGATGCCGCGATTTCCACCGGTGATGAGTACGCTGCGTGCGGTCATGAGTCTCCTTGTTACGTCTCTGCGGCCGATCCGGCGCACGCTGGTGAAGTGGCGCCCACGGCCCGGTAGGGCTTCCCGGCCCAGCCTATGCCAGCGGGTATGTGACCGTCGCGTCACATCGCCGTCCGGCACCAGGTTGGCACCCTAGAATGAACCGGTGAGCGACCAGGTCCACTCGATCACTGATGCTCCTCAGAAGCACAGTGACGAGCAGCACTCAAGGATGGTGCGCTATGCGGTGTCTATGGGCATCCGCATGGTGTGCTTCATCCTTGCGGTGATCCTGCAGAACTGGATGACC
This sequence comes from Nesterenkonia sp. E16_10, assembly GCF_017347085.1. Taxonomy (GTDB): domain Bacteria; phylum Actinomycetota; class Actinomycetes; order Actinomycetales; family Micrococcaceae; genus Nesterenkonia. The sequence continues at coordinate 367,324 of NZ_JADPSA010000029.1, forward strand.
TGGGTGCTGCTGGCCGCCGCGGTGATCCTGCCCTACGTGGCAGTCACCACCGCCAATGTCGGTGCCGACCGCTACATGGGGCGTCGGGAGTCCGAGGACCTGGACTCCCCCGCGATGCTGGCCACCGCCCACGAAGAGGGCGAGCCGGAAGCTGACCAGCAGTGGTGGGAAGAGGATGAGTCTGACTCCGAGAATGGCTTCTCCAACGGAGTCTCCGAGTCCCAGGTGATCCCCGGCGAGCTGGTGGGGCCCGAGCACTCGAACGATCAGGACCCGATCGATCAGGATCCGGCGACCAGAGACGACGCCCAGCCGCAGGACAGATCGAACCAGCCCCTCGATGATCAGGACATGCACCGCTGATGGACCTCTTGAACACCCTGGGCGGCGCCGGCGCGCAGCCCGGACCGCAGACTCCACAGTGCTCGCGCAAGGACTGTCGACTCGACGCGACCTGGCAGGTGCTGTGGAACAACCCGAAGGTCCATACGCCCGAACGACGCAAGATCTGGCTGGCCTGCGACGAACACCGGCCCTGGCTGGAGAACTATCTGACTCAGAGGCTGTTCTGGCGCAGCACCGAACCGCTCGACGCCGGCCCAGCCGCTCCCCGCGCCACCCCCGATGAGCCGCAGCAGGCGGACCCGTGAGGCGCTACCGGTTCCTGCTGACCCCCACCTGGCTGGGCTGGCTGGGCATCTGCGTGCTCTTCGCGGTGGCCTGCGTGTTCCTGGGCCAGTGGCAGATCGACCGCCGCGAGGTCGCGCTGGAGGAGATCAACCGGATCGTGGAGAACTACGACCAGGATCCGATCCCCTATGCCGAGGCACGGGAGCTCTTCGAGGCCGCCGACGAGCAGGATGAGTGGACCGTCGTGGAGCTCAGCGGCGAGTACCTGACCCAGGATTCCCGGCTGGTCCGCAACCGTGGACACAGCGGCTCGGTGGGCTACGAGTCTGTGGTCCCCTTCGCGGTGGCGGGCACCGAGGACGTGGTGATCATCGATCGCGGCTGGCTTCCCACCGACAGCACCGACGGATCCCAGCCCGCACTGAACCCCGCTCCGCCCGAGGGCGAGGTGGACCTGGTGGCCCGGATCCGGCCCGTCGAGCCGGAGATCAACCGGGGGGCACCCGAGGGCCAGCTGGCCTCGATCGACCTGGTCGAATACCAGGACCAGCTCGGCTACGACGTGCTGACCGGTGGCTATGGACTCATGGCCGAGGAATCCCCGGCGCCGGAGATCGCACCCCGGCAGCTCATCCGGCCCTCCCAGGATGAAGGCCCACACCTGTCGTATTCGATGCAGTGGATCACCTTCGGGCTGCTCGGCTTCATCGGCTGGGGCTATGCGGCCCGGATCCATGCCCGAAACCGGGACTACGAGGAGGCCGAGGCGCTGATCTCGGGAGAGCCACACCATGCCGAAGGCCAAGACGGGGCTCCGGTGCATGCGGCCTCCTCGGCCCCTGCCCAGGACAGGATCCGAGAGGTCAAGCGCCGAGCGCGGATCAAGACCGGCAAGCTCTCCGATGAAGACCTCGAGGACGCCTGGGTGGACCAGCGGCTGCACCGCTGAGCATCATTCCGCCGGCGGGTACTCGTCTTGGGCGCAGGACCCCACCTGCCGCCAGTGCAGCGAATTCTCGAGCTGCCAATGGGTCAGTTCCGTGCCCAGTCCCGGGCCTGCCGTGAGCCACCAGGTCTCACCCGGATTCCATCCGGCGATCACGCTGGCGGTGCCGGTATCGGTCGCAGGGCCGGTATCGCTCGCAGGGCCGGTATCGACGTGGAGGGCCCGGCCCGCCGCAGTGAGGTATCCCGCGACGCTGAGGTGCACCGCGTCATACTCCTGGGCCACCGCCGACCAATCAGGCATCACCCAGCGTCCTGCGCGGCCGGTGGTGCGATACCAGTCGTGGCGCTTCTCACCGGTGACCTCGAGCGGGAACTCTCGACACAGCTGAGCCCAGTCCTCGCTCGTGTGGATCTCGTAGACCCGCGGAGACCCCGGGATCCACAGTCTCCGGGTATGGGCGGTCTCCCAGCCGAAGCCGTCCTCCACCAGGTAGAGCACCGTAGGGGCCTGATCTGAGAAGCGGGGACTGCTCCGCAGCAGCATCCCCGGCGGACGCGACCACCATTCGCCGCTCCAGTTCGAGGTGGGATCCGCGCGACGCTCGCCCAGCGCCCGGAGCTCCATCAGCTCCTGGTCCTCGCGCCAGCTGCGCAGCACCGCAGGAGGCTCGCCCGCCCGCTCGAAGCCCGGAATGTCGGGAAACTGCACACAGGCCTGGTCGCTGAGATCCACGTCGTCCACCCACCAGGCCGCTGCGTCGGCCTCGAGTATGTGAGCGGCCACGCGGCGCAGCGAGTTCCGCAGCGGCGCAGCGGCGATCAGCTGGTCATGACCCTCCGGCTCCTGCCAATACCATGCGAGGTCGGTGGCATCACCGAGGACGAGCCGGAGCAGGTATTCCGTGGGATCCGCCAGAGCGGTGTCATCCAGCACCGCGGCGACGTCAGTCGGGGTCCGCTGCGCGACTGGTGGACGAGGCGGTTTCCGCCGTCCGAATACGGCCCTCCGCAGATAGCGACGACCCTTGAGGTCCGCGGGATACAAGGGGCCTGATGCCTCCTGGACCATCTCGGCGAGCCGGAACCACTCAGAGCCGAGCTGCTGCTCAGAGGCCAGCGCGAACTCCAGGCACAGCCGGCGACCGCGCGGGCCGGTCAGCAGCGCGTCAGGTGTCAGGGTCATCCGGTGAGCCTAGCGCTGGCAGCCCGCACGGACCAGACCGAGAATGCACACGAGACCTGCGGAGCTGCAGCTCAGACCGGGCAAGCCCGCCACCTCACGCGGGCAGGCCCACGTCTCAGGCGAGCGTGATCAGGTCCTCGTAGTCCTTGGTGTAGATATCTTCCTCACCGTCAGGCAGCAGCAGCACCCGGTCCGGGCTCAGCGCCTCGACCGCGCCCGGGTCGTGGCTGACCAGCACGACTGCACCCTCGTAGGTGCGCAGCGCGGCGAGGATCTCCTCGCGGCTGGCTGGGTCCAGGTTGTTCGTGGGCTCATCGAGCAGCAGCACGTTCGCGCTGGAGGCGACCAGCGAGGCGAGCGCCAGGCGGGTCTTCTCACCGCCGGAGAGCACCGAGGCAGGCTTGCTGACATCGTCGCCGGAGAACAGGAAGGAGCCGAGGATCTTGCGCTGATCGGTGTCATTGAGGAACGGCGCGGCGGTCTTCATGTTCTCCAGCACCGAGCTCTCGGTGTCCAAGGTGTCGTGCTCCTGCGCGAAGTAGCCCAGCTTGAGCCCGTGACCGCTGATCACGCGGCCCGAATCGGCATCGGCAGCACCGGCGAGCAGGCGCAGCAGCGTGGTCTTGCCCGCGCCGTTATAGCCCAGGATCACCACACGAGAGCCGCGGTCGATGGCGAGGTCGAGTCCGTTGAAGATCTCCAGGGAGCCGTAGGACTTCGACAGGCCCTCCGCCATGAGCGGGGTCTTGCCGCAGGAGGCCGGCGCAGGGAATCGGATGTTGGCCACGCGCTCGGCGGCGCGCTCGCCCTCGAGCCCGGCCATCATCCGGTCCGCGCGCTTGAGCATGGACTGCGCCGCGACGGCCTTGGTGGCCTTGGCGCGCATCTTCTCGGCCTGGAAGCGCAGCTGGGTGGCCTTCTTGTCCGCGTTGGCGAATTCGCGTTTGCGCCGGGCGGCGTCCTGCTCGCGCTGGACCAGGTACTTCTTCCACCCCATGTTGTAGACGTCGAGGGTGGTGCGGTTGCCGTCGAGGTAGAAGACCTTGTTCACGGTGGACTCGATGAGCTCCACGTCGTGGGAGATCATCAGGACTCCCCCGGCGTAGCTCTGCAGGTGATCGCGCAGCCACACGATGGAGTCGGCGTCGAGGTGGTTGGTGGGCTCATCGAGCAGCAGCGTGTCGGCGTCGGAGAACAGGATCCTCGCCAGCTCCACGCGGCGCCGCTGTCCACCCGAGAGGGTCTTCAGCGGCTGGGTGAGGATCCGTTCCGGAAGGTCCAGGTTGTTGCAGATCATCGCGGCCTCGGCCTCGGCGGAGTAGCCTCCGGCGGCGTCGAACCGGGTCTGGACCTTTCCGTACTGGGCCATGGCCTGGTCCCGGACGGCGTCGTCGGTGCTCATCATGTCCTGCTCGGCCTGGCGCAGCTTTGCGGTGATCACGTCGAGCTCGCGTGCCGAGAGGATCCGGTCGCGGGAGAGCTGCTCCATATCGTCGATCTTGGGGTCCTGCGGCAGGTAGCCGATGCTGCCGCGGCGCTCCACATGACCGGCGGCGGGCTGGGTCAGCCCGGCCAGCACCTTGGTCATCGTCGTCTTGCCCGCACCGTTGCGACCGACGAGCCCGACCTTGTCGCCGGAGTCGATCCGGAAGTTGACCTCGTCCATCAGCAGGCGCGCGCCGGCGCGGAGTTCAAGATTGGATACGCTGATCAACGGTGCAGCTTCCCTTCGGGCCGAACACGGTTCGCCGGCCTGACAATTTCAGATGGGTGGGTTTGGTGGACAACCTCTCTAGTGTAACGACGACGCTCGATGCCGTCGCATTCGACGTCGACACCGCCCAGGCCGGACGACGCCGAATCCTGCACCCGCTGACCCTGACGCTGGAGCAGCACCGGATCGCGGTGATCGGCGCCAACGGCTCGGGCAAGTCCACGCTGCTGCGCCTGATCGCGGGCCTGGTGGCGCCCACAGAGGGATCGCTCCAGCTCAGACCCGCGGGCGTGCGGCCGGGTTTCATCTTCGCAAATCCACAGGCGCAGCTGATCATGCCGGTGGTCGGTGAGGACATCGCGTTCTCGCTGCGCCGCAGCATCGGCTCGGCCGCAGGGCGGCGGGAGCGCAGTCGTGAGATCTTGGACACCATGGGTCTCGGGGACCGCGAGGACTCCAGCATCTACGAGCTGTCCTCCGGGGAGCGGCAGAAGGTCGCGCTGGCCGGGGTCCTGGCCGCGGAGCCGGGACTGGTCCTGGCCGACGAGCCCACCACGCTGCTGGATCTGCGCAGCACCGTGGAGTTTACCGAGCTGCTGATGGGGCTTCAGGCCCCGATGATCGTGGCCACCCATGACCTTGCGCTCGCCGCGCGCGCCGAGCGGGTGCTGGTGTTCGAGCAGGGTCGGCTCATCGCCGACGACGCTCCGGGCCCGGCGATCGCGTGCTACCGCGAGATCGCCGGCGCCGCCTGACCGAAGCCCCGACGCCACCCCCGGCCGGGTCAGGCCGGGCAGGTCAGGCCGGGTCAGGTCAGGTCAGGTCGGGTCGGATCCGGTCGGGTCAGTATGCCCCGGCCCCGCCGAAGACCGCCCGCGCGGTGCGCAGCACGATCTGGATGTCGCCCAGCAGCGTCCAGTTCTCCACGTAATAGAGGTCCAGCCGGACGCTCTCCTCCCAGGAGAGGTCAGAACGTCCGGTCACCTGCCAGAGCCCGGTGATCCCGGGTTTCACCAGCAGCCGTCGGTGGGCGTGCTCGTCATAGGTCTCCACCTCCACGGGCAGCGGCGGACGCGGTCCCACCACCGACATCTCCCCGCGCAGCACGTTGAAGAACTGCGGGAGCTCATCCAGGCTCAGTCGGCGCAGCACCGCACCGATGCGGGTCACCCGGGGGTCCTGGTGCATCTTGAACAGCACCCCGTTGCCCTCCGACCGTTCCTGGAGCAGCGAGAGATACTCTTCGGCGTTGACCACCATGGATCGGAACTTCAGCATCGAGAACCGGGAGTGGTGGATCCCCACGCGCTCTTGGCGAAAGAGCACCGGCCCGGGGCTGTCCAGACGCACCCAGAGGGCGATGCTGAGCATCAGCGGCCCCAGCATCAGCAGCGCCAGGGCGGAGAAGACGAGGTCGAAGGTGCGCTTGGTCAGCCGGGCGATCCCGGTAAGCCGGGGATAGGCCACATGCAGCAGCGGCACACCGGCGATCATATGCGAGCTGATCCGCGACCCGGCGGTCTCGGTGAGCGAGGGCACCACCACCAGGTTCACATCCAGCGCATCCAGCGCCCAGCCCAGCTCCCGCACCCCCTGTGCCGAGAGTGAATCCGTCTCGGTGAGCAGCACCAGGTCGGCCGCACTGCGCGTCACGACGTCCAGGATCTGGACGACGGCGCGCTCGCGGGTCCCTGCGTCGTCGCCGGTGTGGTCACCTGCCAGAGGGTGGGTGGCGGTCACGATCGTGCCGGTCACGGTCTTGGACCCCTGCACCGCGGAGACCACGTGACGGACCTTCCCGGGATGTCCCACCACCACCGCGCGGTGGGTCCAGAGGCCGCGGCGCCACTGGGCGTGCAGTCGGCGGCGCCAGAGGAATCGACCCAGCATCAGGCCCAGTGCGCCCACCGGCAGGGACCAGATCAGGTGCTCACGCGCGATGGGGGTCTCCAGGGCCACCAGCACCGCGAAGAACAGTCCGAAGCTCGCGGCGGTGGCGATCAGCACCCTGCGGTACTCGGTGACCCCGGCACCGATGTGCCGCCAATCCCGGGACCTGCTGACCCCCAGCGCCGTGATCCATAGCGCAGCCAGCAGCCCGGTGCTCACCGCGTCCACTCCCGGCAGGCCCAGCTGATGCCCCAGGGCGAGTGAGCCGGCGATGACGGCGAGGTCCGTGACGACCAGGCGTCTGGCGTAGCCGGTCTGCCAGCGTCGGGCCGAGGCTGGGCCTGCCGGGGCACTCATCCAGTCGAGCTGCCGCTGGGTGCTGGTGACGCCCACCGGGTTGGGCTGGGCGCTCATGGCAGGGCCCGTTCCCGCTGGGTTCGGACGGGGCTGTGGTCCGTATCCGGCAGGGATTGAGCATCGAGGGACGCATCCGCGAGGATCAGCCGGGGCAGTCCTGCGGGGTAGTCCTTCACGGCGTCGAACCCCGCCCACCAGGCCCCCAGCTGGAGGTCCACCGCGTCGGGGGTGAAGGGGTCCATCCCGCCGGAGGGGTAGGGCGTGAGCTCGCCGAACCACAGCTCACCGTCGAGGTTGTACAGATCGACCCGCATGAAGTCATAGCCGGCACCCAGTGCCTCTGCGGCGCGGACCATGTCCCGGAAGTTCTCCGGCGGTGGAGCGACCACCCCTCGTGGCGCCTCATTGGTGATGTTCAGGGCCTCCCAGTCGCGGTTGTAGAACACCTCCTCGAAGTCATCGGTGAAGCGACCGTGGTCGGTGTGCAGGATCTGGACCCGTCCGTGGAAGACGAAGATCTTGAAGTCGGTCAACGGGACCCCGGAGCCGATCCGGGCCTCGATGATGAGTTCACGCCGAGCCTGCGTGTAGGCCCACTCCCCCACGGCGATCCGGTCATAGGGACGCAGCCATCCCTTGGTCACGCTGCGAAGCTCCTCCACGGTGGTGCCGCGGTCCCCGAAGTGGACCGCCTTGCTGCGGTGGTTGGGCTTGATGATCCAGTGATCCGGCAGGCTTGCCAGGTCCAGCTGGTCCAGATCGGTGCCATGCCAGAGCGTCTCAGGTACCTGGATCCAGGGCGCGTGCTCTGCGGCGTAGTCCTTCATCGCGCGCTTGTCGCAGGTCCAGGCGATCTCGGCGCTGCGGTCCTGCAGCATTCGCTGGGTCAGGAACTCCGTGAATCGAGCCGGCCTCCTGAAGTCGCCCCAGCGTCCGAATCGGCGGCGATACATGACATGGCGCAGCAGCGGATCGGGTATCGGAGTCAGCAGTCGACGGAACGACGGGTGCATGGTGGTCACCTTTCAAGGGGAACGGCCTGTGGAGCAGGCGTCTGTGCGGGTGCAAGATCTGAGAAGTCATGGGCGGAGCGGGAGGTCGGCACCTCCGGTGAGTCCGGGGTCGAGCCAGGGGTCGAGCCAGGAGTCGCCCCAGACGTGGTTGCTGTGATCGGGCAGGTCACTTTCGGGGACCCTTCATGGCCGACGACGGCCCCTCGGTCCGACTCCTCGGGGTCTGCGACGAGCAGCCGCGGGAGACCCTCCGGGAGCTCCTCGATGGCCCCGGCCCCGGCCCACCAGGCGCCCAACTGGCGGTCCACCGACTCGGGCGTGAACGGGTCCAGTCCGCCGCCGTGATAGGGGGTCAGTTCGCTGAACCAGAGGTCGCCGTCGAGGTTATAGAAGTCGACTCGCATGGAGGCATAGCCCGCCCCGAGCGTCTCAGCCGCGCGGACCATCTCCTCGAAGTTCTGGGGTCTCGGCGAGACCGTCCCGCGGGGCGCCCCATTCCTGATGTCGAGCGGCTCCCACTCCCGGTTGTAGAAGACCGCGCGGAGACCATCGGTGAATCGTCCCTGATAGGTGAGCACGAGCTTCAGCTCTCCATGGAAGACAAACATCTTGAAGTCAGCCAGCGGCCGCCCGGCCCCGATACGAGGTTCTACGATCAGTTCTCGTCTGGCGGCGGTGTAGGCCCACTCCCCCACGGCGATCCGGTCAAACGGACGCAGCCACCCTCGCGTCACTTCTTGCAGCTCCCCCAGGGTGGTGCTGGGGTCCCCGAAGTGCACGCTGTTGCTGCCGTGATTCGGCTTGATGACCCAACGCTCCGGCAGGCTCGAGAGGTCGAGCTGGCTCAGGTCGGTGCCTCGCCAGAGGGTCTCCGGAACGTTGATCCATGGGGCGTGCGCAGCGGCGTATTCCTTCATGGCGCGCTTGTCGCAGGTCCACGCGATCTCTGGACTGCGGTCTTGGAGCATCCGCTGGGTCAGGAATTCGCTGAACCGAGTGGGGTTGTTGAAGTCGCCCCGGCGCCGGTAGCACCGCAGGTACATCGTGTGCCGCAGGAGGGTGTCCGGCAAGGGGCTCAGCAGGCGGCGAAGTGAGGGGCGCATCGTGATTACCTTTCGAGAGTGACGGGCTGCTGGGCAGACACCGGTGCCGAGGTGAGGTCGAAGGAGTCGGAATCAGGTGCGGAGGCGGCTGCGCCGTGTCCGGAGGGGTCTGCGCCGTGTCCGGAGTCGGCTGCGCCGTGTCCGGAGAGGGCTGCGCAGTGTCCGGAGGGGGACGGCGAGCTCGATGGTGTCTCGGGCTCGCGGAGCATGCGGGAGGCCATCAGAAGGCCGGGAATCACCTGGGCGATCACCACGCCCACCGCCATCGAGAGGCCCGGGGCGGCGGCTCCGAGTCCCAGCCGGATGCCCAGCAGGGTTCCCGGCACCACGAACGCGAGCAGGCACAGCGACATCGCCGCCTGGCGCCAGAATCCGCTGCGGTCGGTGAACAGGTTCACCTGGGTCAGGTGTGCGGCCTGTGCCGCCAGCGCCGCTCCGAGTCCGAGCACCACTCCCCAGGAGGGCACCAGACTGCCGCCGGTCACCAGACCTGCCACCGGGCGGGCGAAGACGATGTAGCCCACGGCCGCCCCCACGCCCAGCCCGGTGAGCATCAGGTTGGCTCGGCGCCACAGCTCGGGTGAAGGGTCCACCGCGAACCGCGGCCACAGGACCGTGGCGGCCATGTAGAAGACCGAGTAGATCGGCATATACAGCTGCAGAGCGATGGCGTACTGACTCAGCTCCAGCGGGGACGCGGCGGCGGCGAGGAGCAGTCGACCGTGCTGCTCGGAGAGCACCATGCCGGCCGTGGCCAGCAGCACCGGGAGTCCGCCGAAGAGGATGACTCTGATGGAGGTGCTCTCGGCGAGCGCCCGGCGGCGCCGACGAGACTCCAACGGCTCGGCGGGACCGGCGGGATCGAGGAGCTCGGCGGCTGTGTGGTCCTCCGGCTGGGGGGCGGGGGCAGGGATCCCGCGGATCCCGATGCGGGGGTGCAGGAAGGCCAGATAGCCGCAGACACCGAGGAAGCTCAGCGTGCTCAGCGGCAGCCCGAGCGCCAGCCAGGCCACGGGCACCCCCAGCTGGCCGAGCGTGAAGACCGCCAACAGGTTTCCCACCGAGGGCAGCAGTCCCAGCAGCACCAGCACATCCGACCGGTCCCGGCCCACCAGCACCCGCTCGGCGAGGCCCAGCGGGAGGCTCAGGAAGAACACCCCGAGCACCAGGCTCATGACCAGATCCACCTCGGGCGCCAGCGTCTCGGGGACGTCGAAGACGCTGGACCAGAACCCATAGATCCCGCTCAGCGCCGCGGCCGCGGCACCGAGGAGTCCCACCGCGAGCAGCACCAGGGCGGTGCGCCGGATCAGGGCCCGAAGGCCCTGCCGCGCCTGGGTCGAACCATCGGCCCGGGCCGTCGCCCGGGCGACGGCGGCGCCCATGCCGAGGTCTGCGAACGGAAGCGCCAGCTGCAGCTGCGCGACCAGGGTGATGAACCCGAAGGCGAGCACCCCCGCGTAGTGCACGGTGAGACCCGCCGTGGTCAGGGCGCACAGTGCGCTGATCGGCAGCACCGCGACGCGCAGACCCGCGGTGCGCACGAACATCGCGGTCCAGCTTCGCTGCAACCCCGGGTGGGACACCGCTGAACCCCGGGACTCTCGGACAGCCTTGTCTTCAGCCATGCCCGCCGACCTGCAGCATCCCGGACATGGCCACCACGACGGCGGCCGCGTGTGGGCGAGCGCGCAGACATCTCACCAGCTGACGCACTCCCTGGTTCCATGCCCCGGAGGCGAAGGCGTCGCGCGCGACCACCGAGGCCCGGAAGTCCGCACCGGAGCGTTGCGAGACGGTGGTGCCGATCGAGTCGATCCAGCGCGAGCTGGCCTTCCAGTCGGCGCTGCGCGAGATCGAGCCCACGCTGCCCTGATGCACCCTGACCAGGACTTCGGGCAGCATCGTGAGGGACTTGCCGGCTGCGTCCAGCCGAGCCAGCCAGTCCCAGTCCTGGTGCCTGGTGAGCTCCTCGTTCCAAGGAATCTGCAGTGCGGTCTCCCGGCTGCACAGCAGCGAGGAGGTCTGCATGAAGGTGCGCCGGAGTCGCAGCGTGGAGCGGTCCAGGATGTAGTCCACCACGGCCTCCGCGTCCTGCCCCTGGCCCTGATACAGCCGCTCCGGGACCACCCGGCTCGAGGTCCCGACGAGCAGCGCACGGGAGGTGACCACGGTGTCCTCCTCGACCATCGCCATCTGCAGGGCCGCCTTCTCGGAGACCCACTCGTCGTCGTCGTCGAGGAAGGCCACATGCGTCGTGCCGGATCTGCGCACCCCGAGGTTGCGCGCACCCGCGGCCCCGAGCCCTCCTGTGGTGAGGACCAGGGTGTGCGGCAGGCCGTCGAGCAGCTTCTCGACGCGCCCGGCGTTCTCGGGCCGATCCAGGACCACCAGAGCCGTGGTGTCGAAGGACTGACGCAGCACCGAGGCGACGGCGCGCTTGAGGGAACGTCGCCCCACGGTGGGAATGACAGCCGTCAGTGACGGGGCGTGCGCAGGGGCCGGGTCTGCTGCCAGCTCCGCGTCGAAGGTCGCGACCTTCCCGGTCTGAACCCGGGCGGGGGTGTCGATGCTCATCAGGCCCTCCACATCAGCAGCGCGGCGAGCTTCATGGGCTCCAACAGGTAGCGTCCGGCGAGCCTCCGCGGGTCTGTGGCCAGGCGCCACGCCCACTCCAGTCCCATCGCGCCGAGCCGGCGAGGGGCGAGGGACTGCGTGCCGCCCAGCTGGTCCAGCGCGCCGCCCACGGTGGCGATGACCGGAACGTCCACGCGTGAGGCGAGCTCGTCGGCGATCCGCTCCTGCAACGGCATGCCCATGCCGATCAGCAGCACCTGCGGGTCGTGCTCCCGGATGGTGTCCGCGACCTCTTCGAGGTTCTCCGCGCGCCAGGGGTCACCGGGGATGGCCTGCCAGTCGACCTCGCCGTCCAGGGAGCGCAGATGCTTCAGCACCGCGGCGCTCGCGGAAGGCGTGCCCCCGAGCAGAGAGACGCGGTGGATCCCCTCAAGGTCCGCCAGGCCCTCCACCCAGTCGGTGGAGCCGATCCGATGTTCGGTGCGCAGCGGCACCCGGAGCCCGATCCGCATCAGGGCCAGCAGCGGCATGCCGTCGACGACGACGGCGCCGGCCCGGTCGTAGAAGTCGCGGAACTCCGGCAGGTTGTGCCAGAGGTAGACGGAGTGCAGGTTGTGCCCGGCGACGAGCATCCGGCGGTGCTCCTGGGCGGCGTCGCGGATGTGGGCCAGCAGCTCCTCCCTGCGCAGCGGAGTGACGTCGACGTTGAGCAGCGGAACGATCAAGGACGGGATGACAGTCATCTCAGGTCTCCTCAGGGATGGATCGATGGTGCAGGGGGCGAGGCCGGTGAAGCCCTGCTGGGTCACCTGGCCGGGGGTGCGGCAGCCTGGCTCGGCCGACAGGAAGGCGGCGGCGGGGCCTGGGGTCGGAGCAGCCATGAGGACAGATCACGTCCTGTCCTGAGGCAGCGAGAAGATATGCGGGCTGCGCGGGGCGGCCTCGGAGAGCGTCAAGGTGCCGTCGGGGAGCCGACGTCGTCGCGCCCAGGGGAGTCCGGAGTCCTGGGCACTCAGGTTCCGCCCGGAGTTGTGGGGACCTGCATCGGGTCCGGGTCCGGCATCACGACGTCGTCGGCGTGAGCGCGAGGACCGAGGGTCTCGCAGGCTGTCCGGTCCGCGCAGCGGAACCCCGGTGAAGACCACCCCCACGAGTCGAGCGCGGGCGCGGGTCAGCAGCTCGAGGCCGGTGCCCAGCTGGGCCCGGGTGACCTCGCCGTAGCGCGCCACCATGATCACACCGGTGGTGATCTGAGCCAGCAGTGCCGCATCGGATTCGTTCAGCAGCGCCGGCGTGTCGATCACGGTGACGTCGTAGGTCTCGGCGCAGCCCTCGAGCAGTGCCGCCATGGCGTCGAGGTTGGCGGGTTCCAGGCCCTGGACCGTCCCCCGGCCGGCCGGGAGGACGTCGAGACCGGGTTCGGCGTCGGTGATGACCACGTCTTCGAGGTACGCCCGTCCGGCAAGCACCTCGCTCAGCCCGGCCGGGGTCAGATCGGTGAGCCGGCCTGCTCCCGAGGTCGTGGCGCGAAACCAGGACACCAGGTCCGGGTTCGTGAAGTCCGCCCCGATCAGCAGGGTGCGGCGGTCCCCGTCCACCAGGGCTCGGGCCAGGTTCACCGCCACGCTGGTGCGACCCTCCTGCTCCACGGCGCTGGTGATCACATAGGAGCTCGGGGTCCCTGGTGGCTTGCCGAACATCAGGCGTCGGCGCATCTCCCGGAAGGGTCCCGTGGCGTCTACAGACCTGGGATCCCGGCGCCGCTTCTGCCCCGCAGGTGCGCGCCGGATGACGCCGATCAGCGGCGCTGCGGTGAGGTCCTTGAGATCCTGTGGAGTCCTGACCGAGGTGTCTCGGGCTTCCCGCAGAAATGCCAGGGCAAGGCCCAGGAGGAGACCGAGTGCCAGGCCCGTGCCCAGCGTGATCTCCGGCCGCGGGCTCTGTGGACGCGCCGGTGCTTCGGCTTCCTGGACCACGGCGAGTTCGACGCCGGCCTCGCCCTCGGTGGCCGGGGCATCGCCTGGAGTCTCGATCTCGGTGACCAGCGCTTGAAGGCTGGTGACCGTCGCGTCGGCGATCTCGGCGGCCGCCTGGGCCTCCCCGGCCGATACGGTGATCCTCACCAGCGAGGTGCCGCGGGGAACCGTGGCCTCGATGTCCTGCGCAAGCGCGGCGCTGGAGGTTGGCAGCCGCAGGGCCTCGATGACAGGTTCCAGCACGGCCGGTGTTGTGACCAGGTCCGCATAGGTCTGGGTCCGCTGTCCCGCGAGGGCGCTGCCCTGGGGGAGCTCCTCTGAGTTCTCCCCCGTGGCGGCCGAGACATAGATCGTGGTGGTGGCGGCGTAGATGGTCGGCTGCCAGGCGTAGACGCCGACCGAGACGGCCACGGCGAGGAGCACCGTGAGCAGGATGGAGGCCCATCGACGGCGGCAGGTCCGCACAGAGTCGTGCATGGTCATGAGCGACAACTTCCCGGTGCAAGGTCAGTGGTCACCGGGCAGACGCCCCTGGAACGGAGGGGCGCCTGTCACGGTGCACTGCTCACGCTAGGCCGGCAGGTCGGTCCCGCATCACAGTGGTGGGCGAACCCCCGCAGGGACTACGTGGGAACCCCCGTGATTCCCCGTGGTGGGGTTCGCGCCCAGGTCAGCCGGGGCATGGCACAGCAGCCCAGGCGCCGCGGCGGCACCAGGCCAACCGCTGGTGCGGCACTCGCTCAGGCGGTGCGGAGACCGTCCTCGGCCTCGTCCTGGAGCATCCGACGCAGCGCGTGGCGCGAGTCCAGCGCGAGCTTCCCCAGCGCGTTCGCCACGTGGTACTCCACGGTGCGCACCGAGAGGACGAGCTCCTCGGCCACGTCCTTATTGGACAGACCGTGGCCGACCATCAGTGCGATCTCCCGCTCGCGGGCGGTGAGTGCGGCCAGCGCGAACCGCGCCTTGGAGCTGAGTCCTGCGGGCAGGTCGATCATCCGCGCGCGTCCCACGGCATCTGGCAGGGCGCCGCCTTTGCGCAGCGTTCGGAAGACCTCATCGGCCTGATGGAAGAGCCCCTCCGCGCCGCATCCCTGGAACATGGACCCGGCCCAGAGCACCCATTCGGAGCTCTGCTCGACCTTCTCCTGCAGCGAATCCATGCCGAGCACCACGCACTGCGCCAGATCCAGCGCGAGGAGTCCGCGGTAGATGCTCAGCGCTCCGCCGTCACCGGAGACCTGACTGGATTTCAACGCCGGGATCCCGGAGATCGTGGTCATCGCCGCGCTGAGGTGCTCATACGCTGTGACATGTTTTCCGGCCCCCATGGCGGCCAGTCCGCGCAGGTGCCGCAGCACATACTCGCGCTGCGCGGCGGAGGAGTGCTCATCAGCACGGACCTTGGTGATCAGTGCTGGCAGCGCCTGGGCCCGGCCGCTGTGGAACAGTGATCGGCCCAGCAGCACTGCCGGGGTGATCGCCCGGGACCAGATGTTGAGCTCGGCCTGCAGCCCGAGGACGCTGCTGATCACACGCTCATGATCCTGTGCGCAGGTGGCACCCCAGGCCTCGACGAATCCTCGGCCCGCGCGCCCGAGGCTGGTGTCGGTCATGCGGTGGATGTGTGCGCGCAGGTCGAAGGGCCAGTTCTGCCCCTCCCGCTCCCCGCGGGCCGCGGGCACCAGGTGGGCAGCGTTGAACGCCACCGGGGCCAGGTTGTCCTCGCTGATGTCCAGCACCTCGGCGGCGGCCGATTCGGCGAACCCCTGGGCCTCGCTCCACATCCCGGCCTCGAAGAGCAGGTAGGTGAGATGGATCTCGGCGTGCGCCAGCGCGCGACGATTTCGTCCGGGCCAGTTCTCGACGGCGGAGATCAGGTCCGAGTAGGCCTGGGAGAGGTGGCCGGTGGTGCGCAGCAGCGCGCCGCGCGCCACCAGCAGCACCAGCTGGGCAGACTCCGTGCCTGGAATCTGACGAACCTCCTCGAGGAGCCCCTCGACCTCCTGGGAGAACAGCTCGGGCTCAGCGGCATCCATGCCTTCCAACAGTCGCCAGAGCTGAAGGCTGACCCGCAGCCCGCGTGCCTCCGCCAGCAGCTGCTCGGTCGTGGCCATTCGGATGTGCAGGGTGGGATCCTCGGCTTCGAGACGTGCTTCGAGCAGCTGGAGCACCTCGACGGTTCGTTCAGCGACCTTGAAGAGCTGCCAATAGGAGCCGCGGAGACCCGTGGTGCGCGAGGCGCTCAGGACCGTGTCGGCATAGCACAGCAGTGCCTTCGGCGAGGCCTCCTCCAGACCGACGCCCCCGGCCAGAAAGCCCAGTGTGCTCTGCAGATCTCCGCGGATCAGACTCTCCCGGGCCAGGATCCCCCGGCGCAGCACCGGATGGACGTTCTCGTGGCTCTGCGCCCAGCTGATCGTCGAGTCGATGGCGAACCGGGTGCCGGCGCGCATCGCGGCGAAGGTCAGGGCCTCCAGAGTGTCCCCGGATCGGTCCACCTCGAAGGCGAGTCGGCTCAGCTCGAGGGTCTCGGCATGATCGCTGGTCCGGCTCGCGGTGCGCGCCGCCTCCGTGAGCGCCGCAACGATCGCCGGGCGGTCTCCCACGGAGGGATCCAGCAGCGCCGCCTCCGCACGGTGACGCGCCGAGGAGGGCCCCGCATCCAGGCGCGCCAGGCGCAGGTGCAGATCCGCCCGCTGCTCGCGCGGGAGACCGGCCACGAGGCCCTGTCGGAAGATGTGGTGGGTGAGGAAGAACCGACCGGACCTGACCGATTCCTGGACCAGGCCGGAGTCTCGCAGCGCGGCGGCGTCCACCGCCTCGATGCCGAGCAGGTCACGGATCTCGTGGATCGCCAGCGGATAGCTGGAGAGGCCCAGCAGCGCCAGGACCTCCTGCAGCTGCGCAGGAGTCTCCTCGAAGACCTGACGGATGCGCTGCCGCTGAGACTCGGCCGGCCCTTCGCCCCGGTCCAGCTGCTCCAGCGCCTCGTCCAGCGCCGCGGCGGTGATCGCCTCGTCGCGCGCGGTGAGCTTCTCGATGACGTGATCCAGGAACGCCGGGAACCCACCGGTGGCGTCGTGGATCCGCGCCGTGACATTGCTGCTGATCGGCAGCCCGGTCTCTTCCTGCAGCAGAGCGCGGACCTCGGCTCGGCTGAACGGCTCCACCCCGATGCGCAGCGCCTCCCCGGCGGTGGCGGTGTATCGCGCCAGGCGCTGCAGCTCCGGTCGGGTGCTGGGGCGGCTGGTCACCAGCGAGAGCAGCGGGACGTCTTCGACCTCGCGGATCGTCTGATAGATCACCGCGGCCGAGAGCGGGTCCATCCACTGCAGGTCCTCAATGACCAGCACCACGGGTTCGGTGATGCCGTCGACCTGTTCCTGGACCAGCGCGGCCAGCTCCTGCGGATCTGCGGGCGCATGGTAGCGCTGCGGCTTGCGCAGCAGATGCGCGGCCGCGTAGCCCGGCGTCGCCCGATCGGCGACATCGAGGTAGACATTCGCACGGGACCAGCCCGTCAGTCGGGCCACGGCCTCGTTGAGCAAGGACGTCTTGCCGACGCCCGGAGGGCCGTCGATCAGGATGAATCTCGGGTCGGAGGAGGAGTGAACGGACTCCGCAGCCGCCGCTATGAGTTCCAGCTCTGATTCTCGGCCCAGAAACCTGTGCAATCGTGACATATGAGCTCCCTGGCACAGGCGGCATCCTGAATGCTTCAGGGTACATACATGGATGCCACCTGCTGCGAGACAGCCTATGTCACGGTTGCTCCCAGAAACAGAGCTGGCAGGGAATTGTTCAAATTTATTAGATGTTGAAACCCAGGGCGCGCATCTGCTCGCGGCCGTCGTCGGTGATCTTCTCCGGGCCCCACGGCGGCATCCAGACCCAGTTGAGCCGCCACTCGTCGACCAGGCTGCCCACATGCTGTCCGACCTGCTCTTCGAGCACGTCGGTGAGCGGACAGGCCGCGGTGGTCAGCGTCATGTCGATGAGCAGCGCACCGTCCTCGGCGTAGTGCAGGCCGTAGAGCAGACCGAGGTCCACGATATTGATCCCGAGCTCGGGATCGATGACGTCCTTGAGTGCTTCCTCGACATCTTCAAGCGGCGTCTGAGCCGCGGTGACAGCGTCACTCATGGCGCTCTCCTCTCCTTCGACGTTCTGTATGTACGTGCTGTGGTCTGTATCTGATCATCTGCAGGGTCCAACGTTTCAAGTCAAGGGTCTATGCCCGGCCGCGCGCCTGGACCAGTGCGTCACGCAGTGCCATCCACCCCAGCAGAGCACATTTGATCCGTGCGGGATAGCGTGCCACACCGGTGAAGGCCGAGGCGTCCTCGAGCGCCTCCAGGCGTGCCGAGTCCAGTTCCTTGCCCCGTGCCGCCATCAGCTCCCGGAAGTGCGCCCCGAGCTCCTCGGCGCGCGCGACCGGCTGGTCCAGGACGAGCTCATGCATGACCGAGAGCGAGGCCTGAGAGATCGAGCAGCCCTGACCGGTCCAGCCCAGCGCCTGGATCCGCTCCCCCTTCGGGTCCAGCCGGACCCGGAGCGTGACCTGGTCTCCGCAGGTGGGATTGATCTGGAAGGACTCTCCGCCGTATTCGGTGAGCTCGCCCTCGCCCTGCCGCACCCGGGCATGATCAAGGATCACCTGCTGGTAGAGCTGTTCCATCGCATCAGCCATCAGTGGCCTCCTGTGTCCGAGGGTGCCGCGAAGAACCGGCGCACCTCGTGGAGCCCGGCGATGAACGCATCGACGTCCGCGGCGGTGGTATAGACACCCGCCGAGGCGCGCGCGGAGGCATGGACGCCGAGCCGTCGGTGGATCGGCTGGGCGCAGTGGTGGCCCACCCGTACGGCCACCCCCGCGTCGTCGAGCACCTGGCCGACGTCGTGCGGGTGCACCCCGTCCACTTCGAAGGCGACGACGGCGAGCCGATCGGTGGCATCCTCGGGTCCCAGCACCCGGACTCCGGGCACCAAGCTGATGCCCTCGAGCAGCCGTTGGGTCATCTGCGACTCGTGGGCGGCCACCTGGTCCATGCCCAGCTCGCGCAGGTACTTCACCGCGGCCGCGAAGCCGACGACCTGGGCGACCATCTGCGTGCCGGCCTCGAAGCGCTGCGGCGGCGGCATGAAGCTTGTGGTCTCCATCGTGACGACTTCGACCATGGAGCCGCCGGTGAGGAAGGGCGGGAGGTCCTCGAGCAGCGCATGTCTGCCGTAGAGCGCGCCCACACCCGTGGGGCCGACCATCTTATGTGCGGAGAACGCCGCGAAGTCGACGTCGAGCGCGTGCAGGTCCACCGGCATGTGGGCCGCGGTCTGGCAGGCGTCGAGCACCACATAGGCGCCGACCTTCCGGGCTCGCGCCACCAGGGCCTCCACGTCGGTGATCGCACCGGTGACGTTGGAGGCGTGGGTGATGGCCAGGATCCTGGTCCGCTCCCCGATCACGGAGAAGGTCTCGGGGTCCAGGCGGCCCTGCGCCGTGACCGAGATCCAGCGCAGGGTCGCGCCGGTCTTCTGCGCAAGCTGCTGCCAGGGCACCAGGTTGGCGTGGTGCTCGGCCTCGCTGAGGACGATCTCGTCACCGGGGACCAGCGCATAGCGCTGGATGGCCTCGGGCGTCACCGCGGCTGCCGCGGCGCTTCCCGGGGCTGCCGCGGCGGCGAGGCTGGCGTTGAGGAACCCGTAGGCCACGAGGTTCAGCGCCTCGGTGGCGTTCTTGGTCCAGACGATCTCCGCAGCGTCGGCGCCGACGAACTCGGCGACGACATCGCGCGAGGTCTCGTAGGCCTCGGTGGCCTCCTCGGCGATCTGGTGTGCGCCGCGGTGCACCGCCGCGTTGGTCTCGGCGTAGAACCTCAGCTCCGCGTCGATGACCTGCTGCGGCTTCTGCGCGGTGGCCCCGGAGTCCAGGTACACCAGCGGCTTCCCGCCGCGGACCGTGCGGCCCAGCAGCGGGAAGTCAGCCTTGACGGTGTCTGGATTCAGCATGGGGCGCTCAGGCCTGGGCGGGTGCGAGGAAGCGATCGTAGCCGTTGGCCTCGAGCTCGTCGGCCAGTTCCGGGCCACCCTGCTCGGCGACCCGGCCGTCGACGAAGACGTGGACGAACTGCGGGGTGATGTAGTTCAGGATCCGCGTGTAGTGGGTGATCAGCAGGGTGCCCATGTCGTTCTCGGAGTGGGCACGGTTCACGCCGTCGGAGACCACGCGCAGCGCGTCGATGTCCAGGCCGGAGTCGGTCTCGTCGAGGACCGCGAACTTGGGCTTGAACAGCTCCATCTGCAGGATCTCCACGCGCTTCTTCTCACCGCCGGAGAAGCCTTCGTTGACGTTGCGGTTGGCGAAGTCGGCGTCGATCTTCAGCTTCTCCATGGCTCCGCGGACGTCCTTGGCCCAGGTGCGCAGCTTGGGGGCCTCGCCGTCGATGGCGGTCTTGGCGGTGCGCAGGAAGTTGGTCATGGTGACGCCGGGAACCTCCACGGGGTACTGCATGGCCAGGAACAGCCCGGCGCGGGCGCGCTCGTCCACGGACATCTCCAGCACGTCTTCATCGTCGAGCGTGATGGTGCCGGAGGTGACCTTGTAACGGGGGTGCCCGGCGATGGTGGAGGCCAGGGTGGACTTGCCGGAGCCGTTGGGGCCCATGATGGCGTGGATCTCACCGGACTTGATGGTCAGGGTGACGCCCTTGAGGATCTCTTTGGAACCCTGCTCGGTCTCGATGGAGACGTGCAGGTCCTTGATCGCGAGAGTAGACATTCTTTGCGTGTCCTTTGCTTGATTCGTAGAAGTGCTGGTGATGGAGCGAACGAGCCGCGGCGGCCGGCGGGGCTGCCTGCGGGCGGTGCCTCTGAAGGACCGGGGTCCCTAGAAGCCGGCGATCTTCAGTTCGTTCTCCAGGTCCTGCTGGACCGTGTCCTCGATCGACTCCACGCCGATGGCCTGGACGATCTCGTTGAGGAAGCCGCGGACCACGAGCTGGCGGGCCTCCTTCTCCGGGATGCCGCGCGCCATCAGGTAGAACAGGTGGTTCTCATCGAAGCGCCCGGTGGAGGAGGCGTGTCCGGCACCCTCGATCAGTCCGGTCTCGATCTCGAGGTTCGGGATCGAATCGGCGCGGGCGCCGTCGGTGAGGATCAGGTTCTGGTTCTTCTCATAGGAGTCGGTGCCCTCGGCCGCCTTGCGGATCAGCACGTCCCCGACCCAGACGGTGCGAGCGTCCTGGCCCTGCAGCGCCCCCTTGTAGAGCACGTTGGAGCTGTTGCGTGGGGAGTTGTGGTCCACGAAGCTGCGGTGCTCCAGGTGCTGGCCCGCATCGGCGAAGTAGAGCCCGTACATCGCGGCCTCCCCGCCCTCGGCGGAGTAACGCACGTTGGAGTTCAGCCGGACGACCTCGCCGCCCAGGGTGATCGAGACGTGCTTGTACTTCGCGTCGCGCCCGACCTCGGCGTCCTGCTGGCCCACGTGGACGGCGTCGTCGTCCCAGCGCTGCAGCGAGACCACGGTGACATCGGCGCCGTCGCGCACGATGACCTCCACGTTGAGGTTGGCATCGGCGGAGCCGCGGTGCTCCATGACGAAGACCGCCTTGGAGTGATTTCCGGCCTCCAGCACGATGTGCCCGTTGGCGCGGTGACCGGCGGCTTCACCGGTGATGTCGAGGAACACCGGCTCGCTGAGCTCGGTGTTCGCCGCAACCTTGATGTGATCGGCCGTCTGGGTCTGGGTGTAGCCGACGACGGCGGCGCGGTCGGCGGCGAGGAAGACGGTGCCGCGCGGCGCCTGGGCCAGCGCGAGCTCGCCGTGGGTGACGCCGGTGGCGGTGTTGCGCACCTTCAGCGTGACCGGGGTCTGGGTAGCGGCGTCGGAGAGGACGCGGCCAAGCTTCTTCAGCGGCGAGAAGCGCCACTCCTCTTCGCGCCCGGTGGGCACGGCGAAGTCAGCCACATTCAGGCTGGTGGTGCGGTCGGCTCGGGAGCCGCCGGACTTGGCCTTCACGGTGGACTCCCCGAGGCCGCCGTGGCTGTGTTCGGTCTCCTCATGCGCGGTGGCGAGGTTCTCGCCCTCTTCGCTCATGCCTGGAATCGTGATGCGGGCTTCGCCCACCTCGACTCCTGCGACCTGTTCCGCCTGATCGGCGGACGCGGAATTCGTCATGTGTTTCTCTTCCCTTGGTTCTGATGCGCGTGTCTCTTCTGCGCGCGGTGCTGATGCGCGGGGCAGCCGGGGCTGCTCGGTGGCCGGCAGGCCCCAGTCGCCCGGAGTCGTGGTGACCCCGGGCGACTGGGTGTCCTGCGACGATCAGGCTGGGTCAGCCGACCGAGCCTTCCATCTGCAGCTCGATCAGACGGTTGAGCTCGAGGGCGTACTCCATGGGCAGCTCGCGGGCGATCGGCTCGATGAAGCCGCGCACGATCATGGCCATGGCCTCGTCTTCGGCGAGTCCGCGGGCCATCAGGTAGAAGAGCTGATCCTCGGAGACCTTCGAGACCGTGGCCTCGTGGCCCAGCGTCACATCGTCCTCACGGATGTCGATGTAGGGGTAGGTGTCCGAGCGGGAGATCGTGTCCACCAGCAGGGCATCACAGACCACCGAGTTCGCGGAGTTCTTCGCGCCCTCATTGATCTGGACCAGGCCGCGATAGGCGGCGCGGCCGCCGTTGCGGGCCACCGACTTCGACACGATGGTCGAGGAGGTGTTCGGCGCCATGTGGACCATCTTGGATCCGGTGTCCTGGTGCTGGCCCTCGCCGGCGAAGGCGACCGAGAGCGTCTCGCCCTTGGCGTGCTCACCGGTGAGGTAGACGGCCGGGTACTTCATGGTGACCTTGGAGCCGATGTTGCCATCGATCCACTCCATGGTGCCGCCGGCGTCGACCACGGCCCGCTTGGTGACCAGGTTGTAGACGTTGGTGGACCAGTTCTGGATGGTGGTGTACCGCACACGAGCGTTCTTCTTCACCACGATCTCCACCACGGCGGAGTGCAGCGAGTCGGAGTCATAGATCGGCGCGGTGCAGCCTTCGATGTAGTGGACGTAGGAGTCCTCGTCGGCGATGATCAGCGTGCGCTCGAACTGACCCATGTTCTCGGTGTTGATCCGGAAGTAGGCCTGCAGCGGGATCTCCACGTGGACGCCCTTGGGGACGTAGACGAAGGAGCCGCCGGACCAGACCGAGGTGTTCAGCGCGGCGAACTTGTTGTCGCCCACCGGGATGACCGAGCCGAAGTACTCCTCGAAGAACTCGGGGTGCTCCTTCAGCGCGGTGTCGGTGTCCATGAAGATGACACCCTGCTCCTCCAGGTCCTCGCGGATCTGGTGGTAGACCACCTCGGACTCGTACTGTGCGGCCACGCCGGAGACCAGGCGCTCGCGCTCGGCCTCGGGGATGCCGAGCCGCTCGTAGGTGTTGCGGATATCCTCGGGGAGGTCTTCCCAGGTCTTCGCCTGCTTCTCGGTGGAGCGCACGAAGTACTTGATGTTGTCGAAGTCGATGCCGGAGAGGTCTGCGCCCCACATCGGCATGGGCTTGCGCTGGAAGTACTTCAGGCCCTTCTTGCGCAGCTTGAGCATCCACTCGGGTTCGCTCTTCTTCGAGGAGATGTCCTCCACGACCGCCTCATCGATGCCACGCTTGGCGTTGGCTCCGGCGGAGTCGGAATCCGACCAGCCGTACTCGTAGGAACCGATGCCGTGGAGCTCGGGGTTGCGCTCCAGAATATCGGAGGTGACCCCCTGGTCCTTTTCGCGCTGGATCTGCTCGGTCATGACAACCTCTCTTGTTGACGGGGGGAGATGACGATTCGTTTTCGTCCGCCACTGACCTTGCGCGACGAATGTGTCGCACCGGCCGTGGCGCTGATCTGTAGTTCTGCCTCTGCGCTTGCTGCGGCGCGTTCCCGCTGCTCAGCGGCGAGCCTCTCGCGACCCACCGGCACGTGAGTGGTGCAGACATGGGCACCGGCCGCCTGGGTGGAGAGCCGCCTGACATCGACGTCGAGCAGGCGGGAGATCATATCGGTCTCCTCCTCACAGAACACCGGATGAGCCGCAGCTATTTCCCGGATCGGGCAGTGACCCTGGCACAGCTGGGTGGACTGCATGGCCAGCAGCGGGTTGTCCCGCCCCACCAGGCGGGTGAAGCCGGCGAATCCCTCCTCGTTGAAGAGCTCGGAGAGCCGCTCGGTGCGCGCATCCAGGTCTCTGATCTCGGAGAGCTCCGTCTCCCAGCGCTGCTCGAAGCCGGCGAAGTATCCGCGCGCCAGGGCGGCGGCGGCCACCTGGGTGGACTCCGGCTGGGCCGCGGCGCCTGCTTCGAGGGAGGAGTCGCGGTCGCCCTCGAGCAGCGACAGTGCGGTCTTGACCAGGCCGAGGTAATCATCGCCCATAGTGCGCTGCCCGCGCTGGGACACCACGTAGCGTCGGGAGGGTCGGCCCGCGCCGCGACGGCGCGTGGTGACGTTCTTGACCTCGAGGATGCCCTGTTCGGTCATCGCGTCGAGGTGGCGACGCACGGCGGCGGCCGTCAGCTGCAACGCGGTGCCCAGCGCGGCCGCGCTGATCGGGCCTTCTTCGACCACCAGCTGCAGGACCCGCTGACGGGTCGTGCTCTCGGCCTCGCGGACCGTCTCCCCTGCAGCCTCGGGATCGGCGACCTGAGCCGCCGGGGTGTCCACGTCGCGTGACTGCGCATCGGCTGCAGCAGACTCGGAAGCGGTGGAATACATGACCCTATTCTGACCTATTCAGAACAAAGCCGCCAGCAAGGTGCACCTAAGTTCCCGGAGACCTTCCCCACGGCGCTGCGCCATCCGCCTTGTGCCATCCGCGTTGCGCCATCCGCCCGATGCCCCGCCATCCGCCTGAGCTCGAACTGC
The DNA here is from genome assembly GCF_017347085.1 of Nesterenkonia sp. E16_10. GTDB lineage: Bacteria > Actinomycetota > Actinomycetes > Actinomycetales > Micrococcaceae > Nesterenkonia. Next base: position 391,609 of record NZ_JADPSA010000029.1, read on the forward strand.
ACCTCCGCTGACTCGGCGCTCTTCTACGGGGTGTAGAAATGTAGACTGGTGCAGTGCCCCAGCATCCACCCTGCCTGACCCTGCGCCATGTGCGCTACGCCGTCGGCTCCGCTCGCAGTCCTCAGGGCCTCAAGGAGATCCTGCGGAGCGTGGACCTCACCGCGCGATCCGGCGAGGTCACGGTCCTGCTCGGCCCCAATGGCGCCGGCAAGACGACCACGCTGAGCTGCGCCCAGGGACTGCTGCGCCCCTCCCAGGGAAGCGTCACGCTGCTGGGTGAGAACCCGTTCCGGGCCGGCGCCGAGCTTCGGGCACGGGTCGGAGTGATGCTTCAAGATGGCGGCATGCCCCAGTCGGTCCAGCCCCGCGCGCTGCTGCACCACGTGGCCTCGCTGCACCAGAATCCCTGGCCGGTGGATGACCTGGTCGCTCGCCTGGACATGGGCGATTTCCTCCGCACTTCGATCCGTCGGCTCTCCGGCGGACAGAAGCAGCGGGTCGCACTCGCGGCGAGCCTGCTCGGACGCCCCGAGGTGGTCTTCCTCGACGAGCCCACCGCCGGGCTGGACCCGCAGTCCCGGCAGACCGTCTTCGAGCTCATCGGCGAGCTGCGCGAGATGGGCATGGGGATCATCCTCACCACGCACCTGCTGGAGGAGGCCCAGAAGCTCGCTGATTCGGTGTTCATCCTCAAGGACGGTGAGGTGGTTCGCCACGGGTCCGTCGCGGAACTGACCGGGGCCAGCGGCACAGGGTCCGGGGCCTCCCCCGGCGCCGCCCGCCGGATGCTGTTCACCGCCTCCAGGACCCTGACCCACCGAGAGATCAGCAGCGCCCCGGTGAGCATCGAGCTCGACGGCGGCACCGACAACGCCCCGGGAGCGGCATGGATGACCCCCAGCCTCACCGGACCGGCCCAGCTGCGCGAGCTGGCGGCCTGGTGGGAGCTGATCGACATGATGCCGGTGGAGGTCCGCATGGAAGCCCGCACGCTGGAAGACGTCTTCTGGGAGGTCTCCGTCTCATGAGCACGACCCATGCCCCGCTGGCCCCGGCGCCGCGTCCGGCGGCACGCCGGATCCTCTCGCACGGGCTCTATGAGACCCGCAATGTGCTGCGCAACGGCGAACAGCTGCTGGTCTCGCTGATCCTGCCGCTGCTGGTGCTCTTCGGCGCCCACCGCCTGGAGCTGATCACCTCCGCCGCGACCCCGAGCATCGACGTGATCACCCCGGGTGTGCTCGCGCTGGCCGTGATGGCCTCGGCCTTCACGGGTCAGGGCATCGCGACCGGATTCGAACGGCAGTACGGGGTGCTGGCATATCTGGCCACCACGCCGCTGGGGGCCACCGGCCTGATCCTCGGCAAGGCCATCGCCGTGCTGGCCGTGGTGATCGTGCAGGTGGTGGTGATCGGCACCGCCGGGATGGTCCTGGGCTGGAGCCCGGAGCCCGTGGGCCTGTTGTGGCTGGGCGTCGTCGTCGTCCTGGGTGCCACCGCGTTCACCGCGCTGGGGCTGCTGCTGGCCGGCACGGTCCGCGCCGAGGCGACCCTGGCGCTGACCAATGTCATCTGGGTGCTGCTCGGTGCCGCCGGCGGTTCGGTGTTCCCGCTCGACCACGAGGGCGCCGGGGCGCTGCTGCTGCTCCTGCCCTCCGCCGCCCTGGGTGAAGGTCTGCGCACCGCCTCTCTGGAGGGATCGTTCCCGATCCTGGAAGCTCTGATTCTCGCCGGGTGGGCCGCGCTGGCCGTCCTGGCCGCACGAAGGTGGTTCAACTGGCGATGAAATTTCCGATGAATGTGCTCGAAGTCTTCCGCACCAACCTGCCCACCCGGATCACCCGGGTCACCAAGGTGATCGCCTGGGCGACGCTGGTCAGCAATATCGCCATCATCCTCACCGGCGGGGCGGTCCGGCTGACCGCCTCGGGGCTGGGCTGCCCGGAGTGGCCGCGCTGCACCCCGGATTCCTGGGTCGCCACCCAGGAGATGGGACTGCACGGGGCCATCGAGTTCGGCAACCGGCTGCTGACCTACGTGCTCGTGCTGATCTGCGCGCTGATGTTCTTCGCGCTGCTGCGGCTGCGGCGCAGCCACCGGTCGCTGTTCCGGATGAGCCTGATCATCCTCGCCGGGATCCCGCTGCAGGCGGTCATCGGCGGGATCACCGTGTGGACCAACCTGAACCCCTGGATCGTGGCGCTGCACTTCCTGCTCTCCGCGGCACTGGTCATGGTCTCCACGATGCTGCTGAACCGGATCCGACTGGAGCTGCGAGCTGCCCGCGAGGCCGGCCAGGAGTCGAGACATGACTCGAGGCAGGACTCCCCCGCAGCACCTGGTGCGCAGCTTCAGGGCGTGGCCGGGGTCCGGATGAGCCACGGCGCCTCCGATGCCGTGACCTCCGCGATGGCCCCGGTGATCCTCGTCGCGACCTGGGTCTCGGTGTTCCTGGGCACCGTGGTGACCGGCACCGGTCCGCATGCGGGAGATCCCGGATCGCCGCGACACCTCTTCGACCCGGATCTGGTGACCCGGATGCACGTGGTCCCGGTCTATGTCCTGTGCTTCGCGGCGATCGCGCTGCTGGTGCGCCAGTACCGGATCAGCACCGCACCGAATCAGCGACGCTCGGCCTGGTCGCTGATGATCGTGATCATCGCCCAGGGGGTCATCGGCTACGTCCAGCACTTCACCGGACTGCCGGTCATCCTGGTCGGGCTGCACATGCTCGGCTCGGCGCTGCTGGTCGTCACGGCCACCGCGGTCTTCGACAGCTACCGCGCCCGGTATGTCACCCGCGGGCTCGGCGGCGACGAGGCTGTGGCGCCTGCACTCAGCACGCAGAGCGCGAGTGGGCAGAGCGCGAGCACGCAGGCCTCCTGAGCGAGCGGCTCAGCGCAGCAGCCCCAGCAGCCGCAGCGCCTCATCGAGGTCGCGCGCCGTTCCGGCCGGCACGGACTGCACATGCGCCAGCCGCAGCGAGGAATCCAGCAGGAAGCTGCTGCGCTGCGCCGCACCCTTGACCGGATCAAAGGACCCGTAGCGCCGCGCGATCTCCCCGTGCGGCCAGAAGTCGCTGACCAGGTCGAAAGGCAGCTCGCTGGACTCGGCCCCGGAGAAGTCAGCGGTGAGCGTCTGCGCATAGGCACGCAGACTATGCATCGGGTCGCAGCTGATCGCCAGCACTCTCGCCCCAGTGGAGCGAATCCGGTCCCGGCGCGCCACCAGGGCCTGCAGCTCGGAATCGCAGACCCGGCTGAAGGCAAAGGGATAGAACATCAGCAGCACCGGAGACCCGGCGAGCCGATCCAGTTCAAGCACCTCGCCATGGTGGCTGCGCCCGGAGAAGCCGGGCGCCTGCTCCCCGAGCTCGGGGAGCGGCGAGGGGGTCACTGCTTCTTGCGCCCCATCAGGCGGGTCGCGGCCCAATGGGTGCTCACACCCGCCGAGGAGGTCACATGCAGACCCGCGTTGGGCGCCGCGTCCTGGATCTCCACCGGTGCCACATAGCCGTCCCGGCCCGAACGCGGGGTCAGCAGCCACAGCACGCCGCCCTCGTCGAGGGTGGCCAGCGCGTCCACGAGGGCGTCCGTGAGATCGTCATCACCGTCTCTGAACCAGACCAGCACGGCGTCGACGACCTCCTGGACGTCTTCGTCGAGCAGGTCCTCGTCGAGCAGGTCCTCCAGACGGTCGCGGAAGTCGTCATCGACATCCTCATCCACACCGATCTCCTGGACCAGGGAATCGGGCTTGAGCCCGAGCTCCTGGAGCAGGTCGCCGAGCGAGACGACATTGGTTCCGGCGTCGTTCTTGTGGTCCGTCGAGGTGCTCGACGGATCCTCGGCTGCAGAAGCCTGACTCACCTGAGGTTCCCTTCCCATTCATTAGCGTCTGAAGCGCAGCTCCCACCCGAGGATGGGGCTGCCACCAGCAACGTTACGCGGATCCCTGTCGGTTGGGGAAGTGCGACACCACCCGAGCGGGTAGAGTTGAGCTGAAATTCGGCCCTCGAACAACCGCTGGCCGATGCCCTCGTGGGTCCCGCCCGTGGAACATCCCTGTCCATGGACGCATGACCCGCCACCCGTACCCCTTGAGAGGTGACCCGTGAGCGCTGGTGAAGAGAACTCCCATATCCGCAGCGGACTGACGAACCAACTTCCGGATCTGGATCCGGAGGAGACCCAGGAATGGCTGGAGTCTTTTGACCAGCTCGTGGAGTTCCACGGCACCGAGCGCGCGGAGTACATCATCCGCTCGCTGCTGCAGCGAGCCGGCGCGAAGTCCATCGAAGTCCCGATGGTCACCACCACCGACTACGTGAACACGATCCCGGTGGATCAGGAGCCTGACTTCCCCGGCGACGAGGAGATGGAGCGCCGCGTGCGCCGCATCCTGCGCTGGAACGCCGCGGTCATGGTGCACCGCGCCCAGCGCAGTGACATCTCCGTGGGCGGACACATCTCCTCCTACGCCGGCGTGGCCACGCTCTACGAAGTGGGTCTGAACCACTTCTTCCGCGGCGCCGACCACCCCGGCGGCGGCGACCAGATCTTCTTCCAGGGCCACTCCTCCCCCGGCAACTATGCCCGGGCCTACCTCGAGGGCCGCCTGAACGAGACCCAGCTCAACGGTTTCCGCCAGGAGCACTCCAAGGCCCCCGACGGACTGAGCTCCTACCCGCACCCGCGGCTGATGCCGGAGTTCTGGCAGTTCCCGACCGTGTCCATGGGCATCGGTCCGATGAACGCCATCTACCAGGCGCAGTTCAACCGCTACCTGCACAACCGCGGCATCAAGGACACCTCGGAGCAGCAGGTCTGGGCGTTCCTGGGCGACGGTGAGATGGATGAGCCCGAGTCCCGCGGTCTGCTTCAGCTCGCGGCCAACGAGAAGCTCGACAACCTGAACTTCGTGGTCAACTGCAACCTGCAGCGCCTCGACGGCCCGGTGCGCGGCAACGGCAAGATCGTCCAGGAGCTGGAAGCCTTCTTCCGCGGCGCCGGCTGGAACGTCATCAAGGTCCTGTGGGGCCGCGAGTGGGACCAGCTGCTGGATCAGGACGACGACGGCGAGCTCGTCCGGGTCATGAACGAGACCCTCGACGGTGATTACCAGACGTACAAGGCCGAATCCGGATCCTTCGTCCGCGAGCACTTCTTCGGCCGCTCCGCCAAGACCAAGGAGCTCGTCGCGGACATGTCCGACGACGACATCTGGAACCTCAAGCGCGGCGGACACGACTATAAGAAGGTCTACTCCGCCTATAAGGCCGCCTCGGAGTCCACCGGCAAGCCCACCGTGATCCTGGCCCAGACGGTCAAGGGCTACGGTCTGGGACCGAGCTTCGAGGGTCGCAACGCGACCCACCAGATGAAGAAGCTCACCGTGGATGACCTCAAGCGCTTCCGCGACACGCTGCGGATCCCGGTCAGCGATGAGCAGATCGAAGCCGATCCGTACAACGTGCCGTACTACCACCCCGGCAAGGACTCGGAGGAGGTCAAGTACACCCTCGAGCGTCGCGAACGCCTCGGCGGGCCCGTGCCGGAGCGTCGGACCGCCGGCGAGGGACTGACCCTGCCCGAGGCCAAGACCTACGCGCAGGCCAAGAAGGGCTCCGGCAAGCAGAAGGCCGCCACCACGATGGCTCTGGTGCGGCTGCTCAAGGACCTGATGCGGGACAAGAACATCGGTCACCGGATCGTGCCGATCATCCCGGATGAGGCCCGCACCTTCGGGATGGACTCGTTCTTCCCCACCGCGAAGATCTACAACCCCAAGGGGCAGAACTACATCTCGGTGGACCGCGAGCTGATGCTGGCCTATAAGGAGTCCCCGCAGGGCCAGATGATCCACCCCGGCATCAACGAGGCCGGCGCCACCGCGGCGTTCACCGCGGCCGGCACCTCCTACGCCACCCACGGCGAGACGATGATCCCGTTCTACATCTTCTACTCGATGTTTGGGTTCCAGCGCACCGGTGATTCCTTCTGGGCCGCCGCAGACCAGCTGGCCCGAGGCTTCATCATCGGTGCCACGGCGGGTCGCACCACGCTGGCCGGTGAGGGTCTGCAGCACCTCGACGGCCACTCCCCGCTGCTCGCCGCGACCAACCCCGCGGTGAAGCACTTCGACCCGGCCTTCGGCTACGAGATCGCCCACATCATGGAGAACGGGCTCTTCGAGATGTACGGCGATCACGACGGCGACCACAACGTGATGTACTACCTCACCGTCTACAACGAGCCGGTGCAGCACCTGCCCGAGCCCGAGGGCCTGGACATCGAGGGCGTCAAGCGCGGCATCTACCGGCTCTCCCGCTCCGAGCAGGACGGCCCGAAGGTCCAGCTCCTGGCCTCCGGCGTCGGGGTGCCGTGGGCCAAGGAGGCCGCAGAGATCCTCGCCGAGGACTGGGGCGTCTCGGCCGACGTGTGGTCGGTGACCTCCTGGAACGAGCTGCGCCGCCAGGCGCTGCATGTGGAGCAGTCGGCCCTGCTGGACCCGGAGCGCGAGCCCGAGGTTCCCTTCGTGACCCAGCAGATGGAGGGCGCCGAGGGGCCGGTCATCGCGACCACCGACTTCGCCACCCAGGTCCCGGATCAGATCCGGCAGTTCCTGCCGAACCGCTTCGCGACCCTGGGAGCCGACGACTTCGGCTTCTCCGACACGCGAGCCGCGGCGCGGCGGCACTTCAGGATCGACGCCCACTCGATGGTGGTGCGCGCCCTGCAGATGCTCGCCGACGACGGCGCCGTGGATGCCTCGGCTCCGGCCGATGCGTTCAAGAAGTACGACCTCAGCAACGTCCGTGCCGGCACCTCGGGCGAGGCGGGCGGCGACGCCTGATCCTGCCCGCCCCTTCGCAGGGGCCAGCACGATGAGCACCCAGCGGGGGCCCGGAGCATCAGCTCCGGGCCCCCGCTTCGTGTGTCCGCCGCCAGCGGCGTCCGCCACCGGGTCCGGAGGCAGAGACCGTTCGATGCGGTTTGTAGGGATCACACAACTGGCGGGCGAACTCCGCAGGCTCTAGGCTCCTGAACATGACTGCATCTGCTCCGACGACGCCAGGGCCCGTCCCGGTCTCCTGGGAGGCCCTCGAGGTGCTCCGCTCCGACGCCGGAAACCTCACCCACGAGGTCAACTGCTACCTGGAGGAGACCCTCACCTGGTACCGCCACCTGAGCACCGATGAGCGGGCCTCGCTGCGCCTGATCGCGCAGCGTGGCATCGGGGGCCTGATCAGCTGGTTGGAGAACCCGTCCTCGAGGTCCCTGCCGCTGGTCAACGAGCTGCTCGGCAACGCCCCCACCGATCTGATGCGCACCATCTCGCTGCAGCGCGCGCTGCAGCTCATCCGCAGCATCGTCGAAGCGGTGGAGCAGCGACTGCCCGGTCTGGTCGCTCCGCAGGACCAGCAGCTGATGCTCGAAGCGGTGTTGCGCTACTCCCGGGAGGTGGCCTTCGCGATCGCCGACGTCTATGCCCGGGCCGCGGAGTCCCGCGGGGCCTGGGACTCCCGTCTGGAGGCGCTGCTGGTGGACGCGGTGCTGCGCGGCGAGCCCGCCGAGCAGATCGCCTCCCGCGCCGCGGCCGTCGGGTGGCGCAGCCACGAAGGGGTGGTCGTCGTCGTCGGTGACGCCCCGGAGCAGGCCGATGCGGTGTTCATGTCGCAGCTGCGACGCCAGTGCATCCGCTTCTCCGCCGATGCGGTGGTGGGGGTCCACGGTGACCGTCTGATCCTGCTGCTGGGCCGGGTCACCGACCTCGCCGATGGCCTGGAGCGGATCCTGCCCCGCTTCGGCCCCGGGCAGGTGGTCTTCTCCAGCTTCGAGGGATCGATCAGCCAGGCGCACGGCAGCGCGCAGTCGGCCTTCACCGGGTTCACCGCCGTCGGGGCCTGGACCTCGGCACCACGACCGGTGGCCGCCGAGGATCTGCTTCCGGAGCGCGCGCTCTGTGGGGATGAAACCGCGAAGACCGTGCTGCGCGAGCGCATCTTCGAGGTGCTGCGCGCCGCCGGCAACGGGCTGCTCGAGACGGTCACCGCCTATCTGGAGGCCGGTCACTCGCTGGAGGCCACGGCGCGTGAGCTCTTCGTGCACACCAACACCGTGCGCTACCGGCTGCGCCGGGTCACCGACGTCACCGGATGGGACCCCGTGACCCCGCGCGACGCCTATGTGCTGCAGACCGCGCTGGCCGTGGGGCGTCTCTGACCCAGCGTTGTAGGGTACCTACAAAGGCCACGGTGGAGCTTGGTGAGCCCATGACCCTCGAAAACCCGCCGCACTATGGGAGGTTGGACTTGTGCTTGCCATAGTTTGCCCCGGACAGGGCTCCCAGACACCAGGATTCCTCTCGGAATGGATCAGCGACGAGGCCACCCGCGCGACGCTGGAGGCCTATTCCGAGCATTCCGGCACCGATCTGCGCACCCACGGGACGATCTCCGATGCCGAGACGATCCGGGACACCGCGGTGGCACAGCCGCTGATCGTGGCCGCCTCCCTGCTCAGCGCTTCCACGCTGGATCTCGCAGCGCTGGATCCTCAGCGGGTGCTCTACGCCGGCCACTCGGTTGGCGAGGTCCCTGCCGCCGTGCTCGCCGGGGTGCTCACCCCCGCGCAGGCCCTGGAGTTCATCAAGGTCCGGGCCACCTCCATGGCCGCAGCCGCCGCCGCAACGCCCACCTCCATGGCCGCCGTGGTCGGAGGTGTGGAGCAGGAGGTCCGGCAGGCCATCGCCGACGCCGGGCTGACTCCGGCCAACGCCAACGGGCCTGGCCAGATCGTGGCCGCAGGAGAGTTGGAGAAGCTTGCCGCACTGGAGGCCAGCCCTCCGGCTCGGGCCCGCGTGATCCCGCTGACCGTGGCCGGTGCCTTCCACACGGAGTTCATGGACCCGGCCCGGCAGACCCTGGCCGCCGCGGCCGAGGGCCTCGAGGTCAACGACCCCCGCCAGAGGCTGATCTCCAACCGGGACGGTGGCTACGTCTCCACCGGCGCCGAGGTGCTGGAGCGACTCGTGGATCAGGTGACCCGTCCGGTCCGCTGGGATCTCTGCATGGAGACCATGGCGCAGGCCCAGGTCACCGGCGTGCTCGAGCTGCTCCCGGGGGGCACGCTGACCGGCCTGGCCAAGCGCGGGCTCAAGGGAGTGAAGTCGCTGGCCATCAAGACTCCCGCCGACATCCCGCTCGCCCAGGAATTCATCGCCGAGCATGCGGGTTGAGCTGAGCGGGCCGAGGTCCATGGCCGTCGACATACTCTGCGCAGGCGGCACCGCCGCGCAGCTCCCCCCAACGATCCACGAAGGACGTTCCTGACGTGACTGTCGCATTGAACCAGCCCACCGCCGTGGCGGGCACCCGTGTCATGGGCCTGGGTGCCTACCGACCTGAACTCGTGATCGACAATGAGCAGATCTGCCAGTGGATCGACTCCTCCGACGAGTGGATCCAGAAGCGCACCGGCATCAAGACCCGGCGCCGCGCGCCCCGAGACGTCTCGGTGGTGGACATGGCCGAAGGCGCCGCCCGCGAGGCGCTGGAGCACGCCGGGATCTCCGGAGATCAGCTCGGCGGCGTCATCCTCGCCACCGTGACCCACCCCTACGCGACCCCCTCGGCCGCCGCGGACCTGGCGCACCGGCTGGGCGCCACCCCAGCAGCGGCCTTCGACATCTCCGCCGCCTGCGCCGGCTACTGCTACGGAATCGGCCAGGCCGACGCCATGGTGCGCTCCGGGCTGTCCTCCTATGTGCTGGTCGTCGGGGTGGAGAAGCTCTCGGACTTCATCGACAACCACGAGCGCACCATCTCCTTCCTGCTCGGCGACGGCGCCGGGGCTGCGATCATCGGTCCCGCCGAGGCTCCCGGGATCTCACCCTCGATCCTGGGCTCCAACGGCGAGAAGTGGGAGGCCGTGGCGATGGACAGCACGCTGCTGAACTTCCGGGACGCGCTCGCCCGAGCCCGCGAGACCCAGGACGCCACCGAGCTGCTCGACGCCGAGAACCGCTACTGGCCCACGCTGCGCCAGGACGGTCCCACGGTGTTCCGCTGGGCCGTCTGGGAGATGGCCAAGGTCGCCCAGCAGGCTCTCGATGCCGCCGGGATCACCGCAGAGGATCTCGTGGCGTTCGTCCCGCATCAGGCGAACATGCGGATCATCGACGAGATGGTCAAACAATTGAAGCTTCCTGAGCACGTGATGGTCGGACGCGACATCGTGGACGCGGGCAACACCTCCGCCGCCTCGATCCCGCTGGCCATGCACCGCCTGCTCAAGGAGAACCCAGAACTCTCCGGCGGTCTTGCTCTGCAGATCGGTTTCGGAGCCGGACTGGTCTACGGCGCGCAGGTCATCCGGCTGCCGTAGCCCCGGGACCGGGGCCGCCACGCGGCCGCGGGACAGATTCACCACATAACCCTGGAACCACCCAACGAACTGGAACCACCCAAAGAAAAGGAGTCGCCGATATGGCTGACAAGAACGAGATCCTCGCAGGCCTGGCCGAGATCGTGAACGAGGAGACCGGCCTGGAGGTCGAAGAGGTCCAGTCGGAGAAGTCCTTCACCGAGGACCTCGACATCGACTCGATCTCGATGATGACCATCGTGGTCAACGCCGAAGAGAAGTTCGACGTGAAGATCCCCGATGAAGAGGTCAAGAACCTGACCACCGTCGGCGACGCCGTGGACTTCATCGCCAACGCACAGGGCTGATCCAGCCCCGCATCGGGCGGGAGGGCCCCAGCGCACCGCTGGGCCCTCCCCTCCTTTCCCCCACCTGCTGTCCCACTTTCATTGAGGTAGATCCATGACACGTCGTCTTGTCATCACCGGTCTCGGCGCCACGACTCCCATCGGCGGCGACGTGAAGACGCTCTGGACCAACGCCCTGGCCGGCACGCCCGGCGCCAAGACCCTCGAGCACGACTGGGTCGAGAAGTACGAGCTGCCGGTCACTTTCGCCGCCGAGGTCACCATCGAACCCTCCGAGGTGCTGGCCCGTCCTGAGCTGCGCCGGATGGATCGCTCCACCCAGCTGGGCATGGTCGCCGCCCGGCAGGCCTGGGACGACGCCGGACTCAGCCGCCCCGGCGACGAGGGCTACGACCTGGATCCCGAGCGGGTCGCGGTGTCCTTCGCCACCGGCATCGGCGGGGTCTGGACGCTGCTCGACAGCTGGGACACCCTGCGTGAGCGTGGCCCGCGCCGCGTGATGCCCATGACCGTGCCGATGCTGATGCCCAACGGCGCGGCCGGCGCGATCAGCCTGGACCTCGGCGCTCAGGGCGGGGCCCGCACGGCGGTCTCGGCCTGCGCCTCCGGCGTCGAGGCGCTGGACGTCGCGCTGGAGATGCTGCGCAAGGGTGACGCCGACGTCGTCCTGGCCGGCGGCACCGAGGCGGCGATCCACCCGCTGCCCATGGCCGCGTTCAGCTCGCTGCAGGCGCTCTCCAAGCGCAACGACGACCCCGCCGCCGCCTCGCGGCCCTATGACCGAGACCGCGACGGATTCGTCATGGGCGAGGGCGCCGGCGCTCTGGTCGTGGAGACCGAGGAGCACGCCAAGGCCCGCGGCGCCACCATCTATGCCGAGCTCGCGGGTTCCGCGATCACCTCGGACGCGCACCACATCACCGCCCCGGACCCCGAGGCGCTGGGTGCATCCCGCGCGCTGCGCCGGGCGCTGGAGTCTGCCGGCGCGCAGCTGAGCGAGGTCACCCACATCAACGCCCACGCCACCTCCACCCCGGTGGGCGACAAGCCGGAGTATGCGGCGCTGAAGTCGGTGTTCGGAGATCACCTCGAGAACGTCTGCATCTCCGCCACGAAGTCCCAGACCGGTCATCTGCTCGGCGCCGCCGGTGCCGTGGAGTCGGTGCTCACCGTGAAGGCCCTGCATGAGCGCCGCGCGCCGGTCACGATCAACCTGGATCATCAGGATCCGGAGATGCCGCTCGACGTGGTCACCGGCTCGCCTCGCGAGCTCGGGGACCAGCAGCAGGTGGCGCTGTGCAACTCCTTCGGCTTCGGCGGGCACAATGCCGTGGCGGCGTTCCGCACCTACTGAGCACTGGGGCGGGCTCAGCCGAGGCATCCGCGCAGAAGAAGACCCCCGATCGGGATCCTGAGGGATCCCCGCCGGGGGTCTTCTGCTGCTTCACGTGGAAGCTGCCGCGCTGGGAAGCGATGGCCCGCGTGAGCGGGCTCTGTGCGGCAGGACTGTGGTGGTGCTGGTAGGACGATCGCTGCTGGTGGGCGTCTAAGCGAAGCGGCGGCGGTGGAGGGCGCCGCGCGGTCCGCCTAGGCTCAGCTGACCACCTGGTGCAGCCAGTGCACCGGGGCGCCCTCTGCAGCGTGGCGGAAGGACTCGAGCTCCTCGTCCCAGGCCTCGCCGAGCGCCAGTGAGAGCTCCTGGTAGACCACCGAGGGGTCACCGGCGCCCATCTCGTAGGCGTAGCGGATCCGCTCTTCGGAGACCACGATATTGCCGTGCACATCGGTGGTGGCATGGAAGATGCCCAGTTCGGGCGTGTGGGACCAGCGACCGCCGTCACAGCCTGGAGAGGGGTCCTCGGTCACCTCGAACCGGAGGTGGCTCACCGCGCGCAGCGCGGAGGCCAGGGTGGCGCCCAGGCCGGCGGGGCCCTCCCAGGAGAGCTCGGCTCGGAAGTCTCCGGGCGCGGCAGGTTGAGGGTGCCATGTGAAGTCCACGCGCGCGTCGACCGCCGAGGACACCGCCCATTCAACGTGTGGGCAGAGCGCGGCGGGCGCCGAATGGATGTGAAGCACACCTCGGGCCGTATTTTGGGACATATCCATCCTCCACTGTGCTGTTGGTACGTCTTCCCCTACGACCAGACAGCAGCCAGGTGGCTGATGGTTTTGATGCTCCCCCAAAGGTTAACACCTTGAGCGGTGAGCACTACTACCGATGTTAACAGATCCAGGTCAGATCGGTTTCTCAGGCGCGAGGATGAGCCTGTCCGTAGGCATCGCGCAGCCTGTCGATGGTGACGTGGGTGTAGAGCTGGGTGGTGCTCAGCGAGGCGTGCCCGAGCAGCTCCTGGACGGTTCGCAGATCGGCACCTCCTTCCAACAGATGCGTGGCGGCGGTGTGACGCAGCGCGTGGGGGCCTCGGGCTGCCGTGGTCCCGAGCCGGGCCAGGGAAGCGTCGACGGTGCGGCGCACCGTGCGCACATCGATGCGGCCTCCTCGGCGACCCAGGAAGCAGGCGTTGCCCGAGGTGCTCGTGACGAGTGCGGAGCGGCCGTGGTCCAACCAGCTGCGCAGGGCGGTCTCTGCCGGGACACCATAGGGGACGATGCGTTCCTTATTGCCCTTGCCGAGGAGCCGGACCATCCGCCGTCCGGTCTCGAAGGAGGTCAGGTTCAGGCCGCTGAGCTCGGAGACGCGCATACCGGTGGCGTAGAGCAGCTCCACCATCGCGGCGTCGCGCAGGCTCAGCGCATGCGCGATCGGGTCTACCTGCTCGCCCTGGCCGTCCTGTTCGCCGGCCTGCTGGGCGGCCCGCTGGGCGGCACCCGCCAGCTGCGAGGTGAGCTGTTCGATGTGCTGGTGCTGCAGCACATCGGGCAGGTGACTGCTCTTCCTGGCGGTGCGCAGCCGCACGGAAGGGTCCTCGGGCAGATGCCCCCGGCGGTGCGCCCATGCGGTGAAGGCACGCACCGAGGCGGTCTTGCGGTTCAGGGTGTTCCGGGAGAGCCCAGCTTCGTGCATCTCGCCCAGCCAGCTGCGAATCTCGGCGAGGCCGAGCTCCTCCAGCGGGCCACGCTGCTGGGCAAGCTGGCGCAGGTCGCCGCGATAGGCGCGGATCGTCTGCACCGAGAGCCCGCGTTCGTGCCGGAGGTGGTCGATGAACGCGGTGACCAGCTCGGGTTCCACCGCAGCGTCGGGGCCCGGAGGTACATCCGGGTCTGTGGATCGATCCTGCGCGGGGGCCATGAGGGAAGTCTACGACCGCGCACATCGGGCTCATGTGCTCCGCGCCGATCATGCCCGGCCCCAATGGCCGTTGACCATGCGGGCGTGGCCTGAACGCTGAAGCCGGGTCAGCTCGGCGAGCACCGTGGGCAGCGGGAGCCCCGCGACCTGGGAGAGCTTGCCCGGAGCGCTCAGACCACGTCTGGGCAGCGCGTCGAAGAGCAGCCGCTGGGCCTCGTCGAGTCCATCCTGCGGGTGCTCTCGGCCCAGCGGAAGCTCGGGCTGGACCGCCGGTCGCGACGCTGAGTCCCTGCGACCGGCCATGGAGCCGATGGCCAGCGACCCCTGGCCGGGTGCCGGCGGCTGTGCGGCTTCTGAGCCTGCGCCTTCAGCGGCCAGGTTCAGGATGTCGGTCGCGTCCTGGACCAGCTGAGCCGGCGTCTCGCGCAACAGACGGTGACACCCGGCCGAGGCGGCGGAGAAGACGCTTCCGGGGATCACGCCCACCTCGCGGCCGAGGTTCAGCGCATGGTGGGCGGTGGACTGGGATCCGCTGCGCCAGCGCGCCTCGGTGATCACGGTGACCAGGCCCAGTGCCGCGATGAGGCGGTTCCGCTGCAGGAACCGGTGCCGGGTCGGCGCCGAGCCGGGGGCCATCTCGCTGAGCAGCAGACCCTGTTCTGCGACTTCGCGGAGCAGGCGTTCGTTGCCGGCCGGGTAGAACCGGTCCAGTCCACCGGCCAAGATCGCCAGCGTCGGCGCGCACCGGTCTGCTCCGGTGAGCCCGCCGGATGGGTCTCTGCCCACGGCGTCCTGCGGGCTGCGCGGACCTGAGTCCTGGTCCGAGCACGCGCGCAGCGCGGCCCGATGCGCCGCGGCATCGACCCCGTAGGCTCCGCCGGAGACCACACAGAGGCCGGCATGGACCAGGTCCTCGGTGAGCTGGGCGGTGATCCGGATGCCGTAGTCCGTGACCTCCCGGGACCCGACGATCGCCACCGTCCGAGCCGGGTCGGGAAGTCGGCCCAGAGCCTGGGACGCGGACTCCTCCCGACTCCCGCGGAACCAGATCGCCACCGGGGCCAGCGGCCCGAGATCTCCCAGCTGGGCGGGCCAGGCGGGGTCCTGCGGGATCAACAGGCCCCCGCCGAGCCGGCGGATCCTGGCGAGGTCTGACGCGCCATGCAGCTGCCCGCACCGGGTGCGCCAGCGGGCGAGCCCGGTGCGCAGGTCCTGCTGCCGGGGTCCGAGCCCCGCCGAGTCAGCGACCTGGGCCATCCGGTCACGCTCCGAGACGGAGGGTGCACGCTCCGAGGTGATCAGTGCGTGCAGGCGCTGAGCTCCGAAAGTCTCCAGAGCGAGTCCGGCGAGCAGGTCTCCGGGTTCGATCAGCCGGGACAGCTCGGCACGAAGGACCCGTTCCTGCTCGATCTCCACCCCGGGGGCGTCGGGACCAGAGTCGTGTCTCATAGCTGCTCCTCGATTCAGGTCGTCTGGTCGATTCAGTTCGTCTGGGCCCGCTGGCGCAGCTGCAGGGCAGCATCGACCTCGTCGGGCCCTGGCTGGTCCCCCCATTGCGCGAGATCCGCGATGGTCCAGGCCAGGCGCAGGACCCGCAGATAACCGCGCAGCGAGATCGCGGCTCGATCCAGTGCGGCGTCGATGTGCCGGGTGGAGCCGGCGGGCAGGCGCAGCTCTCCGGTCAAGAGCTGCATCGGAGCCTGGGCGTTGGTGCGCAGGCCCCACCGGCGGAGACGTTCGCTCTGGACCGCGCGTGCGTCGAGCACCCTGGCGCGGACGGCCGCGGAGCTCTCCCCCGGTGGTCCCAGGGCGGCGGCCGCCGATCGGGGACGTTCGACCTGGATCTGCAGGTCGATGCGATCGAGCAGCGGACCGGAGAGGCGTGACATGTAGTGCCGCCGCTGGGTCACCGAGCATCGGCAGTCTGCACCGGTGCCCACGTTGAGTCCACAGGGACAGGGATTCGCGGCGAGCACCAGTTGGAAGCGCGCCGGGTAGGTCACGCTCCCGGCCGAGCGGTGCAGCGAGATCCGGCCGGTCTCCATCGGTTGACGCAGCGCGTCCAACGCGGGGCGGGGGAACTCCGGAGCCTCATCGAGGAAGAGCACTCCCTGGTGTGCCCGGGTCACGGCGCCGGGCCGCGCGATCCGGGCGCCGCCGCCCACGATGGCCGCCATCGAGGCGCTGTGGTGCGGGGCCTGGAACGGCGGGGTGCGGCGCAGCCGAATCACGCTTCGTGGGTCCGCCGAGAGGGATTCGATCGCCGTGGCCTCCATCGCCGCCTGATCATCCAGCGGCGGCAGGATCCCCGACATCCGCTCGGCCAGCATCGTCTTGCCGGCACCCGGGGCACCGATGAGCAGCAGATGGTGGCCACCGGCGGCCGCCAGCTCCAGCGCGAACCTGGCCTCCTGCTGGCCCCGCACCTCCGCGAGATCCACCGCAGCAGCGCCGGATTCCTCCGCGGCGGCAGCATCTTCGCCCACCCTTGGGGCCGCGACACCATGGCCTGCCGACCACCGCTGGACCCCGGACCCCTCGCGCACCAGCGGTTCAAGCTCGGCAGTGCCGAAGGAGGCCGCCACCTGGGACACATGGGCGGCCGCGAGGATCTCCATCCCGGGCACCAGGGCCGCCTCCTGGGCGTTCTCCATGGCCACGACCACCGTCTGGACCCCAGCGGCCTGGGCTGCCGCCACTGCGGGGAGCACACCGCGGACCGGGCGCAGCCTCCCGTCCAGGCCCAGCTCCGCGAGGAAGACGATCTCTGCCGTGCCCTCCACCCTGCCGTCGGCTGCCCAGGCGCTCATCAGGATGGCGAGGTCCAGGACGGAGCCCGATTTCGGCAGCGAGGCCGGGAGCAGGTTCACGGTCAGCCGCCGGGCCGGCAGATCGATCCCGGTGTTCTTCGCCGCGGATCGGATCCGGTCCTGGCTCTCACGCAGCGAGGCGTCGGGCAGGCCCAGCAGGATGAACGCCGGAAGCGCCCGGCCGATATCGGCCTCGACCTCGATCAGGTGTCCGTCCATGCCGAAGAGGACCACGCCGCGGGCCCGTCCCATGCTCATCAGCTCACGTCCCGGAGATGTTCCAGCCGCTGCACCAGGTGCTCCTGCGCATGCGCCGCGGCCGCTCCGCTCAGCAGCACCGCGATGACGTCGACCCGTCGCTGCATATGGAGCCAATGCTGGGCGACGCAATAGTCCAGCAGAAGCCGGTGCAGCCGGGCCAGCTTGGCTGTGCCGATCGCCTCGAAGGGATGGCCGTATCCCTCGCCCCGCCGGGTCTTGACCTCCACCGCCACCAGTTGTGCCCCATCCCTGGTGATCAGGTCCAACTCTCCACGCGGCCCGCGCCAGCGGCGCTCCAAGATCTGGTGCCCCTGGCGGCTCAGATACTCGGCCGCGATCTCTTCTCCGATGATGCCGGTGACGTCCTTGGCTCGCATCTGCGCTCCTTCCTCGCAGACACCACGATCCGGCACCGGGCGAGACCACGGTCGCGGTATCGAGGCGCTGTGGAGGGCTCGCGCCAAGTGGACCGGCTGAACGGGCCTGGGGAGGACGCGGGACGCAGGGTCTTCAGAGGGGGCCCAGGCGCAGATCAGGCGTTGCGCTCAGACCCCGAGGTTCCAGCTGAGCCGATGCTGCGCGGTGACGCCGAGCTCCAGCAGTGCGCTCCGGTGTCCCTGGGAGCCGTACCCGCGGTTGGAGTCCCAGCCGTAGCCGGGGTGGGCTGCTGCGAGCTCCTCCATCAGCCGGTCCCGTTCCAGCTTCGCCAGAACCGAGGCGCAGGCCACCGAGAGCGCCCTGATATCGGCCTTGACCATGGTCTGCACCCGCGGTGAGGCACCGTGGGTGAGCCAGTCGTAGGAGCCGTCGAGGATGACGGCATCCAGCGGCCTCCCGAGCTGAACCTCTACCGCGTTGAGCCCGGCGAGACCGGCGGCGCGCAACGCCCCGTTGATGCCCAGCGCGTCGATCTCTCGAGGGGCACGGTGTTGCACGCTGTAGGCGGCGGCGTGTTCGCAGATGTGCGGGTGCCAACGCTGTCGGGCTTTGGTGCTGAGCAGCTTGGAGTCGCGCACGCCGTCGAGCTGGGAGCAGATCCCGCTCGCCGTCGGCGTCTCGGCGAAGACCGGGGCGGCGAGGTCGAAGACGACCACCCCGATGCTGACCGGTCCGGCCAGTGCGCCCCGACCGACCTCGTCGATCCCCGCGATGAAACGGACATTGCGCTGCGCGGCGATGGCCAGCTCAGGCAGCAGCGTGGCGTTCTCGGGCATCAGCGGGCGGCACCCGCGGATCCGGTGCTGGAGGATCCGACGCTGACGGATCCGGTGCTGAGGGATCGGGTGCTCACGGTGCCGGGACCGCCTCGAAGGGATCCCGCTCGGTGCCGCCGCCGCCGAAGTTCTCAAACGGCCAGATCACCGCCGAGGACCGACCGATGACGTCCTCCAGGGGCACCGCGCCCATATCGGGTTCGTCCACATGGGAGCGCGAGTCGGCGGAGTTCCCGCGGTGGTCCCCGAGCAGCCAGACGCTGTCCTCGGGAACGGTCACGGAGAACTCGCCCTCGCTGGGGGCGTTGCCGGGGAAGATATAGGGCTCATCGATGGGTTCGCCGTTGACCAGGATCCGTCCGGAGTCGTCGCAGCACTCCACCTCGTCGCCGCCCAGGCCCACCACGCGTTTGACCACGAAGTGGGAGGAGGTGTCGGGCATCAGCCCGACGAAGATCATGGCGTCTTGGAAGGCGTTCGTCGGGACCCCGCTTCCGGCGCCCCACCACGCCCGGGTGTCTTCGAACACGACGACGTCACCACGCTGGAGCTCCATGACCTCCGGGGCGAGCAGGTTCACGATGATCCGGTCATCGACCTCCAGGGTCGGCTCCATGGACTCCGAAGGGATGTAGAAGGCCCGGAAGAAGAAGGTCTTGACGACGAAGGAGATCACGAGCGCGAAGACCAGAATCGTGGCGATCTCAATCAGGAAGCTTGCCACCGGGTGCCGGGCCGCCCGGGCCTGACGACGGCGTTCGCGCCGGCTCTCGGGCGGTGGGGTCGAAGGCCCGTCACTGCTGCTGATGATCGGCCTCCGGGAGCTCTCGTCGTTCATCCCAGGGCCAGAACACGCCGGTGACGCGGCCCAGGATGCGGTCCTGGCTGATCATACCCCCGCCGGGGGCGCCCAGCAGCGCCCTCGAATCCAAGGACTGTTCCCGATTGTCCCCCATGACCCAGAGCCGGCCGGGCGGCACCTCCGCCTCGAAGGACAGCGCTGAGGCGGGATTCTCGGAGGTGATGGGGCGGCCCAGGTAGGGCTCTGCGAGGGGTTCTCCATTGACGCTGAGCTCCCCGGTGTCCCCGCAGCAGGCCACCGTGTCGCCCTCGGTGCCGAGCACCCGCTTGACGTAGGTCGCGGGAGGAGTGGCGAGCCCGAACCAGTGACCCACCCGGGCGCCGAGCTGCTCCAGGCTGGAGCCGCCGCCCACGTACGGGGTGAAGGAGCCCTCCCCGTCGAAGACGATCACGTCCCCGCGCTGCGCCCCCTGGTCCTCGGGGTAGCTCTTCTCGACCAAGATCCGCTCGGAGTCGGCCAATGTGGGTGCCATGGAGACCTGGGAGACGGTGTAGACGTCGACGACGAACAGGCGCAGCCCGGTGGCGACCAGCACGGCGAGGACCGCGGTGACCAGCACCGCGGCCCAGAGCCGCACGCGGTGAGGACGCCTCAGACGCCGAGAACCCTGAGTCTCCGAGTCAGACTCGGAGGGCTCAGGGTTCTCGGGATTCTTCATAAGACGTACAAGCTCTCAGCGCAGGGCCGAAGCCGATCCGCGGATCAGGCCTCGGTGACCTCTTCGACCTTCTCGCCCTGCTGGCGAGCAATGGTGGACTCACGCTTCTCTTTGATGCGTGCAGCCTTGCCGTGGCGATCGCGCATGTAGTAGAGCTTCGCGCGGCGGACGTCACCGCGGGCCAGGACCTCGATCTTCTCGGTCACTGGGGAGTGCACCGGGAAGGTGCGCTCCACGCCGACGCCGAAGGACACCTTGCGGACCGTGAAGGTCTCGCCGATGCCGTGGCCCTGGCGGCCCAGGACGTAGCCCTTGAAGACCTGAACACGGGTGTTCTTGCCCTCGATGATGTTGACGTGCACGTTGACCGTGTCGCCGGGGCCGAACTCCGGGATGTCGGTGCGCAGGCTGGCGGAATCAACGAAATCAAGCTTATGCATATGCTTCTCCTTGGACGACTGCCACAGGTCACTCGCCCGGGTTGCGACCTCTTCACGGACCGCACGCGAGGCGGCGGTCACGCCGATTCATGGCGCAGGTCAAAGCGTGAGCGACCGGATCGGGAGGAGTTCCCTTTCCGGCGGCCTGTCTGTTGACGGTCATCCCCTATGGCAGATGGGCCGTCCAGCAGGCACGGTGGTCAATTCTATGCCAGATTCTGTTCCCGTGCGACCACGTGCTTGGCCCACAGATCGGGGCGCAGCTTCCGAGTCCGGATGTCCTGCTGCTGTGCCCGCCATGCGCCGATCTTTGCGTGATCACCGGAGAGCAGAATCTCGGGCACCTCGAGGCCGCGCCAGCGTGCAGGCTTGGTGTAGACCGGGTATTCCAGGAGCCCGTCGGCATGGGATTCCTCCGCGAGCGACTCCGGGTTGCCCAGCACCCCGGGGATCAGCCGGGTGATGGCTTCGACCATGACGACGACGGCGGACTCGCCGCCGTTGAGCACGTAGTCCCCGATGGACATGGGGCGCACCTGGAAGTGCTCCGGCGCCCAGTCCATGAGTCGCTGATCGATCCCCTCGAAGCGGCCCGGAGCGAAGACCAGGTGCTGTGCCTGGGCGAGCTCCTGGGCGGTCCGCTGGGTGAGCACCTCCCCGGCCGGGGTGGGGATGATCAGGGTCGACGGCTGGTCTGCCGCGGAAGCCTCAGGGGCCTGCCGCTGGGTGAGCACGTGTTCCAGCGCCAGCGCCCACGGTTCGGGCTTCATCACCATCCCGGCGCCTCCACCGGTGGGGGTGTCATCGACGCTGCGGTGCTTGTCGAAGCTGAAGTCCCGCAGCTGGTGCCGGTGCAGGCTGAGGAGTCCCTCGCGCTGGGCCTTGCCGATCAGGGAGAGGTCCAGGACGTCGAAGAACTCGGGGAAGATGGAGATGAGGTCGATCCGCATGGCGGGCGGCTCGCTCAGAAGAGGCCGGGCGGCGGGGTCAGCACGATGCGCTGATTCTCCACGTCCACCTCGGGCACGAGCTCTTCGACGAAGGGCACCATCACGTCCTCGCCGTTGACCGCGGTGACCACGAGCAGGTCCTGCGCGGTTCCGGTGATGAGCTCCTTCAGCGTGCCCAGGGGCTTGCCTTCGGCGTCCACGCAGGCGAAACCGGCGAGCTCGTGGCTGTACCAGCCGTCGGAGTCGGACTCTTCCTCCGTGGCGACCTCGACATAGAGCGTGGATCCGCGCAGCGCCTCGGCGCCGTCGCGGTCGGTGATCTCACGGAAGCTCAGCAGGGCGATGCTCTTGTTCCAGCGCTGCCGGGTCACGGTGAGCAGCGTGGTGATCCGGTCGGCGGTCTTTTCCCCGGCGATGCGGATGACCACCGAACCGGGGGCGAGCCGCTGTTCCGGCTCGTCGGTGAAGAGTTGGGCAGTGACCTCGCCACGGATTCCGTGGGGTTTGCCGATGCGAGCGACCCGCAGGCGCTCTGCCGTTTCCGGCTGCGCCTGCGGGTCGGTCTCATGTGCTTCCTGGCCGTTGATGCCAGCAGTCATGGTGCAGTCCCTCGGTCCGTCAGCGGCCGCGGTCGGTGTCGACCACGTCCACGCGGACATCGCCCCCACCGGGGAGGGCGGAGACCACGGTGCGCAGTGCCTTCGCGGTGCGCCCGGCCCGGCCGATCACTCGGCCGAGATCATCCGGATGAACTCGCACCTGAAGCACGTCGTAGCGACGTCCGCCCTTACGGCGGACATCGACGTCGTCGGGTGCATCCACGATTCCGCGGACCAGGTGTTCGAGCGCGTCACTCAGCACTGCATCAGCTCCCATGATTACTATGCATTCTCCTGCGAGGCAGACTCAGCTGCATCCTCGGCAGGAGCCGGAGCCTTGGTCTTCTTCTCCTGGATGACTGAACCCTTGTTGGGAGCGACGAACGCTTCCTTCGGGGCCTTGGTCCGCAGAGTGCCCTCGGAGCCTTCGAGGCCCTTGAACTTCTGCCAGTCACCGGTGACCTTCAGCAGTGCATTGACCTGCTCGGTGGGCTGGGCGCCCACGGAGAGCCAGTACTGAGCGCGCTCGGAATCGATCTCGATCAGCGAGGGCTCCTGCGTCGGGTCATACTTGCCGATCTGCTCGATGGCGGCGCCATCCCGCTTGGTGCGGGAGTCGGCGACGACAACGCGGTAGAACGGTGCACGGATCTTGCCCATGCGCTTGAGACGAATTTTAACTGCCACTTGAGTGGTCCACTCCCGTTTCTTGTTTCAGGGGCGCGGTCAGGCACCGGATTGCGTGGGGACGTGCTGCACAATCGATGCGACCACTTCAGAACATTGTCCCTACGGCGGGTTTAGAGGGTGCCCTCCGTCGAACAAAGTACCTGCCTATTGTGCCAGAGATCGGCCGAACACGCGATCTGAACGGATCACCTCACCGGATGTCGGGGGCTGCTCAGCGCAGGTACTTCTCGAACCCCTTGGGCAGGTTCAGGTCCTCGGGCTTGAGGTCCTTGGTGCCTGCGCCGAAGCTGGAGCCGTCCATCCGCTTGGCCGCACCCTGGGTCCGCTTGAGTTCGGCCTCCCGGGCCTCCTGTGCGGCCTTGGCCGGGTTGCCAGACTTCTTCTTGGGCTTCGGCTGGGGCTTGCGCTTCTTCGAGGCGCCTCCACCGGCGCCCATTCCAGGCATGCCACCCATCCCCGGCATTCCGCCGCCGCCTGGCATCTGAGGCATTCCCCCGCCGCCGGCCATCTTCTTCATCATCTTCTGCGCCTGGGTGAAGCGTTCCAGGAGCTGGTTGACCTCGGAGACGTGCACCCCGGAGCCCTTGGCGATACGTGCCCGGCGGGAGCCGTTGATCACCTTGGGCACATTGCGCTCATAGGGGGTCATCGAATAAATGATGGCCTCGACCCGGCCGATGGAGGATTCGTCGAACTGCTCGAGCTGCTGACGCATGCCCTGCGCGCCGGGCATCATGCCCAGCAGCTTCTTCATCGAGCCCATCTTCTTGAGCTGCTGCATCTGGCCCAGGAAGTCATCGAGGGTGAAGTCCTCCTGGTCGGCGAACTTCTGCGCCATCTTCTCGGCTTCGCCGCGATCCCAGTTGGCCTCGGCCTGCTCGACCAGGGACAGGATGTCGCCCATGTCGAGGATCCGGCGGGCCATCCGGTCCGGGTGGAAGACCTCGAAGTCCTTCAGTCCCTCACCGGTGGAGGCGTACATGACCGGCTTGCCGGTGACCGAGGCGACCGAGAGCGCGGCACCGCCGCGGGCGTCGCCGTCGAGCTTGGTGAGCACCACGCCGGTGAAGTTCACGCCCTCGTTGAACGCCTGCGCGGTGGTGACCGCGTCCTGACCGATCATCGCGTCGATCACGAAGAGCGTCTCGTGGGCGCCCACGGCGGCCTTGATGTCCGCGGCCTGGCGCATCAGCTCGGCGTCGACGCCGAGCCGGCCGGCGGTATCGATGATGATCACGTCGTGGAGCTTGTTGCGTGCCTCGGCCAGACCATCCGTGGCCACCTTGACCGGATCGCCGGTGGCGGACTCGAACTCGGAGGAGACGCCCGGGTGCGGAGCGTAGACCGGGACCCCGGCGCGCTTTCCGCCGACCTGCAGCTGGGTGACCGCGTTGGGCCGCTGCAGGTCACAGGCGATCAGCATCGGGGTGTGACCCTGATTCTTCAGGTGGTGCGCGAGCTTCCCGGCGAGCGTGGTCTTGCCCGCGCCCTGGAGTCCGGCGAGCATGATCACCGTCGGTGGGTTCTTGGCGAAGGCGAGCTCACGGGTCGCCCCGCCGAGGATCCCGACGAGCTCCTCGTTGACGATCTTCACGACCTGCTGACCCGGGTTCAGCGCCTGCGCGACCTCGGACCCCAGGGCGCGCGCCTTGACCTTGGCGATGAACTCACGGACCACCGGCACCGCGACGTCGGCGTCGAGCAGCGCCCGGCGGATCTCCCGAGCGGTGCCGTCGATGTCTGCCTCGGAGAGCCTCCCCTTGCCGCGGAGGTTCTTGAAGGTGGCGCTCAGGCGATCGGAGAGGGAGTTGAACACGTCTGGGATGTCCCTTGGGTCGTGGGTGAGGGCTGCGCAGCGCGACGCCGAGGGCGTCCACCGCGCAGTGGATGTACCGAGGCTCTAGAGTATCAATGTGCGATGGATAGACCTTCACCCCAGTGCCAACGACTCCGAGACCTCAGCCGTCACGGAGCGGGTCTCCATCACCGACGCGGATGTTGTGCATGCCGCCGCCGCAGCGCACGGCTCCGCACTGTCGGCCGCCGAGCAGGCGCATCGAGCCGCGGCACGCAGCTGGTCGGGACCGACCCAGCACTCCGTGGCGGGCAGCCTCTACGCACACCACGCCTCGGCTCATCTGCAGCGCGCCGAGACCCTCGCGGAGGCCGCCTCCAGGGTCACCGCCGACCCTGCGCCGCAGGAGAAGCTCCCAGCGCGCGCGGAGACGCCGACGGCGCAGTGGATCCAGGCCCTCAGCGACGCCCGGCAGCTGCCGCCCGCCGAGGCGGGAATCTCCCGCCCGGTGCTGCAGCTGCGCATCGGCCTGCTCGCCGGGCCGCGCCTGCGCGCCGGCTTCCACGGCCTGGCGCAGCTGCCCGAGATCACCGCGGAGAACTGGCAGACCGAGCTGGAGCACCTCGATCTGCTGCTGATCGGCTCCGAGACCGAGGTCTCCCCGGATTTCCTCCTGGAGACCTTGATCCCGGCCGCGCGCGGCGCCGGGCTGCCTGTGGTGCTGGTGGTGACCTCCGGACCCGCGCTGGGCCCGTTCACGGCGCTGGCGGACAGCTGCACCCAGATCTTCGCCACAGACCCGGAGGCCGCGGCCCTGCTGCGCAGCCACGGCCCCGAGCACCTCGAGGTGGAGGTGATCGCGCACCCGGTGAGTCCGTTGCTGCACACGCCCCTCGGGACCCGCCCCGCACGGACCCCGCTGATCGCGCTGCTGGGAACCGAACAGCTCCACCCTGCCCCGCACCTGGAGGAGCCTCAATTCATCCCGCCGCTCTTCGACGGGGCGCTGGGCTCCGGGCGCCCGACGGCGCTGGTTCCGCCTCAGCTCACACCGGCCTTCAGTCCGAGCTTCACCCCAGGCTCCGCATCGGGTTCCGCACGGGCCGGGACGCCGGAGCCCCACCCGCATCACTTCTCGATCCCCACTGACTACGCGCCATGGACCCTGAGCCGCACCGAGGCGGCCCAGCTGGGAACCGCCGTCGAGGCGGCCCAGATGCAGCGAGCGATGGACGTGGGACTCGCGGTCAACGCCGTGATGGATTCCCAGGCCGTGTTCGATCCGCAGATCCTGCAGCTGCAGGCCAGCGGCACGATGGTGCTCTGCACCTATAACCAGGGAGTCAACTCCTACTATCCGCAGGTGCACATCGCGAACTCCGCGGAGGACGTCTCCAAGACCCTCGAGACGATGACGCTGGAAGAGCTGCGCCGGGCCCAGGGAGACGGGATCAGGAAGCTCTTCACCGATCACCACGGCACCGATGTGCTCAGCGGCATCGCGCGCGCGGCCGGGCTCGAGGTCGAGACGCCCCGCGACCGGGTCCTGGTGGTGGCCGATGAGCTCACCGAGGGCCTGCGAGTCGATATCGAGTCCCAGACCCACCCGGCGGCGGAGGTCACCACCTGGGCCGCGCTGGCCGCAAACGGCACCGGCGCCGGCCCCCGGGCGGAGTCCGCACTGCCCGACCCTGGAAGCTTCGAGGTCCTGGTCCCGCTGAGTGCCGCCCGGCGCTACAGCCCGGAGTACCTGGCGGATCATGTCGCGGCGTTCCGCTATCAGGGCGCCGCGGTGACCACGAAGCTCGAGGGCAGAGCCGAGACCACCGACGACGCCGCCCACCAGCGCCGCGCAGGGGTCACCGATCTGGGCCTCTCTGCCTGGTGGCGACCCTCCCCGGAGACCCTGAGCTCCCCCGAGTCGCTGCTGGCCACCCTCGAGACGGGCTCCGCCGGCTCGGACTCGACCGTGCCGGTCTACGCCATCGATCATCTCGGACACCGGCCCGCCGGCACCCGCCGCGAGATCGACCGCGCCCAGGGCTCCGATCTCGCCCAGGCCCGAGAGGAGTTCCGCCGCACCGCAGCGGAGCTGGGACTCGAGCTCGCCGTCGTCGTGCCGATCTACAACAACGGCGATCATCTGCGCCATAAGGCCTTCGCCTCGCTGCGTCGATCAGGGATCTTCGAGAAGATGCATATCCTGCTGATCAACGACGGCTCCACAGATGCCTCCACCGTGGACACCATCGAGGAGCTCGCGCATGCCTGGCCGAACGTCTCGGCCTTCCACCACTCCCTGGGCGGTTCCGGCTCCGCCTCCCGGCCGCGCAACACCGGGCTGGCGCTGAGCTGCACCGAGTTCGTCACCTACCTGGACCCGGACGACGAAGAGCTCGAGGACGGCTACTGGGAGCTGCTGGAGCGGCTGCGCGCGGAGCCGGAGGCCGACTACGCCCTGGGGACGATGGCCGTCTGGACCCGCAGATACGGCGTCCACGACTACCACCAGTGGTTCCAGCCCGGCGTCGAGCACCGCGATGGCCTGCACTGGCCGACTGCGGATGCGCTGGTGACGCTGAACTTCCGGCCGGCCTCGATCGAGGCCCTGGTCGCGCGCACCGCGTGGCTCCAGGGCCTGGGACTCGTGCAGCCGGTGGGTGCGGTCGGGCAGGACAGCTACTTCTTCCAGCAGATGTTCTTCCACACCCGGGCCTATGTTCCGGTGTACCGACCGGTGTATACCTACTATGGCGCGGTGGAGACTTCCATCGTCAATGTGATCTCACCGAACTACTTCCGCAAGTACCTGATCCTGGAGCAGGACCGGGCCGCCTGGCTGCGAGAGGTCGGCCTCTTCGAGGTCTACCTCGAGCAGCGCTTCGAGGCGTTCTTCGTCTCCTGGTACCTGCAGAAGTACAAGCGGGTGCTGCCGCAGGATCGCGACGAGGCGGCCGGGGTGCTCCGCGAGCTCATCGCCGCCTACGGGGAGGTGCGCTGGAGAGATCCCCGCGGACTGGAGTTCTTCCGCAGTCCCGAGGGACGACCTCGATGACACAGGCGAACACCCCGGGCTCCGAGGGCGGATCCGCGGACCACAACGCAGCAGCCGGCACCGGCCGCGGCAGAATCGATGCGAAGGACGATCAGGCGATGACCGACACCACTCAGACCAGCGGCCGAGCCACAGCACCGGCCGAGACCGATCTCGGTGGCGCGGCCGAGACCAGAGGCGCAGCAGAGGACAGCGGCACGGCCGATCTCAGCGAGAACACCCGCGAGGTCGTCGTGGAGCTGCTCCGACAGCACCAGGCCCTGCTCACGGAGCTGCGGTGGGCCTACGATCAGCTCGAACGCGTCCAGGAGGTCGATATCGCGGCGCTCAAGCAGCGAGTCTCCGAGCTGGAGCAGCGAAGCTCCTCGCGGAAATCGGCCAGGGCGGCGTCCGCGACGGCGACCTCGAAGCTGCGCAAGCGCGTGGAGTTCACCCTGCACCATCCCGACAAGGCCGTGCGGGTCGCGGGACGCAAGCTGGCCAGACCCTTTGAACAGGTGGCCCGCAGAGCAGGGTTCGAGCGGTGACCCACCACCTGGACCACTCCGGTCCACACCCGCGCCAGCACCGCCTGGACGCCGGCATCACCCGGATCACCCAGCTGCTGGCCAGCCCCGATCCGCTCCTCGCACTGACCTCGGAGGGTACCCTGGAGCTGCTGGGGACGGTGCCGGGCAGCCCGTTCTCCCGGGGTGTCAGCGACGCCTCCGACCTGCTCGAGCAGCTGGCCCCGGCGATGTCGGCCCTGCCGGATCCGGAGCCGGGCATCTCCCGGCCCGCACTGGAGCTGCGCGTGGCCGTCATCGATGACCCGCAGACCCACCAGGTGCTGCGCGGCGCAGCGCAGGTGATCGGTCTCCGCGCGACCGCGCTGGCCGCGGACCCTTCGGCACTCGATGATCTCGACCTGGTGGTGCTGACCCCGACCAGCGTCGGTGCCCGCCACAGCATCGCTCCGGAGGGAGCTCTCGAGTCCACCGAGGACCAGCTGCGCGCCTGGTCCGGGCTGCTGCTCACCGAGGTTCTCCCGGCCTGCCGCCGCCGGGGCATCCCTGTGGTGTTCTGGGATCGCACCACCCGCAGCACCACCTCCACGGGCCGCGAGCTGGCCAGCGCCTGCGATGCGGTGTTCGCCGTCTCCGCGGAAGCGGTGCAGCGGTACGCCGAGACGAACCGGACCGACGCAGCCGTCGTCCAGGTGCCGATGGTGGTCAACCCGCTGCAGAATTCACCGCTGGGCACCCGCAGCGCCTCCTCGGCGGTCATCGCGATGGCCGAAGCCCAGGTGGCCCAGAGCCCCCGTGATCTGCGGCTCATGGCGGAATGGATCCTCGACGGCATCGAGGCCCAGGGACTGCCCTCGGTGCTGCTGCGCCGGGGCGAGCCAGGCACGTTCCCCGCCGGATACGGTGCCGGATTCGCGGCGCGGCACTGGCCGCTGCTCCTCGACCACCGCGGACCTGAGACGGTGGCTGCTCTGGACCGGGTCACCGATATCGGCATCGTGCTCAATGAGGTGATCAGCTCACAGACGCTCTATGACCGCAGGAGCCTGGAACTGCAGGCCGCCGGCTCCATGGTGCTCAGCGCCTACAACCAGGGCGTGAACTCCTACCTGCCGCATGTCAGGATCCCGCAGTCTGCCATGGACGTCGCGGAGACGCTCGGGTCACTGACCCTCGGTGAGCTCAGACGCATCCAGGGCGACGGGATCCGGACCGCCTTCGGCCAGCACCACGTCTCCGATGTCCTGGCGAGCATCGGTGCGGCGGTGGGCCTGTGTGCGCCGCGCGCGGCGGAACGCGTGCTCGCGGTCAGCGAACCCGATGAACAGCGGGATCCGTCGTTGCGCCTGGAGCTGGCGTCCCAGACCCACGCCGCGGTCCCCCTGGTCTCCTGGGACCAGGTCTCCGCCCGGGCGGGCAGCTATGACATCCTCCTGCCGGTCTCTGCCCACAGGCACTACTCCCCCACCTACGTGGCAGACATGGTCGCCTCCTTCCGCTACCAGAGCGCCCGGGTGGTCTCGAAGCTGGACGGTGCTGCGGAGCAGTGCGATCACGCCGCTATGCGCCATCAGCCGCCCGACTCAGCTTCCGGGACCGCATCGGGAACCGACTCCGCATCCACCGCCTCACCGCGGCCTGGTGCCGGGGAGAGCGCTGGCCCCGGGGTGAGCGCTGGCCCCGGGACGAGGACGGCGGAGCCGCTGGCGCTGGACCTCACCGCCTGGTGGCTTCCCGCCCCAGAGGTGACTGCCAGCGCGGAGGCCCTGCGCGCGCAGGCCAGGGATGAGCGGATCTTCTTCTCGGATCGCCTCGGTCATCATCTCCGCGGCGGATCCTCCGGGCGTCGAGATCGCCCGAGTCTGCTGGCCGATGAGGACCTCGCCGCGAGCGCCGCGCGCGCCGCCGCCACTGTGAGGGCGCTGAACCTGGAGCTGAGCGTGATCGTGCCGGTCTACAACAACGGTGATCACCTGCGGCACAAGGCCTTCGCCTCGCTGCGCCGATCCTCGGTCTTCGAACGGATGCACGTGCTGCTGGTCAACGACGGGTCCACCGACCCGGTCACGGTGGACACCGTCGAGGAGCTGGCCCAGGAGTATCCGAACGTGACCGTCTACCACCATGGCGGGGGCGGTTCGGGATCGGCCTCCCGGCCGCGCAACACCGGCCTGGAGCTGACCCATACCGAGTTCGTGACCTATCTGGACCCTGACAACGAGGCGGTGGAGAACGGCTTCGCGCAGCTGCTCGCAGACATGGTCTCCCACCGCGACGTCGACTTCGTGCTCGGCGATATGACGCACTGGGCCAGCCGGTTCGGTCGACTGCGCTACAGCGACCTGCTCCGCGAGACACTCTCGGAACACCAGGACGGGTCCGGGACCATCAGCGTCCCGCAGGACGCCTTGGAGCGGCTGCATTTCCGACCCATGGGCATCCAGACGATCGTCGCGCGCGCCGACTGGCTCAAGGGCTGCGGACTCCTCCAACCCCTGGGCGCGGTGGGGCAGGACAGCTACTTCTTCCAGCAGATGCTCTACTACGCCCGCCGGATCCGGGTGCAGGACATCGCGGTCCATACCTACTACTCCGCGGTCAGTGACTCCACGGTGAACACGATCAACCCCGGTTACTTCGAGAAGTACCGGCCACTCGATGCCGCGCGCGCCGACTGGCTGCGTGAGGTGGGCAAGCTGGAGGCCTATCGAGACCTTCGGCTGGAGCCCTTCCTGGTGAGCTGGATGCTCCCGAAGCTGCGCCGGCTCGAGGCGGAGCCGGAGAACTGGCTCTTCGCCGCCGAGACCCTGGCGGACCTGCTCGGGTACTACGGCGAGCACGAGTGGAGCACCCCCGAGGCGGTCGAGTTCTTCGAGCACCTGCGGCGAGCACGAGGACGCGAAAGCCACTGATCGGGTCGGCACCGCCGAAGCGCCGCAGTCCCCTCGCCTAGCCCCGCAGGGCCGGCTCGATCCGTTCGGCCAGCTCGTCAGTGGCCGAACGGACGAAGTTCTGCGAGACGTGGCTGTTGTCGTTATAGGTGATCGCCCCGCCCAGCACCGCATAGCAGGTGTCCTCCTCCTGGGAGCACAGCAGATCCTCGGTGGAGACGAAGTGGTAGTTCTCCGCCTCGGTGAAGATCTCCGCGGACCGGGTCAGCCAGCGCTCGCTCACCCGGGTGTCCTGGAGGTCGTCGTGGCAGGCAGCAAGATCCTCCTCGTTCAGCGCCACACACTCGGGCAGCGTCTCGGTCGCATTGCGCTCGAGGTTGAGCCGAGGGACCTCGCCCAGCACGACCACCTCCTTCTCGGCCTCGAGCCAGACCTGGATCGGGGTGATCACGCTGCGCCCCTGGTCGGTCAGCTCCACCTCGGAGGCGGGCAGATCGACCTCGACGTCGGGGCCCTCGAAGCCGCCCATCATCTGGCTGGCCGCGATCACGATGGTCTCCACCTCTTCATCCGCGGCGAGCCGGTCCAGGATCTCCAGGTTGGCCTCCCCGCAGGGGTCCGGCGCCTCGACGAAGGTCGCGGCGCGCGGGGTGCAGCTGGAACGGGTCAGCACGAGCAGGCGCTTGCCCGCCTCCTGGGCGATCTCATCCAGCGCAGGAAGCCACATCGTGGCGTGGGAATCACCGAAGACCGCGACCACACCCTCGGCCTCGGACTCCTCGGCCCCGAGCCAACACTCAGGGACCCCGTCGTCGTCGGCCTCGGCCTGGCATCCGGGGTAGACCGGTTCCTGAGGCTGCTCGGCGACCTCGGCGGCAGCGGGGGCCAGCCCCAGGGAGCCCTCGAAGGGAGCACCGCACTGATCCGGATTCGCCAGCGCCCGGTAGCCGTAGCAGGGGTGGTCCTCGCTGAGATCCGACGCCGTGAACTCCCGCTCCACTCGCTCCACCGAGTAGTGGGCGATCCCTACCACCAGCGCCATACCGAGCCCGGCCGCGACCATGGTCCGCCAGGTCGGCAGCAACAGCTTCGCGCGGCGCAGCGGGGCCTCGTAGTACCGAGTGCTCAGCGCGGAGAGCAGCACGACGCCGAGGATCAGGGCCAGCTTGAGCTCCCACTGATCCGCGGTCTCCACCAGGTAGGGCGCGAAGATCACCACCGGCCAGTGCCAGAGGTAGATGGCGTAGGACCAGTCCCCGATCGCGGTGAACGGACGCAGCGAGAGCCACCAGTGGATCCCGGTCCCGGGTGCCTTGCCGCCGCAGGCCAGCAGCAAGGTCGCCCCGAGCGTCGGGATCAGGGCGGTCCAGCCCGGGAACGGCGTCAGCTCGCTATAGACCCAGGCCGAGCCGAGGATCATGATCAGCCCGACCCAGCCGAGCAGGTTCGCCCGCCGTCCGGTGAACTGGCTGGCACCCAGGACCAGGGCGAGCAGCGCGCCCAGCGCGAACTCCCAGATCCGGGTCGGGGTGACGAAATACGCCTGAGCGGCGGCATTGGCGGTGTAGTAGATCGAAAAGGCCAGGGAGCCCGCGCCGAGCAGCCCGATCACCCAGAGGAAGATCGCGCGGGTGTGCTCGCGCGGGACGCCGGCGCCCTCTGCGGGCCGCCGGACACGCCGGGTGAGGACCGCGAGGCCCAGCACGACGGCGAGCAGCACCGGCCACAGCACGTAGAACTGCTCCTCCACCGACAGCGACCAGAAGTGTTGGACCGCGGTGGCCCGCTCGTCGGCCTTGGAATAATCGATGGCGTCATCGGCCAGGACCCAGTTCTGCACGTAGAGCACCGAGGCCGTGATCTGACGGCGGGTGCTCTGCCATTCGGTGCTGGGCAGGATCATCACGGCGGCCACCGCGGTGACCCCCAGCACCAGCAGACTCAGCGGCAGCAGTCGCCGGATCCTGCGCGCCCAGAACTGGCCCAGCCGGATCCGACCGGTCCTCGCCGCCTCCCTGAACAGGTGCGCGGTGATCAGGTACCCGGAGATCACGAAGAAGACGTCCACGCCCACGTAGCCGCCGGTCAGGTGCTCCGGCCAGAAGTGGTATCCCACGACCAGCAGCACGGCCAGTGCACGCAGACCTTGGATCTCAGGCTGATGGCGCTCGCTGCGTGAGGACCGGCCAAGGGGCTGAGGCACGGTCGATGCGGCACTCGGCGGGGCCGGTGCGGACTCAGCGCGTGTGGTCATGGGCAGTTCGTGGTTTCCTTCGACGTGGGAATGCAACCGGTCCAAGATATCGCCGTTCTCCTGCGATCCCCGCCTCCACGCCGGACCGTGAACTGCGGTCCTCCGCAGGGTGGTGACCTCGGGAACCGGCTGGGATAGACTCGCCTGCTGTCACCCCTCGTGCTGCCAGTCTCACCGTGTCATCAGAGAAAGTGATCCACTTTGCCAAGGAACATCTCCAGCGTCGGTGTCATCGGACTCGGCTACATCGGTCTGCCCACCGCCGCGATTCTCGCGGACCACGGCGTCACCACGATCGGCATGGATGTCTCTGAGCGCAACGTCGCCGCGGTGAACAAGGGCGAGCTCCCCTTCGTGGAGCCGGGCCTGCGTGAGGTCCTTGAGCGCGCTGTCAGCCGCGGCACGCTGACCGCCACGACTCAGACGCCCGAGACCGATGCCTATA
Organism: Nesterenkonia sp. E16_10; assembly: GCF_017347085.1. Classification (GTDB taxonomy): domain Bacteria; phylum Actinomycetota; class Actinomycetes; order Actinomycetales; family Micrococcaceae; genus Nesterenkonia. Next base: position 425,024 of record NZ_JADPSA010000029.1, read on the forward strand.
TCGTGGCGGTGCCCACCCCCTTCACCGAGACCCACTCGGCGGACCTCTCGTATATCGAGGCGGCGGCGGACGGCATCGCGGCGAAGCTGACCGGCGGAGAACTGATCATCCTGGAATCGACCTCACCTCCGGGCGCGACCGAACACCTGGCGCATCGGATCCTCGCCGCCCGCCCCGATCTCGAAGCCGCGGACATCCTGGTGGCGCACTGCCCCGAGCGCGTGCTGCCCGGAAAGATCATGGAAGAGATGATCACCAACGACCGCATCATCGGCGGGCTCACGCCCGAGGCCGCCGAAGCCGCCCGAGATCTGTACTCCGCGTTCTGCAAGGGCGAGTTCCTGCTCACCGATGCCCGCACCGCCGAGATGGCCAAGCTCACCGAGAACAGCTTCCGGGACGTCAACATCGCCTTCGCCAACGAGCTCTCGGTCATCAGCCACAAGCTCGGGATCGATGTCTGGGAGCTCATCGAGCTCGCCAACCACCATCCGCGGGTCAACATTCTGCAGCCCGGGCCCGGTGTAGGCGGGCACTGCATCGCGGTGGACCCGTGGTTCATCGTCGATGCCGCGCCGGAAGAGGCAAACCTGATCCGGACCGCGCGGCAGACCAACGACGCGAAGCCCGAGTGGGTCCTGGGTCGGATCGAGCAGGCTCTGGAGACCGCCGGCACCTCACCCACCGTCGCGCTGCTGGGTCTGGCCTTCAAGGCCAACATCGATGATCTGCGCGAATCCCCGTCGCTGCACATCGCGGAGCAGCTCGCCCGTCGCGCCCCGGCAGCGCAGCTGCTCGCCGTGGAACCTCACATCCAGGCGCTGCCCGAGTCACTGGCGCAGCCCGGCAACGTCAGGCTCAGCGCCCTGCATGATGCCCTGGAGAGCGCTGACGTGGTGGTGCTGCTGGTGGACCACCAGGTGTTCAAGGACCTCGACGCGGCACGCCTGGGCGACGCCACGGTGATCGACACCCGCGGCATCTGGCGCTGAGGCACACCCTGCCGGACTGCCGGGCGGCGCCTCAGCGACCGTGCTTCAGGGCGACGCGTCAGCCGGACTAGGAGCTCCGGGTCAGCGCAGACTCCATCCGGTCCGTGAGCTCCGGGACCGTGGTCCGTACGAAGTCCTGGGCGAGATGGCTGTTGTCCGAGTACGTGATGGCACCGCCGAGCACCGCATAGCAGGTGTCCTCGCGGCAGACGAGGTCCTCCGTGGGCACGAAGTGGTAGTTCTCTGCGTCCTCGAAGACCTCCGCGGATCGGGTCAACCAACGGTCCCCCACCCGAGTGTCCTCCTGCGTCTCGTTGCACGCGGAAAGGTCATTCTCGTTCAGGGCCACACACTCAGGAAGCGTCTGCTCAGATTCCTCTTCGTTGCTCAGTCGTGGGGCTTCACCGAAGACCACCACCTCTTTATCGGCCTCAAGCCAAGTCATGATCGGCTCGTACATGGCCAGCGCGGAATCGTCGAGGTCATACTCCTCTTCGTCCAGGCCCAGGTCTCGGCTCGGTCCCCCGAATTCGCCGTGCCGCTGACTGGCTGCCAGGACCACGGTCTCGATGCTCTCGTCCTCCGAGACCTGATCGATGATCTCCGTGTTGGTCTTGAGGCATTCGCTGGAGTCTTCGCCGACCTCGCCGCCGCGGGGCGTGCAGGCGGAACGGGTCATGACCAGGAGTCGCTTGTCCTGCTCCTGGGCGATCTCATCGAGCGCCGGAAGCCACATCGTGGCGTGGGAGTCGCCGAAGACGGCGATCGTGCCCTCCGCCTCGGACTCTTCAGCTCCGAGCCAGCACTCCTGCACGCCAGGCGTGTCCTCGTCAGCCTGACAGCCGGGGAAGGCCTCTTCCTGATATTGCTCCGCCACGACCGCCGGGGAGGGCCACAGACCGAGCTCACCCTCGAAGGGATCGCCGCATTCCTCGGGGTTCGCCAGCGCCCGGTAGCCATAGCAGGGGTGGTCTTCGGTGAGTGTCGCGTCCGCAGAGCTGGTCTGCATGGTCGAGACCGCCACGATCCCTGAGACGATCACCAGCACCATGCCGGTGCCGGCCGCGGCCATGGTCCGCCAGGTGGGAAGCAGGATCTTGGCGCGTCGGATCGGGGTCTCGAAGAATCGGGTGCTCAGCGCGGAGAGCCCGATGATGCCCAGGATCAGCAGGACCTTGATGTACCAGAACCGGGCGGCCTCACTGATATAGGGCGAGAAGATCACCACGGGCCAGTGCCAGAGGTAGATCGCATAGGACCAGTCCCCGATGGCGGTGGCGGGGCGAAGCGAGAGCCACCAGTGCACTCCGGTGCCTGGCTCGCGGCCGCCGCAGACCAGCACCAGGACGGTGCCCAGGGTCGGGACCAGCGCGGTCCAGCCGGGGAACGGGGTGGCATCGGTGTAGAAGACGGCGGCGCCGGCGATCATGAGGAAGCCCACCCAGCCGAGCAGGTTGCCCAGCCGGCCGTTGAACTGGCGGGACCCCAGCACCAGGGCCGCGATCGCACCCAGGGTGAATTCCCAGATCCGGGTCGGGGTGACGAAGTAGGCCTGTGCCGGCGCAACGGCGGTGTAGTAGATGGAGAACGCCAACGAGAAGGCACCCAGCAGCCCGACCACCCAGAGGAACGCGGCCCGGATCTGAGCCCGCTCCAACCCTGGGGCCCCCGATCGGCGCTGCCGCAGCGCCAAGAACATCAGCGTGAGCGCCAGCAGCACCGGCCATAGGACGTAGAACTGTTCCTCCACCGAGAGCGTCCAGAAGTGCTGGACCGCGGTGGCCCGTTCGTCGGCCTTGGAATATTCCACCGCGTCGGCGGCAAGGATCCAGTTCTGCACGTAGAGCGTGGACGCGATGATCTGGCGCAGCGTGGCCTGCCAGGCGGTGCTGGGCAGGATCAGCACGGCCGAGATCGCGGTCAGCAGCAGCACCAGCAGGCTCAGCGGCAGCAGCCGGCGGATCCTGCGCGCCCAGAACTGGCCCAGCCGGACGCCCCCGGTCTTCACCGCCTCCTTGAACAGATGCGCGGTGATCAGGTAGCCGGAGATCACGAAGAACACATCCACGCCCACATAGCCGCCGGTGAGCCGGTCCGGCCAGAAGTGGTAGAGCAGCACGACCAGCACCGCCAGCGCCCGCAGCCCCTGGATCTCAGGCTGGAAGCGCGGCGCCGCCCCACCGGCGGCCGGCAGCGGCCGCCCGGACGGGGTAGCCGCCGCCGAAGAGATCGAAGTCATGCTCACGTGGGTCTCTCATCTTCTCGTCGTCGACGCCGGGGCGTCGGTGGGTCAGATCTGGGGTGCGGCAGTCGGCGTTCCAGGATGGATGCCGAGGGCTCCGTTGCCGCACGATACTCCAAGGTGCTGAAGGTTCACCGGAGGTGGTGCTCCAAGTGGGTCCTGGCCGCCCACGGCGCAGGTCTGTGACAGACTGAACGGGTGGATTTTGACGTACTGATTCTGTTCATCGTTCTTGCTGTGATCCTGCTCAGCACCCTGGGGTTCTTCCTGGTGCAGGGCGGAAAGCTGCTGCCCAAGGCCAAGCGTGAGCAATACCTGACCCAGCGGGACCCCGACGATCTGCCCTCCGGGGGCGTCGACACTCTCCCGGCGCCCACCGAGGACCGCCCGGAGACCGCCGAGCCGACCCTCGGGGACGGCGTGGACGTTCTCGAGGAGCCGACGGTCCTTGAACCGACCGTCGAGACCCCGGAACCTGTGGCGGGGCGTCTGGCGCGGCTTCGCGCCCGGCTGGTCAAGTCCAACAACATCTTCGGCAAGTCGCTGCTTGCGCTGCTCTCACGGGACGAGATCGACGAAGACGTCTGGGAGGAGATCGAAGAGGTCCTGCTGATGGCGGACCTCGGCACCGATCCCACCATGGAGCTCGTGGATCGGCTCCGCGAGCGGGTCAAGGTCGAGGGCACCAGAGATCCCGCCGTGGTCAAGGCGATGCTCACCGAAGAGCTCACCGCCCTGGTGGACCCGACCCTGGATCGTCGACTGACCGTCACGGCCGAGGGCCGCCCCGCCGTCATCATGGTCGTCGGCGTCAACGGCGTCGGCAAGACCACCACGGTCGGCAAGCTGGCCCGGATGCTGGTCGCCGAGGACAAGGACGTCCTGCTCGGTGCGGCCGACACCTTCCGCGCCGCCGCCGCCGAGCAGCTGAGCACCTGGGGTCACCGCGTGGGGGTGCCCACGGTGAAGTCCGACGTCGAGGGCGCTGACCCGGCCTCTGTGGCCTATGAGGCCGTGGACAAGGGCATCGAGCTCGAAGCCGACGTCGTCATGATCGACACCGCGGGCCGGCTGCAGAACAAGTCCAACCTGATGGACGAACTCGGCAAGGTCAAGCGCGTGGTGGAGAAGAAGTCCGCCGTGGACGAGGTCCTGCTGGTCCTCGACGCGACCACCGGTCAGAACGGCCTGAACCAGGCCAAGGTCTTCTCCGAGGTCGTCAACGTCACCGGCATCGTGCTGACCAAGCTCGACGGCACGGCTCGCGGCGGCATCGTGGTCGCGATCCAGCGCCAGCTGGGCGTCCCGGTGAAGCTGATCGGGCTCGGCGAGGGACCCGATGACCTCGCGCCCTTCGACGCCGCCGAGTTCGTCGCCGCGCTGCTCGAAGACCACTGAGCCTGAACGACCGCTGAATCTGAGCGGCCACTGACTGCGGGCCGCCACAGCTCTGAACGGCCCTGATCCTGAACGGCCCCTGACTGTGGGCCGCCACAGCCTCATTCCTCCCCGGGCAGGCAGCCCGGCGGCCTAGGTGAGGAAGCCGCGCAGCAGCGACGCAGTGCCCTCCAGGTGATCGATCATCAGCGACTTCGCCCGCGCACCCTCCCCGTGCAGGATCGCGGTGGTGATCTCCATGTGCTGGGCGTTGGAATGCTCCAGGTTCGCCGGCAGCAGCGGAATCTCATCCAGCAGCGCGCTGACCCGGGCCCGGGTGTCGGTCACCGCGGTGATCAGCGACGGGGACCCACTCAGCTCCGCGATCGCGATATGGAACCGCGCATCCCGGGCCCGATAACTCGACCGATCCGCGCCTTCCAGGTCTGAGAGGCAGCCCTGCAGGTGCTCCCGGGCCGAGGCGGAGAGGTCTGCCTGGGCGGCCAGCTCCGCGGCGGCGGGCTCGAGCACCGCGCGGAAGACCAGCACGTCGCGCCGCTGGAGCGGATCCATACGCTGCACCCCCTGGGGGGCGGCGTTCGGAGCTTCCAGGATGTAGGTCCCGCCATAACGTCCTCGCCGGATCTCGAGGAACCCCGCCTTCTGCAGCTCGGCCAGGGCCTCGCGCAGGGTCGCACGCGAGACCCCCAGGTGCTCCGCCAGGTCCCGCTCCGGGGGCAGCTTCTGCCCCGGCGGGAAGAGCCCGACCCGGATCGCCTGCAGCAGATGCTCGATCGTCTCCTCGAAGGTGTTGCCCGAGCGCACCGGACGCAGCACCGCATAGGGGTCCCCGAACTCTGCCGCCGTCATCTGATCCTCCGCTCTGGCTCTGGCCACAGCCTACGTGTTCCCAACGCGTGCCGAACGGGAGTCCGCCTATTGACGCCTCAGATCAGAGCTGGCAGGCTTCCGCACAACACCATGGACTGAAATCAGTCCTTTGACGGTGTTCCCATCGGTTCGATTCCACAAGAGGTGGACAGCCATGCCGCATCACAAGACCGGCCCATTCGTCGCTGATTCCAGCTATATGGCCCACCGCCGGCTCAAGACCGGCGCTGCGGGGTGGATCCTGCTCGCAGGACTCGGGGTCTCCTACGTCATCTCCGGGGACTTCGCAGGGTGGAACCTCGGTCTGGCAGAGGGCGGCTGGGGCGGCCTGCTGATCGCCTTCGTGCTCATGGGCGTGATGTACACCTGCATGGTCTTCGGACTCGCCGAGATGTCGTCCTCGCTGCCCACCGCCGGAGCCGGCTACGGCTTCGCTCGGCGAGCCCTGGGTCCGCTGGGAGGCTACGCGACCGGCGTCGCGGTGCTCATCGAATACGCGGTCGCGCCGGCGGCCATCGCCACATTCATCGGCGGCTACATCGAGGCGCTGGGGCTGTTCGGCATGACCAACTCCTGGCCGGTCTACCTGGCGGCCTACGTGATCTTCGTGGGCATCCATCTCTACGGCGTGGGTGAGGCGCTGCGGCTGATGTTCGGCATCACCGCGGTCGCCGTGCTCGCCCTGGTGGTCACGGTCATCGCGCTGGTCCCGCACTTCGACGCCGCGAACCTCTTCGACATCGTCCCGAACGACGCCGTGGGCGCCAGCGCCTTCCTGCCGATGGGCTATGCCGGGGCGATGGCCGCGCTGGTCTACGGCATCTGGTTCTTCCTGGCGATCGAGGGCGTCCCGCTGGCCGCCGAGGAGACCACCGATCCCCAACGCGACATGCCGCGCGGCATCATCGTGGCGATGCTCATCCTGCTGGTCACCGGAGCCCTGATGCTGGTCCTGGTCCCCGGCGCCGCGGGCTCCGAGTCGATGAGCACCTCCGACAACCCGCTCCCCGAAGCGATCCGCGCCGTCGCCGGCCCCGACAGCGTGATGGCCAGCATCGTCAACTACGCCGGGCTCGCGGGCCTGATCGCCAGCTTCTTCTCGATCATCTACGCCTATTCACGGCAGCTCTTCGCACTCTCCCGCGCGGGCTACCTGCCGCGCTGGCTCTCGCTGACCGGGCGCCGCAGGACCCCCTGGGTGGCCCTGATCGTGCCCGGCACCATCGGCTTCGTGCTCGCGGCGGCGACCCGGGACGGGGGCCTGCTGATCAACATCGCGGTGTTCGGCGCCACGGTGTCCTATGTGCTGCTCAACCTCTCCCACATCGTGCTGCGACTGCGTGAACCCGACCTTCCGCGGGCCTACCGCACTCCCGGCGGAGTGGTCACCACCGGCATCGCACTCGTGCTGGCGGTGGTGGCGGTGATCGCGACCTTCCTGGTCGATGTGTTCGCCGCCTCGATCACCGCCGCGGTGTTCCTGGCCTTCCTCGGCTACTTCTGGTTCTTCAGCCGCCACCGTGTGGTCGCCAACGCGCCAGAGGAGGAGTTCGCCCGGGTCAAGGACGCAGACTCCACGCTGAACTGAACCGAGCCTGAACCAGGCCCACCCTGAACTGAACCCGCCCCGGCATCACCGCCCCAGCCTCGACCCCGTCCCTGCCCCTCCACCCCAAGGAACAGATCCCGTGACGACATCGCCCAAACACCCCCGGAATGATCGAATGCTCACCGTTGAAGCCCTGCGTCTGGAGATCGTCGAGGGGCGCATCGACACCGTGGTCCTCGCCTTCACCGATATGCAGGGTCGGCTGCAGGGCAAGCTGTGCCACGCGCAGTTCTTCCTGGACTCGATGCTCGAGGAGGGCGCCGAGGGCTGCAACTACCTGCTGGCCGTGGACACCGAGATGAACACCCCGGGCGGCTACGCGATCAGCAGCTGGGAGGCCGGCTACGGCGATATGAGCTTCGCCATGGATCTGGACACCATCCGGCTGATGCCGCACAACCCGGGGCAGGTGATGATCCAGTGCGATCTCACCGCCCATGACGGCACGCTGATACCGATGTCGCCTCGGGCGATGCTGAGCGCTCAGCTCGACCGCGCTCGGGAGATGGGGTATCAGATGCTCACCGGCACGGAGCTCGAGTTCTGCGTCTACAACACCAGCTACGAGGACGCCTGGGACTCCAACTACCAGAGCCTGGTCCCGGCGAACCGCTACAACGTCGACTACAACATCCTCGGCTCCCAACGGGTGGAGCCGCTGCTGCGCGAGATCCGCAATGCCATGTACACCGCCGGGATGACCGTGGAGAGCGCCAAGGGCGAATGCAACTTCGGCCAACATGAGATCGCCTTCCGCTTCGATGAGGGCCTGGTCACGGCGGACAACCACGTGGTCTACAAGCTAGCCTCGAAACAGATCGCCCAGCAGCAGGGGAAGTCCATCACCTTCATGGCCAAGCCCAACGAGCGTGAGGGCAGCTCCTGCCACATCCACATGTCCCTGCGCGGACTCGACGGTGAGCTGAGCTTCTGGGACGAGGAGACGAACACCCGCAGCGCCACCTACGACCACTTCATCGCCGGGGTGCTCAAGGGAATGCGGGAACTCTCCATCTTCTACGCCCCGAACATCAACTCCTATAAGCGATTCGCCAAGGGCAGCTTCGCCCCCACCGCGGTGGCCTGGGGCATCGACAACCGGTCCTGTGCGGTGCGGCTGGTCGGTCACGGCGGCTCCGCCCGGATGGAGAACCGGCTTCCCGGCGGTGACGTCAATCCCTACCTGGCGCTCTCCGCCATGCTGGCCTCGGGTCTCTACGGCATCGAGCATCAGCTGGAGCTGGAACCCATGATGGAGGGCAACGCGTATGAGTCCGACGCGCAGGTCGTGCCCTCGGCGATGCGCGAGGCCCGCGACCTCCTCGAAGGCTCAGCACTGGCCCGCGAGGTCTTCGGCGAGGACGTGATCGAGCACTACGTCCACTACGCCGATGTGGAGCTGGAGGCCTTCGAGGCCGCCGTCACCGACTGGGAGCTGCACCGTGGTTTCGAGCGGCTCTGAGGAGTCCACGTCCGCGCCGGGAGGTCCGCCCCGGATCGCGCTGACCACGTACTACCAGGAGGGGTCCTGGGGCGACTGGAGGTCGATCGCGGCGATCGTGCCCGGGACCTATGTGGAAGGCGTGGCGGCAGCTGGAGGAACTCCGGTGCTGCTGCCTCCGGTGGGCACCGACCCCTCGGTGCTGGAGCTGATGGACGGGCTGATCGTGATCGGCGGGGTCGACGTGGACCCCCGGTTCTACGGCGCCGCCCGGCACGAACGCACCTCCTCCCAGCCGAGCCGGGATGAGCACGACATCGCGCTGACCCGGGCGGCCCTGGATCGAGGCCTGCCGCTGTTTGCGATCTGCCGCGGCGCCCAGATCCTCAACGTCGCGCTGGGCGGAACCCTGATCCAACATCTGCCCGACGTTAATCCCGACGCCGCGCAGTACCAGCCCGCACCCGGGCGCTACGGAACCGTCCGGTTCACCACCGAACCGGGCAGCCGATGCGCGCAGCTGCTCGGGGAGAGCGCCGAGTCACCCTGCTACCACCACCAGGCGCTGGACACGGTGGCGGAAGGGCTCATCGTCACCGCCCGCGCCGCCGACGGGACCATCGAGGCCGTGGAGACCACCACGGAGCCCTGGGCCCTGGGCGTCCAGTTCCACCCCGAGGAGAACCGCAAGGATGCCCGGCTCTTCGAGGGCTTCGTCGACGTCGCCCGGCACTTCGCCCAGCGGCGAGACGCCGCAGCAGACACCACCCGCCAGCAGAGCCCGCCCCGAGGATCCGAGGCACCGGCTGAGCATGACCGAGAGGACGCAACGCACCCATGACCGCGACCGAGATCATCGATCCGAGCACCGAAGAGGTCATCGAGACCATCGAGCTGGCCTCGCTGCAGGAGACCGACACCGCCATCGCCCGCGCTCAGCGCGCCTTCACCTCCTGGCGCGCAGTGGACCCGGCGGACCGGGCGCGTCTGCTGCGTCGCTTCGCCCAGGCGGTGGACGCTGATCTGGAGCATCTCGCGGCCCTGGAGGTGCGCAACGCCGGGCACACCATCAGCAATGCCCGCTGGGAGGCCGGCAACGTCCGCGACGTGCTGGACTACTACTCCGGAACTCCCGAGCGGCTCTCCGGTCGGCAGATCCCGGCCCCGGGAGGAGTGAACCTGACCTTCCACGAGCCGCTGGGCGTGATCGGGGTGATCGTGCCCTGGAACTTCCCGATGCCGATCGCCGGGTGGGGCTTCGCGCCTGCCCTGGCTGCGGGAAACACCGTGGTGCTCAAGCCGGCGGAGATCACCCCGCTGACCGCCATCCGGCTGGGCGAGCTCGCGCTGCAGGCCGGACTGCCCGAGGGCGTCTTCACCGTGCTGCCCGGCAAGGGCTCGGTGGTCGGCGAGCGCTTCGTGACCCACCCGGGGGTGCGCAAGGTGGTCTTCACCGGCTCCACGGCGGTGGGCAAGCGGATCATGGCCGGTTGCGCGGACCAGGTCAAGCGACTCACCCTGGAGCTGGGCGGGAAGAACTCCAACATCATCTTCGCCGACGCCGACCTGGAGCAGGCCGCCGCCGCCACCCCGGGCGGCGCCTTCGACAATGCCGGACAGGACTGCTGCGCCCGGTCCCGGGTCCTGGTGCAGCGCAAGGTCCTGGACCGGTACCTGGAGCTGCTGGAACCTGCCGTGCGCGGCTTCCGCTGCGGGGACCCCCGGCAGGAGCAGACCGACATGGGACCCCTGGTCTCCGCGGCCCATCGCGACTCCGTGGCCGCCTACCTCGAGGACGACGCCCCGATCGCCTTCCAGGGGTCCGCACCCTCCGGTCCCGGATTCTGGTTCCCGCCGACCGTCCTCACCCCCTCCCCCGACTCCCGAGCGTTCCACGAGGAGATCTTCGGGCCGGTCCTGGCCGTGGTCCCCTTCGAGGATGAGGCCGAGGCGATCCGACTGGCCAATGACACCGACTATGGCCTCTCGGGCTCCATCTGGACCCGGGATGTGGGACGCGCACTGCGGGTCTCGCGAGGGGTCGAGGCCGGAAACCTCTCGGTCAACACCCACGCCTCGGTGCGCTACTGGACCCCCTTCGGCGGGTTCAAGGAATCCGGCTTCGGCCGGGAGCTGGGCCCCGACGCCGCCGAGGCCTTCACCGAGACCAAGAACGTCTTCATCTCCAGCAGCTGAGCGGCTGCACGGATCATCCCACCCGCTGTCCATCGACCAAGGAGTCCCATGCAGATCAACGCCCGCCGTCTCGTCGACCGAAGCGCCGTCATCACCGGAGGTGCCAGCGGCATCGGTCTCGCCAGCGCCCGCCGGATGGCCGCCGAAGGAGCCCGCGTGGTCATCGCCGACGTCGACGCGGTCGCCGGCGAGCAGGCCGCCGCGGAACTGGGCGGGCTCTTCGTCAAGGTCGACGTCACCGACCCGGAGCAGGTCGAGGACCTGTACGCACAGACCCAGGAGGCCTACGGCAGCGTAGACATCGCGTTCAACAATGCCGGAATCGCCCCGCCCGAGGACGCCTCGATCTTGGACACCGATATCGACGCCTGGCGCCGGGTCCAGGACGTCAACCTCACCTCGGTCTACCTCTGCTGCAAGCACGCCATCCCGTATATGCAGCAGCAGGGCAAGGGATCGATCATCAACACGGCCTCCTTCGTCGCGGTGATGGGCGCCGCGACCTCCCAGATCTCCTACAGCGCCTCCAAGGGGGGCGTGCTCTCGATGAGCCGAGAGCTGGGCGTGGAGTTCGCCCGCCAGGGCATCCGGGTCAACGCGCTGTGCCCGGGACCGGTGAACACCCCCCTGCTCAAGGAGCTCTTCGCCAAGGACCTGGAGAAGGCGGCCCGCCGACTGGTCCACGTACCGCTGGGCCGCTTCGCGGAGCCCGAGGAGCTCGCCGCCGCCGTGGCCTTCCTCGCCAGCGACGACTCCTCCTTCATGACCGCCTCCACCTTCCTGGTCGACGGCGGCATCTCCGGCGCCTACGTCACCCCGTTCTGAGCCCGCCGGCGGCGGAGAACGGCGGAGCAGAGCGGATCCCGCCCTGCAGGGAAAGGTTTAACCTCCCCGAAACATCACGGCGCGCCGGGTGAAACACGAGGCGGTCACCATGGAGATCAGCTCGTCTCGGTGAAGTTCACCGATGAATTGATGTTTCTTGGAGGGACACATGGAACTTGGATCACTAGACGTCTGGGTGCTTGTGGCAAGCGGCCTCGTGCTGCTCATGACACCCGGACTGGCCTTCTTCTACGGCGGTCTGTCTCAGGCCAAGTCCGCCATCAACATGATGATGATGAGCTTCGCGGCCATGGGGCTGGTCGCCGTGGTCTGGGCCCTCTGGGGCTCCGCCATCGCAGGCGGCGAGTCCGTCGGTGGCCTGTTCGGCAATCCCGGCACCGATCTCGGTCTCTACAACACCCTGGCCGAGGCCCCCGAGGACCTGATCGGCATCGGCTTCGGTGCCACCTTCGCCATCATCACCACGGCACTGATCTCCGGCGCGATCGCGGACCGCGCCAAGTTCTCCGCCTGGATGGTCTTCGTGCCCATCTGGGTCACCCTGGTCTACTGCCCGCTGGCCTTCATGGTCTGGGGCGATGGTGGACTCCTCGTCGAGGGCGGCGCCGTGGGCGACGCTGTCGGTGAGGCAGTCGACTACGCCGGCGGCCTCGTGGTCCACATGTGTGCCGGTCTCGCTGCTCTGGTTCTTGCACTGATCCTGGGCAAGCGTCGCAACTTCACCGAACGCGCCTCACACCGCCCGCACAACACACCGTTCGTGCTGCTGGGCGCCTCACTCCTCTGGTTCGGCTGGTTCGGCTTCAACGGCGGCGCAGCTGCCGAGGCCGGCGAAGCCGGGCTCATCTGGGTCAACACCCTGCTGGCCCCCGCGTCGGCTCTGGTCGTCTGGCTCATCACCCAGCGCATCCGCGGCGAGAAGCCGACCGCCCTCGGCGCCGCCTCAGGCATCGTGGCCGGACTCGTGGCCATCACCCCGGCCTGTGCACACGTGGACCCCGTCGGTGCCATCATCATCGGCGCCATCTCCGGCTTCGTCTGCTACCTGGCAGTCGGCCTGAAGTACAAGCTCGGCTTCGATGACACGCTCGACGTGGTCGGCCTGCACTTCGTCGCCGGACTCTGGGGCACCGTGGCGATCGGCCTGCTGGGCCGCGCCGAGCTGATCGACGGCGAACGCGCCGGTCTGTTCTACGGCGGCGGTCTGGGCCTGATGGGCTCACAGGTCGTGGCCGTGCTGGTGACCCTGGTCTTCACCGTGGTGATGACCGCGATCATCGCCTACGCCATCCACGCCACCATCGGCTTCCGCGTCACCTCCGATGTCGAGACCCTCGGCATCGACCGCTCCGAGCACGACGAGGATGCCTACATCTTCGAGACCGTCAACGCTGAGCGCAAGACCAGCGTCGGCGCACCCCGCGAGTGACCCCCTTCTAGGTCCCCGCGACGCATCAAGAGCCTGGGTCCGGTTCATCGAGCATCTCGCTCGGTGGACCGGACCCAGGCTCTTTGCGCAAGATCAGCGGTGGCGGCTCAGGGCCGTGTCGCGTCGGCGGACTCCGTTTCGGCTTCCAAGGTCTCCGGAGCCTGGGTCCAGGCCAGGGCACCGAACATCAGGATCACTCCGGTCACGCCGAAGGCCCAGGCGTAGCCGAGCTGATCGACCAGGAACCCCGCCAGCAGCGGTCCGATGATCGCCCCGAGGTCCTGGGTCATCTGGAAGGTGGAAACCACCGATCCCCCGTTCCGGCCCGAACCGACGATGTCCGCGATCGCCGCCTGCTGCGCCGGATTCATCAGGCCGGTGCCCGCCCCGGCGATCACGCTGAGCAGCAGCAGCACCAGCGGGCTCGGTGCGAGACCAAGCAGTCCCGTGGCCAGCGCCGAGACGAGCAGTCCGAGGATGATCGGGCGTCGTCGTCCGAGCCGGTCTGACCGACGCGAGAACAGCAGCACCGCCGCCACGTTGCCGGCGGCGAAGGTGGCCAGCGCGACCCCGGCGAGCTGGCTGGAGTCCAACACCCAGCCGGAGCCGACGAAGGCCGTAGCCGCGAAGAGCGGCACCACGGAGTTGCGCAGCCCGAAGGTCGCCCATCCGTTCGCGAATCCGGCCGTGAGCGCGGCACGGTACCCGCGGTGCTGCCAGGCCTCGGCCAGGGTGGCGGTCTCGCGTTCTTCCTTGCGTCCCCGATCCTCCAGGCGAGACTGCCGAAGCATGACGAACACGATCGCGGCCGCCACCACCAGCGCCGCACCGTAGACCAGGAAGGGCACCCGCGGGCCGAAGACCAGGAGCCCCGAACCCACCAGCGGACCGGCGACGCTGCCGATCAGAAACGCCGAGGCATAGGCCCCGGAGACCCTGCCACGGATCGTAGGCGGTGATTTCCGGGCCAAAAACGTCATCGCCGAGACGGTGAAGAAGGTCGAGCCGATGCCTCCGAGGGCGCGGAAGAGCAGCAGCAGCTCATAGCTGGGGGCGTAGGCGGTGGCGATCATGGACACCGCCACGATCAGCAACCCGATCACATAGACCGGGGTCTCCCCCAGCCATTGGGTGAGCTTTCCCGATGCCGGGGCGAAGATCAGCCGGAAGAGGCCGAACGCCGAGACCACGGCGGAGACCGCCATGGCGGAGACGCCGAAGTCTGAGGCGTACTGCGGCAGGATCGGGGCCACGATGCCGAACCCGATGGCGATCACGAAGGCCGAGACGATCATCACCTTCAGCTCAGCAGGGATCCCGATCTTCGTGTCACGTGTCATGGGGCCACTCCTGTTTGTTCTGCCATCGGTCATCCTCGTTGCTCAACGCAACGAACCCCGGGACCATTCCCTCCCCCGGCTTCGAGATCTCATGGCAGGATAGGGGCACTTCACCACGAGAGGCGTTTCGATGGAACCCACTGCTGGCAGCCTGGACGTCTTCTTGAGCGCGATCACGCCGAAGGTGCGGCAGCGTGACGCCCGCAGCATGGTGGAGCTGATGCGGCGGATCACCGCCGAGGAGCCGCAGCTCTGGGGCAGCATCATCGGCTTCGGGTCCTACCACTACCGCTATGCCTCGGGCCGCGAGGGTGACGCCCCGGCGGCGGGCTTCGCCGCCCGGCGGCAGGCCACCACGATCTATCTGCCCGAGGGGGTCGAGGCGCACGCCGAGGCGCTGGACCGGCTCGGTCCGCACAGCACCGGCGTCGGGTGTCTCTACATCCCACGCCTGGATCAGGTGGATCTCGCGGTGCTCGAGGAGATCATCGCCGGCTCCTACCGCAAGGTCACGGCGTGGTGAGCTCTGCTGTGCTGGCCTCCTGCGCCGCGCCGAGGCGCTGCGAGACCACCCGGGTGGAGCCGTCCTGCCGCATCGACACCCCGTAGAGCGCGTCGGCGATCTCCATGGTGCGCTTCTGGTGGGTGATGATGATCAGCTGGGAGGATTCGCGGAGCTCCTCGAAGATCACCAGCAGTCGCGAGAGGTTCGTATCGTCGAGCGCCGCCTCCACCTCGTCCATCACATAGAACGGCGAAGGCCTGGCCTTGAAGATCGCGACCAGCAGCGCGACGGCGGTCAGTGAGCGCTCTCCCCCGGAGAGCAGCGAGAGCCGACGGATCCGTTTGCCGGGAGGCCGCGCCTGCACCTCGATGCCGGTGTTGAGCATGTCTTCGGGGTTGGTCAGCTCCAGCCGGCCCTCGCCGCCGGGGAAGAGCCGGGCGAAGACCCGTTCGAACTGCACCTTGGTGTCGAGCCAGGCCTGGGTGAACACCTTCTCCACGGTGGCATCCACGTCCGCGATGATCTCGAGCAGATCCTGCCGAGACCTCTTGAGGTCGGCCAGCTGATCCTGCAGGTAGGTATGGCGCTCTTCGAGGGCAGAATGTTCCTCCAGCGCCAGCGGGTTGACCTTGCCGAGTGCCTTCAGATCACGGCGCGCGCGGGTGAGCCGCTTCTCCTGCTCCGAGCGGTCGAAGGGCACTCCGCGCTCGGGCTCCGATGTCTCTCCAGGCTCCGATGTCTCTGCAGGCTCCGGCGGCTCGGTGACCTCCGGAGTCTCGGCATGCGGCACCAGCTGGTCCGGACCGTAGTGCTCGATGAGATACTCCGCGGTGAGGCTGAGCTCCTCGAGTCCGCGGGCCTCCGCGGCCTCCAGGCTCAGGCGCAGCTCGGTGCGGGTCAGCTCGGCCCGGTGCAGCGCTGCGGTGAGCGTCTCGAGCTCGGCGGCGTCGCTGCTGCGTGCGGCGCGCAGCGTGGTGGTGCGCTCCTGGGTGGCAGTCCCGGCGGCTTCGGCGACGCTGCGCGTGGTCTCCGAGCGGCGCAGGACCTCGTTCAGGGCGAGGATGGCGGTTTCGGCCTCGCCCTGGATGGACTCGGCCGCCTGGGCGCGGGAGCTGCGAGCCTGCGCGACCTTCTGGGCCTGTTCTCTGCGGGTCTCTTCGGCGGAGGCGCTGCGCCTCAGCGCGGCGGCGCGCTCCAGCATCTGCTTGTGCTGCTCCTCGGCGGCACGCAGCTCCAGGCGGGCGTCGACCTCTTCACGGCGCCGCGCCGCGGCGGCGGCCGAGAGGTGATCCCGCTCGGCGCTGGAGGGCTCCTCCTCGATGTCTTCGCTCTGCGCGGCCTCCAGCCGCGCCTGAGCCTCCTGGCACTGCTGCTGCGCCTCGGCGGCCGCAGACTGCGCCGCGTGGGCCTCCTGATCGGAGGTCTCGATCCGCTCGGCGGAGCGCGCCATCTCGGCGTGGAGCCGCGCGAGCTGTTCGGTCATGGCATGCAACTCGGCGTCGTTGGCGTGCAGCGCCTGCAGGGTCGACTCCACACGCAGCTCAGCAGCGTTGACCTCCGATTCTTCCGCGGCAGAGGCGGCGGCGAGCGCCTCGAGCTCGAGCTCGAGCTGGTCCACGGCCTCGGTGAGCTCGGCGATCTCGGCGGTGATCGCCACATCGGAGTTCTCCAGCACCGTGCCGCCGATCCGCTCACCGGCGCGCAGGATGATCCCTTCGCTGGTCACCGCGGCGCGCACCTCGGAGAGCTGGAGCAGCCGGGCGGCCTGCGGCTGGTCGGCGCAGAGCACGACCCCGGCAAGGGCTGCGTGCACCGGGAGCTGCTGGTCCTCGGCGACGCTGACCACCTGGTGGGCCCAGGCCGCGCCCTCGGGAAGCGCGGGAAGCCCAGCGTCGGGAAGCCCAGCGTCTGGCGGCCCGGCGGAGACCGGCTCGGAGCGGGGATCGGTCCCGGGGAGCACCGGGTGGATCAGGTGTGCCCGGCCGGCGTCCTCGGCGGCGAGCCAGCCCAGCGCCTGTGCGGCAGTCTCGGCGTCCTTCACGATGAGTGCCGCGTCCAGGCTGCCCAGGCATGCGGCGATCGCGGTCGCCCAGCCACGGGTGATGCGCAGCCGCTGCGCCAGCGGCGCCTCGATGTCCTCGGTCCGGTCTCGCAGCAGGGCTGCGGCGCCGTCGCGCGGGGTGCGGGCCGCGGAGAGCCCCGAGAGCCGGGCGCGGTGTTCATTGATCTGTGTGCGCAGCCGCTGCTGGGCGGCGAGCTGTTCGTCGTAGGCGGTGCGCAGCGTCTCGAGTCGCTGGTGCGCGGCCTCGTAGTCGGCGTCGAGATCCGCTTCGCCGGTCTCGACGCCGGCGAGGCGCTGCTCGAGCTCGGAGAACTCGCCGCGGGCGCGCTCCTGGGCCGCCCGGGCGGCGTCGCCCTGTTCCTGCGCACGCCGACCACGCGCCTGAGCCGCGTCGATCCGTCCCTGAGCGGTGTCCACCCGGCCACGCAGCGTGGCCAGACCGGCGCGACGGTCCGCCACGGCGCGCAGCTGCTCGGTCAGCCGGGTCTCCTCCAGCTTCCATGCCTCCTCGGCCTGCGCCCGCGCGGCCGAGCAGCGTTCCAGCCGTTCCCGGTCCGCGGTGACCTCGGCGTCGAGCTCGGCGGCGGCCTCGGCCACGGACTCCGCCTGGGCGCGCATCGCCTCCGGGTCGCGGCCGGACTCCTGCACCACGGCAGAGGCCCGAAGGCTCCGGGCACGTTCCTGAGCCAGGGAGGCCACCGAGCGCAGCCGCTCCTGGACCCGCTCGAGCCGGTGGTGTCCTGCCAGCAGCTTCTCGACGTGGGCCCGCTGATCTGCGGCCTGCTGCTCCAGCTGCGCGATCTCCACGTCCTGGGCCGCGAGCGAGGTCCGAAGCTGCTCGGCGGCGTCCCGGTCCTCCTGTTCGCCCTGGCTGGACTCGTGCAGGGCGGTGGCCGCACGGACCAGATCGTCGGCGATGATCCGGGAGAGCGAATCGCGCAGATCGTACTGGATGCGTTGGGCTCGGCGGGCCACCCGGGCCTGACGGCCCAGCGGCGCGAGCTGCCGGGAGATCTCGCCGATCAGGTCTTCGAGGCGGGAGAGGTTGGTCTGCATCGATTCGAGCTTGCGCACGCTGCGTTCCCGGCGGCGCCGGTGCTTCAGCACCCCGGCTGCCTCTTCGATGAACCCACGCCGCTGCTCAGGGGTGGCCTGGAGGATCTGGTCCAGCTGCCCCTGGCCGACGATCACATGCATCTCCCGGCCCAGCCCGGAGTCCGAGAGCAACTCCTGGATGTCGAGCAGCCGGCACTTCGCGCCGTTGATCGTGTAGTCGCTGCCCCCGGTGCGGAACATCGTCCGGGAGATCGTGACCTCGGAGTATTCGATCGGCAGCGCGCCGTCGGAATTGTCGATGGTCAGCGACACCGAGGCTCGGCCCAGCGGCTGGCGCTCGGTGGTGCCGGCGAAGATGACGTCCTCCATGGTGCCGCCCCGCAGGGACTTCGCGCCCTGTTCGCCCATCACCCAGGCCAGGGCGTCGACCACGTTGGACTTGCCCGACCCGTTGGGGCCCACCACGGCGGTGACCCCGGGTTCGAACTCGAAGGTCGTGGCCGAGGCGAAGGACTTGAATCCGCGGACGGTCAGGGTCTTCAGGTGCACGGGTGTGGACTCACACTCCGCCGGACTCGGCGGGGCTGGGCTGGAAGTCTTCCAACCGCTCCCCGAGCCCGAACATCGCCGCGATCGCCGCCACGGTGCGCTGCGCGGCGTGGCCGTCGCCGTAGGGGTTCACCGCATTGGCCATCGCGGAGTACGCCTCCGGGTCATCGAAGAGCGCGGCGACCTCTTCGACCACTCGTTCCTCGGCGGTGCCGATGAGCCGGACGGTGCCGGCGTCCACGGCTTCGGGGCGTTCGGTGTTGTCCCGCATCACCAGCACCGGCTTGCCCAGGGAGGGGGCCTCCTCCTGCACGCCCCCGGAGTCGGTGAGCACCACGGTGGCCAGATTCATCAGCCGGGTGAACTCGCCGTAGGGCAGCGGCTCGGTGACGATCACGTTCTCGTGCCCGGCCAGGGCGGGAAGGATCGCTTCGCGGACCACCGGGTTGCGGTGTGCCGGGAGCACGATCAGCTTCTCGGGGTACCGGTTGGCCAGGCGGGCCAGCGCGCGGCCCACGCCCTCCATGGCGGAGCCCTGGTTCTCGCGGCGGTGGGTGGTCACCAGCAGGACGTCCCGGCCCGAGGCCGCCGCGTCCTCGAGCTGAGCATCGGCGAACGGCACATGCTTGCTCGCGACCTCGAGCAGCGCGTCGATCACGGTGTTGCCGGTGACCACGATGTCCTGGGCCGGCAGCGCCTCGCGCAGCAGGTTGTCCCGGGACTGCCCGGTGGGAGCCAGGTGCAGCGCGGTGATCTGGCTGGTCATCTTGCGGTTCGCCTCTTCGGGGAACGGTGAGTAGAGGTTGAACGAGCGCAGCCCGGCCTCGGCGTGGATCACCGGAATCCCGGAGTAGAACGCAGCCATCGCGCCGGCGGTGGTGGTGGTCGTGTCTCCCTGGACGACGACGGCGTCGGGCTTGTTCCTCGCGAAGATCGCGTCCAGGCCGATGACCGTGCGGGTCAGCACCCCGTTGAGCGTCTGCCTCGGCTGGATGATGTTCAGGTCATGGTCCGGCACGATGCCGAAGAGCTCGTTGACCTGGTCCAGCATCTCGCGGTGCTGGCCGGTCACGGTGACCTCGCAGTCGAAGAGCTCGCTGGCCTGCAGCGCCTTGACGATCGGTGCCATCTTGATGGCCTCGGGACGTGTCCCGTAGATGGGCATGATTCGCTTCATCGGTGATGCCTGTCCCTTCGCGCGCCTGGTGTCTGGCCCCAAGCCTAGCTTCCCGTGCCGACATGGGGCCGGTCTAACACCCAGGCATCCGGGATCGGAGCGAGTATGCCGGTAAACTCGGGCATCGTGTCAGCACCGGAATCCGGATGGTGCAGGAAAGGGATTGATTTTGCGCTCAGGTTCGACGCGTTCGTTGCGTGGCCTTCGTCAACGACTCACGCGGACCCATTGGGTCGCGCTGGGGGTCTTCATCGCTGTTGCGGCGCTCAGCACCGTGGCCGCCGCGCTGCAGTGGTGGCCGGTCGTTGTCGTCGGGATCTCGGTGATGCTGCTGCTCTCGCTGGCGGTCTCGATCTACGGGTTCAGCAGCCTCTCCCGACGGCTGCTCGCCCAGACCGGGGACATCTCCCGGCAGCTGCGCAGAGAACGCAAGAACCAGACCCTCGGGACACCCGCCGGCGCTGTCGCAGCCGGACACGATTCCACCACGGCGTATTGGGCTCAGCAGGTCCGCTCGGTCAAGGGGCAGCTCTCCTGGTTCACCAACCTGGCGATCCGCAACCGGCTGACCGGTGCCCGCGACGTGCTCGCGCACGCTGCCACCAATGGCCGCCATGACTTCACCCAGCTCGGCGATCTCCTGGAGTCCTGGCGCATCCCGATGCACCGGGACAGTGCCGAGAAGGAGCTCATCGGCAGCACCTGGAAGCCTGGGCTGATCAATCTGGCGCGGGTGCTCTACTCCCAGCGTGTCACCGAGATGGACCTGCTGGATGCCTTGAGCATCTATGAGCTGCTGCATCGCGAGCACGGCCCGAAGGTGCTCTCCGGGGTGGACCGCTCGTACTTCGCTGACCTACTGACCTGGAAGAAGCGGTTCCCCGAAGCGATCGAGGTGCTCGAGTCCGCACCCGCGCAGGGCACCGATCGCAGCTACAGCCAGGGCTTCCTGAAGCTCAACGCCATCAACCCCAACGTGACCTCAGATGCGCGACGACGTCTCGAATGGCTCGAATCGATCAACGAGCTGCTGGCCGAGAGCGGCCTCAGCCCCGTCGGCGTCAAGAATCCCGAGGCGCCGTCCTTCTTCGAACTGACCGCCGAGACTCCTGATGCGGGAGTTCCGGTGGAGGAGCAGCCTCTGGTCAGCATCATCATGCCGATCTACGAGCCGGACGACTCCACAGACCTCGCCATCGAATCACTGCTGCGGCAGAGCTGGCGCAACCTGGAGGTCATCGTCATCGACGACTCCTCCCCCACCCATGACCGCGAGGGCGTTCCCACCGACTATCGCGCTCGGCTGCAGCGCTGGGCCGATCATGACGACCGTGTCCGGCTGGTGCTCTGCGAGGAGAACCGCGGCGCCTATGCGGTGCGCAACGACGGCTACGACCTGGCCCAGGGCCTCTTCGTGACGATCGCAGACAAAGACGACTGGCATCACCCGCAGAAGATCGAGCTGCAGGCCACCGAGCTTCTCCACGACAGCTCGGTGAAGGCGAACCTCGGCAACTGGGTCCGCGTCAGCGAGGATCTCGAATTCCTCGTGCGCTGGGGCCCTGACCGGGTGGTCCACCCCAGCTTCGCCTCCCTGATGTTCCGCCGCGAAGAGATCCAGCAGACCCTCGGGTACTGGGACACGGTGCGGAAGTCCGGCGACGGCGAGTTCAAGTTCCGGTTCCAGCTTGTCTACGGCGTGGAGCTGCAGCCGACGATCAAGGCGCCGCTCGCCTTCTCCTTGATGGGCGCCGGCAACCTCACCAGTTCAGACCTCGGTCTGGGGTACCGCCACGATGATCGCCACGCCTATCAGAGGGCGTACCGGGACTGGCACGGGCAGATCGAACGCGGTGAGGCCTCGGCGTACATGCCGAAGCACCCCGCCGTGCGGCCCTTCGTCGCGCCGCGGAGCTTCCTTCCGCAGAAGTCCGCAGAGCCTCCGGCCTATGACGTCATCTACCTCTCCGAATTCGGCTTCGAGGCCGGAAACTCCAGCGTCCTGCTCCAGGAGATCACCACCTGCCTGGACGCCGGGCTGCGGGTCGGTGTGATCCCGATCGAGAACGGCCTCATCGCGTCCGCCTCGAAGCGTCACTTCGTCCCGGCCCTGGAGCGTCTGGTCCTCGACGGACGGGTCGACCGGCTTTCCGTGGCGCAGTCTGCCCGCACGAAGCTGCTTCTCATCAGATGGCCCGCGTGCATGCAGCTGGCGCTGGGCACCCGATCCGAACTGGTCGCCGACCGGATTCTTGTGGTGGCCAACCACATGCCCTACGAGCTTGCCGGAGACCGCCGCAGCTACGATGTGCGGGCGGTCACCCGCAATGTCGCTGCCACCTTCGGCGCAGCCCCAGAGTGGGCCGCCGAGAGCGAACGGCTGCGCGAGTACATCCAGGACCTCGTGCCCTCCGGCCAGCTGGCCGACGGCGCATGGAAGGGCATCACCGTCCCGCTGAGCGCAGAGTCTCGCAGCACCCGGGTCCCTTCTGAGGACCGGATCCCGGTGATCGGGCGTCATGGGCGGGACCACCCCGGCAAGTGGCCCTCGACCAAGTCCGACTTCCTCAAGGCCTATCCGATCGACGGCTCGGTCGGGGTCACGATCCTGGGCGGGGCCAGCACACCGATCAAGGCCGGTTGGCTGCCTGAGGAGCTCCCGCAGAGCTGGACGGTGCACGCGTTCAACGGCATCGAGGTCTCGGACTACCTGCGCGGCCTCGACTTCTTCGTGTATTACCACAGCGATGAGCTCGTCGAAGCGTTCGGGATGGCGATCCTCGAGGCGATGAACCATGGTGTCGTCTGCGTGCTGCCGCCGCATTTCGAACCCGTCTTCGGTGAGGGTGCCGTCTACGCGACGCCGCGCAATGTGCAGGCGACGATCAGCGGACTCCGGGATCCCCAGCGCTACGAGGAACAGCGCCAGAAGGGGCTCGACTTCGTGCGCGCCGAATGCAGCCCTGCCGCGTACCTCGCCCGGCTTCGGCCATACGGGATCGGTCCTGCGTAGCTCGAGGGCGGAGCGTGTGTCTGAGATGCCCACAAGCGCCCAGGCACGCCCTGCCGTCACGGACCAGAGCCTGACGCACAACCTCCCCGAACGCCGGTTCCGTCCAGAGCTCCACGGGGTGCGTGGTCTGGCGATTCTTGGGGTGGTGCTGTTCCATCTCTTCGGAGCCGGCCGGGTCTCGGGCGGCATCGACATCTTCCTCGCGGTCTCGGGATTCCTCTTCACCGGTATGCTGCTGCGCGAGTCTGCTGCCGGTGCAGGCCCCATCGATATCGCGCGATACCTGGCTCGCATCGCGCGACGGCTCTTGCCCGCCGCTGCGATCGTCATCGCCACGACTCTGGCCGTCGGGCTCTTCCTTTTCCCCAGTACTCGACATGAACAGCTCTGGGCAGAGGCCCGGGCCTCGTTCCTGTATTTCGAGAACATCGAGCTGATCAACTCACAGCTGGCCTACGGCGCCGCAGGGCTTGGGACCAGCCCGTTCCAGCACTTCTGGTCGCTCAGTGTCCAGGGGCAGTTCTACCTGGTCTGGCCAGTTGTCGCCGTGATGTCCGTGCTGCTCGCCCGCAGGCTCAAGAGGCCTGCCGTACACGTGATGACCCTCCTGGTCGTGCTCATCATCGCCGCATCCTTCGTCTTCACGCTCTACATGCAGACGATGGATCAGGACCAGGCCTATCTCATGACGCGCACGCGCTTCTGGGAGCTGGCGTTCGGCGGGCTTCTGGCTCTCGTCGCCTCATCGATCGCGCTGCCCTCTCGACTGCGCTTCCTCGCGGGATGGCTAGGCGTCGGTTTGATCGTCACCTGTGGCTTCGTCCTCGATGGGGCCTCGCTGTTCCCGGGACCCTGGGCACTGTGGCCCCTGGCAGGGCTCACACTGGTGATGCTCTCGGCCAACGGCGGGCTGGGACTGGATGAGTCCAGAGCCAGCGCTGCGACGTTCCTCTCCAACGGCTTCTTCGCCTGGATCGGCAACGTGGCGTACGGGCTCTATCTCTGGCACTGGCCGCTGTTGATCTTCTATCTTGAGGCGCGAGACCGAGAAGCGATCGGCGTACGCGGCGCCGCAGCGGTCTTCGCCGTCTCGCTGCTGCTTGCCTGGGCGACCTACCGGTGGATCGAGCTGCCGATGGGCCGCACGAAGGTCCGGGAAAGGGCACAGCTCGGTGCCGCTGCAGTGGTCCTGGCTGCTGCGGGAGTTGCCTCCACGTTGGTTCTGAACCAGCTGACGCCTGCGATCCCAGAGGGCTATACCATGTCTGGAGTCGACCGCAGCGACTACCCCGGTGCCGCCGCCGTGGGTGACGCCCAGCGCGTCGATGCAAGCATCGACTTCTTCCCGGAACCTAACGAGCTGAGCGCGAGCGAACCAATGTTCGCGACCTGGGGCTGCGAACAGACGCACCTGGATGAACCTGGCTCGGATGAGGTGCTGGTCTGTGAGGATCCGGATCCACCGGCGGAACCTGCCGCGACGATCATGCTCACCGGAGGCTCCCACTCTGCCCACTGGTACAACGCACTCGCTCTCCTGGCCGAGGAGCACCGCTGGGAGCTCATCGTGGCAAACAAGTCTGGATGCAGACTTCGAGGAGCGGAGGATGAGGACAGGGACGACTGCGTGAGGTGGAACGAGAACCTGCTCTCCGTGGTGGAGGAGCGCCAACCTGACCTTGTGATCTCCACCGGAACCGCTCTGTACCGCAGTGGAAGCGAGGAGAAGATCACCCCAGGCGCGGAAGATCGCTGGAACCAGATCGTGGAGACCGGCGTTGAACTGCTTCTGATCCGGGGAACAGCACGTCCAGACGAGAACGTCCCCGACTGCCTCGCCGCTGGCGGAACTTCAGAGAGCTGCGGCGTCGATCACAGCATCTACGCCGAGCAAGATCTCCTCGCTGAGATCGCTCAGACCGAATCCATCTATTCGATCGACATGACGGAATACATCTGCCCTGAGGATGCGTGTCCCGCAGTCATCGGCAACGTCGGTGTCTACCGAGACGACAGCCACCTGAGCTCCCACTACGTGGAGACCCTTGCTCCCTATCTCGATGAGCGGATCAGGGCCGAGCTGCCTGAACTGTACCGCTGAATTTGAGCATCGCGCCGCGCCTTCTGGAGCCTCCGGATGCGCTACCTGCCGGTACCGACCGCTGGGGGACCACCCCTGGGGGACGACCACACGGGCCGCGTCAGCCCCCTCCGTGTCCGGGCCGTCCTGAGCGGGCTCTGGACCAGGAGTGCCCCGTTTCTGTTCCGCGCTCTCGGTAGAACGTGAAAAGGAGAGCTCCTAGACCGGGAGACCACTCGTGGTCACCGATCTAGGAGCTCTCCCTCCCGCTCTCCGGGGGCGACCGCGATTGTCCTCCCGAAGACTACGTCAGGATTCGTTCTTCCGGGTCAGCACGCCGAGCCGACTCAGACCCTTGTCCTCCTGGACGAGGTCCGTGAAGCGGCTCAGCCAGGATTTCAGGATCTTCACTTCACCCTCGCGGTGGGTGTCATCCAGGACCACCGAGGCGTGGCCTGAGAGCCTGTCCCACAGGACAGGAACTGCGGGGAACCGTGCACGTGGACCCGTGGACTCGGGCGGGCCGTCGATGATCAGGAAATCGATCTGGTCCAGGCTGGAGATTGCGTCTCTTGAGTACCACTCGAAGCTCTTTCCGTCGAGCTCGTAGGTCTCCAGGGGCGCCACTCGAAGATCCACAACATCCTCAAGTCCGTGCCGCTTCAGTCCTTCTCGTGTTCGCGATGCATACCCTTCCAGGTGATCAAGAGAGATCAGCTGTATTCCCAGTTCGCGGCAGAGATATGCCATCCAGATCGTTGAGGTGCCGCTTCCAAGTTCAAGGATTCGCCGGGGTCGCTTGGTTCGAATGAGGTGCAGCAGGTGCAGCAGAGCCTGAGCGTCGAGGGCAAAGTTCCCGGTCGGGGGCATCGGCGCTCGACGGTCGGCAGCGCCACTGGCGAATAACTGGAGCAGCGACTCAACCTGCAGCACGGTCTCCCTGCTCTCCCGCGTGGACTGGTTGGTCAGCTTCTTCGCCGAATCTTCCATCGAGAGCCGGGAGACCTCTGTGCCAGCCAGGATCCTACGTTCGGCCTCTTCGAGTCGCACCCGAAGCTGCCGAATCCGATCAACATCGCCGGCAGACTTCGCAATGCGCGCTTCGTTCTTGTTATGTGTCGTCTTCAAGTCCGTCCGCATCACGGCGAGCTTCTCTTCAATCGCTGCCTGTCGGGCCGAGACCTTGGAGAGTTCCCTGTGCGTCTTCTCATCCGCACGCTTCGTAGCGGTGGAAGCCCGACGCAGTTCTCGCAGAACTGCATACTGGACCCGCAGGACGAGCACGCTCAGGAGGCCCAGGGTGAGGAGAACCGTAACAGCCGCGACCCACAATCCGGTGTCCTCGACGGTCAAAAGGATGACGGCCACTCCTGCCACCAGCAGCGCTGCGGCGATGAGCGCCTGTTTTCTAGACATTCCCAGCAACGAATTCTCCACTCTTGTCCGAGGACGCTTCATTCGATAAGACGGATTGGATCAGCTGCACAAAATCGGCATTGCGTACGAGACGGCGACGAAGAAGCTCAGCGGCTGATCTCCGATGCAGATTCATGGCCTCTGGCGATCTCCACATCTCGTGGATTCGTTCGGAGACCTGAGACGGGGTCGCGTAGAGTGCCGCCTGGCCGAGCAGCGGCCGGAACGTCTCCGGAACAATAGCAATGCAGCCGCTCGCGATGGCCTCGAAGACCTCTCTGACCTCGTGCGGGGCGTTCCTCGTGAAGGTCGGCACGTAGAAGTCGACGGTATTCAAGAATGGCCGGACCGGCAGGTCCTGGTGCGGAAAGAGCACCCACGAGCTTGGCAGTTCGCCGGCGCCCAAGACCTGCAGAGCGTCATCGGCGTTGCCGCGGACCCACACATCGACAGCACCGTCAAGCGGCCAGAGCAACGCGAGCGTCTCCGAGTCTTTGGGCCAGGCTTGATCGAGGACTCGGGCGTGACGACCGACGACAGGTCGCTCCCGATGCCGCGCCCGGGGTCTGCTCAGCCACTGCTCATCCGAGAGGGCGTATGGGATGGTCTCCGGAAGCACCGAGATGCCTTCTCTGCGCACACCCTCGAGAACGGGCAGGCCTGCTTGCGTTGCTCCCCACATCGGCTCGACGCCGAAGAGCTGACGTGCGTTGTCAGTGCAGGATTCGACGTCGTAACCGTTGAACTCTCCAGCAGCGGGGCTCTCATCGGCGAGAATGATGAGTCGTCGAGTCTCAAGATGGGATGGCTCAGCAGGCAGGAACTGGACCGACCGAGGATCACGAACCACAAGAAGTCCTACTTCTGCTGCCTCATCGAGACGAAGCAGACTCCACTTGCGCTCGTTGATTCCATCCTGCAACCGCGCCAGAAACGGGCCCATCCGCTCACCGCAATACTTCCAGGTATCCATGTGGATCACCGCGACCCGGCGCCCGGCGGCGACCAGGAGGTCCAGCTCGTCCAGCGCCGCCCGTTGCACACCTTCGTCTCCCCGCCAGTCCGCAAGATACGCCACATCAAACTGCGAAGGCTCAGGCTGCTCGAGCTGGAACCGCCCGGGGATGACCACATCCAACTCGTCGACAGGTGTGCCCGGGGTGTAGTGGAGTCTCTCTTGGGGTGCGGTGGCGTGCCAGCGGGCATACGATCGCCGGAAGCCCATTCTGCTGGGGTGGGACCACCCTGGAAGGTAGTCCCCTCGGGAAAGGGAGTTCGGCAACAGACGAATCAGGTAGAGGGGTGCCACCAGCCTGCCGACCGGCTCAGAGGCTGCGGCGGAGACTCGCATGCGAAACTCCGAGTCTGCAGCCTTTCGAGCCGGCAGGTATCCCCCGACGAGGTCCACTGCAGTGCGGCGAACCATCAGGCTCACCTCACAGGGCCTTCTGGGGTCTCGTCCCCTCCACGTCATGACGAGGTCTTCGTCGGTTCTGAGCGCGGAAGTCATCACACCTGGAGTTTCGGGGTTCTCCGTGAGGTAGTCGACTTGAGCGCGGATCCTCTCGGGGTGGGACCAGTCATCCGAGTCCTGTCCCGCGATGAAACGGCCTGAAGCAACCCGCATACCTTCGTTCCGGGCGACGTACGTCCCCCCGTTCCTGGTCAGCCGGATGACACGAAGCCGTTCATCCAACGCCTCCACCTCGTCGAGAATGCCCTGGTACTCCTGGGGCGATGCATCGTCAACGATGATGAGCTCAAGATTGCGCCAGGTCTGCGTCAGAATGGAATTTACGGCAGCAAGCACTGTATGGCGTTCTGGCTTGTAGGTCGTCATGATGACCGACACCAGCGGAGATTTCGCGCCTGTTCCCTGAGGTTTCCCGTCATGGGCCGCCAGAAGCCGGTCAAAAGGCTGCGAAGAACCTTCAGCCACACTGAGCGGCAACCAACCACCTTTGATGAATGGCCGATTAAATTCCTCAATCCACGCACCATAGAGTTGCGGTTCAGCACGCAGGAAGGGATTTTTTAGGTCACACTGGATATAACCTTTAGTCACCCGGCGCAGGTCGAAATTCTCTTCGATCCGAAGTTCCGCCTCCTCGAACTCCCGCTGCTCCATCAGCAGCTGGATCTCGAGAACGTGGAACCTTCGGTACGGCTGGGACCTCCACAAGAGCCTGTTGGTATGGCGCAATGCCGTCAAGGCGAAGAGCGCATCACCTGCATAGAGATCCTGCAGTCCGCACACGCGAGCGAGCTTGGCGAGCCATAGCGGATCGAGCCCGCGGAAGTCGGCCTGCATGACTTGGCGCTGAACCTCCTCCCAGCCGGCTTTCCCGTCGCTGGCCGCGTAGGCGAAGATCTCCCGCATGTCTGGTGATCTCGCTTGAAGCGCCGCTACCTCTGCCGAGGCCCCAAGACCTCGTGCGTCGGCGGAGTACTCCTCGAGGAGGTGATCGGGGATCGTGCTCATCAGCTGGAGGCTCCATCGCCGGCATTCAGGGGGCTACGGGCCATGGATTCTCGGTGCACCACGGCATGGACGGCGCGTCCTGGCAGGCAGTGACTCATCAGAGCTTGTACACACCTTCCTGGCCGGTCACGGCGCCGCGGGTGTCGAAGAGCGTCTTCGACAGGCGAGCCACATGGTCCATGTCGTAGCTGGCGTGTGCCTGAAGCAGCAGCACCAGGTCAGCCTCCTCCAGCGCGGCGTCGAGGTCGGGGACTCGGGAGATGTGCTCGCCAGCAACATCCCACTCTTCGACCAGCGGGTCGTGGAAGGAAACCTCGGCGTTGCGCGCACGGAGGATCTCCACGAGCGGCAGTGCTGGAGACTCACGCTGGTCGGCAATGTTGGGCTTATAGGTGATTCCCAGGATGAGAATCTTGGACCCGTTCAGAGGCTTGCGCTGGTCGTTGAGCAGCTCAGACACTCGGCCCACGACGTACTGAGGCATGGAGTTGTTGATCTCCTGTGCCAGTTCCACGAAACGGAACTGGTAGCCCAGCGTCTTCTTGACCTGGAAGCTGAGGTAATTGGGATCGATGGGGATGCAGTGTCCGCCGACGCCAGGACCTGGTGTGAACTTCTGGAACCCGAAGGGCTTGCTGGCGGCTCCGCGGATGACCTCCCAGATGTCGATGTCCAGATCATGACAGAATCGGGCCATCTCATTGACCAACGCAATGTTGACGTGGCGGTAGGTGTTCTCGAGCAGCTTGGCAGTCTCAGCCTCTTTGGCTCCGGACAGCGGAACCACGGTGTCCACGAAGCCTTCGTAGAAGCGGGTGGCCTTTTCAGTCGCCTCGGGAGTGAGGCCCCCAACCAGCTTCGGGGTGTTCCTGATGCCGAACTCGGCGGACCCGGGGTCCACTCGTTCGGGTGAGAACGCGAGGAAGAAGTCTTTTCCATGCACGCGTCCTCCACTTTCGAGGATCGGCAACACGATGTCTTCAGTGGTGCCCGGGTAGGTGGTGGATTCCAGGACCACGGTCGCACCCGGCTTCAACTCCACCGCGAGTGCCCGCGCAGCGGACTCCACGGCGCGCAGATCGGGGCCTCCACCGTCATCGAGCGGGGTAGGGACTGCGATGATCGCGAAGTCGGCGGCGCGGAGGACCTCCGGGTCGGCAGATGCCTCGTAACCGGCTGCGAGCATCGCGTGCAGCTGGGCATCACTGAGGTCATCGATGTGTGAGTGACCGCCGTTGATCGACTCGACTCGGTCGAGGTTGATCTCGAAGCCATAGACCTTTGCTCCGCTTTCGACGACCGCCTCGGCCAGGGGCAGACCCACGTACCCCTGTCCCAGCACGACGACGACGTCGCGACCTTCTGTTGAATTCATTGCAGCTCTTCCCATTCGGGGTAGGTGTCGGATTCCAGTGCCGGGACCAAGGATCCGGCGACACCGCAGACTTGAAATTCTATAAAGAACTAACGCCATTCTCGGGCTGAAATCGCCGAGTCCTGCTGATCTCATTCATGAAACGTCGACATCGCCCGGTTTCCCACCGCTGGGAGCACCGGCGGCGCACCACTGGGAGCATCGCGCCATCCGTCTCGCCCAGTTGTCGGGATGATGCATGTTGGTCTTGTTCTGCGCCTCGGGATACATCCAGGTGAACTCAGCGTCACCGTATAGGGTCCCGAAAGGCCGTCCGAGCATCAAGTCTCGTTCCAGCTCCGCGTCGGCGTCGACCCAAGCCTGACCCATCAGTTGGTCATGGTCCTGCACGTAGCTCTGCTTGCCCCCACTGGGCACTGACGTCAACTCCCCCAGGACGGGCCCGGTGCGCGTTGCGTACATGTCCACACGGATGAACGGCAGACCGACGGCTCGAGAGAGATGCCGCGCGGCTTCGACCAGCTCGGGAAGCTGGCCCGGCGCTTCGATCCCGGTGTCATATCTGAGCCCCCGCCGGATCTCGTCGAAGGGCTCGCCCTGCGCGTCGAAGAAGCGGCTCGAGAAGCTCTCGCGTTCCATGTTTCCCTCGCTGGAGGACCGCATCACATAGACCTGCAGCACCTCTCCATAGGCGCAGTAGAGCTTCACATCCTCTGGGATAGCCCAGCCGCTCGGACTCTCCAGGAACTCTTCCGCGAAGAAGGGAGCCCTCGCTCTGCTCAGGGGGTCCAGTATCTCCGGCGGGGGAACATCCCCGGAGAATCGGATGGCACCGTCCAAGGACCGCCACCCCCCGCTGGTGCGTTCAAGAGGAAAGACCCCTTGCGCGCTGTGGCCGCCGTCGCCTTTGAGCACTATGCGTTCGGCAGTGACCTCACTGAGCGTGACCTCGCTCGCCGCGCTCCAGACGCCCGAGATCCGGGGCGTAGGGACTCCATGGCTCTGGGCCAGGGAGTAGTTGCGCAGCTTATAGGGAATCTGGGCCATCGGGCTGAGGCTTCGATCGCCAAGTCTGAGCGCCGCGCTGTGCTGGGCGGCATATGCCGAGAGCAGGGCCTCGAATGATGGTGCCCGACGTCGAAGGCGTTCCAACCTCGCCAGCTGTTCGGCCGTCTTGAGCTCCTCGGTCAAGACATGAACCCGGGACCTCATCTCGTCTCTGTCACGTCGGCTGGCGGCGACCTGGTCCCGCGCCGCGCTCAGCTTCTGGGTCAGCTTCTGGCGCTCGGCCTCGTTGGTGGAGAGCCTGCTCTCCAGGAATTCGAGTTTGCGATCTCGCCAGGCGATTCCTGGGACTCGTTGCACCATCCGGCCGCGCAGGTTCTTCATATGCTCCCTAAGCTCTCTGGATGAACAGGTCGACGATCCCCTGGGCGACCTGACGCGAGGCACCGAATGTCGGGTAGAGGTGCAGCTGCTGACTGGCGCGGTCATTGACTCCTATGACGACGCCGCGCGAGGAGGAGATACGGGGTACGGAGATGTCGATGCCGGCTGCCAGCATTCCCGGGATGGCCCACCGGGCCTCGATCGCCAGCTGCTTCAGGGCAGGGTCGAGCCTGTTGGTGACGTCGAGGCTGAGCCCACCCCGTTGCATGCTCGGGCCTTCCTGGAGACGACATACCTCCCCGGAGCCCGGTATGGCCTTCGGGGAGATTCCGAGCCGCTCGAGGCGTCCCTCCAGGACGTTCTCCCGGGGCGTCAGTCGTCTGAGCAGCGCGTGCTGGTCCCGCCATGCATACAGCTCCTCGATGAGTTCCCCCACCGGATGGATCCCGTCTCCTAGAACGAACATGGGCAGCCGGACCACGGCCCCGACGACGTTCTCCCCCGTCACGAAAACCCGAAGGGCGAGTCCGGCGTCGTCAGGTTCCACGAGGAGCTGATCGACTCCCTCCCCCGCCAGTGAAGCAGGGTCCCAGGGACGCGGTGGTTCTGCTTTGGTCGCAGCCGCGGCCGCCGAGCGCCACGCTGCGAGAAACCGCTTGCCATCGCCCACGCCGGTAGACACGCCGGCACCAGAGGTCCGTCCGTTCGGCTTCACCGCGACGAGGCCGTCGAGCGACTTCATATACGCCTCAGCGGCATCCCGATCCCCTGCGCTGAAGACGCGTCCCTCCGGCACCGGGAGTCCGGCACTCTGCAGGTGGGCCTTCACCGAGCTCTTTGTCAGCAGGATGCGCTCAGCCAGGTCACTGGTCAACGAGGTTCCATCCCCGTCCCGGCCGCCGATGACCTTACCCTCCCGGGTATATATCCGGCAGCGGTCATTCACCTTGGTTCCTTTGACACCGCGGCTCTTCAGCGGCGTCCAGAAGATTCCTGAGGTGTCCAAGATCTTGGTCGGTCGATTGACCGCGGAGAGTCTCGGCAGGATCTCTTCTGCGATGACCTTCTCCAATGGACTGTGTCCACCGGTCCCTGACGCAGCCACGGAGGCGGGCCAGGACAGTGCGGGCTCGTCGGTAGGGGTCTCGGGCATAGGCTCCATGCTAATTGCCTGAGAGCCAGAGACCGGGAACCGGATCAGTGTCTCTGGCCAGGGAGTCCGAAGCGGCGCCTCCACGAAGGCCGTTCCACGGCTCCCGCAGCGGCAGGCGCTGACTCAGCGGACCCGGCCTGGTGGGGCTTCGAGGACCCCGGGTCGGCCAATGCCCGGATCAGGAGGTCCGCTGTATGGCGTGGCCTGCCGTAGGCGGGGGCGTCGTGGACCAAGAGATTGGGGCTCGTATTGACCTCGATGACGCTCGCACTGTGCGCGGCCCTCAGATCCGGCATCAGAACGTCGACGCCGGCGAAGTTCAGTCCCGGCACGGCCGCGGCGGCGGCTTCCGCCAGCGCCAGCGCATCTGCAGGGATCGCTTCTGTGAGATCCACTGCCACGCCACCCTGCGACAGGTTGGCGGTCCCATTGAGGAACTGCACGCTTCCAGCGGCCGGCACATCACCGAGGGCGGCATGACAGCGCTGGAGATAATGTTCGTCCACCTTCACCGCTCGGCTTCTGAGGTACACATGACCCTCCCGGGCGAGCCTCAATCGATCGGCCAGTTCCTGAATGGAGCTTTCGCCGTCGCCGATGACGAAGGGTGGGATCCTCGTCGCTGCGGCCACTGCGCGACCAGCAACGATGAGGATACGAACGTCCACCCCGGGCACTTCTTCCTCGATGAGCACGCGCCCGCTCTTGGAGTGTTCCAGCGCGTTGGTCCACGCAGGCGAGAGATCTTCCGGGTCCACAACGCCGGTGGTGATGCCAAGCCCCTGACGCCCGTCCGCAGGCTTGACCACCTGGCGCCTGCGCCCCTGAGCCTCGAGGTAGGTCAGAGCTGGGGTCCACTCCGATGCCCCGAATTGTTTCGCCGGCGGAGTCGGCAGCCCGGCCCGGCGGAGGACAGACTTGGTGAGGTTCTTCGAGGCTGCGACCAGCTGTGCGAAGCTGCTGTTCATCGAAGGAGTTGCGCCCATGAGACCACCGACGCAGCGCCCCTCGTCGAAGAGCAGGACGTTCTTGCCTGAGCGCTGGGAGACGAGACCGTGTTCCGCTGCGGCCGCAAGGATCGCTTCCGTGTGGGCCAGAGGCTGTCCACCTTCACTGAACTGCAGCCATCGATCCCGAAGATGCTCTTCCACGAATGTCACGTTGACCGACTCTGGGGTCGCCCCTTGAACATCAGTTGCGTGATCCATAACTCCCTTTCTGGGGATCATTGCAGGGACAGCCTCGGGGGCTGAGGTGCGGGCCCCTCCATAAGTCTGGGATACAAAGCTGTCCGGACTCAGTCGTCAGTCATTGAGGAACTGGAGTTCGTCTGCCTTCCGGAACTCCTCTTCCATGTGGGAGGCGAGAGAGCGGGCATAGGTCGCCGTGAGGTGATGCGAATCCCTGTAGACCAGGACCGAACCGATGATCGGCGCACATTCCTGCTCCGGACAGATTGCGTCGGTGAGATCCACGGGCGTCGCCCCGCTGGACTCCGCGGCCGCACTCTGTTGGCCGTAGCCGCTCGCCTCGATCGCCTTTTCGCGGTCGGCGGCGCACTCCTGAAGATCTTCAGGGTGCTCTGCCACGCATTCGGGAAGATCGATCTGGATTCGGGGAGTATCCAGCAGCACCGTCACCGGGATTGAATCCTCTTCCAGTTCCCGCCACACCTGCGAGTATCCATCTTCCACGCTCCCCGTAGGCACAGATTCGGGTGCGTCCTCCGCGGGGTTGTAGCGAGAGGCGCTCACGATGACGTGGTCCATGTCGTCCCGGTCACGGAGAGTCTCAGCCATGCGCTGTCCCCATTCGTAGCACTCTTCGTAGAAGCCGTCCTCGCCGGCCAGAGCAACCCCGTTGAGTGAGCAGGCCGACTTCGTGTAGGTCTCCAGCCTCCATCCCTGGGCCTCCGCTATCGGCAGTAGCCCGGGCAGCCAATGCGCGGCGTGGGAATCACCGACCAGCGCGACGACATAGTCGGATTCGGAGTCACCGAAGACACATGGTTCCACGTCGACCTCGCTCTGCTCCTGGTGACACCCGCCCTCGTACAGGGAGGGGACGTCATCGACTGCCTCCTCGACTCGGGGTTCGAAGGAGCCCACCTCATCGACCATCTCCCCCGCTGAACCGTCGCTGTACAACGCTTCCGCGCCGAGCGCGGAAGATGGTCCTTCTGCGCTGTCCCCACTCAGTGAGCTCACGGCAATGAGCATCGCGACACCGAGCAAGGCAGAGGCGAGCATCATCGCCAGTCCCACCTTGATGGCCCGCCAGGGCATGCTCGCCACATAACTCCAGTGCCTGAACGGAGTCTCGACGTAGGTGTAGCTCAACCATGCCGGCAGCAGCGCGAACACGACGATGAGAAGGCCATATCTGAAACGCAGCTCATCGTCCATCAGCTGAGTGCCGAGAACCAGGAGCGGCCAGTGCCACAGGTAGAGCGAGTAGGAAACGTCACCCACCCAGGTCATGGGCTTGAGCGCGAGAAGTCTCGCCGCTCCCGACTCGGCACGTCCTGCCATGCCCCCGACGATGACCGCAGCTGCCCCTAGAGTTGGCAGCAACGCGGCGATGCCCGGAAACGGTGTTGCACTCGAGTACGCCACCGCTGCGATGACGATGCACAACAGACCGCCCACCTGCAGGCTTGACGCCACCCGCGAAGGAAGACGCTCCAGGTAGACGGCGAACACCGCGATCCCCGCCCCGATGCCGAGTTCCCAAAGACGCGTGGTCGTCACGAAGTAGGCGCGTGCCGGCTCAGCGGCGGTCCAGTAGACGGACCAGGCCAGCGAGGGGAGGATCATCAGGGCGACGCCGAGCTCCAGCGATCTGCGGATCCTTCGCCGGTTCCGCTCGGGTGACTGCGGCAGTGCGGTCACATCACGCAGCTTCTTGACGGCGAAGAGCAGGCCCACGATCACCAGCGGCCAGAGGATGTAGAACTGTTCCTCCACCGCCAGGGTCCAGAAGTGCTGGAGCGGACTGGCCACGGTTTCCGCGTTGAGGTAATCGGTATTGGCCGCGAAAACCCAGTTCGCGTAGTAGAGCGCACTGCCGACGAGGTCGTGGCCGATGTCTTCCCAACGAGTCCGGGGAAGGATCAGCACTGTTGCGATCGCTGTGAACCCGAGAACCACGGTCGCCGCTGGCAGGATCCGGCGGATACGCCGCGCGTAGAAGTCCGCCAGATCAACTCTGCCGGTCTCGAGGCTCTGACGCAGCAGCATGCCCGTGATGAGGAACCCGGAGATCACGAAGAAGACATCCACCCCGACGAACCCTCCGCCTAGGAAGGGAGCGCCGGCGTGATAGAGCAGAACGAGGCCGACCGCGATAGCCCGCAGACCCTGGATGTCGGGTCGGTACCTGGACGGGGCGTGCGCAGTAGCTGCGACCGGTGAGATCACCGCTGCGGTCATGGGGTTGCTCCTAGAGTAAAATCCAGCAAGAGAGCTTCCGCTCAGTACGCATTCTTCTTGGTCACTCCGCCACGTCCAGCCTGGCGTCCATCGGATAGCCTAGGCCACAATGCCTCGAACGATCTTCATGACGTCTCCGCGCGCCTCCAGAGCTGACGAGCCTGCGGCAGGCGTGCTCCCTGAACGTCGCCACCGTCCGGAGCTGCACGGTCTGCGTGGACTGGCCATCGCCGGCGTCGTGCTGTTTCACCTCTTCGGTGCGGGCAGGGTCTCCGGGGGCATCGACATCTTCTTGGCCATCTCGGGCTTCCTGTTCACCGGCATGCTGCTGCGGGAGGCGGGGTCGACCGGGAAGATCGACTTCCTGCGCTACTTCGTGCGACTTGCGAAGCGGATCCTAGCCCCGGCCGCGCTGGTCATCGCGGTCACCACGATGGCGGGCCTGATCTTGCTTCCGCTCACCCGACACGCCCAGCTCGTCACCGAGGCGCGCGCCTCGCTGCTCTACTTCGAGAACTTTGAACTGATCCGATCCCAGCTGTCCTACGAGGCGGCTGGCGCAGAGACCAGCCCTTTCCAGCATTTCTGGTCCCTCTCCGTCCAGGGGCAGTTCTATCTGATCTGGCCCTCGGTGGCTCTGCTCGCCGTCTGGCTGGCTCGGCGGTCCCGGTTCTCCCCCACCGCCACGATGGCGACGCTGATCATGCTGCTGATGATCGCCTCCTTCGCGGCCGCGCTGGTCCTCCAGCAGCAGAACCAGGCAGAGGCGTATCTGCTGACCCAGACGCGGATCTGGGAATTGGGCTTCGGCGGGCTGTTGGCCCTGTTCGGGGCCAGGGTCGTGCTTCCACGCGCCGCGCGCACGACGGCGGGCTGGCTGGGCCTGGGACTCGTGGTCAGCTGTGGCTTCGTCCTGGACGGGGCGGCGCTCTTCCCCGGACCCGCGGCGCTGTGGCCCCTTATGGGTATGGCGCTGATCCTGGTCTCGACGGCTCCTCCCAGCTCGGATGAGCCGGATCGGCCGCGCACCGCCGCGGCGCTGCTGTCCACGACTCCGTTCACCCGACTCGGTGACATCGCCTACGGGCTCTTCCTGTGGCATTGGCCGCTGGTCATCTTCACCCTGGAGTTCCACGGGGACTCCGGGCTGAGACTGACCGACGCGGTGATCGTGCTCGCTCTCTCCCTGCTGCTGGGCTGGGCGACTCACCGTTTCCTCGAGCAGCCCCTGGCGCGCAGCTCCAGCATCGGGAACGCACCACGGCCGAGGAGGGCGATGACCCTGGGCCTGGCCGCAAGCACACTGGTGGTAGGTGGCCTCGGAGCTACGGCCTACGTCCAGAAGACCACCGCCCCTCAGGAAGACGGCCTGGCCATGGCCGGGGTGGATCGCATGCTCTATCCCGGCGCAGACATCATCCATACGGAAAACTCCGCCCGTGACGTCGAGTTCTACCCGGAGCTGGGCGGCATCTCCCGACGCGTGCCCGAATACGCGCGCACCGACTGTCACCAGCCCACCGGGGATCAGCCGGGATCCGGAGAGGTGCTGGTCTGCGAGGATCCCGCTGCGCCGGAGAACCCCGCCAAGACCATCATGCTCGCCGGCGGCTCCCACGCCGGGCATTGGCACAACGCGTGGATCATCCTGGCCGAGAAGCACGACTGGGAGGTGCTGGTCGCCACCAAGGGCGGATGCGTGTTTCGCGGTCTCGACACCGAGGATCCCAACACCTGCGACGAATGGCTCGCCGGCTTTCCCGAGGTTCTCGCCGAACACCAGCCCGACCTGGTGGTGACTCCTGGCACCGCAGTCCCCCAGGAGACCGGCACCGAGAGCATCCATGAAGGTGCCGAAGAGCAGTGGCAGGCGATCACAGACGCCGGGTCGGAGCTGCTGCTGCTCCGTGGAACACCTCGGCAGGAGCACAATGTTCCCGACTGCCTGGCCGAGGGCGGAGACGAGCTGGACTGCGCCCCGGACTACGGCAAGTACGCGGAGGTCAACCCGCTGAAAGATCTGGACCTGCCCGAGAACACCTACAGCCTGGATCTCACCGATCACTTCTGCCCTGACCGGGAATGCTCGGCCGTGATCGGCAACGTCCTGGTCTACCGAGACAGCCATCACCTGACCAATGAATACGTCGAGACCATGGTCCCGCATCTGGAGCGCGAGCTTCGGGAATCCATCCCCGATCTGTTCTCCTCGCAGGCGAGCTGACCCGGTGGTGATCGGGGACGCTGATAGACTCGCAGGCGCTCAGCCGGTCCTGCACCTCGAGTCCGCGCGTTTCGCAGAACGAGGCAAGATGACAGCGAGAACGAGACGGTATACCTGCCGGATCGAGGCATCAGGAAGGAAACGACCATGGCCGCACCTGCTCTAGAGCGCGCCGGTGGACCCACGGAGTCGGGCGACGCTCGCAGGGTCGCTCAACTTGATGGCAGCAATCTCATCCGGGTGGGCGCCCGTCCCGGGCTCTTCCGCTACATCCGGGAGATCTGGTCCTTCCGCCACTTCCTGTATTACGACTCGCACTCCCGCGTCTCCTCGGCCAACAGCTATGACTCGCTGGGCCGGATCTGGATGATCCTGAATCCGGTCCTGTTCGGGACGGCCTACTTCTTCGTCTTTGGGCTGCTGTTGAACACCGGCCGCGGGATCGACAACTTCATCGGCTACCTGATCATCGGCGTGTTCACCTTCCGGTTCTTCACCGCGGCGGTCTCAGGCGGCGCCAATGCCATCGCGGGGAACCAGAAGGTCGTCCAGGCGTTCAACTTCCCGCGAGCCTGCCTGGTCATCTCCACCACGGTCCGCGAGCTCTTCTCGAGCATCCCGATGTTCTTCGTGATGGCGCTGCTGGTGCTGAGCATCGGGGACATGCAGCTCGGCGGGGCGGAGTCGATCCCGATCACCCTGACCTGGCACTGGCTGCTCTTCTTCCCCTGCATCGCGCTGGCCCTGATGGTGATGCTCGGCTGGTCGCTGGCACTGGCCCGTGCGGTCAACGCGCACAACGACGTCAAGCACCTGATCAGCTTCAGCACCCGGATCCTGTTCTACACCTCGGCGGTCTTCTTCTCCGCGGATCGCTACGCTGACCTCGGCGTGGAATGGCTGGACACCGTGATGAGCCTGAACCCGCTGTTCTGCGTGCTGGACATCCTCCGCCATGCCTGGCTCTACGACGGCTTCGCCGATCCAGGCCGCTGGATCGTCCTGGGATCCTGGGCCGCGGGCTCCATGGTGATCGGATTCCTGATCTTCTGGCACGGTGAAGAAAGCTACGGGAAGGAACGATGAGCACCTCAACCCGCCCGGCGCGACGTCAGGGAAGAAACACCGAGGCAGACCTGATCGCTGAGGATCTTGCCATCGAATTCGACGACGATTCCTCCGGTCCCCCCGAGGACCGGGACGACCACCCCTTCACCCAGCAGCGCCCGGTGATCCAGGCAGTGGATCCGAAGAACGTGTGCATGGTTGTCGACGATGCCTCCATGACCTACCGGGTGCGCTCCTCCACGGGCAACAACAATTCCGGGGGTCGGATCTCCCGCGGCCTCAAGCGCATCACCGGCGCGGGCTGGGCCGAGGTCCACGCCCTCTCCAACCTGAGCTTCATCGTCAATCGCGGAGAATCCGTCGGAGTGATCGGCACCAACGGGTCCGGCAAGTCCACCCTGATGAAGCTGCTCACCGGCAAGGTCCGCCCCACCAGCGGCGAGGTCTATGCCACCTCGACCCCGGTGATGCTCGGAGTCAACGCCGCCCTGGTCAAGGAGATCTCCGGCCGGGAGAACATCCGGCTCGGCTGCCTGGCCATGGGCCTGACTCCCGAGCAGACCGCGGCGAAATACGATCAGATCGTGGAGATCTCCGGGCTCTCCGATGCCCTGGAGATGCCGCTGAAGACCTACTCCTCGGGCATGTCCTCGCGTCTGCAGTTCGCCATCGCGACCTCGGTGGACCCGGACATCCTCTTGATCGATGAGGCCCTGAACACCGGTGACGCGCAGTTCCGGGCCCGCACCAAGGAACGCCTCGACGAGGTGCGCGCCAACGCCGGCGCGGTCTTCCTGGTCTCGCACTCCCTGGGCACCATCAAGCAGATGTGCACCCGGGTGATCTGGATCGAACAGGGCGAGATGCTCGCCGACGGCGACCCACAGTGGGTCTGCGAGCAGTACGAGGAGTACACCTCACACAAGTCCAACGGACGCACCCGAGCGGCCAAGGTGGTCTACGAGCGCACCCGCCTGCGGCTGGACCCGGTCAAGATCGACTTCACCTCCGGCTCCCGGCCGAAGAAGGCCGGCAGCAGCCGCATTCGCTGAGCAACGAGGCCGGCGGCCCGGGAAACTCGTCCCCGTGGCCGCCGGCCTCCCTCACGCGCTCAGCTCGGCTGAACAGCCCCGAGGATTCAGGTTCAGCTGAACCAGATGCCGATCTCGCGCTCGGCGGACTCCACCGAATCGGAGCCGTGGACCAGGTTCTTCTGCACCTTCTCGCCCCAGTCCCGGCCGAGGTCGCCGCGGATGGTGCCCGGCGCTGCGGTGGTGGGCTCGGTGGTGCCGGCCAGGGAGCGGAAGCCTTCAATGACGCGCTCCCCCTCGACCACGGCGGCGACCACCGGGCCGGAGAGCATGAAGTCCACCAGCGGCTGGTAGAACGGCTTGCCCTCGTGTTCGGCGTAGTGCTGCGCCAGCTGCTCGGTGCTCGCGCTGATCTGCTGCAGCGCGGTGATCCGGTAGCCCTTGGCCTCGACGCGGCGCAGGATCTCGCCGGTCAGGCCTCGTTCAACACCGTCGGGCTTGACCAGGATCAGGGTACGTTCAGTCATTCTTGTGCTCCTCACTTGTCGGGTTCTCTGCCAGGGCCTGTTCGGCCCGGAATCTGTCGAGCTTCTCGTCGTCGAGCTGGTCGCCCTTGTTCAGCGCGTACCACCAGCAGGCCATGAAGGCGACCCCGGGGATCGCGGCCAACGGCACGATCAGGCCTTCGCTGGTCACCAGGGCAACGCCGATGAAGCCGAAGAGCATCACGAACTGCAGGATCCAGCCGACGATGTAGCCGCCGGGTCGCTGCAGGATGGCGCAGGTGAGGACCAGCACGACCGCCAGGGCGATCGAGCCGCCGAACAACCACCAGGCGTAAGACTCGTTCTGGTTCAGCCCCCAGGCCATGAGGCTGAAGAAGAACATCAGCACCGCTTCCAGGCAGAGCACGGTCGAGGCGAACAGCGTCTTCACCGACCGTGGTGCCTTGACCTGTCCGGGGCGCCATTCGCGCTGTGCGCGGGTCTGCTTGGGCATCCTCTGCTCCTGTCTCATGTACCTTCGGGGGCGCCCAGCAGTGTCCGGGCCTCCCCCACCAGGGTGATCGAGCCGGTGATCAGCACCCCGCCGATCAGGCCCGGGTCGGCCTCGTCGGCGCGTCCGACCGCCCAGTCGATCGCATCGTCGAGGCGTTCGGTGACGTAGATGTCCTGTTCGGCGTAGCCGACGTCGAGCGCGAGGCTGCCGAGCTGCCCGGCGGGAATGGCACGCGGCGAGGTGGACTGGGTGAAACAGATGTCCTCGACGAGTCCCTCATACTCCTTGTACAGCGCGGTGAGCATCTCGCGGGCGTCCTTGTCCTGCAGGATCCCGACCACCAGCACCAGTCGGGAGAGTCCGAAGCTCTCCTTCAGCGCCTGGGCGCTGGCGGTGACCCCGGCGGGGTTGTGCGCGGCGTCGACGATGATGCTGGGACCGGTGCGCAGCGTCTCCAACCGGCCCGGGGCGCTGATATGCTCCGCGGCCAGGCGCAGGTTCTCGATGTTGAGCTCCTGGTCTCCCCCGCCGATGAAGGCCTCCAGCGCGGCCACCGCGACAGCGAAGTTCTGCGCCTGATGCGCACCATGCAGGGGCAGCAGGATGTCCGGGTAGCGGCCCGCCAGCCCTGTGACGCTCAGCTGCTGGCCGCCCACGCCGGGGACCCGGGATTCGACGCCGAACTCCACACCCTCGAAGCGGTAGGCCACGTTCTTCTCGCGCGCCTCGGCGAGCAGCACATCGGCGGCGGCCGGCACCTGGGCGGCAGAGATCAGGAACCCGTCGGTCTTGATGATGCCGGCCTTCTCCAGGGCGATGTCGCGCTCATCGTCGCCGAGCAGGTCGGTGTGGTCCAGACTGATCGGGGTGATCACACTGACCGAACCGTCGGCCACGTTCGTGGCGTCGGTGATGCCGCCGAGGCCGACCTCCAGGACCATGACGTCTACCGGGGCGTCGGCGAAGACCGCGAAGGCCAGGATGGTGACGCATTCGAAGTAGGTCAGCGGCACCTCGCCGCGCTCGGCGAGCTTGTCGTCGACCAGGCTGATGAACGGGCGGACCTCGTCCCAGATCCGGACGAAGGTGGCGTCCTCCACCGGCTGCCCGTCGAGGCAGATCCGTTCGGTCACCGAGTTCAGGTGCGGTGAGGTGTAGCGCCCGACCCGCAGATCGTGGGCCAGCAGCCCGGCCTCGATCATCCGTGCCGTGGAGGTCTTGCCGTTGGTGCCGGTGATATGGATCACCGGCGCGGTCTTGTTCGGCTCCCCCAGCAGGTCCATGGCGTCGATCATGGGCTGCATCCGCGGTTCCATCTTGTTCTCCGGGGCGCGCGAGAGCAGCTCCGCGTAGACGCTGGCTACTGAGAACTGGTCCAGTTCCTCGCTCATGCTCGAGCTCCTTCGACGACGGATACATGGATGCTCGGTTCGGATGCAGTCTCGCAGGGAACCGGGTGCAGATCCACCGTGAGAGTCTCCTCACAGACGAGCTGCCGGTGGGCCTGAAGCGCTTCCACGATGGCCGGGGCGGCGGTCACCGTGGTCTCGATCCGGTCCGAGACCTGGAGATCGGCGTCCTTGCGGGCCTGTTGGATGCTGCGGATCAGATCCCGGGCGGTGCCCTCCTTGATCAGCTCCTCGCTGAGCTCGGTGTCGAGCACCAGGAACCCTCCGGTGCCGTCCAGGACCGTGACCGCCTTCTCGCTGAGCTGTTCCGAGACCGTGGTGCTCAGCGTGTACTCGCCCTCGAAGAGCTCGAGGCCTCCGGCGGTGACCACACCCTCGGCCACCGACCAGTCACCGGACTTCGCGCCCTTGATCGCCTGCTGGACCTGCTTGCCCAACCGGGGGCCGACGGCGCGGGCGTTGACCACCAGCTGCTGCCCGATCCCCCAATCCGCGGCGTCGGTCTGCGCGGCGTCGAGCAGCTGGACCTCTTTGAGGTTCAGCTCATCGGCGATGATCTGCTGGTAGGTGCCTTGAAGCGCCGGGGCCTGCGGCACGGCCACGGTGAGCGTGGCCAGCGGCTGGCGCACCCGCAGGTTCGCCTGCTTGCGCAGCGAGGAGCCGGCGGAGCTGACCAGACGGGTGAGCTCCATGAGCTCCACGGCGCGCTCGTCGCTCAGGTAGTCCTCGGGGTCCGGCCAGTCGGCCAGGTGCACCGAGCGGCCCCCGGTCAGCCCGCGCCAGATCTCCTCGCTGATCATGGGCAGCAGCGGAGCCGCCACCCGGGCGAAGGTCTCGAGCACCGTGTAGAGCACGTCGTAGGCGGCGAAGTCCTCGGCGTAGAACCGGGCCCGGGAACGTCGGATGTACCAGTTGGTGAGCGTGTCGGAGAACCGGCGCAGCGATTCGCAGGCGTCGGAGACGTCATAGGCGTCCAGCGAGGCGGTGACCTCACGGACCAGATCGCCGGTGGCGGCGAGGATGTAGCGGTCCAGCGGGCTGGCCACGTCCTCGGCTCCCACGGACTTCGCCTGGTAGCCGGCGCCCTGGTTGGCGGTGTTGGCGTAGAGCCCGAAGAAGTGCCACGCGTTCCACATCGGCAGCAGCACCTGGCGGACGCTCTCGCGGATCCCCTCCTCGGTGACCACCAGGTTGCCGCCGCGCAGGATCGGCGAGGACATCAGGAACCAGCGCATCGCGTCGGAGCCGTCACGGTCCAGGACCTCGGAGACATCGGGGTAGTTCTGCAGCGACTTGGACATCTTCGCCCCGTCCGAGCCGAGCACGATCCCGTGGCTGATCACGTTGGTGAAGGCCGGGCGGTCGAAGAGCGCGGTGGCCAGCACGTGCATCGTGTAGAACCAGCCGCGGGTCTGCCCGATGTACTCCACGATGAAGTCGGCCGGATGGTGATCGGCGAACCACTGCGCGTTCTCGAAGGGGTAATGGACCTGGGCGAACTGCATCGACCCGGAGTCGAACCAGACGTCCAGGACGTCCTCGACCCGGCGCATGGTGGACTTCCCGGTGGGATCATCGGGGTTCGGCCGGGTCAGCGCGTCGATCCAGGGCCGGTGCAGGTCCGGCTCACCCTCGGCGTTGCGCGGGTAGTCCCCGAAGGCTTCCTTGAGCTCCTCCAGCGAGCCGTAGACCTCGGTGCGCGGGTGCTCGGGGTCATCGGAGACCCAGACCGGCAGCGGACTGCCCCAGTAGCGGTTGCGCGAGATCGACCAGTCGCGGGCGTTCTCGAGCCATTTCCCGAACTGGCCGTGCTTGACGTTGCCCGGGATCCAGTTGATCTCTTCGTTGAGTTCGAGCATCCGCTCCTTGACCTGGGTGACCGCCACGTACCAGGAGGTCACCGCCTTGTAGATCAGCGGGGTGCGGCAGCGCCAGCAGTGCGGGTAGGAGTGCACATAGGACGCCTCACGGACCAGCCGGCCGGAGGCCTTGAGCTCGTTGATGATGGTGCGGTTGGCCTCGAAGACCTGGACGCCGGCGATCTCGGCCAGCGGGGTCTCACCGGTCGGCGTGGGCTGGGCGAACATCGGCAGGAACCGGGCACCCTCATCCACCGAGAGGATCACCGGGATCCCGGCCTGCTCGGAG
Organism: Nesterenkonia sp. E16_10; assembly: GCF_017347085.1. Taxonomy (GTDB): domain Bacteria; phylum Actinomycetota; class Actinomycetes; order Actinomycetales; family Micrococcaceae; genus Nesterenkonia. The sequence continues at coordinate 469,954 of NZ_JADPSA010000029.1, forward strand.
GAGCGCTGATCCTCTTCACCGTAGGCCGAGGCCTGGTGGACCAGCCCGGTGCCGTCGGTGGTGGTGACGTAGTCCTCCACCAGCACCCGGAAGGCGTGCTGCGTGCCCCAGGTCTCGGTGTCGGTGTAGTAGTCCCACAGCGGCGCGTACTCGATGCCGGCCAGCTCGGTGCCCTGGTAGCGGGCGACGACGGCGGCGGTTGCGGCCTCTGCGGCGGTGGTCTTCGCGGCGGCGGTGACCTCGGTCTGGGCCACGTCAGTGTCGGTGGTCTCGGCGTCGGTGAAGCCCAGGTCCTTGGCGTAGGCGCCCAGCAGCTCGGCCGCGATCAGGTGCCGGCCAGGCAGCGGCGAATCGGCGGGCGCCTGGACGACCACGTATTCCACCTCGGGCCCGACGGCCACGGAGAAGTTCGTCGGCAGCGTCCAGGGGGTGGTGGTCCAGGCGAGCAGGTTGACCCCGGCCAGGGCGTCACCGTGGGCGCCGCCGCCGGTGATCGGGAAGGCCACGGTGACCGAGGGGTCCTGACGGTCCTTGTAGACGTCATCGTCCATCCGCAGCTCATGGTTGGACAGCGGGGTCTCGTCCTTCCAGCAGTAGGGCAGCACGCGGAAGCCCTGGTAGGTCAGACCCTTCTCATGCAGCTGCTTGAAGGCCCAGATGACCGACTCCATGTAGTCGACGTTGAGCGTCTTGTAGTCGTTCTCGAAGTCCACCCAGCGGGCCTGACGGTGCACATAGGACTGCCATTCGCCGGTGTACTTCAGCACCGAGGCGCGGCAGGCGTCGTTGAACTTGTCCACCCCGAAGGCCTCGATCTCGGCCTTGTCGGTCATGCCGAGTTCCTTCATGGCGGTCAGCTCGGCGGGCAGCCCATGGGTGTCCCAGCCGAAGCGCCGCTCCACCCGGGACCCGCGCTGGGTCTGGTAGCGGGCCACGAGGTCTTTGACGTAGCCCGTGAGCAGGTGGCCGTAGTGCGGCAGACCGTTGGCGAAGGGCGGACCATCGTAGAAGACGAACTCGTTGGCCTCACCCGAGGCGTCCTCGGTGGGCCGGTTGTCGATGGAGGCCTGGAAGGTGCCGTCCTTCTCCCACTGCGCCAGCACACGCTCTTCGATCCTCGGGAAGCGCGGGGAGGCGGGGATCCGGCGCGCACCGGAATCGTCGGCTGATGCGCGGGGATACACGGGAGAGTTGTTCTCGGTCATGGAGGTCCGTCCTGCTGTGGTGCTGAGCGATGGTCTGACGCACTCACAAGGACGCCTGCCGGGCGCGGTACCACCTTGCTTGCCCCACGCCTGACGCCCCTGCTCCCGGGAGGAGCTGGGGCGCGCCGCCGTCGGGCCACTCCATGACTGCTGTGACGGGCTTACCCGTCCGGCTCTACTGCGGCGCTGCGGCGGTGGTGCCGCGGGCCGGTTCTTCCGGAAGCTCACCGGTGATGGCCGGGTCGAAGCTGCTGGGGTTCAGTCTACTGGGTCCATGCGTGCGGGGCCATACGAGGCCCCGGCCGGAAGGGCCGCCCCTGCCGAGGTCGGCGGTCCGGCGAAAAAGGCCATGTGTTACGGTCTACTGCTTGTGGCCTGGTTCACCCCCTGTGATGAGTGAGGGTGGGCTCGGCCCGGCATGAGGGGAATACCGTCGCACGCCGCCTGCCCGAGCTCCGCCGAGGCTGAGAACCAGCCCGCGTCATGAGCCGAGAGCGCGGCCACGGATCCGCAGCAGCGAGAAGCAGCGTCTGACAGACGCCTGTACGACTGAGCCCAAAAGTGCCCTGACACAGCGATGCCGCGGCATCTGAAGATGCGAGACGACTGATACTCAACGAGGGGAACATACAACGTGAACGAATCAAGCGCGGCCCAGTTCGGCGCCATCACGGTGGTGCTGCTGCTGGTGGCCTTCTACGGGGGGACTTACCTGGTCTCACATCGGATCAGGAAGAAGAAGGAGAACGCTGACCAGTACATGACCGCCGGGAACAAGATCGGTTTCGGGATCTCGGCGGCCTCGATGACCGCCACCTGGATCTGGGCATCTTCGATGTATGCCTCCGCGGAGGCCGGATATACCTACGGGATCTCCGGGCCCATCCACTATGGGCTCTGGGGCGCACTGATGATCCTGTTCATCTACCCCTTCGGCAAGCGGATCCGCGCGGTGGCCCCGAAGGCGCACAGCATTGCGGAGGTCATGCATGCTCGGCACGGCCGTTCCAGCCAGCTGATGCTCGCCGGCTCCAACGTGGTGGGCAGCTTGATCTCGCTGATGTCGAACTTCATCGCCGGCGGCGTGCTGATCGCGATGCTCTCGCCGTTCACGTTTATCCAGGGCGTGCTCACCGTGGCCGCCGGGGTGCTGCTCTACACGCTGTGGTCAGGCTTCCGCGCCTCGGTGCTCACCGATTTCATCCAGGTCATGGCGATGTTCGGGGCGGTGGCGGTGATCATCCCGTTCATCTTCTTCGCCGCGGACTTCCCCGCCGCCTTCGAGACCGGCGCGCAGAACCTCACCTCCGAGCAGCAGAGCTTCTTCTCCAGCGAGGCGTTCCTGAATCAGGGGGCTCCCTATATCGCGGCGGTGCTCGCCTACGCGATCGGCAACCAGACCATCGCGCAGCGACTCTTCGCGGTGCGCGAGGATCTGATCAAGCCGACCTTCATCACCGCGACCATCGGCTATGGCGCGATGGTCATCGGGGTGGGCATGTTCGGTGTGCTGGCCCTCTACCTGGGCTTCGAGCCCACCGGCGGGGATGTCAACAACATCATCCCGGAGATGGCCGCGAGCTATCTGCCTGCGGTGCTGCTGGCGGTCTTCTTCGTGATGATCATCGGAGCGCTCTCCTCCACCGCGGATTCCGATCTCTCGGCGATGTCCTCGATCATGATGGCCGACGTCTACGGCCAGAACGTCGCCGGCAAGGCCAAGGCCAACCCGCGGACCATGCTGCTTGTGGGTCGGGTGACCATGCTGCTGGCCACCGCCGCGGCGGTGAGCTTCGCCAGCCTGCAGCTGAGCATCCTGGATCTGCTGGTGTTCGTCGGTGCGCTCTGGGGCGCGCTGGTGTTCCCGGTGCTCGCCAGCTTCTACTGGAAGAAGGTCACGAACAAGGCGTTCACCGTCTCGGTCCTCGCGGCCCTGGCCTGCTTCGTGCCGGTCCGCTTCGAGTGGTTCCCGCTCACCGGCGTGGTCGGAATCATCGTGGACCTGTTCTCGGTGGTCGGCATCGCCGTGATCCTGGGCCTGATGTGCTTCGGCTTCTTCGGGCTCAAGGTGGCCAAGGTGGTGGCGGTGATCGCCGCGATCGTCTCGGCGCCCTTCGTGGTCGGCTTCCTGCACGACTACGCCACGCTCAGCGCCTCGCTTCTCGCCTACGCCGTGAGCACGATCGTCTGCTGGGCGATGTCCGTGCGCGGCAACGCCGAGTTCGACTTCGCGCTGATCGAGCAGCGGACCGGGAACTTCGACGACGACGACGCCGCAGCCAGCCCCGCGGTCGCGGCCAGCTCGGTCGCAGCCGCCCCTGGCTCGACCAGCCATGAATCGACAACAGTGGGAGACCCCCGATGAGCACCCTTGCGATGACCCTCTACACCCTGATGTGGCCCTTGATCGTCCTGACCGTGATGGTCGTGATCGGCTACGCCTTCTTCGCCGATTGGAAGAAGGCCCGCGAGAACGGGCAGGACATCATCTGAGGCCAGGGGGCGGCGCACTCCTCGCCGGGAAGCTGCGATGCGACTGTCCGGCGGGGCTGTCCCGCGGGGAAGGTCCCGCGAGACTGTCCGACGGGGCTGTCCCGCCACAGAACGCGGCTATAGGGTGATGTGGGACCTTGAGAGGAGCAGGTGATGAACATCGACGTCTGGCCGGAATCGGCCCCGACCCAGATTCTGCTTCTGACCCTGGCGTTCCTGATGTCGGCGGCGATCGGGATCGAGCGTGACATCCGGCAGAAGTCCGCCGGGGCGCGCACCCACATCCTGGTCGGCATGGGCTCGGCCCTGTTCACCCTGGTCTCCGCCTACGGCTTCTCGCATCTGATCGGCGGGGACGTGGTCCTGGACCCCTCCAGGATCGCCGCGCAGATCGTGAGCGGGATCGGCTTCATCGGTGCCGGGGTGATCTTCGTCCGGCAGAACGTGGTCTCGGGGCTGACCACCGCGGCGTCGATCTGGGTGACGGCCGCCGTGGGCATGGCCTGCGGCGCCGGAATGCCGGTGATCGCCGGACTCACGGTGGTGTTCTACCTGTTCTCGGTCACCCTGGTGACGAATCTGGTCCGCCGGCTCCCCCGCCACGATCGCTCCGAGCGCTACATCGTGCGCTACACCGACGGGCGTGGGATCCTGCGTGAGATCCTCGGCGCCGCCTCGCAATGGGGCTACGAGACTCGGCTGGTGCGCACCCGCCGACTTGAAGTCTCCGATGGGTTCGCCGTCGACGCCACCATGACCTTCACCCGCACCCAGCGCGTAGGCCGCGAGCAGCTCTTCGAAGCGCTCCAGGAGCTCGAGGGCGTCCTGGAGATCCGCACCGTCACTGAGGAGAACGACTGAGGCGGCAATCCATGCTGAGGGTTGGCCGCGCTGAAGCTCAGCAGGGCTTCCACCAGTTGCCACCGGGGAGGAAGCAGCGCGGTCCCGTGTAATTCGTCGGTTCATTCCGGTGGGTATACCCGGCGGGTCGGTCCGACGGTCCAAGGTTTGGTGTTCCGCCCCCGCCTCCGGAGGATCCATTGTTCGGAGCGGGTGCCGGGGCCGGCTGTTGCGTACGTTGCGGCGCAGGCGCGGGTGCAGGTGCAGGTGCAGGTGCAGGCTGTTGCGTAGGTTGGGGCACCGGCGCAGGTGCAGGCGCAGGTTGTTGTGTGGGCTGCGGAGCCGGGGCCGGCTGAGGCGCGGGAGCCGGGGCCGGCTGAGGCGCGGGCTGTCGGTTGCGTTCACGCTCTTCGGCCGCCTGGTCCGCGGCCTTCTGGCGTTCAACCTCTTCCCGCGCCGACTCCTGACGCTCAGCGGCCTCACGTTCTGCCTCGCGCGCCTCGTCGATCTCCTGGATCTCTCCCTTGGTTTCCGAGACTCGTTCCTCGGCGGTCGTGATCGCCCGGTCCAGCCGCCTCTCGAATGGACCTAGAAGCGGCCCGTAGGCGCGATGGTGGATTCCTGGCTCGTCCGGATCCAGAGAAAGGATGAGATCTCGGGTCTCTTCGGCCAACAGGACGGCAGCAGCGGCGGAGGCAGCGGATTCCTCCAGCGCTTCATATTCCTCGGGCAGCTCGGTGCCTAATTCGTCGACCTCGTCGACGGCCTCCTGCACCTGCGAGGGAACGGTGCATGGCAGCGAATCGTTGAACAGTCCACGACCGGCGGATTCTGCTTCCGCCTGCGCCTCTTGGACCGGCGGGAGGAACCTGTCATTGGGTTCGAAATAGGCCGCGATGCCGAAGCCAGCTCTCGCGATGGCGGCGTTGATGAGGTCGTCATCTTTGAAGACACCAGCCAGAATCCGGTCGTACCGATCGGTGCGCTCCTCATCGAATTCAAGACGGACCGAGTCGCCGGGCGCCAACAGTTCGTTGAGATAGTCCGAGGCCTCGGGCCCCAAGCACTCCACGTCGCGATCAGGGTGTTTCGTCTCCGGGGTGTCGATGTTGAGCAGACGAACACTCTGGCGTTCACCCGCGTATTCGACACGGATGGTGTCACCGTCGATCACCTCGACCACCTGGGCGTCGACCGAGCTGTCGTTGGGCGCGGATGACCCTGCCGCACATCCGCTGCCTGCGAGCAGTCCGATCAGAGACACCGACGCTAGAACGAAAGTCTTCAAACTGGATGCTCCCCCCATGTAATCTTGACGCCACCTGTGCAGAGATTACACGTCCTGCGGCGGAAGACCTGCGGAGCAAGTCCTCGAGCAACCAAAAAATCGTAGAGCTGCAGCCCGACGATCGGCTGCAGCTCTACGATTTTTTGACGCGACGGGGAGGTCAGACCTGGGCGGGCTGCTCCTCTTCGGCGAGCTCGACCTCGGTGACGACCACGGACTGGGTCCCGTCGGTCTGTGGGCTCAGCGCCAGGGAGCGGGATCGGGTGGCCGCCTGGACGTCGGCGATGGCGGCGTCGATGTGGGCCAGCGTCCGCTCGGGTGCGGAGACCGTCGCGGTGATCACCTCGGTGCGCTGCTTCACCTTGGCCTCAGACTTGACCTTGCGCAGACCGGAGAGCACCTGCGCCACGGAGTCCAGCATCCCGGTCGAGCCCTGCACGGACTCCAACCCGGAGGTGGTCGGCCACTGGGTGGAGTGCACCGAGCCGTGGCGCCACCAGCGCCAGACCTCGTCGGTGACGAAGGGCAGCACCGGGGCGAAGAGCCGCAGCAGCGAGTCGAGCGTGGTCGCCAAGGCCGCCAGCACCGAATCCTGGGCCGACTCACCGCGTGAGCCGTAGGCGCGGTCCTTGACCAGCTCCACATAGTCGTCGGTGAAGGACCAGAAGAAGGACTCCACCAGCTGCAGCGCCCGGGCGTAGTCGTAGTCGGCGAAGTGCTTGGTCGCCTGGTCCACCACGGTGCGCAGCTCGGCGATCAGGGCGCGGTCCAGGGCCTCGGTGAGGACCTGAGCTCCGGCGTCGTCGCCGATGATGTGGGCTTCGGTGACACCGAGGTTCAGCGCGAACTTCGAGGCGTTGAGCAGCTTGATCGCGAGGCGGCGCCCGATCTTCATCTGCGCCACCTCGTAGGCGGTGTCTGCGCCGAGCTTCGCCGAGGCGGCCCAGTAGCGCACCGCGTCGGAGCCGAACTGCTCCAGCGGCTCGGTGGGCACGACGACATTGCCCTTGGACTTGGACATCTTCTTGCGATCCGGGTCCAGGATCCAGCCGGAGATCGCGGTGTTGGTCCACGGCACGGAGTCATTCAGCGAGTTCGCGCGGACCGCGGAGGCGAAGAGCCAGGTGCGGATGATGTCGTGACCCTGGGGGCGCAGATCGAAGGGGAACACCTTGTTGAAGAAGTCGTTGTCCTTCTCCCAGCGGCCTGCGATGTGCGGAGTGATCGCCGAGGTGGCCCAGGTGTCCAGGACGTCGGCCTCACCGATGAAGCCACCGGCGACGCCGCGCTGGGACTCCTGGTATCCGGCGGGGACCTGCGAGGCCGGGTCCACCGGCAGCAGGGCCTCCTCGGGCAGCAGCGGGTGGTCGTAGTCGGGCTCGGCGTCGGCGTTCAGCGGGTACCAGACCGGGATCGGCACGCCGAAGAAGCGCTGCCGCGAGACCAGCCAGTCGCCGTTGAGCCCCTCCACCCAGTTCTCGTAGCGAGAGCGCATGAAGGTCGGGTGCCAGGAGATCTCCCTGCCGCGGGCGACCATCTTCTCGCGCCGGGCGGCGTCGCGACCGCCGTTGCGGATGTACCACTGCCGGGAGGTGACGACCTCCAGCGGCTTGTCGCCCTTCTCGTAGAAGTGCACCGCGTGGGTGATCTTCTTGGGCTCCCCCTCGAGCAGCTCGGCGGCCTTGAGCAGCTCCACCACGGCCTCCTTGGCCGAATGCACGGTCTTGCCGGCGAGCTGTTCGTAGTTCGCCTGACCCTCCGTGGAGCTGATCCACTCCGGGGCCTCCCGTGAGAAGCGGCCGTCGCGGCCGATCAGCGCCCGGGTGGGCAGCTGCAGCTCGCGCCACCAGGTCACGTCGGTCATATCGCCGAAGGTGCAGATCATGGCGGCGCCGGAGCCCTTGTCCGGCTGCGCGAGTCCGTGCGCCTTGACCTCGACCTCCACGCCGAAGAGCGGGGAGATCGCGGTCTTGCCGAAGAGGTGCTGGTAGCGCTCATCATCGGGGTGCGCGACCAGGGCCACGCAGGAGGGCAGCAGCTCGGGGCGTGTGGTCTCGATGAAGACCTGTTCGCCGGTGTCCTTCACGGTGAAGGGGTAGCGATGATACGCGCCGGGGTGGTCCTTGAACTCGAGCTCGGCCTGGGCCACGGCCGTGCGGAAGGTGATGTCCCACAGCGTCGGCGCTTGGGCTGTGTAGGCGTTGCCGGCGTGGATGTCGCGCAGGAAGGCCCGCTGAGAGGCGGCGCGGGAGTCATCGTCGATGGTGCGGTAGGTCTGGCGCCAGTCCACCGAGAGGCCCAGCCGGGAGAAGAGATCCTCGAAGACCTTCTCGTCTTCCACGGTGAGGGTCTCGCAGAGCTCGATGAAGTTCGCGCGGCTGATCGCGTCCCAGTCGCGCTGGTTCTTGGCCGGCTTCTCCGGCGGGGTGTAGTCCGGGTCGTAGGGCTGCGCGGGATCGCAGCGCACCCCGTAGTAGTTCTGGACCCGACGCTCGGTGGGCAGTCCGTTGTCGTCCCAGCCCAGCGGGTAGAAGACGTTCTTCCCGGACATCCGCATGAAGCGGGCCATCACGTCGGTCTGCGTGTAGGAGAACATATGCCCCACGTGCAGCGAGCCGGAGGCGGTGGGCGGCGGAGTGTCGATGGAGTAGACCTCGGCGCGCTCGGTGTCCTCGTTGAAGTGGTAGATCTCCTCGTCCTGCCAGGCGGCATGGAGCTTCTCCTCGAGGCCCTCCAGCGCCGGGCGGTCCGGGACCACGGGGCTCTTGTGCGCGGCGGTGGCCTGGGAGGGGTCTGCGGAATGGGTCGCGGTGGCGGGCGCGTCTGTGCCCGGAGTCTGATCAGCCATGCTGGCCATTCTCTCACGACGGAAGTGTCACATACTGAACCACCGGTTCTCTCAGCGCACCCTGCTCACTAGGCTGTCTCCATGATCGACACCGATACCTCCACCCGCAGCGCCATGGTCACCGGCGCCTCCTCCGGGATCGGCGCCGCCACTGCGCACCGACTCACCACCGAGGGCTGGCGGGTCTTCGCGGTCGCGAGGCGCGCCGAGAAGCTCGAGAGCCTCGCCGAGCAGGAGGGGATCATCCCGATCATCTGCGACGTCACCGATCCGGAGCAGGTGGCTGTGGCTCTTGCGGAGGTCACCGCCGCCGGAGGGATCGACACCCTGATCAACAACGCCGGCGGGGCGCTGGGCATGGACCCGGTGGCCGAGGGCAGGCCCGAGGACTGGCGCTGGATGTACGAGGTCAACGTGCTCGGCGCGCTGAACGTGATCCAGGCCTTCATCCCGATGCTGCGCGCCCACGGTGAAGGCACGATCCTCACCGTCACCTCCACCGCTGGGATCACGGCCTACGAGGGCGGAGCCGGCTATAACGCGGCAAAGTTCGGCGAGCACGCACTCACCGGGGCGCTGCGATTGGAAGAGGCCGAGCACAATATCCGGGTCATCGAGGTGCTGCCGGGCATGGTCGCCACCGAGGAGTTCACCGCGAAGCGGCTCCGCGGAGACGTGGCCGCCGCCGAGGCGGTCTATCGCGGGGTCAAGCGTCCCCTGGTCGCTGAGGACATCGCCGAGGTGATCGCGGGCGCCGTCACGCTCCCCCACCATGTGAACCTGGATCAGGTCGTGGTCCGCCCGGTCGCCCAGGCGGCCCAGCACAAGGTGATCCGCGAGGAGTGAGCACTCCCCCGACCTGAGCACACCGGAACCGACGACGACGCCGGCGCGGGCTTCAAGCCCGCGCCGGCGTCGTCGTGTGGTGCCCTCTGCTGAGGGCCCTGTGGTGGGAGCCTCGATCAGTCGAAGGCTGGGGACTCCGTGCGGGAGCGCTTGAGCTCGAAGAAGTACGGGAACTGGGCCAGTGCCACGGCACCGTCGAAGACCTTGCCGGCGTCCTCGCCGCGCGGGATGCGGGTCAGCACGGGGCCGAAGAACGCGGTGCCCTGGAATGCGACGACCGGGGTGCCGACGTCCTGACCGACCAGGGAGATGCCCTTGTCGTGGGAGGCGCGCATCTCGGCGTCGTTCTTCTCCGTCTTGGCCTCGGCGAGCAGGTCCTCCTCCAGGCCGACGGCGCGCAGTGCGTTGCGCGTGGCCGCCTCGAAATCCTTGTTGCCGTTGTTGTGGATCTCGGTGCCGGCGGCGGTGTAGAACTCTCCGACCTTGTCCTCGCCATGCTTCAGAGCCACAGCGGTGGCGGTGCGGGCCGGGATCCAGCGGGCGAGCTGCTCGGGGTCCTCGGACGGCGCGGGGTTCTTGGCCTCGTTGAGCACACCGAGGCTCATCACGTTCCAGTGCACCTCGATGTCACGGACCTTCTCGGCCTCCAGGATCCAGCGTGAGGTCACCCAGGCGAAGGGGCACAGCGGGTCGAACCAGAAATCAACGCGTTCTGCCATGGAAAGCTCCTCTCGGCGCGGGACGATCGGTCGCCGCGCACGGATCAGTGGTGTTCGGGCCAGCCGCAGCGCTGCCCAGTTCAGGGGGCTGCTGCTGGTGCTTCTTCTCCTGACAACCGGGGTGCCGCGGAATCCATTCCTGGCGCCGCTGCTCCGGTAGGGCAGCCACGGTGAGGCATCTGCGGTGCGCGCGGCAGCCCCGGCAGACTCAGAGCGGGGCGTCCTGCGGGATCGGGACCTCGAGTCCCAGCAGCGCATTCTCGGTGACCTCCATCAGGGCGGGATGGATCCAGTACTGTCCCCGGGCGGCCGTGTAGGCGTCCTGGCCGAAGCTCATCGCCTGGATGACCGGCTGGATCAGGTTCGAGGCCTGGTAGCCCATGACATGCGCGCCGAGGATCTGCCCGCTGCGGCGGTCCGCGATCACCTTGAAGATCCCCTCGCCGTCTTCCATCGCCCAGCCATAGGCGGTGTCGCCGTAGCGCTGGATCTTGGTGGTGAGGTTCTCCGGCCCGATGGTCTCTGCGGCCTGGGCCTCGGTGATTCCGACCTGAGCCATCTCGGGGAAGGAGAAGATCGCCGAGGGGATCGCCTCGTGCCGCGATGCGCGGATCCGGTCCGGGTGCTCCAGGTTGTGGGCGACCACCCGGGCCTCCTGGTTCGCCACATGCTTGAGCATCGCCTCGGAGCTGACATCGCCCAGCGCGTAGAGACCCGCAACCGGCTCGCCCTGGCTGAGCACTCGCTGGTATTCATCCACCGCGAGGCGCCCGTCGGAGTGCACGTCGAGACCGACCTCTTGAGCTCCGATCAGGTCGGTGTTCGGGGTGCGGCCGATGGCCACCAGGACCGCGTCCACGTCCTGGTGCTCGACCCGGCCGTCGGAGGTGACCAGCTCGACGCGCAGCCCCGCACCGTGCTCGACGATCCGGGTCGCGGTGCGCTGGTAGTGCACCGTCCAGTTCTTCTCGGCCTCGGCAGAGAAGGCGGCGGAGATGTCGGCGTCCATGGCGGTCATCAGCCCCTGGCTGCGATTGATCTGAATGACCTCGGTGCCGAAGGCGGAGAACACCCCGGCGAACTCGCAGGCGATGTAGCCGCCGCCGATGATCAGCAGCTTTTCGGGCCGCTGCTCGATGCGCATGATGCTGTCAGAGGTGTGCACTCCAGGCAGGTCGATTCCTGGGACCTGGGGAAGCGAGGGTCGTGATCCGGCGGCGATGACCAGCTGGTCGGCCTCGGCGCGGACACCGGAGTCAGAGACGAACGCGAAGGGCGGCTGGCTGAAGTCCCCGGTGAGCGTGACGTGCTCCGTCACGAGGTCCACATGGTCCAGCTCGACCTCGCGGTACTGCCGGCCGCCGGCCGAGATGGCGTCGATCCGGGAGAAGATCCGGTCGCGCATCGCGGGCCAGTCCACCTCGGTGGTCTCCTGGGTGACGTTGAGCCGGGCCGCTTCCACCGGCCCCCGGGCCAGCGCCGCCGGGCGGACGAACATCTTGGTCGGGATGCACCCCACGTTGAGACAGGTGCCGCCGAAGGCCGCCGTGCTGCCAGATCCCTTGTCCGCGAGGACCACGCGCTTGTTTTCCCAGAAGGGTGTGATCAGGGAGTTCCCTGAGCCGGAACCGATGATGGAGAGGTCGTAGTGGGCCATGTGGCAATCCTAGACGCGACCGTCGACGTCGTTTCACATCAGCTGTATGAGTAGCACCTTGACGGTCGGGGCGGTCCTCCCGGAGGACCGGCCTGGCTGCACGGACCGCTCGCGGAGGTGCGGCGCCGACCGAATGCAGTCTCTGTCCGGCCGCGGCCGGACAGAGACTGCATTCCGGTGTCAGGAAGCTTCGAAGAAGAAGTCCTGGGTGTCGAAGAAGCCGATTCGCACCCGGAGGGTGCCGTCGTCGTCGTTTGGAACGGCCAAGGAGATGTTCCCTGTCTCTGAGCCGCCGTTGTAGAGCTCGGCGATCGAATCGAAGGAATCCGGTGCTACGGCGGAGAGTTCGTAGTCTGAGCTGGTCTCTCCAGTACTGCTGACGTAGGCGACCTCTGTAGCCATCATCGGCGAGTCCGATTCGTCCCCGAGGTAGGTCGCGGTCATGTTCACGAGCATGTAGCTCTGCCCCTCGGGTGCGGGGTCGTTGAACTGGTTCTCTGCGGCGATCGCGTCATCGGCGTTAGGGGTCACGCTGTTGATAGTGACCTCCCAATCGTCGTGGGAGACGGGTTCACCGATCGGCAATGGGTTCTCGCGGCTACCCTCGTCCCCTCCCGTACCGGCTGCTTCTGGTTCTTCGCGGTCTTCGGCGATGTCTTCCTGCTCGTCCTGAATGTCCTCTTCGAGCTCGGCGACCTCCTCGTCATCCGCCGGGTCGACACTCTGAGCCTCTTCCTCAAGCTCTCGCATGTCGTCATCGACGCTGGAGAAGATCGCACCGGCAATCGCAACTCCGATGATGGTGATCAGCAGAGCGATCGCGCCGGTGATCACACCCGTGATGCCCTGGCCGCGGCCCCGGCGCTTCACGAAGGCGACGATGCCCAAGATCACGGCCAGAGGAGCAAGAATGAAGTTGGCTAGACCGATAACGGGTATAAACGCAAAGACAATCGCGACGATACCAAGCACCATGGCAGCGATTCCGATGCCCTTCCGTGGAGGTGCTGCAGTCATCATTGGATGATGCTGTTGTTGGTCGTATTGTTGTGGTTGCTGGGGGTTCTGGGCGTAATGGTCAGACATGGGTGCCTCATTAAGGTTGGGAAAATCATGTGCGCGAGTGATAGCGCCGCGGTCGATCTGCGAAGTATCAGGAAAAGACTACGTGAGTAAATTCATCTTCTAAATGCATACACACTCCTGACCTTCACAGCATCAACGGTCGTCGTGGCACGAGCGCGCCGAAAGAGAGAGACTGAAGGGTGCCGGTAGACAGCCGCTACAGGGCCAACACCGGCCTCCCACACAGTCTCAAGAGAGTAGGACCCATGATCTTCATCGTCGTGAAATTCCAGGTCAAGCCCGAGCTGGCAGACCAGTGGCCCGCCATCACCGCTGAGTTCACCGAAGCCACCCGGGCCGAGCCCGGCAATAAGTGGTTCGACTGGTCCCGCAGCCTCGAGGACCCCAACGAGTACGTGCTCATCGAAGCCTTCGACGACGACGCCGCTGGCCCGCACGTGGAATCCGCGCACTTCCAGCAGGCGGTCAGCTCAGACGGGGCCATGGCGCAGGCGCTGGTCTCCACCCCGAAAATCATCTCGCGCCAGGTCGAAGGTGAGGGCTGGGAAGAGATGGGTGAGATGAAGATCAACTGATCCGTCCCTTCCTGCGCGGAGCGCCGGGGCAAGGATCACCGCAGATCATCCCTATGATGGGGAGCGTGCAGATCTTGAGCGTTTCCAGCCTGAAAGGCGGGGTCGGTAAGACCTCGGTCACCATGGGCCTTGCCTCGGCCGCCCTCCACCAGGGGGTGCGGACCCTCGTCGTCGACCTAGACCCCCACGCGGATTCCACCACCGGGCTGGGCGTCACCCGCGGCGCCGGCACCGAGGCCGGGCAGCTGCTGCGCGACGCCAAGCGCACCACCTTGGGTGACCATGTGGTCCGTTCCGGCTGGCTGGATCTGCTCCCCGCAGAGCAGCGCTCCGAAGCGACGCTGGACGTCGTCGTCGGCTCCGCGCTCTCGGCGGCCTTCGATCGCCCCGATATCCGGCCTCGCGATATGCGTCGACTCCGGATGATCCTCGATCGGGTCACCGGCTATGACCTGGTGCTCATCGATTGCCCGCCCTCCTTGTCTGGTCTGACCCGGATCGGGTGGTCGGCCTCGGATGGCGTGCTCCTGGTGGCGGAGCCGAGTCTGTTCTCCGTGGCCGGCACCGAGCGGACGATGCGTGCGATCCGGATGTTCTCCAGCGAATACGCACCGCAGCTGAAGTCCGCCGGCGTGGTGGTCAACCGTGCCCGCGCCGATTCCACCGAGCACGAGTACCGCCTGCTGGAGATGGAGCGGCTCTATAAGGACAAGCTGATGCTCCCGGTGCTGGAGGAGAACCCGTTCTGGCAGCAGATCCAGGGCGCGGCGTACCCGGTGCACCAGTGGCCCGGCGAACAGGTCAAGGACCTGGCGAAATCCTTCGACCAGCTGCTCAAGCAGCTGGTCTGACACAGCAGCTGATCTGACCCAGCAGCTGGTCTGACCCAGTAGAAAAGGACCGCTCCTCATCGAGGGGCGGTCCTTTTGCGTATGGCCCCGAGGGGGCGAAGTCTGAGGGTCAGGAGGCTTGGGAACGACGCGCCCTGAGCTGGGCGAGTTCGTCTCCGGCCGAGCCGAAGGCCTCAAGCTCGGGAATGGCCTCGGGCTCGGTGCGCTCCCGGGGAAGCTCCACCAGGCTGGCTTCGACCTCGCGCCACACCCGACCCACGGCGATGCCGAAGACTCCCTGTCCGCCCTGCACAAGGTCGATGACCTCGTCTGCGGAGGTGCATTCATAGACCGAGGCGCCGTCCGACATCAGGGTGATCTGGGCGAGGTCATCGACGCCGCGTTCGCGCAGATGCTCGATGGCGCTTCGGATCTGCTGCAGCGAGACACCGGTGTCCAGCAGACGCTTGACCACCTTGAGCACCAGCACGTCTCGGAAGGAATACAGTCGGGCCGAACCCGAGCCGGCGGCATTGCGCATGGAGGGCTGCACCAGCTTCGTGCGCGCCCAGTAGTCCAGCTGACGATAGGTGATCCCTGCGGCGGCGCAGGCCACGGGACCGCGGTAGCCGAGCTCCTCGTCCAGCTCAGGCCGGCCGTCGCTGAACAGGGGCTGCTGGGCAGCTGCCTGCCCTGGCCGTACACGCTCGGTGCCCGCGTGCGATTCTGGACCCACCTGGTAGCCTCCTGAAGTGCCGGACTCCGCTGGGAAAGCCCCTGCCCGGCGCCGCGGAAGCGGCGAGGAAGGTGCCTGCGAAGGCCTTGTCCCTAGACGGTATTGCCGCAGCCGCGCAGGGTCAAAGACATTTGAGTTTTACTCTACGGCGTGTCGCGAAGTTCCACCAGTGACAGGCTCGCCTCGGCCCTGGTTCAGGCGAAGTCGCCCGGCTCGGCATCGTCGAGGAACCGACGGAATTCCTTGATCTCCTCCTCGGAGATCGGACGCTGTCCCGTGGCTGCGGTGCGCGGTGTGATGCCCACCCGAGTGAGCATCTCACGCTCCATGGTGACCAGGCACTGCACCCGCACCGCCACGGCGATCGCATCCGAGGCCCGGGCATCGAAGCTGCGCCCGCTGCCCAGGGTGATGGTCCCCCGGTAGGTCGATGAGTCCAGCATGCCGATCTCCACCGAGCGCACTCCTGAGCCGAGCCGGGTCATGACCTCGGCGAGCAGATCGTGGGTCATCGGCCGGGGTGGGACCTTCTTCTCCATGGCCATGGCGATGGCATTGGCCTCAGCGGGTCCCACCAAGACGGCCACATGAAGAGTGTCCAGCCCGGGTTCCGCGCCGCGGAGCACCACCACAGGCTGTTTCGATGGGAGCTCGATCCGAACTCCCACGACATCCAGCGGTACAAGCTGGCTCTCCATGGTTCAAGTCTAGGTCAGTTCTTGTCCAACTGCTCCACTGAGGTGTCCATGATTGAGCCGCGCAGATCCTTGAGGCACTGGAGCATCTCCTTGGAGGACTCCGCGACCCGCGCCCGGGCGGCAGTGTCCTTGCGGGCCGCGTGCGGGGCCATGGCGCGTGAGATCAGATCCAGCTCGTTGTCCGCCGAACGGCGGATGTTGACCAGGTGCTTTGGTTCCAGCCCATAGCGCGCGAGGATCCGGACCGCTTTGACGGCCTTGAGATCGTGGTGGCTGTAGTTGCCCTCCGCGTCGGCCGCGATGATCCGGAACTTCTCCAGCGTGTCGAGCATCCCGCGGGTGGCGCCGGAGTGGGCGCGCAGCTCCTTGCGAGACATCGGCCGGATCCGTCCGGTGATCTGGGCGGCCATCTCATCGGTGACCTCACGGGGACCCACCGGGGCCGCCTGCGGCAGAGCCTCCGGGGTCTCCCCGGAGTCGATGGCGTCCATGGTCTGTTTGATGACGTCGAGTGGCATGTACCGGTCACGCTGCAGCGCCAGGATGAAGCGGAGTCGCTCGACGTCGGCCGCGCAGTACTTGCGGTAGCCCGATGCGGTGCGGGCGGGTTCCACCAGATCGCGCTCTTCGAGAAAGCGTAGCTTCGACGCGGTCAGATCGGGGAACTCGTTCTGCAGCTCGCGCAGAACCTCGGAGATGGTGAACACATGCGTGGCGGCGCGCTCGGTGGGGGTCGCGGCCGGTTTCGGCTTCGACGCTGCTGAAGCACTCACTGCATGTCCTCTTTCGAGCTGTGGGGAAGAGACGAAATCACCCTTAGGATAACGTTTCCCTCCGGTCCGCCCTGGCATTGTGGATCACCGGTCAGTCGGATTCCTTGGATCCGGCGTAGAAGGTCAGCCGGAACTTGCCGATCTGCACCTCATCGCCGGGCTTCAAGGCGTACTCATCCACGCGGTCGTGGTTCACATACGTGCCGTTGAGGCTGCCGAGATCCCGAATCTTGAAGCCCAGACCCTGCCGGGTCAGTTCGACGTGACGCCGGGACACGGTGACGTCGTCGAGGAAGATCCCTGCCTCTGGGTGCCTGCCGACGGTGGTCAGATCTTGGTCCAGCAGGAAGCGGGCGCCCTGGTTCGCGCCGCTGTGGGCGATCAACAGCGCCGAGTTCCGCGGCAGCGCCGCGATGGCCTGCCTGTCATCGTCCGAGAGATGAGGCTCCCCTGCGTGCGCCTCCGCCGGCGGCAACGAGATGCTCGTGGTCTCCGCCGCACTTTGGCCATTGTCGCGATTTTGCGTGCTCTCCACGTCGCCTCCTCTCGCCGGGCCGCCTTTTGGTGGCCTTCAGCCTACTTGGTTTTTGTAATCTGCTGCACTGAGCAGGGTGTCTGCCGCTGAGGATTCTGCAAGCTTGATCTCAAACAGCCAGCCCGCCGCATAGGGGGCGGAGTTCACGGCACCGGGATTCTCGTCGAGGTCGGTGTTGACGGACACGATCTCTCCGGCGACCGGGGCGAAGATGTCGGAGACCGACTTGGTGGATTCCACCTCGCCCACCACGTCACCCGCGGCCACCGTCGCACCGACCTCAGGATGCTCCACATAGACGACCTCACCGAGGGCGTCCTGGGCGAAGTCGGTGATGCCCACGCGCACCACGAGTGAATCCTCGGTGGTGCCGACCCACTCGTGCTCGGCACTGTACTTGAACTCTTCGGGGACGGTGCTCATGGTAGCGCTCCAACTCTTCGGCCTGGTGTTGACTGCTCAGCCAGACGAGTGCCCCTCGGGGGCCCGTCTGGCTGAGCGTCAGGTCTGTCTGGCAATAACTTAGCACCCCGGGCTCGCCTGTGGGGGTGACCGTGCAGGTCAGCGGGGCAGGAAACGGCCCCGGTCAGGATTGCTTGGAGACGAACCGCTCGGCATCGCGCTTGCGGTCCTCGCGCGCCTCCCGGGTCAGCTCGGCGCCTGCTTCCGCGTCGCGGGTCAGGTTCTCCCCGGTGGCCGGGTCGAAGAGGTGCATTCGGCGGGTGTCGAGCCAGAGCTCGGCGCTGTCCCCGCTGCGGAAGCGCGAGGTGGCGTCGACCTCGACCACGAGCTGGGTGCGCAGCTCATCGGCGTCCATCTCCTCGGCGAGGTTCCGCAGCGTCTCCTGGACCCGCTCGTCGGTCTCATAGGAGACATAGGCGTACTGCTCGTTGCCCATCCACTCGCTGTGGCTGATCTCCGCCGCGAAGGTCGTGCCCTTGGAGAGCTGAACCTCGCTGAGCTGGGACGCATCCTCAAAGAACTCCGGACGAATGCCCGCCAGCACGATCTCCCGGCCCGCGCCGGCCTTGGCCGCGCGATCCGGGATCTCGATCTTGCCCAGTGGGGTGGAGAAGATGTTGCCCTCCACGGTGCCGGGCAGGAAGTTCATCGAGGGTGAGCCGATGAATCCGGCGACGAAGAGGTTCGCCGGCTGCTCATAGAGCTCACGCGGAGAGGCGATCTGCTGGAGCAGGCCCTTCTTCAGCACTGCCACCCGGTCTCCCAGGGTCATCGCCTCGGTCTGATCGTGGGTGACGTAGACGCTGGTGGTGTTGAGCTCACGCTGGAGCCTGGCGATCTCGGCACGCATCTGACCGCGCAGCTTGGCATCGAGGTTCGAGAGCGGCTCATCGAAGAGGAAGGCATCCGCCTCGCGCACGATGGCCCGGCCCATGGCCACACGCTGCCGCTGACCGCCGGAGAGGTTCGCCGGCTTGCGGTCCAGGTGTTCGGTGAGCTCAAGCATGGCCGCTGCATGCTGGACCTTCTCATCGATCTCTTCCTTGGTGAACTTCCCCTTGGTCAGCCGCATCGGGAACGCGATGTTCTCGTAGACGGTCAGGTGCGGGTAGAGCGCGTAGCTCTGGAACACCATGGCGAGGTTGCGTTCGCGCGGCGCCTTCTCGTTCACGCGCTCCCCGCCGATGAGCAGGTCACCTTCGGTGATGTCTTCCAGGCCCACGATCATGCGCAGCAGCGTGGACTTTCCGCAGCCGGAGGGGCCCACCAGGATGATGAACTCGCCGTCTTCGATGTCGATGGAGATGTCATTGACGGCGGGAAAGCCGTCGTCGTATTTCTTGACGAGATTCTGAAGCGTGATGGATGACATTTCGGTGGAGTCCTTATCTACTCAGCCCTTGACGGCGCCCTGGGTCAGGCCGGAGACGATCTGGCGCTGGAACAGCAGCACCAGAACGACGACGGGGATGGTCACGATGATGGCGGCCGCGGAGATCGCGCCGGTGGGTTCCTCGAACTGCGAGGCGCCGTTGAAGAAGGCCAGTGCGGCCGGAACCGGTCTGGCGGCTTCGGTGGAGGTCAGGGATATCCCGTAGACGAAGTCGTTCCAGGCGATGAAGAAGGCGATGATGGCCGTGGTGAACACGCCCGGCATGGCCAGCGGCACGATGGCCCGGCGGAAGGCCTGCCACTGGGTGGCGCCGTCCACCTGCGCGGCCTGTTCCAGGTCCCAGGGGATCTGCCGGAAGAACGCCGCGAGGGTCCAGATCGAAATCGGCAGGGTCAGAGACAGATACGGGATGATCAGGCCGAGCCAGGTGTCGTAGAGCCCGATGTTGCGCCACAGGTTGAACAGCGGGGTGACCACGGAGATCACCGGGAAGATCGACACCGCCAGCGCGGTGCCCAGGATGATCTTCTTGCCCGGGAAGTTCAGCCTCGCGATGGCGTAGGCGCACAGCGTGGCCAGCACCACGGCAATGAACGTGGCGATCAGCGTGATGCCGATCGAGTTGCGGAATGCGGTGAGGAACAGGCCCTGAGCATCCCCGAAGAGGATCATCTCGTAGTTCTCCCAGGTCGGATTGCCGGGCAGGAACGTGGCACTGCCGAGGTCGGCCTGGGTCTTGAAGCTGGTGGCGAGGATCGCGGCCACCGGGAACAGGGCGTAGATCAGGACGACGACGGTGAGCACCGTCCATCCGAGGCGCTGCTTGCCGGTGAGCTTGCCGGTGGAGGCCATCTCTACTTACCTCCCTTTGCATCGGTCCCGCTGGCGAGATCAACCTTGAAGAACTTGATCGCGATGACGCAGATCAGCAGGACGCAGGCGAAGAGGATGACCGAGACCGCGGAGCCCAGCCCGATCTCCAGACGCCCGATGGAGGTCCGATAGGCCAGCAGCGAGAGCACCTCGGTGTTGGCTGCACCATTGGTCATGATGAAGACGTTGTCGAATATTCGGAAGGCGTCCAGTGCTCGGAAGAGCACCGCGACCATGATGGCGGCCTTCATATTCGGCAGGATCACCCGGGTCATCTGCTGCCGCCAGCTGGCGCCGTCGACCTTTGAGGCCTCGACCAGTTCGTCGGGGACCTGCGCGAGTCCGGCCAGCAGCAGCAGGGCGATGAATGGGGTGGTCTTCCAGATCTCCGAGGCCATGATCACCGTGATCGCGGTCGGGAAGTTGGCGAACCAGTCGAGGTCGCTGTCGATCCCCGGCACCCAGCCGAACCAGCTGTTCACGAAGCCCGAGTTGATGTCGAACATGTAGTACCAGGCGAAGGCCGAGACCACGGTGATGATCCCGTAGGGCACCAGAATCGCGGTGCGCAGCGCGCCACGGATCCGCAACAGCGCCTTGTGCATCACCAAGGCCAGCCCGAAGCCGAGGACCAGCTCCACGGCCACGGTGACCACCGTGACCAACACCGTGACACCTAGTGCAGACCAGAAGACGTCCCAGTCAGAGAGGATCGTCTGATAGTTCTGCAGGAATACGAAGGACCGTTCATCCGGGGCCGTCAGCCGAAAGGAGAACAGCGAGTCGTAGACCGCCTGGGCGATCGGATACGCGGTGACCGCGAGCATGATGAAGAAGGCCGGCCCGGCGATGAGCCAGCCCAATCGCGCCTCAGACTTAGCCCGGTTCGTGCGTTTCTTGCCGTTGCCGTTCCTGCGATCGGCGTTCTTGGCGTTCGCCGACGCGGCGGCTTCGCGCTTCTGCCGCCGCGAGGTTTCAGGTGCGGTTGTCACAGGAGACGCTCCCCTCTGAGCACTTCGACGATGAAGGCATCGGTCTGTGTAGGAGTCTGTTCTGCGTCGACCCCGGCAATGGGTGTGAACTGCTGCTGGATCGCGGTGGAGATCTCGTTGTAGAAGGGGGTCTGTGGTCGCGGCGCAGCATTCTCGAGCGCCTCCCGGATGGCATCGGCCATCGGGAAGTCGTCCTCGAGCGCCGGATCGTCGTAGGCGGCCTCTGATGAGGGCGGGTTGCCGTTGGTGATGAAGTACTCGGTCTGGTTCTCCGGGGTCACGATGCACTCGATGGCCTCGAAGGCGAGCTCCTGGTTCTCGGAGTCCGCGCCCACGGCGAGGTTGATGCCGCCCAGCGGAGGCGCCGAGGCGGTGTCCTCGTCGACCCGGGGGTACTGCGCCCATCCGATGTCCTCGACAAGCTCGGACTCGACTGCGCCCTCCTCGGCGGCGGCGTTGGTGGCTGCCCAGACGAAGGGCCAGTTGACCATGAAGGATCCCTGATCCCGCTGGAACAGCAGCATCGACTGGTTCTCATCCATGGAGGCGACACCGGGACCTGCCAGGCCTTCCGAGCCGATCGTCCCGATGATCTCGGCGGCCCGGGACCCGGGCTCGGTATCCAGGTTGGTCTGCAGATCGGCCGCCGGCGCCTCGGGGTTGGCCAGGATCGACTCGTCCTGGGACTCGACGAGCGCGTTGAGCCAGACGGTCATGGATTCTGCGCGGATGCCCTGGACCCCGAGGAGCTTGTCCTGCTCGAGCGCGGTCTCGATGACCTGGTCCCAGGTGACGGGCTCCTCCATGTCGAGGCCGGCCTCCTCGACCACGGACTCGCGGTACCAGAGCAGCTGGGTGTTGGCCCAGAACGGGACGGTGACCAGTTCGTCGTCCCACATCGCCCCGGCGAGGGCACCCTCGAGGGTGTCTTCGGTGGTGCGTTCTGCGACATCCTCCGGGACCGGGGCCAGGAATCCGGGTTCG
This sequence comes from Nesterenkonia sp. E16_10, assembly GCF_017347085.1. Taxonomy (GTDB): domain Bacteria; phylum Actinomycetota; class Actinomycetes; order Actinomycetales; family Micrococcaceae; genus Nesterenkonia. The sequence continues at coordinate 491,787 of NZ_JADPSA010000029.1, forward strand.
GCGAGCTCAGGGATGAACGGCGGGTCCAGCGACATGATGTCCAAGGATGAGTCGTTGGCCGCGAGACGCCGGGCCAGCTGCTCGCGCTGGGAGGGTGCGTCGGCCGGCAGCAGCGACGTCTGAATCGTGTAGGCACCCTCAGCCTCCTCGGTGCACAGCTGCGCGAGGGTGGCCTGTCCGCCGTCATCGGGATTGATATACCAGGTGAGGACGGGAACGTCCTCGGTGTCCGAGCAGCCGCTCAGCAGGATGGCCGCCGCGAGTGCGGTGCCGGCTGCCCGAACCGTCCGTCCCCTGCGCGGGGAGCCTTGGGATTGACCCATGAATCTTCCACCTCTCGTCACCCGGCGCAGTGGCCCGATCACTTGATGTGACCTAGGCCACGACGTGTGATCGAGCCTACACCTCAGCTCCTGTACAGCAAATAGACAGGCTCTGAAAAGGGTGAAAAAGGCAGGTCAGGCGGACTTCTTGCGGAACTTCTTGGCTTCGGACAGGGTGACCAGCTCGGCCTCCGCGCCCTCGCGGACCACCGCCGCGGTGATGGTCACCGAGGCGATGTCATCGCGGGAGGGCAGCTCGAACATCACCGGACCCAGCACGTTCTCCAGGATCGAGCGCAGACCGCGGGCACCGGTGCCACGCAGCTCCGCCTGCTCCACCACCGCGCCGAGTGCCTCGGGGGTGAACTCAAGCTCGATCCCATCGATGGAGAAGATCTTCTGGTACTGCTTCACGAGGGCATTGCGGGGCTTGGTGAGGATGTCGGTCAGCGCCGCGGCGTCGAGCTGTTCCACGGTGGCGATCACCGGGAGCCGGCCGATGAGCTCGGGGATCAGACCGAACTTGTGCAGGTCCTCGGGTTCGACGTCGGCATAGCTGGCCTCGGTCTTGGTGATCGTGGACAGCGGGGCGCCGAAGCCGATGCCCTTGCGGCCCGCCCGGGACTCGATGAGCTCCTCGAGCCCGGCGAAGGCCCCGGCGACGATGAACAAGATGTTGGAGGTGTCGATCTGGATGAACTCCTGCTGGGGGTGCTTGCGCCCGCCCTGCGGAGCCACCGAGGCCACGGTCCCTTCGAGGATCTTCAGCAGAGCCTGCTGAACCCCCTCGCCGGAGACGTCGCGGGTGATCGAGGGGTTCTCCGACTTGCGCGAGATCTTATCGATCTCGTCGATGTAGATGATGCCCTGCTCGGCCTTCTTGACGTCTCCGTCGGCGGCCTGGATCAGCTTCAGCAGAATGTTCTCCACGTCTTCACCGACGTAGCCGGCCTCGGTGAGGCTGGTCGCATCGGCCACGATGAAGGGAACCTGGAGCTTCCGGGCCAGGGACTGCGCAAGGTAGGTCTTGCCGGAGCCGGTCGGTCCCACCATCATGATGTTGGACTTGCCGATCTCGACGTCGTCCAGCGGGCCCTTCTCCAGCGAGGTGGTCTTCTTCGCCGAACCGGTCGCCTGGATGCGCTTGTAGTGGTTGTGCACTGCCACTGAGAGGGTGCGCTTTGCTTTGTCCTGCCCGATCACGTACTCGTCGAGGAAATCGTAGATCTCGCGGGGTTTGGGCAGCTCGAAGTCGTCGGGCTCCTGCACCTCATTGAGGTATTCCTCGATGATCTCGTTGCAGAGTTCGATGCACTCGTCGCAGATGTAGACGCCGGGGCCGGCGATCAGCTTATAGCGGACCTGCTTCTGGCTCTTGCCGCAGAACGAGCACTTGAGCAGATCTGCACTTTCACCGATGCGTGCCATGGACGTTGGATCCCCTTAAGAACTGTGGTGCTTTTCGGGTCTAGCGTACTCCAGGGCCCTGACACGTTCGGGGACGTTCCAAAGGAACGTCCCCGAACGGGTCGAGATCTTCAGCTCAAAGGCCTCAGAGCGGAAGCTTGCGTGAGGCCAGCACCTCGTCCACCAGGCCATAATCCTTGGCTCCGGCGGCGGAGAGGAACTTGTCACGGTCGATGTCCTCAGCGATCTCGTCCGGGGACTTCTTGGTGAGATCTCCCAGCACGTCCTCCATCCAGGTGCGGATGCGGCGCACCTCATCGGCCTGGATCTGCAGGTCCGTTGCGGTGCCGCGGGTGCCGCCGACGGCGGGCTGGTGGATCAGCACGCGTGCATTGGGCAGCGCCAGGCGCTTGCCGGGGGTGCCTGCGGCCAGAAGCACCGCTGCTGCGGAGGCTGCCTGCCCCAGGCAGACGGTCTGGATATGCGGCCGGACGAACTGCATCGTGTCGTAGATGGCGGTCATCGCGGTGAACGAGCCACCCGGGGAGTTGATGTAGAGCGTGATGTCGCGCTCGGAGTCCATCGACTCGAGCACGAGCAGCTGCGCCATGATGTCATCGGCCGAGGCGTCATCGACCTGGCTGCCCAGGAAGACGATGCGATCCTCGAAGAGCTTCGCATACGGGTCCTGGCGCTTGAAGCCATAGGGTGTCCGCTCCTCGAAGGAGGGGAGGATGTAGCGCGAGTCCGGCATGCCGGGGCCGCTGGGCTGGGCCGAGGGGAGGCCGTGTGCCGAAGGATCAAGTGGGTTCATGTCAGATGTGCTCCTGTGGTCCTGGTGCGAATCGTGGGCTGAAGGTGATCTGGTCCCGTCAGGGATCAGACTCCCCCGCCTCCGGAGACGGTGGAAGACCGCTGGGCGATCTTGTCGAAGAAGCCATACTCGAGGCCGTCCTCAGCGGTGAACCACTTGTCACGGGCGTTGTCCCGCAGGATCGTCTCGAGGCTCTGGCCGGTCTGCTCGGCGGTGAGCTCCGCCATGACCTGCTTCATGTGCTGGATCAGCTGTGCCTGGATCCGGACGTCAGACTCGGTGCCTCCGATGCCGCCGGAGGGCTGGTGCATCAGGATGCGCGCATGCGGGGTGGCGAAACGCTTGCCCGGAGTGCCCGAGGAGAGCAGGAACTGTCCCATCGAGGCGGCGAGGCCGGTGGCGACGGTGACGATGTCGTTCGGGATGAACTCCATCGTGTCGTAGATCGCCATGCCCGCGGTGACGGATCCGCCCGGGGAGTTGATGTAGAGGTAGATGTCCTTCTCGGTGTCTTCGGCCGAGAGCAGGAGCAGCTGTGAGCAGATGGCGTTGGCGTTGTCGTCGCGGACCTCTGAACCGAGCCAGATGATCCGTTCTTTGAGCAGACGGTTGTAGATGTAGTCGTCGCGGGACGCGGGATCCACGCTGGACATGCTCGGCAGGCTCTGGGTCATGGACTCATCCTCCACTGGTGGGTAAATCTGGGGTCGGCACTTGCAGTGCCCTCGGCAAGAACATTACTGGTTCCTCTGCTCCAGGTGAGCCCCTGACCCGGGACTGTTCGCTGTTGGCACATGGTTTCTACCGGCAGTGAACGCCTGGACGCACAGAAGGGCCCCACTTCTGGTGTGAAGTGGGGCCCTTCCGATGCTGCAGGCTGGATCAGCCCTGCTTGGTCTCCTCGGAAGCCTCAGACTCGGTGGTCTCAGCTTCGGCGGTCTCAGTGGTCTCAGCTTCAGCAGACTCAGTGGTCTCAGACTCGACGCCCTCAGGCTCAGCCTCGTCCTCGTCGCCGGCGGGGGTGACGAAGTCGGTCAGGTCCACGAGGTTGCCCTCGGTGTCCTTGACGACGGCGAGCTCGAGCACCTTGGCCAGGGCCTTGCGGCGGCGGACCTCGCCCATGATCATGGGGACCTGTCCGGCCTGGTCGAGCATCTGCGCGAACTGGTTCGGCTCCATGCCGTACTGCGAGGCGGTGGAGACGATGTATTCGATGACTTCGCTCTGCTCGACGCCGATCTCTTCCTTCTGCGCGATCTCGTCGAGGACGAGCTCGTTGCGGAAGGCTTCTGCGGTCTGCTTGGAGAGCTCCTCGCGGTGCTCCTCGGTGTCGTGATCGTCGCCGACCTCGTGGCCCTGCGATGAGAAGTGCTGCTCGACCTGCTCGGCGACCACGGACTCGGGCACGGGGACCTCGATGAGCTCCATGAGCTTCTCGAGCACCTTGTCGCGTGCTTCCACGCCCTGTTCCACGACGAGGTTCTCCTCGGCCTTGGACGTCAGGTCGGCGCGAAGCTCCTCGATGGTGTCGAACTCCGAGGCGAGCTGAGCGAACTCGTCGTCGGCCTCGGGCAGCTCGCGCTCCTTGACAGCCTGCAGGGTGACCTTGACCGAGGCGGTCTCACCGGAGTGATCGCCGCCGGCCAGGGTGGTCTCGAAGGTGGCGTCCTCGCCGGCGGAAAGGCCTTCGAGGGCCTCGTCGATGCCCTCGAGCATGGTGCCTGCGCCGACCTGGTAGGAGAGGCCCGACGCGGTGTCGACCTCTTCCTCCCCGACGGTGGCGATCAGGTCGATGGTCACGAAGTCGTCGTTGGCGGCGGGGCGCTCGACGTCCTTGAGCGTGCCGAAGCGGGCGCGGAGCTCATCCAGCTGCTCCTGGACCGCTGCTTCGTCTGCCGAGCGGGACTCGACCTCGATCTCGAGGCCGGAGTACTCCGGCAGCTCGATGACGGGCTTGATGTCCAGCTCGCCGGTGAACTTGAGCACGCCTTCGTTGGTCTTGACGTCGGGGATCTCTTCGATCTCCACCTCGGGACGGGACAGCGGGGCGAGCTCGGCCTCGGCCAGGCCCTGCTGGTAGAAGTCGTTGAGACCATCGTTGATGGCCTGCTGCATCACGTACTCGCGTCCGACGCGCTGATCGATGATCGGAGCCGGCACCTTGCCCTTGCGGAAGCCGGGGACCTGGACCTGCTCGGCGATGCTCTTGTATGCCGCCTTGATCTTTGGCGCCAGCTCCTCGGAAGTCACCTCAACGGTGAGCTTGACGCGGGTCGGGTTCAGATTCTCTACGGTGCTCTTGACCACGTGTGGGGCTCCTGATCGATGACTGGTGAATCGTCTGCTGTCGGGGTGACAGGATTTGAACCTGCGGCCTCACGCTCCCAAAGCGCGCGCTCTACCAAGCTGAGCTACACCCCGATTGACTGTCCGCCCTGCCGTGCGGCCGCGCCGTGATGGATCGGCGGGCCTCCGTGAGGACTTCAGGCGGACCGGTCCACAGTACCGTGTCCTCCCCCAAGGCGACGAATCCTGCGCCATGCGCCCAGGTGAGCCCTCAGATCAGGCAGTCCGGCGTGACACCGGCGATCTGGCCCGGTGAGAGCACGGTCACCCATTCTCAATTGGCGCACCCGCAGACCTGGTGCTAGAGTTTTATGTCGTTGCCCTGCTGAGATGCAGAGCAGCAACAGGCAGTACGGCGCTTGTCACTAAGGGCCTCTAGCTCAATTGGTAGAGCATCAGACTCTTAATCTGCAGGTTTCGGGTTCAAGTCCCGAGGGGCCCACTTTTGAAGGGCAGGCGCTGTGGCCAGAATCAGGCCGCCGGATCACGAGTTCATCGTGAACCGGCGGCCTTTTTCGTCCCTTCGCCCGGTCTCACCTGGGCCCACCGCCGCGGGCTCATGCGGTGACAGGCTTGTGGCGTGGCCAAACGCCGCTCAGGCGGCGTTCATCCGCTCGACCACGTCCATGAAGTAGTCGATGAATTCATAGAAGTCCGCCACATCCCGGCCCTGGTGCAGCACGGTCTCGGGGAACTGGTCGAAGCGCACCTGCGCATGGAGATCCAGCTTCATCCGTCGCCCGGTCGAGAGGGTCACCTCGACCACGTTGTCCTGTGACGCCATCCCGGCGAGGTTCGTGAGGTTGACCAGGGTGGGAATCGCTGCCGCGGCAGGGCCTGGTTCTTCCCCTCTCCGCAGGGTCTCGACCCGGCTCAGCGCGTCATCGAGATCCACCGGGCAGAGCACGATCTCGACGGGTTCTCGGCGGTATCCCACCAGCAGCAACGACCCGCCCCAGGCGCGGGCAGCGCCGGTGTTGGCCGGGGCCCCCAGCCGGTCCACCGTGCAGAGGATGTTGTAGGACCCGAAGTTCATCACCGAGGCGTCGAAGCTTGCACGCAGGGCATCGACCAGGAGCTGCTCCGGCTGGCTGCGCTCGGTGTGGATGACCATGGGTGCCTCGACTCTCTCGGGGGCTGGGTCGATCTATTCTACGGATAGGCTGGTTCAGGCGCATCAGCCATACCGTTGAAAGGATCTTCGATGAGCATTCGACTTGAGACCGGCGACGACGCTCCTGACTTCAACCTGCCGAGCGCCGGCGGGGATTCGGTGAGTCTGGACCAGCTGCGCGGGCAGCGGGTCATCCTCTACTTCTACCCCAAGGCCTCCACGCCAGGGTGCACCACTCAGGCCTGCGATTTCCGCGATTCGCTGGACTCTCTTGCCGCCTCGGGTTACACGGTCCTGGGCATCTCACCGGATCCGGTGTCTGCTCTGCAGAAGTTCACGCAGGAACAGTCCCTGAGCTTCCCGCTGCTCTCGGATGAGGATCATTCGGTGGCAGAGTCCTACGGCGCCTGGGGCGAGAAGAAGAACTATGGCCGCGTCGTCGAGGGACTGATCCGTTCCACCATCGTGCTCGACGAGGACGGCAAGGTTGCGCTGGCCCAGTACAACGTGAAGGCCACCGGCCATGTCGCGCGTCTGCGCGAGAAGCTCGCCGCCTGAATCAGGCCGTGAGTCCTCGGTCCGGAATCTGAGCCGAGTCCTCGTCGGTGCCGAGCACCGCCCCCCCCCCGTGGCCTGGCCGGCCCGGGCTCCGGACTGAGGCTCCTGTAGACTGAGGCGTCGCTGTGAGGAGCCCAGGTGCTTCGCCAGCGGCAGCTGCGGGCGTGGCGGAATTGGTAGACGCGCTGGATTTAGGTTCCAGTGTCTTAGACGTGGGGGTTCAAGTCCCCCCGCCCGCACCATCGGATCGCTGATACGACCGGGATTCGGCAGGCCGGACCCCCAAAACCTCATAAAATTACCGATCAATGGTCCGAGGTTGACTTGGCGGCCCACGCAAGACCCAGATGGCGCAGAGCACCGTCGGATCTCGCCGCGATGTTGCCGTGACGCTCCGGCCGATGATCGAGTCCACGCCGCACGGATAGGCCGTCTTCCAGATGCAGCGCAGCGGCACCGCCACTGCGGATGGCGTGGGAAAAGCCTCGTGCCGCCCGGCCGTTCGTGCCGCACTTGCGGAGGACTCCAAGAAGTCCTGCGGCAGATACTCAGTCCTCCACACCCACGACTCGCTCATGACCTAGAACTGCGTGGCCACCTTCACGCTCTCCCGTGACCTCGGCCACGAGTCCATCAAGATGTCCGGCCACGTCTCCTCGCCCCAGCTCCTCAGCCGGCCCCTGCGCAGCGAGGAAGTTCTGAACGCGAGCGCTCGCAGGACATCGCGGGGCGCTATCCGCCCACTCCCCGATCCGCGGTCGGGCTGTCACGTGGCCGAGAGGACCGGTTGATCAGACCAGCAAAGCCCTCCTCACGGCAGCGACACAGCCACCAGCTGGCCGCGGCGCGCGAGATGCCGAATTCTTTCGTGACATGGGCCGCTGGTTTGCCGGCGATCACGCTTTTGACCGGCATGAGTCAACTATGGGGACGGCCGGGAGTTCTCCTCCAGGGCGGGAATCCGGGCAACACGGCGAGACACGGAGACCCCTCAGATCAGTGGGCTACGTGTGGCAACCACCAACCTAAGGGGCCTCTGCTCCGTTCTCACATATCAACAAGGTCTTGGCTGAGCACCTCGAGTGAGACACTCCTAGCTATTGGACCGGGATCAGGGGGCCATGGTTATCGAGCATGCATAGCCGACTCCCGCACCGAAAAAGGGGTTCGCGAACCCTCCAGCGAGCCCGAGGGTGGAACACATCCCCGCCTGTGACGCTGTGCTCATTTCGTAGCTGCGGTCGGGGGTGCCGGCATAGCTGCGGTCGGGGGTGCTGCTGCTACAGCCCTGCAGGGTGGGGTTCTCCATGCAGCTCGCGCTAGCTGATGTCGCAGTAACCCCCATCAGGACGGGAGCCGCAAGGAGCGCTGCAGCAGAGATACCCGCAAACTTCTTGATTCCACGTGCCATATCTATCAACCCTTAGTTGTGTATATCGATAATGACCTACACCAGAATTATCTTCACACTATTGGTCGAATGACAACACTCGCTTGGAAATAATTCGCAATTTGAGGTTTCTTTTACGTTAAACACAGCTAGTGTTCAGCTAAAATATCTCAACTGTGCACTTTCGTGCCTACTGGTCCTTATGTAGTTTAACGTGGACACTCGATGATCCTTGACACGCCACCCGAAATGCCAAAGTGGATCCGCGATGGAAAACCGTCAGCGCACGACGCGCTGCAGGGCTATGCAATGCGCGGCGGGGATTAGACCTGCGCTGGAGGTGATGGGGGTCAAATCCCGCCGTTAGCTTCTACGCACACCATTTCTGCGGCAGGATAAGCGGGGGGCCGATCTGGTCTTTGGGCGTGCTCGTTGACCCCATTCCCCTCATGATCCGGGGGGTGTGTCACCCAGAGGCTACTTGCGGCGGAGCATGGTTCGTCAACAGACATGCGACTCCCCAGGACTCAAGGTTGTTCTCAGAGGTGGATGCCGAGCATGCCCCGCCCACTGACTCTTCGGACTGGATGACTGTCCGCCGCAGGTGTCATGCCAGCAGCGGTGACCCGCTTCTGGGTAACGGCGGCAGAAGCTCGCAGCCTGGGAGCATCAGGATCTCGCGCTATTCATGGGACTCGATGTGGGCAAGTCAGAACCTCGATGCCAGCGCTCTCACCCCAGCAGGTGAAAAGGTCTACGACAAACCCCGGCTCAACGACAAGACCACCGCAACGGGCTCTTCAAAGACCTGGCCGGTGACCAGGGCGCCGCGATGGTCGTGTGGATCAGCCAGCCACCACGGTGGCCCCACCCTTGGCCGTCGCGCGAGTCATCGACGCGATCGAGAACGCCTACCTGCCGGGGCTCACGATGCCCAGGATGGCGGACCTGCACGCGGGATCAGCCAAGACAGATGACTGGGGCGCGTTCATCATCGGTACGACCGCCCGCACCATGCCCCCGCGCTGCGCGCGATCGCCGTCTCTGATGGCCAAGTGGCTGAGTTCGCCATGCTGGCCGGTTTCGATGATGACCTGCTGACGCGAATGACCTCGGTCAGGAACAGACTGCGCGGGCTGCTCACTCAGATCCACCAGCCCCGTATCGGCTTGTAGGCCCGTACCGGCAAGAGATCTGCGTCCTCGAGCAGCGCCGTGCCCCCATAGCCACTGAAGGCCTGTATCCCTGCGCTCCGGGTCACTGGTTTCCAGCCGCGCCGTCCCCTGGCCTCCACGGTGAGCCAGATCGTCTTCGGGACGGAGGGATCATGCCGCGGCCGGATTCTCGCCCCGCTCCTCATGATCGGCCGCAACAGGCCCGACCTGCGCAGCCCGGCGAGCAATGAGGTGAACCTGCGGTCCGACCACCCTGTGTAGTGGCGAACCTCGCCAAGCCGGAGTCGCTGCAGGACCTCCCGCTCAGCGCAGCGCATCAGCCGCACCGGGACCGGCCGATCACCGAAGCTCATCCTGCGGCGTAGCCTGAGCCCGGGGTCGGGCCCTTCCTGGTGGGACCGGCTGTGCGATCTTGCCGAGCATGTCGCGCACCCCTAAGGGCCCGACCATCACATTGTTGCTCTGGAGCAGTCCCATATGGATCTCAGAGCCCCCTCGAAGGTTGAAACAAGGTCGGCCGCCAGCATGCCGCTGAGCCCGGGATAGAGCCCGCACATCATGACCAGCAGCGCCGAGGATCCACGAAGCTCCCGCTGGACGGCGCGCAGCCGCGCGCCTCGTGGGAGACGTCGATGCAGTGGATCCCCAGGTTGGCCCAGACCCGCTGAACGCGAGGCCGATCCTGCGGCAGACGGGCCACACGGAGGGGGCTCGGGTAGTCTGAACGGCGACCAGGGAGCAGCCCACAGGTCCTGCACCGATCGAAAGGACGCGAGATGCCTTCACCCATGCAGCGCCGTCGCTTTCTCGGTGCGCTGGGACTGGCAGGCTCCGCCGGCGCGCTGCAATGGCCCGCTTCCGGGTTCACCCCCGTGCCCGTCCGGGCCGCCGAGGGCCCCGATCGGGCAGGGCCGGGCAGCGTCGTGCTCTCCGCAGTCTCTTCCGTGATGTCGATGGACCCGGCGCTGTCGGTGGACACCGAGACCGAGCGGGTCTGTCGGCAGGTCTTCGAGACCCTGGTCGGCATCGACGGCGAGACCGGTGCCACCGCGCCGCTGCTGGCCACAGACTGGGAGGTCAGCCGTGACGGGCTGACCTATACCTTCACGCTGCGCGAGGACGTGGTCTTCCATGACGGCAGCGACTTGACCGCAGAGGTGGTGGTCGCGAACTTTCAGCGCTGGGGCCGGATGAACGAGCTGCTGGGCTCCGGCGCCCCGGCTCGGACCACACTGGCCTTCGAATCGGTCTTCGGCGGATTCTTCGACGACGACGAGTGCCTCCTGGAATCGGTGGAGGCCGCCGCTGAGTTCACCGTGGAGCTCGTCCTCTCCGAGCCGCTGGTCTTTCTGCCGCAGGCGCTGGCGATGCCCGCCTTCGGCATCGCCTCCGCCGAGGTGCTCTCCGCAGACGACCCCGAGCTGCTCTCCCGGCGACCCCGAGGCACCGGCGCCTACCGGATGCTCAGCCTGAGCGCGGACGAGGCGGTGCTCGTGGCGTTCCAGGACTATTGGGATGGGAAACCCCCGGCAGAGCGCGTGGCTGTGCGCACGCTGCCCCGTTCCTTCGATCGGCTGCGGGAGCTGCAGCGCGGCGAGATCGATGTCTATGACTACATCACCGCGGACAATCTGCGTTCGCTGGTGCAGTCGGGCCGGCTGATCCTGCAGCGTGATCCGTTCTCGGTCCTCTATCTCGGCTTCAACCTGGACCACCCCGTGATGGGGGATCTGGACGTGCGTGAGGCCGCGGCGCGCGCCATCAGCCTCACCTCCCTGGTCGAGTCGTACTTCCTGGAGGGCAGTCGGCCGGCCTACCAGTTCACCCCCGCGGCGCTGGGCGTGGACTCGGAACAGGCCACCAGGTACAGCTACAACGTCGAGGAGGCGCGCGAGCTGCTGGCCGAGACCGGCTACGACGGTGAACCGCTGCGCTTCTACTATCCGATGAACGCCACCCGCAGCTACTTCCCGCGCCCGGAGGCGGTGTTCGCCTCGATCGCGCGAGATCTCACAGCGGTCGGGTTCAACATCACCCCCCGACCGGTGTCCTGGGACGACGGATACGTGGATGCGCTGCTCGACGACGAGGATCGAGCCATGCACCTGTTGGGCCGCAACGGCGGGTATCGGTCGCCGCACTCGTTCTTCGGGCCGCTGTTCTCGCACCGCACGCCCGAGTTCAACTACGACTCCGCACAGGTCCGTGGCCTGATCCGGGACGCGCGCAGCGAGGAGGAAGAGCAGTCACGCAATGACATATACCGCGAGATCGCAGACCTCGTCGCCGAGGACCTTCCCGCGCTCCCGCTGGTCCATCCGATCTCCGGAGTGGCGCTGGGCCGGGGCGTGGCTGACTATCCGATCTCCCCGGTGCTGCACGAGCTCTTCAAGGACATCACGCCGACCGACTAGCTGCTTTCCCCGGGCCGTGCTGGATTTCCCGGGCTCCCGCGCGCGCGGGTAGAGTCGAATCAAGGACAACGCGTACCACCCCCGGGTCTCATCAGGGGGAACACTCAAGGAGAATTCTGTGGCCAAGTCATCGTCGACCAGCGCTCAGCAGTCCAGCGAAGGGCAGAAGTTCGACGTCGTGCTCATCGGCGCCGGAATCATGTCCACCACTCTCGGTGCCATGCTCAAGGAGCTGGAGCCGAACTGGTCCATCGGACTGTTCGAAGCCCTGGACCAGGCGGGCCAGGAGTCCTCCGATCCCTGGAACAACGCCGGCACCGGCCACGCGGCGCTGTGCGAGCTCAACTACACCCCCCGCGGAGCCGACGGCAAGGTCTCCACCGCGAAGGCCCAAGGCATCAACGAGCAGTTCACCGTCTCCAAGCAGCTGTACTCGCACTGGGTCAAAGAGGGAACGATCGGCTCGCCGCGCACCTTCATCAACGGCCTGCCGCACATCAGCTTCGTCTGGGGCGATAAGAACGCTGATTACCTCAAGGACCGCTATGAGGCGATGAAGGCCCAGCCGCTCTTCTCCGACATCGTGCACACCGAGGACCATGCGGAGATCGCCGAATGGGCCCCGCTGCTGATCGAGGGACGCGATCCTGCCCAGCGGATCGCCGCGTCGAAGTTCGACACCGGCACCGATGTGGACTTCGGTTCGCTCACCCGCCAGCTGGCGACCCACCTGGACAGCAGCGGCGCGGATCTGCGCTACGGCCACGAGGTCCAGTCGGTCAAGCGCGGAGTGGACGGCCGGTGGGACATCAAGGTCAAGGACAAGGCCACCGGAGATCGCAGCGTGGCCAGCGCCCGCTTCGTCTTCGTCGGCGCCGGCGGCGGCGCGCTGGGACTGCTCCAGGGTGCCGGCATCGACGAGATCAAGGGCTTCGGAGGCTTCCCGGTCTCGGGCAAGTTCCTACGCAGCACCGACCCCGCCGTCGCCGCACAGCACCACGCCAAGGTCTACGGCCTGGCCTCGGTGGGTGCGCCGCCGATGTCGGTGCCGCACCTGGACACCCGCTTCGTGGAAGGCCGACGCACGCTGATGTTCGGGCCCTACGCCGGGTTCTCCACCAACTTCCTCAAGAGCGGCTCCTTCATGGATCTGCCGCTCTCGGTCCGCCCGCACAACCTGCTGCCGATGCTGCAGGTGGGCAAGGACAACACCGATCTGGTGACCTACCTGGTCAAGGAGGTCACCAAGTCCTCGAGCTCGAAGTTCGAAGAGCTGCATGCCTTCTTCCCCAGCGCGGGCTCGGAGGCCTGGGAGATGATCACCGCCGGTCAGCGGGTGCAGGTGATGAAGAAGAACGAGAAGGGCAAGGGCGTGCTGCAGTTCGGCACCGAGCTGATCTCCGCCCGGGACGGCTCCATCGCCGGTCTGCTCGGAGCCTCCCCCGGTGCCTCCACGGCGCCGTCGATCATGTTCTCCCTGCTCGAGCGGTGCTTCGGTGCGCAGATGGACCGGTGGCGGCCCAAGCTGGAGCAGATGGTCCCCTCCTTCGGGCAGGCGCTCAACGACAACCCGGGACTGCTCTCCGAGATCACTGCCGAGACCGTCGAGACCCTGCAGCTGCAGCCCTGATCCATGGCGCGTCTTGAATTTCCGGCACCGGAGTCTGTGCGGACCCCCGCAGGACTGACACTGCACACCTGGACCCACCAGGACCCCACCGGGCCACCGGTGCTGCTGATCCACGGCTTTGCCAGCAGCACGCTGTACAACTGGGTGAAGACCGGCTGGCTCGACCCGCTGGCGAGGACCGGGCGCAGCATCATCGCCGTGGACCTGCCCGGACACGGTGCTTCCCAGGACCTCAACCCGGTGGAGGTCCGAGTCCGGGACATCCTCGCGGATCTCAGCTCACACCTCCTGGCGCAGGGGCACGAGACGGTCGCCGTGCATGGTTACTCGCTGGGGTCCCGTCTGGCCTGGGAGTTCAGCGCGGCCCACCCCGAGATGGTCACGCACCTGGTCATGGGCGGCTCCCCCACCGATGACCGCCTCGGCGCGCTGAAGGCCAAACAGGCCCGACTCTGGGTGCAGGAGGGCGTGCGACCGGTCGATGACCTGACGCGCAACCTGGTCACCCTGGCCGGAGCCCTGCCCGGTGCCAACGTGCCGCACACCGTGGAGCTGCTGCTCAGCCTCTCGGCGGATCCCTACGATCCCGCCTCCGCGGTACCCCCGGTTCCGACTCTGGTGGTGGCCGGCTCGCAGGACGAGATCGCCGCCGAAGCCGCCTCCCTGGTCCCGCTGGTGACCGCACAGGGAGCTGTCGCGGCGTTCGTGCAGATCCCCGAGCGTGACCACATCAATGCGGTGACCTCGCGCGACTACAAGGCGGCCGTGGTCAGCTTCCTGCAGACCGACTGAGCCCCGAATTCATTCCGCCGGACCCTGCGTGTTGGGCTGATCCATCGGGGCGCCGGGTTCGATCTCGGCATCGGGCCTCGGCATTGGACTGGGTCCCGTGCGCAGCCCTGGAGTGGAAGGGGATCCGGCGCTGGAACTGGGGCTGCCCCAGAGCCGGTCGGAGAACACCACGCCGACGGCCAGTGCGCTTCCCGCCACCGTGACCGCGGCCGCAGCGCCTGCGCCGATCTCATCGGCGGCGATCCCTGCCAGGGTCAGGCCCAGCGCGGCCCCCAGCAGCACTCCCCCGGCGACGGCGGTGAGCGCGGTGGGCACCCGCGCCGCTGGCACCCCGACGGCCAGACCGGCATAGAGTCCCAGCACCAGCCGCCCCAGCACGGCCGACTGAAGCACGACGATCACGCTGAGCACCAGCAGCGCGGCCAGGCCCTGAGGAAGCCCCACCGCCAGCAGCAGCAGGATCAGGCTGGAGGCGAGCAGCAGGACGACATTCAGCCGCCGTCTGCGCAGGGTCAGCGGCGCGGTGAAGCTCGAGGGGTTCCAGCGGGCGCAGAGAACACCGGCGGCCGCCATGAGCCCGAGCGTCACCGCGAACCAGCTGGATCGCTGGAGGCTCTGCGCGGCATCCAACGCCGTGATCCACAGCCCGCCCAGGACAAGGCCCACCGCCGCCGCGAGGAGGATCGCGGCGCTGATCCCTCTGGCCCAAGAAATGACCTTCTCGGGCTGCTCGGCGGGGAGTCCGTGGTGTTCCAGCAGCTGCTGCTGCGCGTGTTCCGCTCCTCCCAGGGGCAGCCGTGCGGAGTCGCTGGGTGCCTCGAGCCGATGCGCCCGGTCCACGGCATAGATCGGCACCGCGATCGCGGTGAACACCGCTGAGCTGAGCAGGCCCACCGTGGGCCCGAAGCTGAAGCTGAACAGGACCAGCAGCAAGGGCCCGAGGATCAGGGCCGCGTCGTCCAGCCTGGCCTCTCTGCGCAGCAAGGCGCCCGCCAGGGGTCCCGCGGGCGGTGCCGAGCCGTCGATGCGGCTGAAGCTGGCCACCGCTGGAGTGCTCAGACCGGCCAGGAGCGTGCAGACCAGAAGCACCGTGTAGATGGTCGCATCGGAGGTGAGCGTGTCTGCCTGGGTGAGTCGTGCCACGCTGCTGATCATGAGCACCAGCATCAGCACATGGGCGATGGCGCTGCTCAGCAAGACGTTGCGCACACCGAATCGCTCGGCGCTCGCCACAGCGGCGGGCGCGGAGATCGAGAGACCGACCAGGGCTGCGGCGGTGAGCGTAGCAGTGGTGAACATCGACCCGGTGCTGGCGGCGGCGGCGACCATGACGCCCACCGGCAGCAGCGGCCCGGGCATCCGGGCGGCCAGGGAGACCGTCGTGGTCAGCGCGGACCGGCCGCTCACGGGATGACCATCTCGGTGGTGGATCCGGCGCGGTGGCGGTGGATGCGCAGCTGGGTCGGGATGGCGCGGTGCATCTCGGTGACGTGGCTGACCAGCCCCACCCTGCGGCCCTCACCCTGAAGCCGGTGCAGCGCGGCCATCACATGTTCCAGCGTGTCCTCATCCAGCGAGCCGAATCCCTCGTCGATGAACAGGGATTCCATACCGATTCCGCCGGACTCGGCCTGGACCACCTCGGCGAGGCCCAGCGCCATCGAGAGCGAGGCCATGAAGGTCTCGCCGCCCGAGAGCGAGGAGGTGGGCCGTTCGACGTCGCTGTGGTCGTCGTGGACCTTCAGCTCCAGTCCGCGCAGCCCGCGTCCACCCGCCTCATCGCTGTGCTGCAGCTGGTAGCGGTCTTCAGACATCGTGGCCAGGTGTCGGGTGGCGGCCTCGGCGACGCGTTCGAGGCGCGCTGCCAGGACGTAGGTGGTCAGCGTCATCTTCAGGGAGTTCTCGGGACCGGCACCATTGATGGTTGCGGCCAGTTCGCTTCTCATGCGCTGTTCTCCCAGTGCGGCGTCACGATGCCGCAGCGCGTCCAGAAGCTTGGCGCTCATGTCCTCCACGGCTTCACGCTGTGTGTCATAGCGCAGCACCGCCGCCGCCGCGTCCGCTGCGGCCTGCGCTGCGGCGCGGCTGTTCTCGGCTGCGGTGTCGATCTCCTCAGCCTCTGGCCTGGTCTGACCCTCGTCATGCCGACGCCTGCCGGCCCGGATGACCTCCTGCTCGGACTCGTAGTCGAGCTGCCGCTGCAGCTCGTCCCAGCGCTGGACGCTCTGGTGCTGACTGTCCCGGAGGTCCTGGCCCAGCTGGGCGTCCCGCAGCTGGGCCCGGTCCGCGAACACCGAGGCCTCCAGCTCGGCGGCGGCGCTGCGCTGGGCACGGTCCCGGTGGGACCGCAGAACATCGGCCGCTTCGATCTGCCGCTGCGCGGTGCGCAGCTCCTGCAACACCTGCTCAAGCGCCTCGCGGCGCAGGCGCAGGGAGTCGTAACGTCCGCGGAGTCCGGCCAGCGCCGCCTCGAGTTCCGCGATCTGGGTCCGCTGGTGCTTCAGCGTCTCCTGGGCCTGCTGCGCCTGGTGCTGCGCCTCGGTGTGCCGTGCGTCCACGCGCTGCTGTTCGGCGACGCTGTCGTCCAGGCGTTCGCGCAGCCTGCGCTGCTCCGATCTCCGCTGCTCCGCGAGGGTGAGCGCTTCGCGGGCCTGAGCCAGCTCCTCCTCGGTGCGCTCGATCGGGATTTCGGCGGAGTCCCCAAGCTCCACAAGGATCGCGTCGCGCTGTGCATTGAGGCTGCGGAGCTCGACCTGGGCTTCGCGGAGCTGATCCCGGGCGTTCTGCAGCTGAAGCTGGGTGTGTTCCACCTGTTCCCGGGTGATGGACGGGTCCTGGTCTCCGGCGGGGTCGGGATGTTCGGTGGAGCCGCAGACCATGCAGGGCGCCCCGTCCTCGAGCTCACCGGCAAGCTGCAGGGCGATGCTGCGCAGGTAGGACTGCAGCCGCGCCCGATGCTGGTCCTGCGCCTGGTCATGAGCGCGTTCGCGCTCGGACTGGCGTTCCCGCCAGGTCGCGCAGCGGTCTTGAAGCGCATCCCGGGTGCGCTGGGTCTGCACCCGGGTCGCAAGCAGGTCGGCGTGTGTCCGGGCCGCATCCCTGGCGGCCTCCAGCTCCTGGGGATCCTCGAGTGCACTCTGCAGAGCCTGGTGCGCGGCGCGGAGGCGCTCCCGCTCCCCGGAGAGGGTCTCAGCCTCGGCCTCGGCCTGCCCCTGCTGCTGCTGGGTCTGTGTCTGCGCCTCACGCAGTTCGGTGAGCCGGGTCTCGAGCTGCTCGGCGTCGGCCCCGGAGAGTCGGGCGCGCAGCGCGATCAGCTCCTCGATGGCAGCAAGGACCACCGCAGCCGCTGGTTCCTGGTCTTCGGCGAACAGGTCGCGGGGTGTGACCTCCTCGGGCTGCAGGGCTGCGAACCCTTCCAGGCTCGATGCGGCCCCGCGGGTCGTCGCCGAGGCGGTCGCGAGCGCGGTCCGGTGCTCCTCTGCGGCCTCCTCGGCGGCACTGAACCAGGTCTGGATCTGCGCAGCCGACTCGTGCCGATCCAGCTGTGCGCGCAGCGTCGAGACGTGCTCGCGCTGCGCCTGGTGGGCCGCACGCCGTTCGGCATGGTCGATGAACCAGCTCAGGGTCTCATCGCGGGCTCGCAGCTCCTCCAGCGCGGCGGAAGCCTGCTGAGCGGCGGTGTCGGCCGCCGCTGCGCTGCGCTGCAGCTGGGCGTGCCGGGCCTCAATGGCTTCAGCCACGCGGGGGCCCAGCTCCGCCGGGCTGAGCTCTGCGAGCTCTGCCTCCCGGAGCCCGGTCCGTTCCAGGACGGCCTCGGCCGCTTCGGAAGACGAGGGCGCAGTGGCTCCCTCCCCAGTGACCTCCGGCGCAGCAGCATCCGGCCCAGTGGCTCCCTGCCCAGTGACCTCCGGCCCAGCAGAATCCTGCCCTGCACCTCCGGTTTCGGCGTCCGCGGGAGCCGGGAGCATCGCCACCGCGGCCTGGGTCAGGTGCTCCCGGTGCATCGCGATCCTGGTGTCGCTGGCCTGGAGCTGCTGCTCAGCCTCCCGGGCCAGTTCACGCAGGTGCTTCTCCACCAGGGTGAACCGATCCGTGTCGAAGAGGCGCTCGAGGAGGTCCTGCTTGTCCTTGCTGCTGGCGTGCAGAAAGTGTGCAAAGGCTCCCTGGGGCAGCAGGATCACCTTGGTGAACTGGTGCAGGTCCAGTCCGAGCATGCGCTGCATCTCATCATTGGCCGCCTGGATGCCGGAGGTATAGGGCTGCCAGGCTCCGTCCTGAAGAAATTCGACGACGACGCGCTGCCCGACCTCGCGCTGGCGGCTGGGGTCGCGCTTCTGGGGGCGGCCGTGGTGCGGTGATCGCCAGACCCGGCAGCGCCGCCCGCCCTGGGTGAATTCCAGCTGCACATAGGGCTCGCTCACGGCGGGCGCGTGGGTGCTCTTGAGCTGGGTCTTGTCTCGCTGGCCCGGGACGTCTCCGTAGAGCGCGAAGGTGACCGCGTCCAGGATCGAGGTCTTGCCGGCGCCGGTGCGTCCGCGCAGCAGGAACAGCCCGTCGGCGCCGAGCCGATCGAAGTCGATCAGCTCGGTGCCGGGAAAGGGGCCGAAGGCATGCAGGGTGAGCCGGTGCAGCTTCATGGCCGCACCGCCTGCAGCGTCCCTGCGATCAGGTGAGCCTCCTCGAGGCTGGGTCCGCGTCCGCCGCGCACGTGTTCCAGGAATCCGTCGATGACCTCGGTGTCGGTGCGCGCCTGCTCCACCTTCGCCGAGTAGGTCCGGTGGGGAGCGTCCTGGCGTCCGGTGTGCGAGAACGAGGACATGTACGGGTAGACCTCCTGGAGGCGTTGGAAGGCGCGGGCCGGGCGGACCGGATCGGTGAGCCTGACCTGCACGTAGGACTCCTCGTGCGCCGCCACCGTGTCCGGGCTCAGCAGCTCCTCGAGCGTCGCCTCCAGCTGTGCCAGGGGCCGCCCGATGTTCCAGTCCAGCGGCTGGGCCGGTTCTCCCGAACGCGAGTCCCAGAGCCAGGCACCCTTGGCCTGCCGGGTTTCGGAGAAGGAGAGCCGCAGCGGGGATCCGCTGTAGCGCACGGTCTCGGAGAGCCGCTGACGCCCGTGCAGGTGGCCCAGCGCGACATAGTCGAAGCCGTCGAAGAGCTCAAGGGGCACCACGGCCAGCCCGCCGATGCTGTCCTGGTGGTGCGTGGGCTGATCTCCGGCGGCGGCGTCCACGCCGATATTGCGCTCGGAGTCCGAGGCGGCCCCGGCGGCGGCGAAGAGGTGCGCCATGAGCACCACCTTCAGCTCGGGGCCGGGACCCACCCCGGGCTGCTCCGTGGTGTGCTCCGAGGCCGCAGCGGCTGCCGGCGCGGCGGCGGCCTGCCGACGTCGAGCCACGTCCGCCCAGATGCGCTCGATCACCTCTGCGGTGACCCCGGTATGGTGTCCGCGGTCCAGCCCCAGGCTGGGCGCGAAGAGCTGCGGCTCCAGGTAGGGGATGCCATAGACCAGCGTCCTGCCGCCGTCGGGCTCGGTGACCTCCACCGGGGTCCATGAGTCGCTCAGGGAGCTGCGGATGTGCACGCCTGAACCGCGCATCAGCACACGTCCGAATCCGAGCCGCTGGGCGGAATCGTGGTTTCCCGGGGTGATGATCACCTGGGCCCCGCTCTCGGTCAGCCGCTGCAGCGTCTCCTCCAGGGCGGCGACGGCCCATTCGGGGGGCAACGCGCGGTCATAGACGTCTCCGGCGATCAGGACCACGTCCACCTGGTGCTCGGTCACCGCGGCGCAGACCGTCTCGAGCATCTGCTCCTGCTCGGTGCGCAGGGAATGACCATGGAAGCCTCGACCGAGGTGGAAGTCCGATGTGTGGAGCCAGCGCATGCCCCCACGGTATCGGCTGGCACGGACATGGCCCCTGCACCACCCCGCAGGCGACTATTCTGAACGGGTGGAGACTGCCGAGAGACTGATCAGCCGCTTGCGCCCGGTGCTGGCCGCCGCCGTGGATCCACAGGATCCGCAGCCACCGGGTGAGCCGATCCTGCTGCATGCCGAGGTGCTGCACCAGATGTGCACCGCAGATGGCCTGATGGAGCTGCTGGACTGGTCTCGCCAGGGACTCGGCGCGGATCCGCTGGCCTGCATGTGGCTCGGCTCGCTGCGCTGGTACCGGCTCATCACCGGGTCCTACCCGGAGCATGCGCCGCAGCCACCGGCGCGCCCGTTGGATCAGGCGCTGACGCAGCTGAGCCGGCAGGGCGGGTTCACGGCGCGGACCGGCTCCGGCATGACCAGCCTGCGCGGACTCAGCCAGGGGCAGATGGCCTATCCGAGCGCACCGGCACAACCGGAGTCCACCGATTCCGCCGTGCTGCTGCGCGCGGTGCCGATCGGCCTGGTGCCCTATATCGATGCGCCGATGCGACGGAGCTGGGTGCGCCAGGCCGTCGCGCTCACGCACGGGCATCCGGAGCTGACGCAGAGGGCCGAGGAGCTCGCGGATCTCGTGCACCGTCTGGCCGGCGGTCCCCCCGCGGAGGCGCTCCCCGAGTCCGCGGCGCAGCAGCAGGCGGTGCTCAGCGCAGGCCTGGACGACGACGTCGCCGCCATCCTGGACCGCCAGCTCCGCGCCGCGGCCGGAGCGGCACCCGCGGCAGCCTCCGCCCACACAGAAGCCTCAGCCCCGGCCCCCGACTCCCCCCGCGCAGAAGCCCCCGCCTCAGCCTCAGCCTCAGCCCAGTTCAGCGCGTCATCCTCCGAGGACACCCCGATATCCGGCGCCCCGCTCGGCGGCTCGGAGTCCACCGGGGAGCTGCGCACGATCTATGACGTGATCGAGGAGCTGGCCCAGGACTGGGAAGAGGTCACCCGGGCGCGCTGAGCGGCCAGTGCGACCCGAGCATCGCGCGGAACTCCTCCTCGGCGATCAGCCGCAGCCGCTGGCCGTCTCGCTGCCGACGCAGCGCCTCGCGGGCCTTGCTGCTGCGCAGCGGGAAGGACTGCTCCGGCTCGCGCAGCTCCCAGGGTTCGAAGCCGTCCCCGACGACCAGCATCGTGGTGCCGGCGGTGACCCGGGAGGCCGTGGCCGCGCCCAGCGCGGCCACCAGCTGCTTGGCCTCGGCACGCGGGATCGCCAGGTTGCCGGTGAAGGTCAGCTGCTGGGCGAACAGCGGGTGAGCCGGGTCTGCCACCGAGGACGGCGGCAGGTTCTTGCCCTCGTCCTGCCAGCGCATCAGGTCCGGCATGTGCCGTGGCTGCGGGGCGGGGAATCGGGCGTCGAAGAGGTGTGCCATGCCGCGCACCTGTCGGGTCGCCCGAGACTCCCGCGTCCGGGGGCCCTGCCAGGACTCCATGGTGCGCGCCGCGATCCCGCTCTCCTGGAAGAGCCGATGGGTGGTCCCGACGTTGCGACGGGCCGCGATGTCGCAGACCACCGCCGCCGAGGCCCGTGCGTCGTCGAGGGCGTAGTGGTGCTGGGTGAGCTGGTAGCCGGCCTCGGCGGCCGCCTTGGGCAGCGCATGGGAGGCCAGCTGGTAGTTCGCCCGGGAGAGCCGCACCGAGCACAGGCAGCTCAGGCCCGGGGAGTCGAGCCCGCTGACCTCCAGCGCGGCCTCGAAGACCTCGATGTCGAATCCGGCGTTGTGCGCGACGAGCACGTCCTCGCCGATGAAGTCCTGGATCTCACCGAAGAGTTCTCCGAAGCGCGGCGCCTGGGCCACCGCGTCTGCAGTGATCCCGTGGATCGCGACATTATGCGGGTCGAATCGGTCGAAGCCCTCCGGGGGACGCATCGCGGAGTAGTAGCTCTCGACCTCCGCTCCGTCGCGGATCCGCACCAGTCCGATGGCGCAGGGCGACCCGCGGAACCCGTTGGCGGTCTCGAAGTCCACGGCGGTGAAGTTCAGGCCCTTCACCGGATCAGCGCCTCCACGATGTGACCTCGCAGCGCGGCGAAGGCCTTGCCCCGGTGGGAGATCGCATTCTTCTCCTCCATGGAGAGCTCGGCGGTGCTGCGGGTCTCCCCCACGGGCTGCAGGATCGGATCGTAGCCGAAGCCGGCCTGGCCCTGGGGTTCGCGCAGCAGCCTGCCCTGGAGGCGCCCGGTGGTGGTGAACTCACTCGCCGGTCGGCCCTGGGCGTCGGGGATCACCAGGGAGGCCACGCAGACGAAGGCCGCGCCGCGGTGGGCCGGAGCGATGTCGGCGAGCTGTTCCAGCAGCAGCTTCAGGTTCGCCTCGTCGGAGGCTCGGGCGCCGGCCCAGCGGGCGGAGAAGATTCCGGGGGCTCCGCCGAGGACGTCCACGGCGAGCCCGGAATCATCGGCCACGGCGGGCAGCCCGGTCTCGGCGGCAACGGCGCGCGCCTTCAGCAGCGAGTTCTCCTCGAAGCTCAGACCGGTCTCCGGGATCTCGGCGCAGCCGGCGGTGGCCGCATCGATGACCGCGGTCTCCAGATCAAGCTCGCTCAGCTGAGGACTTGAACCCAGCAGGGCACGGAATTCGCCGAGCTTACCCGGGTTTCGGGTGGCCAGCACGATCCTGGGCGTCACGGGGCCAGCGCCTCCCGCTGCAGCTGGGCCAGCCGGTCGGTCCCGCCCAGGGCGAGGTCGAGCAGCCTATCCAGCTCTGTGCGGTTGAACGGGGTTCCCTCGGCGGTGCCCTGGATCTCCACGAATTCCCCGGAACCGGTGACCACGACGTTCATGTCGGTGCCCGCGGTGGAGTCCTCCGTGTAGGGCAGGTCGAGCACGGCCTGGCCATCGGGGAGCACCCCGACCGAGATCGCGGCGACGGAGTCCTTGAGCACCGCGGCACGCTTGGACACGTGGCCCTGCTCGCGCGCCCATTCCACCGCGTCGGCCAGCGCCACGTAGGCCCCGGTGATCGCGGCGGTGCGGGTGCCGCCGTCGGCCTGCAGCACGTCACAGTCCAGGGTGATCATGTTTTCGCCCAGCGCCTTCGTGTCCACGACCGCGCGCAGCGATCGGCCGATCAGCCGGGAGATCTCGTGGGTGCGCCCACCGATCTTTCCCTTCACGGATTCACGTCCGGAGCGGGTGTTGGTGGCCCGGGGCAGCATCGCGTATTCGGCGGTGACCCAGCCTTCGCCCCGGCCCTTGAGCCAGCGTGGCACGTTGGACTCGAAGGAGGCGGTGCACAGCACGCGGGTGCCGCCGAACTCGATCAGCGCCGAGCCTTCGGCGTGGGCGTTCCAGTTCCGGGTGATGGTGACCGGGCGCAGCTCATCGGCTGCGCGTCCGTCGGTCCGCAAGGTGGTGATGGTCACTGCTCGCTCTCTCCGTGGTGGTGGGTCGTGGCGGCACCGATCTCATAGGTGACGCCGGCGACGGCGACCGCGAGGTCGCCGTCGTATTGTTCTCGTGCCTTGGCCAGCAGCACCCGCTGGGAGGTCCAGACCGGAATGTGGGTCAGCAGCAGCCGCCCCACCCCCGCGGCTCGGGCCGTTGCTCCGGCGCGGTGGCCGTTCAGGTGCACCCCGTCGATATGGTCGTCGCGGCCGTCCTCGAAGGCAGCCTCGCAGAGGAAGACGTCGGCGCCCTGAGCGGCTTCGACGAGTCCCTCGCAGGCGTCGGTGTCTCCGGAGTAGGTCAGCGTGTGCGCGCGGGCATCGGCCGAGGCCTCGGCGGCGATGTCGATCCGCAGCGCGTAGGCCTCCTCGATCGGGTGCCGCACCGGGACCGGGGTGATGGTGAAGGGCCCGATGGTCTCGGCCTGCCGGGGCTGCCAGGTCCTGAAGTCGAAGTCGGGGTGCATCCCGGGGTTGGGGTCCATCCCGTAGGCGCTGGCGATCCGCTGGTCGGTGGTGGAGGGCCCGTAGACGGGCACGTGCTTGCCCGGCCAGCCTCCGGGCCGCCAGCGGATGGCCACATGGAGTCCGCACAGGTCCATGTAGTGGTCCGGGTGAAGGTGGGAGAGGCAGACCGCGTCGATGTCTTCCAGCGCCAGGTGCTGCTGCAGCTTCCCCAGCGCGCCATTGCCCAGATCCACCACGACGCGCCAGGTCCGGCCCTGATACCCGGCGGTCAGCAGATAGCACGAGGCCGGGGACTCCGGGCCGGGGAAAGATCCGCTGCACCCGATGATGGTGAGTTTCATATGGTGCCGGGCTCCCCTTCAGTCATCCTGCGCTCCGGACAGCATAGCGGGAGAGATGCGTCGGATCACGCCGGTGGGATAGGTCTCACGCACATGAGCCACCTGACGCACGGTGAGCACCTCGGGGCCGAGGAAGCGCCGCGCCAGCAGCGCGAACGCCTCGGCGTCGCCGGTGGAGAGGAAGGTGTGGCCCGTTGGCTCGAGGACTCCCCGGGCCGAGGAGACCGTCGGGCGCTGGAGGTCCTCCCGGGTCAGCGCCCGGTAGAGGTCCTTGGCGGTCTCCTCCGCGGAGGAGACCAGGGTGACCTGCTCCCCCATGACGAAGGAGATCACGCCGGTCAGCAGCGGGTAGTGCGTGCAGCCCAGCACCAGCGTGTCGACCCCGGCGGCCTGGAGCGGTGCCAGGTACTCCCGAGCGGCGTCGAGCAGCTCGTCTCCGGTGGTGACGCCGCGTTCGACGAACTCCACGAAGCGCGGGGCGGCCGCGCTGGTGATCTGCAGCGCCGGGGCGGCGGCGAAGGTGTCCTCATAGGCTCCGGAGCCTACGGTCGCGGCGGTGCCGATGACCCCGATGCGTCCGTTGCGCGTGGCCGAGACCGCGCGCCGCACCGCGGGTTGGATGACTTCGATCACCGGGATCCCATGGCGATCGGTGTAGCGTTC
Organism: Nesterenkonia sp. E16_10; assembly: GCF_017347085.1. GTDB lineage: Bacteria > Actinomycetota > Actinomycetes > Actinomycetales > Micrococcaceae > Nesterenkonia. Next base: position 516,532 of record NZ_JADPSA010000029.1, read on the forward strand.
CCGGGCGTCGCGCAGCACCGCGGCCGAGGCGGAATTGCACGCGATGACCAGCGCCTTGACCCCGGAGTCGACGAGCTCGTCCATGACTCCCAGCGCGTGGGCGCGGACCCGCGCGATCGGCAGCGGTCCGTAGGGGCCGTGGGCGGTGTCACCGAGGTAGGTGATCAGCTCCCCGGGCAGCTGGTCCAGCACGGCCCGGGCCACGGTCAGTCCACCGACCCCGGAGTCGAAGATGCCCACCGGAGCCGAGGCGTTCATCGAGACGATGTTCCCGCACCGCCGCTCGCCTCCGGGCCTGAATCACCGGATTCTGGGTCCCCGGGCTCTGGATCCCCGGCGCCTGCATCCCCGGCGACCGCCGCGTCGTCGGCCGTCCCGTGCTCCGGGAGGAACTCGGTCATCGCGCTGAACAGGGTCTCCTGGAGCCAGGTGATGAAGGTGTAGATCTCCGCCATGAAGGAATCGGTGTCCTTCGCGCTGGGTCCGACGGCGAGGCTGTGCACCCGCTCGGCGTCTTCGGCGCTGTGCAGCCGCAGCCGGCTGGCCAGGGTCAGCCGCAGATCGTTGAGCGCTCGTCCGAAGATCGGCGCGACGTCCTCGTCCATGGTCACCGGCGTGGACTCCAGCAGCATCCGCGCGGTGCGCAGATCCGCCATCTTGGCGCTGCGCAGCGAATTCTCGCTGAGACGACGGAACTGCCCGGCCTGCTCCGGATCGCTGGAGGCATCCGGCAGCAGCCGGCGCAGCACCTCGTCCTCCGGGGGTGCCAGCGGCTCCTCGCCGCCCAACCCTGCGAGCTCGGCCCGGAAATGGGCGAAGGCGGGGTCCTCGGCGCCGGACGGGGTCGAGTCTTCCTGTGCCAGATCCTCTCGGCTCTCCAGGAGCTCGATGACATCGGCGCACAGTGAACCGAGCAGGCGCCGTTCGTGCTGTTCGAGGTCGGCGCGGTATCCCGTGGTGGTGGCGCGAAAAGCTGTCGCCATGGGTTACTCGGCCTCTTCCAGGGTCGCCTGCAGGCCGTACTGATGCATGGCGGTGACGTCCCGCTCGGCCTTCTCCCGCGGGCCGTGGGAGACCACGGCGCGGCCTTCCTGGTGCACCTGCATCATCAGTTTCTCCGCGCGGGCCTTGGAGTGACCGAAGTAGCTGCGGAAGACCCAGCTGACATAGGTCATCAGGTTGACCGGGTCGTTCCAGACGACCACCTGGTAGGGGCGCGCGGCCGAGAGGAGCTGGGAGAACTCGGAATCGAGGTCAGTCTCCTCACGGCTGAGCGTGGATCCTTCGGCTGAACTCATGCTCGGTATTCTACGCTGGGGCTGTGACACCTCAATCTGCCTCCGCCCAGCCTCACGCTGCGCGCGCCACCGAGTCCGCCTCCGCCGCTGCTGCGCCTGCCGTCCCGGCCACCGCGCTGCTCACCGATCAGTATGAGCTGACCATGGTCCAGGCCGCGCTGGCCTCCGGGGCCGCCGGACGGCGCTGCGTCTTCGAGGTCTTCACCCGGCACCTTCCCGCAGGTCGGCGATACGGGGTGGTGGCCGGCACCGGACGGATGCTCGAGGGCCTCGCCGCCTTCCGCTTCGGCGGGGCCGAGATCGATTGGCTCCGCAGCCGGGGCATCGTGGATGAGCCGACGCTGGAGTTCCTTGCGGACTACCGGTTCTCCGGAGACATCCACGGCTACGCCGAGGGAGAGATCTTCCTGCCCGACTCCCCGGTGCTGCGCGTCGAGGCGAGCTTCGCCGAGGCCTGCCTGCTGGAGACCTACGTGCTCTCGGTGCTCAACCACGACTCGGCCATCGCCTCCGCCGCCTCGCGCATGACCGTGGCCGCTGGGAACCGGCCGTGTGTGGAGATGGGGTCACGACGCACCCAGGAGTTCAGCGCGGTGGCCGCGGCCCGGGCGGCCGCCGTCGCCGGCTTCACCGCCACCTCGAACCTTGAGGCGGGGCGCCGCTGGGGCCTGCCCACCCTGGGCACCGCCGCCCATGCCTTCACGCTGCTCCATGATTCCGAGGAAGAAGCCTTCGAGGCCCAGGTCGCGGCCTTCGGCCCGGGCACCACCTTGTTGGTGGACACCTACGACGTGGAGACCGCGGTGCGCCGCGCGGCCTCGATCGCCGGGCCCGAGCTGGGCGCGGTCCGGCTGGACTCCGGGGACCTGGTGGAGCAGGCCCGCGAGGTGCGGGCGCTGCTGGATTCGCTGGGCAACACCGGCACCCGGATCATCGTCTCGTCGGACCTCGACGAGCACGCCATCGCCCGGCTGCAGTCGGCCCCGGTGGACTCCTACGGGGTGGGCACGAAGCTGGTGACCGGCAGCGGCTCCCCCACCGCCGCGATGGTCTACAAGCTGGTGGCGCGCACCGACGACGACGGCGCGAGCATCCCCGTGGCGAAGAACGCCCCGGGCAAGTCCAGCCCTGGCGGGGTCAAGCATCCGCTGCGCAGCCTGGACGCGTCCGGTCGGGCGACTGCGGAGCTGATCGGGGTCGGCGCCGCGCCGCAGACCCACGGTCAGCGCACCCGTGAGCTGATGGTGCCGCTGGTCCGAGGCGGTGAGATCGCCCAGGAGCACACCGGCGAGGCCGGCGTGGCCCGCGCGCGAGATCGCCATGCGGCGTCGCTCGCTGAACTGCCTCCGGCGGCCAAGCGGCTGCAGGACGGCGACCCGGTGCTGCCCACGATCTTCAGCTGAGCTGCTCGATGGGCTTCTCGCCGAGCTCGCTCGGCCCAGCACCCGCCTGGTCAGCGGTGTGGCTGTTCACGGCGGCGTCGTTGAGGATGCAGATCACCTCGGCGTCCTCCGGGCCTGCCGCGCTGAGTCCGTGGGGGCGCAGCGTGTCGAACTCCGCGGCCTCCCCCGCCTGCAGCAGGATCTCCTCTTCGCCGAGCTGCAGCCGCAGGCGCCCGGAGAGCACATAGAGCCACTCGTATCCATCGTGGCTGCCCAGTTCGGTGATCGGCGGGCGCGGCACATAGCGGATCTTGTAGGTGTGCACCGGTGAGCTCTCCGGGGACAGCGGCTGCACCAGCATCCCGTTGCGCTCCCAGGCGTCTCGCTGCACCCTCGGGTCCGGGCTGGAGGCCACGAGCAGCTCGTCCACGGTGATGCCCAGACAGCGGGTGATCGGCAGCAGCAGCTCCAGGCTGGCCTGGCGCTTGCCGGACTCCAGTCGGGACAGCGTGCTCGGCGAGATCCCGGCTCCGCGGGCCAGTCGATCGAGGGTCCATCCCCGGGCGGTGCGGGCGGAGCGCAGGCGCAGCCCCAGCTGGGCGAGTTCTTCCATAGGAGCATTCTCGCGAGTTCTTGCCATTTCAGCAAGACGTCTTTCATGGGCGTCCCGGGCCGCGCATGCTGGAGCCATGAACAGCACAGCAGAAGCAGAACTCTTCGACGCCATCATCATCGGCGGCAGCGCCGCGGGACTCAGCGCCGCCCAGTCGCTGGGCCGGGCACTGCGCAGGACCTTGGTCCTCGACACCGGCGAACCCCGCAACCGATTCGCCGATCAGATGCACAACATCCTGGGGCAGGACGGCGCCTCCCCTGCCCAGCTGGTCGAGGCTGGCCGCGGGGAGGCGCAGCGCTACGGGGTCGAACACCTCACTGCGGGGGTGCACCGGGTGAGTGAATCCACCCGCGCCGATTCGGTCGACAGGACCGGACGGCGGGAACTCGTGGTCACGCTGGACTCCGGGGTCCAGCTCTTCACGCGCAGCGTGATCGCCGCCTCCGGGCTCACCGATGAGCTGCCGCCCATCCCGGGGCTGGCACAGCACTGGGGCAGCAGCGTGCTGCACTGTCCCTACTGCCACGGCTGGGAGGTCCGAGGCCAGCGTCTGGCCGTGCTGGCCACCAGCCCGATGCAGCTGCACCAGGCGCAGCTGCTGCGCCAGTGGAGTGATCGGCTGACCTTCCTCAGCGCCGGCGCCGGCGAGCTCGCCGCAGAGACGCTCCAGCGGCTGCGATCACGCGGCGTGGTCGTGGAACCGACCCCGGTCATCGAGGTCACCGGCGATGGCACAGGCGTGACCGGCGTCGTGCTGGAGGATTCTCGCACCCTCGAGCTGGACGCCATCTTCACCGCAGGCAGCCTCCTCCCGCGTGATCACTACCTGCGTGGGCTGGGGCTTGCGCGCGAGGACACCATGGTGGGCAGCTTCTTGAAGATCGACGCGATGGGTCAGACCTCCCATGACCGGATCTGGGCTGCCGGAAACGTCGCCTCGCCCATGGCGACGGTCCCGCTGTCCATGGGGATGGGAAGCTTCGCCGGAGCGGCGGCCAACGCGGCGCTGGTCACCGAGGAGTTCGACCTCGCCGAGGCGGGGAGGAACCAGTAACGTGGTGGGTGTGCGGTCGCGAGGTCCTCGCGCCGCACACCCGTACCAGCAGAGTTCCGACCAGGAGGACGTAGTGGCCCAGGCGCTGATCATTGTCGATGTGCAGCAGGACTTCTGCGAAGGTGGGGCGCTGGCGGTGGCCGGCGGCGCGCGGGTCGCCAGTGAGATCAGCGAGTTCCTGGAGGACAGCTACGCCGAGTTCGACGCGATCCTCACCACCCAGGACTGGCACATCGATCCAGGCCCGCATTTCTCGACCACCCCGGACTTCCAGGAGAGCTGGCCCGAGCACTGCGTCGCAGGCACTCCGGGCGCGGAGCTGCATCCGAATCTCGACACCGAACACGTGGACGCCCGCTTCCTCAAGGGCCTCTACTCCGACGGCTACTCCGGATTCGAGGGCCTGGAGGGCGATCCCGAGAAGGTCGGCACCCTGGAGGGCGAGAACGGCACCAAGGTGGGGCCCGCCGCGGCCATCACCGAGGGCGCCGCGGACCTCCACACCTGGCTCCGCGCCCAGGACATCGACTCCGTGACCGTGGTCGGGATCGCCACCGATCACTGCGTGCGGGCCACCGTGCTGGACGCGGTGGAGAACGACTACCGGGTGAGGGTGATCCGTGAGCTCACGGTGGGCGTGGGCGAGGACTCGGTCGATGAGGCCTACGCGGAGTTCGACGCCGCCGAGGTCGAGATCGTCAGCCTCGAGGACCTCTGAGCCGGACCGCTGGGGCAGAACCTCTGAACTCGAGGACCTCTGAACAGGGACCACTGAGGCACCACCTCTGAGTCCCCCGGCCGCGGCGTCACCTGCGCCCGACGAACCACATCTGGATCTTCTTCAGCCGCTCCTCGAGCTGAGCCTGGGTGGCCTGACCCACCGCAGGCCCGCCGCAGGCATCGCGGAGCTTGGTATGGATGCTGCCCTGGTGCATCCCGGTCTTCGCGGCATAGGCCGAGACCGACTTGTTCAGCGTGGCCCGCAGGGTCTTGAGCTGCCGGTGGTCCACCACGGGCTCTGCTGGCTCCGTCGTCGCAGTCGCGGGCTTGCGGCGCAGCTGGTCCGCCTGATGCTGACGCAGCAGCGTGGAGACCTGCTCGGGCTCCAGCAGGCCAGGGATGCCCAGGAAGTCGAGCTCCTCCTCGGAGCCCATAGCGCCGCCGAGGCCGAACTCGGCGCCGTCGAAGAGCACCTTGTCGAAGGACGCGTTGGAGTGCAGCGCCGCAAACTCGCCACGCTCCAGCTGGTCCGATCCGCGCTCCTCCTTATTGGCGGCATCGAGCAGCTCGTCGTCGAGGCCCTCCTCGGAGTCCTCGGCCGCGGTGCGCGGGACCTCCAGGGCGTGGTCGCGCTCCTGCTCCATCTCGTTGGCCAGCGTGGTGAGCACCGGCACCGAGGGCAGGAAGACCGAGGCCACCTCGGCCTTCTTGCGCAGCCGCACGAAGCGCCCGACCGCCTGGGCGAAGAACAGCGGGGTCGAGGTGGAGGTCGCGTAGACGCCCACGCAGAGCCGCGGCACGTCGACCCCCTCGGAGACCATCCTGACCGCGACCATCCACATCTTCGAGGGGTCTTCGGAGAACTTCTCGATCTGGTTCGAGGCGCCCTTGTCATCGGAGAGCACCACGGTGGTCTTCTGCCCGGTGAGCTCGTCGAGCTGCGCGGCATAGGCGCGCGCGGTCTCGTGGTCGGTCGCGATGACCAGGCCCCCGGCGTCGTCGATCTTGTCGCGGACCTTGAGCAGGCGCTGGTGCGCAGCCCGCAGCACCGCGGGGATCCACTCGCCCTCGGGGTTCAGCGCGGTGCGCCAGGCATGGTTGGTGATGTCCTTGGTCGCGGCGGCCCCGAGCTGGGCCTCCATCTCCTCCCCGGCCGAAGTGCGCCAGCGCATGTTCCCGGAGTAGGCCATGAAGACCACCGGGCGCACCACGCGGTCCTTGAGCGCCGGACCGTAGTTATAGGCGTAGTCCGCCTTGGAGCGGCGCACCCCGGCGCCGTCCTCCACATATTCCACGAAGGGGATCGGAGAGGTGTCGGAGCGGAACGGGGTGCCGGTCAGCGCCAGGCGCCGGACCGCCGGGTCGAAGGCCTCACGCACGCCGTCGCCCCAGGACAGGGCGTCACCGGCATGGTGGATCTCGTCGAAGATCACCAGTGTGCGTCCGGCCTCGGTCTTGTTCCGGTGCAGCGCCGGCTTGTTCGCGACCTGTGAATAGGTCACCACGACGCCCATGTACTGGCGCCCGTGGCGACCGTCGGAGTTCTTGAAGTTCGGGTCCAGGGCCAGGCCCACGCGCCCGGCGGCGTCGGCCCACTGCCGCTTCAGGTGCTCGGTGGGCGCGACCACGTAGATCCGGTTGACCTCACCGGATTCCACCAGCAGCTTCGCCACGCGCAGCGCGAAGGTGGTCTTGCCGGCACCCGGGGTGGCGACGGCGAGGAAGTCCTTGGGCCGCTTCTGGATATAGAGGTCCAGGGCCTCCTGCTGCCACTGGCGCAGCGTTCCCGCGGTGCCGTGCGCGGCGCGGTGCGGATAGACCGGCGGCAGGGATCTGCCGACATCGGTGCCGACGTCGAAAAGGGTCTCAGACTGCTCCACTGTGTGCTTGGCTCAGCGCAGGTTCAGCTGCGGCCGAAGCCGAAGAAGCCGCGCTTGCCGCCGGAGTCCCCGCCGGACTCGCCGTCCCCGTCGCCGCCGCCCATCATCTCTTCGTAGATCTCTTTGCACTCGGGGCATACGGGGAACTTCTTGGGGTCCCGCGAGGGGATCCAGACCTTGCCGCACAGCGCCACGACGGCGCCGCCCTCCAGGGCAGACTCCATGATGCGGTTCTTGTTCACGTAGTGCGCGAAGCGCTCGTGATCACCGGGCTCGGAGAGCTGCTCCTGGTGCACACGTTCGATGGTGGCGGCTCCGCCCGGAGCCGGTGCGGCGTCCGGATCAGCAGTGTGCATGCCGAACCGGGCGGAGGCGGGCTGGAGTCCGTTGTCGTTGACCATCATGGACCCTAGTCTAGCGAGCCTGGGCCGACACATCATCCCCGCGCGACGCCGGGCGGGCCCACTCAGTACTGGCTCACCGCTTGGAACAGCTCCGGCTGGCTGCGCTCATAGACCCGTGCGCCCAGACGCACCCCGATCCAGACCAGCGCCAGCCCCTTGAGCACCGCGCCGATCCCCAGCAGCCACCCCCACAGGGAGACGTCGGTGAGAAGCCAGGTGATGACCAAGATCACCTCCGGCAGCATCAGGATCAGGGTCGCGACCAGCATGCCCAGCTGGACGATCATCAGGCGTCCGGTGGAGCCTGAGGGCTGGCTCAGCGGTCCGTCCCCGGGCTTGGGGACGGGATAGGTGAAGCGTGCGGAGACCAGGCAGGAGAATCCGGCAATGCCCAGCAGCAGGCCCAGGCTCACTCCCACCAGCGCGACCGTGGTGACCGGTTCGGTGAACATCAGCGCCGGGATCAGGGCGGCGAGCACCGTGGCCGGCAGCCCGAAACTCAGCAGCCCGATCAGCCGACCCACCCGGTCCGCCGTGCCGGAGACGCCGCTGGTGATGTGCAGCGCGAAGGCCGAATGGTCATAGGAGATGTCGGCGGAGATCGCGAAGCCGAGCATCCAGCCCACGACCGGGCCCAGTGCGAGCAGGATCCACGGCTGGTCGAGCTGGGAGTACATGACCACGGCGAGGACGACGAAGGCGGGCACCACCACCAGAGTGCCGCCGTAGCGGCTGTCCTTGAGCCAGTAGGTGCTGGCTCGTGCGGCCACCGCGCCCCAGGGCGTGGCGGGGAACCGGGCGAAGAGCCCGAGCCCCTTCGCGTCCTTGGGCCCCGAGGAGCCGTGCACGGCCGGACGTTCGGTGATCTTCACCAGCGCGGTCCGGATGACGAGGACCGCGAGGGCCACCGTGGCGGCCAGGATCCCCACTCGCAGCGCGAAGGCGCCCCAGTGACCTGCCGCCGCGTCGGCGGGCAGGGCTGCGCCTGCCCCCAGCGGGGTCAGTGCGAGGAAGTCCACCACGCTCGGCACCGCGTCGCTGAGCGAGCTGAACGCGTTCTGCAGCCCGACCATGATCGGGTAGAGCATCACCATCAGGCTCAGGGCGAGGATGGCCAGGAAGTCCCGGGAGCGTCGACCGCTGAGCCAGGCGCTGATCGAGGTGGTCACCGCCTGAGAGACCAGGCTGAAGGTGATCAGCAGCAGCGGCAGCGTGAGCAGCGCCGTCGCCACGGCCGCAGGATCCCAGCGCCAATGCAGCACCTGCCCGATCAGCCAGATCAGCGTGAGCACCGCGCCGATCGAGACCAGCCCGGTCAGTGCGAGACCCAGGATCAGGCCGCGGCGTGGGATGCCGTAGGTGATGAACTGGCGCGGGTTCATCGCCGCGTCCGCACCCGAGATGAACACCGGGATGATCAGCCAGAGCAGGAAGACCGCCGAACCCATCAGCACGCTGGAGGTGCGGATGAACTGGGAATCGACGACCTCGGCGCCGCCGGCCATGACCTGCGCTGAGAACACCATTCCCACTATGCCCAGACCATAGAGTCCGGCGAAGACCGTGCCGAGGATGTGCCAGCCTGATTGGTTGAAACCGTTGAAGGTCAGGTCCTTCTTGAGCCGGATCAGAGTTGCAACCATGCGAGCTCCTGATCTCCAGCTTCAAGTCCGACCAGCTCCACGAAGCGTGACTCCAGGTCCGATCCGTCGCGGACCTCGTCCAGGGTGCCGGAGGCCAGCAGCCGGCCCTCGGCGATGATCCCGACGTGGGAGCACATCCGCTGGACCAGATCCATCACATGGCTGGAGAGGATCACCGTGCCGCCGGAGGCGACGTAGGACTCCAGCAGGCCACGGATGGTGCGCGCGGACACCGGGTCCACGGCTTCGAAGGGCTCATCGAGCACCAGAAGCTCCGGAGCGTGGACCATTGCGGAGGCCAGGGCGATCTTCTTGGTCATCCCGGCGGAGTAGTCCTGGACCAGCTTCCCCCGAGCATCTTCGAGACCGAGCACCCGAAGCAGATCCGCCGTCCGGGAGGCCACGGTGTCGCGGTCCATGCCGCGCAGCAGACCCGCGTAGGTCACCAGCTGTGCGCCGGTGAGCTTGTTGAAGAGCATGACGCCGTCGGCGAGCACGCCCATGGTGCGTTTGGCCTCGCGGGGATGGGCCCAGACATCGATGCCTCCGACCTCCGCGGTGCCGGCGTCGGGACGCATCAGTCCGGTGGCCATGGACAGCGTGGTGGTCTTGCCCGCCCCGTTGGGTCCCACGAAGCCGTAGAAGGAGCCGCGCGGCACATCGAGGTCGAGGTCGTCCACCGCGGGGGTCTGTCCGAATCGTTTCGCCAGACCGCGCAGTCTCAGCGCCGGAACGGTGAGGTCCGGCGAGGTCGGGGCAGTCGGGCGCTCACTGGCTGGTTGCATGCCTCAAGCCTAGCCACCGCAGGTCAGCTCCGCCTCAGCCCTGAGATGGAGATTGCGCGAGGCATCCGGGCCGGGCCGGATGCGGAGCTCTAGAAGAGCGCCCGGGCCAGCTGCTTGCGGGAGGCGGAGACCCGGGGATCGGTGTCTCCCGTGATGGAGTACAGCTCGACCAGGTGGGCGCGCGCGGTCTCCCGATCATCACCGAAGTGGGTCTGGATGAACCGGACCAGGCGTGAGAAGCCGTCCTCCACATGGCCGCCCAGCACGTCGAGGTCCGCGACGGCGATCTGAGCGGAGACGTCGTCGGGGTTCTCCGCCGCTGCCTGCCGGGCCGCGGCGAGATCGGCTCCGGTGGTGCGCTGCAGCAGCTTCACCTGGGCGAGGCCGATCTTGGCGTCCTCGTCGTCGGGCTTCTCCTTGATGGCCTGCTGGTAGGCCGCCGCGGCGGCGGCGTAGTCACTGTTCTCCAGGGCGTCGAGCGCCGCCTGGTGCAACGGCGGCAGCTCGGGCTCCGCGGCGGGCTCCTGGCCCTCCACGACCCGGGTGGACTGTGCCGGGAGCTTCTGCGTCATCCCGTTCTGCGTCGCCATCTGCACCATCTGCGTCACGAGCTGGGCGAGCTGATCGGCGGGGACCGAGGCGTCGAACTCCCCGACCGGACGACCCCCGATGAAGGCGGTGGCCACCGGGACCTGATCGGCGCTCTGGGCCAGCTCCGGGTGCGCGGCGGAGTCGATCTCTGCCAGCAGGAGGCGACCCTGCTGGGCGTCGACGAGGTCCTCCAGGGTGGTCTTCATCGTCGTCGATGCGGCGTCGGCACCGTGGATGAGCACGATCACCGGGGCCTGCGAGGAGAGCTCCACCACCTGCTGAAGCTGCTGCGGCTGCACCTGGATCGCCCAGCTGTTGGGCGCTCCTGCCGGGCCGGGCGCCGCGGGGGCCTGGCCAGCGGGGGCCTGGCCCGCAGCGCCAGCGGGGGTGGGCGCGGCGGGTGCGCCCTGGGAGGCGAGACCGGAGAGGTCCACCGCTCCCCTGGCGTCGACCCGTCGGGACTGGGGCTCCTGGGCGGAATCTGTCACTGCAGCGCTCCTTGCACGTCGGCGTCGATCAGGCTGGTCCGGCGGACCGATCTCCAGATGCGGAGATCAGTCCAGTACGTTGACCTCGTTCACAATATCGTGGACTCCGAGCACGTCGACCCGCTCGCCCTCCTCGGCCGGGATATGCAGGATCATCGACTCACGGTTGACGATGTCCACGTCCTCGGTGGTGGAGTCGGTCCCCGCCAGCTCGGCGGTGACTCCGCTGAGATTGATCGAGGCGTCGTCCTCCGGGCGCAGCTGCGTGGTGGAGTCGAAGCTTCCCACCGCGATGACCGAACCATCCGGCAGGCGCAGCGCGGTGCTCCCCTCCCCGACCAAGGGCCGGGTGTAGGAGATGCTGAGGTCCTCGGCGCTCTCGTCGAGCTCCTCCTGGTACGACTGGAGGTCCTCGATATAGGCGTTCTCCTCCACGCTCATGCCGAAGTAGTAGTCCCGGTTGTTCAGGAAGACCGCGACGCGCTCCATGGCATGGTTCGCAGTGAACCGCGCCACCTCGTCATCGGGGTCCACCGGCTCCACGCCGCCGTCTTCGGCGGAGATGGCCGGGAACGCGGTGCCCGGGACCATCAGCACCGCCTGGGTGAGCGCATAGTTCTCTCGGGGCGACTCCTGTTCGATGACGAGCAGCTGTGGGATCTCGGCCTCGGCCTCCTGGGTGATGACCACGGCCTGACGGGGGAACTCGGCGCTGGAGGTCACGGCGGCGCTGAGGATCTCGGTGCCGATCGCGTCGGGGGTGACCTCATCGTCGATCTCATGGTTGCGGTAGGTCAGCTCACGGACCTGCGCGGCGTTTCCGGACACGCGGGGGGCGAGCATCTCGGCGTCGAACTCCGCGTCCGCCGCGGCCGCCTGTTCCGCGATCTCCTCCACGATCCCCTGCAGCTGGGATTCCAGGAGCACCGAGTATCCGGCGTCCTCGCCGTCCTCGGCCTCCACCTCTTCGGCTTCGACCTCTTCGGTCTGCGCAGAGTCGTCCTCGGCGGGGTCCTCTGCGGGGTTCTCCGCGTCGGCCGTGAGCACTGCCGGGCTCAGCGCCAGCGCGAACGCCGCGGCGGTGGCCACCGAGCGGCTGCGCCAGGTGCGGCCCTCTTCCGTGCCGTCCTCGGAGGTGTTCCGGGTCCCGTTCTCGGGCTCCGCGTTCTCTGCCGTCTCGGTCTCCACCGGGGCGATGACGCCGGTGGCCTCGGGATCCTCGGGGGTGCCGGGTTCCCGGGCGTCAGCTCCGGCCGCGGTCGAGTCCTCTTCGTGGAGCGCGTCCGGGTCGTAGGTGCTCTCGGTGGCGGAGATCGAGCCGAGCGTTCCGGTCAGCTCCTCCTCGGCGGGATCGACATGCTGCGAATCGTCACGATCGGAGTGCTCGCGCTGCCCTTCGGTCTGGTTCATCTCGTCCTCGGTGGTGGCGGTGGCGGGAGCGGTGGTGGCGGTGGCACCCGCAGCTGTGGCGGGGGCTGTCGCGGAGGTGGCCGTGGCGCCCCGGGCCGTGGCAGGCGCAGCGACGGCGGGGGCGGGGGCGGCGGAATCGCGGCGGCGGGCGGCCAGCGCGCGGTAGAGCAGGAAGATGCCCACCAGGATCACCAGGGCGCCGAGCACGATCAACGTGGTGCCGAGCAGGCTCTCCTCCTCCTCGGGAAGCTCGACCGTGACCGCGCTGGGTGCGGGCTCCTCGCCGTCGCGGTAGATCAGCAGGCTCCACTCACCGGTGTCATCGGGGGCGCTCCAGCGGTAGCGCAGATCACCCTGGGTGGTCTCTGTGACGGCCCAGAGATCGGAGCCGCTGGGATCCGGCACGGTGGTCTCACCGTCGGTGAACTGGGCCTCGATGGTGGCCGGAGCGTCCTCGTCACCCTGGCGCAGCGCGCCGATGGTCACATGCGCGGCGTCACCCACCCAGGCTTCGATGTCCTGGGTGCGCGCCAGGGCAATGGTGTACTCACCCTCGGCATTGATCGTGAACTCTTCACGCTCGGCCTCCGGATCGATCAGGTCGTCGTTGATCACGGTCAGCGGGGCGTCCTGAACCTCCTCGCTCTGAGCGGTGGGGACCTCGTCGGAGGCCCAGACGGTGAGCAGCCCCACTCCGATGCCTGCCATGAGCAGGCCCAGGATGAAAGCGATGATGGAAGCGGGGAAACGCACGGGTGAGAGGTCCTTGATCGAGGCAGACGAGGGTTCAACCCCCTAGGATACCGAACATAACAATAAGATCACAGTCCGTGCGGCGGCTGGAAGGTTTCTCGCCGAGCGATGGTGTCCGGCGACGGGGGCGTGGCTAAGCTGAGCCCGTGACAGAGTCCGAGCAGAATCCCCATCCGCGGGACCCCCAGGTCCCGCCGGGCACCGACGAGCAGGCCGGTGCGGCAGCTCCGCGTCGCCCTCGGTTCGTGCGCCTCCCTGCTGAACGAGGTCTGCGAGCCGTGCAGAACAGCGTTCGCATCATGCGCTCGGCCCGCTCTGCCCGTGCGGCCAGGTCCTCGGGGACTCCGCCGGAATTCGATGAGTACGGTCTGCCTCCGGTCTCCACCGCGGACCCGCAGGCGGCGGCGCCCTACGCCTCCCGGCCGGTCTACACCGGATTCATGCTGGCCCTCGGCGTCGGCCTGGCCCTGATGGTGTTCTACGTGGCTCAGGCCAATACGCAGCTGCTGGTGTGGATCACCGCCGCGCTGTTCATCGCCATCGGCCTGGATCCGGTGGTGCGCAGTCTGGAGCGGGCCGGTCTGCCGCGGCCCGCGGGAGTGGCCGTCACGATCACGGGGTTCCTCGCCGTCGTCGCCACCTTCATCGCGTCCCTGGCCCCGATGGTCACCGAGCAGACCGCCACCTTCGTGCGTTCACTGCCGGCGCTGGTCGAGAACATCTCCAGCTCGCAGTGGTTCCACAGCATCGAAGATGAGTTCCAGGTCCAGCAGATCATCGACACCGAGGTCAACCGGTTCATCTCTGACCCCACGAACATCACCAATGCCCTCGGCGGGCTGTTCGGCGTCGGGACCGCGATCCTGACCACCGGGCTGGGCGCACTGGTGGTGTTCGTCCTGGCGATCTATTTCCTGGCCTCATTGCCGGTGATGACCGCCTGGGCCTACCGCTTGGCGCCCCGGTCCAAGCGCGACCGGGTCCAGCACCTCGGGGACCGGATCCTGGACGGGATCGGCCACTACGTGATCGGCCAGGCCGGTGTGGCGCTGCTCAACGGGATCGTCGCGTTCATCGCGATCAGCATCGCCGGCGTGCCGTTCGGCGTGCTCTTCGCGGTGGTCGCCGGGGTGCTGGCCTTCATCCCCCTGGTCGGCCCGGTCACCGGCGGCACCCTGGTCACACTGGTCGCGCTCACGGTGGACTGGCAGACCGCGGCGACGTTCGCCGGCATCTATTTCGTCTACCTGCAGGTGGAGGCCTATTTCGTCTCCCCGCGCATCATGGCGCGTGCCGTGCGGATCCCCGCCGCCGTCGTGGTGATCTCGGTGATCGCCGGCGGCGCGCTGCTCGGGGTGCTCGGCGCCCTGATGGCCATCCCGACCGCGGCCGCGGTGATGCTGCTGACCCGAGAGGTGCTCATCCGACGGCAGGACGCGCGCTAGCTGCCTCGCTGGCTCCCGGCCGGCTCCCCTGCTGGCTTCCCTGCTGGCTTCCCTGCAGGCTCCCCCGCTGGCTCCCCGGCCTCAGCCGATCCGCCAGCAGTGGCTGTGCCAGTGGCGCCGCTCGGCGGCGGCGTGTTCATCGCCGAAGATCGAATCCGCACGCCAGGCCACCACATGGGCGGTGCCGGCGGGCACCGGGAGCTGACATCCCGGGCAGGTGTAGCTCTTCTGTGCGGCAGAGGCGGAGATATGGCGCACGTGGTACTCCCCGTCCCGGCGGCGCACCGTCCCGGTGGAGAACGCTCCGTGACCGAAGACCCCGGTGGACAGCGGCCGGTGCTCGCGCTGCCATTTCGACGCGCGCCTTCCGGGTCCCTTCGCAGACTTGGCCATGGCTGCCATTCTTCCAGGTGATCGGGACTCACGGCGCACCACCTCGGCCGACCCCTTCGCTGCGCGTGCCGCGGGAGCCCGATGACCGGGTAGGATCAGGCACCGTGCGATTGGTAATTGCGACCTGCTCAGTGTCATATTCCGGACGGCTCAACGCCCATCTGGCCCAGGCCACGCGCCTGCTCATGGTCAAGGCCGACGGCGGCGTGCTCATCCATTCCGACGGCGGCTCCTATAAGCCGCTGAACTGGATGTCCCCGCCGGCCACGATGCGGGTCACCGAGCCCGACACGCAGCAGCGCGAGGCCGGCATCACCGAGGTCTGGACGGTCTCAGCGACCAAGAGCGATGACACGCTGCGCATCCTGATCAGCGAGGTCCACGAGGACGTCTCCCATGACCTCGGCGTGGACCCGGGTCTGGTCAAGGACGGCGTGGAGTCGGACCTGCAGAGGCTGCTCGCCGAGCAGATCGAGCTCCTGGGCGCCGGGCACCGACTCATCCGCCGCGAGCATCCGACTCCGATCGGTCCGGTGGACCTGCTCGCCCGCGGGCCGCAGGGCAGCGTGGCCGTGGAGCTCAAGCGTCGCGGTGACATCGACGGCGTCGAGCAGCTCACCCGCTACCTGGAGCTGCTCAACCGTGATCCGCTGCTGGCTCCGGTGCAGGGTGTCTTCGCCGCCCAGCAGATCAAGCCGCAGGCTCGAACGCTGGCCGAGGATCGCGGCATCCGCTGCCTGGTGCTGGACTACGACGCGATGCGCGGGGTCGACGACGCCGATTCGCGGCTCTTCTAGCCGCTGAACGACAACCCTCCCCGCGCGGTTTCCGGAAGCTGCTTCCGGAGCCGCGGTCGAGAGTGTTTCAGGCGCGGCCTGCGGCGCGGAACGTCGCGAGCGTGACCCCTCCGGGCAGCGACTCGAGACCTGCCGGGTGGAAGCTGTGCGCGGTCGCCTCCGCCCTGAACAGCGGGATGCCGGCGCCGAGCACCAGCGGGTTGATCTTCAGCTGGAGCTCGTCGATCTCCCCGAGGAGCTGCCCCGCGAGCTCAGCTCCCCCGCAGAGCCAGATGTCCCTGCCAGGTTCGGCCTTGAGCTCGCGCACCCGGGCGGGCAGATCTCCGTGGATCACCTCGATGCCAGGCGCCTGCCCCGGCGCGCGATGCGCTGCCAGGATCTGACGCAGGTGCGGATAGGCACCACCGAGAAGCCCGGCGTCCACCGCGGGCTGGTGGGTGCGTCGGCCCATCAGGACCGTGTCGAAGCGGCGAGGCTCCCCCGTGACGCCCAGAGCCTCCCGTGCGTGCACCGGACAGGTCTCGGGATAGCGCTCGAAGAGCGCATCCAAGGTCTGTGGATCCAGCGGAAAGCTGGAGAAGTCCCCCGCAGGGTCGGCGATGAAACCGTCGATGCTGGTGGCGATGTAATAGACGAGCTCACGCATGACATGCTCCCGAGGCTGCGGGCGGATGAGTCGGTGTGACTGGGGTGGTTCGGGCCAATCTATCGCAGCCCGATCGGCTCAGGCCCGGCGCGGACGCTGGGCCCCAGCCCACAGACAAGCGGGCCCCCAGCCCACAGACAAGCGGGCCCCCAGCCCACAGACAAGCGGGCCCCCGGTCTCCGTGAGGAGTCCGGGGGCCCGCCTGGTGATGCGGTGGATCGATCGGTGAGAAGGCTCAGCTCTCCTCGAGCTCGGCCTTGTCCGCCACGATGGTCACCTGATCGGAGTCCACGGAGAAGAAGCCTCCGCTGACCCGAGCCCGCACCGGAGCGCCCTCGACGGGGTTGATGACCAGGTCACCTTCGGCCAGCAGCGAGAGCACCGGGGTGTGACCCGGCAGAATGCCGATGTCACCCTCCACGGTGCGCCCGCGCACCGACTTCGCGGCACCGGACCAGACGGCGTGGTCGCTGGCGACCACCTGGACGTCGAGTTCGGCCATGATCAGCCCCGCTTCTTGATCTCGGCGTAGAGACGCTCGACATCATCGAGACCGCCGACGTTGTAGAACGCCTGCTCCGGGATGTGGTCGAGATCGCCGTTGGCGATGGCGTTGAAGCCCTCGATGGTGTCCTTGATCGCCACAGTGGAGCCGTCCACACCAGTGAACTGCTTGGCGGTGTAGGTGTTCTGCGACAGGAACTGCTCGATGCGACGGGCACGGGAGACGACGATCTTGTCTTCCTCGCCGAGCTCGTCGATGCCCAGGATCGCAATGATGTCCTGGAGCTCCTTGTTCTTCTGCAGGATCTGCTTCACCCGAGTCGCGGTGTCATAGTGCTCCTGCCCCACATACTGCGGGTCCAGGATGCGCGAGGTCGAGCTCAGCGGGTCCACGGCCGGGTACAGACCACGCGAGGCGATCGCACGGGAGAGCTCCGTGGTCGCATCCAGGTGGGCGAACACGTTCGCCGGCGCCGGGTCGGTGTAGTCATCGGCGGGCACGTAGACGGCCTGCATCGAGGTGATCGAGTGGCCGCGGGTCGAGGTGATGCGCTCCTGGAGCACACCCATCTCGTCCGCGAGGTTCGGCTGGTAGCCCACTGCCGAGGGCATGCGCCCGAGCAGCGTGGAGACCTCGGAGCCGGCCTGGGAGAAGCGGAAGATGTTGTCGATGAAGAGCAGCACATCCTGGTTCTGCACATCGCGGAAGTACTCCGCCATGGTCAGCGCGCTCAGTGCCACACGCAGACGCGTGCCTGGCGGCTCATCCATCTGACCGAACACCAGAGCGGTGTCCTTCAGCACGTTGGCCTCTTCCATCTCCACCCAGAGGTCATTGCCCTCACGGGTGCGCTCACCGACGCCGGCGAACACCGAGGTGCCGCCGAAGTTGCGGGCCACACGGGTGATCATCTCCTGGATCAGCACCGTCTTGCCCACGCCGGCGCCGCCGAAGAGGCCGATCTTGCCGCCCTGGATGTAGGGGGTCAGCAGGTCGATCACCTTGATGCCGGTCTCCAGCATCTCGGTGGAGCCCTCGAGCGCGGCGAAGTTCGGGGCCGGGCGGTGGATCGGCCAGCGATCGGTCACCTCGAGCTCCGAGATCGGCATGTCCAGGGTCTCGCCCAGGACGTTGAAGATGTGTCCCTTCACGGACTCACCCACCGGCACCGAGATCGCAGATCCGGTGTCGTGCACGGGGGTGCCGCGCACCAGGCCGTCGGTGGCCTGCAGCGAGATCGCACGAATGAGGTTGTCACCCAGGTGCGCGGCGACCTCGAAGGTGATCTTACGGGTCACGCCGCCGAGGGTGACCTCGGAGTTGAGCGCGTTGTACATCGATGGGATGGAGTCGGCGGGGAACTCAATGTCCACGACCGGACCGATCACCCGGGCGATGCGACCAGTCGCACCCGGCTGACCGGCTCCTCCGGAGCTCTGCTCTGCAGTAGTGGCAGTCATCTCTCTCACTTCACTTGATCTTGGATGATGTCAAAACGTCTGTTGTTGGCCTGCGGGAGTACCCGTGGGCTAGCTCGCGGCCAGAGCGTCGGCACCCGCGATGAGCTCGCTGAGCTCCTGGGTGATCTCGGCCTGGCGAGCGTTGTTGCGCAACAGGGTGTACTTCTTGATGAGGTCGTCCGCGTTGTCGGCAGCGGACTTCATCGCCCGCTGGCGAGCTGCGAGCTCCGATGCCGAAGCCTCCAGCATCGCCGCGAAGATCTTGGACTCGATGTACCGCGGGAGCAGCGCATCGAGGACCTCTTCGGCGGCGGGCTCGAAGTCATACAGCGGGGTGGGCTCGTGCTTGGCGTCCGCATCCTGCTCCACGAAGGCCAGCGGCAACAGACGTCGCACCACCGGCTCCTGCTTCACCATGGACTGGAACTCGGTGTAGACCAGGTACAGCTCGTCCACGCCGCCCTCCTCGGTGGGCTGCAGGAAGCGATCGACCAGTGTGCGGCCGATCTCCTGAGCGCGGTCCACCTCGGGGGCGTCGGTGTTTCCGGTCCATACCTGGTCATACTCCCGCTCGCGGAAGTCGTAGAACGCCTGTGCCTTGCGTCCATAGAGGTACGGGCGGACCTCCTTGCCGTCCTCCCGAAGGCGCTTGGTCAGGGCTTCGCCCCGCTTGAGCACGTTCGTGGAATAGGCGCCGGCGAGTCCGCGGTCGCTGGTGAGGATCAGCACTGCCGCGCGGGTGGGGTTCTCCACCTTCGTGGTCAGCACATGATCGATGTCGTTCTGCGAGGCCACGGCGGAGACCGCACGTGTGATGGCATCTGCGTATGGCGAGGCTGCCCGCGCACGGCTGCGTGCTTTGCCGATGCGAGACGTCGCGATCAGCTCCATCGCCTTGAAGATCTTCTTCATCGACGAGGTCGATGCGATCTTCTGGCGGTAGACCCGAATCTGGGCTCCCATGCTTGTCCTTCCCTGATGTCGTCCAGCAAGTGATTCTGCTTAGCGGGGGTTAAAACCTCAGCTGCGGGCGGGAATCTCTTCCTGGCTGATCTCGTCGGCGGACATCGCGTCGGTCTGCTCGTTGCCCACGATGGACGAAGCACCCTCGGCGTGGAATTCCTTCTTGAACGCGACCATGGCGTCCTTCAGCGCGCTGACGGTGTCGTCCTCCAGCTTGCCTGAGGCGGCGATGTTGGTCAGCACGTTGGTCTTGCGACGCAGGTAGTCCAGCCAGTCCGTCTCGAAGCGCTTGATGTCTGCGGTCTCGACATCGTCCAGGTGACCCTGGGCGCCGGTCCAGATCGATGCGACCTGGTCCTCGATCGGGTATGGCGTGTACTGCGCCTGCTTGAGCAGCTCGGTCTGTCGCTCGCCGCGCACCAGCTGCTGGCGGGTGGCGGGGTCCAGGTCCGAGGCGAACATCGCGAAGGCCTGCATGTCGCGGTACTGCGCCAGGTCCAGCTTCAGCGTGCCCGAGACCTTCTTCATGGCCTTCAGCTGCGCGGCACCACCGACGCGGGACACCGAGATGCCCACGTCGACTGCCGGACGCTGGTTGGCGTTGAACAGGTCCGACTGCAGGAAGATCTGACCGTCGGTGATCGAGATGACGTTGGTCGGGATGTAGGCCGAGACGTCGTTGGCCTTGGTCTCCACCAGCGGCAGTCCGGTCATCGAACCGGCGCCGAGCTCGTCGGAGAGCTTGGCACAACGCTCGAGCAGACGGGAGTGCAGGTAGAACACGTCGCCGGGGTAGGCTTCGCGGCCCGGTGGGCGACGCAGCAGCAGCGAGACCGCGCGGTAGGCCTCAGCCTGCTTGGAAAGGTCATCAAAGACGATCAGCACGTGCTTGCCGCCGTACATCCAGTGCTGGCCGATGGCCGAGCCGGCGAACGGCGCCAGGTACTTATAGCCGGCGGGGTCGGAGGCCGGGGACGCCACGATGGTGGTGTACTCCAGCGCGCCGCGCTCCTCCAGCGTCTGCCGCACGGCAGCGATGGTGGAGGCCTTCTGGCCCACAGCGACGTAGACGCAGCGGACCTGCTTGGCGACGTCGCCGGACTCCCAGTTCGCCTTCTGGTTCAGGATGGCGTCGATGGCGATCGCGGTCTTGCCGGTCTGGCGGTCACCGATGATCAGCTGACGCTGGCCGCGGCCGATCGGGATCATGGCGTCGATGGCCTTGATGCCGGTCTGCAGCGGCTCGTGCACGGATTTGCGCTGCACCACCGAGGGAGCCTGAAGCTCCATCGGACGGCGACCCTCCGGGGTGATGTCGCCCTTGTCGTCGATGGGCGTGCCCAGCGGGTCGACCACGCGACCCAGGAACTCGTCACCGACCGGGACCGAGAGGACCTCGCCGGTGCGGGTGACCTCCTGGCCCTCCTCGATGCCGGAGAACTCGCCGAGGATCACGACGCCGATCTCTCGGGTGTCGAGGTTCTGGGCCAGGCCCAGGGTGCCGTCTTCGAAGCGAAGAAGTTCGTTTGCCATGGTCGAGGGAAGTCCCTCGACACGAGCGATGCCGTCAGCCGCGGAGATCACGCGTCCGACCTCGACGCGCTCTGCGCTGCCGGGATCGTAGGATGCGGCGAAATCGTTCAAGGCGTTGCGGACGTCGTCGGCGTTGATGGTCAAGTCGGCCATCTGCAGTCCCTGCTCTCCTCAGTCATGGCCGCAGTCTGCGGCCGGGTGGTTCAAAGATTCACGTATGTGTTGAGCCAGTCTGAAGAAGACTAGCTGGCCAGTCTCCGGTTCAGGTCATTGAGCTTGGTGGCCACCGTGGAGTCGACCACCTCATCCCCGACCTGGACACGGATGCCGCCGACCACGGCCGGGTCGAGCACGACGTCGAGCTTCAGCTCTCGACCGAAGTAACGGTCCAGGCTTGCCCCGAGCCGCTGCATATAGCTGGGATCCAGCTCTTTGGCGACGGTGACCAATGCGATCCAGCGCTGCTGGCGGGCTGCGATCTGCTCGGTGAAGCGCTCGACGAGCTGCGAGGGGCGAAGCCCGCGCGGCGACGTCACGGCGCGATCGATGAGCAGCCGCGCCTCGGCGCTGGCTCCCGGTGAGAGCTGCGCACCGAGCTTCTGCTTGGCCTCGCCGGTTGCCTGGGCGTCGGTCAGCGCACGCTGCACCTGGTGCGAGGAGGCCACGGTCCGCCGGAAGTCCAGCAGTGCGGTCTCCAGCTTCTCGAGTCCTGCCAGGCCCTCACGCTCGGCCTGCACCACTACCACTACGACGGCGAGGACCTCGACGGCATCGCCGAGATCGCGTTCCTTGCTCCAGCGACGTGAGACCAGGGCATCGAGGACTTCCGTCGTCGTGGCCTTGACCTTCGCGCCGAAGAGGCTGCGCACCATCGCGACCCGATCCTGCGGATCACGGGAGGGGTCGGTGAGGCTGCGGCGCAGCCCTGCCGAGGAATCGAGGACATCCAGGACAGCGAAGAGCTCGCGGGCGACCTCGAGGTCGGCCTGCGCCAGTGACGGCGCGAGCTCCTGCTGCACGGCTGCCAGGGATTCGGTGGTCACCGCTGCCATTACTGTGCTGCTCCTGTCTGGCCAGCCTGAGCTGACTGATCAGCGTCGAGGTCGGCGAGGAAGCGATCCACGACTCGCTGGGAGCGGGTGTCGTCCTCGAGCGCCTCGCCGACGATCCGGCTCGCGAGCTGTGTGGCCAGCGATCCGACCTCAGCCTTGAGCGAATGCGCAGCCGATGCCCGTTCTGCGGCGATCTGCTGCTGGGCCTGTTCGGTGATGCGGGCTGCCTCCACGGCGGCCTTCTCCTTGTGCTCGGCGACGATCTGCGCACCTTCGGCGCGAGCTTCCTCGCGCATCCGGCTCGCCTCAGCGCGGGCATCCCCGAGGTTCTTCTCGTACTCGGCCTTCATGGCCTCGGCTTCAGCCTTGGCGTTCTCAGCCTCGTTGAGGCCGCCTTCGATGGCCTCGATGCGGGTCTGATAGGCCTTCTCGAATGCCGGCGCGATCCATTTCTTGACGACATAGAGCAGCACTAGGAAGCCGAGTATTACGACCAGCGCCTCCCAGGGGTTGGGAAGCAATGGGTTGGCGTCGCCTTCTGCCGCCTGGATCAGAGATGCACTGATCATGTGTTCACCCTTTTTTCAGTAGTCTGACGATCTCAGAGGGCCCGGAGCTCCGGTGCCCGTCCTAGAAGAATCGAACCAGCGTCAGAGCACGAAGGCGAAGACGATGGCAAGGATGAAGACCGCCTCCGCCAGCGCGAAGCCGAGGATGGCGATGGGCTGCAGCACACGCTGTGCCTCAGGCTGGCGGGCCACACCGTTGAGGTAGGCCGAGAAGATCATGCCGATGGCCAGTGCAGCGCCGAAGCCTGCGAGACCCATACCGACCATGTTCAGAGTGCCGTCCATATGTGTTGCTCACTTTCTGTACGAGTCCGGCGTGCGTACCACGCGGACGGTTCAATGTCAGGCTCACCGGCGTCTGCCGGTCCGCCGCTGTGACTCGGTGTCCCTCTCGGGTCATCCGAACCGCATAGAGGAAAATCAGTGGGCGTCAGCCTCGATGGAGCCCTGGATGTAGATCGCTGTCAGCAGGGCGAAGACGAAGGCCTGCAGGACCATCATGATGAGCTCCAGGAAGTACAGCGGAATGGAGCCCACCAGGATCAGCGCGCCGAGGCCGTAGCCGTCCAGGCCGCCCTGCTGGGCGACGAGGAACTCGACGCCGGAGCCGGCGAGCATCACGATGATGTGACCAGCGAGCATCACGGCCATGAGACGCAGCGAGTGCGTCAGCGGGCGGATGATGAAGTTCGAGAGGAACTCCAGGACCACCAGCAGCGGCAGCAGCCACTTCGGCACACCCGAGGGCACCGTCATGAGCTTGATGAACTTCGGTCCGTGAGTCCTGAAGCCCAGCACGATCCAGGCGATCCAGATGATTCCGGCCAGCGCGTAGGCAGGGCCGGCGTGGGAGAAGGTCGGCAGCTGCAGGCCCGGGATGGCGCCGAAGAGGTTGTTGACCAGCACGAAGAAGAAGACCGCGAAGAGCAGCGGGATCCACTGCCGGAAGTGCTTCTCACCGAGGATGTCGCGCCCCAGGGTGTGCCGGACGAAGCCGTAGCCGGACTCGGCGATGAACTGAGTGCGGGAGGGAACCAGGGACTGCTTCCGAATCGCCCACATGAAGAACCAGGAGATGACGATGACCGAGAGGATGACCATCAGCATGTTCTTGCCGAAGCCAGTCCCCCACTCCGCCATCCAGGGAAAGATCTCCGGAAGATGCGTCTCAGAAATCGTGGGCGGCTGGAATCCACCTTCATTGGTGGCCATGGGCGCAAGCGAATGCAACGCTGGTCCTCTCTGCGGTGTCCGTCAGTGGGTTACAACCCCGGGCATCGGAAGCCGGATCAACTCCGTCTCGCCTTGTATGTGGTCCGCCGGTCTACGAGAAAGACTTCCGAAGACGGTCCACGGGCAACTCCCCCACGCCGGTGTGAGAACACACGGAACTAGTGTGGGAAGTCACCGAAAGCTTACCAGAACAACGACCCCCGGCACTGCCGGGCACCACTCGCCCCGAGCCGTCCCACCCCGCCCACGGTCGGTTCCAGGGGCTGGCTCAGCCGCCCAGCCGTTGCCGCAGCGCCCGTTGGGCGGCGGCACGGTTGACCCGCAGCGCTCGACGCCGGAGCCAGGGGCCCAGCGTGAGCACCACTGCCGCGCCCAGGCTCAGCACCATGCCGGAGGTGACCAGCCACCAGGGCAGGAAGTTGAAGGAGACGGCCCCGAAGGCGAACAGTGCCGACCAGAGATAGAGCAGCAGCACCGCCTGCGGGTGCGAGTAGCCGCCGTCGACCAGCTTGTGGTGCAGGTGCCCGCGATCCGGGCTGAACGGCGAGGACCCTCGCGCGGTGCGCCGGACCACCGCCATCGCCAGGTCCAGCAGCGGAAGCAGGGTCACCGCCAGCGGCAGCAGGATCGGCATATACGCCGGGATGTTACGGAATCTGAAGCCCTCGGCGAGCTGACCGACGTCGGCGGTCACCGCCAGCGCACCGGCGGCCATGACCAGTCCCAGCAGCATCGCTCCGGTGTCGCCCATGATGATCTTCGAGGGGTAGAAGTTGTGCGGCAGGAAGCCCAGGCAGGAGCCCACCAGCACCGCCATCAGCAGGGTGACCAGGTTCGAGGCGTCGAAGGCGTTGATCGAGAGCGTGAGCAGGTAGCTGTAGATGAAGAAGGCGGCCCCGCCGAGCGCGGCGACCCCCGCGGCCAACCCGTCGAGGCCGTCGATGAAGTTGAAGGCATTGATGGTGAGCACCACCACGAAGACGGTCAGCAGCGACTGGACCAGCGGACCGCCCACCCCCAGCCAGCCCACCGGCATGACCTCGAGCGCGATTCCATGGAGCACCAGGATGACCGCGGCCCCGACCTGTCCGCCGAGCTTGAGCATCCACGGGATG
The DNA here is from genome assembly GCF_017347085.1 of Nesterenkonia sp. E16_10. Classification (GTDB taxonomy): domain Bacteria; phylum Actinomycetota; class Actinomycetes; order Actinomycetales; family Micrococcaceae; genus Nesterenkonia. The sequence continues at coordinate 541,267 of NZ_JADPSA010000029.1, forward strand.
TCCCAGGTGTCGTCGGCCATGCCGACCAGCAGGATCACCACCATGGCCGCGAACACTCCGCGCACCGGGGTCAGATCCGCGAAGATCCCACTGAGGTAGGGAATCGTGGAGGCCGCGGCGAGGCCCACGACCATCCCGAGGAACATCGCCACACCACCCCAGCGCGGCTTGATCTGGCTGTGCACGTCACGGTCCCGGATCGGGGTGTAGATGCCCAGCTTCAGCGCGATGCTTCGCACCGCGGGGGTGAGCAGATAGGTCACCACCATCGAGACGGCGAGGACTGCCAGGAAGTAGATCATGAGTGTGTGTCGGGCGCCTCTGCCTGAGCCGGGGCTTCAGAGGTCTCTGCCTGAGCCGGGGCTTCAGTGGCCTCTGCCTCAGGCGCGGCTTCGGGCGCCAGGCTGGCGACCACGGCCTGCAGCTCGGCGAGCGGCAGCGCCCCGGGTCGCACCACGCGCAGCGGGGTCACGGTGGCGTCGATGATGGTCGACGCCTCGGAGGAGCCGCGGTCGCCGTCGTCGAGGTAGACCGAGACGGATTCGGCGAGCATCTGCTGGGCCTCGCTGATGGTGGTCGCGGCGGGCATGCCGGTGCGGTTGGCCGAGGAGACGGCAAGCGGTCCGGTCGCGCCGAGCAGGTCCAGGGCGAGCTCGTCGGCGGGCATGCGCAGCGCCACGGTGCCGCGGGTCTCCCCCAGGTCCCAGCGCAGCGAGGGCTGGGCATGCAGGATCAGCGTCATCGGACCCGGCCAGAAGGCCTGCGCCAGGGCCCGGGCCTCCTCGGGCACATCGATGGCCAGGGCGTCCATGATCTCGGGGCCTCCGATCAGCACCGGCGGCGGCATGGCGCGGCTGCGACCCTTGGCGGCCAGCAGCACCGCCACGGCCTGCGGCGAGAACGCGTCGGCGCCGATTCCGTAGACCGTGTCGGTGGGCAGGACCACTGTTTCACCGCGAGAGAGCGCGTCCTGCGCCGCAGAGATGCCCTCGGCGCGGGAGGCGGGGTCGGTGCAGTCGACTGTCTGGCTCACGCCCGCCATTCTTCCACGCCGAGAGCTGGATCTGGGTGAGCCACGGAGCCTGCGTCAGCGGCATCGGCAGCGCCGGTGACAGTGCCGGTGACAGTGCCGGCGACCGCGCTGGTCGCGCGGTCTCGTCCGGTGAGGTCCTGGTGGGTGCTCACCTGCGTCAGCGACTCGTCGGCCCGGCAGTGCTCGGCGAGCACCGAGGCCTGGGACTCGGCGTGTTCCAGGATGAACCAGCCGCCCGGCGCCAGCAGCCGTTTGGCGGCGGCGATCACCGCATGAGGCATGGTGAGCCCGTCGGCTCCCCCGCCGTAGAGCGCCAGCTCGGGATCATGGACCCGGACCTCCTCCTCGCGCGGCACCATCCCGGCAGGGATATAGGGCGGATTGGAGACGACGACGTCGAAGCTGGACTCCCACTCTTCGGGCACCTCACGCAGGTCCCGCTGGTGCAGGGCCACGCCGAGCGGTTCGAGGTTCAGCTCGGCCCAGGCCACCGCCTGGGCGGAGAGTTCCACGGCGTGGACCTCTGCGGAGGGGTGCTCGGCGGCGATGGCGGCGGCCAGGGCACCGGATCCGGTGCCGAGGTCGATCACCCGGGGCCGCCAGGAGGCGGGACGCTGGGCGGCCATCCGGGCGAGCTGGTCCAGGGCCGCCTGGGCGACCTGTTCGGTCTCGGGGCGTGGGATGAAGACTCCGGGGCCCACGCGCAGCTCGAGGTGCCGGAACGGGGCCAGTCCGGTGAGGTGCTGCAGCGGCACCCGATCGGCGCGCTCGGCCACGAGGTCGGTGAGCTTCTCGGCCTGCTCGGCGGTGACCGCGCTGCCCGCCACCGCCATGGCGGCGAGCCGACCGCGCGGTACGCCCAGCACGTGGGCTGCAAGGATCTCGGCATCGACCCGAGGGCTGGGCACGTCCGCGGCGCGGAGTCGGGCCGCGGCCTGGTTCAGCAGCTGGTCAGCCGGCTGGTGTGCGGGCATCGGGATCAGGCCTGGTCGTCGTTGAGCGCCGCGAGACGCTCCTGCTCGTCGAGCTCGACGCAGGACTGGATCACGGCCTCGAGGTCTCCGTTGATCACGGTGTCCAGGTTGTAGGCCTTGTACCCGCTGCGGTGATCCACGATCCGGTTCTCCGGGTAGTTGTAGGTGCGGATGCGCTCGGAGCGGTCCATGGTGCGGACCTGGGACTTGCGCACCTGGGCGTTGTCGGCGTCGATCTGTTCCTGCTGGTGGGCCAGGATCCGGGAGCGCAGCACCCGCATCGCGGCCTCCTTGTTCTGCAGCTGGGACTTCTCGTTCTGCATCGCCACCACGATCCCGGTGGGCAGGTGGGTGATGCGTACCGCGGAGTCGGTGGTGTTCACGCTCTGCCCGCCGGGCCCGGAGGAGCGGTAGACGTCGATCTTGAGGTCGTTCTGGCTCAGCTCCAGCTCCTCGGGCTCATCGACTTCGGGCAGGACCAGCACTCCGGCGGCCGAGGTGTGGATCCGGCCCTGGGACTCGGTCTCGGGCACCCGCTGCACCCGGTGCACACCGCCTTCGAACTTCAGGTGGGCGTAGACGCCCTGGGCCGGGTCATTGGTGGAGGACTTGATGGCCATCTGGACATCCTTATAGCCTCCCAGATCTGAGGGGGTCGAGGAGATGATCTCGGTCTTCCAGCCCCGAGCCTCGGAGTAGCGGGTGTACATGCGCAGCAGGTCCCCGGCGAAGAGCGCCGCCTCATCGCCGCCGGCGCCGCCCTTGATCTCGATGATCACGTTGCGCACATCGTTCTCATCGCGAGGGATGAGCATGCGCAGCAGCTTCGCGGCGGCCTCCTCGCGCTGGGCTGTGAGCCCGGGGATCTCCGCGGCGAACTCGGAGTCCTCCTCGGCGAGCTCCTGCGTGGTCGCCAGGTCCTCGCTGAGCTGTTTCCAGGTCTTGTGCGCCTCGGCCACACCGTTGAGCTGCGCGTAGCGGCGCCCCAGCCGACGCGCCAGGGACTGGTCGGCGTGGACCTGCGGATCGCCGAGCTGCTCCTGGAGCTCGGCGTGCTCGGTGAGCAGCGTCGATACGGAGTCGAACATCCGGGCGTTGATCTCTTCGTCCATGACTGGATTCTCTCTCGTTTCCTGGGCTGGCGCGCGAACGCAGCGCGGGCGCAACGGGCTGGTACAGGCGAAGCCCGGGGAGAGCGGCGCTCTCCCCGGGCTTCAGCTGGTGCTGCGGCTAGTTGCCTTTGTCTCCGAGCGTGGTCTTCGATGCAAGCATCAGGAACTCGGCGTTGGACTGGGTCGCCTTGAGCTTGTTGATCAGCAGCTCCAGACCCTGCTCCTGCTCGAGTCCGGAGAGCACGCGACGCAGCTTCCACATGATCTTGACCTCCTCTGGGGAGAGAAGGTTCTCCTCGCGACGGGTGGAGGACTCGTTCACGTTCACGGCCGGGAAGATCCGCTTGTCCGCCAGGCGGCGGGACAGGCGCAGCTCCATGTTGCCGGTGCCCTTGAACTCCTCGAAGATGACCTCGTCCATCTTGGATCCGGTCTCCACCAGCGCGGTGGCGAGGATGGTCAGCGAACCACCATTCTCGATGTTGCGCGCCGCGCCGAAGAACCGCTTGGGCGGGTAGAGCGCGTTGGCATCGACGCCGCCGGAGAGGATCCGGCCCGAGGCCGGGGCCGCAGTGTTGTAGGCGCGACCCAGTCGGGTCATGGAGTCCAGCAGCACGACGACGTCCTTGCCCAGCTCCACGAGACGCTTCGCGCGTTCGATGGCCAGCTCGGCCACGGTGGTGTGGTCATCGGCCGGGCGGTCGAAGGTCGAGGCGATGACCTCACCGTCGACCGTGCGCTGCATGTCGGTGACTTCCTCGGGGCGCTCGTCGACCAGGACCATCATGAGGTGAACCTCAGGGTTGTTGATCTTGATCGCCTTCGCCAGAGCCTGCAGGATGATCGTCTTGCCGGCCTTGGGCGGGGAGACGATCAGGCCGCGCTGGCCCTTGCCGATCGGGGCGATCAGGTCGATCACGCGAGGCGCGATGTCCTTGGCGTCACCCTCCAGGCGCAGACGATCCTGCGGGTACAGCGGGACCAGCTTGCTGAACTCCACCCGGTCGGTGTTGGACTCGGAGGGCCGGCCGTTGACGGCGTCGAGCTTCACCAGCGCGTTGAACTTCGCCCGCTTCTGCGGGTTCTCACCTTCGCGAGGAGCGCGGATGTGCCCGTGGACGGCGTCGCCCTTGCGCAGGTTGTGCCGCTTGACCTGGGCCAGGGACACGTAGACGTCGTTGGGTCCGGAGAGGTAGCCCGAGGTCCGCACGAAGGCGTAGTTGTCGAGCACATCCAGGATGCCTGCCACCGGCACCAGGACGTCGTCCTCGGTGACCTCGGTGTCATCGACCTCGGGATCGCGGCCGCGACGGCGGTTGTTGCGATCGCCCCGGTCATTGCGGTCATTGCGATCGTTGCGGTCATTGCGGTCGTTGCGATTGCGGCTGCGACGGTTGCGGCGCTCCTCATCGCGTCCGCCCTCGCTGCGGTTGCTGTCGCGACCGCCCTCGTTGCGATCGTTGCGGCCACCGTCGTTGCGGTCGTTGCGATCGTTGCGGTTGTTCTCACGGCCACCGTCGTTGCGATTGCTGTCGCGTCCACCGTCGTTGCGGTCGTTACGGCTGTTCTCGCGTCCACCGTCGTTGCGGTTGCTCTCGCGACCACCGTCGTTGCGGTTGTTGTCGCGGCCTCCGCGGCCGCCGTCACGGCCGCTGTTGTCTCGGTTGCGCCGGTTGCGGTTGCGTCCGCGGGGCTGGGACTCGCCGTCCTCGGTGCTGCTGCCCTCGCCAGCCTGCTGATCGTTGCTCTGCTGAGCACTGTTCTGCTGGGCACCGCTCTGCTGAGCACCGTCCTGCTGGGCACTGCGGCGATCGTTGCCGCCGCCCTCGGTGCGCGCGTTCTCGCCTGAGCTCTCGCCGCGCGAGGGCCCGCCGCTCGGGGCGTTTTCGGCGACGTCGGTGCGCGAGCCGTTCTGCTCTGCGCCGGACTCGCTCGCCTTGGTCTCGGTCTTGGGCTCGGCCTTGGACCGGCGGCGGTTCGGGCGCTTCGCGGCGGGCTCCTCGGAGCCGGCGCTCTGCTGGTCGCTGCCGCCCTTGGCGGCGTCGTTCTGGCGACCTTCGGCGGCCGCCTTGTCCTGCTGCTTGTCACGCTCTGCGACGGCGCCACCACGCTGGTGCGAGGAGATGGCCTCCACCAGGGCGGATTTGCGCATCCGGGAGCTTCCGGTGATGCCCAGCTGGGAGGCAAGCGCCTGCAGCTGAGCGAGCTTCAGACCGGCCAGCCCGGAGCTCTTGGGCTCTGGTGCAGCGGACTCGGCCTTCTCGGGGCTCTGAGTCGCAGTGGTCTCAGCGGTGGTTTCTGTCACGAAGGTTCCTTCCCCCTCGTCAGGCAGGCCCGGCGGATGCGCCGTCCTGCGGTGTCTTCAACGGAGCGTCAGAAGTCCGTTGGCTTATTACTGTTTTTTCGCGCATACAGCGTTAGGGAGATTTCTTGCACGGTCCGCGTCCCCGGCGGGGAGTGGGATCATCGCAGGTCGCTGCCGGATCGCTCTGTCGAGGAGTCGGCACCGTCCAGCGCTCAGGAAAAAAGCGCGGCTTGCGCGAAGGAACATCATGGTGATCTCTTGAGGCCGATTCGACCGACCCGGCAGAGCGAGCGTGCTCAGCACGCCGTCAACGCTGATGTGCCTCCACTGTAACACCAGAGCCGGCGATCGGCAGGATTGAGGGGGTGAACACGTGGCCCTGCGCGTCGGGTCCGCCGAGCGCGGAGATCCGCTGCGCCGCGGCGCTGGCCTGGGCGTCGGAGTCGGCAAGCACCAGCACCGAGGGTCCTGCGCCGGAGATCACGGCGGCGAACCCGGCGGCTCGGAGTCCGTCCACCAGGGCCATGGACCCGGGGAAGGCGGGACGGCGCTGCTGCTGGTGCAACGCGTCCTCGGTGGCGTCGAGCAGCAGCTCCGGTGCGCTGGTCAGGGCGTGGACCAGCAGTGCGGCGCGCGCAGAGTTCTGCGCGGCGGCGGAGTGATCGATCTGTGCCGGGAGCAGATCGCGCGCCACCTGGGTGGACTGCTCGAAGTTCGGCACGGCCACGACGGTGCGCAGCCGTGGGTGCGGGATCAGCGGTGCGGTGCGGAAGGCGCCGTCGCCGGTGTCAAGGGTGGATCCGGGCGCCTCTGATCCGGAGGACAGCGCGTTCGGGGCGTCCTGCCAGGAGATCGCCACTCCCCCGCGCAGCGCCGGCACGTAGTTGTCCGGGTGGCCCTCGATCCGGGAACCGATCTGCAGCTTCTCGTCCTCGCTCAACCCCTCCGGCAGCAACGTGTCCGCGGTCATCACCGCCGAGGCGACCGCCGCGGCGGAGGAGCCGAGTCCGCGGCTGTGCGGAATGTTGTTGACCGCGCGGACCTCGAGGTCCGGGAGGCTGAAGCCCTTGGCGTTGAGGATCTTCTCGACCAGGGTGACCACCAGATGGGAGGCGTCACGGGGCAGCGTCTCGGAGCCCTCGCCCTCCACGGTGATCTCCACCTGGGCCTGCGCACCGCGCCGCGGGGCGGCGTGGACGGTGATCTCATCGAAGAGTCCCAGGGCCAGGCCCATGCTGTCGTAGCCCGGGCCGAGATTCGCCGACGTGGCGGGAACCCTGAGGTGGAAGGACCTCGGTGCGCTCAGCGGCTCGCGCAGCTGGGGCGACTCGTGAGCGCCTGCCGAGCTGCCTGCCGTGGGCGGCGTGGCCGCCGAAGGGGCCAGGGCCTGCTCCGGGGCGAGACCCTGACCGAGCTTATGCATGCTGGACTGCCCGCTCATGAGGATCAGAGCCCCAGCTGCCGGGCCACGGTCTCGACGTCCTGCGGGACCATGGTCGGGGTGACGTCGGAGCCGTCGGCGTTCTTCAGCGCCCAGTCGGGGTCCTTCAGGCCGTGCCCGGTCACCGTGATGACGATCGTCTTCTCGGTCGGGACCTCCCCGGCAGAGTGCTTCTTGATCAGTCCGGCGACCCCGGCGGCCGAGGCGGGCTCCACGAAGACGCCCTCCTTCGCGGAGAGCCAGCGGTGCGCGGCGAGGATCTCCTGGTCGGTGACCGACTCGATGACTCCTGCGGACTCATCGCGAGCAGTCTCCGCCTTCTCCCAGGAGGCCGGGTTGCCGATCCGGATGGCCGTGGCGACGGTCTCCGGCTCGGTCACCGGGTGACCCATGACAATGGGCGCTGCGCCCTCCGCCTGGAAGCCCCACATGATCGGGGTGTGGCTGGAGACCGGTGCGAGCTCCGCGCCGTCGGCACCCTCGTAGGGGTTCGTCCAGGGCCGGGAATACTCCTGGTAGCCCTTCCAGTACGCGGTGATGTTCCCGGCGTTGCCCACCGGGAGCAGGTGGTAGTCCGGGGCGTCGCCGAGTGCGTCCACGACCTCGAAGGCGCCGGTCTTCTGGCCTTCGATGCGTGCCGGATTCACCGAGTTCACCAGGAACACCGGGTAGTTCTCGGAGAGCTTGCGCGCGATGTCGAGGCAGCCGTCGAAGTTGCCGTCCACCTGGATCAGCTCGGCCCCGTGGGCCACCGCCTGGGAGAGCTTGCCCATCGCGATCTTGCCTGCGGGCACCAGCACCGCACAGGTCAGTCCGGCCTGGGTCGCGTAGGCCGCGGCGGAGGCGGAGGTGTTGCCGGTGGAGGCGCAGACCACAGCCTTGGCGCCTTCGGCCACCGCGGCGGTGATCGCCATCGTCATGCCGCGGTCCTTGAAGGATCCGGTGGGGTTCATCCCCTCCACCTTCAGGTAGACCGTGCCGGAGACCAGCTCGGAGAGCGCCGGGGCGTAGACCAGCGGGGTGCCGCCCTCTCCCAGGGTGATGACCTCGGTGGTCTGCTCCACGGGGAGTCGGTCTGCGTATTCACGGATGACTCCGCGCCATTGGTGCGCCACGGTGGGTGCTCCTTCATCGTCAAGCGGGTGGGAACTGCTCGGGCGGGACTGGACCCAGGGTTACTGCTCGACCTCAACGCGCAGCACCGAGTTCACTGACTTGACCACGTCCAGGGCCCGAAGCGTGGAGACGGTGTCGGAGAGGTCCTTCTCCTTGGCCAGGTGGGTCACGATCTGCACGACGGCGCCGCGCTCCCGTGCCCCCTCGGTGTCCACCTCGCCGTCGCTGGAGACGCTGCCGGGCTGTCGCATCGACTCGATGGAGACGTGATGATCGGCCAGCACGCGAGCGACCTCGGCGATCACTCCCTCACGATCAGCGACTTCCATATCAATGTAGTACTGCGTGTAGGCCTCATCCACCGGCAGCGCCCGGACGGACTGGGAGTCGCCGTTGGTCTCGATGGTCCCGGGGTGCTCCGGGCCGCTGTGCAGCCGGCGCGCCACGGAGACGACGTCGCCCATGATGGCCGAGGAGGTCGGCAGACCGCCGGCGCCCTGGCCGTAGAACATGAGCTCTCCGGCGTTCTCGGCGACCACGAAGACCGCGTTGAAGGCGCCGCGCACGCTGGCCAGCGGGTGGGTGCGGGGCAGCAGGGTCGGGTGGACGCGCAGGATGGCGCCGTCGTCGTTCTTCTCCACGATCGCCAGCAGCTTGATCACGTAACCGGAGGCGGCCGCAGCCTCGATGTCCTCGGCGGTGACCGAGGAGATGCCCTCGCAGTAGACGTCGTGGATGTCGAAGGGCGCGTGGAACGCCAGCGCACCCAGGATCGCGGCCTTGGCGGCGGCGTCATGGCCCTCGATGTCGGCGGTGGGGTCGGCCTCGGCGTATCCGAGCCGCTGAGCCTCGAGCAGCGCGTCGTAGAACGCGGCGCCGGTGGAGTCCATCTGGTCCAGGATGTAGTTGGTGGTGCCGTTGACGATGCCCATCACCTTGGTGATCCGGTCACCGGAGAGCGACTCCTGGATCGGGCGCAGGATCGGGATGGCACCGCCGACGGCGGCTTCGAAGCGCAGCAGCGCCCCGGATTCGGCGGCGGCCTGGCTGAGCTTGCCGCCCTGGACCGCGAGCAGCGCCTTGTTCCCGGTCACCACGGCGGTGCCGGCGCGCAGGGCGCGCTCCACCAGGGTGCCGGCAGGTTCGATCCCGCCCATCAGTTCGATGATCAGATCGGCCTCGTCCACCAGCGCCTCGGCGTCGGTGGTCAGCAGCTCGCCGGGGATCTTCCAGTCCCGCGGGGCCTCGACGTCGCGCACGGCGACGCCGATCAGCTTGACCGGGGCCCCCACGCGCGAGGAGATCAGCGCCCGCCCCTCGACCAGGGTGCGTGCGACCTGGGCGCCGACGTTGCCGGCGCCGAGCAGGCCGATCTTCAGCGGCTCGGCGGTGCTCCTTGCTGCGGACATCATGACCTCAATCCCTCGTGCCTGTTCGGTTCCCGGCGCTGCGCGCGTGCTGTGTCTCAGCCTGCGGCAAAGCCGGTGTCGCGCCCGAGCATGTCCTGCTCGGTCTCTCGGCGGATGAGCACCTGGGAGGCGCCGTCTGCGACGGCGACCACTGCGGGTCGAGTCAGGTAGTTGTAGTTGCTCGACAGCGAGTGGCAGTACGCGCCGGTGGCGGGAACGGCAAGGAGATCATCCCGGGCCGTCGCCGTCGGCAAGTATACGTTTCGCACCACGATGTCGCCGGACTCGCAGTGTTTGCCCACGATGCGAGACAGCGTGTGGTCTCCGGTCACCCGGCGTGAGGCCAGCACCGCGGAATAGTCGGCGTCGTAGAGCACGCCGCGGGCGTTGTCGCTCATGCCGCCGTCCACGGCCACGTAGCGTCTGGAGGTGGTGCTGCCGTCGGGCGCGTCGACCTGGACGTCTTTCTGCACGCCGACCCGGTAGAGCGTGACCCCGGCGGGTCCGACGATCGCTCGGCCGGGCTCGATCGAGATCCGCGGCACGCGCAGCGCATG